>JARGOF010000015.1 GCA_029212415.1 Rhizobiaceae bacterium | reverse complement strand
CACAAAGCACAAATCAAATTGCAAGGAAACCGCACCAAAGAACCCGATATCTTGCAAAAACGAATACTTTGAAAGCTTCGTTCCATCAGTGAATTCAGATGGTTAGGGATTCTTCACGGACGACTAAATAAGTGATTTAGTAAGGCGTCACCGTAATTCGACTTTGCAAAATCCAACCCGATTGTTGTAATATTGGTCACCGACGTCTCCTCCACTGTTTTGCTTTGACACAACCCAGCATGGCTCATTTTGAAGTCGTTGGGGGCGTCCATACCAACTACCGTACTTCACTTTTCTTAAAGGTGATCCCGGTGCGCACTCCACATCTTCGCACAACCTAAAAACAACGGAATCCCTTCAGGACCCTTGTGTCTCGATCAATCCACTAGCAAGGTACTCTCCCAGCCATCCGCACCTCTTCACTGACATCATTCCAAGCCGTGCCTCCACTTCGCACCGCTTCGATAGTTGCATAGTCGACACTGCCATTTCTGCAATAATAGGATTGGTCCCAGTAGTAGTCATAGCCTGGCTCCCCAAATGTTCTACTCAAAGTAGCCCTTCTCCAACAGCTAGCATTTCTATCAGAATCCTTGAAATCGCCGACTTCGCGCCCTGCGGCCCGATCACGCAATCGCGAACAATGCCCGAGTCCTGCTGCATTTCCACTATATCGGTAAAGAGTTACGCTATCTCTTCCTTGAGACACTATTGCTAAACTTGCTGGATTGCCGTTCCATTCTCCGTGCGCTCCAATTGCATAGAAGTACATATTTCCATTATATATTCCAATAAACTTGCCGATAAGAAACCCTTTAGTTAGGTTATCGCCCCCACCTGATATATCTTCGATGTAATTTGGGACCTTTTCTACTTCTACGCACCAATCTACTCCCATCTCATCTGAAAACAGTTCACATCGTGGATTATGGCGCAATAGCGCATCGACTTTTTCTAACGGAACCCCGACATATTCTAGTAATTTAAGGTTCTTCTCAAATTCTCGGTCCTTAAAAGCATAATCCCCCTTAGGACTTCGAACAAGCGCAGCCAATCCAGCATCGACCATCGCCAGAACCAATTTCCGCTTTTCTTCTTGAGAAGCTGACAATCGCGATATCCAGTCGAGAGGATTCAATAGCGAAACTGCACTCGTTTCATTCCCCCACAAAGCCTGGTAAACATGTGGGGACGCCCCTTCCTCGAGCATAACAATTGCCAAATCAATATTATTATTTGCAAGCGCATAGTATAATGCACCGCGCCCATCAGGTGATCTTGCAATAAAATTTGGATTTAGGCCGCTTCGAATTAGCTCCCTGAACCAATTGAGGGCTTCATCTTGTTTAGCTCTCAAGAAAAACAAATTTCGGACGGTTTTGTCCTCTGCAAGTATGCTTTCAGTTAACAATGCCGTTTTTTTATTATTCTGAAAGCTGGCCAATTGTTCAAATTGCCCACTTGAGAGTGCGACGATCAAGCGCTCCTTTTCATCCACGACGTCGAGCGGATTTATACGCTTCTTGCCCTCCTCTATCATGAAGGGAATGTAGTGTTGCGCCAATTCTTTAGCGATCTCAGAGATGGGTAGAACTGTCACTATAAAGCCATCATCGGTCAGCGCAATACCGAAGACACGTCCGCTATCATCCAATGCGGCTCCACCTGACAGACCAGGTCCGCCATAGCTACTCTGTACAGCAATGCGCCCCGGTTTGCTTATCCCAACCTTTTCCGACGTTGGCGATTCAGCCCATGGCACGCCGCCGGTTTGACCTATGAGCTTTACATTATCGCCGACCTCTGGCGCCTTGAGAAGACTGCCAACGCGCATCGACGCGCGTCGCGCTGGCAACGCCGCCGAAATAACTGCCAGATCTAGGTCCTTGTTGAAATCAAATTTCACAAGGCTGGCGGGAATTGGGCTGTCTGGGGCAGAGATATGTCTGACCTCAATCCCGAGATTGACAAACGGGCTGTGTACGACATGTCGCGCCGTCGCGATGAAGGCCAAACCATCGTTGCCATATCCGACTATCACCCCAGCGCCCTGAACACTCTGGCCATTTGGGCTTTGAGCGTTGATCATGACGACTAGGTCCCTCGGCACCTCAGCCTCTTGCGCCTTAGTCGGCGAGAGCCCAAAAGATGTGCCGACGAACAGCATGACCAGCGTCCCAAAAATCCAATCTCTCATCTTTCATTCTCGCCTCTTTCAGGAGTGGTTATCATTGCGTCTTCAACGAGAGCAGCTTCTGCCACCTCGAACGCTCCTTCTGGCTTACTCTCTGTCAGCGCGACGGCAATCGCGTCTGGCTCGGCATCTTCCGGCGGCCCGACTGTTTTGGCACCGATACCTGCCACCCCGATCAAAGATAGGAGTGCGCCCAATAACGTGGAAAGCGCCACCCGCACGCTTGAGAGTGCACCCAGACTTTCAAATGCGGAAGGATGAATGGAGCTCAATACAGAGCCATATCCAAGCTGCACGTCATCGGCCCTACCATGCAACTGCAACCGGAGCGCCGTGGTATCCCCGGTCAAATTCGTAACTGTGGCGTCTAGGCCGTCGAACCGCAGAAGGGTGCCGGGATGCAGCATGCGTTCTGTTAGAGGTACTCCATAAGAAAAGAATTGCAGATGGCCGTCAGTGATTGTGCTTACCGCATATGCCTGGAATGCATTATCGTCTATCACTTCGAGCCGAATGCCCCGCACTCGGAATGGGGCCGATAGACTGGCTGGCATCTGTGGTGCATCCAGAGCGACGTCGATTTCGCCAGACGGCAGGATGACTGATTGGGCCCCTTGACCAGATAGCCACTCAGGAACTCGCACGTCCACCTGTCCTTCCCAACCAAAGCTGATTTGCGCGCCAGCATCTTCGACCACTCGGATATCCAAGCTATGTTCGCGAGCACGGTAGGCCAAGTTCATTCTGCCCGCGCCCTGTATCAACAGCGTCTCCATTTTGGCTGCTCCATCATGCGATGCGCGGAGCAAAACCTGGGATAGAGGCGTTTGGGAGTCTTGATCCATCAGATTGTTGCTGACCGGATCCGTCCCCCATGCCCCTCTAAGGTTGGCCAAAATGCCGACGGCGTCTATATCGCGTAGAACAGCGCCCTCTGCCCCAAGCCGTATATCAACAGAGCGCACACCGACCGATACGGCAAAAGTGATGCCCGGCGCCGGTACCAACTGGGTGGTCAGCACACCTGCCAGACCAAGGACTAGGATCATGATCATCCACAACATCGGCGCCTGCGCGACTCGACTAGTGAAGCCGTGCACTGCATGTCTCCCAACGCCTATCATGGGCGTAAGACTGCCATAACGGTGTCAAATTGACCTTTTACGCGCCCCCTCGACCGGATCTTCAGCACGACTGCTTCAGACCTCTTGAAGAATTGCCCCACAGGTATTTCGGCGGGACGCCACGCCTGCCAAAAAACGCTGCCAAGCAAATCTTGTGAGAAAATCACTTCATTCGTGGCCTGGTCTGTGACCTCGACTTTCAGACCATACAAGTCTTTGTTCGCTTGCAATATGATGAAGGGCTCTTTAGCCGTCTCGCGCGCGCCAAGCCGGGTGGGCACCAGAGTGGGCATCAACGTGCCACATGTTGCAACACATGACAACGCCGCCATCTCTTCAGGTTTCAGCCTAATTTCCGGGAGTCGGGCCAAATCCAGCGACATCAGGTACCGCCCACCGTCGAACTGTGCGTCCATTCGATAATATTGCCTCGGTCGGGTGGACGATATTCTGAGCTGCTTAATCTCATTTCCGCCAGCCTGAATTTCCAGCACGCGAGCATTCTTAACCACGCCTTGTTGTCCCAAGTGATAGCCGATAAGTCTCAGGCCAGAAGTCGAAATGTTTTGAACATACAGCCCCTCGCATCGTCCACCACGGTCCTGGTAGGCCAGCTCAACCGGATCGGCGATCGGCGACAATGCGGGATCACAACTTGCTGCAGCAGCTCCCGAAGAAACTAAAAAGAACGCAAGAACAAAATGGCATTTGCGGCTCATAGCCAACCCCCTATCCCATGGCGAATATAAGAGAATTCTCCAACGTCCACAACATCTCAACTCTATGCATTTCACTTTATCTCAATATCAGTCAAAGAAGAAAGCGGCCCCTCCATGAGGTGCCGAATATTTCATGAATTTGTTTCAATGCAAAAGGAGTTCGTTACTTCGATTTGAAGCCCTTAACGCCTTACCCCAAACCATACCCCGACACGCGCACGTTGCAATCTTCAAGTATGCGTCACGAAAAAGAAGCTGGGGCTCATTTCTATTGACGCACCGCCACCTAAACAGGCAGGCATTACGAAGTGCAGCTGCAGGTCCATCGCGGGCTGATAGGTTGTCGCTAATCCAACTGTTGGGTTACGCCTGCACAAAAGACCACGTGAACGCCATTGCTTTGTTCTCAAGGGGCGAGTCTTGGTTCAGGACTCGAACTTATTAAGTGAAGCTGTTCCCAGGATACGAACATGGGTACATCCTGAAAATCGAAATTATCTGCCCTATTGATATCAATTCCTTAGTCTTGAAAGTCGAGTCCTCTGCCCGCACCATATGCCCCGTTAGCCCGCGCCCCCCCCTCCCAGCTCACCACTCCGTCAATCGCGGCGGCAGCGGGTCGGCTGTGAAGGCCATGCGGTGGGTCAGGCGTTCGAGCATGCGGACCTTTGTCGGCATGGATGCTGTGTCGCTCCACAGGTTCCTGACTTCGCTGGGGTCGGCTTTCAGATCGTAGAGTTCACCGGTGTCATTGGCGTGGTCGACAACAAGCCGATGCCGGTCGGTGCGCAGCATGGTGAGTTGGGCGGTTGGATTGTCGTGAAAGGGCATGGCGTTGTAATATTCGCAATAGATGTCGTCCCGGTGCGTACCCTCCTCGATCTCTCCATTCATCAACGGCCACAAGGAGCGGCCCTGCATGCCATTGTATCTGTCGATGCCACAGGCCTCCAGCAGGCTTGGGGCGAGGTCGACCATTTCGATCAGGTCGCTGTAGCGTTTCGGCCGGATGCGGCCGGGTAGCCGCAGCATCAACGGAACGCGTATGGCCGGCTCATAAAAATACGGGCCTTTCAGGTAAATGCCGTGATCACCCAGCATTTCGCCGTGGTCCGACATGAAAATCACAATCGTATTGTCGCTCTGTCCCGATGCTTCCAGGGCAGCAAGGATCGCACCGACTTTTGCGTCAACCAGATCACACATCGCCCAATAGGCAGCCCGGATCATGCGATGATCCGTCGGGCTGATATGTTTGGAATATTCAAAGGTGTGGCCATAGGCGCCCTCGGCATCATGGGACTGGTAGGGCGGCTTTGTCGACAGATCGTCATCCAGCGCGTCAGGAAGCGGAATATCGTCCAGCATCTCCATATACCGTTCGAGATAGGGCGCTGGCGGATTGAACGGATGATGGGGCGCAAACATGTTGAGCGAGAACATCCAGGGCGACGGACCCTTGGCCTGCCTTTGAATGAATTCGATGGCACGTTCCGCGCACCAGGTGGTTTCGTGATGCTCTTCCGGCATGCCGATATCAACAAAACGGCTTTTGGGATGGGGTCTTGTCTCGAATTTCAGCCCCTTTTCAGCAAGATAGGCCGTATAGCCACTGTGAAGACCCCACAGGTCCTGGGGATCACCGGCCCAGCAAAACTCGCTGTAGCCGTCGTTGATCCGCGCCTCGATGGTGGCATTGATCTTCGGGTCAGAGGGCGCCAGATGAAATTTGCCCACCAGGCCGCAATGATAGCCCGCATCGGCCAATAGTCGGCTGATCGGCACTTCATCATCGGGAATGACCTGACCATTCTGACGCAGCCGCGTTGTTCTGGGGTAGCGGCCGGTCAGAAAACTGGCGCGGCTGGGCATGCAAACGGGACTTTGCACAAAGGCGCGGTCGAAATGCGCTGATTGCGCGGCCAGGGCGTCAATGTTCGGCGTTTTCACATAGGGGTTGCCGGTGCAGCCCAGCGTGTCAAACCGCTGCTGATCGGTGCAAATCCAGAGAATGTTGGGCTGATTCATGCGCATGGTGTCCTGTCGTTGAGCCGCAGTCAGGCTTTCAACACGTTGGCGCTTCGTCACCGGAAGCACGCGTGCATTCGAGATCGTCGAAATCTGCTTTCATTTATAATAGTAACTTTCTAAAACGCTAGCCTTGACAGATCAATCCTCTCAAAATACGCTTTCAGAAACAGGAGTCACTATTACTTATGAAAGTTCCAAATGTGACCGGTGAAAATCAACTGCTGTCCGGACGGCGCGCATTGGCCATTATCGATGCATTGGCAAAATCACCCGGCAGCACTTCGTTTTCACAACTGGAAACGGAAATCGGCGTTTCGGCGGCGAGCCTGTCACGCCTGTTGAAAATGCTGCTCGACGAAGGCTGGGTTGAAAACGGCAAGGACGGAAAATACATCGTCGGCTCGAGGATGATGATCCTCGCGCGCCATTTGCATGGACATTGGTCGGAAAACGAAATTCTCAGTCCGATTATCCAGGACCTGGCGCAGGCCTGCGGCCATTCAGCCTGTTTTGCCCGTTACGCCAATGATTCCTTTGTCCTGACGGCAAAGACCGAAATGCCGTCGTCGTTCCACTTCATCGATCTGTTTTTCAAGGCCTATCGCATGATCGACAATGGCATGGCCATGGCGCTGCTGGCCTTTCAATCGCCCGATGAGGTGAATTGTCTGCTGGAAGAACAGTCAACGGACGACAACATCGACAAGGAACTGGCGCTGTTCGAGACCATTCGCAAAGACGGCTATCATATCAGCGAAGAAGGCGCGGTAACCCGCATAACTGCGCCGGTTCGCTGGGGTGTGGGCAATACCGTCAAAGGTGCTGTCTCGGTCGCCGCCATTGGTCTGGAGCGGGCGAAGGCCGAACAGATTTTGAAATCTGTCCGGGAAGCGGCAGCCGAATCCGAACGCCGACTGCAGCACAACGCGTTGATGCTGCGGGGCGCATGAGAACGAAAAGACGCGAAACGAACCTGTAGAAAACCAAAAAGGGGAATGAAAATGTTTCTATCAAACCTGAAACGACTTGGTCTGGCTTTGGGGCTTGGCGCCGCAATGCTAACCAGCAGTGTCGGGCTGCCCGGCAGTGTCGGAAGGGCCGCAGATACGGTTGTGCGCTACGCGGTCGACGGATTTGTGCTTGGCACACTCATTCGGGTTGCCGACGCCAAAGGATATTTTACTGAAGAGGGCATTGACGCCCGGTTGCTGACGTTTTCCTACGGTGTCGATACCGTTGACGCCGTTCTGGCAGGCCAGGCTGATTTCGGTGTGATTATCGACATGCCGCTGCTGGCGCGTTTTTCATCTGGGAAATTGGCAACGCCTGCCTTCATCGGCATACCCAATCCCGGCTGGCACAAGCTTTATGTCAGCCCCGATTACACATCCATTGCCGACCTGAAAGGCAAGAAAATTGCCGTCGCTTCCGGAACGGCTCAGGAATTCGTCACGCGCATTCATCTGCGCGACAATGGTATCGATCCTGACAAGGATGTCGAACTGGTTGGCCTTGCCAGCCTGTTTGAAATCATCGGCGCCATGAAGTCCGGTCGTGTTGACGCTGCGTGGATCTGGGGCCAGGGCATCAAGGAACTGGGTGACGATCCGAAATTTCGCTTCGAGGCTGACGACAGTATCGTCAATCAGAAAACAATCGCGCTGCTGGTCGTTGCAAAAGACTATCTGGACAACAATCGCGATACCGTATTGGCAACCCTGCGCGCGCTGGACAAGGCCGCCAAGGATGTCGCCAGTGATCTGGACGAAGCAGCGGCGATTGTCGCCAAGGGCATTGCCGGTGATGCAGAAAAGATCAAGCCGGTCATCCAGGGCCAGAACTATGCATTGAGCTTTGAAGCAGCCGGGATGGCGTCGTTGAAATCCAAGCTTGATTTCCTCGTCGCCAGCGGGGTCATCGACCCGGCCTATGATCTCAATGACTACGTCGACCTGGAGATCCTGCGCGAAGCCGCACCATCCGTCGAAGTGGTCGACGAAATCAAATAACACGATATTGGCCCGGAGATGAAAGAGAACGCAGATGACAATTGATCTGAACCAGGTCGCTTTTTCCTATGCGACCACCCAGGGCTCCGGGCCCTTGATCCTCGAAAATATCGACCTGACGGTTCCGGAAGGTGAGTTCCTCATCCTTCTGGGGCCCAGCGGTTGCGGAAAATCGACCCTCTTACGCCTGATCGCCGGCTTTGACTCGGCAACCCGGGGGCGCGTGACAATTGACGACAAGCCGATCCGGGGCCCGGGCAAGGATCGCGGCATGGTGTTCCAGGATCTGACCAGCGCGCTTTACGAGTGGCTGACCGTGCGCGGCAATGTGGAATTCGGATTGAGAATCAGCGGCGTAAAGCCGGAAGAGCGCCGGTTGCGATGCGACGAGGCTCTGCAGATGGTCAATCTGCTGTCGCATGCGGACAAATTCCCTGACGCATTGTCAGGTGGCATGAAACAGCGCGTACAGATCGCCCGCATGCTGGCCATGCGGCCCTCCATCATGTTGATGGACGAACCCTTTGCCTCACTCGATGCACAGACCCGACAAATGCTGCAAAATCAGATGGTGTCCATCTGGAATGATGTTGGCGGGACGGCAATCTATGTGACGCACGACATTCGCGAGGCCCTCAACCTGGGCCAGAGAATTATCCTGATGTCCGCCGGACCGGCCGCCGGCATCAAACACACCTATGATGTGCCGATGGATTACCCGCGCAACCAGACCGATCCCGTCTATATCGACCTTTTGGAGCGCATATCGCTGGATATTGAAGAAGAAGTCAAAAAGGTGTGGGTATGAGCGGGAAAACAGGCAGCACCTGGCGCGGCCAGCTGATCTCACCCATAGCGGTTATCGCCGGCCTGCTGGCCTGGGAGATATCGGCGCGCCTTTTCATTGATCCGTTTTTCCTGCCGCCCGTCTCCGTCATCTTTCTGGGCGCGGTGGAACTCTATCAGAAAGATCTGCTGTTTGTGCATATCGGCGTCAGCATGGCGCGCATTCTCACCGGCTGGGTGCTCGGAAGCCTGATCGCCATCCCCATCGGCCTGATCGTCGGCAGCTTTCTGACCGCCAAACGCATCGTTGATCCATTCATCCACTTCCTGCGGTTCATTCCGGCGATCGCACTGGTGACCTTGTTCATCGTCTGGTTTGGCGTGGGAGAATTGTCGAAAATCCTGTTGGTCATGTATGCCACATCTTTCATCGTCCTGATCAATACCGCCACCGGCGTTGGCACGATACATGAGAACAAGAAGCTTGCAGCGCAGACCTTCGGGGCGAATGCCTGGGACATATTCCTTCTGGTGACAATTCCTGCCGCCATGCCGTCCATCTATGTGGGCATGCGTCTTGCCCTGGCTTCGTCTTTCCTGGTGATCGTCGCGGTTGAAATGCTTGCGGCGGAATCGGGCCTTGGTTACCTGATCTGGACCTCAAAGCTCTATTTCAAGATCGACTGGATGTTTGTCGGCATATTCCTGCTGGGATTTCTTGGTCTGGTTTCCGACTATGCCTGGAAAATGATCGGCAAACATGTGCTCGGCCGCTTTGTCAGGGAAAGCGCCAACTATTGATTTCAAAACCAGGAATGACATTGTGAACCGTGACCGCAACATCATCGTGATCTTCAATGACGATCACGGCCAGTGGGCGTTGCCGGCCTATGGCAACAAGGACCTGCACACGCCGACACTGGACTATCTGGCCGGAACCGGCGTGGTCATGGAGAACGCATTTACGCCAACACCGGTTTGCTCCCCGGCAAGAGCGTGTTTTCTGACAGGCCGCCTGGCCTCTCAGCATGGCCTGCATGATTATATTGCATCGGGCGCGGATTTTGAAACCCGCCGCTGGCTCGACAAGGAAGTGACGCTGCCGCAATTGCTGCAGAAATCAGGCTATCAGGTTGGTCTGAGCGGTAAATGGCATCTGGGAAACGACATCGACCCGCATCCGGGATTTGACTCCTGGTTTGCGCTGAGCGGTGATTATCCGATCGGGGCGAAGGGCCGATACCGCTTCAGCGACGACGGCAAGATCGTTGAGCTGGATGGTCACAAATCACAAATCATCACCGACCACGCCGTCAGGTTCTTGCGCAAGAGGGACCGGGAAAGACCCTTCTTCCTGTTTGTCGGCCATACGGCAACCCATAGCCCCTGGACGGATCATCCCGAACGGCTGGTTGCGCACTATCGCGCAAAAGAATTCTCCGCAGTGCCCGAGGGCGCGTCCTACCCGTTCGGAGATCAGAACCTGGAATCGGCAGAGCTGAGGCCCCAGCCCGATGAACGGGAAGGATTGGCGCAATATTATGCTGCGATTACGTCCCTCGACGAGGCCGTTGGCCGCCTGATGGACGAAGTTGACGCGCAAGGCCTCACCGATTCCACCCTGATTCTCTACACGTCCGATCACGGATTGTGCTGCGGGCATCACGGAATCTGGGGCAAGGGCAACGGTACGCTGCCACTCAATATGGTGGAAGAGAGCATCCGTATTCCAGTGATATTCAATCATCCCGAAATGATCCCTCAGGCTGACCGGCGGCCTGAATTTGCCGACCACCTGGATCTCTTTCAGACACTTGCGGATTATTGCGGCGTTCAGCCACCCGACCCTGGCAATGATACCTATGCCGGCCGCAGTCTCCTGCCCATGCTGACCGGCCAGGACCTGTCAGAGCCCTGGCGCGCTGTCCAGTTCGGTGAATATGGCAATGTGCGCATGATCCGCGATCAGCGTTACAAACTGGTGGTCTATTGTGCAGACAATTACTGCAGATTGTTTGATCTCGAGGATGATCCTTCAGAGGAGATTGATATCGCCGGGATGCCGCAACAGGCGTTGCGCATCGAACAGATGAAGGCACAATTGGACGAACATTTCCGCAGGTATGAGGTGAAGCAGAACTCCGGTGTGCGCAATGGCGGGCCCGAGAAGACAAATTTCACGTCTCCCTGGTGAGGCCAGCCGCAATACCAAAGATCGATGATTATGCCCCTTCTGATCTTTGTTCTTTGCAGACTTGAACTATCCCGACATTGGCGTGATTAGCGGTCACGCCAACAACAGGTGCCGGACGCGATGTTTCCGATATTCCATTTTTGACCACCACCGTGCGCGGGCGTATTTACAAAACGCGCCGATCCGGCTTGATCACGACGGATATTTCAAGCGCCTGGATTCTGGAAATGCTCATCGAGATATTTTACCCAATGGTCGAAGTCGCCCTCCAGCGCATGCAGATCGCGATGCAATTCGTCCTTGACATCGCCCCAGACGGAATCCTGTTTTTCGGTCAATTTCTGTTTAAGCGCGCTTGATTTGCTGCGGATGGCATCGGTCTTGTCTGAAAGATCTGATGGTGGCGTTCCCGTGCCGGCTATCTTCCGGTATCTTTCCGCCAATTGCGTCTCGATAGCCTTCACTCTTTGATTGATTTCCGAAATGTCTTTGCTCACGTGCATTGGTAAACGCCTTTTCATGATTGATCTTGTTTGTCTTTGAATGGAAATGCAGGGTGATTCAGGTGCTGATCCAGCGCCATGCGTCCGCCAGTTGATCCGACGGGAAAATCCTGATTTCGCCTTTCATCAGGAATCCACTCAGCTTGATGCCCCAATTGACCCAGGCCGGGCCGCCGACCACCGCAAGCTTGCCAATATCAGCCTGATGCCTGAGACCATAAGAGGCATCCTCCCAAGCGGCCTCGAGGTCCCAGCCTTCAAACGCTTCATCCATATAGATGAGGATGTTGAGCTGCCCGTGCGCTTTGAAAAGCTTTGCCAATTGCGGAAGCAGGATGGAATCATACTCCGCCTTGGTGAGCTTGCCACTCACGCGAACGCCAAGCAGATTGCCGCTGCTTTCATCCATAAATTCGATCATTGCCAAACTCCGATTCAATGCAAAAGCGTGCTTGCACTCCAGGCATCCTGCGGCCGCACACCCTGCAGAAACCCGGGCTGCAAACCCGGTTTCGCCAAAGATGATGAATCCTAGCCGGACTGTGATTCGGCGCCTTGATCGACATCAATTCCACGGTATCGCGGGCACCGGGTTAAACCGGCAGAGCGTTTCAGGGTGGACACCTCAGTCAGCCGATAACCAAGTTTGAGAAAACGGGCGATTGGCACTGGCGATGGCCATAGCGGCAGCGTATGTTGTTGCCAGACCGGAAAGATGGTCTGGAGCGGGGGCTACCAGATGGGACCGATTGCAACTCTGTTCGGGTGCTGTGAGCCAGCAGCGTGCGTACGCTAGAGATCCTGCCGTTTTTCATTGGAGAAAGCGTTTTGTCCGATGAAGGACAAGGGACTGAACGGATGGTTGGCGGGCATGCGGACCGACTGATCGGGAATCGTTTTGCCTGTGGTGGTCGGGCGGAGATTTTCAAGTTGGGGGCATGTTGAGATTGAATCGCGACAAATTGATATCAGCGGTCTATTCAGCGACCTTGTCGCCGGTGGGTTACGATGAAGCGATGGAAACCATCGATCATCTGATTTTCGGTGATCTCGCATCCGGCCATGGGGACAAGGCCAGTGAGAATGCCGGCGGTTTTGCCATCGGCACTGACAAGACACCACCGATGATCGATCCGGAAATTGCCAGCCATTTCCAGCTCGCCCAGGATATTCAATTGAGGGTCGGGCACCAGAACGGGGAAAAACCCAAGGCGCTGATGCTTCTGGATGCAGCGCCCGGTCCGGCCTATATTGTCGACCAGGACGAAAACATCATAGCGATGAATGGCCACGCGGAACAAAAAGGCAATGGCAAATTCCAAACGCTCAGCACGTTTGCCGACGATCCGGATGTGTTGAAAGACCTGCGCGCCTGCATCACCTCCGACCAGGAAGAAAAACTGCTGGTCTTTCCCAGCACTCTGAACCGCTCGGAAAATGTCAGCACCTGTTTTCTGCTGAGAAAAATTGCTGCTGACTCCGTCGACGGTTTAAAAGGTTTCGTTGAGCCCGTCGGCAGTGCATTTTTTATGATGGTGGTGGACCTGCGATTTGAAAAGTTAAAGACCGACCTTTTCCGCGACTCCTATGGCCTGACACCGGCTGAGGTCGACATCGCGGTTCATCTTGCCGGCGGAAGGCAACTGACCGAAATCGCCGTCGAGCGCGGCGCCACCATCCCCACCCTTCGTACGCAAATCAAGTCGATCAAGCGCAAGACCGGTTCACGTGATATTCCAGCCATAGTTCGCCTGCTGTGCGGGTATTCAGCGGGCATGCTGATTTCCTCGCAGCTCTCCTCACCACTGCCGCCGACCAATAACAATAAGGCGCTGTTAAAGTCCCGACATCAGATCACCCTGCGCGATGGCCGACGCATGATCTATCTGCAACAGGGCAATCCCAACGGCACTGCGGTGGTGATGTTCCACAACCTGCCCTATGGCATCGAATTGCCTAAAATGGCAATCGAGGCGGCCAACCGCCTGAACCTGCGTATTCTGGCGCCATACCGGCCAGGTCACGGCGATTCGGACATGCTCGAAAACGCCCATGGCGACAAATGGCTGGATGAAGTGGCCGCCGATATCTATGAGTTGCTTGATCAGTTGGCGATACCGCGCGCCATCATCCTCGGCCATGCGATCGGCTCGATCTATGCCCTGCGGTTTGCCAAGCGGTTTCCCAATCGCGTCTCACACCTCTTCGCCGTGTCCCGCCCGCCAATCTGTCGCAAGGAATGGATTGAACAATTGCCCAGACGGCAACGCCTGGGAATGCGCATCGCCCTTTACCTACCGCAAATGTTGCCGTTGATCATGCAGGCCACCGCAGCCTTCATCCGCAACGGTGATACGTTCAAGGTGGTTCAGACATTTTGCGAGGACAGCCCGGTTGATATCGAGGTGATCAAGAATCCGGAAATTCGTGACCTGATCGTCCAGGACACAAGGGACGGCATGAAGCAGGGAGCGGCAGCGGTATGCCAGGATGTATTGCTGTCAACGCGCGATTTTACCGATGATGCCCGTTCTCTCAACAAGACTTTTTACATCCTGCATGGCGAAGCCGACGGCGCGGTGCCCCCCTCTCAATCGCAAGCTTTTGCCGAACAGGTGCCCGGCACCCGACTTGAAATCGTACCCGGCGCTGGCAATCTTCTGATGTACAGCCATTGGGACACTGTTCTGCGGGCGATCAAAAAAGCCACGCATACCAAATAGTCGGCGCCCATACCCAATAACGGGTATGACAGCCTAACAGACTCCTAATAAATTTCCTCTGCCGGACGGTAAAATCGGCAGGGTATGCGCAACATCACAGAATTGCTCTGGCTTCATTTGGTCGGCAAGTCCCGTGACTGTCACCCCGTATGCCTATGTCAGAAGTGGTCCTTGGGGGAAATCATGCAATCTATTTTGGCCTTGCGCGGCAACCGGCAATCTGCCGGTGTTGCTCCTATTGTCCTGCTCTGCCTTTCGGCCATTACGGCAGGCGGGACGACGACCGGATTTTCAAGTATTGCCCATGCGGATCCTCAGGCAGAGTCCTGTAGTGGCGAGCTGGTGCCCAACGAGATCGCGGATGCCTACTATAGTCCGGAAACCCAGACCATCAGCTACGCATCGCAGTTCACAAACTGCCTGGAGGAAAATGTCGCGCCTGTCGGGACTTCCGTAACCTACGCGTCCACCGCCGCCACCGGTCCGGATACCAGTATCGCCAGCAGCGCCAATAGTTATTATGGCGGCGCGCTCATTCTGAAAGCCGGCCTGGTGCCGGGCCGCTACACCGTGACCGCCACCTTCAACCCTGACACCGGCGGCCTCTATCAGGTCAGCAACAGCCCGGCATCGGTTGATTTTTATGTCCGCAAGGCCACCCAGAAGATTACTGTCAGCGCCACTCCGGCCAGTATCGGGCTGGAACAGACCTCTACGCTCGACAGCTCGGGCGGATTGGGCACCGGCCTGGTCAGCTATGAAATGACGGCCGGTCACGAATCCTGTTTAATGTTGGGTACCAGTGTCATAGGCATCAGCGCCGGCAGTTGTACGATAACGGCCACCAAGGCTGAAGACGCCAATTATGAAAGGGCCTCAAACACGGTCGTCATCACCGTCGGCGAGGTCAGTGAGGACAGCCCGGCCAGCCAGACCATCGCCTTCACTGCACCCGCCGACCAGGCCTATACGCCGAGCGGCACAGTACCGTTGAGTGCAACGGGTGGCGCTTCGGGAGAACCGGTGACCTTTGCTTCCAATTCCACCGATGTGTGTACGGTTTCGGGCTCAACGGCCACGATGGTCTCCGCCGGCATCTGTACGATCACCGCCTCACAGGCCGGCAACACAGGTTTTGAAGCAGCTAGCGACGTCACTGACAGTTTCAACCTGACGCAGGGGACCAATGCGATCACCTTCAGCGGTCCGCCGGACACACCGTTCCTCGACGGCTCGGTGGATGTCAGCGCCACCGCTCTTTCCGGACTGCCGGTCAGCTTCGCGACGACCACTGCGCCGATCTGTTCGGTGGCAGGCAACACGGTGACCTTCAACTCAACAGGCCTGTGTTCGATCACCGCTTCGCAAGCCGGCGATTCAAACTTTGGCGCCGCGACCGATGTGGTGCGGACATTCCTGATCACCGCATTCGGCGTGCCGGAACTGACCAGCAAGGGGATTGCTACCTTCATCACCAACCGCGCCAACCACATCCTCAACAATCAGCCCGATCTGAGTGGTTTCCTCACCGGCGCCAACCGGGGCGGCGGCGGATCACCGGGCAATCTGCAGCTCAACGGCAATGAGGAAAGCATGAATCTGGCCTTCTCCTCCAGCCTGAGCCAGTTGAACCCGGTGTTCAGCGAGAAGAGCACGTCAGCCTTTGGCGCACCGCAACCGGAAGGCCAGACCCACGAGCCAGGTATCGGGCGCAAGTTCGATGTCTGGACCGAGATCTACGGCTCGACCTCCCAGAATGGCGCCACCGACAGCGATCTTTGGGTCGGCTATTTCGGCACCCATTATTTCATTTCCCCTGACCTGCTGGTTGGCGGTCTGGTGCAGGTGGACTGGGCCGACGAGACCAATTCCACGTCCGGGTCAAGCGCTGACGGCACCGGCTGGATGGTCGGGCCATATCTGGCCGGGCGCATTCGCGACCAGAATGTTTTTTACGAGGCGCGCGCTGCCTGGGGTCGCTCGGAAAACAACATCACACCTCTCGGCACCTATACCGACAGTTTCAGCACCCAACGCTGGCTGGCCAGAGCCAAGATCAGCGGCAACTACAGTTTTGGCGACATCAACGTCAGGCCGGAGGCCAGTATTTCCTGGTTCCAGGAAAAACAGGAAAGCTATACCGACAGCCTGTCGGCCATGATCCCGTCGCAGACCGTATCACTGGGTGAGGTCCGGCTTGGCCCCAATGTGTCGAGGACCATCCAACAGGATGACGGCACGCTGGTGCAGCCCAGCTTCGGCATCTCCGGGGTCTGGAACTTCGGCATTGCCGAAAACGCTGCCAGCCAGGGCTCATCCCTCGGCAATGAAGATCTGCGCGCTCGCCTCGACGCAGGCCTTTCCTTCACAAACACGATGGGCTGGACCCTGGCGACCGCCGGCTTTTACGATGGCATTGGCCTGGACACCGACAACTATCAAACCTATGGCGGCAACCTCAAACTGACCATTCCCCTGCAGTAGGGCCTGAAAGGCAACTGCGATTGCATGGTTGGCCGGTGAACGGAAATGGTGCTGCCACGTTCATGCATGTTTACCTATACGGCAGGGGTCGTCGGCGATGTCACGGCAATTTTCATTGGGTTCCGGTGAAAATTGACCTTCAAAAACAGCCTCGACTTCGCTCACCTCTGACGCTTGCAATGTTTTTGGCGGCAGGATCTCGGAGCGAAAACAACCCTCCTTTGCCGCAACACCGTCTTCGCAGTCTGTCGGATCAGGGCCTGCTAGGGCCAGAATGGAAGAGGCGAGGATCATCGTCCCTTCATCCGTACGGCTGATTTTTGCGGAAAAGCCGATCAAACGGTTTCGTACCAACCTGATCCATATGGGTTGCTCTGTTCGGCCTTGACATTCAATTAAGAATCTTTAATTCTTATTTTATGAGAAGCAACAGCACAGCCGAATCCGCCATTCATATCGCCCTCCTGCTGGCGGCCGCCTCCCGGGATGGGGATTTGGCGGCGCAGGATCTGGCAGATTTTCATGATCTGTCACGCCTGACGCTGGGCAAGGTTCTGCAGCAATTGAAAGCCGCAGGCGTTGTTGCCAGTTCGCCCGGCCGTGCAGGCGGCTATCGTCTGGCGCGGGATGCGCGGGAGATATCGGTACTCGACATTGTCCTGGCCCTTGATGGTGTGGAGCCTAAATTCTTCTGCCGCGAAATTCGCAAGAACGGGCCATGCAGGGCCTCATCGGGCTATTCGAAAAGATGCGCCGTGGCACGAACCATGGATGCGGCAACGCAGGCCTGGCGGGCGTCGCTGGCAGCGACCTCCCTCGATGACCTCATGGATATGACCGGTCAGGAGGCACCACGTGAAACGCTGCGAAGCACCGTCGATTGGCTGTCTTCCCATGTCCGCTGACGCAATGACCTGAGGATCAGCAGGTGCTGCAACCGGCTGAAATACAAGGAGGGAAAAAATCATGTCGACCAGAAAGATCAACGGCAAGGCACTGGCAAAACATATGGCCGCCGAGGCGGCCTTCGATATGGAGGGGACGCTGGCGACCATCCATCCGGACGCCCTGTTCGAAGACCAGCCGATCGGGCTTGTACTGCGCGGACGCGAAGCATGTGCACGCCACTACCGGCTGTGGTGGGATGCTTTCGGCATCCACACGGATCAGGGCACATTGCATTGGGTCAATGACGACCTGCTGATCGGAGAATCGCATTTTACCGGAACCCACGAGGGGCCGTTTCTGGGCATCGAACCCACCGGCAAGACAATCCGGTTTCCCTTCACCGTGATCGTGACATTTCGCGACGGGATGCTGAGCGGTGAGAAATTCTACTATGACCTCAATGATATCTTGCGCCAGTTGGGCCAGCAGAGCTTCGAGGTCGCTGCATGAGCAGCGCCCGCACGCCTCTCGAGGTCTCTGGCCTCTGGCCCGACGGACGGGCCGCCATGCATGGTGTCGACAGCGCGCTTGAATCAGGCACCCTGTCCCTGCGCCTGCTTGAGCTCGTGCGGCTGCGCTGTTCAGCCGTCAACGGGTGCGATTTCTGCATTGCCATGCACCGCAAGAAGGCGCGCGAGGCCGGGCTATCGGTCGCAGAGGTGGCGGCCATTCAATCCCTTGGTGAAGAGCCGATATTCTCCCATGATGAAAGGCGGATTCTCGATCTTTGCGATGCGGTGACACGCCTTGCCGACGCGCAGGCGCTGCGCGGGGTTGTTGATGCCCTGGCGAATACCATCGGCGCCTTGCAAACGGTTGAAGTCCTCTATGCCATCGCCCAGATCAATGCCTGGAACCGGCTGGCCATTGCTGGCGGGTTGGGCGGGCTGGTAGAATCCGATCTGGCGCCATAGGCCTCTGGCGCGTGTCATGCCATGCGCGGTGCAAGAGAGCATTGCAGCGCGCCATTCGCCCCAAAGGTTCGCGACTCGAGGGATTTGCCAGAACCTCGTTCGCATCGCGCACAACAGCCTCAAGTCCGGCCAATCCTGTACAGCGCAACGCATTGCGCTTTACTTTCACAGCACACGACCTCAGGTTGGTGATTGTACAAAACTGATGAAGCGATTGGAGTGCTTCATCCTTGCCTTCCGGATGCGAGCAGATCGTGGTGGATACAATGGACGCGAAGAGTTCGTCGCCAGTGACCCTCCGCTGCGTCAAACGTCTCGACGGATGCGGAAGCGTTGCTGTATGACACGGGCCAAGCCTGCCAAGAAACACGAAAGTCAACCAAATGACACGGGACTATTCCCATCTCTGGCCATCGAAAGGTTCCGATGACCTTCAACAGCGCAAACGCTCACAACTGGAAATCCTCGGCTGGAAACCTTTCTTCAGTCAGCAGCTTTCCCTTGATGATCTGGCCGCCGCATCGCCCGTTCGGGTCACCGAGGTCCACAGAACCGGCCTGCATGTGCTTGGCGAAGGCATTGACGCAATTGTCCCGCCGGGACTTGACGCAACCGTGGGTGACTGGCTGCTCTATGATGCAAACCAACCCACCCATAGCAGGCTTCTGGAACGCACCAGCCTGTTTGAGCGACGCGCCGCAGGCACGGGTCGCAAACGGCAGTTGATCGCTGCCAATGTGGATACGGTGTTCATCGTCTCCTCCTGCAACAGGGACTTCAATGTCGCGCGGCTTGAACGCTATGTGGCCATGGCCTTCGAAGCGGAGGTGACCCCGGTCATCTTGCTGACAAAGGCTGATCTCTGCGACGATCCCGCGCCTTATATTGAGGCGGCGCGCGCCATTTCCGACCGTGTTACGGTGGAGGCGCTCAACGCATTGAGCGACGAACCCAATGACAGGCTCGCGCCCTGGTGCAAACCCGGCCAGACCGTTGCGTTTCTGGGGTCTTCGGGCGTGGGAAAATCGACATTGGTCAATACGCTTTTGAACGAAAGCGTGGCCGATACCGCTGCCATTCGGGACGACGACAGCAAGGGCCGCCATACGACGTCACGGCGGCAATTGCACTTCTCGCCTGACGGCTGCGCGGTGCTGGATACGCCTGGAATGCGTGAGCTGCAGCTCACCGATGTCGAAACCGGTATCGCTGACGTCTTTTCCGACCTCGCCGACTTGGCAAGTCAGTGCCGGTTCCGCGATTGCCAACACGACAGTGAACCTGGCTGCGCCGTTCAGGCTGCCTTGGCACGGGGCGATATTGAGCCCTCGCGATATGCACGCTGGCACAAATTGGCCGCCGAAGAAAGATTCAATTCCGCCTCTCTGACGGAACGAAAAGCCGGTGACAAATCACTGCGCAAAGTGATCCGCTCTATTCAAAAGAAGAACAAGAAGTAAGACACCGCCGAGGCTGCAGCGTCCATACAGCACGCAGGCCCGCCCAAAAATTACCCATAAAGCCCGCGATCGCGGGCCATGCGCGTGACGATGGCGCACAGGACATCGAGTGAGGGTGTTTCGAGCCCGGCGGCCCTTGCAAAGGCATGGGGTGCACGCACGATCTCGCCGATTTCCATCGGGCGGCGCAATTCATAATCCTGCAGCAGCGATGGTTTGTGATCCGGGATACGCGTCAGAACATCATCGACATTGAGCAGATGGTCGATGGGGAAACCATGGGCGGCAGCAATTTGCAGACCCTCCGCCATGATGCGGCGATAGATTGTTTCAAGTTCGGGATCCTGCCTGGAAATGGAAGACTTGTTGCCGGTTGCCAGGGCAATCGCCGAGCCACTCATGTTGACCAGGAGCTTGTACCAGATCAGTTCGCGAATATCGCCGGTCGGCGGCGGTGCGGCGATGCCGGCCTTTTCCAGAGTTGCGCGCAAGGCGTCCATATCGATGGTGCATTGCGCCGTGATGCCGCCCATGGAGAGCCGGTTCTGTTGCGGTGAGTTGTTTCTGACGACACCCGGCTCAACCACGGCATTGGCCGAATAAATGCTGCCACCAATGATCTGTGTCGGCGACAGGTCGGCAAGGAACGCATCGGCCTGCTTGAAAAGCGGCAAATCGGGCGCGGCAGGCTTGTCATGCAAACCCACGGGATACCACCAGGGAATGCCGTTTTGCACAAAAACCACGGCGGTTTGCGGTGACAGCAAGGGTTTCAACTTGTCAGCGACCGCTGCCAGTCCTGTGGCTTTCAAGGTGACAAAGACAATGTCCTGGGGCGCCAGTTCGGATGGATCCTCACAGGCTGTCGGGTTCACCGTCCAGGACTTGTCTGCCTGAAGGAGTGTCAGCCCGCGCGTGCGGATCGCATCGAGATGGGCCCCGCGCGCAATGATCGAGACGTCCATTCCCGCATTGGCCAGTTTGACCGCAATATGGCTGCCGACAGCGCCGGCGCCAAAGATACATACCCGCATGGCTAGTCTCCCAATTTACAGGTGTTCTCAGATAGAAAATTGTTCCAGCGTTGCGTGATGAAAAAGCTCTTCGACGCAAAGTCTGCGGGCCGACAGGCCCTGTATGTGGTGTGCACCCAGGAAAGCATCCAATGTTCGCCGGTTGCGTTCAACCCCATAGGGCCAGAAATCGTCACCCATCAGTTCTTCTGCCGCAACCAATTGCTCCTCAACAAAGGGCAGGGTGACCTTGGTGGCCGAGGTATCGCGCAACAGGTCCATGGCCATGTCCTTGGCCTGAACGGACGCCTTGAAGACGGCGTTGGGAAGCCAGGGATGGCGTTCCACCAGATCCTTGCGAATGCCCATGAGATGCATGATCGGAAAAATGCCGGTCCTTTTGAAATAGTCTTTCGCCGTGGCCGTGGGATCATCAAACAGCCAGCCGATATTGCTGTTGCTGCGATTGACCGAAGGCATGCGCGGCGTAATGATCGCGTCTATCTCTCCGGTATCAAGCATTTGTGACAGGGTGCGGCCCTCGAGCGCGTTTTCCAATTTGACGTCCGGCGGCAATTTGAGCGCGATCTTTTCCAGCCGGCCCGGTTCCTCCAGACCGCCGCGGATCCAATGGATATCCCTGGGATGGACATCATATTCTTCAAGGATTGCGCGCACCCAAACATTGGCGGTCAGCTGATATTCCGGCACACCGATCTTGCAGCCCTTGAGGTCTTCGGGCCGGGTGATCCGATCCTTGCGCACATAAATCGAGGTGTGTCTGAAGGCACGCGAAGGAAAGGCCGGAATGCCGATATAATCAGAGGTGCCCCGTTGCGTCATCACACAATAGCTTGACAGCGAGAGTTCACAAATGTCGAATTCGGCGTGGCGAAAGGCGCGGAAGAAGATTTCCTCCGGAGACAGGGCAAAGGTGACGGGCTCAACACCGTCGATCTGCACGCGGCCATCAAGGATCGGACGGACGCGATCATAGTCACCCAGGGCAACAGACAAAGACAATTCGCTCAAGTTCAGTACTCCGATTACCCGTTGTTTTGCATTGCGAGGCCTATTTCAGCCGGATGTGGATATGTTTTTCCTGGGTGAAGAACAGCAATTCTTCCAGACATTCCTCACGCCCGCTGCCCGATTGCTTGAAACCGCCATAGGGGGTGCCGAGGAAATGTTTTCCAACCTCGTTGATCCAGATGAAGCCCGCGTCAATCCGCTGCGCGGTGCGATGCGCTTTGTTGATATCGTCTGACCAGATCGAGCAGGTCAGTCCGTAATCGACACCGTTGGCAACCGCGATCATCTCGTCTTCATCGCTCCATTTCATGATCGACAGGACCGGACCGAAAATCTCTTCGCGTGCGATGCGCATCTGCGGCGTGACATCGGCGAAAATCGTCGGTTCGACAAAATAGCCATTCGCCAATTCCGGCGAGGACGGAGACCCGCCGCCAAGAACCAGACGGGCACCCTCTTCCTGCGCCAGGGCGATATAGGACCGGACCCGGTCGAATTGCCGCTGATCGACAATCGCCCCCATCGTGGTTTCAGGATCGGTCGGCAGGCCGGGCTTGAACCGCGCGCAGTGGGCAGGCAGGCGCTCAAGCACGGCGTCATGGATCTCCTCGTGCAGCAGCGCCCGGCTGGTCGAGCCGCAGGACTGCCCGCACCAGCCGAAATTCATGCCTGCAACCATCGCCTTGGCGACCTCGTCGGGATCAGCATCCGCAAAGGCAATCAGCGGGTTCTTGCCGCCAAGTTCCAGCATGACCTTTTTCAGTGTCTGGGCGGCGCTGGCCGAGACCGCCTTGCCCGTCGGCACGCTGCCGATGAAAGCGGTCGCATCAATGCCCGGATGGCTGGCGAGCGTTGCCCCGACCTCGCTACCGCCGGGAATGACGTTGAAGACGCCTGGCGGCAGCAGGTCACCAATCAGTTCGGCAAGCCGCAGACCGGATAACGGCGCCTGTTCGGGAGGCTTGACGATAACGGCATTGCCGGCGGCAAGCGGCGCTGCGGATTTGGCGGCGCAGAACATGAAAGGGTGATTGAAGGGAACGATGCGCGCCACGACACCCAGCGGCTGGCGGACCGAAAAATTGATGACCCCGGGTGTTGCCGGGGTTGATTGGCCCTTCATCTCCATGATCAGTCCGGCAAAATACTCGAACTGGGACGCGGTGTTTTCCACGTCCCGGATCAATTCACCGTAGGGATTGCCGCCATCGGCAGCATCCAGCATGGCAAGATCCGGACCGTGCTGGCGGATGATCATGGCGATCTGACGCAGGATTTTACCGCGTTCGAGCGGCGCGACATCCCGCCAGGCCTCAAAGCCTTGCCGCGCCGCAGCGATGGCTGCGACGACATCCGATTGTTTGGCCATCGCAATCTCGGTCAACACTGCTGCGGTGGCGGGATTGCGCACGCTGACAGTCTGATTGCCCTGTGCCCGCTGCCATTTGCCGCCATAGTAGAGACCGGTATGCGCCGGAAGAATTAGGTTCTTTGTCAAGGTTTCAGCCTCCTGTCGTTCGGTCCGGGTTCCAGTCAGTCGAAATGCCTGGCAACAATCGTCCGGTCAAAATCCACCCCGTCGGACGGGGTGGGGAATTAGCGTGTGCCGTTTCGGGGTCAACCAGGCCCGGAGATGGGCCAGTCCCGCGTCACGCCACCGGCTTACCTGAATGCTCTTGCCGATTCCGGCAGCCACAGGGCGATATCGGGAAGCAGAAACACCAGGATGATGAGGATCATTTGGGCGATCACAAAGGGGATGACCCCGGCGTAAATTGTCGCCAGTTTGATGTCAGGCGCAATGCCCTTGATGACAAAGACATTCATGCCGATGGGCGGGGTGATGAGCCCCAGCTCAACCACCATCACGACAATCACGCCAAACCAGACCGGGTCGAATCCCAGATTGACGACAATGGGGAAGAATATCGGCACGGTCAGCAGGATCATCGCCAGCGCATCGAGAAAACATCCCATCACCAGATAGATCAGCAGGATGATGGCCATCACCGCCATGGGATGCATGTCGAGGCCGGACACAAAGCCCGACAGCGCTTCGGCAATCCCCGAGAAGACCATCAGATTGTTCAGGGTCAGCGCGCCGATCAGCACCGTGAAGATCATCGCTGTGGTCTTGACCGTTTCCATCAGGGCTTCACGCGTATTGGCAAAGGACATGCGGCGACGCAGGGCGGAAATTCCGAAGGCGCCCATGGCGCCCACGCCGGCCGCCTCTGTCGGCGTGAAGACGCCAAAATAGATTCCGCCGATCACAACTGCAAAGAGCAGCAGAATCGCCCAAGTACGACCCAGCGCCCGCATCTTTTCGCGCGCCGATGAACCCTCACCTGCAGCGCCCATTTCGGGGAAGATACGGGTCATGACGGCGATGACCAGCATGAAGCCGACAATGGTCAGAATACCCGGCAGGAAGCCGGCGATGAAAAGGTCGCCGATCGATGTCTCGGTGAGAATGCCGTAGAGCACGAGGACCACCGATGGCGGTATGAGAATGCCGATGATGCCGCCGGCTGCAATGGATCCGGTCGCAAGGCTTTCAGCGTAATTGTAGCGCCGCATTTCCGGCAGGGCGACCTGGCTCATGGTGGCAGCGGTTGCAACGGATGAGCCACAAATGGCCGCAAAAGCACCGCAAGCGCCAATGGTGGCCAGTGCAAGCCCGCCGCGAAAAGCCCCAAACCAGGCGTTGAAGGCGCCATAGAGTTCCTTGCTCAATCCCGACCGTGACGCCACGGAGCCCATGAGCACAAAGAGAGGGATCACCGAAAGATCATAAGTGACCGTGGTTTCGTAGACAGTTGTGCCGAACAGAGACAGGGTCGGCATCAGGCCGATGATCATGGCCATTCCGGCCAAACCACACAGTCCCATGGCGATGCCGATGGGCACTGTCATGATGAGCAGCACAAACAGGGCGAGAAAGGCGAAACTGCCTACAACAATCGGGTCCATCAGGGGTCAACATCCACAATAAGAGACAGGTCTTCGCGTTCGATGCTCGGTCTGAAAATTTGCTTCAAAGCCACCAGTGTCGCCACTGCGGCTGCAAAAGCCATCAGCAGCACGACCGGCCAGACGGGTAAAAACAGAATGTCCGTTGCCAGACCATCGTCGAGGAAATTGATGCCGCGATCCCACAACCGCCAGGCAATCAGGCCAATGAAGACACTGCAGAACAGGGCCGCCACGCCAGCGAGCAGCTTTTTCCCGCCCATCGGCAGCAGGCCTTCCACCAGATCGACGGCGATGTGGCGGCGTTCCAATGTCGTGATGGCCATGCCGAAAAGGACGAGCAGGCCCATGGCGAGCTGTACGAGCTCAACACCAAAGGTCAGAGGTGAATTGAAGAAGTATCGCCCGATCACGTCAATGAATGTCACGACCATGACGAACAATAGCGACAGGCAGGCAAAACCGGCCAGCCATCGAGACAGCAGTCTGAGAAACGCGTCCAAAGTCCATCCCTCCGAAGGAAATGGCGCCGCGCGCGATGGCGCGGCGCCCCTTGCAACCTAATTGCTGTATTTGGCAATCGTTGTTTTCAGATCTTCCAGCAGCGCCTTGCCGTCAAGCCCTCTGGAGTCGGCCATCGCGATCCAATCGTCATTCATGAAGGCGAGCTTTTCCGCCCAGCGGGCAACTTCGGCATCGGAAAGAACGTTGATGGTGCCACCACTATCGATGGCAACTTTCTTGCCGGCAACATCCGCGCGATCCCACCCGGCGCCGAGGATTTTGGCGCCGGCAATACCGCCGAGATCATCCAGCACCTTCTTGTGTTCATCCGAAAGTGCATCATAGGATTTGCGGTTCATGATCACCGCAAAGGGCGTCGTGTAGAGGCCGTTGGGAACTTCCAGATGATATTTGATCAGTTCCGCAAGACGGTGCCCCTTGACGGCTTCCATCGGGAACAGGGCGCCGTCTGCGACACCCTTCTGGATTGCCTCATAGGCCTTGCTCGCCGGCATGGCCACTGGCGTGGCGCCCAGGCCTTCGGCAACGCGGACACCGCCGCCGCCGACACGCAGTTTGACGCCTTCCAGGTCTTCAAGCGACTTGATTTCCGGTCTGGAGTGAATGACACCGGGACCTGCGGTCATGATGGTGACCACTTTCACATCCTTGAATTCCTTTTCGAATCCAATATTGCGATCATACCAGTCCCAGGCCGCCTGCGAGCCAATTTCACCATTCGGCGAAAGGAATGGCAATTCCAGGCCGCGCAGAATTTCGAAAGGCCCCGGCGTATAACCCGTCACGTGGTAGGCCATGTCTGCTGCACCGTCACGCACCACATCATACTGTCCAGGCGGCTTGGCGATCGGTGCCGGGTCGAGTTTGATTTTCAAGGTGCCACCCGAGGCTTCTTCGACAGCAGCAAACCATGCCGGAAGCGTGTCGGCGATCAGGTGATGTTGTGGTGGAAGCCAGGTCGACATGCGCAGTGTAACATCCTTTGCAAGCGCCGACGTGGAAGCCAGACCCATTGAGAACGTGGCGGCGAGTGCCGCGTATTTCAGCAATGATCTGCGTTTTACAGGTATTCCGCTCATTTCTGCTTCTCCCTTTGATAATATACGGTCCGCTGATTGCGGATTTTGCCGTTGGTAACGGGCCTAGATTTTCCGCTCATGCCCGGCCCAGAACTCGTCGCGCAACTCGGTTTTCACTATTTTTCCCAGTGAGCTCCTTGGCAACGCTTCGCGGAAATGTACCTGGCGCGGCTTTTTGTAGCTCGCCAGATTCTGTCGACAATGCTCAATGACATCATCAGCACCCAGGTCATGGCCATCATTGACCACAACCACGGCTGCAACGGACTCCCCCCATTTTTCGTCAGGCACGCCGATAACGGCCACTTCCTTGATGGCGGGATGGTGACCGAGCAATTCCTCGATTTCGCGTGGATAGATGTTCTCGCCGCCGCTGATGATGACGTCCTTCTTGCGACCAACCACAAAGATGTAACCGTCTTCGTCGACGTAACCGAGATCGCCGGAATGGATCCAGCCATCAATCATTGTTTCTTTTGTTGCGTCCTCATTGCGCCAGTAGCCGCGCATGACCTGTTCTGCCCTGATGCAGATCTCGCCGACGTCACCGCGTGGCAAGGCGCGACCGGCATCGTCAACCGCACGCACTTCGTTGTAGGCCATGGCCCGCCCGGCAGACATCAGCCGTCGCTGCTCGCGCTGCGTTCCGTCCGGCTGGTGATCTTCCTTGCGCAGGCATGCGCCGCTCGGGCCGGATTCCGTCAGGCCGTAGAATTGCATGAACACCGGACCGAATGCCTTGATGGCCTGGCGCAGCAAGGAAACCGGCATGGGCGCGGATGAATAATAGACATTCTTCAGGCAGCCCGCTGCAAAGGGGCGGCCATCCAGTTCATCGACCAGCATCTTGATCATCGTGGGCGCCAGCAGAACGCAGGTGATGTTCTCTTCGCTCAATTGCGTGAGAATGCCAGCCGCATTGAAAGAGGGCACCAGAACATTGGTGCAGGCGCGATGAAAATGCACAGTTGTGAAGTTTTTTCCGCCGATGTGAAACAGTGGCATGACCGTCAGCAGTCGATCATTTGATCCGAATGCGGCATCCGCCATGGTCGATTTGGCATTCTCGATCTGACCACGGTGGTCAAGCAGAACACCTTTGGGACGGCCGGTGGTTCCGCCCGTGTACATCATGTAGACCATATCGTCCGGCTCGGAGAGGACTTCCGGTTCCTGCGCGCTTGACGAGGCCAGAAGACGCTCATAGCTGCAGGTCTCCTGCCCGGTTCCGGGGAAAGAGAACCGATTGGCCACCGTGACACCTTCCACCAGATGGCTGTATTCGTCCTGAACGATCAGCGCGAACAACTCGGCATTGTCCGCCACATATTCCACATCCGAGGCCTGATGGCGGAAATTCAGCGGCACTGCGATGAAGCCACCCTTTTCTGCGGCACCATAGGCCTCGACCATCTCAAGCTGGTTGGTGGACAGAATTCCCAACCGATCACCCTTTTTCATCCCAAGGGCTGTCAAGGCGTTGATCAACTGGTTCACGCGCGCATTGAACTGGGCGAATGTCAGCGTGCCATTGGGATGAATGTAGGCAGGCTTGTCGGGGAAATTCTCGGCGTTATAGGCAATGAATGATCCAAGTGTATTGAGCATCACGATTGCGCTCCTTTGCCAGGGCCTGATTTGTCGGCCTTGCGGGGAAACTTGAAACCATGCTCGCCCAGCACTGCCCTGGCGATATTGTTCTTCATGATTTCCGATGAGCCACCTGTGACGTGTCCGATTTTTGCATCCCGCAAGAACCGCTCGAAGGGCTGATCCCGATAGCTGGCGTAGCTGCCGACAATGGAGAAGGCCTCATTGGTGGCGGCATCGCAGATCTCGACCGCAAGAACCTTCGTCATGGCGGTCTCCTTCTCGTGAGGAAGATCCTGATCTTCCATCCAGGCAGCCTTGAATCGCATCAGGCTTGCGGCCTCGTATTTCGCCGACAGATCGGCGATGATCCATTGAATTCCCTGAAATTCGGCGACCTTGGTGCCGCCCACATCGCGCTGGATGGCATAGTCGACAGAACGTGACAGGGCTTCGCGGGCGATCCCCAGGAGATGTGACGCATTGCAAAGCCGTGTGATGTTAAAGCTGGCGAAAAAGGTCTTGATACCCCTGCCCTCCTCACCCAGCAGGTTTGCGGCGGGGACACGTACATTGTCGAATTCAACATCGTAATGGGGCTCCAGCCGCCAGCCGACCGAATCCATTTTCCGGCAGGTAATGCCCGGTGAATCGCCATCGATAAGAAGCGTTGTCAGCCCCTTTTCAGTCATCACGAAAGTCACGAGAAGGTCGGCTTCGGCGGCCAGTGTGATATGGGTCTTGTGGCCGTTGACGATATAGTCGTCGCCATCGCGGCGCGCCGTCGTTCGCATGTCTTTCAGGCTCGAGCCAACAGTGGGCTCGGAGACAACGATTGCCGAGAGCCGTTCACCGCTGACCAGACCCGGCAGATATCTTGCCTTCTGTTCCTCAGTGCCGAGCGCCAGCAAGGTTCGCTGCCCGTGCAATGCCAGGGCAAGCGTCGAAACGCCTGCGGCAGCGCATTCTTCCGCGGCGATGGTCATCTCGACCGCACCCCAGCCCCGGCCACCATATTCCTGCGGAACCATGATCCCGGTCCAGCCATTCTCGCCCAGCCCGCGATAGAAGGCGAAGGGGAACTCGCTGGCGATGTCGCAACGCTTGATCTCCGATGGATCGAAGCCGCTCACATAGGCGCGCATCCTCGTTTGAAGATCGAGCTGTCGTTCGCTCAGACCAAAATTCACGAGTCTGCCTCCACTTTTTCGTTGCCCTGCAGGCCGGGCTTGTACTTGCCCTTGACGAAGTCGCCGATACCGCTTTCGATCCAGCCGCCACTCTGGGCCATATAGACCTCGTCTTCCTTGGCCGCCGTGTAGCTGATGGACGCGTCCCAGGTCATTTCCAGCGCAAACCGGTAACCGTCCTTGCAGGCCCGCAAGGCAGCAGAGTCCTTGGCGGCAATTTCATGGGCAAGCGCCATGGTCTCGCGCTCAAGCTCAGCCAGCGGAACCGCCTGATTGACAAATTTGATTTCCGCAGCCTTGCGGCCGTCAAAGGTCCGGCCCGTCAACGCGTAGTAGAGGGAATCGCGCGGATGCATGATATTGGCCAGGGATTTGGAAACCGGGCCGCCTGGAAAACCACGGAAATTGACTTCGGAAAGACCAAAGGTCGCCTCCTCTGCCGCCAGAGCAAGATCACAGCCTTCAACAATGGAAAACGCACCACCGAAGCAAAAGCCGTTGACCATGGCGATCGTCGGCTTGGGATATTGACGCAGCGTGCGGCCTCGCCATTCACCCGCCATGCGGAAGACCCGGCGAAATTCCTTGGGATTGTCAACCTTGAGTTCATGAAAGAACTCCTTGAGATCCATTCCGGCGCAAAAGGAATTTCCAGCCCCGGTGATCACCAGTACCTTGACGTCATCCTCGTCGCGAAGGGCCTCCAGCAGCTCTGTCATTTCGACATGCAGCGTCGGGTTCATCGCATTTTTCTTGTCCGGCCGGTTCAGAGTGATCCGCGCGACGTGTTTGTCGATATCGACCTTGAGCGTTTCGAAATTCATGTCTTTCCCTTCTGTATGAAACCGATCAGGCAGCCATTGCCCCGAGGCTTGCAGAAAAATGGCACCATTCTTACAGCCCCGAAATTGCGCAGCGCATCCGCTCAATTATCATTTACATACATTCATACATGTTTGTTGTATTTTCCTAACACAGTGGCGCGCTGCAGGCAACGTGGATTAAACGAAGTTTTCAGATTGCGGAATGGGCTGAACGACGACCCTAGCGCACAGCCGACTGCCCGCCATCAACCGGCAGGGCCACACCGGTCGTATCCCCGGCTTCTTCGGAGCAGAAATAGCCGACCGCGGCGGCCATACTGTCTGCTGAGAGGAATTTTTCCGCCACCAGCCGACGGGCGAGAATTTGCTCCGCATCTGCCAGACTGACATCTTCGGTCCTGGCGATCAGGGCGATTTCGCGTTCCTGGCGTGGGGTCATGGTCAGACCGGGACAGACCGCATTGCAGGTTACGCCACTGTGCATCGTCTCGGCGGCAACCGCATGGGTAAAGCCGACCATCCCATGTTTTGTGGTGACATAACCAGCGCGATTCGCGGTGCCTACCAGCCCGAAGACCGACGCTATGTTGACAATCCGCCCCCAGCGGCGCTCCAGCATCAGCGGCAGAAACGCCTGCACCAGATGGAACGGCGCATTGAGATTGATCGCCACCGCCAGATCCCATTCCTCGATATCCATCTGGGCGACGCTGACGGGCCTGCGTGGCGCAGCGGCATTGTTGACCAGAATGTCGACCCCGCCAAACCGATCAAGCGCGGCCGCCACCAGCCCCCCGATCTGGTCGGCCTTGCTGAGATCGGCGGCATGAAAAATCACATCAACACCGAAATCCGCCTCCACCTGTTTGCAGATAGCCGCCTCATCTGCCGGGACACCAAACCCCGTCAGAACCAGATTACTTCCCTGTTTGGCAAGCCTGCGTGCAATCGCCAGACCGATCCCCTGATCTGATCCGGTTACAAGGCTGGTGCGCCGAGTGGCCATGTCTTTTCTCCCTTCAATGTCAAAGCGCGTTGCTCTCCATTGGGTTCGTTGCTGAAATGCGCGAAGCACGCTCCATACACGAGCCTGACGCCCGGCAATAGCGATTGGACGTTGTCAGATCTTCCACCAAAGTTGTGTCGCAATCCCGTAACTCTCATGTTACATACATTCGTGCATGTTTGTAATTTCACTAACACGCATCCCGAATGGACGCAACAAGCCACGGACGGATTGTGTATCAGAAAGAATCATGCCCTATTGTCAACGACGCGATGGGCACGCCGGATCAGGCAAGCGAAGGGCGGCATGTTTGTCAGATGAACCGGCACCGGAACCGACAATTTGACGTCGCATTGACGATGGAATCGACCGCATGGCCCGGCGCAGCAGATTACCGGGCAAGGACACGGAGAAATCACATCCCGCTTGACACAGTGGGGTTTGAGCCTCATCGACAGGGAACAGATCGCTCCTTTCAGGCCTGCCATATCTGGTGTGAACCCTGTTCCTGAATATTGAAATCCAAAGACGCAAGAAAACATACCATGTCAGTTTCTCGAACAAACGAAACAGCCGGCCAAGCGGACAATGCGCATGAAAGCGCTGACGCCGTCCCTGCAGGTCCAAAGAAAGAAAAGACACGGACGAAATCACGCCGTCAGCAATCGGAGCGCAGCGCCACCACCATCCGCAAACTGCTGGATGCCACCGTCGATTCCCTGACCAAGGTCGGCTACCAGCATTTGACTGTCGAGCTCATTGCCGCAAATGCGAAAGTCTCCCGTGGCGCCGTTCAGCATCATTTCGGTTCACGCGACAGTCTGCTGGCAGCGGTGGTCTCCGACCTCGGCCAGTCGCTGACCGTCAGCAATCCGATCGAGAATGACCTGCCTTTGCTGCGCCGACTTGATGCCGCGATTGACAGGGATTGGGAGATCTTCAGCAGCCCGCAATTTCTTGCGGTCATCCAGATCTGGATGGCCGAACGCGGCAATGCGAAATTGTTTCCCGATATCCAGCGCATGGTCCGCGATGTCGAAACGGACCTGGACAAACAATGGGCCGAAGCACTGGAAGACTCCGAACTGAGCGAACGGGAGATCGTGGCGCTGCGTCACGTGGTGCTCTCAAGCCTGCGCGGACTCGCCCTGCGCACGGTGTCCATCGGCAGGAACGCCACCTGGGAAAAAGAGCTGGAAATGCTCAAGAGAATGGTTCGGCAGCTGCTGATCGATCCCGGCCAATAGAACGACACGCCCCCCTTATCGCGATGCACCAACCTGATCCGGTCAGATCTCTGCGCTTGACTCCATAACAAATGGACAGGATCACACAAGATGGCTGCGATCATGCATGACAGCATGAATTCTCTTTCATCTCGCCCATTAAGTGGTATAATGATTATTCCAACGTGATGCAGTTCTTGATTGCCATTGGCTGATACGCCATATGTCTCTCCACAGGCACGGATTGTGCCGAATATTCAATGTCACCAACGGAGTAAATCTTTGTAATGAGCCATTCAGAGCCAATCATTCGGCGCAAGCTTTCAGACGCGGTCCTGGAAAGATTGAAGCGTCTGATTACCGGTGGCGAGCTTCGGCCCGGGGACGAAATGCCCTCGGAACGCGAATTGATGGCACGCTTTCAGGTCGGCCGTCCCGCTATTCGTGAGGCCATGCAATCCTTATCGAATATGGGTCTTGTTGCAATTTCTCACGGGGAGCGCGCCCGGGTGCTGCAATTGTCAGCCCGGTCGATTATCAATCAGGTCGATGTCACAGCCAAAATGATGTTGGCCGCGTCGAAGGATTCACTTGAAGATCTGAAAAACGCCCGCGTCTTCTTCGAGCGGGGCATGGTGCGTGAAGCGGCGCAAAAAGCCTCTGATGAGGATGTTGAACATTTGCGCGCAGCGCTTGCGCTGCAACGGACGGCGCTGAGTGATTCAAAAGCCTTCATCAATGCCGATATGCGGCTGCATACGCAGATTGCGCGGATTTCCGGAAACCCCATTTATGTTGCTGTCAGCGAAGCCATGCTCAGCTGGCTGGAAGAATATCATACGGAAATGCTGATCTGGACGGGCAAGGAAAACATCACGCTCACCGAGCATGAAGAGATCATCGAGTGCATTGCCCGCCATGACGCGGATGCTGCGGAAAAAGCCATGATCAAACATCTGGAGCGCTCGCGGACGCTTTATGTTCAAAATCCAGACGGCTGATTGGCGACAATAGGCGTCTGACTTGAAAGATGCCTTGGCAGGATCTACTGCGCACCTGTTGTGAAACGCGCTGCCTGAACATGCACAGGCAGCGCGTTTTCTTTGTCAGGTGATGCGCTTGATGCTTGCCGCAATCTCTTCCGGTTCAAATACCCGTTTCCAGTCATCGCGCATCAAGACCGGTTTGCCAAATTCAATGGCCTTGTTGCAGGCATCGGAAAACACGCCCTGTGTCTCCTCGAAAATGACGGCTCCCAGGACATTCATATGCCCGAGCAGGAAATCCATTGCAGCCTGTCGATCGACGCCGCGCGCAACAACCTCATCCACCGCCTCTTTCATCACCACAAGCAGCGACGCACAAACGGTCTCCGACAGTCCCGGCTCCAGAAGCGCCATCTGTTCAACTGTTACCCGATGCGAACGCATGACCGGCGCCCAGATCAGCTTTGCGATTTCCTCGCCCTTTGCATAGTCGTTCTCAGGTCCCTGCATCAGCGCACTGACAATGTGCTGCTTGGCCTTGTAACCACCAAAATGGTCGTTCTTGGCCTCCATATCGGTCTCATCGTTGAAGATCGGCGGATGGCAGGGATGGGTGATGAAATAGGTCAGATCAGGCCGTTCTGGCAGATGCCCCGCAAAGGGGGCGGCGGCGTCAAGCGCCACCACCATGGTGCCGGATTGAACCTTGCCGTTGATGCTTGCCATCACCTTGCCGATATGCGTATCCGGCACGGCCAGAATGATCACATCGGCCCCGTCCAGCGCGTCATCGGCAGAGACTGCGACAATGCCCAGACCGGTTTTGAGGCGATCAACACCGGCTTCGCTGACCTCGACATGGCTTACTGAAAAGCGCGAGCCAAGGAAGTTGGTCGATAGCCGGTAGCCCATCTTGCCACCAGCTCCAAACAGCGCAATTTTTGTCATTTTCGTTTACTCCTGCTTCAATGTTTTGCCGTTGCCTCTGCGGGTCGAGAAGCACGGCTTTGATTTGGGCGGCCCTTGGGTTTTCAACACCTGTCCAAACGACGTCTGATAGAACCTGGTTACTTCTTTCAAACCTGAGACGGCTCAGGTCAGCGTCTTGATCTCCGGCTCCGCGTTCTCTTCCCCCTTCGCAGCGTCTGTCACTGATGACGGGACGCGCCGTCGCAAAATTGGCGCGCCGCCGGCAAGGAACAGGACCGCCAGAACAAGGAAACCTTTCAGGACATTTTGTCCGGCAAAGCTCCAACCGATAAGGTTCAAAAGCCCGTCGAGCAGGATGAAGAAGAGGGCGCCGCCCCAAACACCTGCCGGTACGGCGCGACCGCCGGTCATCAAAGTGCCGCCAATCACAACCACGGCAATGGAATCGAGCAGATAATCGTTACCCAGCTCGACGTTGGGGGCCGAGAACGAAGCGCGCAAGGCACCTGCAAGTGCCGCCAGAACGCCACAGGTCAGATAGACGATCACCATGGTTTTTTTGGCGCTTACACCTGCGTATTCCGCTGCGCGCCGCGCCTGACCGAAAGCCAGCATTTGCGAGCCCCACGTGGTCCACTTCAGGGTCATGGAAACGAGAATGGTGAAGATCAGCACGACGATGGCGAATGCCGGTATGCCGAAGGGAGCCCAACTTAAAAACCCTTTCAGGAGCGGGTCGGCGGAGCCCTGAAACCCCTTGGCCAAAGTGAGCGATATTGCAGAGGCGATGAGGCTGGTGGCCAGCGTGGCAACAATGGGTGGAATACGCACATAGAGTATGGCGATTATGCTGATGGACGCCATGGCCAGACCCGCCCCGACAGCAGCGCCCAACCCCAGAACCCAGGACCCGGTGACGTCACCCACGGCGATCGCAACCAGGCCACCCAGAGAGAATACTTTGGCGACAGAGACGTCGATGTTGCCCGGTCCCGCGCTCATCACCAGCATTTGTCCCAATCCAACAAGGACAAGATAGGGAGCGACCGTGAATGCAAGGGTGATTGTTTGCATGCCGCCACGACCCGAAACCATATAGGTCAGGACCAGCACAATAACGGCTGACAGGAATGACCAGGTCCATGGCGGGATGGCGTGATTTCCTAATTTGATCATCGTGTCATACGCTCCACAACAAGTCGTCCAGCCAGAACGCCGATGACAATGAAACCTTGAACCGCCGGTTGCAGGTTCGACGACAGGCTCAGTAAAGTGAGCAGCACAGTCAGAAGACCAAGCGTCACAGCGCCCGCCAGAGTGCCCCAGGCCACCGCCCGGCCGCCGGTAAACATCCCGCCGCCCAAAATCACCGCAGCCACTGTGGTCAGCGTGTATCCGGGAACAGCGTTGACATCGCCCCCGCCGATTTCCGCGGTCAGTGTGATCCCTGCGAGCACCCCCAGAAGACCCACTGTCCCGTAGGCCAGCATGCGTGTGACAACCAGTGATCCTCCCGATCGCATCAGTGCGACCGGATTGCTGCCCAGACTGCGAAAACGCACACCAAGCGCGGTGCGGCGGGTCACGAACCATGTCAGCGCCGTGGCAACGACCATGGTGACGAGCGGAGCCGGGATCGAGAGTGGTGGCTGCCAGAACGCATAGGCAAAGAGCCAGTCGGGCGCCGATCCTCCGGGCACCGGCAAGACAAACAGACCCATACCCAGCCAAACGAATGAAGCGCCTAACGTTGCAATCAGAGAGGGCACCGAGCGAAGCTGAACAAGGGCGCCCAGAAGGGCATAAGCCAGCACCGAGCCAGCCAGCGCCAGCACGCCCAGAATCGGGGTTTCCCTGAGCAAGGTGGCAACGATCGTCGTGATCATGCCAACGAAAAATCCGATACCAAGGTCAATGTCGCCGATGCTCATCATCACCATTTGCGCCATTGAGGCGATGGCCAGGGCCACAATCGGTGACATGATGAGAGTCAGACCGTTTTGTGACCAGATTCGCGGTTGCATTGCCCCACAAATCAGCAGGATCATCACCATTGCGATGAGCGTGAGGAAACCGGGCAACACGCGACGGGCCAAGCCTTTGGGCAGGTTGAAACGGAATTTTTCAAGGATCGCAGTGCTCACCACTATGACCCCCTGGCTTCTACGAACGACAGCGAGATAATGCGTTCATCGGTGATGTCCGTGCCATGCAGTTCGCCGGCGATACGATCAGCGCGCAGCACATAGGCACGGTCGCAATGCTGCATCTCGGAATTCTCGCTGGAATACCAGACAATCGTCCGCCCCTTGCGGGCTTCCGACTTGATCAATTGGTAGAGTTCAACCTTGGTATGGACATCAACGCCGCGGAACGGGTCATCCAGCAGAATGGTGTCAGCGTCCGAGGCAAAGGCGCGCGCCACAATAACCTTCTGCTGGTTTCCGCCTGAAAGCCCCGTGATCGCTGCACTTGAGCCTCCGCGAATTTTCAGCTGGTCAACCCATTTTGTAACGAGTGCATTTTCCTTGTCCACTTGCCGGATACCATTCTTGCCCAGGCTGGGCAGGGCCGTAATTGTCAGATTTCTAGCAACGTCCCAGATGGGGAGGATCCCGGAACGTTGCCGGTCACCGGGCACATAGGCCAGCGCGGCGCTGACCTGGACATCACCATTGCGACGCCACAGACGGTCAAGAACCTTCTCCTGACCCTGACCGGCGATGCCGGCCAGCCCGATCACTTCACCCTTGTGCGCAACGATCTGCGTTGCCGCGCCATCCACGGTCGCCATCGGTACCTTTATCGAGATCGGCCGGGCGCTGTCTGTGGCGGCTTGGCTGGTTCCCTGAACGGGCTTTTCGATAACCACCTCGCCGCCCATGGCCAGGAACAGGTCCTGTTCGGTCACACTGGCGGCCGCGTGGGTGGAAACAACTGCCCCATCCTTCATCACGACAACACGGTCACAAACGGATAGGATTTCTTTCAACCGGTGGGAAACGAGAATAATGGCATGATTGCTTGAGCGCAGTTTGCGAACATAGTCGTACAAATGGTCGACAGCGCTGCCACTGAGGGATTCGGTTGGCTCATCAAGAATGAGCACGCTCAAGTCGTCGGCAATTGTCGCACGTGAAATTTCGACCATCTGGCGATCAGCAAGCGTAAGATCATCCACATAATCAGCCGGCTTGATCGCGTGATCGGGGAAAATTTCATCCAGTCGCGCCGCTGCGCGCCGGGAAGCGGCACCGTGCCATCTTCGATCCGCAATCCAATTCTTGCTGGACAGATAAATGTTTTCATAGACGGTGAGTTCCTGCGCCAAAGACCCTTCCTGGTAGGCCATGCGCACACCGGGAAATCCCCGGCCGGAAGGCCGCGTCGCGCCGCCGATTTGCACGGATCCGGAGTCGACGCCATCAAGGCCGCTCAGGACGCGCATCAGCGTGCTTTTGCCGGCACCATTGTGGCCAACAACACCGAAGACTTCGCCGGCATGGACATCAAGTGTGACGCCGGAAAGCGCTTTGGTCGGCCCGTAGGTTTTGACGACGCGTCTGACCTGGACGAGAGGTTCACGAGCGGCAGTGTTTGTCTTTGAAATTGTCTTTGTGAGCACGACAGCTATGTCACCATTTTGGAGAAAGGGTCCGCGCCATCTCTGGCGCGGACACAAAGGTCATTACCTCACTGGAACCGGCGGAAGCGCTGCATCAGCGACCATTCCATCGACATTTGCTTTCAGTTGCGCGTCGACAAGTTCCTGGGTCCACTGCCAGGAAGCGATCTCGTCATCGCCGACAGCGGCAATCCACTGATCACGTTCTTCATCGCTCACCACAACCGGCGGGAAGATCGTAATGCGGGGAACATCCTGACCGTTGTGGATATTGATGGCGGTGAAGAGCGCCGCAACACCCTGGCCCGGGTCGGACATGACCGCGACCGAACCCGGCGCACCGTTGCCTTCGCCCCAGAACTTGAGAGCACGTCCGCTCGGCGCAAAGGCGACAACCGGGATCTTGCGTCCTGCTGTCTGGAATGCCTGAACAGCGCCCAGACCCTCACCGCAACCGATTACGCCATCGACCTCGGGCAAGCTGGCGATGGTTCCAAGCAGGGCTTCCTGGGCTTTGGCGCTGTCACAGAATGTAAAGAATTCCCCGACAACTTTGACATCCGGATTTGCCTTCAGCAATTGCGTCTGGACATCGTACATTTCGATCTCGGGAGGTGAACCCTGAACACCGCGGGCGATGATGACATTGCCCTTGCCACCGATGCCGTCGATGACGGCCTGGGTTGACAGCCGAGCCCAATCGCCAAAGCTGTTGGTTACGATATGAACGCAATCCAGATCGGTCGAGCTGTCGAAGACAGCAACGACGATACCCATATTGCAAGCCTGCTGGAGCGTTGGATTCAGCGCGGTCGGCGAGGCCGGATTGACAAGCAGGATGTCCGGCTGATCGAGCAGAAGCGCCTTGAGCTGCGCAATCTGTTCGGTTGCCGAGTTTTCACCCGGAGCGTTGGACACCTGGAAAGAGGCGATCAATCCATCAGCTTCAGCTTTGGTCGCAGCTTCCTCAAATGCCGTGATCATGGAACGGCGCCAGGCATTGCCCAAAAAGGCATTGCTCAAGGCGACGGTCGGTTTGTCCGCCGCAATGGCGGGAACGGCCATAAAGGCTGACGTTACAGTAGCGGCAGCAAACAGCGTTGCGGTTATGAGATTTTTCAAGTTTATTCCTCCCAGGTTGTTGAATGACGAATGCATCCTCAAATCGACATCATGTCAATAACATGTTATACCAGTTAATCAATAGGACCAAAGAAAAAACCGGAGCCGCGCGATGACCAGCAAGCAAGGAGAATGCCGATGAACAGGCAACCGGAGGGAACCGAATTTGAGGTTCTGGACAGTCGTTTCTCCGATCTGTTTGCGCCGCATATCCATGTCGAGCGCCTTTGGACAGGCGCGCGATGGTGCGAGGGCCCGGCATGGTTTCCTGCCGGGCGATACCTCATCTGGTCAGACATTCCCAACAATCGGATGATGCGATGGGACGAGACCGATGGCTCGGTGTCGGTTTTTCGCGCACCATCGAACAATTCAAACGGCAATACGGTTGATCCGCAGGGACGGCTTGTCACGTGCGAACATCTGACCCGCCGCGTCACGCGCACGGAACATGACGGTTCGATCACCATTCTCGCCGATCGTTTTGATGGCAACCGTCTCAATTCGCCAAATGATGTTGTCGTGCATTCCGATGGAACCATCTGGTTCTCGGATCCGACCTACGGCATTCTCACTGACTATGAGGGAGAGCGGGCAAAGCCCGAACTGACGGGCTGTCATGTCTATCGCATCGATCCGATCAGCAGAAAGCTGACCCAGATGACGGATGACTTTGTCAAACCCAACGGGCTGGCCTTTTCTCCCGATGAACGCCTGCTCTATATTGCAGACACAGGCGCTACCCATCTTTCCGGCGGACCTGCCCATATTCGGCGATTTACCGTCAATGAGGATTTGTCGCTGAGTGGCGGCGAGGTTTTTGCCGCCTGTGACAATGGTCTGTTCGACGGATTCCGTGTCGACCGGGAAGGACGGATCTGGACCAGCGCAGCGGACGGGGTGCATTGCTACGACCCCGATGGAACGCTGATCGGCAAGATCCGCATTCCCGAGATTGTTGCCAATGTTACCTTTGGTGGCGCCAAGCGCAACCGATTGTTCATCTGTGGCACCACCTCGCTTTATTCAGCCTATGTTTTCACCAATGGGGTTGCCTTGGGCTAGGCCCGCATTCGCTTTTTGCACCGAGGCCAGGGTTTACGGCGAACGGACCGTCTTCCGTATCGCGTCCATCTGGTATAATGAGGTGTTGAGTTTCGGTTGATCGATGATTTGCCGACATCCAAGGGGAGGAAATTGAACGCAATGGGTCATTCGCCTGATTCAGCTCTACGCAAGGTTTTTGAAACCGGAACCAATGAGCCAAGCTCTGCGGCGCGCACAATTGCGGCCGGTGACATTTCAGCCATCATTGATGCAGGCGCCCTGCGCTGCGTGGCCTATGGTCCGCTTGAACTGGTGCGCCAGATCGATTTCCCGGTCCGCGACCAGAATTGGGGCACTTTGCCCCCTAAGGTCACACGTGAAACCTTCGAAGAGCAACCCGACGGATTTCGCTACCAGCGGCACTTTGAAGTGGATGACGGCGCCCTTTCCTGCAGCGTGACCTACCAGCTTCGCTCTGACGGCACGGTGCATGCAATCGGCGAAGCAACGGCGGCACGCGATTTTATTACCAACCGCACCGGATTCACGCTCCTGCATCCCATCGCCGGGGTTGCAGGCAAACCGGTTGTCGTCACCACATCGGCAGGCACAGTGCAGGCCGAGACCATGCCGGAAACCATCTCTCCGGCGCAACCGATCAAGGATATTGCAGGCCTTGCCTTCTCCATGGACGGGGTATCGCTGGATATTGCGTTTTCCGGTGATGTCTTCGAGATGGAAGATCAGCGCAACTGGTCTGACGCCTCGTTCAAAACCTATTCCCGCCCCCTGGTCGAGCCATTTGCCTATGTGATCAAGGCCGGCACCACCATTCGTCAGGATATTCATCTGCGCATCACCGGACGGCCTGTACCGGTCAAGACCGGAGAAGCCGAACCCGTCCAGATCGGCCCGGCACTGGACGAGGCCCTGCCCGACATTCTGCTGGCGGCGCAGGCGGGATGGCTGCCCGATTCTGCCGGGACAAAGGTCCTTGCTGCCAGCGGTCTCTCGGCTCTGCTGTTGCGAACAACCGCAGATGACGCTGCGACAGATCTGACGCGTGCCGGTGCCGCGCTGCAGGCCCTGTCAGGATCGCTTGATCTGGAAATCGTGCTTGAGGACAATGCACCGGCGCTGCCGCAATTGGAGCGGGTGGCCAGTGCTTGCCGCGATGCCGGATGCAGACCACGCCATTTGATCGCTCTGCCAAAGGCCTATCTCAAGAGTTACCAACCGGGCGGGCAATGGCCGGACGGACTTTCTCCATACGATGCCTATGTCGCAGCCCGGCAAGCCTTTCCCGATGCGCGTATCGGCAGTGGAATGCTGAGCAATTTTACCGAGTTCAATCGGTGCAGACCCGATGGCCTGCCTTTGGACTTCATGACCCATGGAAACGCCGCCATCGTCCATGCCGCTGATGATGCAAGCGTTGCGCAGACCATTGAAACCCTGCCGGACATCTTTCGCAGCGCGCGCGCCATTGGCGCAAACCGCAGCTACCGGCTGGGACTTGCTGCCATCGGCATGCGCTCGAACCCCTATGGTGATGCCGTGTCACCCAATCCGGATCAGATCCGTCTGACAATGGCCACCTGGGACCCGCGCGCCAGGGCATTGTTCGGCGCGGCCTGGGCGGCGGCGGCCCTGGCAAAAACCGAAGGCTTCGCCATCGAGGCCATGGCGCTGACCGCGCCCATTGGACCTTTTGGCATTCTTGCTGCACCCGGCCCTGTTGCAAGGCCCTGGTTTGATGATCATGAGGAAGCCAGCGTCTATCCCATCTTCCACGCACTGCGCTTTGTGGCCGGGGGCGGACAGCGCCTTCAGATCACCGGCATACCGACGGAGCTTGCGGCACTGGCCTTTGCCAGCAAAACCGGGAGGCGAATGATGATTGCCAACCTGAGTGGCAAGCCGCACCGGATCCGGCTTGCCGACACAGGCCGCGTGGCATGTCTTGACGCAGATCGCTTTGAAGCCGCCGTGACGAATCCCGATTGGCTCGACAGCGCCCTGACACCGGTTTCCACGCCCTTTGTCGACCTGGCATCACCGTCGGTTCTGTTCCTTGAGGCCGAAGATACCCCTAAGGCACAATAAGGTGATGGCTGGCGGGCAATCCTCTGGCACCGTTGTTGCGTTTCCCTGCGAGACGGCGGAACTGAAGGCGCCGAATCTGGCGTTGCGTGCCACCCCAGTTGCCTATCGGGCACGAAAGGAAAATGATGCATAAACCTTTGTTGTCTTTTTATGGCGATGACTTTACCGGATCGTCGGCGGTCATGGAGGTGCTGGCCTTTGCCGGCATCCCCACGGTGATGTTCCTTCAGCCCCCCAGCCCCGACGATCTTGCGCGGTTTCCAGACCTTGGCGCCATGGGGATTGCCGGCGTTGCCCGCTCGCGCGATCCGCACTGGATGGACCAGAATCTGCCGCAGGCCTTCAACGCACTGGCACGGTTTGGCGCGCCAATCGCCCATTACAAGGTTTGTTCGACCTTTGATTCCTCTCCCATGTGTGGCTCGATTGGCCGCGCCATCGATATCGGCGCGCCCCTGCTGGGCGGACAATGGCATCCTTTGGTCGTGGGCGCCCCGGAGATACGCCGCTATCAGACGTTTGGGCAATTGTTCGCCGGCACGGACGACGGTGTCTATCGGCTCGACAGGCACCCGGTCATGAGCAGGCATCCGACGACGCCGATGGACGAGGCCGATTTGCGCCTCCATCTGGCGCGCCAGACCGATCGGACAATTGGCCTGATCGATATGGCGCAAATCAAATCCGGTCGCACCGATGACGCCCTGGCAGACAATCTGGCCGCCGGTGCAGACATCATTGCCATCGATGTGCTGGATGACGAAACCCTGACAGAGGCCGGGCGGCTGATATGGAATGGCGGCAATGGTCCGGTTTTTGCCATAGGCTCGCAAGGGGTTGAATACGCGCTGGTGGCCCATTGGCGGGCCATCGGGCATCTGCCCGCCCGATACGAGCCGCCAAAACTCCAACCCGTTGATCAGATCTTCTGCGTGTCCGGCTCCTGCTCTCCCATCAACAGCGCGCAGATCAATGACGCTGAGGCACAGGGTTTTGAAATCATCGCGCTTGAAGCAGCAAGGGCCGTCGATCCTGAAGAATGGGAGCGCAGTCTGGACCAGACGATGCAAAAATCCCTGTCCGCCCTTTCAAATGGCCAGGACGTGATTGTCGTCACCGCACGCGGACCTGACGATCCGGCCATGGGGCGTGTGCATGAGGCGGTTCACGCCTCCGGCCTTTCCGCAGGCACGGTGAATGACCGGATTGGCGCCGGTCTCGGCCGGCTTGTGGCTGATATCCGCCGCAAGACCCGTTTGCCGCGCGTCGCGGTGGCGGGTGGTGACACCTCCGGACATGCCATGACGGCACTTGGCGCCACAGCGCTGTCCGCACTGGCCCCGCTGGCCCCGGGAGCCCCACTGTGTCAGGTCCACTCAGAGAATGGCGAAATCGACGGTTTGGAAGTGACCTTGAAGGGCGGCCAGATGGGCACGCGCGACTTCTTCCATCGGGCCAAAGCGGGGTTTGGCTGAATAAGCCCTGATCATGTGATTGTCCGATACCTGCAACAGACGGATCATTGTTCAGTCGTCAAACGGGCTTTGCTCGTCCTACAGGAACTTCAAAGCACTTTCAGTCCGGCTTCGGTGGTGCCGCGAATGTGCTCTTCGATCATTTCCGTCGCCTTGGCAACGTCCCGGTCCAATACTGCCTGCATGATCAGACGGTGTTCCTCGAATTTTTTCTTCCCCAGTCCATCAAGGCTCATTTTGGAGAGAAATCGATAACGGTCCAGCTGATCGAACATCATTGAACGCAACCGGAAAAGCCAACGTCCCTGGCAGGCCGCCACGAGGGATTCATGGAACTCGCGGTGGCGCTGGACCCACTCGCCGTGGCGCTCCATCCGCTGTTCCCAGGACAGGTTTTCGATGATACTCAATCGATGGTGAGCGGCGACAATATGACTTTCCCAGTCATCGTCGCCATGGGCGATCGCATCAGCGATGGCACGCTTTTCCAGGTCCACGAAGTGATCGGTCACCTCGATCAACTCTTCCCGAGACACCCGCGCAACCTTGAAGCCCTTGCCCGCTTCCAGCGTGACGAATCCTTCCGAGACCAATTGGGAGAGCGCTTCGCGCAGGGTGCCGATTCCCACATCATAACGTTTGGTAAGGTCAGCAAATTTCAGCTTGGCTTCCGGCATGAAAATATGGCTGACGATATCGGCCCGCAGACGCGCAACAAGGTCCTGGCCGGTCGATGTTTCCATCTTGGCAGGTTTCCACCGTCCTGATTTGTTCAACTCGGCGGTCAGGGTGAATTCCTATTGATCTGGTCTGGCCTGCCGATGTGGTCTGGCCTGCCAATGTTGCTGGGCACTTGCCCATCCAATTAGTTCATTTTTTCTGAATTTTCAATGACAATCAGATTTTCGAAAAATTTTCTCCTTAGCCTGATCTCCCGACAACGCGATACTGCATGCAACTGAAAGCGACTATGTTGAGGGCTGACAGGCGCTGCGGCCTCCTCCATCACCACCGACTTTTCCCCGTAAACTACACGGCCGCAGTCAGCCAACGCAGTCAGGCAACGCAGACGGGGTTTCAAATGCCCATGTTCCAATATATAGATATTTTCGAAAAAAGATGGAGCTTCGAATGCGATACGTTTCTTTCACCAAGGCGGGAATTGCCTCATGGGGGCTGCTTACCACGGAGGGCGGTATTGATCTGGGGCGACGCCTTGCAGACCGCTTTCCCGATCTGCGCGCCTATATTGCCGCTGGTTTTCCGGACTGCGATGCTCATGGCACGCTGCCGTGCGACTTCACGCTTGATGAAGTCGACCTGGCACCGGTCATTCCCAATCCATCGAAGATCGTCATGGCAGCCCTGAACTATTTCGAAGAGGGTGATGACCGTGAAAGCGCGCCGGCCTATCCGGTGCTGTTTCTGCGGCTTCCATCTTCGCAGATCGGACACAGGGCGCCGATGATCTCTCCACGCGTCTCGGACAGGCTCGATTTCGAAGGCGAACTCGCGGTCATCATAGGCAAATCCGGTCGCCATATAACCCGCGAGGAGGCCCAGTCCCATGTCGCGGGTTATGCGATCTACAATGACGGAAGTGTGCGTGACTGGCAGAGGCACAGCCATCAGTTCACACCGGGCAAGAACTTCATCGGCACAGGCGCTTTCGGTCCCTGGATGGTAACAAGTGACGCGCTCACCCTGCCGCCACGCGGGCTTTCGCTTGTTACCCGTGTCAATGGGATCGAGAAGCAGCGCACGGATACGTCCCGGATGATTTTCGATATCCCCTACCAGATCAGCTATATTTCGCAATTTACCACGCTTGAACCTGGCGACGTGATCGTCACGGGCACCTGCAGCGGATTTGGTTCGACGCGGAAGCCACAGGAATTTCTACGTGCCGGTGATGTGGTCGAGATCGAGATCGAAGGCATTGGAACCTTGTCCAACACCGTTCACGATGAAGAATGAATTGGCCGAAACGGTTTGACGGAGCAAGCCCTTTTCGGATGAACAAGCCTGCAAACCCAATGAGAAATAACTTAATCTTTTCGATGAAATCATTATTTTCGAAAATATTTGCGGCATCAGAATATCTGTGTTAGGAAACGCGGAATTCGCAGATAAATGGGACGGAAGTCGAATGAGCTACCTGGTCAATGCAATCGGTCATGTTCAATTGAACGTGGTGAACGTCGAACAATTGGTAACTGAGAGCACCGGAATTTTGGGATTGCATGTGACGCGTCAGTCAGACGACACCGTCTGGCTGTCTTCCAATGGCCGGCAGGCGGAACTGGTGCTGCATCGCGCTGATGAAAATTCAGTCCGCTCGATCGGTTTTGAGTCCGTATCGACAGAAGCCGTTGCCGAGGCTGCCAGCCGGGTGGAAGAGGTGGGCTGCCGCCTGATCTCACAAAAACCGACACTGGATTGTTGCGCCGCAGGCATGGTGTTCGCCACGCCTCAAGGCCATACGATTGAAGTCCACACGCCGATCGCCGACGAAACCTACGGGCGTCGCCACGCCAGCACAGGCGTCGGTCCATTGCATCTGGACCACGTGAACATTCTGTCACCCGAGCCAACCGAAACCCGTGCGCAGTTTGAGCGTATCATGGGACTCAAACTGTCAGAGAGAATGGTTGATGACGGATTGAGCTGGATGCGCGGGGCAAACCGTCTGCATCATCTGCTGGGCATTGTGCGCGGCGGCACCGGGTTGCACCATTACTCTTTCGAATTGGGTGAATTTGCCGATTATTGCAGCCTGGGTGACCGGCTGGACACGATCGACAAGCAATATGTCTGGGGTCCAGGCCGCCATCGCCCCGGTGACAACACCTATGCCTATTACATTGACGCCTGTGGAGCGATGGTCGAATGCTCAGGCGGCATGGCGATGATCCACGACGATGATCGCTATGAACCCAATGTTATTACGGCGCTGACGCGTCCGGAGAATGTAAGGGTCATGAACGTATGGGGCACCCCTGCTCCGGCAGATTGGCTGGCGCATACATTCCCCTGGGCCAAACCGGCTGCATGATGCGGAAGTGGCTTGCACAACCTGAAATATAGATGAGGCAGGTATGACGATAAGCGGTGTATTGAAAAGATCCTTGCGCATGGCATTGCCCTCGCGGATCTGCGCCTGCATCGACGTCAGACTGTGGCCCGCAAGGGTCGTCTCAGCAAATGCCATCAATCAAGACGATGCCGACGTGTTCCCGAGCAAGTGCCTTCTGGCGTTCAACGCCTTTTTACTGCAGATGAACCGGTCGGTCGTGATGAAACCCTCGCTGGACCGCAGGTCAGCATTTTCCACTGGGAGTTAAGGAAATATGGAAATTCCACTCGATTTCATGTCCGACGGCCTGAAGCTTGCAGGCGTTCTGCACGTGCCCGAAGGGCGCGCTCCCGGACAGAAACTACCGACTTTCATCGTTTTGCATGGCTTTGTCGGCACCAAGGACAAATCGCATGTCGAGCTTTTGGCGCGGATGATCGAGGCCATGGGCTATTGCGTGTTCCGTATCGACTTTCGCGGCTGCGGCGACAGCGAAGGGGCGCGCGGCGAAGTGCGGTGTTTTGATCAGGTTGCCGACACCAAGAATGCTCTGACATTCATTGCCGAGCGCGAGGAAGTGGACGAAAAACGCATTGGCGTGACCGGTCACAGCTTCGGTGCTGCAGTGGCAGTCTTTGCCGGCGGTATCGATGAACGCATCGCCTGTGTCGTGTCATTTTGCGGATGGGGCGACGGCGAACGCAAGTTCCGGGGTCAGCACCCGACGCCCGAGGCCTGGGCCAAGTTTACCGACATTCTGGAACGCGGCCGCAAGCACAAGGCCGAGACGGGTGAAAGCATGTGGGTATCACGGTTTGACGTGGTGCCCATCCCGGAAGAGTTGCGTTACAATCTGTCTCCCAAGGCACAGTTTGAAGTACCGGTCGAAACCGCGATCAGCATGTATAATTTCCGGGCTGACGATGTGGTTGCCGATATTGCGCCGCGTCCGCTGCTGCTTTTCCACACCGCAGGTGACGTGATCACGCCAATGGAACAATCGATCCGGCTGTTCGAAAAGGCCGGCGCAAATGCCGAATTGATGATCCCGACCGGCATGTCGCATTTTCCATTGTCGGACGAGGATGCACCCCATACGCGCACGCTGGTACAGGCCTGGCTCGACAAGTTCTTTCCCTCACCGCTCGGACATGCCTGATGAGCAATTACAGCCCTGAAGATCTGGAGCATTTTGCCACTGCCCTGCTGACGGCGGGCGGATTTGCGCCCGCCCATGCCGAGCAAACCGCAAAGGTCCTGGTCTGGGCCAATGCGCGCGGCGCGGATTCCCACGGGGTTCTGCGTATTCCGCGTTATCTCGAGATGGTCAAGCAAGGCACCATCAATCCGGTTGCCAAGCCAAGCGTCATCAAGCGCGATGGCGCCGTTGCCATTCTTGATGCCGATCGCGCGCCGGGCGCAACATCGATGGTCACAGCGATGGCAGAAGCGATCGACATCGCCTCACAGCTGGGCGTCGGCTGGTGTTCGGCACGCAGCATCACACATGCGGGAGCCGTTGGTTACTATGCGCTGGAAGCGGCGCAACGTGGTTGCGTTGGCATCGTCATGTCTGCATCTAGTCCGCTGATGGCCTATCACGGGTCCAGCGCTTCGGGGGTTTCAACCAACCCTATCACCATAGCAGCACCCTCCGGAGAGCGGCCATTGCTGCTGGACATGTCGACGTCCACGGTTGCGCTCGGCAAGATTTTCCAGGCCCGGGACGCGGGAACGGCGATCCCCGACACCTGGGGTGTCGACGATCAGGGACGCCCGACGACTGATCCGGCAGAGGTCGCAACACTGACACCGCTGGGCGGTCCAAAGGGGTCCGGTCTGTCGTTGATGATCGAGGTGCTATCAAGCCTTCTCGTGTCAAATCCTGTGATTTCAGAGGCGCTTGAAGGCAACAAGGCCGGAATGAACGGCCTGGCGATGGCGATCCGGGTATCGGCATTTATCGATCTGACACTTTTCAAGGCAGAGGTTGACCGCCTCGCCACCAATATACGCGCGCTGCCGCGCTCGGAAGGCACCGATTCCATTTTGATGCCAGGCGAACGCGGTTTTCAGACGGCAGAGCAACGTCACCGCGATGGCATCCCGCTGGCAGCGGGAACACAGAAAAAACTTGCGGCATTGGCTGGGGAGCTTGGCGTGGCCATGCTTCAACCTGTGTCGAAGGCATCAGTGCCAAAAGCGGACATGCAGTAGGGATATTGGTGAGGAGGATAACCAACTTGCAGAATACCGAGCGGACAGATTTCTCTTTGTGGAGACGCATTGTTGGCGGCCCGGCGCTGGCCGCTTTTGGTGCGGCCATGCTGGCGATCTCCTGGTCCTATCCCTCCGGTAGTGTCGTGCAAATGGGCCCTGGGTACATGCCGCATCTCGTCAGTGGCACATTGATATTTTTTGGATTGGCCATTCTGGTGTCCGATCTGCGCACGACGGAAACATTTGAATCAGAACAACCGCAATGGCGGGCGCTCATTCTCATCTCTGCCGCTGTCATCATCTTCGTTACCCTGATCGAGCCGGCGGGCCTCGTCCCAGCCATGTTTTGCGCGGTTGCGATATCAAAGCTGGCAAACAAACAATCCGGTCCGCTCAGCATCGTGATCTATTCCGCAGCCGTCACCCTTGCCGGGTGGCTGTTGTTCATTGTGGCGCTTGGTTTGCCGCTATCCGTGTTTGGGAGGTGAGGCAATGGCTGAGCAATTCCTGCTAGGCCTGTCGGTTGTTCTGCAACCGCACGTCCTCATGTATGCATTTTTCGGCGTGCTGCTGGGGCAGGTCATCGGTGTGCTCCCTGGCGTTGGCGCCATAACAGCCATCTCTTTGCTGCTGCCGGTGACGTTCTATCTGGATCCCACCAGTTCGGTCATCCTGTTGGCAGGCATTTATTACGGCTCCCAATATGGCGGGGCCATCGCCTCGATTCTGCTCAATCTTCCAGGCACGCCGTCATCCGTCGTGACCTGCCTGGAGGGCTATCCGCTGGCGCAAAGCGGCCGCGCTGGTTTTGCCTTGCTGGTGACGGCAATCTCTTCCTTCATCGGCAGCATGTTCGGGGTCCTCATTGTTGTTCTGGCAGCGATTCCAATGGCGGCACTGGCGCTTAAATTCGGCGCGCCGGAATATACCATGCTGGTGGCGCTGGGTTTGGTCGCGGCCTCCCTGATCAGTTCCGGCTCTCCCATCCGCGCCTTCTCGATGGCTCTGGTCGGCATCGCCCTGGGGATGGTTGGATCAGACGCCAATACCGGCCAATACCGCTTTGTCGCCACCGATGCACTGGCTGACGGGATCAGTCTGGTATCGCTGGCCATGGGTCTGTTCGGCGTGTCGGAAATCATACGCAACGCCAGCAATGTTGAAACCCGCAAGATTGATATCAAATTGTCCTACAAAGATCTTTTGCCCACCAGGGCAGAGCTGCGTTCGATGGTATCGCCTGTGGGACGCGGCGCATCGATCGGCGCCTTCTTTGGTGCCTTGCCGGGAACCGGCGCGGCCATCGCAGCCTTCATGGCTTACGCTCTTGAGCGCCGCATCTCCCGCACCCCCAAGGAATTCGGCAAAGGGCATCTGCCCGGACTTTGCGCGCCGGAATCGGCCAATAATGCCGCCGCGCAAACCAGCTTCATTCCCACCTTGACCCTGGGCATCCCGGGTGATGCGGTGATGGCTCTGATCATCGGCGCATTGATCCTCAACGGCATTATTCCAGGACCACGCCTGATCGTGGACGAGCCGCAATTGTTCTGGGGCGTTATCGCCAGTTTCTTCGTCGGCAACATCATTTTGCTGATCATCAATATACCTTTGATCGGTCTTTGGGTTCGCCTCTTGAGCATCCCCTATCACCGGCTCTACCCGGCCATCGTTCTGCTTATTTGCGTCGGCGTATATTCCCACCGCAGCAGCGTCACCGATGTGGTCCTGACACTGGTTTTCGGGCTCTTGGGCTATGTCATGAAATGGTTTCGCTTTGAACCGGCGCCGGTGCTTCTGGGCTTTGTGCTTGGTCCGATGCTGGAAGAGAATTTTCGCCGAACCATGCTTTTGTACAGCGGCGATTTTACCGTCTTCGTCACGCGCCCAATCAGCGCAACACTGGTTTTTTGCGGTGTCGCGCTGTTGGTATTCACCTTCGTTTCAGCCATCGTTTCACGTCGAAAAACGTTGAAATCCCTCAAGGGACACAGTGGGCCTTTCTCGGTCTGAGGCTCGCTGAATATAATCTTGACCGCTCTATAAGGGAGGAATACAATGTTAAAGAAACTCATGCTGGCCCTGCCAGTTGTTGCAATGATGTCAGGTGCCGCACTTGGCGCAGATGATTATCCCGATCGCTCCATCCGCTTCATCATCGGCTTCGGCGCCGGTGGCAATGCCGATACGGTCGCACGGATCGTGGCGGAACCCATGAGCAAGGATCTGGGGCAGCCTGTTGTGGTCGAATCAAAGCCTGGCGCCGGCGGCAATGTGGCGTCCGACTTCGTTTCCAAGTCTGATCCCGACGGCTATACAATCCAGTTGATGGTCGGTGGTCATGCCGTATCGGCTGCCCTTTACAAATCGCAGCCGTTCGATCCGTTGGATGACTTCACCTTCATCTCAACCATCGGTCAGTTTCCGTTCTTTGTTGCTGCACAGGCGGGCGCGTTCGAATCAATCGAAGATCTGATCGCCAAAGCAAAAGCTGCTCCCGGTACGTTGAAGATCGGCCATTCAGGCGTTGGTTCGACCCAGCATCTGACAGGCGAACTCATGGACCTGAAGACAGGCGCCGATTTCATCCACGTGCCCTACAAGGGCGGTGCTGCAGCAGCAACCGCACTGCTCGGCGGAGAAGTTGACGTTGTCATCGATACCGGTACCGTCATGACACCGCAGGAAGCCGCCGGTTCGTTCGATATTCTCGCCGTATCATCCGCAGTGCGCTGGCCCGACAAGCCGGATGTACCAACGCTTTCTGAAACGGTCTCACCGGACTTCGACATTGTGTCCTGGACCGGCGTCGGCATGCCGGCAGGTGTTCCGGCAGAAGTGGCTGACAAACTGCGTGCTTCCCTGCATGCAGCCATGGCCGATCCGGACGTTGCCGCACGTATTTCCAAGCTGGGCGCAAAACCATCGCCATCGTCTGGCGAGGAAATGCGCGCAATGGTCGAACGGCAGATTGGCCTTTGGAAGACTGTTGTTGACGCAGCAGGCGTTCAAAAACGCTAATTCAGCGCATTCAGGCCCGTCGGTTCGCCGGCGGGCCTTTTTTTGATTTGAGCACAAAACCGATCGCCAAGCAGGGGCCGCACCATGAGCGACAAGACGCCAGACCAGTTGACCGCAACAATGTTGAGAAAAGAATTTTACGTGGTGACGACGACGCCCGCACGATCACCTGAAATTCAAAAACTTCTGCCCGAACATCTGGAATATCAGGTCCGGCTTGAACGCGAGGGGAAATTGTTCGGCGCTGGACCCTATTTTGAAGAGGGCGACGACCTTCCCTCGGGCGGCATGATCATCCTGCGGGCGCAGTCTGTCGCCGAGGCACGGGCTTTGGCCGATGCCGATCCCTTTCACGCAGCGGGATTGCGCACCTATACCATCCGCAAATGGATGATGAACGAGGGATCCATGACGGTGACCATCAGATATTCCGACCAGAGCGCTGTTGTCGCTGACTGAGCAGACAGGCAAACCAAAATTCACGGCAAAATATCAAAGGAAGAACAAATGATCTATGAAATGCGTGTTTACCGCTGCGTACCCGGTGGCCTTCCCGCTCTGTTGCAGCGCTTCGAGGAGACCACCCTTGGCATTTGGGAGCGGCTTGGTATCAAGCAAGCCGGTTTTTTTACCACCATGATTGGCGAATCGAGCAATGAGCTGACCTATTTTCTGGCCTGGGAGTCGCTGGACGATCGCCAACGCAAATGGGGGGCATTCGCCACCGACAACGCGTGGGTCACAGCCCGCGCGGCGCATCAGGAAAAACATGGCGAAGTGGTTGCAAATATTGCAAGCCAGTTTCTTGCGCCGACGGCTTTCTCCGCAATCAAATAATTGAACCGGCTGCTTTCGGTTCTGGACGCACTAGAGCGCTTCACGCCCAAATGGGATCATTTGATCGAATTGATATTGATTGCTGATCCGTTACAACGTCGTTTCTTCGAAACGACGTTTTATCATCCTCCTTTGTCTGGCCCGCTATCCTATCGGAAAACCGCTACACAATTAACCGGAAGCGCAAAAGGCGATTTTTAGGCATCGTTGTTCTCCACCAAAAGCGCAAGTCAAAGCGAGCAGTGGGCAAAATCAACCATTTTTCCTATTAAACTGGCCCTCTCATTTAAATGATTGAAATAGAGCCCCCTTTTCAATGGGTGAGGAAGCCAACTCTGGCGGGAGAATGATGGACTCCATCACTCCGGCACCGGTCACGACGGGGTTGGGGCTTCGTTTCGCTCTAAGACATATGGCCCTCTTCGACACAACACAGCACATCACCACCCCCATTCCCGGCCCCCTGCACCGACCGCCAGCGCCGAGCCTCTGGTCGCCGCATGCCCACCGACCTGCAAAGTGACGTTGGTGCGCTGCCGCGGCAACACGTCTAACGGACGTTGATATCAGTTCATATTCCCGACCGGCAGACGATGCCTTCGCACCAGTCCGCTGAAACCGATGCATCAAAGAGGAAAGGCTGACTTTGCCCAGGCTGGCAATTGGTCGGATGATCCTTTGGGCCTTAAATTTAAGCAGGATAAACTTTTTTGCACAATTGTGATGCAAAATCATGTTACATGATTTTTAGTCATATCAAATTACCAGCAATCTTGATGCAAGATTTTTTCCCATTAATAGCAATAGCATAGATCGATACAGACGCCATGGAACGGCCAAAACCGGCATCTGGCACGAAACTTGATTGATTGGAATCAAGCTGATCGAGCGTCGGTCGGCCGTCCAACCGGAGAGTTACCATGCACAACACAGCCAATGGCACCATCCCGCTTTCACGGCGCACCCTTCTCAAATACGGCGCTGCAGCCAGCGCTTTCACCTTTGCACCCGGGTTCGTCAACGCCTCGTTTGGCCAGGATCGCAGCAAGACCCTGGTTATCGCGGCACCGGCGACACCACTCAGCCTCGACGTCGAAAACTCACTATCGCCGGGCACGATCGATACCGTTGCCGCTTTCTACGATTATCTCATCGGTTTCGGCACCATTCCCGACACTGTCGATGGCGTGATGCGCGAAGACCTTGAACCGCGCCCTGACCTGCCGGGCGGCTACAACCTAAAGGGTATGCTGGCGGAAAGCTGGGCTTTTGCCGAGGATGGAAAATCGGTGGTGTTCACACTGCGTCAGGGCGTGCTGAGCAATTGGGGCAATGAACTTACCGCCGAAGACGTCAAATACACCTTTGACCGCAAATTCGAGGTCAAGGGCGCCGGCGCCTTCATGACCTCCGTGATGGGGCTGCCGGACAAGGACGCGGTCAAGGTCGAAAGCAAATACGTGGTGTCATTCACACTCAAGGATCCAAATCCGATCCTGATGATCGTTTGCGGTCATCTTGCAAATCCGATCTTTGATTCCACAAAATGCAAGGAAATGGCGACCACAGACGACCCATGGGCCCGCAACTTCCTCGACACAAATGTTGCCGGCTTCGGTCCCTATGCGCTGAAAGACATTACCCGTGGTCAGCAGATGGTGGCCACAGCGCGATCGGACTATTATGGTGAAAAGCCATATTTCGAAACCGTGGTTTTCCGCGAAGTCCCGATTTCGGCTACCCGACTGCAATTGTTGCAAGGCGGCGCCGTGGACATTGCGCAAAATCTTGCTCCGACCGAAATGAAGAGTCTGGAGAACAGCACGGATGCAACTGTGACGTCGATCGAAGCCAGTCAGATGCTTTGGATCGAACTCAACACCGCATTCGCGCCGCTCGACAACATCAAGGTGCGCCAGGCGCTGAATTACGCCATGCCCAAGGACGAAGTGGTCAAAACGATCATGCAGGGCTTCGGCAAGAAGATGACAACCTTCATGCCGGATTTCTATCCCGGTGCCACTGCAGAATTCTATGACTACGACTACGACATTGAAAAGGCCAAGGCGTTGCTTGCCGAGGCGGGGCATGCTGATGGTTTCACTTCAACGCTGGCCTACAATGCAGGCATTCCCTTCGAGGAGACGATTGCCATTATGTACCAGACAGCGTTGAAAAAAATCGGCGTTACCATTGAACTCAAGAAGCTGCCGGCCGGTACATTCTTTGACAGTCTGGTCAAGCGCAGTGAACCCATGACCTTCAACCTCGATGCGCCTTTCACGCCGGATCCAGGCTTCTCGCTCAACCTATACTTCCACTCCGGGTCATTTCTCGATTTCTCGAATTACAAGAACGAGGAAGTTGATGCCCTGATCAAGACCTCACTGTCGACGCTCGTCGAAGAAGATCGCTTCGCGGCAACGACTGCGGCGCAGAAGATCATCAATGAGGAAGCACCCTGGACCCTGATTGCCAATCCCGGTTTTCAGCTCGCCCACGGCAAGGATATCGGCGGCATCGTCTATTATACATCGAACAGGCTGAACTTCCAGGATTACAAACGTGTCTGAGACAGACCCGGCCGCCCTTGGCGGTCAGCCTTTCGCAAACGAGACCGGTGGCGAGCAGTTGCTCGCCACCGGGGTTCTCAAGGAATTTTGCGGGTTTCTGATGAATCGGCCAAGTTATCTGGTCGGCTATTTGATCGTGGCGATGGTCGCTCTTTCGGGGCTTGTGGCACCGCTGCTTCCCCTTGCCTCACCCGTTGACGCCGATGCGGGCGCCTATCTGGTGCCACCGAGTTGGGCGCATCCGATGGGGACCGATTCCGCCGGGCTGGATGTGTTTTCACGGGTGCTGTTCGCCCCAAGGGTCGATCTTGCCATTGCCTTGGTTTCGACCTGTTGGGCAGCATGTTTCGGCAGTGTCGCGGGCGCCTTTGTAGGGCTTTGGGAAGAGCGTGGCGGCATCAAGTCCGGGGCGGCGACCCTCATACTGCGCATGGCCGACGTGATCCAGGCATTCCCGGTATTTGCACTGGCACTCGTTCTGGTGGCCGTGCTTGGGCAGGGCATGACATCGATCATCATAGCTATTGGCATCGTCAACTTGCCGCTTTATCTGCGACTCATGCGCGGCGAGGTTCTGCGCATTCGCGACCAGTCCTATGTCGAGGCTGCGCATATTGCCGGTGCCGGCGACATCTATTTGCTGACCCGACACATCGTGCCCAATGCTGCTCCCCCGCTGCTGGCACAGATGAGCATAAACACCGGCGTTGCCGTCCTGCTTGCCGCCGGCCTCTCTTTCATCGGTGCTGGTGTGCGTGCACCAACGCCGGAATGGGGATCAATGATCGCAATGGGTTTTCAGAATGTCGTCACCGGCCAATGGTGGCCTTCCATGTTTCCCGGATTGGCGCTGGCGCTCACTGTCTTTGGACTCGGTCGTATCGGCGCTTCCATCCTGGCATGGACCAATCCGCGTGAGCGCTCACGACCAACACGGCGGGCGTGGAAAGCCTTTACTGAAGGGCGGAATTGATGCGGATTCTTTGCTATTTGCTGAAACGACTGGCCTTTTCCATCCCACAGATTTTCGGCGTCGCACTGGTGGCGTTCTTCCTGCTCAAGCTAATCCCTGGTGATCCGGCACCCATGATGCTTGGGCCTCTTGCAACACAGGAAGCTGTGGACAAACTGCGCGCAGAGATGGGACTCGACCAGCCCTTGCCACAGCAGTTCATCGCCTATCTCGATCGCCTGGCGCATGGTGATCTCGGCCGCTCCTGGCAAACGACGAATCCGGTGTTATTTGACCTCTGGCAGAGGCTGCCGGCAACGCTTGAACTCGTGACCCTGTCACTTTTCATGGCCATTGTCATCGGCCTTCCGCTGGGAATGATGGCTGGGCGCCGCCCGAATGGACCGATGGCGCGGCTTGCTGATTCCTATTGCATCGCTGCCGGGGCAATTCCCGATTTCTGGCTGGCGCTGGTATTGATCTTCGTCTTCTACAGCATTTTCAAGATCGCACCGCCGCCGATCGGCCGACTGGATTTCGCAGTCTTTCCGCCGCCCTCAATCACCGGTTCCTATGTCATCGATGCCCTGTTGGAAGGCAACTATCACAGTTTTCGGGCCGCCCTTGCACAACTCATTCTTCCAGTCAGCACGCTCGGCATCATTTACACCGTACCGATTCTGACCATGACGCGAACCACAGTGGAGCGGTTGAACGAGACAGACTTCATCCGTTTTGCCAATGCAAAGGGCCTGAGCCCAGCGCGGGTTTCGCGGCATGCACTTCGCAACGCACTGCCCTCGGTCATAACGGTGATCGGCATGCTCTTTGGCACCCTGGTTGGCAGTGTGGTTCTGGTGGAAGTGGTGTTCGCCTGGGGCGGAGCGGGTCAATATGCGGTGTCGGCCGTATTGAACGCCGACATCAATGCGTCACTGGGATTTATTCTGATGGCCGCAATCGTTTCCCTGATCGTCAATCTCGTCGTGGATCTGGTCACGCTGATACTCGATCCAGGCACACAAAACTGAATGGAAGAAAATACAATGAATGAACAAATTCATACCAGAGATGCCAGAACCCTTACCCTGGCCGGTGGCCTGGCTGTTCTCAATGCGGCAATTGTCGAAGCGGACCGTATTGGGCAACCGATGTGCATCTCGGTTGTCGATACCGGTGGCAATCTTCTCGCATACGGCCGCATGGACGGATCAAAGGCGCTGTCGGAGATTTCCACACGCAACAAGGCGGTCACTGCGGCGCTTTCGGACGAGCCTACCGGCGGTGCCCATGCGGATGTGGAGTTGCAGGTAACACTGGCGCAGGAAAACAAGTGGACCAACCTGATCGGCGGATTGCCCATCCGGGTCGATGGCTTTGTGCTTGGCGCGGTCGCGGCCGGATCGGGCACAGGGACTCAGGATATCGCCGTTGCACGTGCTGGTGCCGCCGCCATTGCGGGCGCCGAGATGTTTCCGGATTTTGTTCCCATGGGCGCCGAGGATACCGGCATCATTCGCGGCAGCCATCCGGAGAAGGTGCGTGGCTGATTTGGCAAAGGCAGCGACCTATCAAACCACTGAAGATGCCGTGACATTGAGTGGCAGGATTCGTCGGCGCGAACTTTCCGCACAAGCCGCTGTGGGCGAAGCGCTGGATCGCATTCACGCCTTGAACGGCACGCTTGCAGCTTTCTGTACGCTTGGTGTCGATCAAGCCATGGCGCAGGCGGAGGCCGTCGACAAACGACTCGCTGCTGGCGAAAGCGTCGGAGCGCTGGCCGGTGTTCCGGTGGCAATCAAGGATCTGATTTCGACCAGAGGACTGCGTACCACTTTCGGATCGCCTCTCTACAGCGATAATGTGCCGGATAAGGACGATATCGCTGTGGAACGATTGCGCGCCGCGGGCGCAATCGTCGTGGGCAAGACCAATACGTCAGAATTCGGCTATGGCGCCATCAGCCATAACAACCTCTTTCCCGCCACCCGCAATCCGTGGAACATTGCCCTGACGCCGGGAGGTTCCAGCGCCGGTTCAGCCTCGGCTGTGGCGGCGGCCATGCTGCCAATTGCGCTCGGCAGCGATGGTGGTGGATCAATTCGCGTGCCGGCAGGCCTGACCGGAACATTCGGCATCAAGCCAAGCTGGGGCCGCGTGCCGGTGTACCCGGGATGCCGTGACGAGACCCAGCCGGGGGCATCGGGCTGGGAGTCTCTGGAACATATCGGCCCGATCACCCGAACCGTGGCCGACGCAGCGCTGACGCTCCAGGTCCTGAGCGGGCCATCTCCAAGAGACCGGCATTCGCTGCCACAGGAATCGATCGACTGGACAGATCTGTCCCCCGGCTATCTTGCCGGTCGCCGCATCGCATTCTCAGCCGATCTCGGCTTCGCGCCAGTGGACGCGGAAGTGGCTGCTATCACACATGCCGCTGCAATGGCCCTGGCCGAAACCTTTGGCGCTGAACTGGAGTTCACCGCCCCAGAGATCGAAGATACCCAAGACCTCTTTCTCACTCTGGTCGCCCTTGATACCGACCGGGCCGGTTTGCGAGCGATGGCGGCTTCCCAGAACTATCAATTCACCAGGCAACTGGCAGAACTGCTGGATACATCCTGGAGCGCCGACGCCTTTACTGACGCCATTATGCAACGAAAACGCTTCAACAACCTCGTCTGGCAGTTTATGGAACGTTTCGACCTGTTTCTGACGCCGACTACGGCCACTGCAGCCTTCCCGATCAACTGTGACGGGCCCACATGCATCGGTAACACCAGAGTGGCACAAAGCGCCTGGACGCCGTTTTCCGCACTGGCAAACCTGACCGGCTTGCCAGCTGCCAGCGTCCCGGCCGGCTTCACCAAAGACGGGCGTCCGGTCGGATTGCAAATAATGGGTCGTCACCTCGACGATCTGGGTGTTCTGCGAGCCGCCGCCGGTGTCGAACAGATCAAGCCATGGCGCAACCATTGGCCGGAAATTGTCAGGGGATCACAAGATGTCAATCACACAGCCTGATTGCAGGTCGCATGGCTTTCTTGCTAGTCATGATGCAATGACATTCTCGGAGTTGTACGATGACAAAATCCAAAAGCAGCGCCAAGGCGCCCTCTGCAGAGAAAGAAGAGCCTCGACGCGACGAGTTGCAGGTCGGCGCACGTCTACGCCATGCCCGATTGCTGGAAGGCATACGCATACGCGAGTTGGCGGAACGGGTCGGCTGTGCGGAATCGATGATTTCCAAGATCGAGAACGGCAAGGTCGCACCCTCGCTGACCATGCTGCAGCGTTTGGTCGAGGCGCTCAACCGCGATCTTTCTTCCTTTTTTGGCACGGATATCAACTCGCCAGGCCTGGTCCAGAAACAGGGCGAGCGCCCGATCTCACAAACCGATGCCATTCGCGGCGGCGTGGATGTCAGCTACGAGCGGTTGGTACCCTTCGCCGCGGGCAATCTGCTCGAGGCCAACATACATCGCATCGGACCGGGCGGAGAAAAAGTCGATCAGATCACCCATCAGGGCGAAACACTCGGTTATGTAATCGAGGGCGAACTGGAACTCTCGATCGAGAATGTCACCTACAATCTCAATACCGGCGATTCTTTTTTCTTCAAGAATCATCTCACCAATCGTTATCGCAACCCCGGAAACACGGAAACACAAGTGGTCTGGGTAAACACCCCGCAGATTCACTGATCGATTTGCGGCTAGGTCAAAGCCATTGACCTTCTTTACCGTCAAAGACCTGCGCACGCAGATCCTCACACGTATGGGGCCCCGCACCGTGGTCGATGGCCTCTCCTTTTCAATCAATGAAGGCGAGGTTCTGGCCATCATCGGCGAATCAGGATCCGGCAAGAGCGTCGCCATGCAATCGATCATGGGGCTGTTGCCATCGCCGCCTGGACTGGTGACTTCGGGGACCGCCCTGTTCGAAGGGCGGGACCTGTTGATGCTGCGCGAATCCGAGTTGCGAAAATTGCGCGGCAGTCGGATCGGCATGATCTTTCAGGAGCCAATGAGCGCACTCAATCCGATGATGCCGGTTGGCGATCAGATTGCGGAAACCATTGTCACCCACCGCGGCGCCGGTTGGAGCGCCGCGCGTGCAGAGGCGGTTCGGCTCCTCGACCGTGTGCAGATTCCCGATGCGGCAGGCCGAGCAAGAATGCATCCGGGTGCCCTGTCAGGTGGCATGCGACAACGGGTGGTTATTGCTGCAGCACTGGCATGCAAACCATCCCTGATCATTGCCGACGAACCAACGACAGCACTCGACGCCACCGTCCAGGCAGAAATTCTTGCGCTCTTGCGCGAACTCAAGGCAGAGGTTGGCTGCGCCGTGATCTTCATTACTCATGATGTCAGCGTCGTCAGACAGATCGCCGACAAGGTTCTGGTCATGCAATCGGGCAGCGCAGTCGAGACGGGAAGTCGTGATGACGTCCTTGACAATCCGCAGGCGGCCTATACCAAAACCCTGATTGCGGCAGCCATCCCCGCGACACCGCGCGCGGTAAAATTGAAAATTTCCCCGAAAACCGCTGATCCCGCCCCGCCGCCTCTGGCCATCGAAGATCTGATCGTATCCTATTCCAGCAAGGCAGCAATGGTGGCCTGGCGTCCGGCACCACGGCTGTTCGCTGTCGATGGCATCAGTTTCACCGTCGAGGCGGGCGAGACTCTGGCTCTGGTAGGTGAAAGTGGCAGCGGCAAGACCACCATCGCCCGCGCCATTCTCGGGCTGGTTCAGCCAGAAGCAGGTCGTGTGCGTCTCAATGGAAAGGACATCAGCAGCGCTCACCAGTCCTTGCAGGGACGGGTGCAATTCGTTTTTCAGGACCCGCAATCCTCACTCGACCCGCGGTACCACGCATGGCAGTCCATCACAGAACCGCTGCTGATTGCCGGCGAGACGAACCCAATGGTTTTACGCGACAAGGCTGCCGATTTGCTGGCACAGGTTGGCCTCGACATATCTCTTCTTGATCGACTCACGCACGAACTCTCGGGCGGCCAGCGCCAAAGACTGGGAATTGCCCGTGCGCTGAGTGTAGCACCGCAATTGATGATTGCCGATGAAGCTGTTTCGGCTTTGGACGCCACAACCAAACTGAAGGTGCTCGACCTGCTTCAATCGATCCAGGAAGATATCAACTTACCGATACTTTTCATCACCCACGATTTTGCCGTTGTCTCGCGCATCGCCCATCGGGTTGCGGTCATGCGCTTCGGTCGCGTGGTCGAGATCGGGCCGACTGCCCAGGTGCTTGAAAATCCGCAATCAGACTATACGAAGGCACTGATCGCTGCTGCCGCAGGCAATCCCGGCGTTTCCACGCCCATGAAGGGTGGTCATCGGCTCGGTTCTTCAGGCACACAGCCAGTATGGCGCCCGATGCGCGAACACGCGCCTGGCCACTTTGTCACAGAAGAGAGTATGCCATGACCTTCGATACTATCATAAAAGGCGGAACGGTGGTCACTGCGTCCGATAGATTTCGTGCCGATATAGGCATTTGCGCGGGCCAGATTGTGGCGTTGGCCGATGCGCTCGCAGACGCGTCCGAAATCATCGATGCGACCGGGCAACTGGTGATGCCAGGCGGCATCGATAGTCATGTCCATCTTGATCAGCCCGGGGCGCCGGGGATCGTCATGGCGGATAATTTCGAGAGCGGCACACGCTCAGCGGCAATCGGCGGAAACACCACAGTTCTGCCTTTCTGTCTGCAGCAGAAGGGGCAGTCGCTGAGGCAGGCGATCGTTGGCTATCAGGCCAAGGCCCTGGGCAATTGCCATACAGACATCGCACTTCACCTGATTATCACCGACCCGACACCGCATGTCCTTGGCCAGGAACTGCCGGCGCTGATCGCCGAGGGTTACACCTCGATCAAGATCTTCATGACCTATGATGACATGAAACTTGCCGACAGGGATATTCTGGCCGTGCTGGATGTTGCGCGGCGGCATCAGGCCCTTGTGATGGTGCATGCCGAAGGTTATGACGCCATCCGCTATCTCACCGACCGGCTGGAGCACGAAGGCAAGACTGCGCCGTTCTTCCATGGCGCCTCGCGGCCGATCCCGGTGGAACGTGAGGCGACACACCGGGCGATCAGTTTTGCTGAAATCGTTGGCACCGAGGCGATGATCGTCCATGTTTCCAACCGTCAGGCGATGGAAGAAATCCGTCGCGCTCAACAACGCGGACTTGGCATTCATGGCGAGACATGCCCGCAATACCTGTTACTGACAGAAGCGGATATGGATCGTTCCGGCATGGAGGGCGCGAAATACGTCTGCAGCCCTCCACCGCGCGACAGCGACAGTCAATCCGCCTGCTGGGAAGGTCTTCAGCAGGGGGTTTTCGAGGTCTTTTCATCAGATCATTGCCCTTATCGCTACGAGGATGAGGGAGGCAAGAATGCCCCCGATGGCAAACGCAGCTTCCGTTACGTTCCCAACGGCATTCCGGGGATCGCCACCCGCATGCCGATTCTGTTTTCCGAGGGGGTTGGGAAAGGTCGCATCGACCTCAACCGGTTTGTTGCCCTGACATCAACCAATCACGCAAAGAGGTATGGGCTATATCCGCGCAAGGGCACCATCGCGGTGGGTAGCGACGCCGACCTCGTTTTGTGGGACCCTGAACGTGAGGTGGTGATCACTCATGCGCTGCTCCAGGACGGGTGTGACTACACACCCTATGAGGGGCTCCTGGTGCAAGGGTGGCCGGTTCGCACCATGCTGCGCGGACGCACCGTGATGAAGGACGGCGAAATCGGTTCTGAGAGATATGGGCTGGAATTGCACCGACCCACATTCCCGGAAAACAAGCAAAGTGGTACCCGGTTGGCTTGAGCCAGTCGGGCAAGAAAAAGGTCAAATCCCTTCAGAATCGAATATCACCCGGTAAAACCGAAAGGGTTCGTCTCTGCGTGTTCGGCGAAGCAGAATCAGGACAGTTTCGCAACGGCCTCAAAGCGACTGTCTGACCGTGAATAAACGATTTCATGCGTGGCACTTAGTACCATGTCGCGGCAAGATGGGCAGTACCGAAAAGGCCCGTGGCCACTATTGGAGCATGTCTTGCTTTGATTGATTCACTCTGCCAGTTGTTTTTTGGTCAGGATCAAGTTGGTTCGCGAAGCGCGTACCTCAAGGTACGGGCAAGCGAAACGACGCAGATAGTGGCGAAAAAACAGCTGGCCCGAAGGGTTCGCGACCAGTGGCCGCCCGCTGCGTCAGACGTCTCGACCGATGCGACAGCATCGCTCTTTACCGCCTTCCTGTCGGATCGACTCACTGGATCACGAACAGCGTGGGTCAATCAAAGCAAGACATGCTCTTATATCCAGGATCCGGCATTGTTGAACTCATTTGCAGGGTGGTTGCGAAACAACCAATGGAGCGCAATGTGGACAATCGAGAAAACGGAGAGTCCTGTTGCCGCGGATGAGAACGGGTCATTCGCGCCGAAAAGGAAAAGCGCCGCAAAAAGCGGGGCATGAATCCAGATAAAGACCTGTGCACCAGTTGCGTCAGGCAGAAAAGATGTGACGGGCAACACCCGCCACTCATGTCTTTTGACCGCATCCAGTTCATGGGTGATGAACAAGGCGAGCATCGCAAAATACAGGAAGGATGCCATAGGCTTTTCCTCTTGAAGCAATGTTCATCATACCCGGATCATTTGCAAAAATCACGGGTCTCAAGAAACCGGAAATTCCGCTTCAAAACTGTTCAAGGAACATTCCTGCCGGTTTTCCATGTCCGCTTTTGCAAATAGCTACAGGTCGCGCTGCGTGCCCTTTGAGGCCGCCCGCATCGGTGCCCGGCTCAGATCATTGACGGCGCCTATGGCCTTTTGAAGAAGATGCATGAATGCTTTCTGTTCGTCTTGGCTCAAACCACGCAACATGATCTCCTGCGCCTCTTCCACCGCCGGTGCGATCGTGTCGAGAGTCTGGTGCCCCTCGCTTGTAATGTGCAATGCGCGGGCGCGTCTGTCCGTGGTGCTGGCATTTCGCACAATCAGGCCCTTGTGGACCAGCCGATCCACGACACCGGTGATGGTCGTGCGGTCATAGGCAATCAGACCGGCCAGAGTGACCTGATCGATCCCCGGATTTGTGCTGATGGCGACAAGCGCGGCATATTGCACCGGTGTAATATCGGATCCTGCCTGACCCACCTCGGCATGAAAGATGGCCACTGCAACCTGCTGAAACCGGCGCACCAGGTGCCCGGGCATTTCTTCAACGCTTTTCACACAATTCTCCCGATTGGCTCGGCTAATTGACAAGTATGCTGATAATCAGCATACTGAGTATATATGGCATCTGTCAAACGCCTGGCCGGAAACAAAATCAACGGCCGCGTCACGGTCGAGCCAAACCAAGCGTATCACAAAACAGGCAGGGAGCGCGGTTCATGCAGTACCATCTCAACGGGTTCAAAACCGGCGATCCGGCGATATCCCAACCATCCCGGCCGGACGAGGACCCTGCCCCTTCTTCTTCTGTCCCTGAAGAAGTGGATGTGTTGATTGTTGGGTGCGGGCCGGCGGGACTGACCCTGGCGGCGCAATTGGCCGCCTTTCCCGCCATCACAACCTGCATCATTGATCAGAAATCCGGACCGCTGGAATTGGGCCAGGCCGACGGCATTGCCTGCCGCACGATGGAAATGTTCGAGGCTTTCGGCTTTGTCGAGCGCGTGCTGAAGGAGGCCTATTGGGTCAATGAAACAACCTTCTGGAAGCCCGACAGCAGCAAAGACAATGGGGTTAGCCGCCACGGCCGGGTTCAGGATGTCGAAGACGGACTTTCCGAATTTCCCCATGTGATCCTCAATCAGGCGCGTGTGCATGATTTCTATCTGGACGTCATGTTGAAATCTGCCAACCGGCTGGAACCGCACTATGCGCGGCAGCTGATCGATCTGAAGATCGACCCCGCCAAAGGCGATGCAGCGCCTTCCCATCCGGTCACTGTCAGCCTCGAACGATGTGACCCTGATCACCAGGGACAGGCGGAAACCGTCAAGGCGCGCTATGTGGTCGGGTGTGACGGCGCACGCAGTGCCGTGCGAAAGTCCCTCGGTCTGGCGCTACAGGGCGATTCGGCCAATCAGGCCTGGGGGGTGATGGATGTGCTGGCGGTCACCGACTTCCCTGACATCCGCCTGAAATCATTCATACAATCTGCCGGGGAAGGCAGCATTGTGCTGATTCCGCGTGAGGGCGGCTATCTGGTCCGCCTCTATATTGAACTCGACAAGCTCAGTGAAAATGAGCGGGTTCTCAACCGCAATATCGGCGTCGACCAGTTGATTGCCGCCGCACAGCGGATCATGCGTCCCTACACGCTGGACGTGAAGGACGTAGCATGGTGGTCTGTCTACGAGATTGGCCAGCGATTGTGCGACCGGTTCGACGACGTGCCACAGGAACAGGCCGGGACCCGCCTGCCGCATGTGTTCATCGCCGGTGATGCCTGCCATACGCACAGCCCGAAAGCCGGCCAGGGCATGAATGTTTCCATGCAGGACAGCTTCAATCTGGGTTGGAAACTGGCCCATGTCCTGGAAGGACGGAGCCCACCGCAATTGCTCAACAGCTATTCGGCTGAACGCCAGGCGATTGCCAAAGAGCTGATTGATTTCGATCGCGACTGGGCAAGAATGCTGAGCGCACCCGTGAAATCAACAACAGACCCCAAAGGCGATGGCGTCGATCCTCAGGCGGTCAAAACGTATTTCGTGCGGCATGGACACTATACTGCCGGCACAGCGACCCGTTACACAGCTTCCCTCCTCACCGGCGCACCGACCCATCAGAAGCTCGCCAAAGGCCTGGTGATCGGAAAGCGCTTCCACTCCGCGCCGGTCATCCGCCTGGCCGACGCCAAAGCGATGCAGCTCGGCCACACGGTCAAGGCGGACGGTCGCTGGCGTGTGTTTGCCTTTTGCAATGATCAGGATCCAGCCGCGGATTCCAGCAGCTTGCACGCATTGTGTGATTATCTTGCCCTATCACCTGATTCACCGGTCAGAAAATATACTCCGGCGGGTAGCGACATTGATTCCGTGATCGATGTACGGGCCGTTCTCCAGCAGGACCATCGCCTGCTTGACCTGGAGGCCATGCCCGCTTTTCTTGTGCCTGCCAAAGGCCGCTACGGGCTGCGCGACTATGAGAAAATATTCTGTCCGGATCTGAAAGACGGCAATGATATCTTCGAGATGCGCGGCATAGACCGGCAACAGGGCTGCATGATCGTCGTGCGACCCGACCAGTACGTCGCGCATATTCTGCCGCTTGGGGCCTATCGGGAACTGTCGGCTTTCTTTGATGGTTTGCTCAAGCAGCCATGACGAAAATTACAGATCCGGATAGGTGAAAAGCAGTTCACAGGTTTGCGGAAATGCTTTAGGACAGCGCCAAAGCATTGCTGCCATTTTCCGCAACAAAGGACAGATGATGGGCATAAAACCTCCGCTCTGTCTGTCGTTTTCAGAGCCCGTGGGCACTGATGAGGCGGCCCCTCATTCGCTCGATGTGCTGTTCAAAATGGGCCAATCAGCCAGCCGCACCGTTTCCTTTTCCTCCAATGGCGCACCCCTGAAAAGAAACGGCAATGCGCTGTTGTGCCTGGGGCTGGTCCCAGCTCTCGAACTGGGTGTGGATCTGGTCATTGATGCCAAGGTTGATGCCGAACTGCTGGACCGCTGCAACACGATACAAGCCCTCCTGTGTGCCTGGTATCCGGGCTACCGGGTGATCTCCATAACGGCACCTGTTGCAAGACCGGCCAGAGAAACCTCGCAACGAACGGCCGTGTTTTTCTCCGGCGGGGTCGATTCGTCCTATTCATTGGTGGAAAGGCGCGACAGCCTTGACGCGCTTGTGACGCTGATCGGCGCAGATGTCGATCCGCAACAACATGAACCGGCAGATCACCTTCGTGACCTGTCGAAAAATGTCGCCGAGGCCTTCGATATCGAGCAGATTGTCATCACCACCGACATTCGGCAGGTCTCAGACAGCCTTGTGGGCTGGGTCGAATATCACGGCGCACTTCTCTCCGCGGTCGGCCACCTGTTATCGGACCGCCTGGACCATGTCCTCATCGCATCGTCAGCCGATGAGTCTTCGTGGAATCGACGCTGGGGGTCACACCCCGCTCTCGACCCGCTGTGGAGCACGCAGGATATGCAGGTTGAGCATCATGGCCTTGTCCATAGATTGGCCAAAATAGAACGGATCACGTCGGTTCCGACACTCATGAACCATTTGCGCGTTTGCAATTTTTCCAAAGACAATTGCGGCGTCTGTCCCAATTGCAGCTTCATGCTGCAGGCCTTGGACCTGCTCGATGCGCGAAGCCTGTCACCCACCTATGCTCATGGCGATTCGTCAAAAACAAGGCTGGAGGTTACAGGAGAGGGTTCCCTGTCTGACATGAAACATCTGCGCGATGCCGCCCTCGAAAATAAACATGACTCTCTGGTTTCGAGCATTGATCGGGCGTTGGCCATTTATGCGGCAAAGAAACGCCGGGAGCGCATTTTCAGGACGGCTGAAATGGCACGGCGTTTCAAGCGTTTCAAAAGGCAGATCCGCTATCTGCACGTCAGCAGAAAGGGAACCTGATCGTTGAAAAGCCTGGATACGATTTACCCGGAAGGCTCCTTTCTGGCCACGCGGCTATCGGAATCCGCAACAAAATGGGTTCCGGGCAACAATCATGGCATCGAATCCCATACGGGGCACCTTCTCGCCTGTGCCGGCGATCTGCCCCTGCTTGTTCACAAGTCTGTCATGGCTCCGGCGGGTCTGTCTGCCATGGCCGCCTGTGGTGTATCCATTGCCAGAAATACGGAAACCTACCTGACTGCGCCTCATTATGAAGCCCGGGTTCGAGAGCGTATGGGACTTGGGCAGACAGCCGCCTTTTCATATTCCCAAAACGATGACGATCTGATGGACAGGCCGGTTTTGGTCAGCAATGACCTACTCCAATTCCTGAACAACAAGGGAAATATCGCAACACTGGCAGACCGGAAAAATGTGGTGGAACGGTTTTCAGCAAACCAGCACATTGCCAACGACTTCAAAGACCTGCAGGTGCCAATCGTTCTCAAAGTGGCTACGAATGCGCCCAATACGGGAGGTGCTGCTGTCTATGTGTGTCGCAAGCGTCGCCACCTCAAGCGCACAGCGGCGCAATTTCTCGATGCGACAGACATCATAGCCGAACAATATATCGACGCCGTAGGCAATTGGTGCATTCAGTTTGCTGTCCTGACTGACGGGACCGTTCTTTATGGCGGTGCCAGCCAGCAGATCTGCTTTGCCAATGGAATCCACGCAGGCAGTCTGATCGATGCAGCGCAGGAACCACCGGCCGTCGCCGTTGATGCCGCGCGCAATGCTGTATGTGCCGGGGCTCAAAAAGGCTTCAGGGGTGCCTGCGGGGTGGATGTCCTGCTCGATCGCACCGGCGCGGCATTTGTGGTCGACTTGAATTTCCGACCCGTATCCAGCACAGCCTTTGTTCATGACTATACGCGCCGATTTGGCAAAGGCTGGGCTGGGACGGCGCGCCTTGCCTTTTGTCAATATGATGGCGCCCTCGCACGATTTCTTGATATCTGCCGGGACGGTTTCGAAGAAGGGTGGCTGGTGCCGCTGGCGACATTTGATCCCGACTATGGAAATCTCGGCCCGGGCCCATCACGGATTCGCATGATGATTGTCGCAGATAATATGGACAGGCTAATGCACCGCGAACGGGATTTATCAAACAGGAATATCCAATTCGACACCATTGCCGATGTGCGCAAGACCCGGCCCAAATGGCCGCTTTCAATTTCCAGATTTTTCAGGCGTTGATCAGATGGCATCCGTCAATGACGCCCATTCCTGCAAGGTTATAACGTCAATGGGCGCGCTTGCACCCTATGAAAGGCAGTGGGAAACCCTCAACGCGAAAATGGGACCGGAAGCGCTCTTTACCCAATATGCTGCAATCCGATGCAATTGGGACCGCTACAGCAATGACCGGGGTTTTCGCCTTCATGTTTTTTTGATTTTTGATGCAGATGAAAGCCTTGTTTTTGCGGCACCCATGCTGCGTCGATACGATTTCTTTTTTGGAACATTTGTATTCCAATGGTTGAATTCAAAAACGCCGCTTTATGATGACCTTTTAATGAACCCGGAGTCCGACCTGCAGACAATTGCGACACTTTTCTACAATCACCTTAATCAGCACATATTCGCTCGCAAACTGAAAATCGATTTGGTGCGCAGCGGATCGGCGCTGGATCGCGTGTTGCGTGCTCTCGACATCCCGCAGATGGCAAAAACGTCCAACCCTGTGGTGGATATTTCCACCTATGTCGATTGGGATGACTATCTTGCGAAAAAGGCGGCAAAAAGCAGGCAAAAATTCCATTCCTTGCAGCGTCATTTGGCGAAATCAGGGGGCTATTGCGTAGAACACCTTGTAGAGCCGGCGGAAATAAGGTCTGAAATAGGCAGGATTTTCGACAGAAAACGCCAATGGGTCGGCGAAGATGAAGGCAGGACCGACTGGATCGTGCCGGCGGAAGCGGAGAACTGGTTTCAGGACTTTTGCGCGACTTGCCTGCAAAAGGGGGAAGCATCGGTGTTGCGGCTGACATGCGGACAGGAGTGGGTTTCCAGTGTGCTGTTTTTTGCCCGCGGCGATACAGTCTTCCTTTCAAAAATTACCCATAACCCTGAATGGGCAAAACTGTCACCCGGATGGATCATCGCCATGGAACTCTGCAATCTGGCAATTTCAAACGGCTATCACAAACTGGACTTGATGCTTGGAAACCAAGCATGGAAGGAACGCTTCACCAGCACGCAGATAAGGATCTCAACATGCCGGTTTCCTCTTCGCATGGGATGGATGAGCAGTAAATCCCGTTAAGGCCTGTTTTGACAGCGCAAAGTACAGAATAATAAAGACAAAAAGTATGTGGCACAGTCAGCGCGACAACAATAATACTGGCTACAGTCCGATTTTTTGACTAAGTAACGAACCGGTGTCCACAATATGAAATGGGGCGGGTTTCAATGGCATTGAGGCGGTACAAGGCCAGCATACCGGCATATGGTTTTTCGACGCCCCATCATTACATTGGCGATTTTCATGCGCATCGGATTGGAGCTTGGTTTGAGTAATTTTATTGGCTCCCTGCCAAGACAGGTCAAAGACTCATTCACTGCACATGATGGTGCCGTGCGAAAGCGTATCCGCTTTTTGCGCCTGGGTTGGAAAGCCAAATTGGCCGAAAAACGCCGCAGCAATCGCACGTTCGACCACATCGTTACCGTGACCGGCAGTGTCGGCAAATCGACCACGACCCGCCTGCTGGGTGAAATTGCCCGCAGTCAGGGCGTCGTTCATGTCGGGTCCGGCTCAAACAACCCGGACGGCATTCGCGGGGCTTTCCTGAAATGTCCGACCAACGCGCGTAGCTGGGTTCAGGAGACAAGCGGACACAACAAAGATGCAATCAACTCCTGTCTGCAATTTATTCAGCCCAATATTGCCATTGTAACGCGCATTGGAATGGACCACATCTCATCACTTGGATCGATGGAAAACATCGCTGCGGTTAAGGGGCTGTCGGTTGAAGCGCTCCCTGCAGATGGCACTGCTGTATTGAATCTTGACGACCCGCTCGTTGCGGCCATGAAAGAGCGAACGGCAGCAAAAATCATCACCTTTGGTGAACATGAACAAGCCGATATCCGGCTTGTTCATGCATCTTTCAATTGGCCCGAACGCCTCAACATGATCGTTGAAGAGGCCGGGCATCAGGTTGCCGTTCATTCCAACCTGATTGGAATGCGCTGGACCACGAGCCTGTTGGCAGCCATCGCTGGTGCGCGCGCCATGGGCATACCGCTCGAAGTCGCCGCCTCCGCGGTCACGAAAGTTCAGCCGGAAATCTACAAGGATTCCATCCATGAAAAAGCCGGTGTGGCCTTCATTCTGGATTGCTTCAAAGCCGGGTATTGGACCATTCCTTCCAGCATCGCAACACTCAAGACGGCAAAGGCCGTTCGCAAAGTTGCTGTCATAGGAACGATTTCAGATTACAAAGGCGCCGCACGACCCAAATATGTTGAAACGGCGAAACTGGCGCTTGATGCAGCCGATATTGTCATTTTTTTTGGACATCATGCACAACGTGTTCGCCGCTTGCTCCCTGACTATCCTGATCGGCTTTTCATGTTTGAAACCTATGCGGAACTGGCACAGTTTTTCAGCGGTACCGCAAGGCAGGGTGACCTGGTCTATGTAAAGTCATCACACTCAGACCACCTGGAACGAATCTGGCATAATTTTGAGAAGCCGGTCACCTGCGAAATTGATCATTGTGGTAAATTGACTACCTGCAATCATTGCAAATACCTCTATCGAAGGCACTGGCGTAAACGCGCGCCGAACCAGCGCGAATCTCGGGTCTGAGGGTAAGCCTTTGCGCGGAAATGGCTGGATAATTCAATGTAAATATCGTCTTGTGGGATGATTTCTGATAAGTAAACATCCGATAGTTTTAGTCGGCACCCCGCCATCGGGCTTTTTTATAAGTTGGTCTTTCCCTGCATCGTATCCGGATATGCGTTGGCAGGTTATCACTGCAGAAGCGCATAAGGTTGCCAGCATGCCGGAATTGTCACATCCCCTCTTTCTGATCAACGTTGATCGGCATAGGCAACGATTGGAGCAGTCCGAAGCGGAGTTCGCTTCCCATGGAATTGCATTCACCAGAGTCAGCGCTGTTGATCATCTTGATCTTACAGACGAGGAGATGGAACGCGTTGCGTCGAAAGCAAATCCGCCTGAAATCAAATACCACATCAATTCCGGTGAAATTGCCTGCTATCTTTCGCATATCAACGTCTGGCGCCAAATTGCCAAAGGTGATTCTGCGATGGCTTTCGTGTTTGAAGACGATGTGCAATTTGCACCCGGGATTGGCGATATCCTCAAGAGTATTGAAAACGGCCCATTGGATTGGGACCTTTTGCGGCTTTATTCAAACAAGCCAAAACCGATCATGCAGCCCAGACCACTTGGTACAAAACACGCCATCGGTTCCGTGGAGAAAATACCCATGTCGACAATTGCCTATGCGGTCACGCGATCGGCGGCCCGCCATCTGGCAGATATCTCGATACCCTTTTATTTGCCCGTTGATGCCGATCTGAAGCGCTGGTGGGCGAACCGTTTATGCACCAAGATCATCGACCCGCCGGTCGCCTGGCCACGCAATGCTGATCCTGCTTCCAGCACGCTCCACCAGGGCCGCAACGCCCAGCGCGGCCATAACCTCATGATCCGGATGATCAATAATTTGCGCTACCACAGAAAAATTGCGCAAGAAATCCGGCAAAACCGGTCCGACTTTCCCACAACGCGGCAGTTCTTCGATTAAAGTGGTCTGCTTTATTGCACCGTGACCTGGTGCAGATGCTCCCGCCATGTTGATAGATAGGAACCCAGTTTTCCTGTCGCATTGTCGTAAGCGATCACGTCGCGGTCCAGCAGGTTGGCCAGTATCATGGCATGCAATCTGTCGGTTCTGACCATCTTTCCAGATCCGACCAAATCCAGGGCAAGGCGCAATTTACCAAGCGCAAGAAAATCAAGGAACCGTAGTTTCGGGCCGTGGCCGGGAACCAGAAAGGCTGCCTTTCCCAATTTGTTGAGCAGCCTCAGCCGCGCAATATCCGACCAGTCTTTGCCATCGTCCTGCCCTGAATGGCCGTGTCGGCCATTTTTTCCAAGGCTTTCCGCGTCCTTGCGATAGATCCGAATGCTGCTTCGGGTGGGGACGATTCGCGGTGCAGCAAGCATATGCGCCAAATCCGGACACAGAACAGCATCAATCCCGTAATGGTCGACGAGTTTCTTTCGGCTCATATTCTCACGCGCAAAAACCATTGCATTTCCGTGGGACGCAAGTACATCCGCCGTTTGTCTGCGATGTTCCATATCAGGCGTATCCCGCTCAGCCAGGCTCAGAGGCAACAATACGATCGGGTTTGCGCCCAGTTTTTCAATGGCGCTCAAGCGTCGTTGATGGTGTTTGCCATACAGATTTCCAAAACTTCCGCCGCCAAGAAAGAAGACGGCCCCGTCATCGACGGCCTTGCGGCAAAGCTCTGCGTCAAACCCACGCAGGCTGGACACGTACCCTGGCGGTTGGCCGAATTTCTCCTGAAGTGCCAGCCGCGTTCCGGCCCAGATCGCTGAATCGCCTGGATTGAGATAATTGGGATAATCGATAAGGGCATATTTTCCGGACCGGTCGACATGCGATTGGATATCCAGAAGATTTCTTGTGAGCGAACGCATGGGGCGGGAAAACTTTCAGTGAAGGGTGATTTGCCGGGATGATACCCCATGGCAAAGCCACTTGGAATTATTTCGGCTCACAACCAATCCCATTGTTGTCCCTGTCCAGTCGATAGATATCCCGACCAATAACGCGCACAGGTCCCCGAACATAGGCCGGACCATTGCCATTGCCACCGGCACAATCGACGTCGGGGGCAATCGGCACGCAGGGCGGGTTTGCATAATTTGGATCACAACCAGCGGATTGCGCAATTGCGGGCTGCAAGAAAGCCATCATGCAGAGGAATGTAAGCAACAACCAAACGGTCATGTTATCTCCTGTGTTTGACGGGCATGGGTTGGGATTTGCAACGCTATTCAGGCTGTAATACAGCCCATTATGCTGTCAGCTCCATCGGCTTTCTCAGATGATTGACGAGGTCCTGCGAAGACATGGGCTTACCGAATACAAAGCCCTGAAGAATGTCGCAATCCATGCGCTGCAAAAGCCGCACGTGACGCAAGGTCTCCACACCTTCGGCCACCACCTCGATGTTCAACGAGTTTCCGATTTCCACGACCGACTTCACCAGGTGTCTGGCCGCCTGCGATTCGATCATCGGAGTGATAAGTTGGCGATCAATCTTCAGACGGCGGGGGCTCAGCTTCAACAGGCTGATAATTGACGTATGACCGGTACCAAAATCATCGATTTCGATATCGATACCAAGTTCCTTCACGCGCTCGATATTGCGCACAACAACATCATCACAATCATCAAGGAAGATGGATTCCACCAACTCGAAAGAAAGCGTTTCGGGCGGAATTTTCAGTCCCTCCAGGCTTTCCAGCAGTTCCGAGTCATGCAGTCTCTGGGCTGATACATTGACCGATGCGTGGGGAATATCAAGCCCTTGCAGGGACCAGAATTTCATATCCTTCAATGTCTGTCTGAGGATGACCCGGTCAATGGCTGCCATGACATTGAATTCCTCGGCAACAGACAAAAATGTGTCGGGCGTCAGGATTCCCCGCTCAGGATGATGCCAGCGCGCCAGCGCCTCAACGCCGGTAATGGCAAGAGTGTCGGCGGTATATTGAGGCTGGTAGAAGGGTACAAATTGCCCTTCCTCGATGCCCCGCATGATTTCATCTGCAAGATTCTTGGTATGCAGCGTTTTGACCTGCAATTCCGGGGTATAGAAGGCGAAGCGATTGCGGCCCGTGCTCTTGGCTCGGTAGAGCGCAAGATCGGCATTGACGAGCAATTGGGAAATTTCGGTCGCGCTCGAACCGGCGGTTGAAATGCCTACGCTGACGCCGAATCGACATTCCTTGCCTTCGTAGATCATCGGCTGGCGCATCTGCTCCACGATGGATTCGGCCAACCAGTTGAGATGATCACTGTCCGTATCCTGTTTGCATACGATGACAAATTCATCGCCGCCAATGCGCGCGACAAACTCTGATGGTCGCACCAGCAATGACAATATCTGCGAAACATGCACCAGCAGGGCATCACCGGCAGCGTGACCATAGGTGTCGTTGATCTGCTTGAACCGGTCCAGATCAACAATCAGCAGGGCATGAACGGCTGAGTCCCGATTTCTACTCAGCGCGGAGTTGGACAGTTCAAGATCCAGGAACCGGCGGTTAGGCAGCCCGGTCAGACTGTCATGCATGGCCATATGTTCAATTTGCGCTTTAGTTCTTTCGAGCTCGCTATTGCGGCGTTCCATCTCGGATTTGGCCTGTTTGAGAGCGTTTTGCAGCCGCATATCTGCCGTCAGGTCCCAGTTGACGCCGATGTAGCTTGCGCCTCTGCCATCATCGTGAAAGGCGCCTTTTGACCGAATATTGCGCACATCCCCATTGCCCAGAACAATCCTGAAATCGGATTTGTACCGGCCCCGCGTGGCCACAGCCTGTTCAGATTCTGCCTTGACGCGACCGAGATCATCGGGATGAACAAAATGCAACCATTCCCTTGGCTCGGGCGTTGGTGCATCCGGGCGCAAGCCATACATTTCGAGCATGCGGCTGTCCCAGTGTACTTCTCTGGTTTCGAGGTTCAGTTCCCAAACCCCGACTTTCGATGCGTCAAGTGCCATCTCGAGACGGCGGGATACCTGTTGCAACCTGTCTTCGCGAACCTGCAGTTCATCCATGGCTTTCTTTCGTTGCTCGGAAAGTCTGCCGAAGATAAATATGGGTAACAGGATGAAAAACCCAGCCAGAGCGATAAGCAGACGCTGAAACCAGAGTTCGGAAAAACCCTGTTGCCAACCGGTTTTGGGAACAGCTGCCAATCGCCAGGAGCCATTGGGCAGTGAGACATCGACGACAACGGGGCTGGCCCCCATTACATGTTCAGGTCCGAAGAACTGCGCACCAGATGCCCCCGTTCCATCCTTGCCAACCATCGCAATGTCAAGAGACAGATCCGGATCATGCAGACCGCTCTCGCGATAGAGCGACTCGACATCAATGACGGCGGATACAAGCCCCCAAAAGGTTTCCCTGCCATTGACCTGATTAAACACCGGAAAACGCCCGATCAGTCCTTGGCCTCCCTGCACCAGATCAACCGGTCCGGCCATCACTGCGTCCCCCGCTTCCATGACCTTCAAGGCTGCTGCACGCTGTATGTCGTTTTCCCGATAATCCAGGCCAATGGCCTTCTCATTGCCGGCAATGGGATACATCAGCGAAATCACCAGTCCCGGCGCCGCTGCAACATTACGAAGTTGGGAATTTTCAGTAAACAGATTGGATGCAAGGTCGGCAAACCGATCCTGCTGCATCTCCGGTTCCGTCTTCAATGTCGAAATCAGGCCGCGCACCAGATGGATGTTGGCATTGATATTGCCCTCAAGCTTGGCACGGATAAGGCTGATATGGTCATGCACTGTCGTACGCAGTGCCTGTTCGGCTGCCTTGCGATTTTGCAGGTCCGCATAGAATGCCAGCACGACGATCAGGACAACGGCGATCAGACTCAAGGAACTGACCCGAGGCCATTTGCTGTTCAGTTTCTTGCCTGTGGAATTCAATACCTGCACCACGCAATATGATTGTCGGGCGCGAAATCAAAACCGGTGCAGGCCAGATGCGGAAAACCATCGGGGCTGCAAAACTCAAGGTTTTTCAGATTGAGCGCCTTGTACCTGATCATTTAGCATGGGTAGTCGAAAAACCATAAGATTAACTGAATCGGGTTGGTTAATACAATGAAACGGCTCAGTATAGAGGGCGCTTTTACTCAACAAATGCGGGATCACGCTGCCCCACCAGCCGAATGAAAGATCAGGCGGCTGGTGGGGTGCCAACTGAAAAATTTCAAGGCAGCAGAACAGCGGGTTTCGTCAGATTTGGCTGACTGCCTCAGCCAGCAGATCGCGCACTTGTCCAGCCACCGACTGCAAGGCATCATTGTCAATGGCCGTCATCGACGCCACGGGATCAATGGCACTGACCTCCACGCCGCTGCCAACCTGCCGGACAATGACGTTGCAGGGCAACATTGCACCGACGCGTGGCTCGATCTTTATGGCTTCAAAAGCCATTTTCGGATTGCAGGCACCCAGAATGAGGTAGGGATCGATTTCAGCCTCAAGTTTCTTTTTCATCGTTGCCTTCACATCGATTTCTGTCAGAACACCAAAACCTTTTTCCGCCAGGGCCGCCCGGGTGCGTTTGGTTATGTCGTCAAAGTCGGCAGAATCGAACAGTCGATTGATTGTATAGTCCATCATGTTTGTTTCCTGTTTGTGGACAGATTTGTCGCCAAGGCCCAATGCAGTGGAAACCGTGCGAGTGAATATCATCTGATCATAGCCATTCATGTGGTGAAGATATTGCTCCAGATCAATGCAAACATGCGCCAATATTGCATTGTAAAATTGCACTGGAGGTCATTATGACCGGTCGTTGCGTGGAGAAACCATATGAACAGCCGCAAATTGATGAGAACATTGTCCGGCACCGCATTTCTGGCTGCCAGCCCACAACTGGCTTATGCTCAGGACGCCACGTCACAACGCCTCGCTCAGGATTTTTACGGGCACGGCATGATGTGGGGCGGCTCTCATTGGGGTGGCTTTGGAATGGTCTTGGGAGCAATTGTCTTCTTCGCCTTTCTCACCCTGTCAATTGTTGCAGCGGTTTTGATCCTGCGCTTTTTTGGCATCAGCAAGGATGGGCCTGGTTCGCCATCAACGCAGCAAAACGCCATCACCATCCTCAAGGAAAGACTGGCCAATGGTGATATTGACGAGGCCGAGTTTGAAGAGCGCAAGCGGCTGATCGAGCGTTGAATCCGGTTTATGACCTGGAGGCCGCTTCGCGGCTTGCCCGATTGCCGGTGGCCAGTTCAATGATCTCCGCCGTGATCGATTCCTGACGAACCCGCCTCTCGATGGCCGCAAGTTCGGTCAATTCCCTCTCGATCTGATTTTGGGCTGACGACATCGCCGCCATGCGCGCTTCGTTTTCAGCGGCAAAGGCATAGAGCGCAACATTGCAGATCAGGGCATGGAAATAATCGGTGCTGAGCGACGAAATAAGGGCCAAATCCGGAAGATTCGTCAAAGGCGCGTCGCCTTTTCGAACGGGTAGTGACGCCAGATCGAGCGGGAAAAGCCGGCGTCGCGCCACCGTCGGCACACCGGATTGCCAGATGGTATACAGAGCATCCAGACGATCAATGCCACCCGCATCGATCCGCTGGTAGATCGCCTGCAGGATGGTGTCGGCAAACTTTGGAATGCCCGGCGAATGCGACGGCATGGCTGCGCTCCAAACGGGTGTGATGCCCTTTTCAGCAAGAATGGCCTTGCCTCTTGTGCCGACCAGAAACAGATTGCGAACCCCCGGGTCCTCGCCAATTGCATCAATCACGCGCTCACTGAATGCGCCGGCGAATCCCTGTTCAGCACAAAATACAAGCAGCGCCGGATCAGGATGTGCGTCTTGGCGAACGGGAGGTCTGGCATTGGGTGCCATGATCTGGCCCATCGCGGCGGTGAATGTGGCTGCATAGCTGTCCACAGAGACAATCTGTTGATGGGCCTGGCGGGCGCGCGCCGCCGCCATGCCGGTCATGGCATTGACCACGGTGCCAAGCTGGCGAATGCCTTCCAGCCGGGCACTGATATCGGCCAGACGCCCGGTCATGTGGTGCCCCCTGATGCATTGCCCTTCGATGCATTATCCGGGGCAGCCCCGACGGGATCCTCATTGGCAGAAAGCGATTTGGCAAGTTCCTCCATGGCACTCATCAGCGCCCCCCGTTGCCCGTCATCCAGAGCCCCGGTCTGCAGGATCGATTGAATGGCTTGCGGCGCATTGTCGTCGAGTGTTTGGGACAGCAGGGTGCGAAAATGCGAAACCGCATCAAGCGGCAATGGATCGAGCAGCCCCGACTGCACAGCCAGCACCAAAGCCACCTCATCGGCCAGACGCTGCGGTGCGTATTGCGGTTGTTTGAGAATTGCCCTTATCCGTTCCCCGCGCGTCAATTGCCGGCGTACGCGGTTATCGGGCATTCCGCCAAAGCGGGTAAACATTTCCATTTCCAGAAACTGTGCATAGTCCAGCCGCAGCGATTTCGCCGCGTCGCGCAAGATCGGGGCCTGGGTCTTGCCGCCGACCCGGCTGACAGAGACCCCGACATCCACAGCCGGCTTCTGACCCTCGTGGAACAATTTGCTATTGAGCACAATCTGTCCATCGGTAATCGAAATCAGATTGGTCGGAATATAGGCGCTGAGGTTGCCCGCATCCGTCTCGGCAATCGGCAAGGCTGTCAGTGATCCGCTGCCCTTTGCCTTTGACAGTTTTGCGGCGCGCTCCAGCAGCCGGGCATGCACGTAGAAGACATCACCCGGATAGGCTTCGCGCCCCGGAGACTGATGGGTGAGCAAGGCTATCTCACGGTGTGTGGCGGCGTGTTTTGAAAGATCGTCGATGACCACAAGGGCATGCTGGCCCCTGTCGCGAAAATATTCGGCCATCGTGAAGCCGGCAAAGGGGGCGATCCATTGCAGGCCGGGCGGACCTGAAGAGCCTGCAACGACGACGATGCAGCGGTCAAAGGCCGCTCTGGTCTGAAGGACGTCGATGGCACGGCGTACGCTGGAGCTTTTCTGCCCGACAGCAACGTAAATACAGATGATGTCACTGGACTTTTGGGCAATGATTGTATCAACGGCAACTGTTGTCTTGCCGGTCGAATGATCCCCGACAATCAGTTCACGTTGTCCACGGCCCAGTGCGAACAATGTATCCATCACCAAAATGCCGGTTTGCACCGGCTCGGACACCAGATCGCGTTCAACAATCGAAGGGGCCGGACGCTCGATCGGGCTGCTGGCGGCCGCCATGATCGCTTCCTTGCCGTCAAGCGGGCGGCCGAGCGGGTCGACAATCCGGCCCAGAAGCGCATCGCCTACCGGCACGCGCACCACATCACCGGTACCGCGCACGCTATCACCAGCCTCGATCTGCACGGCTGAATCAAGCAGGACACAGCCTATCCGTTCATCATCCAGCACCTGAGCATAACCGAACTGTCCCTTGCCAAACAGCAAAAGCTCGTCAAGCCGCACGTTCCGCAGGCCTGATATCATCGCTACCCCGTCACCGATCTCCTCGACACGGCCGATCTGCTCGGACACAGGACCAAGAGGCGTGGCCGCAACACGGGCTCGGGCAGCCGATAACCAGGTTTCGCCATCATGCTGCATCGCGCAAATCCTTCGAAATGCGTTGCAGATCAGCCTGCCAACTGTTGCGTAACAGGAAATGCGGACTGTGCAGCTCAAAGCCGGCGATCAGGTCCGGATCCACCCGGAATGTGATTTCCGGATGCGTGCCGAAGGCAGCAATAATCTGTTTTTCGATACGGGTTTTGCCGGCAGGCTCCAGCGGTTGGGCGCTGATCAGGTCAAGCGTACCATCTGCCACAGCCTGTCTTTCCGCCGGCGTCAGCGCCTTGATTTCATCGATCAGCCACCCCAGAAAAGCTGCCTCTACGGCAGGCCCTGCAAGTCTTGCCGCCAGCCGCTTGGCGATGTCAACGGCGAGCGTTGCAGCCTGATCGGCGCTGGCCTTTTGCGCCGTGGCCGTATCGCGGGCGATCGCCGCTCTGGCCGCTTTCTGCAGGGTCTCTGCTTCCGCCCGCGCAGCCTGCAACGCTTGCGCCTTTATGCGTTCGCCGTCAGACTTGGCCGCAGCAAGGATCGCGTCGCGTTCCGCAGCAAATCCGGCACGGGTCTTTTCCATTTCGGCAAGTGTGGCATCCGCCTGGGCACGTTTTTGCGCAGCATCGTCCAGCAGTTTCTGTGTGTCACTGCGCCGTTTGGCAATCACCGCGACCACCGGGCGCCAGAAAACATGCTGGAGCAACCAGACCAGGATGAGGACATTGATAGCCTGAAGGCCGAGGGTCCACCAGTCGATGTTCATGATGTCAGGCCAGCAATGGGTTGGCGAAGAGCAGCAAAAGCGCAACCACCAGGCAATAGATCGCTGTTGTTTCGATCATCGCCAGACCGACAAACAGGGTGCGCGAGATAGTGTTTGCGGCCTCCGGCTGACGGGCAATCGCATCCATGGCAGCCGCCACAGCCCGGCCCTCAGCCAGTGCCGGACCGATCGCACCGAAGGCAACCGCAAAGGCGGCGCAAATGATGCTGGCAAGTTTCAGATATTCCATTTCATATCCTTTCATTGAGATTGCCCGGAGGCTGCTTCATCGTTGGCAGGCTTGTTTTCACCCACAGTTGCAGCAATGAAGACGATGGCGAGAATGGCGAAAATATAGGCCTGGACGAGCCCCGTCAGCAGTTCGAGTGCCATCAACGGAATGGGAACGAACAGAGCGGCCAGTGAAGCAACGATGCCAATGACGAAAACGCCGCTCATCACATTGCCGAACAGACGCACGAACATCGAGAAGACCCGGGTGATGCTTTGCATAATATTGAGAGGGATCATCACCGGATTGGGGGCTGCAAAATCCTTCAGATAACCACCAACCCCCCGGCCGCGTACACCGAACCATATGATTGACAAAAACACCAATAGAGCCAGTGCTGCATCGGTTTCCAATTGTGCGGTCGGCGGTTCCACACCGGGGATCAGTGACGACCAGTTGGCGACAAGGATGAAAGCAAACAAGGTGCCGACAAAGGCACGATAAGGCGCCGGTGCAGCCCCGGTCGTATCGCGGATCTGGCCATCAATCGTCTCGACAAAGACTTCCAGCGCAGCCTGACGCGCCGTCGGTGTGACCGAAAGACGTCGGGTCAAAAGCATTGACCCGAGGACGAGAACGGCCATGATGATCCATGTCACGACAACAGCCGAAGTGATCGGCACGGGACCCAGATAAAACAGCGCAACGGATTCCAGCGGAGAATTCATGGCCTGCGCCTTTCCTGCGTCCGCATCACCCATTGCCGCCCCAAAATTGTGCCCGCAAGCATGGCCAGCAGCGGCAGGGCACCAAAACGCACCGCACAGAAAAACGCCGCGCTCAAAAGCGCCAGTCGACCGATTGTCAAAGCCAATGCCAGCACCGTGTGCTCGCCTTTGACCATCAGGTCGGCGCAACGGCGCACGGTCTGGAAATAGAGCATCCCCAAAAGTACGCCCACGGCAAGACTTGCAAGCAGTGGCGATAAAAAATTCAAAGGTTCAATCATGTAGCATTCATCCATTTCCAGGCGGTCCAGCCGCCCAATACCAGACCCACCATCAACAAAGGTGCGGTCCAGAAAATGCCGGACCCAAACAGACCATCGAGCCAGCGCCCGACAAACACGCCAGCCAGCATGGGCGTGATGATAATCCAGCCCAGCACGCCAATTTGCGCCAGCCGCCGACCGACCGACATGTCGCCTTCACGCAACCATCGTTCATGCCGTTCATGACGCAGGCGGGATTGCCGGATCAGCGGGTCGGTTTCATCGGGCTCGCTCATCGAAAAGATTCCCTGTCCTGACCGGGCTGCAGGCGGGAGATCAACTGACGCACGGCGCTGAACTGCAGACGCGTGGCCTCAACATGTTCAAAGCGCTCTTCTTCCAGATCAGCCCGAAACCTTGCAAGCACCGTCTGATCAAGTGTTGCCAGATCGTCACCGGCAACGGCTTCGCGGGTGGCAATGGCGATCCTGTCACCGCCAGTTACTGTCAGAACGCCGCCGCGCACGGCGCAATAATGCGATGTGCCATCAGGTGTCATCCAGCTGACCACAGAGACAACGAGCGAGGTGAGGAACGTCGCATGTCCCGGCAAGATGCCGAAGCTGCCACTTGCATCCTCTGCACGCAGACTCTGCACGGTTTCGTCGACCACGACCGCCAATGGTGTGACAATATGCAAATTCATCTGGCAGCCTCTTCGCGGCGCGCTGCCATTTCCTTCTTGCGTGCATCGTCCAGCGTACCGATCATGTAGAGCGAGCTCTCTGCCCAATCGTCGGCTTCGCCATCCAGAATGGCCCGACAGCCCGCCAACGTATCGGCACGGCTGACAGAAGCGCCCGGCGTTCCGGTAAAGGCTTCGGTCACCTGGAACGGCTGGCTGAGAAATCTCTGCAGGCGGCGCGCACGCCGGACAATCAGCTTGTCGGCAGCGCCCAGTTCTTCCACGCCCAAAAGCGAAATAATGTCCTGCAGATCCTTGAACCGGGCCAGCACTTCACGGGCTTCCTCGGCAATCTCGTAATGCGTCTTGCCCACCACCAGTGGATCCAGCAGCATCGAGGACGAGGCAAGAGGATCAATAGCCGGGTAGAAACCTTCTGACGCCAGTGCGCGCGACAGAACCACGACACAATCCATATGGCTGGAAATGGTGGTGACCGCCGGATCGGTGAAATCATCCGCAGGGACATAAACCGCCTGAATGGCCGTCACCGATGCGCCGGCAACAGAGGCAATGCGTTCCTGCAGCCCGGCCACTTCCGTGGCCAGCGTCGGCTGATAACCCACCCGGGAGGGCAGGCGGCCCAACAGGCTGGAGACTTCGGCGCCGGCCTGGACGAAGCGAAATACATTGTCCATCAACAGCAGCACGTTCTGGTGTTTGCTGTCACGATAATATTCGGCGATGGTGAGGGCTGTCATCGGCGCACGCCAGCGCGCGCCAGGCGGTTCATTCATCTGGCCATAGACCAGAACCGTGCGCTCCAGAACACCCGATCCCTGCATTTCTGTGAGCAGTTCATGGCCTTCACGGGAGCGCTCGCCAATACCGGCAAAGACCGATATGCCTTTGTATTTCTCAACCATGGCATGAATCAGCTCCATCACCAGAACCGTCTTGCCGACACCGGCGCCGCCAAACATGGCAGCCCGCCCACCCTGCGCCATCGGGGTCAGGAGATCGATCACCTTGATGCCGGTTTCAAACACTTCGGTGGCAGCGCTTTGATTTTTCAACAAGGGCGGCGAGGCATGGATGCTGCGCCGCGGCACATCGTCGGGAAGCGGTGGCCCAAGATCACGCACCGTGCCGATCACATCGACAAGGCGCCCCAGAACCGCGTCGCCGACCGGCACACAAACCGGCGCACCGGTGGAGCGTACCGGCACACCACGGGCCAATCCGGCAGTTGCCTGAAAGGCAACGGCGCGCAATGTTCTCAGATCAAGATGGCTGTGGACTTCCAGCACCAACGGATCGGGATGGTCCCAATCAACGACGAGCGCCGTATCAATGGCAGGCAGATCCGCGACATCGTAGCGCACATCCACAATAGCACCCCTGACCGCATGAACATGTCCAACTGCCGGGCGCTCAGCCCTGTTTGCCATCCCATCCATCACGTGATTCACGCACTTCATTGCCAGCGAAAAAAATACATGGATACCCAAAAACAGGACGGGCACTTTGATCTATATCAGTTGACGACGGGCGAATTGGCAATGCGCAGAGGCGCGGGGCCGGACAGCCTGAGGCGGGGCTGACCGGCGCTTCGCAAGTTGGGCTGCTCAGGTTGGGCAACACAAGTCGGGCAGCCCCGCAATCAGCTCTTGCAGAATTGCCATTTGGCCCATCATCAGAGAACCGGATGCAGTGGATCAGAAATGATCATTACACCCGATTGGTTTTCATTCGTATGGTCGCGAAAATCCAAACCAGTCGAGGCAATTATGGACCTTTCGTTTTTCACCATGCCGATTCATCCGGTTGGCAAACCCATCGCTCAATCCATGAAAGAGGACCGCGAAGCCTTCCTTCTGGCAGACAGGCTTGGCTATGTGGAGGGTTATTGCGGCGAACACACGACGGACCTTGCCGAAGTGATCACGTCAACCGTGGCCTTCATGGCAAGCCTTGCCTATGAAACAAAAAACATCCGGCTGGGAACCGGCACGATCAACATGCCCAATTCCCATCCGGCGCGGGTGGCTGCTGAAGTCGCCATGCTCGACCACATGCTGGAAGGCCGGTTGATGTTCGGCATTTCACCCGGCGGGCTGATGTCCGATGCGGAGGTCTTCGGCAATCTGGACAAGGACCGCAACGCCATGTTCGTCGAATGTATCGACATGGTGCTGGATATCTGGAAGGGCTCTGCCCCTTACGATCTGAAGGGTGAATTCTATCAGGTGACGACCCGCAAGACGATGATGCCGGAAATCGGCCAGGGCGAGATCATGAAACCGTTCCAGGCGCCCCATCCGCCGATCATCGGGACCGTTGTGGCACCCTATTCGAAAGGGGTTACCGCCATGGCTGCGCGCGGATGGGAACCGATGTCAGGCAATTTCCTGCTGCCCAAATGGGTCAAGACCCATTGGCCCAATTATGTCGAAGGCTGCACTCAGGGGGGCCGCAAGGCTGACCCGGCAAACTGGCGCATCGCCAAGAATATCTGCGTTTGCGAGGATGCAGGCAAGGCCCGGCGCTATGCGCGCGACAAGGGCAGCCCCTATGTGCTCTACTACAGTCAGCTATTGGCCAAAATGAAGCGGGGCGGACGGTTGAACCTGTTCAAGGAAGACCAGAACATGCCGGATGAGGCGGTCACGCTTGACTATGTCCTCGACCGGCTGGTCATCCACGGGGACCCGGACAGTGTCAGCGATCAGATCCTGGCATTTCGTGACGAGGTCGGCGATTTCGGCCAGCTGGTCTATGCCGGTCACGACTGGAGCGATGTCGAGATGGGACGCCAATCCATGGTGCTGATGGCGGAAAAGGTCATGCCAAAGGTCAATCAGGCGATCGTGTCAGAAACGGCGGCCGCACAATGAGCACTTTGGAAAACGGCGAGCACCAGATTGATCTGGATGATGTCAACCTTGCCTGCAGGGTCGATGGCCCTGCCGATGCGCCCTGGCTGATCCTGTCCAATTCCCTGGCGACCGATTACCGCATGTGGGATTTGCAGCTTGCATCACTTGTGAAGAAGCACCGGGTGCTTCGCTATGACACCAGAGGCCATGGGCGCAGCAGTGCGCCAACCCCGCCCTATGATTTCGACAAGCTGGTCAATGATGTTGTCGGACTGATGGACAGACTGCAGATCACTTCAGCGGATTTTGTCGGCCTGTCGCTTGGCGGCATGACCGGGCTTGGTCTGGCGCTGCAGCATCGCGACCGCATCAAACGGCTCGTATGTTGTGACGCCAGAGCCGATGCGCCTGATATCTACCAGCAGATATGGCCCGCCAATATTGCCAATGCACAGGCGGGCGGGATGCAGGCCGTGGCCAGCCCGACGCTTGAGCGCTGGTTCACCGAAGGCTTTCGCAACGCCCCCTCCAACACCGAGACGCTGGCCGGCGTACGCGACATGATCATGGCCACCAGCGTTGCCGGTTACACCGGATCAGCGGCCTGCCTGCTGTCACTCGACTATCTCAAGGACCTTGGAATGATCGCCGTGCCGGTCCTCTATGTGGGTGGCGCCCACGATCCTGCGGCACCTGCTGCCGTGATGCGGGATATGGCGGCAAAAACACCGGGCGCCCGTTTTGAGGAAATACCCGATGCGGCGCATCTGGCCAACATCGAGAACCCCGAAGCCTTCAACCGGGTTCTTGCGCAATGGCTGTGAAGGTGTCTACGAGCCGAGTTCGTCGCGGCAACGCTGGCAGACCCGGCTGAGCTCTGCCTGCAGTTCTTCGCAGAGCAATTGGGCTGCCGGTGACAAGGGTGTTGATGCCGGCTCAATCAGCACATAGTCCACTGCCATGGCGGGCCGGGTGATCGGATGCAGAAACCTTTGCCGGGATTCCATGTCCGCAATGACCAGGCAACCCGGCGCGATGGTCGTCCAGTCGCTACGCGCCACCAGATCAAGGGTCGCCATCATGGCGTCCAGCTCCATGATCGCCCTGACCGGAATATTGAAGGTCTTGAGGCTGGAATCGATCTTCGCCCGGCGGGCATTGTCCGGCCCCGGCAGAACCAGCTTGAGCGGCTCCACACCTGTCAGGTCAATGGCACTGAGATTGTCGCGGCCCTTATCGGGCGCGGTCACAAAAACCTCCACATCGCTGTCCATGTGGGTGACCTTCAATCCGCGATAGGATTGGGTCGGTGGAACAAGCGCAAAATCAAGCCGTCCGGCCATGACCCCGGCGCTCAGCTGGGCACTATAGGCCTCTTCCATCTTGATATCGACATCCGGGTAAAGGGAAGCGAATTTGGCCAGCACAGGCGCAATGACCGTGCGCGTCGTTGTCGGCATCAGTCCGACACTGACCGATCCGGTGATGTGATCCTCCATCATCGCCAGGTCCGATTTGATGCCACCCAGTTCCCGCAAAACGCGGGTTGCCCGCTGATAGGCCAGTTCGCCCGCCCGGGTGGGCGTCACACCGGATGGAGAACGGTCAAAAAGCCTGACCTGCAGGCTTTCCTCCAGGGCCTTGATCTGCATGCTCATGCCCGATTGGGTGGCGTGCACTCGGTGGGCAGCGGTGGTGAAGGATCCCTCTTCATAGACCGCCACCAGAAATCGCAATTGACGAAGCCGCATGTGTTTTCCTGATGCAATATTCTGTTTTCTATCAGTATTAATGATCAGTGTACCGGGATGCTTTGTCAAGCGGCAGCCATCCGACCGGCGGCCAATCACCAATCCTGATGCAGGTCATATCGACAAATGATTTGCCGACAGCAGCTCAGCGGTCACAATGTTATCGATCATCGATAACTTTGTCGCCTGATCGTCATGCAGAGGCAAAGCAAACCGGCAGACACGAAGCTTCATTTGGAGAAACAGATACATGCCTCACATTGCGCCCCTGACGCTGGAAGAATCCGATGCGGCCAGGGCTGACATCGAATGGCTGGCCTCTTCAACCGGGTTCACCGCAAATTCAATGCTGACGCTGGCGCGGCGACCGGAAATTGCCCGCGCCGCACTGGGTCTCATCCGCGCCATTGTCCGCAATCCAGACGGCACGGTCGACCCGGCCCTGCGCTGGATGGTCGCCCATGTGACAAGCCGGGCCAATGGATGTGTCTATTGCTCTGCGCATACGTTCAAGAATGGTGCGGATAACGGGGTCAGCGACGAAAAACTGGATGCGATCTGGGCCTTTGAAGACAGTCCGCTTTTCTCCGATGCGGAAAAGGCTGCCCTGCGTGTTGCGGTCACCGGGGGCCAGTGCCCTTCCTATGCAACCCCAGAGGACATGGCCGAACTCAAGCGCCATTTCACAGATGAGCAGATCGTCGAGATCGGCGCGGTGATTGCCCTGTTCGGATTCAACAATCGCTGGAATGCCTTCAATGCCACCGATGTGGAGCCGAGTGTCACGGCATTCGTTTCCGACAGGCCTCACTGGGGGCCGCAATAGATACCAAGCTGGAAAACAGCACAATCAATAAACGGGAGGAATGAAATGACAAAGACAACAGGCAAGATCAATCGAAGGGGCTTTCTGGCCGGCTCCGTGGCAGGCCTTGGCGCATTGCACATCACGCTGACCGGTCCGGCCCGCGCGGCAGGCTTTCCCGAACGCCCCATTACCGTCGTCGTCATGTATTCCGCCGGTGGCGGCACCGATACGGTAATGCGCAAACTGGCCGAGGAAATGGCCAATGCCAAGGGCTGGAAGGTTGACGTGATCAACAAGCCAGGCGCCGTAGGCGGCGTTGCCACCCAATATGTCGCCGCAGCCCCCTCCGATGGATACACCGTTCTGGGCGGCGCCAATTACAACCGTTTTGTTCGGGTTCTGGGTCATGTGGACCTGGTGCCGTGGGAAGAATGGGTCCAGTTCAAGGCCGGCAATGCCATTGCCAGCTGGTCGGTGCGCAAGGATTCGCCCTTCCAGACCTTCCAGGATGTCATCGAGGCGGCAAAAGCCGACCCGGGGAAAATATCCATTTCCACGTCAGGCACCGGTGGCGTGTGGCATGAACTTGCGCTGATCGTTGCCAATCTGGCCGGCGTTTCCCTGAAATATGTTCCCTACAAGGGCGGAAAACCCGCAACCCTGGCCGGACTTCAAGGCGAGACCGATATTGCCGGAGGCGGCCTGCATGAACATATCGACCTGATCCGGGCCGGTGAGTTGCGCAACCTTTGCCAGACCAGCACGGAGGATATCGCGCTGAAAGACGGCACCATCTTGCCGAGCATAGGGACGATCCTGCCGGAATCGCGCAAATTCCTGCCGGTGGGCGCCACCTATAATTTCATCATGAAACGCGACGTTCCGGCAGAAATCCTGCAGGAGGTCGCCGACGCCTTTTTCGCGGCCGCCAGTTCGCAAGGTTTCAAGGACCTGCTGGAATCAAAATACCTGCAGCCGGAAATCAAGATGGGAGAAGAGGCCGATCGCGAAGCTGCACTGATGGAGACCATCACCGTCGACATTTTCAACAAGAACCAGGAAGCGATCGGCGCAACACTCAAGACGGCCGAAGAACTCGGCCTGCCCGCACCTGAAGATTTTGACGCCTGGTGGCCACCGCAGGGTTACAAGAAACCACCGATCAAGTAGTCAGCCTTCCAGCCGACCAAGACGGCATGCCGGGCGGGCTTGATCCTGTTCACCCGTCCGGCAATTCCTGCAATGCACAGCCAAGGCGCAGCAATCGAACATGGCCAAACCAGACACACCGCCAAAACAGGTAATCTTCGAGGGCGAAGAGGCAGGCGCCGGCTTTGCCAGCCCCCTGATGGATTTCATTGCATCGGCGTTCCTCCTGCTCATCGCCGCTGCCTTCATGGCCGGATCACTGGCCCTTCCTGTTCCAGGCTCGCTTGCAACCGCGCCGGGACTGCTGCCTTTCCTGACTGCGGCCAGCCTTGGCCTGATGGCCCTGGCACTGGCCTGGACCGCCTGGCAACGCTGGCGCGCATCCCGGCTCCTGGCAACGCGCATGGCGCCTTTCGACTGGGATTTGCCAACCGAATTGCGCACTTTGGCACTGGCCTTATGCGTGTTGATCTATATCAGCGCCCTGCAGATCCTGACCTTCCGCACCGATTTCGTGCTGGGTGGATTTCCCCTTGTGCTCAGCGCCTTCGAACCGGTCACAATTGTCGTGCTGGTGGTCATCATGAGCCTCTTCTGGCGCGGGCCCCTATGGATCAGCCTGACGATCTCCATTGTCTGGACCGTCTTCCTGTCGCTTGTTTTCCGGAACATGTTTCATGTTCCACTGCCCGGATCGTGAACCACCGCAATGCTTGACTCAATTCTTCTGGCTCTATCGCCCTACCTTCTGCTGGTCACCACCGCCGGTGTTTGCCTCGGCATCATCTGGGGTGCATTGCCGGGACTTTCGACCACCATGGCCATGGGGCTTCTGATTGGTCTTTCCGCCGGCATGGGCCAGAATTCCGCCATCTGCTTCATGCTGGGTGTTTATACGGGAAGTGTTTTTGGCGGGGCCATATCGGCCGTGCTGATCAATATCCCGGGAACGCCGGATGCCGTGCCGACAATGATCGAGGGGCACCAATTGGCCCAGCGCGGTGAAGGTGGACAGGCTCTCGGCATGGCCATAGCGTCATCTTTCATTGGCGGCTGGGTGGGCATTATCCTGCTGGTCGCCTTTATCCCGCTGCTGCTGACCTTTGCGCTCAATTTCCGTTCCTGGGAAATGTTTCTGCTGGCGCTGACCGGCATTCTGGTGGCCGGCACCATGTCGACGGGAGAAATGCCGCTCAAGGGATGGATTTCCGGCTGGCTCGGCATGCTGGTGGCCTTTGTCGGCCTGGACGCCATTCATGCGACGCCGCGCTTCACCTTTGGCACATTCGCGCTTTTCGACGGCATTTCCTATGTGCCGGTGCTGATCGGCCTGTTCGGTCTGGCGGAAATCCTGCGCACCCTGCCCTCCCCCTCCGCTCCGACCATCCCCAGCGGGGTGGACCGGGTGGTTCCACCCCTGCGGATGATCATGAAATATTTCAAATCAGCCGTTCGATCCGGTGTTCTGGGCACCGTCATCGGGGCAATCCCCGGCGCAGGGGCCAATGTGGCGTCCTTCCTGTCCTATGATATCGGACGGCGGCGCGCCAGTCCCGAGGAGCGCGCCAAATGGGGCAAGGGAAGCTATGAGGCGATCGTCTGCGCAGAAACGGCGAACAATGCCAATATTGGCGGCTCCATGCTGCCGACCCTGGCACTCGGCATCCCCGGCAATGCGGCAGCGGCCGCCCTGCTGGCGGCCCTCACCTTGAAAAATGTCGTTGTCGGCCCGACCATCGAGACCGACCATCCCGGCCTGATCTATTTCATCTATGCCGCCCTGGTGGTGGCAAACATGATCATGTATGTGGCGGCATTGATGCTGATTCGCCCCTGTGTGCGCCTGTTCAGCCTGCCGCGCGGCATATTGATGCCACTGATATTGCCCGTCTGCATCATCGGGGCCTATTCGGTAAAACTGTCAATCTTCGATGTCTGGATCATGTTTGCAGCAGGCATCTTCGGCTGGCTGATGTCACGGTTCAAATTTCCCGTCGCACCCATGGTCCTGGGCGTTATCCTGGCACCGCTCGCCGACGAGAACCTGCGCCGTTCACTGTTCATTTTCGAGGACAAATCCTGGTCCTATGTGGCGTCCCAATGGATCGGAACGGTGCTGATCATCTTTATCGCCCTCGTCATTATCGACGGCATACGCCGTCTCTTCAGCAAACCGTCTGATCCGTCAAAAGCGGCCGTGTGAGACCACGGGCGGACGTTCCTACCAGGAGAAGCACATTGGCAAAACAAAAGCGTGAAATCGGGCTGGCCATCATCGGCTGCGGGACAATCGGCCGGATCCGCGGCGAACTGGCCCGCGACTATCCAGGTGTCGGCTGGATCGGGCTATGCGACCTGAAATCCGATCTTGGCGCCGCGTTGAAGGAAGACACGGGTGCCGATTTTTTCACCAATGACTACCGCGAATTGATTGCACGACCGGAGGTCACCGCCGTCATCATTGCCACGGATGAAAATTTTCATACCGACCCCACCCTGTTCGCGGTGGAACACGGCCATGACCTGTTCATCGAAAAACCCTTGGCGACAGACGCACGCCAGTCTGCGCAGATACTGGCCGCCATCGAAGCGGCCGGTGTCGATGCCGTCGTCGGCTATACCCAAAGATTCCGCCGCCGCTTTCTGGCCATCAAGGAACGACTTGCCACCAACCAGATCGGCGATGTGACCTCGGTGGTCACCCGCGCCTTCATGAACCGGATGGTGCCGATCGCCACCGTCAGCCGCACCCAGGACCGCGCCAACCTGACGCCCATGGTGGTTTCCGGCACCCATTCACTCGACATGTCCATGTGGCTGATGGAGGGTAAGAAACCGGTCTCGGTCTTTGCCCAGTCCTGCGACAAGGTTCTGGGAGAACACGGCACCAAGGACGCAACCTTTGCCATTGTGACCATGGATGACGGCACGATCTGGAGCATGAGCATCAGCTGGGCCCTTCCGGTTGTCTGGCCGGGCGCCGTCTATGGTCTCGAGATCGGTATCGTCGGCACGGCCGGCGTCATCGACGTGGAAGATACCCACCGCGACCTGGTTCTGGCATCCGACATTGCCCAGGGCGCTGGTTACAGTCCGGACGGTTTTGATCCGGGCGCACCCAGACATGTCGATTTTCTGACCAGCTATCCGCCGGGCGACATGCAGGGCGGCCAGCTCTGGGGGCCGATGCGCGAGGAAACCAATTCCTGGTTCCAGCGTATCTATGCGGGTCAATCCACCCCCCATGCCAAGGCCGCCGATGGCCACGCCAACCTGATGCTGACCATGGCGATGGATCTGTCTGCCCGGCGCAATGCACCGGTTGCCCTGCCGGTCAGCGCGGAAGAATTGATGGCCGAATTGCGCTAGAGTGCATTTGATCTTGAACGGGAGACCGATGTGACAGAACCGATCACCATTCGTTTTGGCGGCTATCAGGGGCCGCAATCGGTGCATACGCGCGGCGGCAGGGCTCTGGGGCAATATCTCCACGAAGAACTTGGCGATGCCGTCAACTTCATCTTTGATGAGAACATCGTCGAGCGCGGCCAGAAGGCGGCCGACCTTTTGACCATGGTGGAATCGGGAGAACTCGACGGTTGTTATTTTTCGTCGAGCTATCTGGCGGGGCGGGTGCCGGAACTGGGTGTCTTTGACCAGCATTTTGTCGTGCCGGACCGGGCCAGCGCCTATGCCATCCTGGACGGGGAACTGGGCCGCGAACTGGCCCGCTGCGTGGCCGCTGGGACCGGCTATTGCGTGATGGATTTCTGGGACAATGGGTTTCGGCATATTTCCACCGCCGACAGGGTCATCACCAGCCCGCAGGATTGCAAAGGTTTAACAATCCGCACCCTGGCCAATGAGGATCACAAGGCGCTCTTTCGCACGCTCGGCTTCGAGCCGCACGCCATCGACGTGCGGGATCTGCCCGCCGCTGTCGCCGACGGCACGGTTGATGCACAGGAAAACCCACTGACCAACATCTATAATTTCAGGCTGCATGACACCCACCGGCATATCAGTCTGACAGGCCATCTGCTGGGTGTTGCCCTGGCCCTGTTCAACAGGCAGCACGTCGAGGCCTTGCCGGATTATATCCGCGAAGGTGTGGCACGGGCGATGCGCAAGGCAACATTGGCGCAACGGCAATTTGCCGAAGAAGACGATGCCATCTGCACCGCGAAACTGCGCGCCGAAGGCGTCGAGGTGCGTGATCTGACGCTACAGGAACGCAATGTTTTCATTGAAGCGGTTGCACCACAGATCGCCAGACTGCGCGCCAATTTCGACCCGAAACTCGTCGCCCTGTTCGACAAGAGCTTGCGGCAGCAGAACTGAGATATTTCAAGCCCGGGCGACCGTTGCGATGCTTGGGCACATCCCATGGTTCCAGTAGAATGAAATGCGCTCTCCTATCCGCCAATTACCTGATGTACCGCACGTTCAAACCATCTACCTTGATTGCAGCCCAGGCGTTGTCTGCGGTTAAAACTTCCGATTTCTCCAAAATTGCCGTCGCCAGACACAGCCGATCACCGAGACTTAAACCGGCACTCTTGGTCATCGCATAAAGCGATCCGGCCACCAGCGCGACATTCTCATCCACGGGAATGATCATCAGATCAAAACTTTTCAGGATGGACACAGCTTCTTCATAAGGAACACCGTGCTGAACCAGCTTTGCTGCCACCTCACTCAGGTTGGCAGCACTCATTGAACCATCATCCATGGCCATGGTGACCATTTCAGCCCCTCGTTCTCCTTGCAAAACTGCAAGCAGTGCCGACGCATCCAACAACAACATATCTTCTCCAGAGCGCGTTTAGTTTTCGCGAATGGCCTCCGCTCGCCGGTCTTCAATCAACTCTTCAGCCAGTGAAACATCGCGTCTAATATATTTTTGGAGTTTCTTCTGAGCCTGCATGACAACATCTTCCATGGGGCGTATGCGCAGCCCATCCGCTGATGTTTCAATCAAAACGGTTTTGCCTTCACCTAGACCAGCTTCGCGGCGCAGGTTCGCAGGTATCACGAGGCGCCCATTGGTGCCCAATTTGACTCGAACGGCTGTCATTGCTTTATCCTTTGTACCACTATTTCATAATATGGGCATTATGTGAAATATGACAAATTGATATTCTATGGCAAATATTGAGCAGATCGAATGCTCACAGCCTTTCAATCCCCAGGTCGTCGGCAAGCGTTTCGAGCACGGCGTACAGTTCCGGGGCGAGCGGGATGCCGTTTTTTTGCCGGTCGGCCATTGTTGCAGCCAGCCTTTCGCCGGGCAGGCGGATTTCCTTGACGCCCGGCAGGCGGTCGGAGGCCTTCATGGTTGCCCAGACGTCATCGATTTCCACCTTGAAAGCGGCCACATCGGTAAAGGCGGCAATGTCGAGGGCGATGATCAGGTGACCGGTATTGGTGGTGGTCTTTTCATCGGCGTTGAAATCAATGACATCCCTGCCGAAGGCGGCGCCATTGAGTGTGCCGGCGAGCAAGCCGAAAATCAGCGCCAGCCCGTAGCCTTTCGGTCCGCCGATGGGCAATAAAAACCCCTCCGCAGCACGGCGCGGATCGGTCAGCGGTGCGCCCTGCCGGTCAATCATCCAGCCTTCCGGCATGGTCTCGCCACGCTGCGCCGCCGTCTTGATCTTGCCATAGGCGGCAACGGTGGTCGCCATGTCGAGAATGATCGGCGGGTTCTGGCCCGATGGCACGGCAACGGCAATCGGGTTGGTGCTGAGCAACATGTCGACGCCGCCCCAGGGCGGCAGGTGGTTGGCGCTGCCGACGGCCATATAGAGGCCGATCATGTCATGCGGCAGTGCCATTTGCGCATAGAGCGACGCCGGACCGGCATGGTTGCTGTGACGCGCGCCGACCCAGGCGACACCCGTCGAACGCGCCTTTTCAATGGCGATCTGTGTCGCACGGCTCATCACCAGATGCCCCAGTCCGTTGTCGCCATCAATCAGGGCCGTGGCCGTGCGCTCGCGGAGGATACGGATATCAGGATTCCTGTTCATGCCACCGGCGCGAATGCGGCGCACATATTGCGGCAACCGAAAGACGCCATGGGCATCGGCGCCGCTCAAATCGGCCTGTGTCATCAGGCTTGCCGTTTTGGCCGCATCGGCCTGTGGAATGCCACTGGCAATGAAACTCTTTTCGATGAACCGGCTGAGGTCCTGCGCAGCAATGCGCCGGTTTTTCTGTGGGTCAGAATCGGTCAAATCCGGCTCTCCTCTATCCATTTTGGTGATTTTGCTTTGCATCACCTGCGGGCAGGCATGTCCCACGGCCCAAAAGCCGGATCCGAGGCGTTTTTGGCCGCTGTTCTGATTTCAATCCGGGCTCCGAAATGCTAGGCTTTTTGTCAGTCATATTGATCTCCAGCAGCGAGGAAGACCCGTGGGAAAAGCGACCATTGTGGACTACGAGAAAATTGATGGCTTTCGACGCGGCAACGGGGTTTTGACCCGCCTGCTGATTGGCAGCGAGAATGCTGAAGAAACCATTTTCACCTCCGGCACCACAGTCTTTCCCGCCGGTTGCAGCGCGCCGATGCACGCGCATAATTGCTGCGAGCAGGTGACGGTCCTTGAAGGCGAGGCGGAGGTCGTGGTTGACGGCGAAAGCCGCAGGGTCGGGCGTCTCGATACGAGTTTCATTCCCGCCAATCTGCCGCATCGTTTCATCAATATCGGCAAGGGCGACCTGGTCATTCTGTGGATCTATGGCGCCCGCGAAGTGACGCGCACCTTCACCGAGACCGGCGAAACCGTCGCGCATTTGTCGCGCACCGATCAAGTCTGAGGATCCGACGGCCCATCATCCGCACGGGCGTCATTGCTGCTTGCAGCACCTGACCCCTGGCGCGATGCATTGGCCGCCTGTTCCATGATCTTGCAGACCGCCGCCGCGTCCTCCATTCCATGGCCCTGTGCAACGGCGGCATAATAATTCTGCAGGGCCACCTGATAGATTGGCAAAGGGCAGAACATTTCCGCCGCATGGTCGGAGATGATACGCGCGTCCTTGATCGGCACGGAGAAATTCATGCCTTCCTTTTGATAGTCTTCATCAACCATCAGGGCGCCGCGCACCTCGAACATGGCCGAGCTGGAACCGGAGCCGGAAATGACCTCGTGGAAAAGTTTGGGATCAATGCCCGACTTGATCGCCAGCACCATGGCTTCGGCGGCAACGGCATTGTGGACGAGATTGAGAATATTGCCGCAGAACTTGATCTTGCTGCCATTGCCGAAGGCGCCGACATAATGGGATTTGCTGCAGGTCATGGCCAGCAGCGGTTGCAGCCTTTGATAGTCGGCTTCCTGTCCGCTGAAAAAGGCCGTCAGTTTTCGTTTCAGGGCCATGATGCGATTGCCGCTCACCGGGCAATCAACCGGGCTTCGTTTGGCCGCAATGCAGGCATCGGCAAAGGCCATCTTGTCGGCCAGCGCCAGTGTCGACATTTCAACGATGATCTGGCCGGGCGCAGCGACATGGAGCAGCCCGCCGGGACCGTTCATCGCCTGCGTCAGCGCGGCAGCATTGGGAAGACAGGTAAAGACGATATCGGCAGCCCTGGTCACGGCTTCGGGCGTATCAACCAGTGTGACACCGACATTGGCGGCATCGCGGCGCGCGGTTTCGGATATGTCGAAACCAACCACCTTCAGCCCGCCGCTCACCAGATTTTCGGCAATGGCAGAGCCGAGCACGCCGAGGCCAATAAATCCGACCGTGTCAGTCATCAACAATCCTCATCCGCGTTACAGGCAGCTGCGCCATCCTACCCAAGGTGCACCGTCTCGCCGGTTTCCGCCGAGCGGGCAATGGCATCCAGAACCTCGATATTATGCACCATTTGGGCATGCGTATAAGGATAGGGCGCGCTGCCGGCGATGGCATCGGCAAAGGCCTCCAGATTGGCTGTGACCGTGTCCGTCCAGTCAAAGCACTGACTTGTCTGGCCCTTTTCAGTGGTCGCCACGATCAGTTCGGCAATGCCGCCGGGCGTGTCGGGATGGGTATCATTGCGCACCTCCGCCCAGGCATCGGAACCAAAGACATGATAGCGGATGAAATGCGGCGTATAGAGGATCGCGCTGAGGGTTGCCGTCATGCCGGCTTCAAAGCGGAATTGCGCCGTCACCACATCGCCGGTTTCCCAATCCAGCACCCGCCGCGCCGTCAGCGCCTGGACCGTTTGGACCGGCCCGAACATGGCAATGAACAGGTCCGTCAGGTGTATCCCCATGCCGGTCATCCCGGCAGCAGGGGCCGTTTCCTTCAGGGTCCGCCAGTCACCGGTGCGCACGCCGATCAGCTTGTCATGGCTGAAGGCGGCTTCGGCATGCATGATGGTTCCCAGCGCGCCCTCTTCGATCATCCGGCGCACCTCGATCAGCGCCGGCTCAAAGCGGCGTTCATGCCCGATACCCAGAATGACACCGGCCTTCTCACAGGCTGCAACCGAGCGCCTTGCGCTGTCGCCCGTCAGGCCCAGCGGCTTTTCACAGAAAACATGTTTGCCAGCCGCCGCCGCGCGCACCACCTGCTCCTCGTGCATCGTGTTGGGCGTGGTCAGGATGACGGCGTCGATCGTCACATCCGCCAGTGCCAGATCGAAATCAACCAGATGCCTCAGATCATGTGCGGCGATCTCCGCATGTCTTGCAGGGTCCGGCTCGACGATAGCGGCGACATGGATCTTTTCATTGTCTTTCAGCCGACGCACCATATGCTGGCCCCACCAGCCAAAACCTGCAATGGCAACATTCAAACGCGGCGATGCATTCATTTATCTCTCCCCCCTCAATCCAGTTCGTCAGTCTCTTTTGTGCAAAGAGGGCCGTTCAGGCAGCAGATTCGGCCAGATCAACAAAGCGGCCGCGATGAAAGACCAGCGGCTTTCTGTCGGAGGAATCAATCTGCATGACCTCCCCGACATAAATCTCGTGATCACCGCCCTCGTAGCGACGGTAAGTCCGGCATTCCAGAACGGCAAGCGCATCCTTGATTACAGGCGCGCCACCATAGCCCGGCCGCCAGTCGACATCGCTGAACTTGTTGTCGGAGGACCGTGCGAATTGCATGCAAAGGTCCTGCTGGTCGCTGGAAAGAATGTTGATGGAAAAACTCGGATGGGTGCGAAAGGCGCTGAGGCTGGGCGCTGTCAGGGCAATGCTCCACAGGATGAGCGGCGGCTCCAGCGATACCGAATTGAATGAATTGATGGTCAGGCCGACAGGCAACCCCTGATTGCCACAGGTCGCGGCAACAACCACACCGGTGGGGAAACAACTCAGGGCGTCGCGCAGTGAACTGGCGTCGAAATTGCTTTGAGGTGGTCTGTTGGTGCTGTTCATCAATCTGGTCAACTTCCGCTCTTGATCGCGCTTTCCCGCAGCACCGCCACCAAACAACATTGTCATGCAAAGGCAAAATGATTGTTTTTGATAATGACCAGCAGGGCCAGTGATAGGGGTGCGTTTACAGGCTAGGCAAAAGCCTTCCATTCCTGCGCACAGGCTCTTCGCAGGCGTGACTGTCAGAATATCGGGGCGCCCGTGGACATCTGCATCGCCACCCAGACCAGCAGCGGCAGAAGCGCGAATGTCAGGGCGGTGGACACCACGATGACACCGGCGACCTTTTCCGGCGACCGATTGAAATGTTCGGCGAAGACAAAATTGAACACTGCAATCGGCATGGTGCACATCAGGAAAACCACACCGGCCGGAGGACCGCTCAGCGCGAGGAGCCAGATCAGGAAAAACCCGATGATAACCCCCATGATGGCCCGCACCGCCGTCAGGAACAGAGCGAGGCCAAGATCCGAGATTTTCAGCCGCGCAAGGGAATGACCCAACACCATCAACAGGGCCGGAATGACGATGCCCCCCAGCAGGCCGGTGGTTTTGCTGATCCAGTCGGGAACCGGCAGGTCAAAGACAAGAACGACCAGGCTGGCGATCACCGCATAGATCAAAGGCTGTTTGAGCAGGCGGACCAGGGAGAACTCTCCCGCCGAGATGCCATAGCCCACCGTATACTGGGAAATGGAGATGACCACAAAATAGGCAATGCCAAGCGCCAGTCCCTCATCGCCAAAGGCCATGAGCATCAGCGGCAGGCCTATATTGCCGGAATTGGGATGCATCAGGGAAGGCAGGAATGTGCTGAGCGACAATCCCGACAATTTGAGTACCGTGGCACCGATTGCAAACGACAGGACAAGCGCCAGGAAGGCTGCCAGCGCCATCTGCCGCATCAGTTCAAACTCGATATGGAAACGGGTCAAAGTGGTGAACACCAGACAGGGCGTGCTGACGCGAACGACAAGATTCGACAGGGTTTCCGTGTCCAGTTTCTGCTTCCAGACCGACCACAGATAACCCAGTAGAACAATGATGAAAATCGGCGCCGTAACCGTGAAAATCTGGCTGAACATCAAGCGATCCTGTAGCGCGTGCGGGTAGGACGTCCCCCTATCCGACGCAAATGCGCGCAGAACAAAACCTCAAGCCGGACCGCAGGGGCGGCAAACAGGTTCTCAATCAGACAACGCGGTGAATGGGCAGATCGATCTTAGGGATATCGCCTCAGGTCGGCAAGTCACACGATATAGGTTTGACCATTGACGATCCAGTTCTCCGTGACAATGGTTCCCGACTGGCGGAGCATTTTGGAGACGGCGCAATGTTCCTTCAATTTGTAGATCACCGCCTCTATCCCGTCCTGATGGCCATCCATGGTGGCGCGGATGGTCAGGACAGTGTCCGGGAAAGGAATATCGATTGGTTCGATCAGCCGTGTTCCGCGGCTGTCCATGGTCGTCACGACGTCGATTTCCATATCGACGATGTCCACATCATTGGCCTTGGCCAATTTGTTGGAAATCACGTGGGTGCAGCCCACCAGACCGGCAAAGACCATTTCCACCGGCATCGGTCCCTCGTTCGTTCCGCCTCTCTCAATCGGTTCGTCGATGATCATTTCCACGTCCCTGGACCGGACGTTCGAGCGGGTTGCGGATTGGGCCTTTCCGAACAGCTGAAATTTCCAGATTGCCTTTTCCTTGATGGTGGCCATCATATTCTCCGTCAGGGCTGTGTGGTTGGTGTCGAGAGAAGACGGGAGGCCGCAGGCGCGGCCTCCCCTTTGCAAGGGGCGTCAGCCACCCGTGATCTTGGCAACGAGGCTCTTGTAGGCTTCTGCCTGGTCGGCACGAAGCTTTTCGTAATCGTCACCACTCATGTAGTCGATGTTCTCGCCGAGACGACTCATCAGCCGCTGATAGGTCTTGTCTTCGTTGAGCTTGAGAAAGGCGGCTCTGAGAACATCCAGACGATCCTGCGGGATGCCCTTGGGCGCAAGAACCACGCGATGCATGAAGCCCACGTCGCCGCCGACACCCAGTTCGGAGAAACTCGGCACATCAGGATAGATGCGCTTGTCGCCGGCGGTTGCCAGAACCCGCACTTCGCCTGAATCCAGCAGCGCCGACAGGGTCGATGGAAAACCCATGGTCATGTCGGCGTCGCCGCTCAGAAGCGCCTGCATGGCCGGTCCGCCGCCCTTGTAGGGCACCAGATTGAGATCAATCTCATTGGCCTGCATCAATTGCGCCGCCGGAACAAACAGGGCGCCCCAATTGCCGGAATGGGCCATCCGGACCTTGCCCGGATTTTCCTTTGCCGCTGCAAAGAGTTCCTCCGCGCTCTTGTAGGGACTGTCACCTTTGACGACGATGGCGATCGGCGCAAAATTGATCCGGGCAACCGTCACGAAATCCGCCAGTGGATCATAGGGAAGATTTTCGACATGCTGCTGCAACTGATCAATATAATTGTGCGTAAACAACAATTTATATCCATCCGCATCGGCGGTGGCGACCTCATTGGTGCCCTTTTGTCCGCTGGCGCCGGGCGACAGCTGAACAATCATGGCCTGATTGATATATTGCGGGATCACAGAGGTGAACACCCGGGCATTCAGGTCATGTGAACCACCGGCACCAAGCGGAATAACCAGCGTGATGGGTTTTTCGGGATAATCTGCCGCCTGCACAGCGCCTGCCATTGCTCCGGCAAGCCCCAATGAGAGCGCCGCGCTCAGCAGCACGGATTTTACGATACCTGACTTGATCATGCTCTTTCCTCCTTCAAGATATGTCGTCTTCGGTTGCCGGCGGGTTGCGCCATTGGCGCTCCAGCCTTGTTATGAGAATTGGTCCGCGGTGGACGGTTTGAGTGTCTTGTTCATGCGGCGCCACAGCGCGTATCCGCAGAGCGGCGTGGCGATCACAATGGCCAGCATTCCCTGACGCTCGGTGAGTGCAAAGGCCAGAAGATTTCCATCAGCCATCGCCATGGTCTGGCCAAAGGCATATTCCAGCGGTTCGCCCAGAATGAACCCCATGACCATGGGCATGACATCGAATTTCGCCGCTCTCGCCATCACCCCGAAAATCCCGAAGAAGGCCAGCATCAGAATGTCAAAGACATCAGAGCGGAACACATAGGAGCCGGCCACGGCAAACATGATGACCATGGGGATGAGCAGCGAACTCTTGATGGTGACGATGCGGGCGAAAAACGGAATGGAAAGATAACCGATGATCAGGAACAGCACATTGGCCAGCACCATGACGATGAGGATGGCAAAGACCATATCCGCCTGATTTTCAAACAGGTCGGGGCCGGGCCGAAGTCCCTGAGCGATAAAGGCGCCAAGCAGGATGGCGGTGACATTGTCGCCGGGAATGCCGAGTGTCAGCAGCGGTACCATGGTCGGGCCGTTGACGGCATTGTTGGCCGATTCGGCCGCCGCCACGCCCTCAAGTTCGCCGGTGCCGAATTTTTCAGGCGTCTTGGAGGCATTCTTGGCCGCCGTATACCCCATCATTGCGGCGACCACCTGGCCAAGACCGGGAACGACCCCAATGCCCGTGCCAATCAGCGTCGAGCGGCAGATCGTTCGAAAACATCGCCTGAATTCGGAAAATTTCAGCCGTTCGCCCAATATCTTCGTGGCGGCGCGCAAATGCGATGAACGGTCACCGAAGACCGAAACGATTTCCGGCAGGGCAAAAACACCGATCAGCATGGGCAGAAGCGGGATTCCGGATTTGAGCTCGAACAGACCGAAGGTGAACCGTTCGACACCGCCGATGGGATCGGTGCCGATCAGGCTGAACCACAGTCCGATCCCCATCATCAACAGGCCCTTGAGCGGGTTTCGTCCGGATGTGGCGGCAATGATGACAAGACTCAAAAAGAGGATGGCCGCCAGTTCCGGAGGCCCGAACTGCATGACAACGAGGGCAATCGGAAAAATCATCATGAGGGTGAATATGTCACTCGACGTATCACCGAAGATTGATGAAAACAGCGCCATGTCGAGGGCTTTTCGCGATTGCCCCTTCTGGGTCAATTTGTAGCCGTCAAAGGTGGTGGCGATGGCCGCGCCGGTGCCCGGCATGGAAATCAGAATGGCCGGGATGCTGCCGCCAAAAATGCCGCCCTTGTAGATACCCAGCAGAAAGGGAATACCGACCAGCGGGTCCATGAAAAACGACACAGGCAGCAGGATCGCCATGGCCATCAGGGTGGTGAAGCCCGGCAGGGCGCCGATCAGCATGCCTGAAAAGAGGCCGACCGATACCATGAGGAATGTATCCACACGCATGGCCATTCCAAAGCCGGAGAAAAAGGCGTCAATCATCGGCTACAAACCCTCTCCATTCCAGGCAAAAAGATGGGAATAGAACAATTCAATCGCATTGAGTTCGGGCAGCGCCACCAGCATGGCCCGCGTGGCCACGAGATAAAGGCCAACGGGGCAGATCAGGGCCAGCGCAACAATCTGCAGCCAGTTGCGATTGCCGAGCATCAGGGCAGCGGCTGCAATGGCGAGAAAGGACGAAATCAGGAAACCGAAGGGTTTGAACATCAAGGCGTAGACAATCAGGATGGCAAAAAACCCGGTGATGCTGATCCAGTCCGTGCTGTCATCGCCATCCGATGGCGGCAGGTCATCGAGGCTATCGGGCTCGCGGCGCAATTGATGCCGGGCAAGCAGGATCACACCCAGCGACAGGACGGCAATGGATACAAGGGTCAACAGGGGAAACAAGGTCGGTTCGATCGCCGACAGGGAGCGGCCAAACAGCAGTTTCGGCTTGGCCACCAGTTGCGGCATGGCGGCGATGGCGGCAATCGCCAGAATGCCCGTGACCGACGCGAACAGGATCACACGTTTTTGCAGCACCTGGCGCTATCCTCCACCTTTGTTGTTGCCATTGGTTCCCAATCAACAGCACTGCAATCCTTTATACAGCGCTCCGGCCCGTTGGCCCCATCATCAAAACAGATATTGATGATGATGGGTTCAGATGGCCCGTGTTGCCTGGGCTTCACAGGCTGCATGGCTTCACAGGCTTCATGGGCTAAGTTTCCAGCGACGACAGGTCGTTGCTGTTGAGCGGCAGGGTCACGGGTTCGCCCCGGTCAGCGGAAATATCCGCCGCAATATAGACCTCCATGACCTTGCGGGCCTGCTCGGGCGTCACCATGACAGGCCTGTCCAATGCCACGGCCTCAATGAAATGATGGGTTTCTGCTGCCATCGGTCCTGCATAGACATGACCGACATATTCACCGGGCATGGAGGACATGGGAAACTGAATGCCCTTGTCTTCGGTGTTGAGGACAACATCACGATGGCTGTCGTCGATCAGCAAGGCGCCCTTTGTTCCGACCATTTCCAGCGTGGTGGATGAAAAATTCGGATAGCCTTCGGGCAGAATCCAGCCGGCGCCGATGGTGAAGGAAACGCCATTGTCCATGGTCACGATGATCCAGGTGCAATCGGGCGCATCGATGCCCTGGCTCTTCATGAACTTGTAGACATTCTGCGCATAGATCTTCACCGGTTTGGCCGGTTCAAGACACCACAGGACAAAGTCCAGATCGTGGGTGGCCTCCATGGCCGCCGGAGAAAGCTTGATGCGTCCGGATATCTTCTTGCCGAGACTGCGGGTGATATGGCGGCTGACAAGGGCGCTGACCGGCTCGCCCAAAGTTCCGTCTTCCAGACTCTGTTTGATATAGGCATATTTGGGGTTGAACCGTTGCGAGTAACCGATGGTGAATTTGAGGTTTTTCTCGCGGGAGATCTTCACCAGGTCGTCGGCTTCAGCCAAAGTGATGGCAATGGGTTTTTCCAGGAACACATGTTTGCCGGCCTCAAGCGCGGCTTTCGCCATGGGGTAATGGGTCGTCTCCGGCGTTGCCGATATGATCAGCGTGTGTATATCGTCATTGTCAATCAGTTCACGGTAATCCGCTGTCGCCCCGGCAGGGCGATATTTCGCCTTGATCTCTTCAAGGCGTTCAGGGCGGTTTTCCGCAATATAGAGGCGGTCCACCAGCGGATTGGCATAGGCGGCCTGGGCGCGAATACCACCGCACCAGCCGGTGCCTATGATGCCGAGATTGATCTGATCCATTGTTCTTTGCCTGCCTGTATCTGCGTTGAATGAAATGACTGGAATGCCGCCATGCCGGGTTTGGTTCTATGGAATGATGATGGTTGAACCGGTGGTATCGCCAGCCTCGAAGGCCTTGTGGATCTCAACAATATCCGACATCGGCCGACGCTGGCTGATGGTGACCTTGAGGACATTGGCGGCCACCAGCTCCAGCACTTTTGCGGCCGAGTGAACAAGATCTTCCCGCGTGCCGACATAATTGGCCAGGGTCGGGCGGCAAAAGTACAAGGATCCCTTTTTCTGCAGCAGAGCGGGCGGCACAGGTGGCGCTTCACCGGTGGTGGAGCCAAAGGAGATGAAAAATCCCCTGGGCGCGAGGGAATCGATGGAGGCTTCGAAAGTCGCCTTGCCGACCGAGTCAAACACCACGCTGACACCCTTGCCATCGGTCAGTTCGCGCACCCGTTTGGCAATGTCTTCGCTCTTGCGGTCAATCACATCCGCATAACCATTGGCCAGTGCCTGACGGCAATTTTCAGGGCCCGAGGTGACGCCGATCATCCGCGCACCGATATGTTTTCCCCATTGGCCCGCCAGATGCCCAACGCCACCAGAGGCCGCATAAAACAGCACGTCCTCACCGGCCTTGACCGGATAGGCGCGACACAGGAGATATTCCACCGTCATGCCCTTCATCAACACGGCGGCGGCGACTTCATCGCTGATGCCGTCGGGAATCGCGATCACCCGGGCGGCGGCAATATTGCGTATTTTGGCATAGGCGCCGAGCACCGGCCCATAGACAACACGGTCACCCGGCTTGAGGTCTTTCACGCCCTCACCCACATCAAGGACGACACCCGCAGCCTCGAGGCCAAGCGCGGATGGCATGGCCATCGGATAATGTCCCGAGCGCTGATACACATCCATGTAGTTGAGGCCAATCGCCGTCTGTTCCAGCCGCACTTCACCGGCAGCGGGGGCCGGAACATCAATCTCCTCCAGCACCATGACGTCCGCCGGGCCCTGTTTGTGCATGATCACTGCTTTGGTCTTCATCTCATTCTCCGATTGATTGCTGTCTGTCCGGTACGGCCGTTGGCCTGAATGTCTATTGCGTTGCATCGCCCCCATCGACGAGTATGAGCTCAACCTCTCCGGCGCCACCCCGGCGGTGCGCCGAGGCTTCCACATAGGCTTTTGAGCGCCAGCAGGCCTCGCCGTCATCCAGCGATGGGAACTCGATCACAATGAAACGATGAAATTTGTCGGTTCCTTCCAGAATGCGAAAATCACCGCCGCGCGCCAGAACCTTGCCGCCGAATTCGGCAATAATGGCAGGCACCCGATCCGTATAGCGTTTGTAAGCCACCGGATCGTTGATTTTGGAACGGGCTACCCAATAGGCAGGCATGGCTTGAACTCCTTTTTATGGCCGATAATTGGGGCCGATCAGAACATCAGATCGGGCAGGTAATTTGCGATTCCGGGAAATGCGATGATCGACAGAATGCCGACCAGCATGATCATCCAGTAGGGGATGGAATGCAGGAAGATATCGCGAACCCCGACTTCCGCATCCTCGATCGCTGCCTTGACCGTATAGACCAGCAGACCAAAGGGCGGGGTCAGCAAACCTGCTTCAATGGCGAGAATGCCGACGATGGCAAAGGATATCCTGTCAAAGCCCAGCGCTGCGGCCAGTGGCTCAAAGATCGGCACGGTCAAAAGCATGATGGAAATGCTGTCGATCACCATGCCGAGAATGAACCAGACAAACACCATCAGCGCCAGGATGACATAGGGCGAAAGGCCGGAATTGAGGAAAAAGTCCTGGATTGCCGTTGTCACCCCGGTCATGGCCAGCGTTCGCGAATAGAGCGCCGCCATCAAAAGCAGGATGAGAATGGGCGCCGCGGTTTTGCCAACGGAAAAAATCGCGGCCTGCAATTGGGCAAGGCGCATGCCCTTGGCAATGGCGAAGAGCAAGGCCAGTGCAGCACCGGCCCCGGCGCCTTCTGTTGGCGTGAACACGCCAAACCAGATACCGCCAAGCACGCCGGCGACAATGAAACCAATGCCGGCGAAACTGGTCAATACCGTCAGACTGCCGGGCTCGGGATGATTTCCGGCTTGTGCATCCATGGCCAGCCGATCGGCGTCGGACAGATTTTTCATCCGTTCCTCCCCCGTGGCGTCCGGCCAGAAGATTGCGGCGCCGATGACATAGATCAGGAACATGGTCGCCAGCAGGATGCCCGGCAGGATGCCGGCCAGAAACAGCCGTCCGATGGATTGCTCGGTCAGGATCCCCCAGACAATCATCAGGACGCTGGGCGGAATCAGCATGCCCAGACAGCTCGATCCGGCGATCGCGCCCAGCGCAAAGCCCCTGTGGTAGCCCAGCCGTTTCATTTGCGGGTAGGCAATGCGTGAAAAGGCCGCCGCAGAGGCGATCGAAACGCCGGTGACAAAGGAGAAAATCGTGTTGCCGATCACCGTTGCCACGGCAAGGCGGCCCGGCAGACGCCTGACGGAACGGTTGATGGCCATATAGATATCCGTCATGGCGCCCGAACGGGCAATGAACTCACCCATCAGCATGAACAGCGGGATCACGGCAAAAGTGAAGTCACGCAAGGCCTCGGCGGAGGTGCTGGCCAGCGTCGCTTCGACAATCCGGAACTTTCCGGTGACCATGTAGATGCCGACTATGCTGGTGATGCCCAGTGCGATGGCGACATGCACGCCGAGCATGACCAGCCCAAGCAACAGAACGATGATGACGATGACGGTGTTGACGTCGAACATGGTGCGTCAGCACTCCGAAATTTGAGAAAAGGGAAACAAGGCCATCATAGTTGAAGGTCCTCCACGTCGAGACCCAGCGCCTCGATGGCGGCCAGCAGCAGGTAATTTGCCACGGCAAGGGCGCTGCCGATCAGAATCGTGAAGCGGGTTGGCCAGACCGGAACCCTGAGAGATCCTTCGCCATCAAATTCGCCATTGGCAAAGGAACGCAGGGCAGGATCGATGGCACCGTGAAAGAGGATGGCAAAAAAGGCAGCACCGAGCAGAAATCCTGCCGCCGCCAGAGCATGGCGGGTTCTCGGCCCGAACATGTGGATCAGAAAATCGGCACTGAGCATGGAGCGGCTGCGCACGGCAAAGCCGACCTGCAGGAACACGATCATCACAACGGAATTGGCGACGATTTCCTTGGTTCCATGCAGCGGCATGTTGATGGCGCGAAATATGATGTCGGCCAAGGCGATGAAGCAAAGGACAAAAGCCCAGGTTGCCCCAAGGATCATCAGCAATTTGGTCAGGCGATCATTGAGACGTATCAGGGCCATGGATCCATCACGATTTCTGCAGGAATGGAAAGAATGTTGCGTCCGATTGCGGTCCGGGTGGTGTTTGAATGAAACCAGAACGAGGCATTGCCGGACAGTTGCAGAGAAACGGGCGCGCGAAAAATGGGTTACGCGCCCGGTTCCCCGGTTCGAAGACTATTTGATTTCGTAGCGGACCGGCCAGGTGTAGCCGTTCTTTTCAGCCGCTTCGATGTTGAGGTTCAGCACCTGCGTTGCAGGCAGGCCCTGGGCATCGAGTTCCGTGGCCATTTTCTGCGGCCATTCGGCCAAAGATTTGCCCCAGTCTTCACGCACCGCCGGATCGATTTCCGTCACCGTGATGGTGTCACGCAGGGTCTGCACATCCTTGGCATAGCGGTCCTTGTTGACGGAACCCGTCTGTTCTTCAAAGTCGGCCGCAACTTCCAAAATGATCGCCTGAACGTCCTCGGGCAATTCGTTAAACGTATCCAGGTTCATCGTCAGGCCGTGCCAGGTCATCGAACCAAAGCCGATCAGCGTATAGAACGGGCCGGGCTCATAGAGTTTGAGGTTGACCCAGGCGCTGGGAAACATGATCCAGCCTTCGTAGACGTGGGTTTTCATCTCGGTATAGGCCGTTGCCAGAGAGCTCTGCACCGGCGTTACGCCTCCATAGGCCAGCCAGTTCAGATTGAGGCCCGCACCGGCAATTTTCTGGTCCTTGAGATCGGCCAGCTTGTTCCAGGCAAAACTGGTGCCCAGATTATAGCCACCGTCGGCGATGCGCGCCAAAAGCTTCTGGTTGAACTTCTCTTCAAAGACATTGGTCAGATAGGGAACCTGCTTGTAGACGTCCTGCGCATTTTTCAGGCTGACGGTCGGATCCATGGTTCCAAAGGGCAGCATGACCTGGAAGGCATGCAGCGGCAGGTTTGAAGCTTCAAAGCAGAAACACATGCCTCCAATATCAATGATTCCGTCCTGAACACCTTCCAGAACCTCGGTCACCTTGACGATGGAACCGGCATAGCCTTCCACAAAGCTCACCGTATGATCGGTGCGCTCGGCAACGCGTTTGACGACTTCGGGTTGAAAATAGCTCTGCATCAGTCCGGCATAGACCACGCCGGTCGGATGGCCTGAGCCAATGCGAAGATTGAAATTGTCGGCATTTGCAATGCTGGCGCCAAAAGCGCTGGCTCCCAGACCAATGGCCGCCGAAAGAATGCCCGTAAACAGAGTCGATTTCATAGTCTTCCTCCCTTGTTCCCAAAACGGTGCACCCGGAAGCGGGCGGACCCGATGGTGGTATTTTCGTTCCCGCCAGCGGCGGGCAGTCTTCTCTCCCTCAGTTCAAAAACAGCAGCGGACGCTCAGGTCTGTTCCTTCAGTCGAACGTTGTCGGGAACCGGCAAGGGCGTATTGGGGCTGTCCTTGAATTCAACGGTCGTGAACAACAGGTCGGTATCGCCGACATTCATGACCGAGTGAATAAAGTCTTCGCCATCGGCAAAGGTGAAATGTTTTGTCTCGCCGGGGTAATGCGTGACGTCCTGGATGCGGCCATCGTCGTACCAGCCCCTTGCCTTGCCGTGGGAATGGCAGGACCAGAAATAATTCAGCACATGGCGGTGGAAGCCGCAGCGCACACCGGGTGGCAGATGCAGATGCCAGACACGCAAGCGATCGGTCTCCGAGACCAGAATACTGCCGACAACGCCGCTGTTGCGATTGTCCTCGAACTCGCGCTGCAGGGTTTCGGGCCAATTGCCACGCGGATTGGAAGCATCACCGGGCGGTTCGACAAGCTCTATCTCGGCCATCATCTTCCTCCTTTTTCCAAGGCCGGCAGGGATTTCACAGCGCAATGGATCGCCGCTGCACCATGGGCCATCAATGCCTCTTTTGCCTTGCTCATGACCCGCCCTCGTTCAACCCTTCAACACCGCGCGCCTTGACCACCACCTTGATGGCATCCTCCACCCGTTCACGGGCATAGCGCAGGGCTTCGGGCAGATCTTCCAGCGCGAATGTATGGGTGTGGATCAGCGATGCGTCGAAGCGGTTTTCGGCCATGAATGCCATGGCGCGATGGGTCGCGCTGCGGCCTTCGCCGCGAATGCCATACATGTAGATATTGTTTTTCACCACATGCGGCAGGTCAACCACGGTTGGATCATGGGGGAAGGCAGCAAGACAGATTTTTCCGCCACGGTTGGTCACGTGGATTGCGTCGTTGATGGCGACCTCGGTTCCGGCGCATTCAATCGCGTAATCCGCACCGCGGCTGCCGACGATTTCCTTGACGGCTTCAACCACATCACGCTCTTTGACATTGATGACGTGATCGGCGCCCAATTGTTTGCCGATGGCCAGCCTGCCGTCACGTGTTCCGGTCAGGATGACCGGCGATGCACCCAGCGCCTTGGCAACGGCGACGGCCAGCAGGCCGATGGGTCCGGGCCCGGAAACAACAACGCTTTCACCGGCCACAAGACCGCCCAGTTCCGTCAATCCATACATGGACGTTCCGGCTGTGACCACCAGGGTGGCCACCTCATCGCTCATGGCGTCCGGCACGCGGATGACCGTATTGATATTGTTGACAGCATATTCGGCAAAACCGCCATCGGTGGTGAAGCCGTTGGCGCGATGGCCCTTGTTCACGTCACCGTAGTTGAGACCGTA
>JARGOF010000074.1 GCA_029212415.1 Rhizobiaceae bacterium | reverse complement strand
GAAATTACTTCAAAGCATGCGGATATGAATTCATTACTTAGTGACAAGCGCTAAAAAGCAAACAACCCGACCAAAAGAGCGGCTTCTGCGACCAACACGCCCACGATGATGCGCTGTCCGAATATCAGGAATGCAATGAACCCCACCAGGGTTGCAACAATGCGCAAGCCCATCGGCGTCGCCGCCAGAGCGCCTGATGGAAACAGGATCAGCCGTGACACGACAGCGGCAACCAGCGCCGTTGCAACGGCCCGCACCCAGATCAAAACGACTGAATCCTCGGCAATGCGGTTTCCCAGAAGAACGCCCAGCCAGCGCCAGATATCTGTTGCCAGCCAGCCAGCGACTGCAATGAAAACAAAGGGCCACAGCGTTTCGATGGTCACGCGCAGATCCTCGGGCAACACTCACACATGACAAAGCAATAGAGGGTCATGGAGCCACCTTGTCCTTTCGCCACTTGTTGATCAGCCTTTCCAGCCCGAAGGCGATTGTTCCACCGACAAGACCTGCATAGAGCAGTCCCAAATCAGCACTGAAAGAATGAAAGACGGGGCCCAGAACAAGACCGACAATCAGCGCCAGATAGACTTCCAGACTGCGCGCCGATGACCAGATGGAGGTCAGAAAATAGATCGGCGTAAGGAAAAACAGAGCGCCGACAAGCAGCGCCGGCAAATAACTGACAACGCTGTATAAAGTCGCGACCAAAACGATATTGGCACTGGTCAGGGTCAATGCAAATCCGGCAAAGAAGGCCAGCCGGCCTTCCCGCGGCACGAGGTGAAGTCGCTCCATGGTGAAAACCCAGGCCGTCACCGCGACAAAATGTGACAACACAAGCAACAGCCAGGTCGGGGTGGATTTCGTCCGGATTTCAGGAACAAACGCCGCGACCATGGGCATCAGCCGCATGGATGACAATGTGACGGCAATCGCGGCAGCAGGCAGCGAAGCGCCCGCCAGCATGGCGCCGACAAGCACCAATTGAGCCGGCAGCGCCCAGACAATGGCGGTCATGAAGACCGTTTGAGACAGGGGAATGCCGGATTCATAAGCAAAACCGCAAAACCCGACGAAGGCGCCCATCAAAACAAGCGCCGGGGCCGAAATGATGCCACGCATTCCCTTTAGGAACCATGGCCACTGCCTGAAGGATGAGTCTTCCATGCAGTCTTGTTAGTTCGGTTCTTGAAAGGTGTGAAGTCTTTTGCGTCTGTGGATGCGAAAAGAAAGAGCTTCAACGCACACAATCAAATGATCCGGTCTCTGAGGATTCCGCGACCGGCACCGAGCCATGGCGTCTAAAACAGGCACGGGAAATTTCAGATAGCGACCGCCCTGATCATGGGCGATCGCTGCATTCTATGGATAACAGCCTATTTGCGCGGTACCTTTGGCACGGCGCTGCCGCGTTTCTTGGCAACGGGCGCTTCTGTAGCGGGCTTCCCGTTGTCTTTTCCACCGTCAGATTGCGGATCTGCCGCCGGCTTTTCCGCAGCAGCCACTTTGGCCTTCGCCCGGGAGACAGGCGCCTTGCGCTTGGCCGCCGGTGCCTTTTTGCGTGGTCTTGGCTGGGGTTTGTCCGGCAAGGCCTCAAGCTTCAGGCTATCCTGGCCATCAGCATTCTTTTCGACGGTGACTTTGACCGTGCCACCCTTTTTCAGTTTGCCGAACAGCACTTCATCAGCGAGCTGCTTCTTGATGTGCTCTTGAATAACCCGCCCCAAAGGACGCGCACCCATGCGTTCATCATAGCCCTTTTCGGCCAGCCAGGAGATCGCCTGTTTGGACAGATCGAAGGTGACGCCGCGTTCTGCCAATTGTGCCTCAAGCTGCATGACAAATTTCTGCACCACCTGATGGATGACCGGCGTCGGCAGCGAGCCGAAGGCGATGATTGCATCAAGCCGGTTGCGGAATTCCGGTGTGAACATGCGATTGATCGCCTCGACGTCATCGCCCTCACGTTTTGTGGATCCGAATCCAATGGCATTCTTGGCCATATCGGAAGCTCCGGCATTGGTTGTCATGATCAAAATGACATTGCGGAAATCAATCTGCTTGCCATTGTGATCTGTCAGTTTGCCGTGATCCATCACCTGCAGCAGAATATTGAAAAGGTCCGGGTGGGCCTTTTCGATTTCGTCGAGCAGCAATACGCAATGGGGATGCTGGTCGACACCATCAGTCAGCAATCCGCCCTGATCAAAGCCGACATATCCGGGAGGCGCACCGAGCAGGCGCGATACCGTATGGCGCTCCATATATTCCGACATGTCGAAACGCAGCAGTTCAACGCCAAGAGAACTGGCCAATTGGCGGGCGACTTCGGTTTTACCAACCCCCGTCGGGCCGGAGAAAAGATAGCTGCCGATCGGTTTGTCGGGCTCGCGCAATCCGGCCCGTGCAAGCTTGATCGCCGAGGTCAGGGCTTCGATGGCCTGATCCTGCCCGTAAACAACCGACTTCAGTTGCTTGCTGAGATTGGCAAGAACCTGCTTGTCATCTTTGGATACGGTCTTGGCCGGAATACGGGCCATCGTTGCGATGGTGGCCTCGATTTCCTTTTCGGTGATTGTCTTGCGACGCTTGCTTTCTTCCAGCAACATCTGTGAGGCGCCTGTCTCATCAATCACGTCAATGGCCTTGTCAGGCAATTTGCGATCACTGATGTAGCGTGCCGACAATTCCACAGCCGAGGTAATGGCCTGATCGCTGTATTTGACCTTGTGATAATCCTCGTAATAGGGCTTGAGCCCTGTCAGAATTTTCACCGCATCATCGATGCTCGGCTCATTGACATCAATCTTCTGGAACCGGCGCACGAGTGCCCGATCTTTCTCGAAAAACTGCCTGTATTCCTTGTAGGTCGTGGAACCAATACACCGTATGGCACCTGACGAGAGAGCGGGTTTCAAAAGGTTCGACGCATCCATGGCACCGCCGGATGTCGCCCCTGCCCCGATTACCGTATGGATCTCATCTATGAAAAGAACGGAGCCGGGCAGCTCCTCCAGTTCTTTAACGACCTGTTTGAGCCGTTCTTCAAAATCACCCCGATAACGCGTACCGGCAAGCAGAGAGCCCATATCAAGCGAATAGATTGTTGCGTCCAGAAGCACTTCCGGCACGTCGCCCTTGACGATACGACGCGCCAGGCCTTCCGCAATCGCGGTTTTTCCGACACCCGGATCGCCGACGTAGAGCGGATTGTTCTTCGTGCGTCGGCAAAGAATCTGAATGGTACGGTTGACCTCCTGCTCGCGTCCGATGAGCGGATCAACCTTGCCGTCCCTTGCCTTCTGATTCAGATCGACACAATAGGCACTCAATGCGTCCTGATTTTTTGGCTTGCTGCCTTCATCACTCTCGGAGGGCGTTGAAGGCCCATCGGTTTCCGGCTCTTCGGCGCCACGCACCGGCCTGTTTTCCGAAACGCCGGGGCGCTTGGAAATACCGTGAGAGATGAAGTTTACGGCATCATAGCGGGTCATTTCCTGTTCCTGCAGGAAATAGGCCGCATGACTTTCCCGCTCGGCGAAAATGGCCACCAGCACATTGGCTCCGGTTACTTCATCGCGACCTGATGACTGTACATGGATGACCGCACGCTGAATGACGCGCTGAAAACCGGATGTGGGTTTCGAATCTTCGTCGTAACCCGTGACAAGGTTGTGCAACTCATTGTCGATATATTCGGTTACTGTTGTGCGCAAACCATCCAGATTGACTCCGCAGGCGCGCATGACGGCAGCTGCATCGGCGTCATCCATCAGCGACAGCAACAAATGTTCCAGAGTTGCATACTCATGATGACGATCATTGGCCAAAGTCAGGGCCTGGTGCAGCGCTTTCTCCAGGCTGTTAGAAAATGTCGGCACGATTATATCCTCATTTCTTTTCCATCACGCACTGCAATGGGTGCTGATTTTGCCGCGCAAAATCCATTACCTGCGTAACTTTGGTTTCAGCCACTTCATATGTAAAGACCCCACATTCACCAACACCGTGATTGTGAACATGCAGCATGATCTGCGTTGCCGCGTCCCGGTCTTTCTGGAAAAACTTCTCCAGAATATGAATGACAAACTCCATCGGCGTATAGTCGTCGTTCAATAGCAACACGCGATAAAGACTTGGCTTTTTCAGTTGCTTCTGAGTGCGTGTGATGATGGAGACGCCATTGCCTCTGCCGCCACCTTCACCTTCATCGTCGCCGTCCTTGCCTGCCCGTATAGGCTTCACTGCCATTATGTCTCTTGTCCTGTGCCCGCGGGACCACATTCGCATTCGAAGCAATCCCATTCGATTTTCACTCTACCCTAATCTAATATTTATTTGAGCGATTTTAAGCCCCCATCTGTGGCTCTCCACCAGTTCTGTTCATTCTACTGTAAATAGGGGGCAATTTTTTGCTGAACAGGGTGTGTAACGGCATTAACCGATTTGAAAGAAAAACAGATAGCACATCTGAAAAACAAAAACCCGACCGCTGTGAGCCGCCGGGTTTCGAATGCAAATGATGTGGAATGTCTTCAATCAAACGACGTGAAGCAAATGGCGCCCGGTCGTCAGATCAAATGAACAGTTTCAGGCGGTGGTTTTTCCCGCGTCTGCAACAAGCGCCGCAACGGCCTTGGGCATTGCTGCCTCATATGGCTTGATGGCGGTCTGGGTCACGTCGCTGTACATCTCACCCATTTTGGTTGCCTGTGAGACGAAACCCTCATAGCTGGATTTTGCGTATTCGCTCTGAATTTCAAGCGCCTTTTCCACTGATTTGGCAGAAAAAAGCTGTTCCAGAACCGATGCATTGTCTTCATAGGACTTTTTGGAATACTCAGTTGCCTCGGTTGCCATTGCCTGCAAACCCTTGGCCAGATCGGTGTAACTCTTGAGCATATTCTCCATGGTATCCTTGCCCTGTTTGTTCGCATCATCAAAGGAAAACATCATGATATCCTGTCATTGGAGTGGAAATAGACATGCTTTTAATGATCGGGAACACGCCCTGATCTGCAACCCACACATTATATGCACCGCAACATAATGTCAAATAATTTGTGCAGCGCAACAAACGCAGATGGCCATCAACTTGACGTATTTGAAAGATCTGCGAAACTTTTTGGAAACCATAAACGGATTGGTAACGCTGTTTGGGTAGTCTGCTGGAAAGCCCGTAACCTCTCATGAATTGGCCGGCAAAAAATCGTCTGCGTAGTGTTTAAAGATTGGACAGGTATAGTGTATCCAGTTTCGTCAGGTCCCAGCCTTTTGTCTTGCAAGACAAGCCTTTATGGCGCTTTCAAATATGTAATCGCGGTCGCGTTGTTGTTATCAGCCATGGCTGTCGGTGCCACCGCAAACCCCAAATATGCCGGCATCGTCATCGACGCCAAAACAGGTAAAACCCTTTACGCAAACAGTGCTGATTCGTTGCGCTATCCAGCGTCGCTGACCAAAATGATGACTCTCTACATGGTTTTTGAAGCACTCGATAACGGCAGTCTGTCAAAAAAAACCCGCATATCCATTTCCAGAAATGCCGCCAATGAGCAGCCGTCCAAAATCGGACTTCGCCCGGGGCAGACAATCTCCGTTGAGCAGGGCATATATGCACTTGTCACAAAATCTGCCAATGACGTTGCGACTGCATTGGGAGAGCATATCGGTGGCTCGGAAAGCGGTTTTGCCCGCAAGATGACGGCCAAGGCACGGGCGCTCGGCATGAAAAGCACGACGTTTCGCAATGCCCATGGCCTTCCCAATTCAAGCCAGAAGACAACAGCGCGGGATATGGCGCGGCTGGGTTTGGCGCTGCGCGAACATTTCCCACATTATTACAGCTATTTTTCAACCCGCTCTTTCAAATATGGCAAAGCCAGATATGGAAATCACAACCGGTTGCTTGGCGTGATCAAGGGTGTTGACGGTATCAAGACCGGCTATACCCGCGCCTCAGGCTTCAACCTGGTAAGTTCCGTACGAGCTGATGGCCGCAGTATCGTTGCCGTCGTCATGGGCGGGAAAACCGGTTCCAGCCGCAACGAGCAAATGAAAAAGCTGATTGCCACCTACCTGCCGAAAGCCTCGCGCACCGGACGTGGAGACTTGATCGCACAGGCACCGGCGGCAACACGGATTGCCTTGCCGAAAATTGGACCGATCCCGAATTTCCGGGACTTCAGTGAGGTTCGCGTGGCGCTTGCCTATGCAAATCCAGAAAAGACTGCTGTTTTCCCCATCCCTCTGGATCGTCCGGTTATCGGCAGAAATGCTCTGATCGACAGCCTCAAGAAGCAGCGCGCAGTGGTCGCACCAGCGCCCCGCCCCAATACGCGTGACAATGCAGATACCAGCCTGACGGTCAACGATGCGATCGATCCGGTGGTAACCGCGAGTACAGGCCTTCCGTCAGGCTGGGTCGTGCAAATTGGTGCTGCAGCAACCCGCGAAGGTGCGGAGAAACTTTTGGCAGAAGCGAAATCCAAGGCGGGTGGCATGATCAATGATGCTCAGGCATTCACGGCCATCACATCAAGCAACGGAGAACAATTGCACCGTGCACGGTTTGCCGGCTTCTCCGGTAAATCTCATGCCTGGAAAGCATGTAAAGTACTGAAGAAAAGCGGATATGGCTGCTGGGCAACCCAACAGTGAATCCAACCAAGGACTTCAGAGGTGGATCAACCGAACCACCTCGCCCTCGAGTTTGTATAAGTGTATTGAGGAAGAGCTAATGACCACGCAGCAGAATATCTTTGGCCTGGTTAATACGGGCAGCCAAAAAGACCGAGCCCCCAGTGTCGGGATGCATACGCTTCATCAGGCGGCGATGCGCATCGCGGATCTCCGCCTCGGTAGCACCAGCCGAAAGACCAAGGATCTCGTAAGCTTCCTGCTTACTCATGGTGCCCGAAGCTGGCGCAGCACCCAACCCGTCGCCCGTGTGCGCATCAAAGTCGTCTCTCCAAGTGGGTATACGCCTGTCAAGATACGTCTCTAGCACCTGAACACTTTCCGGATCGCTGTGCAGTTCGGCGTGCAGCGACAGGAGTTCCATTTCATCCATGGTATTGAGTTCGCGACCGTCGAACTGACCGGCAAGCACCAGGCCATTGATCTCACCGGTATCCAGGTCCAGTTCCATTTCCAGCGCAGCCGTTCTGACATGTGAGGTCTGATTGCTGCTGCGGCTGGCCCTCGAACTGGCCCGTGCACGTCCAAAAAGCGCAGCAGCGAGGCCGAACAGAGCAAACGATATGCCGCCGCGCCCGACAAGCATAAAGATGATTCCGGCACCAGCGAGCACTGCGGGCACGAGATAGCGTAAAACAGCGGCCACCCGCCGTGCATCCATCCGCACAAACAATGCCGCCAGAATGGCCAGCACGAAACCAACCAGAACAATATAAAATATAATTAGCACGATCAGCTGCCCTTTCCACCAGGAAGCTGCTCAAGCAGCATCTGGGACGCGTGACTCTTGTCATTTTGTAGTGCGCGCAGACCACCGGATGCGTAAACGGCCACAGCCCGCAGCAGATTGACCAAAGCGCTGGCCGCATTGCTGTCCAATCTCAGGTAGGCGCCACCCGATAGTCGTGCAATCTCGCGAAAACTTGTTTGCGCGGCCGGGTCTCCGCCTTCCTGGAACATGAAGCAGGGCACCCGCCGCATACCAAGTTCACCGGCCAACTGGCACAATCTGTCAACGTCTTCTTCCATGGAATCGCCAATAAAAACCAGAGCACTGACAGGCTTGCGCTTGGACTCATCACGGGCATGTTTGAGGACCTTGGCAATCTGTGTCTGTCCGCCACGGCAATCTATGCGCAACATCAGGTCGCGCAATTGTCTGGTATCGTTAACCCAGCGAGAGGCCTGACATTCTCCAAAACCCCGAAAATACACCAGTTGCACATTCAGGCTTCCCACACGGCCCACAGCATTGAACATCTCGCTTTGCAGACCACAGGCCGCATCCCAGGTCGGTTGACGACTCATTGTTGCATCCAGCGCAAAGATCAACCGTCCGCTGTCCGAACCGGCGGCGACGCTGACGGAACGGGCTGCATTGAGAAACGCCGCAACATCCTTCTTTGATGATTGCGCAGAGCTGCTCTTGGCGACCGTACCGGAGCCACGGCTCCTTGTGATGTCCGACTTTGCCATGGAAAACTCCCTTCCATCACTTTGGCACAACTTCAGTTTCAACATACCAGTAACGTGAATCTAGTGCTTGCGCAGGCCAATTTGTACCAGTCGCCCGAAATGAGATAGCGGGCGAACGCCAAAACCCGAGAATTAGAACCGATCGCGATGATTCTCGCGACCTTACAGCAGTCCGAGATCCGCCAGTTCTCTGCGCAAATCAGGGGGCAGAGAAAATATGCCGCTTTTACGTGACGTGACGTCAGCGGGCGCATCACTTGAGGTCAGATAGCGCCAACCCTGAAATGCCCTGCGTGGTTGCCATTCCGTAAGGATCAATCGGGGTTCCATGACGATTTTGCATCGGGAAATGCCGGTCGCGTCGGTGAAAGGCCGAATCTCCACAATGAGCTGACGTACCTGGACATTGCCCTTGATGACCCAGTACAAAGAACCGCCATCCAGCAACTCGTCGACCCGCTTTGGCACCATGCGTGTTGTATGGAAACAGATCGCTTCCACACCGCGACTTTTCTTGTCGGCAAGACTGAAATCCATGGATGCTTGCAGGCTTTCGACCGCATCGACACCAACACATAATTTTACCAGATTAAGGGTCATGACACCGGGGTAAAGGGTTCGTTGCCTGCGTCAAGCTTATTCCTCGTGATGTCCACAAGTCGCTGCAACAGATCTGATGACAAAGTCTTGGATAAGGACTGGTCCCAAGTTCAGCCGGAGGGTAACAGGTTCGGCAGGCGATCCAGCCCTCATCAACAGGCAACAACATTGACCGCCAGCCCGCCCGTGCTTGTTTCCTTGTAACGCTCATTCATGTCCAGCCCGGTCTGTCGCATGGTTTCAACGCAAGCATCCAGAGGAACGAAATGTTTGCCGTCGCCCTTGAGTGCCAGCGATGCTGCTGTAACCGCTTTGACAGCACCCAGCGCATTTCGTTCTATGCAGGGCACCTGCACAAGGCCGGCAACCGGATCACATGTCATGCCAAGATGATGTTCCAAAGCAATTTCAGCCGCATTTTCAATTTGTTCCGGCGTGCCGCCCATGACAGCAGCCAAACCGGCCGCGGCCATGGCTGATGCCGAACCCACCTCCCCCTGACAGCCGACTTCGGCGCCTGATATGGAGGCGTTCTGCTTGATGATGCCGCCAATGGCAGCGGCCGTCAGCAGGAACGCGTGTATGCCCTCCCGGTCCGCACCGTCTTGAAAGCGGGTGTAATAGCGCAGGGTCGCCGGTATGACGCCCGCGGCGCCATTGGTCGGCGCCGTAACGATGCGTCCACCGGATGCATTCTCCTCATTGACCGCCATGGCATAGACACACAGCCAGTCATTTGCCAGCAAGGGATTGATCTTGTTCTGCTTCCACTCTTCCTGCAGCCGGTCGTGAATGGCGCGCGCACGGCGGCGGACCTTGAGGCCACCAGGCAGAATGCCTTCACGCGACAGCCCATTGTCCATGCACTGACGCATCGTAGCCCATATCCTGTCCAACCCCTCGTCCAGCGACGCATTTGATTGGTGCATTTGTTCATTGGCGCGCTTCATGTCGGCAATCGACAATCCGGATTGACTGGCCATTTGCAACATTTCTTCGGCATTTTTGAAGGGATGGGGCACGTCAGGCGTTTGCACCGCATGCTGTTGGTCGTTCAATGTCTCTAGCTCCATATCCGAGACCACGAAGCCGCCGCCAATGGAATAATAGATCCGGCGCAGCAACAGGCGATCATCGGCATCATAGGCGCTGAATGTCATGCCATTGGCATGACCGGGCAAAGGGTTCTTCCTGTCAAAAATCAGGTCGACGTCGGGATCAAACACATAGGTCGGATGATCAACGGGCTGAACCGTCTTTGACCTTTCGACAGAGGCGATAATATCGTCCATTCGCGTTGTATCGACTGTTTCCGGGTCAAACCCCATCAGTCCCAGAACGATGGCCCGCCCCGTGCCATGACCAACGCCGGTAAAGGCAAGAGAGCCATGCAGGCTGACCTCAAGACGGTCGATGCGATACCCGGTGGGTTTCGGCCATGCGCCATGCAGAATTTCATTGAGAAACCGGCCGGCGGCCACCATCGGCCCCATTGTGTGGGAACTTGATGGGCCAATGCCAATCTTGAAGACGTCAAAAACGGAAAGAAACATCGTATTGGTCATCCATATGCAACAGATTGCTATGGCAGTGTAGACCCGCTGATATTCAATTTGCACCATTGAACCGACATAAAGCATGGCGGCTGCGACAGGGTTGATCAACCGGCAGCGTTAACAGCGAACCTGTTCAAATGCCGCCCTGCATCTGTTCAAAAAAAAACAGCGCACGAAACACGCACGCTGTTTTAAAATTCTTGTTTTGTAAATCCGGCTCAGATCCCACCAAAGAGATAGATCAATGCCAGTAAGCCCACAAAACCAATCACCGTACGGGCAGTTACGCCCCAACAGGACTTTTGGACTGTTTCTTCCATTTTGGCTCCGAGTGATGCTTGAACAAATCCACATGCGCTTGTTGCTCGCTATATGGAGGCCGCCTTGTAACGGATCGTTAATTCCTTCGCAACCGCAATATATGACCTTTTCATGACACAGGGCAGCGATCGGACCCTCTCTCGAGCTTTTTCAACCACTTACCACAGATCATTATAGACAAGATTTGTGCACAATTCCGCCTGAATTGAATTTTGCAGGCATAGGAACAGTCCTTTTGGTCTTTTCCGACTCAGCAAGGCATGACACATATGGGCATGAGTGAACTGGATATCATTGCCGCCGGCATCTGTTTGACAATCTGGTGCGTATTTTCCCTGATCGCCGATCGGGAATTTTCCGCATTGCCACCAAATCTTTCCCAGATCATGAATATTCACAGAGCCCGCTGGCTTGAGAACTGCCTGCGCCGTGATTTGAAAATGATCGACACCAGCATCATGACAGGACTGCAACAGGGAACAGGCTTTTTTGCATCGACGACTTTACTCGCCATTGGCGGCTGTTTCGCTCTGCTCGGCGCGACCGATCAGGTCCTTGGTGTCCTCTCCGGCCTTTCCTTTGATGTCCCCGCCGAACGGGAGGCCTTCGAATTGAAGGTTGCCGGATTGATTGTAATTTTCGCCTATTCATTCTTCAAGTTCGGCTGGGCCTACCGGCTTTTCAATTATTGCCTGATACTTGTTGGCGCAATACCCATGGTTGAAGACATCTCCCGACAGCCCGAGGAAGCCCATCTTGCTGTCCAAAGAGCCGTCACCATCAACATCATCGCCGGAAAACACTTCAATGCCGGTTTTCGCGGCATTTTCATCTCGCTGAGCTATATTGGCTGGTTCATCGGGCCGATCGTGCTTTTGTGCACAACATTGCTTGTGCTCACCGTTCTCATACGAAGGCAATATTTTTCATCAGCGCGCGACGCCGTGCTCAAAGGTATCGACATCTGATCCAGAGGCGCCCTGCAACGGGTCATTTGTTAGTGGATCGCAAGATTCCTTGACAGCCGAACGCGCCCGCGCCACAGCCAATCATGGCTACAAGTCCCTGGGCAGGTCAGACAGCGACGGACTGAAAAAGGTAATCAGGTGACAAGAATTCAACGCGCAACCATTCCTGATCTGATTTTGGTAGCGCTGGCTGCGCTGGTCTGGGCCTCGGGGTTCATCGCCATCAAAGTGGCGGTTCCCGAAACCAACGCCTATTGGCTGGCTGCCATGCGCGTCACGACCGGACTTCTAGTTCTGCTTCCCTACGCCCTTTGGAAAGGTATCCTCCTGCCCAACTCCACACGCATGTGGATTCTGGTCCTTGGCATGTCTCTGGTAAATGTCGTGCTGCCCTTTATTTTGATCTCATGGGCGGAACTGTCGATTGATGCCGGCGTCACGGCATTGCTGATGGGTACAGGGCCGTTTCTTGCCCTGATCGGCAGCCATATATTCACGACTGATGACAAGCTGACCGGAACCAAATTTCTCGGCGTGGTTCTGGGATTCACCGGTGTGCTGACGATCGTTGGATTCGATGTCCTTTATGGACTCGGCAGAGCCAACCTGATGGCGCAAGCCGCCTGCTTTCTTGGTTCCGTGTGCTATGCGACAGCCGGGCTTCTCGTCAGGAAAATTGAACTGCCACCCGGCCGTTTGGCATTTCTGGCCCTGGCGCTTTCAACGATCATGTTGTTTCCCATCGCCTTCTTGCATGATGGGCCACCACCTACGGATATCTCCCAAAATGCTGTGCTCGCAATACTTTATCTGGGTGTTTTCCCGACCGGCTTTGCCTATCTGCTGCGTTTCCACCTGATCCGGAAAATTGGCTATTCGACCTTTGCCATGGGTCTCAATCTGATACCGGTATTCGGGGTTGGTCTGGGGGTCTGGTTGCTCGATGAACCCCTTTCCTGGCGTATCCTTGCCGCTTTGATCTTTGTTGTCTGCGGCCTGTACATTGCCCAGATCAAGCGCGGCGAATCCCCGACGGAGGCTGATACACATGAGTGACCTGCCAACGCCCGGTAAACGCCCACCTCGCATTGCGGCGATCGACGTTGCCAGAGGCGCCGCCCTGCTTGCAATGGCCATCTACCATTTTGCCTGGGACCTGGAGTTTTTTGGCTATGTTCCGTCAGCGATGACAGCGGAAGGCGGCTGGAAGCTGTTTGCCCGCTCGATTGCCGGCAGCTTCCTGTTTCTCGTGGGAGTCAGCCTCGTTCTGGCGCATGGCAAGTCGATTCGCTGGAATGGCTTTGCCAAACGTCTGGCCATGGTGGCAGGCGCCGCCCTGGCCATCACGGCTGCGAGTTGGTGGTTCACGCCGGACAATTACATCTTCTTTGGCATTCTGCACAGCATTGTGGTTTCCAGTCTCCTTGGATTGCTTTTCCTGAGGCTCCCGCCCCTTTTGACCCTGGCCATCGGCCTGGCAATCATTCTTTCCAGACCCTATCTGCTCAATCCGATATTCAACCACGATTTCCTCTTGTGGTTGGGACTGTCGACAGTGCCCGCGCAATCCAATGATTTTGTTCCGCTGTTTCCCTGGTTAGGACCGGTTCTCCTGGGCATCGCAACAGGAAAATTGGGTGTGCAATTTGATCTGATTGACAGGCTTGCGTCACTTTATCGCGGCACAGATATCGTCGGCAGGACACTTTCACTGGCTGGCCGCCACAGTCTTGCCGTTTACTTGATTCATCAACCCGTACTCATTGGAATCGTCTATCTGGCCAGCCTGATCATACCGGCGCCACCGTCCGATCCCATTGCAGAATTTTCTCGCAGTTGCGTGCGCACTTGCGTAAAGGAAAATGAGGAAAATTTTTGCAGCAGATTCTGCCGATGTACCTTGAATGAACTGGTCGACAGAGATCTTCTCGGGACACTGATGACACAGGGTCAATCAGGAAAACCGGTCGAAGGCGTTCAGGAGATTGTGCAGTCGTGTACCGTATCGTCGCTGCCGCGTGTTGATTGACTGTGCACTGTATTTTGGTGTCAGGCCACGCGCATTGAAGGAAAATGAAATCGAATGAACGCATACAAGGCAAAACCCAACGACTGGCCCTGGCCGCCCATCATCGCAGGCGCCGCCATCCTTCTGTCCATCCTGGCAGGCATGCTGATAACGCTTGAACTTCCCGGAACGGCACTTGCCAGATTTGCCGGCAGTCTGCTGATCATCTCGGCCATCAGCCTGGACATCTGGTCGATGATGACATTGCACGCATCACAAACAACCATCCTGCCCAATCGAAAATCGTCCCACCTGGTGACAACGGGGCCTTTCGGCTACAGCCGCAACCCCATTTATGCCGGCAATGCCATGCTGCTGTTTGGTCTTGGGTTGCTGACCACGAATGGCTGGTTCGCCGTTTTTGCCGTAGGCGCCATGATCGGCACCCATGTGTTGGCCATCCGCCGCGAGGAACTGCATCTTCTGGCTATTTTCGGCGCCGAATACGAAGCCTATTGTAACCGCGTAAGGCGTTGGGTTTAGAGTATCCGTTGTGATCAAGCCATATTTTCGTTCCATTTTCTCTGGTCTCT
>JARGOF010000014.1 GCA_029212415.1 Rhizobiaceae bacterium | reverse complement strand
TGTCCTGCATGATTCCTTTTATGGGGGCTTGACCAATCAGCTCAAGCTTCTGTTTCCCAATGTCTTGATGGTCCATCTGGACCACCAGGATGTCGATCAGGCGATGGCCTCTGGATCGGCGCATATATTGATCAATTCGATAGAGCGTTCATTCTTTCAGCGCATTCTGTCAACAACGCTTTCCTGGAATTCTGTTTTTGCCAAACATCTGCTGCGCCTCAATGCTGAGAAGGCGGATTGCCAATTGACAGAAATTGCTGGCGACAGGCTGCGTCCGGTAAGCATCGAAGAAGGTGGTGACAATCCTGTAGCTGGCAGAAATCAAAACATACTGGTCGATTTGCCTGCGATGGAAAACGCATCAAAAGTATGTGTAAGGGTTTCCTTTGATAGCGCCAGTGAGACCGGGACACAGATATTTCTGCCTACACTCATGAAAGAGACATTGAATCAATATCGGACCGGGCGTTCCATATATTTCGCAAACAGCAAACCGGGAAGCAGATCGATCATTTTGGCCTTGCCAGGCCGCTTTGCTGGAACCCGCCTCCGCATTGATCCGATTGCGGATTCCCGAACCGTCGAAGGGTTGAAAATCGAGGTGGGCGCATACTAGGTTTCCGCCCATTCGACGGCATCAAATGGCTTCCGTCAAAAGACCTGCCTACGCCAATTCCCCTTAATCCCGCTTGTTGCTGATTGTATTCCTCAGAACCCCGAGGCCGTCGATTTCCAGTTCGACGACGTCACCGGGCTGCAGGAAACGTCCCAATTCCAATCCACAACCGCCGCCGACAGTGCCCGATCCGATGAATTCGCCCGGGTGGAGATCCTCGTCTCTTGAAATATGCTCTATGATACGGGAAAAATCATGGTGCATGCTGGATGAATTGCCGCGCGACCATTCCTTTCCATTCACCCTGGCAACCATGTTGAGACCAGAGCCATTACCGATTTCGTCGCGTGTGACAAGCCAGGGCCCGAGCGCATTGGCGGTACGGAAATCCTTGCCTTTTGCAGGCCCCAATCCACCGGCCATTTCCGCGATCTGGTGATCACGGGCGCTGAAATCATTGAAGATCACAAAGCCGAATATGTGGTCAAGCGCATCCGTACGGGCGATATCACCGCCGCCCTTGCCGATGACCGCACCCAGTTCAAGTTCATAATCCAGCCGTGTCTCGCCAAGCGGCCATATGATTTCATCCTCAGGACCGGAAACGGAAAAGCGATTGCACTTGTAATAGATGGGTTGATCATACCAGATCTGCGGAAGCTCCACCTCGTCCGGATTGCGTTTTGGCTGTTTCGGATCGAACAGATAGCGGTTTGCTCTGGCCTGCCTGAGGTGTTTTTCAAATGTCAGTGCGTCGCGCATCTGGACGGGCCGCGGCAATGGCGCGAGCAGCCGAACGTCAGACTGTTGAACATGTTCGCAAGCGGACATCGCCTGTCTGGCCGCTTCCAATCCTTCCGGACCTGCTTCGATAAGCGCCAACATGGAGGAAAATTGCGGATTGTCGTCGCCATCCAGAACTGCAATCTGTGTATCGATCACAATGCCGATTTCCTGGTTCCGACTGTTCAGCCGGTTAAACGTCACAAGTTTCATGTTGCATCCCTCAGGTCCGTATAGATATCCGATACCCTGCTGCCGGGAAAATAGGTCTTCTGATAGGCATCACGTTGCTGGATCGCCTGCCACCAGCGTTCAAAATTGCCTGCCTCTTTCCAAATTTGCGAAAGACCAAGATCCCGCATGCGGTCAATGGTGGGCACCACGCAATAATCGGCAAGACTGAGTTCATCCCCGATCAGCCATTGCGTCTGGGCAAGTGCGGCGTCCATCCTTGCGATGGTGTTTTCAAGCTGTTGCAGCGACGCCTCGGTCTCCTTTTCGGAAAATCCGCTGCGCCCCATGCGCTGGTAGAAATGTTTCCTCAGCGGGCGATCGTCAGCATTGGCCTGCAATGCCTGATCTTCCAGATCCGAATAATGGCGAACAAAGGCCTTGTTGAAGCTTGGCACACGAATGGCCGTCGTTGGCACTTCTTCGATGTACCGCAACCAGACACGCATGCGCGCGCGTTCATAGGGATCGGCAGGCGAGAGTGGTTTTTCGGGGAAAACATCTTCAAGATATTCAATGATGACGGAACTGTCGATGACAGGCCTGCCATCATGCAGAAGTGTCGGCACCACGCCGTTCGGGTTGAGCTTCAGGTAAGAGGGTGAAAGGTGCTCCTTTTTCCTGAAATCCAATGTGGTATTGACGAACTCCAACTGCTTTTCATGAAGACAAAGGCGCACCTTCTGCGAGCAGGTGGAGATCGGATTGTTCAACAGTTCGATCACGCGTGATTTCCTTTCTTCGAATGACAGCCGCATGGGGCGTCGTGGGGACAATCGGCGCCCTTGCGGTAGCGCAGCATCTGACGCATGATTTCAGCCCTGTCCGGCACGATCGCACCCTTCGACAAATCCCTGTAGATATTGGCAACATTGGCGACAACACGCTCGCGGTCCAGCCAGCTGTCAAAGGCATCATAGCCAATCAGGAAAGCCGCTTCTTCCCAGGGCAGACCTGCCGCAAACATTTGTTCTGACTGCTGGTAGATATGCAGCAGATAATGGCGCATTTCCCGCACGGCCTGTTTGTCACCAATGGGGCCATGCCCCGGGACAATTGTTTCAACATCCCACGTGAGAATCCTGTCGCAGGCGTCAATCCAGTTTTGAACCGGCCCGGCCCACACGATGGGATGACCACCGGAAAACAGGATGTCACCGGTGTAAACGGTTTTGGCGTCAGGGACATGAACAATGATGTCGCCACGGGTATGGGCCGGGCCCATCTCGTGCAGTTCGATCGTCCGATCTCCAATGGTGATATCCCGCCGCCCATTGAACAATTCTGTCGGGGGCACATGGGCTATGTCGGAGAAGTCAAAATGCTGTCCCATGGTTTCGTGCAGGAATGCCCCGACATCGCCGTGGTTTTTCCAATTCATGACAAGATCGGCAAACACTTCTGCCGGTCGTTCGTTCATTTCTTCCATGCAGGCAGTCGAGCCGATAATGCGCGCTCCGCCGACCATATGGTTGCCGAATGTATGGTCGCCATTGGCATGGGTATTGACGAGCACGTCAATCTGTTCTGCGGCAGGCGATACACGTCTGTATTCCCGCAACATGTCGCTGGTCAGACGGCCGGTAAAAAGCGTATCGATCAACAGGCTTTCATCGCCTGAAATGATCAGCCCGCTGTTGCTCCAGCCCCACGAACCATCGCCCTGTATATAGGCAAACAATTCGTTGCCGAGCTCATGCAAGGTCGATTCAACACGGGTTTGGGACATCTATGGCTCCACAGCGTTTTCAAAGCAGGACGGTTGCAAGTTCAGGGAACATCAGCAGAAGCCCGATCAGGGCCACCATGATGAGCGCGAAGGGAGCTGCGCCCGCGAAAATATCATTCAGCGTGATCCGATCATCATCAAGGTTGGCCTTGATCACGAAACAGGCAACGCCCAGCGGTGGCGTCAACAGCCCCACCTCCACAGCCACAATCGTCACGATACCAAACCACACCATGTCAATGGAGAACGGTTCCACGACCGGCAGGATGAGCGGCAGAAGAATAAGCAGGATCGAGGAACTGTCGAGGATTGTGCCCAACAGCACGATTGCGATCAGATAAAGAATGAGGATACCGAACAGGCCGAGATTCCACGCCGACAACAGGTCGGTCATGGCATTTGGCAGGCCGGTCAAGGCCAACAGCCGCGAATACATATGTGCCGCAATGATGAGAAAGGTGATGGAGGCGGTCACCTGTCCGGTTTCCAGCAAAATGCGTCCGAAAACTTTCAGCCCCAGACCGCCCTTGATCTGAGCAATGATCAGCGCGCCCAGCGCACCGACCCCACCGGCTTCGGTCGGCGTGAAGAAACCGCCATAGATTCCGCCAAGAACCAGAATGATAAGCACCGCTATCGGTGCAGCCCGGGCCACCATGGTGCCGGTCGACATCAGTGGACGACCATCAATATTGCTGGCCACACCGGTAAAACCGGGCGCGAAACGGGCCATGAGTGCGATGGCAAAGCAAAACAGCAATGCCAGCAAGATGCCGGGAACAATGCCCGCCGTAAACAGATCACCGATCGAGACTTCGGCAATGATGCCATAGAGAATGAGCAGCAAGGACGGCGGTATGAGCATGCCCAGAACCGAAGATCCGGCGACCACGCCAACGGAAAAGCGGGCTGTATAGCCCTGGCGGATCAGTTCCGGCACGGCCACCTTTGTGAACACCGATGCCGACGCGATGGAGGTGCCGTTGACGGCTGCAAAAATGGCATTGGCAAAGACAGTCGCAATGCCCAGTCCGCCCCGGAAGCGTCGAAACAATTGACCCGCCACATCGAACATGTCGCGCCCAAGACCCGAGACGCCCACCAGGACCCCCATCAGCACGAACAGCGGAATGACACCAAAAGAATAACGCGCCACACTGTCCAAAGCCGCCTGCGAAAGAAGCGCCCCGGCAATCACCACTTTGCCTTTGACCAGATAGACGCCGATGAATGAGACGCTCATCAGCGCAATGGCCACATGCATGCCAAGCTGAATAAACACGAGAATGACCGCAATTGAGGCAATTCCGATTTCCACATTGGTCATGGTGCGCCTCGCGGTGAAAACAGATTGATGGCGAGTGAAGCGGTCAGCAGAACATATTGAACCAATGTCAGCGCACAGCCGATCAGCACGGCGACAACAAAGGGCCATCGCGGCACGGTGAACACGCCGTAAAGACCAACCGTTTCATTCCCGTCAATGGCGCCATATATTTGCGGCCAGATATAACGCAGCAAGACCGCAAGAATGACCGCGCCAACCAGATGGTGAAAAAGGTCCAACGCCATTTCCATGCGTGGCGAGCGATTGCGCAAGAGCGTCATCAACATGTCCGAGCGCACATTGCGCCCCATGGCGGTGGCGAAGGGCAACTGCATGAACACAATGGAAACGATCGAGGCACTGACAATTTCGGCCGTGGCCGGCACGGGCATCGACAACAATCCGCGCCCCACCACATCTGCATTGATAAGCAGCATGATGCCGACGGTCCCCAGACCGCCGACAACAGCACACGCCAGGGCAATACGATTGGCCATGATGGTAATTTGATGAAACATGGTCCTGTGCCCGCCCGGCGTAGACGGCAGCGCTATTGCGCTGCCCAATCCCTTGAGAATCCCAGTCCGGCTTCCTTGGAAAGGCGGAGATAGGTTTCAAGCGTCTTGGTTCCAGGAAGCCCCTGTGCGTCAAGCTTGGCTGCCCATTCGGTCGCGATGGGAGGCAGTTTGGCAGCGTAGGCTGAGCGTTGTTCGGCGCTCAGATCAAGGACCGAGGCACCATTCTCGACAGCCTTTGCAATACTGGCAACGCCGGCATCGTAATAGGCTTTCGCCGTGCGATCGCGATATTCATCCGCAACCGTTTCCATAATCTGTTGCACATCCTCTGGAAGGCTGTTCCAGGTGTCCAGATTGACCGTCAGCGCAGAGGAGTATTTTGCACCGAAGTTGATCTTCGTGATGTAGGGCGCAACCTCGTAGAACTTGTAGGGTGCGATCGCCGATTCGAATGTCATGATGCCATCGTACAGTCCGGTTGACATGGCATTGTAGTAGGTGGTCAGCGCGCCGGAAACCGGAATGGCGCCTGTGCCCTTCAGCCAGTTGAGCGCCAGTCCGCCGGCCCCGATTTTCTTGCCTTCAAGATCGGCGATATCCTTGACTTCGAAAGCTGTCATGAACTGGTAGGTATCGATGCCAACCGGTGCCAGAAGCTTCTGATTGGCCTTGCTCCAGCCTTCATTCATCTCCGGAATTTCGTCATGCAGCTGAACGATAATCTTCATCAGCTTCTGAAGATCGTCCGTACCAAAGGGTGTGACATAGGTGATCTGTTCGAGCGGCAGTTTGTCACCTTCAAAAAGATGCGGCACATAACCAAACTCGGCTACGCCACTTTCGACGGCCTCCAGAACACCCTTCACGTCTGCAACTGCACCGGCGTAGGCTTCAGTCCATTTGATCGTATGCTCACCTTTTTCCGCAAGCCTGCGGTTGACTTCCGGAATGAAAAAATCCCGAATGCCGGCAACACCCTTGGTGATGGGTGGATGCCCCGCCACAACAGTGAATGAAAAATCCTCCGCCAGAGACGGCGCCACAGCATAGGCCATGACAGATGTGGCAAGGCATAGTTTTAAAATCGACTTCATTATCTTCTCCCTGGGTTTTACTTAAGTGCTGCAGCCCTGGAGCCGCTCAGACACCATTTCCTCGATTGTCTTTCATATCCGCCCCGAAGGCATTGACGATGAAGGCGACAAGTTCACTGCGCAGCGCCATGCGATCAGAAGGATCACACAGACCACCCGATAACCGCGCCATGCGACTGTCCGGACCTGCGTCACTCAACATCACCTGAATCGCCCCCATCATGATGTGGTAACGCCAATGGACTTCGCGCTCGTTCAAATGCGGCGCAGCCATTGCCAAAGCCGCTATGTAGCGTTTGGCCATCGGATCCAGTTCGTCGCGAACCATCGCTCGCGTCCAGTCATTTGGCTCAAGCCGATGCTTGAGAACCAGATGCGCCAGAAGAACGCCCGTCTTGGGGTCATCTTCATTCACGTAGGCGTCGATAAAGGCTTCAACAATATCCCGAATTTCGGGCTTTTCACCTTTGGAAGCGGCCTGCCCAAGCACCTGATCGAGCCTTTCCAGACGACGAATGGCCGTGCGCCGCGCAACGTCGCGAAAAACCTCGATGGTCAGATTGTCCTTGTTGCCAAAGTGATAATTGACAGCCGCCGTATTCACCTCGGCTTTTTTTGCCAAAGCACGGGTTGTGACGCCATTGATACCGGCCTCGGCAAACAATTCGACCGCTGCGATTCGAATACGATCGCGGGTCGCGGCTTCCTTGTGTGATTGATCGGTGGAACGCATGTTTAAAACATATGATTGAAACACGCGTTTGTCAAACGGATTTGACAGGAAATTCGCTCATACCCAAAGGCACAATTCAACGTTGCCGTTGGGCAAGCCCCACAAACTTTGCAGTTGCAGTGGTGTCGTTTAATTCAGCACGCAGCAGACCTGGCGACCAGCTTGCGGCCTATGGAAAAAATGGAATATCGGAATTCTGGCGCAGCAATGGAAATGGCTGCGGAACGTCCGCAGCCCTCGATATGACCGGCAATGGTCGCGGATCATCCGGCAATTCAAACGCATTGGATGCTGTCTGGTCAGCAGTGCAGGCCTATCTGCTTGGCGCATTTGTCGAAGCCGGACGCAATCAGCCTCTATGCTTCCTTGTGGATTTCCACCTGATGCGGATAGGGAATGGAAATGCCACCCTTGTCGAAGGCTTCCTTGACATTCTTTGTCATGGCAAATTTCAATTCCCAGTAATCCTCCGCCTTGCACCAAAGACGCACGCCCAGATCAACGGATGAATCGTTGAGATTGACCACCCGTACCCAGGGTTCGGGATCGTTCAGAAAACGATCATCAGCGGCGGCGCATTTGAGGATGATCGCCATGGCCTTGTCTGCATCATCGCCATAGTCGATGCCGAATGTCAGATCGACACGGCGCGTCGCATGGGCCGAGTAATTGGTGATCACCGAGCCCCAGGCCCGGCCATTGGGCATGATGATCTGAACATTGTCCGGTGTCGCCAGTTCGGTAAAGAACAGATTGAGGTCCTTGACGGTGCCCGAGGTTCCGCCAATGTCGACGAATTGCCCCAGCTTGAACGGCCTGAAAACGATCAGCATCACACCGGCAGCAATATCAGCCAGGGTTCCCTGCAGCGCCAGACCAATGGCCAGTGTCGCAGCACCCAGAACCGCCACAAGGCTGGTCGCCTGAAACCCGAACAATTGCAGGACGGCGATCACCACCACGGCCATGATCAGCCATTTGGCGATGGACGCAAAAAAATTGCCCAGCGTATTGTCCAGCCTTGCACTGGCATTGACGCGCCGACGAATGGTCCCCGAAACCCATCCGGCAATGAGATAGCCGACAATCAGAAAAATCAGCGCCTTTATGGCGCTGTATAGCATGGGCGCAAAAGCACCCAATTGCTCGGAAATCTCGGCCATTGTTCATCCTTCAAACTGTTTAGGCTTCTGGCTAGCGTTTACCAGTCTAAAGCAATTCGGACAATATTGAAGGGTCAGCCTCGCCTGCGTTTGCCGGCGTTGGTTTCAGACTAATCCAGCTCTTCCAGAATGGCGCTCGCTCTGGCGCTGTTCAGCCTGCGAATTTCAACGTGATCGCGAATGGCAGCAAAGGCCTCGCTCGCCATCAGCTGATTGGCCAGATCCTGAGGCAATGACAGGAGCACCTGGTTGCGTTCGGCACCATCGATGCCATCCACCGATTTTGCCCGCGTCTGAATCATCCCGCCCGCAACCGTATTATTGGTATCCGGATCGATCAGGATGAAAGCACCGGTATTGCGGTTGGTCTCATAGGGATCGAACATGGCCAGTTCATCAAAGGAAAGATGCACCGTGCCGATGGCGTTGAGCGGCAGATTGTCGGAACTCTTCCACTGGCCGGTCTTCAGGTCCAGCATGGAGCGCGGTTCAACGCGCACCCGCTGACGGCGGCTGGAGGATTTCAGCCAATAGCGCTTGTCGGCACGGATGCCCTCGCCGTTCAGAGCCACCAGCTTGGCCTCAAAGGCAAGACCAAGTGCCGGCGCCGCATCGATCGATGCAATCATGTCGCCCCGGGCAACATCAACGGGCCGGTCCAGCACCAGCGTGATGGCATCCCCTGCGACAGCCGCGTTGCGCACCAGATCATAGGTGACGATCTGCTTGACATTGGCCACCGTGCCGGACGGCAGGACCACCACACTGTCCCCGGGCTTGACGGAGCCACCGGCAACCGTGCCCTGATAACCGCGGAAGCCCTCATTGGGCCGGCTGACACGCTGTACGGGGAAGCGAAAACCCACAGCCTGCGCCGTGCGTTGCGTCGCCAGCTCCAGCACATTCACCAGCGTTGGGCCATCGTACCAGGGCATGGCTGATCTGCCTGACACAACGACATTCTCACCAAGCAGCGCTGACATCGGAATGGCCTTGATGTCCGTAACGCCAAGCGACAGGGCCAATTGCCGGAATTCGGCTGCAATATGATCAAAGCGCTGCTGATCATAGTCGATCAGGTCGATCTTGTTGACCGCCAGAACAAATTGCCGGATGCCCATCAATGTGGCGATGGTGGCGTGGCGGCGGGTCTGTTCGAGAATGCCGGTGCGCGCATCCACCAGCAGCACGGCCAGATCCGCCGTCGAAGCGCCGGTCGCCATGTTGCGGGTATATTGCTCGTGTCCCGGCGTATCGGCCACGATGAAGGAGCGTCTGTCGGTGGCAAAATAGCGGTAAGCAACATCAATGGTAATGCCCTGCTCGCGTTCAGCCTGGAGGCCATCCAGCAACAGCGCAAAATCCGGCAGACCAAGCTCGTTTTGCGAATGGCGATCATCGCGCGCCAGGGCGTCAGCCTGATCGTCCTTGACCGCCTTGGTGTCCCACAACAGCCGCCCGATCAGCGTCGATTTGCCGTCATCGACACTGCCGCAGGTGATCAGCCGCAGCGGTCTGGCATTGCGATCTGCCGTGCGTACGGCAGCTTCAGTTTCAACATCGGTGCTGATGCGTTCAGCAATTGCGGAATTGACACTCATCAGAAATAGCCTTCGCGTTTTTTCTTTTCCATGGATCCGGCTTCGTCCCGGTCAATTGCCCGGCCCTGGCGCTCCGAAACAGTGGCTGTTTCCAGCTCGCTGATGATCGCATCAAGGGTCGTGGCAGTGGAGTGGATGGCGCCGGTCAGCGGAAAACAACCGAGCGTGCGAAACCGGATGGTCTCGACCCGTTTGACTTCGCCTGGCTGGAGCTCAAGCCTCTTGTCTTCCGCCAGGATCAACATCCCGTCGCGTTCCACAACCGGTCGCGGGGCGGCAAAATACAGCGGAACGATCGGAATATCCTCCACCTGAATGTACCGCCAGATATCGACCTCGGTCCAGTTTGACAGGGGAAAGGCCCTTACGCTCTCGCCCTTGCGGATCATGCCATTATAGATGGACCATAATTCCGGCCGCTGATTGCGCGGATCCCAGCCATGATCAGGGGTGCGGAAGGAATAGATCCGCTCCTTGGCGCGCGATGCTTCTTCGTCACGGCGCGCGCCGCCAAAAGCCGCATCATATTGACCGGCATCCAGCGCCTGGCGCAGAGCCTCGGTCTTCATGATATTGGTATAGACCGAAGACCCATGGGAAAACGGCGAGACACCTTCCAGCTTGCCGCGCGGATTGGTATGCGAGACGAGATCCAGATCATAATCCGAGACGACACGGTCGCGAAAAGCGATCATCTCCTTGAATTTCCACCCCGTATCGACATGCAGCAAGGGGAACGGGATCTTGCCGGGATAAAAGGCCTTGCGCGCCAGATGCAGCAGAACAGAGGAATCCTTGCCCACCGAATAGAGCATCACCGGGCGTTCGAATTCCGCCGCAACCTCGCGAAAAATGTGGATCGCTTCGCTCTCCAGCGCCTTGAGATTGGGATCAAGAGGCGGTTTTGTCTCAGACATATGGTTTCCTGTCTTATCCGTTCACTGCAGACGCCGGCACGGAAGGCTGATCGCCTTCCCGGGCAACATGCAGTCCGCATTCGCGTTGTTCGTCGTTTTCCCACCACCAGCGTCCGGCCCGTTCGTCTTCGCCCGGCTTGATGGCCCGCGTGCAGGGCTCACATCCGATGGAAGGATAGCCGCGCGCATGCAACGAATTGATCGGTATGGCGTGCGTAGCAACGTGGCTTTTGATATCTTCAATGCTCCAGTCGGCCAGCGGGTTGGCCTTGATGAGCTGGCGCTCGGCGTCATATTCGATGAAATCGGCGCTGGAACGGCTGGCCGACTGACCACGCCGCAGGCCAGTGATCCAAAGGTCCGCACCGCTCAGGGCACGGGCCAGGGGCTCCAGCTTGCGCACGCCGCAACAGGCGTGGCGTGCGGCGACACTTTCATAAAAACCGTTCATTCCATATTGCGCGGCATATTCGGCCAGCTGCGCTTCATCCGGCCGGAAACGTTCAATGGTGATGCCGTAGCGCTCCTGCGTCTCGTCGATGAGCGCCATCGTCTCTTCAAACAGGCGGCCGGTTTCAAGCGTAACAATGCGCACCCGGGGCGCAGCAACACTCAGCGCGGCCGTCAGAACCTGATCTTCAATCCCGAGGCTGGTTGTGAAAACCGGATTTTTCCGCCCCTCGACAAGATATGCCAGCCGCTCATTCAGCGACATTTTCGAATAGTCTGCGTCAAGGACACGGTCATGCCCATTGTGGTGGCCGGACTGCATGGATCCTACTCCGGTTGATCTTGGCACCAAGAGTGAACCAGTTCTGGTGCCAAATGAAACAACAGGGTTCTATAAGTGTGCGCATTGGGACAATGAATTGTCCCACCAGCACCCGAAGGCGGAAAATGCGTTTTCGCCGCGCACATAGACCTTCAATGTCCCTTTCCCTCACAGGCCACGACCTGTATGGGTTTCGCGTGAAAAATCTTTGGGAGAAACGCACCATGCCGCGCACCATATCCTTGTCAGAACTGTCCGGTCTGGTTGGCACTGAACTGGGTGTTTCCGACTGGATCGAGGTCGACCAGTCAATGATCGACCAATTTGCCGACGCCACCCATGATCATCAGTTCATCCATGTCGATGTGGCGCGCGCAAAGGCGGAAACGCCTTTCAAAGGCACCATTGCCCATGGCTTTCTGACGCTCTCCCTGCTCTCGGCCATGAACTACAGCGCTGTGCCGCAAATCCGGGAACGGCGCATGGGCATCAACTACGGTTTTGACAAGGTGAGGCTGATAACACCCGTCAAGAGCGGCGCGCGGGTGCGCGGTCGCTTTATCTTGAAAGCCACCCGCCTGCGCGGGGCAGACATGATGATGCTGACCTTTGATGTCACGGTGGAAATCGATGGGCAGAAAAATCCTGCATTGACCGCGGAATGGCTGACCATTGCCCAGTTCGACCCAAAGGACCGCCCGGACGCATAGGCCGCATCGCCTAACTGCGGACAACGAAGCCTTTTGCGATATGATTGCGGATGAAATAGATGACGGCCAATCCGGGGATCAGGGACACCAGTGTCATGGCCATCACCAGACCAATATCGGTTCGAAATCCATAGAGCGTATTGATGGCCATTGTGATCGGTTTGCCACCGGTGACGGTAAGAATGCGCGCAAAGACCACCTCGACCCAGGAAAACATGAAACAGAAAAATGCTGTGACACCAACACCCGAGGCGATCAGGGGGAGCAATTGCTTTACGAAATACCGGGGCAAGGAATAACCGTCCAGAAAAGCCGTTTCATCCAGTTCCTTGGGAACGGCCGAAATGAAGCTCTCCAAAATCCAGATCGCTATGGGAATGTTGAACACACAATGAACCAGGGCAATGCCCAAGGGAGAATTGACCAGGCCGACCTTGGCAAAAAGGATGAAAACCGGAAGCGTCAAGACAACCGGTGGCGTGATGCGAAAAGCGATCAGCAGCAGGAAAACATGCCGGTCTCCGGCAAAACGATACCGCGAAATGGCGTAGGCAGCAGGCAGCGCGACCAGGATCGTGATGACAACATTCAGCGTCACATAGACAATTGAATTGACGATTGACCCCGACAGCAGGGGAGACGCCAGAATATTGCGAAAATTGATGGTGCTGAACTGCCCCTGGACAATCCCATCGCGTGGCAGGGTCGAGGTGAAACTCAGCACAACCATCTGGAAAAACGGCAGCATGGTGAAACACACCACCATGAAAAGGAAAAGCGTCACTGCCGCCGTTTTCAACCCGCTGCTTTTTGAAGACGCGCGCATCATCCCTGCCCGGCACCCAGAGTTTGATCCCTGCGAATATTCATGATGGTTCTGAAGGACCAGGCGATCGCCAGGACAATCATGAAATAGATGATCGAGCGCGCCGCCGCAGGACCATAATTGAAAGCCGCTATTTCTTCGCCCAGATCCAGCGACAAAAAGGTCGTGGCATCCTTCGGACCGCCCGCATTGACGCGAAATGCCTCCGTGTAAATCATGAAGCTGTCCATGAACCGCAACAACAAGGCCATCATCAGTACAGCGCTCATCTTCGGCAATTCAACAAAACGGAAAACCTGGAGCCGCGAAGCGCCATCAATGGCCGCTGCCTGGTAATGGGCCGGTGGAATGGTGGAAAGGCTTGAATAACACAGGATGACCACCAGACCGATCCAGTGCCAGGTGTCCATGGCGACAAGCAAAATCCAGGTGTGGAGCGCATTGAATTTGTAATCGAAGTCAATGCCAAGCATTGCAAGCAAACGGCCGCCAAAGCCTGCCGGGTCACCCAGAAAACTCACCCACATCGACGGCACCGTATTCCACGGCACCATCAAAGGCAGGGCAAGCATCATCAACAGGGCCATGCTCAATTTGCCGTCCCGCGGCAGGAGCAGCGCAATGAACACGCCCAGCGGGATCTGGATGGACAATATGATCGCGGAAAACCCAAGACTGCGCAGAAGGCTTTCAAAAAACCGGCTCGAAGACAGGATTTCCCGATACCACTCGGTGCCAATCCAGTAGCGCGATTCCAGCGTGAAAATATCGAAAAATGAATAGTTGAATATGGTCAGCAGCGGCAGCACGCCGACAAATGCAAGCACGCTCAATGCCGGCAGCAGAAGCCACCAGGCCGAGCTTGTCTGTATTTCGGAGCGATAGGGGCTGGACAAGGTAAACGGTCTTCTCTGACGTCTTTTCTGTTGATTGTGTCTGAAACACCGACCGACACGCCGGCACCTGAAAATATCGATCCAACAAATTGGGGCCAAAACACTGTTCCGGCCCCAATGGCGCACCGCAATCAAGTCGGTGCATCCTCATTCAAATGGCTGGTGCTTACTTCCAGCTATTGATCAGTTCGTCATAGGAAACCGTTTCACCGGCTGGCTTCTCATTTGCCAACTTGATGCGCGGTGCAACCGAACCATGTTCCTTGGCATAATTGTTCCAATAGGCAAGGTCATGTTTCTCGTTCATCACGGGGCCAAGCTCGCCCTGAACGCCAGCGCGTTCCAGACGTTCCAGCACTTTTTCCTGGTCGGCACAAAGGCTGTCCAATGCTTCCTGTGGTGTCTTTTCACCAGACATTGCATCACCGATATTCTGCCACCACAACTGGGCAAGTTTCGGATAATCAGGAACATTGGTCCCTGTCGGAGACCACTGAACGCGCGCTGGCGAACGGTAGAATTCGATCAGACCACCAAGCTTGTTGGCACGATCCGTGAAGTGCTGGGAGTTGATCGTGGATTCACGAATGAAGGTAAGACCAACATCGGACTTTTTCAGGTCGACCGTTTTGGATGTGACAAACTGGGCATAGAGCCATGCAGCCTGTGCACGATCAACCGGCGTCGATTTCATGAGTGTCCATGAACCCGCATCCTGATAACCGACCTTCATGCCTTCTTCCCAATAGGCACCGTGGGGTGAAGGCGCCATACGCCATTTTGGCGTGCCGTCTTCGTTCATCACCGGCAGGCCCGGCTCAACGGTTGCAGCGGTAAAGGCCGTGTACCAGAACATCTGCTGGGCCACATTGCCCTGTGCGGGGATCGGGCCAGCTTCACCAAAGGTCATGCCGGCAGCTTCTGGTGGAGAATAGCTCTTCAACCAGTCGATTGCCTTTGTGACAGCGTAAACGGCTGCTGCGTCGTTTGTTGCGCCGCCGCGATCAACACAGGAACCGGTTGGTTGCGACTTGTCATTGACGCGAATGCCCCATTCGTCGACCGGCAGGCCGTTCGGCTCACCCTTGTCGCCCATGCCCGCCATGGACATCCACGCATCGGTATAACGCCAGCCAAGCGACGGATCTTTTTTGCCGTAGTCCATGTTGCCATAGACCTTGCCTTCAACGCCCAGATGCGACATGTCGCGGCCCGTGAAGAATTCCGCGATATCCTCATAGGCGGACCAGTTCACAGGAACGCCAAGATCGTAACCGTATTTGGCCTTGAAATCGGACTTGTTCTTTTCGTCGTTGAACCAGTCATAGCGGAACCAATAGAGGTTGGCGAACTGCTGATCGGGCAACTGATAAAGCTTACCGTCGGGCGCAGTTGTGAAAGACGTGCCGATGAAATCGGCAACATCCAGGCCGGGATTGGTTACATCCTTGCCTTCACCAGCCATCCAGTCTGTCAGGTTGCGGACCTGCTGATAGCGCCAGTGGGTACCGATCAGGTCGGAGTCATTGACGTAGCCGTCATAAATGTTCTCACCCGACTGCATTTGCGTCTGCAGCTTTTCAACCACGTCGCCTTCACCAATCAGGTCATGCGTGACCTTGATGCCGGTAATGGCCGAAAATGCGGGTGCAAGAACCTTGGATTCATATTCATGCGTACCGATTGTTTCCGATACCACCTTGATTTCCATTCCTTCGAACGGCTTGGCAGCATTGATGAAAAATTCCATCTCGGCTTTCTGCTCGGCTTCTGAAAGAACCGAAAGCCCTGCAATTTCCTCCGCAAGAAACTTTTCGGCCGCAGCCATGTCGGCATGAGCATAGCCCGTTGCCAACATAAGGGCCGCACAAGCCGTCGTGTTGAGTAATAGATATCGCATAGTATTTCCTCCCTTTAGAGATCATGCGCGTTGAAGAGATGAAAAGATTTCATCCCCATTTCCACTGGAATCAAACTGTTCGAAAAACGCCAACGGCGTAGATCAGAGAAATTCCAAGAGCCCACCACAGATTGGGTCCGACAAGACCCAGCCATGCGAGGTGGATGAATGCGCTGCCAAGCAGCGATATGAAGAGGCGATCACCTCTGGTTGTTTCAAAATGCAGAATTCCGACCCTTGGGTTGCCACCCGGAGAAAAATATTCCCAAACACCCATCCCGATCAGCAGCCCTATGATGCACGCCCAAAACAGGAATGTGGGCACAGTCCAGGCCATCCATGAAAGATCCATGATTTTCCTCCCTATACCCGGCCAAGGGCCAGGCCCTTGGCGATGTAGTTGCGTACAAAATAAATGACGAATGCGCCGGGGATGATGGTCAGAACCCCTGCGGCGGCCAGCACGCCCCAATCAACGCCGGAAGCGCCCACGGTACGCGTCATGATCGCTGCAATCGGTTTTGCATCCGTCGTGGTCAGCGTGCGCGCAATCAACAATTCCACCCACGAGAACATGAAGCAGAAGAAGGCGGCGACACCGATGCCAGACGCGATCAGCGGCATGAAGATCTTCACAAAGAATTTGGGAAACGAATAGCCGTCAATATAGGCGGTCTCGTCAATCTCTTTGGGAATGCCGGACATGAAGCCTTCCAGGATCCACACCGCCAATGGAACGTTGAACAGACAATGCGCCAGCGCCACCGCAATATGCGTATCGATCAGGCCGAAGGCCGAATAAAGCTGGAAGAAGGGCAGCACAAACACGGCCGCAGGCGCCATGCGGTTGGACAACAGCCAGAAGAACATGTGCTTGTCGCCAAGGAAGCGGTAACGCGAAAAGGCGTAGGCCGCCGGCAACGCCGCAGAAATCGAGATCACCGTGTTCATGCCGACATAGATCAGCGAATTGATATAGCCGGAATACCATGATGGGTCCGTGAAGATCACAGTGTAATTATGCAGGGTCGGATTTTCCGGAAACAGGGTGAAGGCCGACAGGATTTCCTGATTGGTCTTGAAACTCATGTTGATCAACCAATAGATCGGCAGCATCAAAAAGAGGATGTAAAGACCGGGCACCAGCCAACGCGTCATGCTCTTGCGCGTATAGCGATTGCTGGAGCGCACATTGCTGGTGTCGATCACATTGACCGACCCATCCGCTGTGCTTTCGTTCGTCATGGAGTGGTTTTCCTGACTGGCCATTAGTCTTCCACCCTCGCATCCGGTTTATCGACACCCACATTGCTCATCACCGTAAAGAAGACGTAGCAGACCGACAGGACGATCAATTGGTAGACAAGTGACATGGCTGCAGCCGGGCCCAGATCAAACTGGCCAATGGCCTGTTTCACCAGGTCGATCGACATGAAAGTGGTTGAATTGCCCGGGCCGCCGCCGGTCAGGACGAAGGGCTCCGTGTAAATCATGAAAGAATCCATGAAGCGCAGCAGGAATGCGATGATCAGGACACCGCGTATCTTTGGCAACTGGATGTAACGAAAGACGGACCATCTGGACGCGCCATCAATTTTTGCCGCCTGATAATAGGCCTCGGGAATGGATACGAGACCGGCATAGCACAGCAGCACGACGAGGCTCGTCCAATGCCAGACATCCATCAGGATGATCGTCGCCCAAGCATCAAATATATTGCTGGCATAATTGTAGTTCACACCCAGTTGGTCGAGCGAATATCCCAGAAGGCCGATATCGGCGCGCCCGAAAATCTGCCAGATTGTTCCAACGACATTCCACGGAATGAGCAATGGCAAGGCCATGGTAACGAGACAGACGGGAACCCAGATGCCCTTTTTCGGCATGGTCAGGGCAATGCCTATGCCCAATGGGATTTCGATTGACAGGATAATCACCGAAAACATGAAGTTGCGCCCGAGCGCGTCCCAGAACCGATCGGAGCTCAGCACATCCTGAAACCATTCCGTGCCCGCCCAGAAGAACTGATTGTTGCCAAACGTATCCTGAAACGAATAGTTGACCACCGTCATGATGGGTATGATGGCGCTAAGCGCCACCAGCGCAAAAACAGGAACGACCAGGAACCAGGCCTTGTTGTTATAGGGTTTATCCACAATCAACCTCCTGCTCTTACCAGATGGGAATTCTCGTAAACATTGATCCGGTCCGTCGCGAATTTGAAAGTCGGATCAGCCGGGACGGATTCGCCTTCCTTCAAAACCGCATTGATGGAATGACCTTCCAGATTTGCCCGAACGATCTTGAAGCGGCCAATGTTCTCAACAGCATCTATCTGAACCGGAATGCCGGCCCTGTCAGACGACAGGGATACAAATTCGGGGCGAATGCCCAATTCGATATTGCTGCCGGAAATATTGTATTCGCGCGCAAGCTCAATTTTGGTGCTGCCAATCTCCGCGGTTTTCCCATTGATCTGACACGGTAGCACATTCATGCCGGGAGAACCGATAAAATACCCGACAAACGTGTGGGCAGGTTCATCGAACAACTCTTCTGGTGTTCCGATCTGGACGACCTCACCTTCATACATCACCACCACTTTGTCGGCGAATGTCAGGGCCTCGGTCTGGTCATGGGTCACATAAATCATCGTGTGTCCCAATTGGCGGTGCAGGTCCTTCAGCTTGGTGCGCAATTGCCATTTCATATGCGGGTCGATCACCGTCAAGGGCTCATCAAAAAGAATGGCATTCACGTCGTAGCGCACCAGGCCCCGTCCCAGTGATATCTTCTGTTTCTCATCGGCCGTCAGTCTACGTGCCTTTCGGTCGGCCTTGTCGGCAAGATCCAGAACCTCAATCATGTCGGCAACACGCTTGGTGATTTCGTCGCGGGGAACACGGCGGTTTAACAGCGGAAAAGCCAGATTTTGGCGCACTGTCATGGTGTCATAAATCACCGGAAACTGGAAAACCTGCGCGATATTCCGCTCTTCCGGCTGCAAATGCGTGACGTCTTTTCCATCAAACTTGATGTGCCCCTTGGACGGCACGAGCAATCCCGAGATGATATTCAACAGGGTGGTTTTGCCACAACCCGATGGCCCAAGCAGCGCATAGGCACCGCCATCTTCCCACTCGTAGTCAATTTCCTTCAGCGCAAAATCGGCGTCCGTTTTCGGGTTCGGATCGTAAGAATGAGCCAGTCTGTCGAGAGTAATGCTTGCCATGACTAATCCTCAATTCTGACTGTCAAAAGTCGGGGCGGAAACGAGGTTTTCATGGTGGTCAAAAATGAAAAAGCTCTTCTGCTCCAGATAGGCTGGAATTGCATCACCGATTTCGACCCGGTGAACGCCATGCATCAGCGCAACCATGTGGGCGCCCCTGCTTTGAAGATGAATGAAGCTTTCTGACCCGGTGATTTCCGTCGTTGAAACCACACAATCCAGTTTCATCGAATGCCCCTTGGGCTCTTCAAGCAACATGTGGTGTGGTCTGACACCGATCTTGTAGTTGCCATCGGCCAGTCCCGAAACATTTGTCGGAACGTCAACACGGCTGGTCTCGAAGACAAATTCATTGCCGACCTTGGTGACAGGCAGGACATTCATCGGTGGATCTGAGAAGGTTTGTGCCGTCAGCAGGTCGGACGGATGATTGTACACGTCAATCGTCCGATCAAATTGTGTCACCCGCCCCTCGCACAGGGTGGCTGTCTTGCCGCCCAGCAACAATGCTTCCTGCGGCTCCGTTGTTGCATAGACAAAGACCGCGCCGGTCTCTGCAAATATCTTGGGCAATTCCACCCTGAGTTCTTCGCGAAGTTTGTAATCCAGATTCGCCAGGGGCTCGTCCAGCAAGACAAGCTCGGCATTCTTGACCAGAGCCCTGGCCAAGGCTGTCCTTTGTTGCTGTCCGCCAGACAGATTGGCGGGCGTACGGTCAAGATAGGGTGTCAGTTTCATCAAGTCCGCGGCCTCGTTTACGCGGCGGTCGATGGTTGCCTGATCCACGCCGGCCACCCGCATCGGCGATGCGATATTTTCATAAACCGTCATGGCCGGATAGTTGATGAATTGCTGATAAACCATCGCGACATTGCGCTTTTGCACCGGCATGCCGACAACATTGCTTCCATTCATCAAGATGCTGCCGGATGTCGGCCGGTCAAGACCGGCCATCAACCGCATCAAGGATGTTTTCCCGGAAAGGGTTGGCCCCAGAAGAACGTTGACAGAACCCTTTTCAAGACTCATCGACACATCGCTGATGTGCAACGCGTTGCCAACTTTCTTGCTGATATTTTTCAATTCCAGCATCGAAAAATCCTATTCCGCTGCAAATACCTGCAGTTTTTTGTTTTGCTTCATGAATGTATCGAGGCGTGTCTTCTGCTGTTCGGTGAAGCGAATGCCCAGCTTGCTTCTGCGCCACACCACATCATCGGCGGTTTGCGCCCACTCGTTGTTGATCAGATAGCGCACTTCAGCTTCGCTCAGGCCGAGGCCAAAGTCCTCGCCCAGTTCCTCGGGCGTTTTGGCTGCCTGCAGTATCTCAAAGGCCTTCAACCCATAGGAACGCACAAGCCGCTCGCTCTGGCCGGTTTCGAGAAATGGAAAATCTGAACGTACTTTCGCCAGCAGATCGGCAAAGCCCGATACGTCGAACTCACCCCCGGGCAAGACACTTGTCCTTGTCCAGGCTGCGCCCTTGGCACCCAGAATGCTCTCCACCTTCTCAAGCATTGATTCAGCCAGCCGTCGGTACGTGGTAATCTTGCCGCCGAACACATTGATCACTTTGGGATCTTCACCGTTGCCATCCATCCGCAAAACGTAATCGCGGGTGGCTTCCTGTGCCTTGGAAGCACCGTCATCATAGAGCGGACGCACGCCGGAATAGGTCCAGACGATATCGTCTCTGGTCACAGGTTCCTTGAAATACTCGCTCGCTCCGGCACAAAGATAGTCAATTTCCTCCGAGGAAATTTTCACATCGGACAGCGCGCCCTGATAATCCTGATCTGTTGTGCCAATCAGGGTGAAATCCTGCTCATAGGGTATCGCAAAAAATATACGATCATCCGCATTCTGGAAAAAATAGGCTTTTGGATGATCAAACTTCTTGCGCACGACGATGTGACTGCCCTGAACAAGCCTGACATTATGGGCGTCATTTTTCCCCAGGGAGGTTTGCAATATATCGTCGACCCAGGGGCCGCCTGCATTGATGATGATCTTTGCACAGACCGTGTGCGTGGCACCCGTGTCGGTAGACTGCAGCGTGATTTCCCAATGGGCACCCACCCTGTTTGCGGCGATAACCTTGGTGCGCGTGTATATTTCCGCGCCTCTTGCCTGAGCGTCCATCGCATTCAAGACAACCAGACGCGCATCATTCACCCAGCAATCTGAATATTCGAATGCCTTGGCATATTCCTCTTTCAGAGGTTTGCCGGCAACGTCCGATTTCAGATCAACGACACTGGTGCCCGGCAGAATCTTTCGTCCACCCAGATGATCATATAAAAACAGTCCGAGGCGCAACAGCCAGGCCGGTCGCAATCCCTTGTGATACGGTAGGACAAAACGCATGGGCCAGATAATATGCGGCGCCATATTCAACAGCACTTCACGCTCGATCAGCGCCTTGCGAACCAGCAGAAACTCGTAGTGTTCCAGATAGCGCAACCCGCCATGGATGAGTTTTGTCGACCAGGAGGACGTGCCAGAAGCCAGATCATTCATTTCCGCAAGGCAAACGGAATAGCCACGGCCGGCAGCATCGCGCGCGATACCGCATCCGTTAATCCCGCCGCCTATGACGAAGACATCAAACACCGTGGACAAATTTTCCTCCCGAAATTGGCATCACTATTTATAAAGTGAAACCTCCATCAGAGAAAACGAAAACACTTCGAATGTCAAACGCCATCTATGCGAAGATCAGCGGGAACGATACATACTTTAGTCGAAGACCACCCAATCGTATGGACACATTACCGTACTGCAACCGCCCTATCGGGAAGACAGATCCTCGATCATGTCCCCGATCCGACTTCAATGAGACGCACGTCATTTTCCTCGCAAACCTTTCTGATATCATCGCTGTCACAATGATCTGTCACAAAGGTGTCGACTTGCGAAATATGCGCAATGCGAACCGGTGCAGTGCGTTCAAATTTTGTCGAATCGGCAACCAGAATAACGTTGCGGGCATTCTCGATAATCGCCTGGGCGACTTTCACTTCACGAATATCAAAGTCCAGCAATGCGCCATCAGCATCAATCGCTGATGTCCCGATCACAGCGTGGTCAACTTTGAACTGGCGAATGAAATCAACGGCGGTTTCGCCGACGATTCCGCCATCAGTGCTGCGCACAACGCCACCTGCCATAACAACTTCAAACTTCGGATAGAGGCGCAGACGGTTGGCAACATTGATATTGTTGGTGATCGCCATCAGCCCGACGTGATCCAGCAGTGCCTCGCTCACCGCTTCGGTTGTTGTGCCGATATTGATGAAAAGAGACGATTCATTTGGGATGAGCGCCGCTGCCGCCTTGCCGATTGCGGTTTTTTCCAGCGCGGCAATCTGCCGGCGATCTTCATACTCGAAATTGGCGACCCCGGACGGGAATTCCGCCCCGCCATGAATGCGCGTCAGAAGTCTCTGTTTACACAGATCATTCAGGTCCTTGCGGATGGTTTGCGGCGTCACGTCAAAGCGCGCAGCAAGTTCATCAACCAGCACCCGTTCCTCCAGTTTTGCCAATTCGAGGATTTGTTCATGACGCGGACTCAGATACATGGATGCTCTCGACTTTCACATTGCTTTCGTTTGCACTATAATCGAAAGCAATGGAGATTCAAATCATTCTGCATCGGGCAGCCACCGATCCGTTATATCGAGGACAGCATGAAACAAACCGGTTTTTCCAGTGACCTTTTCCAGGGTCAGACAATTGTCGTTACCGGCGCCGGACGTGGCATCGGGTTTTGCGTCGCTAACGCCTTTGCCGAACATGGGGCCAGCGTCATCGTTCACAGCGGGCGTAGCGGATCGGCTGAGAAATTCGCAGACACCCGCATTCAGGCGATTGAAGCAGACTTCACCAAAGGCGCAGAGACACAGGGTTTTATTGATACGGTGCTGTCAAAAACCCGGTCGATTGATGTGTTGGTCAACAATGCAGGCACAATGCATGGCAGATTTCCCGCGGGCGATTTGACCGACGCCCAATATGATGACCTGGTGATGCTCAATCAAACCAGCGTCGTCATGGTGTGCCGGGGGCTTCTGCCAAAGCTGCGATCAGCTGAAAATGCCTCCATCATCAATACGGTTTCCATATCAGCGCGAACAGGCGGCAGCCCGGGATCATCGATCTACAGCGCCACCAAGGCATTTGTTGCGACATATACAAAGGCACTTGCGCGCGAACTGGCCCCGCAGGGCATACGCACCAACGCTGTTTCTCCCGGAACCATCGATACGGATTTCCACAGTCGATATTCTTCCCAGGAAAAACTGGAAAACACCCGCAAATCCATTCCCCTGCAAAGGTTGGGAACGCCCGAGGATTGCGCACCAGCCTACCTGTTTCTGGCAAGCAATGCCTTGTCAGGCTATATCACAGGGCAGGTTCTCGAGATCAATGGCGGACAATTGATGCTGTAGTACTTGAGACCGATGTTATTGATCGGAGTTTTTCTTGTTCAATCAAGCGCCGTTTCTGACGGCAGATATGTCTGCGGCTTCTGATAGCAACGTCCTGGTGCTGTTTGATTTCCGTGTGATCCTTGACGGCACGGCAACCATTCAGTTTCTGATAGCATTCGCTCTAATAGCTGCAATCAGGGCGGTCCGATTTTGCGCGTTTGACTTCCCGGTCGAAATTTTCTCTGGTTCTGTTTTTATTGGCTGCGGAATAGACCGGCCAGATCAACTCCGGATCAATACCTGTTTGAACCAGTGTATTGATCATCAAATCACCGTAGGACGCATGGGCGGGCAATTGTCCCGCCTGCATCAAGCGCAGCAGTTTCGGTGAGGCGGACTTGGCATGCGGCCCCGCCAGACACAGGCCGATCATCCCTGCGAGATATGGATGTTGATAGGCGTTCGATCTGTAAAACCTGTCACCCCCTTCGAGCCCTGCGTCGATTTGCTCCAACAGCGTTGGAACCGCCCGCTCCCCATGAATGTGGAGTTGGGAGACAAAGCGCCAGGCTGCCGTTTGCACGGCTTGATCCGAGGCCAGTTTCACGTGGCGTTCAAAGTGCGGCAACAGATATTCATCCGGCAGTCTTCGAAGCCCTGCGGCCAGGTTTGCAAGCTCATTTTTGCGCGAAACCTTGAGATTTTGCGCGCTGGTTGTTCCATCTTCCATGCGCGAAATCATCATTTCAGTCAGATGCGCAATCTGCTGCGGCGTGGCGTTTCTTACCGCATGGTTTACCACCTGGTACAACCGTGGTGGTGTCGGGAATTTCCTGTTTTCCAGCATTTGATAGGCAATTGCAAAATCCGATCCGGCCGCATAGGCATTGGGTATCAAACCCCTGCGATCAAGATAATCCGAAAAGGAATTCCATTCCTCCGGGCTGGGGGATCTGTTTTCAGCCAGGACTGTTTCCATATTTTCGACAATGCGTTTTTCGGCAAACCCGCCGTCGAGTTGAAGATCGAGCCCAAGAGTCCCGGTCAGGAAAAGCGGCCAATCTGATTTGTCATCATATCTTTTTGCAATGTTGATCCGCTGGACAGTGCGCCACCAGCCCATGTTCACGTCAAAGCCATATCCGGACTGCGGGGCAGGCACCAATATCCATGCAAACGGTTTGAATGTCACACCGGTCCACCGGTAGACTTCATTGAATGCGCCATCCATTGCCATCTTCTGATGCACGGTGATCCTGTCAGCAATGATCGTATTTGTGAAAAGTCGAAAGCCGGGGCGTGACGCATGAGACCCGCTGGAAATGGCCCGCCCCCTGGTTATGACGATATCGGCGTCAGACAGTTTTGCCTTTTTGGAGACCAGACACTCTCCCTCGCTGATTTTCAGCTTGATCAGTTCCACCGCATTGGCAGTTCCTTTCTTGCGGGATTTGCCATTGGGCAGAGAAAGTGTGTGTCGACCGGATGCAAATTTGGTCTCCGGGCATTGCGGCAATCTCTCGATGGTGAATTCTACGGCCTCTGCATCCGGCTGCAGTGGCGCAAATGGTTCCCTGGATTCCAGCATCAGAATGCTTCGAGCCGAACCGCTCAACAGGGCGTGCAGGCAAAATCCGTCGCAGCGCGTGGAAGAATCCTTGGCATATTTGCCTGACCCTTCGGTTACGACGGCTATTTTGCAGAAAGGAAGAGGCAAAGTCAGACTGTTGTGGTCATGTGATACGTGGGAAAAGGCTTGCTTCTCTATTTGCAGGTTCAGCATGTAAGCCGGTATTGCCAACAGAATGCCGCTGAGACTGACGGCCAAAAGCGCGCCTGTCCGCCCGGAAAAACCCATTGCATGATAAATCACATAACTGATGGTCGCGATCAAAAACAGCGCCGGAACAGACCAATAGGCGATGGAAATGGGTATTCCGATGATGACCAGCATCGGCAAAATGCCAAGTTCCGGCACGGCAAGCACGACAATGGACAGCAAGCCCAGAAGGGCAAGGACAATGATGTGTTTGCGTTTCATATACTGTCCCGGTTTAATGGTTTTTCAGTTTGCCTGCCGGTCCTGAAAAGCCTGGTTGGCATTTGAAACAGCAGGGCAAACACGTTCTTGCCGTGAATTGTTGCAGATATTGTTTACCCGCCGATGAACAAGCACCTTGCAACAATGGAAGGCTGTGCCCCCAATTCGGGAATATGCACCCATAGCCACTTGAGCACGACCAATAGACGCCTGCCTGAGGTCGGCAAAGGCCCAAGATGTCACATGGAATGCGACGGGATCACCTGCTATCCAGATCTCATGCCATCGGAGATGTATTTTGGACCAAACCGAGCTCTATACGCTGCCAAATACCAACGTCCAGCTGTTGGCGCCGCCACCTGACCTTGATTTTTTCGACCAACAGACCATCCGACTTTCCAGATCCGTCACCCCGCTTGAGGCGTGGGGCATCATGACCTCTCGGCCATCACCCGTGTTAAAATGGGCGTTCCGCATCAGAGACTTCATTTCGTCGCTGTTTGGGGTGAAGAAGATCAGCGGCTTCTCCACCGCCTCACGCAACACCGTTTCAGTCGGTCAAAAGCTGGATTTCTTCCTGGTAGAACACGTCTCGAACGAAGTGCTTTCTCTGTCAGCACGCGACAGCCATCTGGATGTCTTGACGTGCATATCGAGGAACGGAAAAGAACTGACCATTACGTCGTCAGTGAAAACCCACAGAGCATTTGGCCGAATATATATGCTCCCGGTTGCGCCTGCCCACAAAGTGATTGTGCGATCATTCCTGCGCCGCCTCAAGAAACAATGCCAATAGTTTGTAAAACGAACGCCAGCACATTGGTTACGGCAAAAATTCTCCCCGTCAGATCATGGGCGCACGGGCGGCATCACTGAGAAATGCCAAGACATAGGCGGAAAACGAGCGCCAGCATTCAACCCGGAAGACATTGTCCTCTTCGCGCAGAAGCACGATCTCGGCCTTGCCGAGGATCGTGCGCGAGCAGGCGCCGACGGCAAAGGCATCCAGCGACAGGTTTTGCGGACACCCGGCGCTGATGACGGCCTCGGCCCCCTGGCCAGACACGATAATAGCCGTATTGCGATGCGAGACATCAACGGCCGCATGGAGGCCCTTGGCCTTGGCACAGGCACCCATCAGATCCGCACCGGCCTCGTCGATCACCAGCCACTCATCGGGCCCCAGCCAAAGGGCCACCCGCTGCTTGGTTTTGGCGGCGGTTGAACGGACCGATGTCTTGGGTTGATCCGGCAGTTTGATGCCAAGCGCTTTCGACAATGCGGCCACGGCTTCAGGCCGTGCGCGCAATGAAATGCGGCTGGCAGGCGCTGCCTCGGTGAGACTGACCAGCCGTGAGGCAAAGCCCTGACCTTCGAGCATTGTGTGTCGCGCGGCGGCCATTTGCCTGGCTCCGGTATTCTTAGCCATGTGTCCGCTCTCCCTTTTCATCGAAGAAAACCGTGCCGGTCACTTCCACTTCAATTGTGCGATCGGCCATGGGCACATAGAGCGTTTCACCCATTCTGGACCGCCCGCCGGCCAGCAAGGCCATGGCAATCGACCGGCCGCAATTTTCCGACCAGTAGGAAGACGTCACGTGCCCGAGCATGGTCATCGGTATGGCCTGGTTGGGATCGGCGACAATCTGTGCGCCCTCCTCCAGAACCGTTTTGGGATCTTTGGTCTTCAGGCCGATCAACTGCTTGCGGCCATCAGCGACGATATCAGGGCGCGTCAGGCCGCGAATACCGACAAAATCCGGCTTGCTTTTCGCAATGGCCCAGCCAAGGCCTGCATCCTGCGGCGTCACCGTTCCGTCCGTGTCCTGACCGACGATGATAAAGCCCTTTTCAGCCCGCAATATATGCATGGCCTCGGTGCCATAGACGCAAGCCCCCAAGGGTTCGGCCCGCTGCCAGATGGCCTCCCACACGGCCTGCCCGTAGTCGGCAGGAACATTGACTTCAAAACCGGCCTCCCCGGTAAAGGAAACCCGGAACAGACGTGTCGGCACCCCGCAGATTGTGCCCTCTCGGGCACTCATATGCGGCATGGATTCACTGGAAAGGTCGATCCCTTCCACCAGCGGCGCGATAATGTCCCGCGCCTTTGGTCCCTGCACGGCAATGACCGCCCATTGTTCACTGGTCGACGTCAGCCAGACATCAAGTTCGGGGAATTCCGTTTGAAGGTAGTCTTCCATATGATTGAGAACACGCGGCGCTCCGCCGGTCGTTGTCGTGACATGGAACCGGTCTTCGGCAATCCGCGCAACCACGCCATCATCGTAGATGAAGCCGTCCTCACGCAGCATGATTCCGTATTTGCATCGGCCCGGCTGCAACTTGGCCCAGCCATTGGTATAGATAATATCAAGGAATTTTGCCGCATCCGGACCCACCACCTCGATCTTGCCCAATGTTGATGCATCAAACAGGCCGGCGATCTCGCGCACGGTGCGGCATTCGCGATTGACGGCCGCATGCATGTCCTCGCCGACACGCGGAAGATACCAGGCCCGTTTCCACTGGCCGACATCCTCAAAGACGGCCCCATGCGCCTCCTGCCAGGCATGCATCGCCGTCTTGCGTGCCGGATCAAACAATTTGCCACGTCCATGATTGACAATGGCCCCGAAGGTCACCGGCGTATAGGGCGCACGGAAAGTCGTCAGGCCCACCTGCGGCATCTCCCGGTCCAGCGCTTCCGCGGCGATTGCAAGTCCATGAATATTCGAGGTTTTCCCCTGATCGGATGCCATACCGGTGGTGGTAAAGCGCTTGATATGTTCGATGGAATGCATGCCCTCGCGCACAGCCAGTCGAATATCCTTGGCAGTGACATCGTTCTGGAAGTCCACAAAGGCCTTGACGTTCGCGTTGGCTCCGGCCACGCCGCCAGCGCTGCCTGCCATGCCACCGGACCAGTCGCCGGCCCCCTCACTCACAATTTTCAGTGCGCCAGCGGATTTTCGTCCGGTCTGCCCTGCAGCCTTGCGCCCGGCCAAAAGCGCTTCATCGATGCTGGCCTGCAGACCATCCGTGCCGTTGCAGGCGCCGACGCTGACGCATTCCTGCGCATGTTCGCCGGGCAAGAACCGCTCGGTTGCCGAATCCCAGGCAACTTTTCCGCGTGATTGCGAGAACATGTGAACCGATGGCGTCCAGCCGGCGGACATGATCAGCGCATCCACCGCAAAGGTCCGGCTGCCGCCGCCTCCCTTGCGCTCGACAATCATCGCATTGACGCGCCGGGCACCCTTGGTGTCGACCACACAATGGCCGGTCAGCACCTCGATATCCAGATCGGCGGCTTTTGACAGGAGACCTTCACCGGGATGATCCCGGCAATCAATGATGGCCTCGATGGAAATTCCGGCGCGCTTGAGATCAAATGCGCTCTCATAGGCGCTGTCATTGGCCGTATAGACGCCAACCTTGGTGCCGACTGCCACACCATATTGGTTGAGATAGATACGTGCTGCCGAGGACAACATGATCCCGGGACGATCATTGTTGGCAAAGACCATGTGGCGCTCGATGGCACCCGTGGCGATGATCACTTTTTTGGCGCGCACCTGCCAGACCCGTTCGCGTGGCAGGCTGGCAGCCGGATCCGCAAGATGGTCTGTCACCCGCTCCACCAGAGCCACAAAGTTCTGGGCATAATAGCCAAAGGCGGTTGTTCGCGTCAGAACCCGCACATTGTCCATGGCAGCCAGTTGCCGGGCGATGTCACTGGCCCAATCGATGCCGGGCCTGCCATCCACACTGACGCCGCTGTCATAGGAAAGCGCGCCGCCGATCTGGGCCTGTTCGTCGCACAGGATCACGTCCGCGCCGGATCGCGCTGCCGCCAGCGCAGCAGTCAGCCCGGAGACACCCCCACCAATGATCATCACGTCCGTATGGATATACCGGCTGGCATAATAGTCGGTGTCGGCTGCATCCGGCGCAACACCCAGGCCTGCAGCACTGCGAATCACCGGCTCATAGAGTTTTTCCCAGGCCATTTTCGGCCACATGAAGGTCTTGTAGTAAAACCCGGCAGCAAAAAGCGGCGACAGGAGATTGTTCACCGAACCGACATCGAAGGCCAGAGACGGCCAGCGGTTCTGGGAAACGGCCACCATCCCCTCGAAGACTTCCTGAACCGTGGCGCGTACATTGGGCTGCTGGCGCGATTTGTCCCGCTCGATCCCCATCAGCGCATTCGGTTCCTCCGAGCCTGCTCCCAGAACACCGCGCGGGCGATGATATTTGAAGGAGCGACCCATCAGATGCACGCCATTGGCCAGCAAAGCCGAGGCCAGCGTGTCACCTTCAAGCGCAGTGTAAATCTCACCGTCAAAGGTGAAGCGGAGTTTTTTTGCCGGTGTGAGCCGACCAGCGCCGGCAATGCGGTTTGCCCCACTCATGTCTTTGCGCCCTTTGATTTGCCCTTGCCATTGCCGATATCAGGGTCACGCCGGTCAGGATGCGGCAGGCCGGCCTCATAGGTCATGGCAAATCGGTCTGTCACCGTATCACGCACCGCATTGAAGAAGCGCCCGCATCCATGAATATGCCGCCACCGCTCATAGGCCGTGCCCTTCGGATTGCTGCGCAGAAAGAAGAATTGGGTGAATGCCTCATCACTGATGGAGGCGATGTCGGCCGGGCGGGCAATATGGGCTTCGCCGGCATGGCGAAACTCCAGTTCGGGGCGCTCTTCGCGGCAATAGGGACAATGTATCAATAACATGATGAAACCGCCTGACCTGTTAATGCGCCACAGCCGCAGCGGCGGCTTCGTCAATCAGACGGCCGGTGCGGAAGCGTTCAAGGGTAAAGGGTGCGTTGATGGCGTGCGGCGCATCATTGGCAATCGTATGGGCAAACACATGCGCCGATCCGGGCGTTGCCTTGAACCCGCCGGTTCCCCAGCCGCAATTGACATAGAGCCCTGGCACCGGCGTTTTTGCCAGGATCGGCGAACGATCCGGCGTCACATCGACGATCCCGCCCCACGAACGCAGCATTTTCATCCGCGTGAAGATCGGGAACATCTCGCAGATGGCATCCAGCGTATGGCTGAGAATATGCAGCCCGCCGGTTTGCGAATAGGAGGTATATTGGTCGGTTCCCGCTCCGATCACCAGTTCACCCTTGTCGGACTGGGATATATAGGCATGCACCGTATTGGACATGACCACACAGGGAAAGATCGGCTTGACCGGCTCGGACACCAAAGCCTGCAGCGGATAGCTTTCAAGCGGCATGTTCACACCCGCCATTTCCATCAATACCGAACTGTGACCGGCTGCCGCCACGCCCACTTTCTTTCCGCCGATAAAACCGCGCGTCGTCTCGACACCTTCCACAGCGCCATTGGCCGAGCGTCTTATGCCCGTCACCGCACAATTCTGGATGATATCGACCCCACGATCGGCTGCTGCGCGGGCATAGCCCCAGGCAACGGCGTCATGGCGGGCAACACCGCCGCATCGCTGCAGGGCAGCACCCATCACCGGGTAGCGGGCGGTTTGCGCAATATTGAGCGGTGGGCAGAATTCCTTGGCCTGTTCCGGTGTCAGCCATTCATTCTGCACGCCATTGAGCCTGTTGGCATGGATATGTCGCTGTGCACCCTGCACGTCATGCACATTATGGGCGAGCATCATCACCCCGCGGGCAGAATACATGACATTATAATTGAGCTCCTGGCTCAATCCGTCCCACAATTTCATCGCATGATTGTAAAGTCCGGCACTTTCATCATAAAGATAATTGGAGCGGATAATGGTGGTATTGCGACCTGTATTACCGCCGCCCAGCCAACCTTTTTCGATGACGGCTACATTGGTTATTCCGTGTTGACTGGCCAGATAATAGGCCGTGCCGAGACCATGACCGCCAGCCCCGACGATAATCACGTCATATTGTTTTTTCGGCTCGGGCGACGTCCATTGCTCAGGCCAGCCTTTGTGGCCGCGCATTGCTTCGCGGGCAACGGCGAAGATCGAATATTTCCGCATGGGTCAAACAGCTCCCGGTGTGATCTGCAGATTATATTTGACCTGATGGCAGATTTGCGCAAGTTGCAATTGCCCTTTTGCGACGCCCGACGCCGCGCAATCCTGTACCGGGCCAAGATTTTTGGCAATCAGCATCAAATTGCCCATTTCCTGCACGCAACTATGGACTTGAACCGGGATATCTGTTATTTGCCAGCCAATCGTGAGGTCTTCGACTTTCGCGAACCAGATTTTTTTGCCGTCGCCTATCAAACATTCTCACGACGGTACAACTCTAAACCGGAAGGAACGGGATCAAGGTGCAAGTACTTGTCCGCGATAACAACGTCGATCAGGCGCTTCGGGCGCTGAAGAAAAAGATGCAGCGTGAAGGCATCTTCCGCGAAATGAAAATGCGCGACTTCTATGAGAAGCCTTCTCAGAAGCGGGCGCGCGAAAAAGCTGAAGCCGTTCGCCGGGTACGCAAGCTCGCCCGCAAGCGTGCACAGCGTGAAGGTCTTCTGGTTGGTCGCGGTACAAGTACCACTACCACTCGTTAGGATCTGCCATTATTCAAACGCAATTTATGCGTTTTGTTAGGGCGGGGCGATTGTATCGTCACCGCCCTATTTTTTGGCTTGGTTTCCATAACTTGATCGTGAGGGGCATACGGGTGAAAGTGCATAAAACAGCAGTCGTCAACAAAAGAGTTTTCCCGGCTATTCTCTTTGTTGCTGTTTCAACTCTTGCGATATCCGGTTGCCAGACAAACACGACCCAGGATGTCATCAGCATTGAGAAGGCGCAGGGCTCGGAAAGCAACATTGCTTCCCTTTCTCAGGTGATAAAAAACAATCCCAAGGATCCGCAGGCCTATAATGTGCGTGGAACGGCCTACGGGCGGGCTGGTGAGTTCAACCAGGCGCTCAAGGACTTCAACCGCGCCATAGCGCTGGATCCGAATTTCTATCAGGCCTATGCCAACCGGGCGCTGATCTATCGCGGCATGGGCGATCTTTCAGCCGCGTCGAATGATTACAACAAGGCCTTGAGAATCAATCCGCGATATGATGTCGCCTATATCGGCCGCGGCAACATGTACCGCCAGGCAGGCCAGGCGTCCAACGCCTTCAATGATTTTCAAAAGGCCATCAATCTGGATACGACCGATCCGGCCGCCTACAACAACCGTGGTCTGATCTATCAGCAGCGTGGCCAGCACAAACAGGCAATCGAAGATTTCTCAAAATCGATATCGCTGTCACCCAATGCGCCTTTGCCATACAACAACCGTGGCCTTTCCTATCTCGCCCTGGGCGATGAGGAGAATGCCTTTACCGATATCAACAAGTCGCTGGATCTGGACAAGAACATTGCCGAGGCCTGGGTCAATCAGGCGTTGATCTATGAGCGACGCGGCGAATTGACCAAGGCCAGACGCTCCTACGCCAGAGCCGCACAGCTTGATCCCAAATACAAACCGGCTCAGGACGGTCTTGCCCGGGTGAGATAGCACCGATCTTCACTGCCCGGTTCTCTACTCCGAATCAAAAAACCCGCCACGTGGCGGGTTTTTCGTATCTTCAGCAGCACATTGGCGCTGGTAAAATGCGTCAGTCGGCCATGGCCTTGACGATGCCTTCAGTCATCTTCTTGGCATCTCCCAGCAACATCATCGTGCCTTCCTTGTAGAACAAGGTGTTGTCGATTCCGGCGTAACCAGAACCCAGCGACCGTTTGACGAAGAGGCAGGTCTTGGCCTTGTCCACTTCAAGGATAGGCATTCCGTAGATCGGCGATGACGGATCATCACGCGCTGCCGGATTGGTGACATCATTGGCCCCGATCACATAGACAACATCTGTCTGTGCAAATTCGGAATTGATGTCTTCCAGCTCGAAGACTTCGTCGTAGGGAACATTGGCCTCGGCCAGCAACACATTCATATGGCCTGGCATACGCCCGGCAACCGGATGAATGGCATATTTGACTTCGACGCCGGCTTCTTTCAGCGTATCTGCCAGCTCGCGCAGAGCATGCTGCGCCTGTGCCACGGCCATACCGTATCCCGGAACAATGATCACCTTGGATGCATTGGCCATCAGGAAGGCGGCATCTTCAGCCGAACCGAGCTTGACCGAACGATCAATATCGTCGTCGCCCGCAGCAGCAGCTTCGCCACCAAAACCGCCGAGGATCACCGAAATGAAGGAGCGGTTCATGCCCTTGCACATGATGTAGGACAGGATCGCGCCGGACGACCCGACGAGCGCACCGGTTATGATCAGTGCCAGATTGCCAAGGGTAAACCCGATACCGGCAGCAGCCCAGCCGGAGTAGGAGTTGAGCATCGACACCACAACCGGCATATCCGCGCCGCCAATGGGAACAATGATCAGCACACCCAGGATCAGGGAAAGCAGTACGATTGACCAGAAGACGGTATGGCTCTCGCTCATCACCAGCATGACCACAAGAACGATAATCGCCAGCGCCAGACAGGCATTGATCGCATGACGCATGGGCAACATGATCGGCTTGCCGGACATCCGCCCGTCAAGCTTCAGGAATGCAATGATGGATCCGGTAAATGTGATCGCGCCAATGGCCACACCAATGGACATTTCCACCAGGGCCTGCCCGGGAATGGATCCCATATTGCCGATACCAAAGGAAGAAGGCGTGTAAAGCGCTGCGGCCGCCACCATCACGGCGGCAAGTCCGACCAGCGAGTGGAACGCGGCAACCAGTTGCGGCATGGCCGTCATGGGAATGCTGCGCGCCGCATAGGCACCGATACCGCCGCCGATGGCAAGGCCAAGAATGATAAGCCCCAGACCACCCATGCTTGGCGTCGCCAGCAGCAAAGTGGTGATGATGGCAAGGCCCATGCCGATCATGCCATAGACATTGCCCTGACGGCTTGTCGTGGGATGAGACAACCCGCGCAGTGCCAGAATGAACAGCACACCGGAAACCAGATATAGAAAGGCTGCGAAACTCTCAGACATCAATCAGCCCCTCACTTCTCTTTTTTCTTGTACATGGCAAGCATGCGCTGCGTGACCAGAAAGCCACCAAATATATTGACCGATGCCAGCACCAGCGCAACAAACCCAAAGCCTGTTGCAAGGCCGCTTGCGGAAATACCAACGGCCAGCAAGGCACCCACGACAATCACCGAGGAAATCGCATTGGTCACCGCCATCAGCGGCGTATGCAGGGCCGGCGTCACCGACCACACGACATAATAGCCGACAAAAATGGCCAGCACGAAAATCGCCAGACGGAAAACGAAGGGATCGACCGCGCCACCGCTGACACCATGCGCTGCTGCGCTGACGGCGTCTGCCACGGCAGGAAGATCGGATACGGCCTGCCTGACAGCTTCCACTGCCCCGTCCAGACCGTCCATTGCCTTATCGACTGCGGAATTTGCCATCACGCATCTCCCTTTGCGTTATCTGAGCCGCCAAAATTGGGGTGCACAATCTTCCCCCCATCGGTCAGCATGGTGGCTTTCACCAGTTCATCCTCGTGGTTGATCGCAAGCACCTTTGCTTCCTTGTCGATCAGAGTCTCAAGGAACGACAGCAGGTTTTTTGCATAGAGTTGCGACGCGCTGGTGGCCAGGCGCCCGGGAACATTGTTGTAACCGATGACGCGAACACCTTCGACCTCGGCGATCTGACCGGCGATTGCACCTTCGACATTGCCGCCGCGTTCAACCGCCAGATCGACACACAATGATCCGGGTTTCATCGATTTGAGCATTGCCTTTGTCACCAGAAGCGGTGCCGGCCGTCCGGGGATCAGCGCCGTCGTAATGACGATATCCTGTTTGGATATATGATCGGCAACCAGAGCGGCCTGCTTGGCCTGATATTCCTTGGACATTTCCTTGGCATATCCGCCCGCAGTTTCAGCCGCCTTGAATTCTTCATCCTCAACCGCGACAAATTTTGCGCCCAGAGAAGCGACCTGCTCTTTTGCTGCAGGGCGCACATCATTGGCAGACACCGCAGCACCCAGTCGTCTTGCGGTGGCAATGGCCTGCAAGCCGGCAACGCCAGCGCCCATGACAAACACCTTGGCTGCAGGCACCGTGCCGGCAGCGGTCATCATCAGCGGCATCGCCCGGTCAAATTCATGCGCAGCGTCAATGACGGCCTGATATCCGGCCAGATTTGCCTGTGACGAAAGCACATCCATAACCTGTGCGCGGGTAATGCGCGGCATCAGTTCCATTGCAAAGCAGGTCAGACCGGCCTTGGCCAGCGCTGCCAGCGCTTTTTCATGGCCATAGGGATCCATGATGGCCAGCACCGCGGCACCCTTTTTGTAATTCTTGATTTCCGCGTCACTGGGCCGTCGCACCTTGAGCACGATATCAGCGGTTTTGGCGGAAACAGCCGTGCCAAGCTTGGCTCCGGCATTGGCAAACGCATCATCCGGTATGCGCGATGCTGTTCCCGCGCCCTTCTGTACAACAACGTCGAAGCCCAAACCGATCAATTTCTTGACCGTATCAACGGAAGCAGCGACACGCGATTCGTCCGGATGGGATTCTTTTGCGATGAAAACAGTGCTTGCCACTCTTCACTCCTAATTCTCTTGAACCGCATCAACACCATCCGCAGATGGTGCATTGCGTCACGCCTTTGCCAGGCGCGAATTATTTCAGCAGGTAAAAACCAACTGCGAAAAGGATGATTGCGGCAAGCGTTCCACCGATGAAACCGGCTGCCGTGAAAAAGCCGATGGCCATTCCCACCATGATGACGATGCAGCCAAGTGTTCCATATTTGGCCAGCGCCAAAAACCGTTCATAGGTTTTCTCGTGTTCCGGATAATCCATCTCGGCGCCCATTTCGACGGGTCCGGTATTTTGTTCAGCCATTGAGATACTCCCCTGCCAAGGTGGCGCTGTCCGAGAATTTGTCGCGGACAGCTATCGCTATAAATCCTGTTGCAATCAAGTCGGAAACGAAGGTTTCCTGTTGGGCAACCAACCTGTTGGCATCGAATACACAATGCAGCCCGGCAGGGCAAGTCATCTGGTTCCTCAGGCTGCCTGAAGGTAACGGGCTGTTGGCAGAATGGTCAAAGGCATCATGCCCAGTTCTTCCAGCGGCGCAAACATCATACGCCTCTCAAAGGGTTGCGATTTGAAGAACGGATAGCGTTTATAGACCTTTGGAAGCTCGACGGGAACATGCGTCGACATCAGGGTCAAATCCGTATTGTAACCGCCGCAGCCCGATTGCGGTGCGACAATCTGCGTCGACCTGAACACCCGCCGATAGAATGCCGCATGTTGTGGCGGGATCAGCGAAAGACAATAATCCGCATCAAAATAGTCCGTCGCCATGGTGGCAATGCGCAATGTCAGAAACGGCAGCGCCGGAAGATGGTCAAAAAGATCGGGATCCGAAGCATGGCGCACCGGGTCGATCAACGACATGCCTGCATCCAGAAGACTGTTGACCGTATCGGGGAAAACCTTGCCCGATATGCTGACACGGTGTGTCGGTGTCACATGATGAATACGAATGGTGCTGATCAGTTTTTCGTCATAATAGATGCCGAATACATAGGCATGCGAATCGAAATCGATATCATCGATCAACATGTCGCCCTTGATCGGCAAAATATCGGCCTTCTTGTAGGCCTTGTGGCGCAATCGCGCCACGTCTTCCATATCTTCTGCGCTGGTAATCCGCCGATATTCGACCTCATCCATCACATTGATCAATTTATTTGTAAAATCTGTCAATCCGCCAATTGCCTGAACCATATTCCGCGCCCCTGTCACATGGTTAATCACAAGTTAACACTACCCGAACAATTCAAATTGTTAAAGTTATATAGCCATTAACTTCCCGTTAAGGTTAACGGCGTGTTGCGGCAAAAGTGTGCAGAAGTTGTAATCGGGCCTGTTTGGGGGAAGCAGTCGGGGCGCCGCAATATCAGGCACTTGCCGGATCAGGGCGTAAAATTCGCATGATCGTGGATGCGTTTTAGGCAGCCGGTTAGACGACTTTGCATCGACCAGTCACGCATTATCGGGTGCAACCGGAAAGATCAGCGGGCATTCAGGGGGAATTTCAGATGTGGATCATGGTGTGCGCTTGCCTTGAAACGTCAGGCGCTTCAAGGCCCAATCGACCATTCTGCCGACAGGCCGAAAACACGAACGACGGCCCCCCGCGTCAAACGGCAGAGGTGCCGGTCAACTGATCGCTGAAGGCCGCTCGTCTTCAGTCCGCTGCCCGTTTTTGTGTCGCGGGCTTGTTGTTCATGGTCCTGATCCGCTCCTTTGCGGACATGCTGCTGGAGGTCAACTCACATATGCCGCTGGTGGGCATGGGCATGCCGAAAATGAAGCCTTGTATCAGATCCGCGCTGTTTGTTGAGCGGATCATTTCCAGTTGGTCCTCTGTCTCGACGCCTTCCACAACAATCTCAAGGCCAAGTTCCCTCGACAGATGCACAACGCCCTTCAACAGTTTGAACGTGCGCTGATCCTCGGTAATATTGGACACAAATGAGCGATCAATCTTGACCTTGTTGAGCGGCAGAAGATTCAGATAACTCAGACTGGAATATCCCGTGCCGAAATCATCGATTGCCACTGTGACGCCCTTGGAGCGAAGCTCATCCAGTATCGCCTTGGCCTTGCCCATATCCTGAACAAAGGCGCTTTCGGTCACTTCCACCTGCAGACGGTTGGCATCCAGACCGGATGCATCAAGCGCCTCGCTCACCATGGCGATAATGCCCTTGTTGCGCAGATCATTGGCAGACAGATTGACCGACACGGCGGCGCCATTCGGCCAGGTGGCGCAATCGCGGCAGGCCACATCAAGCATAAAGCGGGTCAGATCGCCGACAATGCCCATTTCTTCAGCCAATGGAATATATTGTGCCGGTGATACGGCGCCAAAGTCGGGATGATACCAACGCGACAGCGCTTCACAACAGGCAACCTGAATGGTGTCCACGGTGAACATCGGCTGGTAGACGACGGAAAAGGACTTTTCCCGCACAGCATCGCGCAGCGCCGATTTCAGCTTCTGACGCAATGTGTATTTTTCATCCATCTCATCGGCAAAGATGGTCCAGCTGTTCTTGTCGTTGTGTTTGGTCTCATAGAGCGCCAGATCGGCTTTGATCTGCAGATCATCCAGTTTGAAGTCGGCTTTGGAGGCAATCACGACACCCGCGCTGACACTCACAAACAGCTTGTTTCCGTTGACCAGATAGGTGCCACGCACCGCCTCAAACATATTCTGCATGATCTCTGCGACATGCGCCTTGCCACGCAGATTGCGAATAAACAGGACAAATTCATCGCCACCAAAGCGCGACAACGCCATATTGCTGTCTGCAATGCCGGTTAGCCGCGCGGAAATGGCGCAAAGCAGGCGATCGCCGGTCAGGTGACCATTGGTATCATTGACATGTTTGAAGTCATCAATGTCCATCACCACGAGAGCATATTTCTCATTTTCCGCCATATCGGCGATATGCTGGTCGATGATTTCTGAAAAATACCCGCGATTGGGCAGTCCGGTCAGACTGTCATAGCGCGCCATATGCACAATTTTTTCTTCAGCCCTGATGCGTGCCGTGACATCTTCAAAAATCAGCACAACGCCCCTGTCCGTGCGGCGTTTCGCCGTGAACTCGAGATAGAGTTCATCCTTGAAACAGATGAGTGCGCGCTTCTGGCTGCCATCAATCAACGCATCAAGCTGTTGCTTGATCAAATTTGCCCGTTTCTTGTTGACGACCGAGCGACCGACACCGAAACGAAGCACTGCTCCAAGAGTATGGTTGCGCAGGGACCCGCGATCGGGAACAGACAGCAACTCAGCGGCTTTCTTGTTGGCCACCACGATACGGTTGTTTTCATCCAGCATGAACAGACCATGCGGCATATTGTTGAGCGCAGTATTGAAACGGTCGGCAATGATGGCGATCTCGCGATGGCTCATGACGTTGTCATAGAGAAATTCGCGCACCCCGTTGGCCATGGATCGCGTCGTGGCAACCAGTGGCACGATCAGCAAAGCCAATATGGCCATGTAGATGTCGCCCACCAGCAGCAGGCTCAACATGATCGGCAGGCAGGCAGCCAGCGATACAATGTCCACATTGATCTTGGAGCCGAAATTGCGCCCGACAACCGACACCATGGCACCAAGCGTGACCGAAAGAGCTGCGATTTCTGAAAACGTGTCGCCGCTGACCAGAAAAGCATAGCCTGTCATGACACCCAGTGTCAGTGTCACCAGACCGGTACTGGCGATATAACGCCATTCCCAATGGGCAATCGTTTCGCGATCGTCGGAGGAAAATTCGACCTTGTCAAACATGTTCATCAACAGAACACGGACAAGCCAAAGCGCAAAAATCACGCCGCCGAAAACAAGGTAAGCCGGGTCCATGATCTTGAAAAAAATCAAAAAACAAATGACCATATGCGCGATCATACCCGCGCCCAGGGTCATCCGGTTTCCGTAAAGAGAACGGACAAACGACAGATAAACATCTGTCGGAATTTGCCCTCGTGCCTTATCGCCCATCAACACCTTCCTTAGAGATGTCAAATATTTACAGCAAAAGCATTAAAGAAGGTTTTATAAAAATAAAACCATAGGTTGCATAAGATTAAAGAGAACAATACCTTATGGACAAATCGAATACACGATTTCCCATCAGGCTCTAAGCCGGCTTATTCTGCAGCCTGCCTGACTTCACCTGCGATAAAGGCTTCTTTCAACGCACTCACTTCGGCATGCGTTTCCGCAATGCTGCGCTGTTTTACATGGCCATAACCACGGATGCGCTGCGGGTATTGCAACAGCTGCGTGGCCGCCTGGTAATTTTCCAAAGTGATATCCGGACCGACTTCCTCGATCAACGCCTCATATGCGATCAGCAATTGCTGCTCCTGGCGACGTTCCTGCTGGTAGCCAAAGATATCGAATGGCGAACCACGCACTGTCCGCAGGGCAGCAAGAACAGGAAACAATTTCATCATCCACGGACCAAAGCGGCGTTTGCGCACATGCCCGTCAGCGTCCTTTTCGGACAGGACTGGTGGCGCCATGTGGAACTCGAGCCTGTCCCAGCTGTCGAACTGGTTGGACAATTGCGCCTTGAAACTGCCGTCACTATAGAGCCGCGCAACCTCATATTCATCCTTGACCGCCATCAGCTTGAACAGATTGCGCGCGACCGTATCGCTCAAGGCCCCAGCCTCGCCGCTGAGCTTTTCATCAATCGCCCTGATTCTGGCGATCTGCCTCGCATACCGATCGGCATAGGATTTGTTCTGATAGGCGGTCAGGAACTGAATCCGTCTTTCCACGCGCTCATCAAGGGTCTGTGACAATTCATGTGTGCGCACCGGTGTGCGCGCAGCATTCATCATGTCCTTGACAATGGCCGGGTCATGAGCAGCGCGGCGCCCCCAACGGAAGGCGGCAATATTCATGTCCGTGGCCTGTCCGTTCAACCGGATCGCCTGCTCGATGGTCTCTGCGGCAAGTGGCAACCCACCGCGCTGACAGGCAATTCCCAACAGGAACATATTGGCAGCGATGGCATTGCCAAACAGCAGATTTGCCGCAGCGGTACCATCAAAAAAGATGGTCCGGTCCTCGCCTGCCGACCTGACGACGGCTCGTTTCAAACGTTCAACGGGCAGAGAAAAGTCGGCATTGCGGGCAAAATCACCGGGCATGACTTCAGCTGTATTGGCAACAAAAAGCGTTCCACCCTCCTTGACCGCAGCCAGAACCTTGCGTGAACCGGAGACCACCAGATCGCAACCCAGTATCAGATCCGCCTTGCCGGCCGGCACCCGGATAGCTGCGATGTCTTCGGGCCTTGCCGCAATGCGCACATGGGAATAGACCGCACCGCCCTTTTGCGCCAGGCCAGCCATATCGATCATGCCGCATCCCTTGCCTTCCAGGTGAGCGGCCATACCCAAGATGGCTCCAATGGTCACAACACCGGTTCCACCCACGCCGGTGATGACGCAGGCCCAGCCATCTTCATTCAATGTCGATTGCGGGATCGGCAGGCCTTCCAGCGGATCACTGCTGAGCGCTGCCGCCTTGGCTTTTTTGATTTTGCCGCCATGAACGGTCACAAATGAGGGGCAGAAGCCTTCAACACAGGAAAAATCCTTGTTGCAGCTTGATTGATCGATGCGCCGCTTGCGTCCGAACTCCGTCTCAACGGGCTGAACCGATACGCAATTGGACTGGACCCCGCAATCGCCGCAGCCCTCGCACACCAGTTCGTTGATGATGACGCGCTTGTCCGGATCGGGATAGGTGCCACGCTTGCGCCTGCGCCGTTTTTCCGCAGCACAGGTCTGGTCATAGAGCAGAACCGTCACGCCTTTGACGGTGCGCAATTCACGCTGCACGGCATCCATTTCGAGGCGGTGATGAAAGGTCACCCGGTCCGGCCAATCCATGCCGGTCGGGTATTTGTCCGGTTCGTCCGATACAACCGCAATGCGATCCACGCCCTCGGCGCGAACCTGCCGTGCAATGGCATCAACCGTCAGTCCACCCTCGTGATGCTGACCGCCGGTCATGGCCACCGCATCATTGAACAGGATCTTGTAGGTGACGTCAGACTTGGCAGACAGGGCAAAACGCAGGGCAAGAATGCCCGAGTGATTATAGGTGCCATCGCCGATATTCTGAAAAATATGCTCGGTGTTGGTAAAGGGCTGCTGGCCAACCCATTGTGCGCCCTCCCCGCCCATCTGGGTAAACCCCTGCGTATCACGGTCCATCCATATGGCCATGAAATGGCAACCGATCCCTGCGGCTGCCTTGGAGCCTTCGGGCACTTTGGTTGAGCTGTTGTGCGGGCACCCCGAACAGAAATAGGGTGTGCGCACGGCAATATCACCCATGTCAGCAAGCATGGCCTGGGATTGGCGTATGCGCTTGACCCGCTGGTCAATTTGTTCTGAAGGACCGATCACCCGCAAGATACGCTCACCGACCGCAACGGAAATATCGTTGGGATCCAGCGCGCCCTTGACCGGAAACAGCCAATTGTCATGCTCATCGCGTTTGCCGACAATGACGGGTTGTTGCGCGCTGCCATAGAGTTCCTCGCGCAATTGCGACTCGATCAGCGAACGTTTTTCCTCAACGACGATCACCATCTCAAGACCTTCGACGAAAGCGCGAAAATCTTCAAAGCCCAACGGCCATGGTGCCGCGATCTTCATCAATCGCACGCCCAGCCGGTTGGCTTCGGCTTCATCAACGCCCAGATCATTGAGGCTTTGGCGCACGTCGAGATAACTCTTGCCGACACTGATGATGCCCAGCTTGGGGTTTGCTCCGCCTGAAAATACAATGCGGTTAAGCCCATTGGCGCGGATGAATGCGCTGGCGGCAGCCCTCTTGTATTCGTGCAGACGCGCTTCCTGAGCGAGAAAATCCAATTCACCGGCGCGGATATTCAACCCACCCGGTGGCATGTCGAATTCCGGCAGAATGATTTTCAGGCGGTCCATTCCCGCTTCGACCGACTGGGTTGATTCAACATTGTCCTTGACGCATTTGAGCGCTGCCCAGGTGCCGGCAAACCGTGAAAGAGCAAAACCATACAATCCGTAATCAATGATCTCCTGAACACCGGCAGGATTGAGAATCGGAATCATCGTGTCGACAAACAGAAATTCCGTCTGATGGGCATTGGTGGAGGATTCGGCGGTATGGTCGTCTCCCATCAGCGCCAGAACGCCGCCATGCCGCGAACTGCCGGAAAGGTTTGCGTGGCGAAAGACGTCACCCGATCGGTCAACACCGGGTCCCTTGCCGTACCAAAGTGAAAACACCCCGTCATATTTACCATTGCCGTCAAGCTCGGCCTGCTGGGTTCCCCAGCATGCCGTGGCGGCCAGTTCCTCGTTTAATCCGGGCTGAAAGGTAATGTCGCTGGCAGCAAGTTGCCGACCGGCCTGGAACAATTGCTGATCGAGCGCACCCAGTGGGGAGCCCCTGTAACCGGACACAAACCCTGCCGTATTGAGGCCCGCCCGGCGGTCCCTCTCCTTCTGCATCATGAGCATCCGCACGACAGCCTGCGTGCCGGTCACGAAGATCCGTTCCTTGTTCAGATCGAATTTGTCGCCAAGCGAGACGTCATGCAATGTCATTCGATTCTCCTCAGCACCGCGATAGTGCTGCTCAACAGATAGCCATTCAGGTTATAAACGTCCGCCGCGCCGCTGCATCATCAAAAACGTGTCCTGGGAATATTCCGACCGCTGAAACCACATATAGGCTTCGCGGCGGTATTCCATATAGGAATCGAGGATTAACTTGAATCGCGCGTTTTTGGCTGAAATCTCTTCGTAGATTGCTTCCGATGCGACAAAACACGCCTCGAGAATATCATGGGTATAGGGTCGCAGGATCGTGCCTTCAGCAACAAGTTTTCTCAAGGTCGGCGGATTGAGCGTGTCATAGCGCGCCATCATGGTCACATTGGCCAGCGCCGAAGCACTGCGGATTGCCGCCTTGTAGGGATTTGGCAAAGCATCCCAGCTTTGCAGGTTGATCATGTTCATCAATGCAACGCCGCCTTCCCACCAGCCGGGGTAATAATAATAATTGGCGACCTTGTTGAAGCCCAACCTTGCATCATCATAGGGGCCGACAAACTCGGCAGCATCAATCGTGCCTTCCTTCAATGCCTCGTAGATATCACCGCCGGCAAGGAACTGCGGCACGGCACCAATTTTTTTCAGGATCTGGGCGCCCAAACCGCTGATGCGGATCTTCAGACCCTGCATATCTTCCAGCGAATTGATCTCCTTGCGGAACCAGCCCCCCATTTGCGCGCCAGTGTTTCCAGCAGGAAAACTGATGATGTTGTACTCGCTGTAAAATGCTTCCAGAAGCTGCATGCCATCACCCTCATAGAGCCATGCATTGGTCATGCGCTGGTTGAGGCCGAAGGGCAGGCCCGTTCCAAAGGCAAAGGTCGGATCCTTATCGATAAAATAATAGGACGCCGTATGGGCCATGTCGATCAAACCATTTTGCACGGCATCCAGCTCGCCCAATGATTCCACGATCTCGCCAGGCGCATGAACCTGAATGTCAAACTGCCCGTCTGTGACCTCGCGCACGGAATCGGCAAAAACGTGGGCTGCGCCGAATATCGTATCAAGCTGCTTTGGAAAACCTGACACCAGACGCCAGTTCACCTTGGGCCTTGTCTGCGCAATCGCCGGGCTTTGCAACGCCAGGGACGCCGTGGCTCCGGCACCGGCTACACCCAGGGTTCTGATAAATGAGCGGCGTTGCATGTAAGTGCTCCTGCTGAAATAGTCACCTGTCCGTGTGAAGAGAAACAACCGACGACGCGAACCAGAAACAGGCTACACTTTGTTATCGTCCTTGCAAAGAATTCACAGCGCCTTTGTACGAAAGATCAGGCAAGACCAGACGCTGCCGCCTTGAATAGAAATGAGAGCACTGGGTTGGGTGCTGCTGGCATCACGATCAGGACTTGAGCGGTGAGGTCGACTGGCGAATACGCATTTCCGGCCTGATCAGGTGCAAGCCGTCCGCATCCGTCGACCCATTGAGCTTGTCGAGCAGGGCCCGGGCGGCCATGCGACCGACTTCAGACTGACCGTTCCATACTGTCGTCAGCGCCGGCGTTGCAATGGAGGCCTCCTCCAGATCATCATATCCGGTAACCGAAATATCCTTTCCCGGGACAAGGCCCGCTCGGGCAATGCCGCTCATCAGACCGATGGCGACCAGATCATTCCAGCACACGGCAGCGGTGGGCTTTTGTGGCAGGGAGAGAAAGTTCACGGCAGCTTCAAAACCTGCCCGCTTGGTGCGCGGACCGGGAATGCGCAGTTTGGGATCCACCTCGATATTGGCCTTCTCCAGCGCTTCGACATATCCGGCATAGCGATGCCGCCCGGTGGAGGTCTGATCGGTACCGCCAACCATCGCAATACAGCGATGGCCAAGGCTGATGAGGTGGTTTGTTGCCAGCGCTATGCCGTAGGCGTCATCGCCACGATAGGTTGGCAAGGTGACATTCTCGATCGACCGGGCAATCAGAATGACCGGCATGTTGTTGTCTTCCGCCAGACGGATATCATCCGGTGGCGTGCCGATTGCCGGGGACATGATGACGCCGTCGGCACCCAGTTGCAGCAATGTTTCGAGGAAATTGCGCTGTTTTTCCACCGAATCATAATGGTTGGACAGAATGAACGTCTGGCGATTGCGATCCAGCTCGCTCTCGATGGCTCTGAGGATCTCGGCATAAAACGGATTCATGATGTCGTGCACGACAACGCCGACAATGCCGGATCGCGATGTTCTCAGGCTGGCGGCGCGGCGGTTGTAAATGTAACCAAGCGCCTGGGCGCGTTCCTTGATCTTTTCCCGCGTGTTGTCCGCCACGAGCGGACTGTCACGCAGGGCCAGAGAGACCGTCGCCGTGGAAAGCCCCAATGATTCCGCGATCGTTGAAAGTTTTATCTTCTGCGCCAAAACCAACCCTCTTGCCACGCCTGGCAACACAAGATTGCGCGCAGGAACCCATGAACCGAACCTGTGCTTTTAAACGAAATTTCAAATTTTTAAAGTGTTAGATTTCACCAATTGGTCGGGCACGGCACAGGGGTCAACAACAATTTGCTGCAGCAAACCGTCTCAGGCGTTTGGCGCAACGCTCGGATCAAGTGTGGAAGCGATATTCTGCTCCACCTTTTTCAACAATCTGATCAGGGCCTTGGTATCCTTGTCATCCAGAGTGCCCAGTGCTCTTTTCTGCGCCTTGCGGACCGCCTTGCGCACCAGCTTCACGGCATCCTGCCCAGCCTCTGTCAAATGAACATGAGACAGGCGTGCATCCGTTTCCGAACCTCTTTTTTCCACAAACCCCTGCGCCGCCAGCCGGTTGATGGTCTTGGTCATTGTCGGTGCCCGTACCCCCAGCAATTCGGCCATGGCAGTCAGCGAAAGACCATCATTGTCATGCAGCGCGAGGATCACGGAATCCTGACCGGCATAAAGGCCGCAGGACAGCAATTGGCGTGATAACAATGTCCTGGAACAGCGTGCCGTTGCCGTCAGTTGCGGGAACAGGTCGAATTTGTCCTCGGCACTTTTCCTGCCACCGCCGGCTTTGCCTTTTTTTGCCACTTGGACCTCCATATTTACTTTTGGACAGCAGTTACAGTGGGTCTTTCCAAATACATTACAAACATATACCAGAACAAAAACAGCTTTCAGCCGGATTGTCAAAAACCTGCACCTGTGCGGGTCAGCGAAAAAGCACCAGGCGAACCATGGCCAGACGAATCTGCGCACTGCACTATGTTACGGGCGCTGGCCTGAAACCATGCAAACGATGCTATGGTCCGGCCTGTTGTTCCATTGATCAAACCGGAGACATCAGGCGAAATGCAAAATTCTGCTGCCGAATGGCCCAAACCCCTGTGGGGTGACAATGACCCGCACCTGCAGCCACAGCAACGCGCCGCATGGATCGCTGTCCTGCCCCTCGGCGCCCATGAGCAACATGGTCCGCATCTGCCCTTCGAAACCGATGCGATCATAGCGCAGGCGATTGCCGATGCCGCCGCCACAGCGCTGCCCGCAGACCTGCCGGTTACATTCCTGCCGGTTGAACCTGTCGGCTACTCGCCTGAACATATGGATGTTGCCGGCACCCGCAGCCTGTCCTGGGATGAAGCCATCAGGCGCTGGCTCGCCATTGCCGAGAAATTGCACGCACAAGGCATCCGCAAATTTGTCATGCTCAATGCCCATGGTGGCAATTCGCCCTTGATGACCATTGTGGCGACAGAGGCGCGGGTGCGTTTCAACATGCTTGCCGTGGCAACCGCCTGGACCCGCTTCGGACTGCCCCCTGCCATTGTCTCGCCAAATGAAAAAGCCCTGGGCATCCACGCCGGTGACATTGAAACCTCTGTCATGCTGGCCCTGCGCCCGGATCTTGTCGATATGGGCAAGGCCGCGGATTTTGGCTCCTATCAAGCCCGATTGGCCAAATCGGCGACCCATTTGCGTGCCTATGGGCCCCATGCATTCGGCTGGAAGATGTCCGATCTCAATTCCCGGGGCGCCGCCGGAAATGCACAGGCTGCCACAGCACAAAAGGGACACCTGCTTGTTGAACACTCCGTGCGCGGCCTGCTGGAACTGCTGCGCGACGTGCATGACTTTGATCTTCGCCACTTCGATTGAATGGCCCATTGAATGACTGGTACAAAAGGCAGCCATCCACTATATGCGGCATGACACTCCAGGAGCCCGCCATGAACGAAGCCACCAATCCCATTCCCGTAACGGTCCTCACCGGATACCTCGGTGCCGGCAAGACGACCCTGCTCAATCGGATCCTCTCTGAAAGCCATGGCAAGCGTTATGCCGTCATCGTCAATGAATTTGGTGAAATCGGCATAGACAATGATCTCATTGTGGAATCGGATGAAGAAATCTACGAAATGAACAATGGCTGCGTGTGTTGCACCGTGCGCGGCGATCTTGTCCGTGTCGTGGAAGGTCTGATGCGACGACCCGGCCGGTTTGACGCGATTGTCATAGAGACGACAGGACTGGCCGATCCGGCACCTGTCGCACAGACATTTTTCATGGATGATGATGTGCGCCAGAAAACCCGGCTTGATGCGGTTGTGGCCGTGGTTGATGCCAAACATCTGCCCTTGCGGCTGGCAGACAGCCGCGAGGCGGAAGACCAGATTGCCTTTGCCGATGTCATCCTGCTCAACAAGACCGATCTGGTGGATGAGGAATCGCTGCTGAAGATCGAGGCAACCATAAGGTCCATCAATCCATCGGCGCGCATTCATCGCACCGAACGCGCCCGGATCGAGCTGGACAAGGTCCTCGACCGTGGCGCCTTCGATCTGCAGCGCGCGCTGGACAATGACCCGCATTTTCTCGACCATGACCACCCCGATCATGCGTGCACGCCCGATTGCGATCATGACCATGGGCATGACCATGGGCACGATCATCACAGCCACGACCATAAGGACGAGCACGGGCATCATCATCCCGTTGCCGATATTCACGACACCAGCGTGCAGTCCATTTCGCTGAGGGCAGGACCACTTGTTCCAGACCGGTTCTTTCCCTGGATCCAGAAAACCACCCAGATGGAAGGGCCGAATATTCTGCGCCTGAAAGGCATTATTGCCTTTGATGATGATGAAGAGCGCTATGTGGTGCAGGGGATTCACATGATTGTCGAAGGTGACCACCAGCGCCCCTGGAAACCGGACGAAAAACGCGAAAGCCGGATCGTCTTCATTGGCAGGGACCTGGATCCGGAAAAACTCAAACGCACTTTCGAAGCCTGCCAGGCGAAATAACGACAAGCGTTCCTGCAAGATTGCAAAGCAATTTTGCGACACGATAACCCGGAAAACAGGATCAAACATGCCGACACTGGCGCCTCTCGACCTTGACGGCCATTGCATGGCTGCCGCCTTTCTGGGCGACGTTCCCTATTTCGCACTGGCCGACGGCAGCCTTCACTGGCTCGACCACGGACACAAGACCACCCAACTCCATGACGGACTTCTGTGCATCGCGGCAGAGCTTCAGGGCGACAGCTTTGTCAGTGGCGGTGAAGATGGCCGTATTGTCCGCTTCCGCAACGATGGCAGCGCAGAAACATTGGCCGAAAACCCCGGCAAATGGATCAACTGCATCGCCAGCGGCCCGCAATCCTCCATTGCCTATGGTGTTGGCCGATCATCATTCGTGCGCACAAGCGACGGCACCATCGTCGAATTTGCCGAAGAGCGCACCGTGGAAGGACTGGCATTTGCCCCCAAGGGCATGCGCATTGCAGCCGCACGCTACAATGGCGTTTCGCTGCATTGGCCTGCTGCTCGCGCGGCGGCACTGGATCTCGAATGGAAGGGTGCCCACGCACAGGTGACATTTTCACCCGACGGCAATTATGTCGTCTCCGTCATGCATGAAAATGCCCTGCACGGCTGGCGTCTCAAGGATGGCAAGCACATGCGCATGACCGGCTATCCTGCAAAGGTGCGATCCATTAGCTGGAGTGCAAAGGGCAAATGGCTGGCATCATCGGGCGCGCCGGCCGCCATTGTCTGGCCATTCACCGGCAAGGAAGGCCCCATGGGCAAGGCACCGCTGGAGCTTGGCACCAGAGGAGACACGATGGTCACCAGTGTGGCCTGCCATCCCAGTGATGATGTCGTTGCCATTGGCTATGCGGACGGAATGATTATCGCCGCCCGGTTCAACGATCAGAAAGAAGGCTTGCTGCGGCGCGGTGGCAAGGGTCCCATCAGCACCATGAACTGGAACAAACGCGGCATGCAGCTTGCATTCGGCGCGCAGACAGGGGAATGCGGCATCATCGATCTCGCAGGTTAAACATGCTTGTCTGGAATCGACTTCAATGATCTTATGAGGAGATATTTGATCTTGTGAGAAAATATTTCCGGCAATCCGAAGGGGCCGACTGGCAGAGTTTGCCAACGGGACTGCCAGCTGGAACAAAGCGATCGGGGCATTTCGGGCACCCGGCGCACCCGGTCGAAGGACAGTTTCCACGTGCACGATTCTTCCCTCATGACAGCAAGGCAAAGTGAAAAACAGGCAGAACCCTGCACGATCAGCCTTTCATCCAACGCCGCAAGTCTCAGACAAAACCTGTTCTCCGATTCCCGAACACGCACCGACCGGGACAATGTGGTCCGCCTGTCGTTTGACAATAGTGCAGGCAGCGGATTGCTTGACTTCATCGAATTCAATCCGGATTTCAACATCATCGTCAGCGATTGTTTCTGGGCCCAGGCCGGCTTTATCAAATATGCCGGCGAAGGCTGGGTTCGGTTCAATTTCTGCATTGATGCAACCGCCTGTTTTGATTTCGAAGACCATGGCAGCTTCGAATTGCGAGGACAGGAATTGCGGGTTTTCTACCAACCGGAGGGCGTCGAATGCGGTCACCGGATTGATGCAGGCGGGCGCTCCATCTGTGTCACCATTTCCGTCAAACGGCCCTACCTGGAGACAATCATCGGCAAGGCCCTCGACCTCTCACCTGCGCTTGCATCGCGAGATGCGACAGATGGTTTCTTTTTCAAACGCTATGAACTTGCACCCGCTTCCTTGCGTGCTGTCGCCGATCTTCTGAAAATGCGACACCGCGGAACACTCAGGTTGCTCTATGCAAAGGCGAAATCCGAGGAACTTCTGGTTACGGCATTGTCTGGCGTGCAAATCGACGACACGCCAAGAGCACAACCGCTTTTGCGCAGCACCGATCGCCAACGCATTTCCGAAGTGCGGGAAATACTGGATGGTCAATTTGCCGATCCACCCTCTGTATCCGCTCTTGCCCGGCGCTTCGGCATCAATCGCAACAAGCTGGCCTATGGGTTTCGCGAAATGAACAATCGTTCCATGGGCGAATATATTTGCGAAAAACGTCTGGAGACGGCCTGGAGCCTGCTTCTGGACACGGACATGCCGGTCACGCTTGTTGCCAATGAAGTGGGTTACGCCCATGTGCAGAGCTTTTCGACCGCCTTTCGTCGCCGTTACGGATTCTCGCCCCGTTCCCTTCGCCACAATCCAACCGCTGATTAATGACAATCGCATAAGAAGCCGTGCCGCTGGCCTAAGACAGGGGCATCAGGTGATGGCAACGTCTGACCGAAACGTCATGAAGGTTGGGGAGACGAGAAATTGGCGAACAAGGCAGAAAAAATCAATTTTGTGCTGGTGCATGGGTCGTGGCACGATGGTCATTCCTGGCGCCACGTGGAAGAGCATCTCAGGCGTGCCGGCCACACCACACAGGCCCCCACCCTGCCAGGGCGCGGGGAAGGAAGCGCCGACATCACATTTCAGGACTGCGCTGACACTGTAGCCAATGCTGTCATGACGGCCGGATTGACCGATATCGTTCTGGTCGGACACAGTGCCGGCGGGGCTGTCATTCGCAAGGCGGCGGAACAATTGGCCGACCGGATCAAGCGGATGGTCTATATTTCACCACTGCTATCAAAGAACGGCGAATCGATACTCGCCGCGGTTCCTCCCGATTACGCCGCATTGTTCCGGGATATGGCTGCGCAATCAGCCGACAATACCGTGTTTCCGCCCTGGCCGGTGTGGCGTGACGGCTTCATCGGCGATGCCGACGAGGCAACGGCAAGAGCCGCTTTTGATGAATTGCACCCCGAACCCTTCGCCCCGATTGTCGAGCCGATCGATCTTTCCCTGTTCGAGACGCTGCAACTCCCGGCGAGCTACATCAATCCGACGGAGGATGTCGTTTTTCCAATTGGTGAATGGGGATTTTTTCCGCGCATGTATCAGGCCGTCGCACCATGCCGCCTTGTACAGATGAGCGGCGGGCACGAGGTCATGTATTCAGACCCCGAAGCGCTGGCAAAGGCGCTGATCATTGCAGGCCGCAAATGAGCGGGCGCAAAATTTTGTCAAACCCTGAAACATGCCCGGCAGGACCATACTGCCGGGCATAACAATTCGATAATCCCTAAACTCAGATCACGTAGGATTTCAGCGGTTCGAAGCCGTTGAATGCCACAGAGGAATAGGTGGACGTGTAGGCCCCCGTACCCTCGATCAGCACTTCATCGCCAATGGTCAGCGTTATCGGCAGCGGATAGGGGTTCTTTTCATACATGACGTCGGCGCTGTCACAGGTCGGACCGGCCAGCACGCAGGGTTCAAGAGCATCTGTGTCCCGGCTGGTGCGGATCGGATAGCGGATGGCTTCATCCATCGTTTCGGCCAGGCCACCAAATTTGCCGATATCGAGATAGACCCAGCGCATTGCGTCCTCTTTGGACTTTTTGGAAATCAGCACGACTTCCGTCTTGATGACCCCGGCGTTGCCAACCATGGCACGTCCCGGCTCAATGATGGTTTCCGGAATCCGGTTGCCGAAGTGTTTGCTCAGCGCGCAAAAAATGGCCTCTCCATAGGCTTCTGCCGATGGAATATCCTTCAGGTAACGGCTGGGGAAACCACCACCGAGATTGACCATTTTCAGCACAATGCCGTCTGCTGCCAAAGTTTCAAAGACGCCGCGCGCATCACCCAGAGCGCGGTCCCAGGCATGCACGTCCGTCTGCTGCGAGCCGACATGAAATGACACGCCATAGGGCTCCAGCCCAAGTGCATAGGCATGACGCAGCACATCGGCAGCCATGGCCGGCACACAGCCAAATTTGCGTGACAAGGGCCATTCGGCGCCTTCGCCATCTGTCAACACACGACAGAACACCCGCGATCCGGGCGCAGCGCGTGCAATCTTTTCGACCTCTTCGGCGCAATCGACAGCAAACATTTTGACACCCAGCGCAAAGGCGCGGGCAACATCACGTTCTTTCTTGATCGTATTGCCGAAGGAAATGCGCTGCGGCGTGGCACCGGCTTCCAGCGCCATTTCGATCTCTGTCACCGACGCCGCATCAAAACTTGAACCCATGGCTGCAAGCATCCGCAAGATCTCAGGTGCGGGATTGGCCTTCACAGCATAATAGATTGCACTGCCAGGCATTGCTCTTTTGAAGGTTGAAAAATTGTCGCGAACGACATCCAGGTCAACAATGAGGCATGGACCATCTGGTCGTCGTGTATTGAGGAAGTCTATAATACGTTCAGTAGTCATCGGTTTCTCCCAACGAGATCCGGTCTGATCCGGACGACAAAGGCAAGCGATCACCCTTCGCGGAACCGATCGGTGGAAAACCGGCTCAACAAATGCATGGTCGATGCGACGATGGAACAACGAGCCCGATCAGGGTCCGTACGCTCCGGCTTTGTCTGCCTTGGATTGGATGGGAGTCCCAACCGCACTTCCGGCAATGAGGGTGTGCCTCTGCAGTAACCCCGGCTTATGGACAGCCGGCAGACACCATAAAGGCCCGCACCGTCGTTGCTTCAAGATGTCCTCGCACTGGCGGTTGGCCGACAGAACGACTGGAGGGGTTAGCTCCAGGTACCATACCGAATTCCTCACCTTATCGAGGGTCGGCGGACACCCACAGGCACGTGCGACTTTGGGCAAGGGCGACATAAGGCTTTGCGGCGTCACAATCAAGCGGTTTTTATGCAATATCTGAAGAAACCCGTTGAAGCTGCCATTGCATCCATATGGACAATGCCGCGCAAATGAGAAAAAATGAACGACAACCTCATACCAGTTCAAAAATAAGAGACAATGTCCCATGAATCAGGTGCGACCCGACCGCTTCAATGCGTTTCTTGACAGTGATGGCCCTATGATCGAACCGGTCGCCGGTGGGCCACTCAGCCAGATGACTCTGGCGATCAAGGATATTTATGATGTTACCGGTTACAAGACCGGCTGCGGCAATCCGCAAAAACTGGCCGAAGCCAGCCCGGCAACACGCACGGCTCCCACAGTGCAGGTTCTTCTGGATGCCGGAGCGCAATTCATTGGCAGAACCCAGACGGACGAATTGACCTTTTCCCTGAACGGCGAAAATGCACATTACCCGCGGCCCATCAATCCGGCTGCGCCGCAGCGCATCACCGGCGGATCGTCTTCCGGCTCCGCCGCCGCTGTTGCAGGCGGCCTTGCAGATATGGCTGCCGGTTCGGACACCGGTGGATCCATCCGCGCACCAGCCTCCTATTGCGGATTGATTGGCCTGCGCACAAGCCAGAGCGCCATTTCGCTTGAAGGCGCCATGCCGCTGGCCGCCAGCTATGACACATTTGGCTGGTTTGCCCGCGACATGGAGCTCTATGAAAAAATCGCTGCGCTGCTGCTGCCAGCATCCTCCACCGTCTTTGGCCGGGTGCTGCGGCTCAGCGAATTGGACAATCTGCTAGCTGGCCCCGCAGAAAAAGCAGCATTCGAGAGCGCATTCCAGTCCGTCGAACGGGTGGTCGGAACAGCCAGACCCGCGACGTTGACCGCCATGGACATCGATCAGCGTTACTGGTGCTTTCGCAAAACCCAGTCCTATGAGGCCTGGCAATATCACGGACCATGGATTTCTGCCGCCGAGCGCCATCTGGGACCGGGTGTCGGCGAACGTTTTGCCTATGGCAGCACGATTGATGATCAGAGCTACCATGCGGAAATGGTAAAACGGGCAGAATTGACGGATGAACTGCATCAATTGCTGGCAGAAGATGGCCTGATCATCATGCCGACAGTTCCGGGCGCCGCCCCCGAAGCAAAGGCTCCTTTTGAATCCGTGCAGGCCTATCGCGAACAGGCCCTGCGGCTGCTGTGTCATTCCGGTCTGTCCGGTCTGCCGGAAATCTCCCTGCCCCTGTCATCGGTGCAGGGCGCACCATTCGGACTGTCCCTGCTTGGACCGCGCGGCTCCGACCGTGCCTTGCTGGCATTGGGCAACCGCATCCTTCAGGCATCATCGGCCAACAATGCAAACGGGACCGTCTGATGGATACATTGACGCGCATTCGCGCCTTTATCGATGTTGTCGAAGCGGAGGGTTTTTCCGCCGCCGCCAGAGCCAATGGACGCTCCAAGGCGCTTTTGTCCAAATATGTGCGGGAACTTGAAGATGACCTTGGGGCGCTTCTTCTCAACCGTACGACACGCCAGTTTTCGCTGACCGAAATCGGCCACACCTATTATCGCACCGCCACCGACATTCTCAGGGAAATCGACAATCTGGCCGATCTGGTGCGCGAAACCAGTACGGACCTGAAAGGCACGGTGCGCGTTTCGGCTCCCAGAACCTTCACCGATGCCGATATCGGCCGTTCGATGATCGACTTTGCGCTTGCGCACCCGGATATCAAACTGGAGATTACCTCGGACGACCGCTTTGTCGATCTGGTCGAAGAGGGTTTCGATGTGGCCATTCGCATCACCAGCCTTGCCGATTCCGGTTTGATTGCCCGCAAGCTGGCCCCCTTCAAGGTCTATTTTTGCGCCAGCCCCGAATTCATCCGCTCCCATCCCGAATTGAAGGCCCCGGCAGATCTGGCCAGGGTCCCCTGCATTACCGATACCAACAGTCGCTTTTTGAGCAATTGGCGTTTTGCCGGAGAAAACGGCGTCTTGGAGACCGTGACTGTCAAAGGGCCGATCGAGGTCAACAGCCCCTATGCCAGCATGCGGGCCGCAAGGGCCGGGCTGGGCGTATCAATGGTGCCGGATTTCATTGCCTGGCCGATCCTCAAAAGCGGAGAGATTGTCTCGCTGTTTGAAGACCGGATTCCAGACAACGCAGGGATCTACGCCGTATATCCACACCGGCGCTACCTGCCGGCCAAGGTGCGTGCCTTTGTCGATTATCTTGCCGACTGGTTCAAAAAACATCCCGGATATTGCGATCCCTGATTTACCATTCACTGGCATATTCGCTCACTACATATTCAAAAGAATCATTTACAACAAACCATGTCCCAATCCCGCCTTTTTTTTCTGGCAAATGCTCTTTTTTGATGGGGAATCGCGCTGATGATGAAGCACTCCAAGCTATTGAAATTTGGCCTGATTCCAGCGGCACTCCTGACGGCGTCCACGGGATCAGCTCTTGCCCATCCGCATGTCTACGCAGAAGCCCGGCTGGAAATTGTCATAGGCAATCAAGGAACCGTTGAGGAATTGCGCCATGTCTGGCGCTTTGACGACCTGTTTTCCTCCACCATTCTTCTTGATTTTGATACCAACGCCAATTTGAAGCTTGAATCGAGCGAATTGCTCGAAATTGGCACTGTGGTCCGCAATTCTCTGGCTGATTATGACTATTACACCGCCATCAGCCACGATGGCCGGGCGGTAAAAATCCTGCCCCCGGATGCAATCCATGTTGACTTTCAGGACGGCCAGATTCTGATGTTTTTTGCGGTTCGGCCCGAGACGCCATTGCCCTTGCAAGGGCTTTTGAGTTTTGGTGCCTATGATCCAACCATGTATGCGGCACTCGACTTTCTCACCGATGATGATCTGGTCGTCGACGGCCTGCAGCCAGGCTGCAGCAAGGCGATCATTCGCCCCGATCCTGACGATGTCATGGCGCAGAATCAAGCGACGCTGACAGAAGCATTCTTCAATGATCCGCAAGGCAACGACATTTCCAAACTCTTCGCGACACGGCTTGAATTGACATGCTGAACAGGCATCTGCGGCGATCCATCATCATTGCCCTGTGCATGCTGATCCTGCCCTTCGTGTTGACGCCGGTGCTGGCGCAATCATCCCTGGGCATCGGCACGGCCGAACCGGCATTCAATGGCGGCGGGTTTTTCTCTTCGCTTTTCGGCTGGGTCAACGCTCAGCAGCAGGCCTTCTACCGATCCCTGTCCACAACCTTGAAGGCGATGCGCGAAGACCCGCAGCAGCTCTGGATCCTCATCGGCCTGTCCTTTTCCTACGGCGTCTTTCACGCCGCCGGTCCTGGCCACGGCAAGGCTGTCATTTCATCCTATGTCATCGCCAATGAGCAGACCCTGCGCCGCGGCGTCGCCATATCCTTCATGGCCGCTTTCATGCAGGGTGCCGTGGCGATCGTGATCGTCGGCGTCACCTATTTTGCCCTGCGCGGCAGCGGCATATCCATGACCGAGGCGACCCATACCCTTGAAATAGCCAGCTACGGGTTGATTGCCGGATTTGGGGGCTGGCTGCTGTGGAAAAAACTGCGCCCCGCTGCAAGGCACCAGCATCACGATCACGATCACGGGCACGGGCACGGGCATGATCACGGACACGACCATGAGCACAGCCATGAACACGGCCATGGCGACCACCATCATCAGGGCACCAGTGATGTCTGCGAAACCTGCGGCCATTCCCATGCACCGGACCCGGCAATATTGAAGGGCGAGCGGTTGAAACTGCGGGAAGCCTGGTCAGCCATCGTGGCAATCGGCCTGCGGCCCTGTTCGGGCGCATTGATCGTTTTGACGTTTGCTCTGCTGAACGGGCTTTATCTGGGCGGCATCCTGTCGGTGGCGGCCATGTCGATCGGCACCGCCATCACCGTGTCCATCCTGGCAACCTTGGCCGTTTTGGCAAAGGGCGTGGCCATTCGTTTTGCCAGCAGCCAGTCAGCGGCCATGCGTATTGGCAATATTATCGAAATCGCCGGAGCCCTGACTGTCCTGCTGCTTGGACTTGTCCTGCTGGTCGCCGCGCTTCAGGCCTGATCGGAAGGGCCATTGTGGCGCCGCTGATAGAGGCCCCGCAACCAGAAGATTGCAAAAAAGCCGACCACGAAGACACCCGCCAGCCCATAGCCCAGCCAGGGTGATATCTCGCCCAGCGCAAGAACCAATGTCGGCATGGCCAGAAACACCAGCGCTATGACGGCGAGGATAATGGCGGCAGCGATTGCCGAGGATTTTGCACTGCTGTCTGACATGGCCCTGCTCCTGACTGATCGTGGGTGGAATGTCATATATCTCATTAGAAAGACTTTGACATACAATTGAAAAGAAATCGGCAATAGGCCATGAATGAGGTTGCTCTGATTGGGGCATCACTAACAACAATTGGGAGAGTGTCCATGCAGACGATTGCGGCCTTTGATCGCATGGGAGAGGAAAACGCCTTTGCAGTCCTGGCACGGGCAGCGGCCCTTCAGGCAGAAGGCCGAGACATCATCAATCTGGGCATTGGCCAGCCGGATTTCAAAACACCGGCGCATATTGTCGAGGCAGCCATCAAGGCGCTGAAAGACGGCCATCACGGCTATACGCCGGCAAGTGGTCTGCCGCAGACCAGAGAGGCCGTTGTTCGCCGCACCATGACCATGACAGGTGTGGAGGTCTCACCCGACCGGGTGATGATCATGCCCGGTGGCAAACCGACCATGTATGCCGCCATCACCATGTTTGGCGAGCCTGGCACCGAGATCCTCTATCCTGACCCGGGCTTTCCGATCTATCGATCAATGATCGATTTCACCGGTGCAAAGGCCGTTCCCATTCCCATTCGCGAGGAAAACGGTTTTGCTTTTTCGGCTGAGGAAACCCTGTCGAAAATCACCCCCGCCACGCGTCTGCTGATCGTCAATTCGCCCGCCAATCCGACCGGCGGCGTGACACCGCGCAGTGAAATTGAAAAGCTGGTTGCCGGTCTGGCGCAACACCCGCATGTCGCCATCATGTCTGACGAGATCTATGACGTCATGACCTACGATGGTGAAAGCCATACCTCATTGCTGGGCTTCCCCGAGATCAGGGACAGGCTGATCATCCTCAATGGCTGGTCAAAAACCTGGGCCATGACCGGTTGGCGCATGGGATGGTCGATCTGGCCGGAGGGACCCGGCGGTGCCAGGCTCTATGACAATGTGCGCAAACTGGCGGTCAATTGCTGGTCCTGCGTGAACGCACCAAGCCAATTTGCCGGTATTGCTGCCATTGATGGCCCGCAGGACGATGTCCATGCCATGCTCAAGGCCTTCGACAGCCGCCGCAAGCTGGTGGCAAAAAGGCTGAATGCCATCGACGACATCCGCTGCGCGACACCCAAGGGCGCCTTCTATGCCTTTCCGAATATCAAGGACACCGGCTTCAAATCCAAGGATCTGGCCTCCCGCCTGCTCGAAGAATCAGGCGTCGCCCTGGTGGGTGGGCCGGATTTCGGCGAATACGGCGAAGGCTATATCCGCTTTTCCTGCGCTGCCTCCGAAGAACAGATCGAAGCTGCCATCGAACGTTTTGCCGCGTTCCTGGAGAAGAACAAGGACGGCTGACGCGCCTATCGCCTCTTAACGCGTGACGATTTCCGGCCCCATCAGCGCATAGGGCAGGAAGGTCGACAGGACCGGCACATAGGTGACCAGAATAAGAAAGACAAAGAGCACGGCGACAAAGGGCAGCGCCGCGCGCACCACTTGCATGAGACTCATGCCGGTGATGCCCGACGTCACGAACAGGTTGAGGCCGATGGGTGGCGTTACCATGCCGATCTCCATATTGACCACCATGATGATGCCCAGATGCACCGGATCAATGCCCAGTTCCATGGCGATGGGAAAGACCACCGGTGCAACGATCAATAGCAGGCCTGACGGCTCCATGAATTGCCCGCCCAGCAGTAGCAGCACATTGACCGCGATCAGAAACGTGAACCAGGTAAAACCAGCATCCAGCATGATATCGGTAATGGCCTGCGGGATCCGTTCCGCTGTCAGCACATGCGCGAACAGCAATGCATTGACGATAATGAACATCAGCATGATGGTTGTCTTGGACGCGTCAACCATCACCTTGCGGGTGTCTTCATTGAAGAAGACGGCAAAGGAATTGCGGCCCATCAAAGACAGATTGCGGCCCCAGATCGGCAGTCCGGCAGCCAGCATCGCGGGGGCACGGGCAAGCCCTTCCTGACCCCGCCAGGCGATATAGGCAACAATGATCGCCACAGACAGAACCAGCCCCAATTGGGCCCGTCCCGCCGCGCTCACCGTTTCCATGTCGGCGGTTGCAAAAAACGACAGGATCATCCAGACGAAGAAAAAGGCAAGCGCATAGACCGAGGCCGAAAATCCGACCCGCGCGGACTTGCTGTCACTGTCCAGAACCCAGGGAACATCCTTCATCGGTCCCATGTCGCGATAAATGAACAGGGCGATGAAAAACGCATAGACCGCCGCGACAGCCGCCGCCTCTGTTGGCGTGAAGACGCCGCCATAAATACCGCCGAGAATGATGATGATCAGGAACAGGCCCCAGCCTGCCTGTTTGCCACCATCAAGCAATTCGTGAACCCCCCTCCAGGGTTCGGCTGGCAAACCCTTGATCCGCGCCATCACATAGATGGCAACCATCAGCATCAGCCCCGCCACAAGTCCCGGTATCACACCGGCCAGAAACATGCGCCCGACCGATACGTCCGTTGCCGCTGAATAGACAACCATGACAATGGATGGCGGAATCAGGATGCCAAGCGTACCCGCATTGGCAATGATACCGGAGGCAAATTCCTTGCTGTATCCGACCTCACGCATGCCGGCGATGGCGATCGAACCAATGGCCACGACGGTCGCCGGCGATGAGCCCGACAATGCGGCAAACAACATGCAGGCCAGAACACTTGCCATCGCCAGCCCGCCGCGAAAGTGCCCCACCGTGGCGATGGCGAAGCGGATGATTCGCTTGGCGACACCGCCGGTGGACATGAAAGCCGATGCCAGGATGAAAAACGGGATCGCCAGCAGGGTGTAATTCTGTGATGCCGTGAACAGCTGCAGGGCAACCGATGACATGGAATCCTGCGAGAAGAAGGCAATCACCAGGATCGATGACAGCCCCAGCGACACCGCCACCGGAACGCCCATGAACAACAGCCCCAGAACCAGGACAAAGAGGATGAATGCGTCCATGAGTTCAGTCCTTGAATAGGTCTTTGTTTTCGGCGACCAGGTCTTCGGCTTCGTGGCTGGCAATGATCAGCTTTCGATCACCGTTCCAGATTTGCACCATCGCCTGCAGACTGCGGAAGGCAAACAGGGCAAGGCCCACCGGAAGTATGAGATAGGCGATCCAGCGCTGCACCCGTTCCTGCACACCCAGACTTTCCTGAACCCAGACCGGGTAGCGCAGATCATCAAGCCCGATGCCGATCTGGAACATCTTGCGCCAATAGAATACCGCGCCGCCCTTGGTATCAGCGCCGAAATAGGCCAGCCAGCCGGCCGACAGAAGCGTGATTGCATAGATGACAGCGCAGAGAGCGCCAAACAGGGCAACAGCGCGGAATGCGCGCGCCGGAAGCAATTGAATGAAGGCATCAACGCCCAGATGGCAGCCGATCTTGATGCCATAGCTCATGCCGAACAGGATCATCCAGGCAAACAGGATGCGGGTAAACTCCAGCGCGCCGCCCCAACCGGTGTTGAAGCCGTAGCGCGCGATGACCTGCAGGAAGGAAACAATGGTAATCAGCGCCAATATCGACGCCAGAACATTCTCTTCAAACCGGGTGACGGCCTCCGGCCGGGCCCGCTCGATGAAAAACAGCGCCACGACGATCAGCACCATGCCCAGATAGGGCCAATAGGCTGCCATTTCATCCTCCCCTTCAGATTTCAGGTCCGTACGCTAAGATCCATACCGATGCGCCAGTGCCTGTGTCTGTGCATGTGTCTGTGCCTGTGTCTGTCCGGAATGCCCACAAAGCAGGCATCCCGGTTTTGGTTCACTTCAATTACTGATTGGCAGCAACGGCAGCGTCGATATTTTCCTTGCCGATGTCGGCTTCGAACTTCGCCCAGACGGGTTTCATGGTCTCAACCCAGACTTTGCGCTGCTCCGGTGTCAACTGGCGGATCGCGCCGCCGGCGGCAATGATGCCCTGTTTGGCCTCTTCATTGATGGCCTCGGCATTGGCATTGGCCTTGTTGACCTCCTCGGAAAAGATGGTGACAAACTGCTCGCGCACATCCTCAGGCAGGCTGTTGAGCCAATCCGTGGAGGTGATCGCCAGATAGGTCAGCAACTGATGGTTTGTTTCAGTGACGCCATCTTGAACCTCAAAGAATTTCTGTTTGTAGATGTTCGACCAGGTGTTTTCCTGTCCGTCCACCACGCCGGTCTGAAGCGCGCCGTAAACTTCCTTGAAGGCCAGCTTCTGAGCTGATGCGCCCATCGCTTCGATCATAGCAACAGCAACGTCAGAGGTCTGCACGCGGAACTTCAGACCATCAGCATCCTCAGGCACCAGAAGCGGCTTGTTGGCGGAAAAATGCTTCAGACCATTATAGACATAGCCAAGGCCGGTATAACCCTTGTCCTCTATGGCTTTCAGCATTCCCTGACCGACAGGTCCCTGGGTGAAATTATTCACCGCAGCCATGGACGAAAACAGGAATGGCAGATCGAAAAGCCGATAGGCCTTTGTATAGGCTTCGAATTTCGACAACGACGGTGCCGCCACCTGAACATCACCCAGCAGCAAGGCTTCCATCACCTTGTCGTCATCGAACAAGGTCGAGTTCGGATAAACCTCCATACAGGCCTTGCCATTCATTTCGTCATTGATGCGCGCAGCAATGGCCGTGGCCGCGTCACCCTTTGGATGACCGGAATTTGCAGTCACATGGCTGAACTTGATAACAATCTCGCCATCATCACAGTCGTCCGCCATGGCATGACCGGCACTCAACATGATGGCAATAGCCGAAACGGCACCCAATAATTTCTTCATATTATCCTCCTGAGGCGTGCTTGCGCATCGCCTGATTCTCCCGGATCGGATACTTGCATCCAATCAGATGACGATGGCCACCAAACCAGCAAAATTGCGGCGGTGACCCGGTATGACGGCAGTCGTCCGGGGTGAATGTCAAGCTTTGGCTACGATCGTAGCCACTCCCCCGAGTAACGATGTCCCGACGTCTATAACTTAGCAATATGCATGCCATACAGCCGATCAAGGGCCTGATTACGAAACAAACAAACGATTACAGCAAGATAGAAAATTACGGCACCCCTGAACCGCCACACCTGGGACCCGACCATGGGTAGCAGGCTACACATGATTTGCCGTCTGCGGGTAGCCAGCTACCCGAAAACGTTAGAGCGTTTCATTGACCCTATTCAGTGCCCTCGAAAGAAATACCCAACCGCTTGATCTTGTCGTAGAGGCCTTTGCGGGAAATACCCAGCGCTTCATAAACAGGTTTGAGCCCACCCTCATGGCGTGAAAGTTCCGTTTCAATCGCTGCCTTTTCAAAAGCCGCAACCCGGCTGGCCAACGTTGGCGCCTGATCGCGCGTGCCCTCGGAGGCTGTATCGAAACCGTTCCACATGCCAAGCACAAAGCGTTCGGCATAATTGCGCAATTCCCGCACATTGCCCGGCCAGTCATGGTCAAGCAGCTGCGTTTCCAGATCATGGTCGATATCGGGTATTTCACGGCGGTAGCGGGCCCGTGCATCGCGCGCCAGATGGAAAAACAGCAACGGAATATCATCCTTGCGGTCGCGCAGCGGCGGGATGGCGAGGGTGATGACGTTGAGCCGATAGTAAAGATCAGATCGGAAAGCGCCCTTGGCGCTTTCCTTTTCCAGATCGTATTTTGTTGCCGCAACGAAACGCACATCAAGCGGTATGACCTTGTTCGAACCCAGCCGTTCAACGGTTCGCTCTTCAATGGCGCGCAGCAATTTTGCCTGAAGATCAAGCGGCATGGACTCGATTTCATCCAGAAATACGGTGCCGCCATGCGCATGTTCCAGCTTGCCGATGCGCAATTTCTGGGCGCCGGTAAAGGCGCCCGATTCATGGCCGAACAATTCGGATTCGAATATCTCGGCAGGCAGGGCAGCGCAATTGATCGCAACAAAATTGCCCTTTGCCCGTGGACCATAATCATGCAGCGCACGGGCCACGACCTCCTTGCCCGAACCGGTTTCTCCAACGATGAGAACATCGGCATCCGTTTCGGCAACAGCCTTGATCTGCCCGCGCAATTTGATGATCCCGGCAGACCGGCCGACGAGCCGCTGGATCAGATCATGACGCTGGTCCAGCTCATTGCGCAACGTCCGGTTTTCCAGCACCAGCCGCCGCTTTTCCAGTGCCCGCTCGATCACTGTCGACAATCTGGACACGGGAAACGGCTTTTCGATGAAATCATAGGCACCGCCGCGCATCGCCTCCACGGCAATTTGCACATCCCCGTGCCCGGTGATCAGGATAACGGGATAGGTCGGATCAATGGCCAGCGCCTTTTTGAGCAACACCATGCCATCATCGCCCGGCATCCGGATATCCGTCACCACAACGCCGTAATCGTCGCGCCCCAGAGCTTCCAGCACGCTGTCGGCACGGCTATGGGCAATCACGTCCAGCCCTTCCAGTTCCAGAGCCTGCGCCAGGGCATGCCGCAAGTCGTCATCGTCATCAACAAGATGAATGGTTCCACTGATCAAGGCTGTTTACTCCGCTGCAATTTCCGTCACTGCGGCCGGGCGCAGCCTCACAATGAAACAGGCACCGCCGCTGGAGCTCTCCTCCAGCTCAAGGTGACCTCCGAAATCACCCATAATACTGCTGGCAATGGACAGACCTATCCCGATACCCGCGCCAACATCCTTGGTGGTGAAAAACGGTTCAAAAATGGATTCGCGCTGGTCCGGCGGTATGCCCGGCCCATTGTCCTCGATGCGGACAATCACGCCCGCGGCCTCTTGGCGCGCCGAAATCACCACCCGGCCATCGGTCTGTCCTGCAAGTGCATCAACCGCATTGTTGATCAGATTGACAAAGACCTGCGAAAGACGGATCTGCCCGCCGAAGACCAGAAGCGGCTCTTCTTTCATGTTCACGACAAGGCTGACACCCGCCTTGCGCGCCTGCGGCCTGACCAGCATCAGGGCCTCGTCGATAATCGGTGCGAGTGCCACCGCTTTGACTTCGGTGCCGGGTTTCCGTGAGAAGGACAACAGGCTGCGCGAAAGGCTCGCCATGCGATCGACAAGCCGGTTGATACGGGTCAGATTGTCCGAAACATGCCTCGTCCGGCCACTGTCCAGAAAGCGGACGGCATTTTCGGAATAGGTACGGATGGCTGCCAGAGGCTGGTTGAATTCGTGGCTGAGGGCAGCGGACATCTGCCCCAGGGTTGCCAGTTTGGTCGCTTGAACCAATTCGGCCTGGGTTAATCGCAATTGTTCTTCGGCCTGCCATCTTTCGTCGATTTCCCTTGAAAGCGAGACGTTCGATTCACTCAGAGCCTTGGTGCGTTCGCGAACCAGTCGCTCCAGACGCAATGCTGCTGCCCGATCCTGGCGCATGCGCAAGTGCTGCGTTTCACGCTGTTGAACAAAAATGAAAACGATCAGGGCGAACAGCAGGCCAACAAGCCCCGCAATGGCTGCGCCGGTCCACCAGGCCACGACCAATGATCTTTCGCTGGACAGGACATGCAGCTTCCAGTCAAGCAACGGCAAATCGCGCGTCAGGTCGGCGTGCAGGAATTTGCCGTCCACCAGCACCTGCGCCGACGAACCGGCTTTTGACATCAGCTCATCCAGTGGCTTCAACCGCCATTGCGGCTGATTGGTCAGGAATACCGTGCCGGCGTTGTCTGTGACAAATATCGGATTGGTCGAGAGTGACCAGGCAGCCTCAACCGTATCGAAATCAACATAGACGGCGATCACGCCGATCAGCTGATTGTCGCTCCGAATGCCAAAAGCAAATGCATAGGCCCTTTGCTCGGACTCCAGAGAGATCGCCTGCCGGCCGAGCCGACCCTGCCGAACAGCTTCCAACAGTCTCTTGTGTTCTTCGCCCTGACCGGAAAACAATTCCCCGGCCGTGGCAAGCAGGCGCCCGTCGGGGTAAAGAAAGGCAACGTCCTTGGCGCCTGACATGCCGCCGATTTCAATGGCTTTTCTGCGCGCCGCATCCTTTTGATCCCCAGCGCCCGGTTGAAAAAGCGCTATGACCGATGCCTCGCGTGACAGAAGCGGTGGAAGCAGCCGGTATTTGTCAAGAATGCCGGACAGCGCCTCCGCCTGAACGGCCAGCGTCTCGGCGGCCTTGTTTTGTAATTGATCTTCAGCGCGTTGACGCCACCATTGTGCACTGGCAAGAATTGCAGCCACACTGACGACGCAAACCAGACACGCAACAATGAGACGTGTCCGGAGGAAATTTCTGCGTATGGATGCACCACTGACCATCAGTGAATTCTATTCTCAATTGCCGCAGAATGCCACTTGCCAACCATGCCTTTCAAAGTTTCCCCGATAGCATGCGTTGACCAATGGCGACCGATTTAATCATCGCGAAAACCGGCTGACCGATCCCCAGCTTCAACGCATCAAATGCGTATCGGGTGATCCTTGCACGCAACATCTGCCCGCTGACCTGCAGCAGAATTTCGACAAAGGGACTGTCGTCCAGCGCCAGATCATGGATGGTGGCCGGCAGGATATTGCGCACGCTGACATCCTTGGGCATGGACAGGGAAAGGGCAACATCACGCGCCTTGACGCGCATGCGCAACCGATCGCCGACCGCCAGTCGCTCATTGACGATATAAAGCAGGCAGCCTTCCCCCAGCGCGATTTCACACAAACCGTATTCAGGCAGATATCGTGCCATGGTTCCCGTCAGCAAGGAACTGGCCTCATGGCGACCAAGCGCCGGACCAAATTCCAGCCGCGAGAACATCTCGACCGCATTGCCGGCACCCAGCACCCCCCCATCAGCCATCAGCACCAGCGTATCGGCAAGCCTGGCAACTTCATCGACTTCGTGACTGACGTAGACGATCGGCAGGCCGATTTCGTCACGCACCTCCTCCAGATAGGGCAGGATTTCGCGTTTACGCTGTTGATCCAGAGAGGCCAGCGGTTCGTCCATCAACAAGAGAGCCGGATCAGCCAATAACGCCCGTCCGATGGCCACCCGTTGCTTTTCGCCGCCAGACAGGGTTCGCGGATAACGCTCCAGCAGGCCATCAATGCCAAGCATCTGGGTAATACGTCCGATGTCCGTGGTTGCCGACCTCTTGCCCGCCCATCGACCATAGGTCAGGTTGCGCAGCACTGACATGTGCGGGAACAGCCTTGCGTCCTGGAAGACCATGCCGACGCGGCGGTCCGCAGGCGCAATGTCGATGCCTTTGGCGGCATCAAAAAGCACCCGGCCCATCACTGCGATGCGTCCGGCATCAGGTCTGACCAGACCCGCAATCATCTTCAGGACCGTCGTCTTGCCCGCGCCTGATTGGCCAAACAGGGCGGTGAGCCCCGGCCCCGCTTTGAATTTGGCAGCTAGCGCAAACTGATCAAGCCGCGCTTCAACGGCAACATCGAGCCCTTGCCCCTCCATCCTGGCGTCTTTCGCGTGGTCCGTCATTGGCGCGTCCACTTCCCCATACGCCTGCCGATCCATTCGGAAACCAGCACCGAGCCAATGGCCAGAAAGGCCGACACAGCGATCATCAGCATCACCGTCCTGTCACCTGACGGACTTTGCAACAGTGAATAAATCGCCAGCGACAGGGTTTGGGTTTCCCCCGGTATGTTCGAGACAAAGGTAATGGTTGCTCCGAATTCACCCAGTGCCTTGGCAAAACCCAGAACGGCACCGGCCAGCACGCCCGGCAGCACGAGAGGCAAGGTGATCGTGACAAAACGGGTCAGCCGCTTGGCGCCGAGCGTTGATGCGGCTTCTTCCAGACCCCTGTCCAGCGCCTCGATGGACAGGCGCATCGGGCGCACCAGCAGTGGAAAGGCCATGATTGCTGCCGCCAGTGCTGCGCCCGTCCAGTGAAAGGCAAACTGGATACCAAGGGTGTGAAACAGGCCGCCCAGATATCCATTGCGACCGAAGAGCACCAGCAGCATGTACCCGGTGACGACCGGCGGCATGACCAGCGGCAATGTGATCAACGCCTGAACCAGGCTTTTGCCGGCAAATTCATGACGGGCCAGAAGCCAGGCCACGATGAAGGCGATTGGAATCGAAAACACCATGGCCGTGGCCGCGATTTTCAGCGACAGAAAAATAATATCGATGACGTCGTTTCCCGTCATTGGCCCGTTGCCCCGACCCGGGTTTCAATCATCGGATGAAGGCCTGGTGAACCCGTAGCTGGCAAGCGCCCCGGCAGCTGCCGCCGTTTGGAAAAAATCGTAAAAGGCTTTTGCCTGCGGTCCCGCTGTGCGGGTGAGCGCGATAGGGTAGATGATGGGTTCATGCGTATCATCTGAAAACCTGTAGACGATTTCGAGGTTTTTTCCCATCCGGGCATCCGAACCATAGACGATCGCATGAGAAACGTCGCCTCGGGCGGCCATGGCCAGAGCAACACGCACATTTTCTGCAAATGCCGCCTGCTGCATGACCTTGCGCCAAAGACCTTGATGATCCAGCGCCTGCCTGGCATAGATTCCGGCAGGCACATGGGCAGGATCGCCCATGGCGAACCGCTCTGAACCCAGCCGATCCGCCAGTTCTGTGTCATTTGTTATTTTTTTTTGCGGGCCAGCTGCAACAACGACCAGTGTATTGCCTGCGACCGTGGAAACGCTCTGCGGATCGACAAGGTCGCGTTCCTCCAGATATCCCATCCAGGCGGGATTGGCAGAGATAAAAATATCCGCCGGTGCGCCTGCCTCGATCTGCCGGGCCAACGTCCCCGAACCGGCGAATGAGACAGTCACGGCCTTGCCGGTCGTCTCCCGGTAGGAATGCATAATGGATTCAACTGCATCCTTCATGCTTGCAGCGGCAAAGACCAGAGTTCTTTCAGCGCCATGGGCCGTCGACAGCACTCCTGTCAGCGCCAAGGGGAAAGCGGTCATAAATGCAAGCAAGACGATTGCGCGAAGGCGAGGCATCTCATCAGGTGTCCAGTTGAAAACAACCCGACACTAGACGCCTTGCCAACAGCTGTGAAGTTGTTTTCCCGCAAGACTGCGCGGAAAAACGAAGACCAACCCAGCACTTGACAAAAGGGGCACTTGACCGACGGGGATACCCGAGCCGTCAGAAGCTATTTGGCGCTGGCGCCGGAAACGGTGGCCTCAATGTGATCGATCAGCGCATCGGGCAGACCAAGCCGCCCGGCCAGAAGATCCAGATAACCGCGCTCGGCCCTTAAATCAGGATCAATGGCCAGCCGCGATGCCGTATAGAGCTCAACCTTCTGCGCATCCGTTTGTGCGGTGGCAACAATATCCTGCAGAGAGGTCGGGTTTTGCAACTCCGCATCAATGAAGGCCTTTGCGTCTTCAGCCATTCCAGCCACTGAAAGCCGGTCTGCAATGCGTGACCGCTCTTCCTCGTCCACATGGCCATCGCTGTTTGCGGCGGCGATCATGGCGCGCACCAGTGCCAGCGCAAAACTGTCGTCAACCTTTTCGATATCCATATCAAAACCGGCATCGACGGCCTCCGGGATGACCTTGACATCCAGCGGCTCAGGGCTGCTTTGGGGTGCTTTTCCGGCCTGATAGTTCTTGTAGGCCTGATATCCAAGTCCGGCAATCGCGGCCATGCCGCCCAATTGCAGCGCTGATCCGGTGAGCGAACGGCCAACCCCGGTTCCAAGCAGAACTGCGGCGATCACACCGGTTGCAAGCGGGTTTTGCTTGGCAAGTCGTGTCGCCTGGCCGGCTTTGTCGCGCACGCTATCATCGGTTCCAGGGACTTTTGAACCTAGAAACTGGTCCAGTAGTGTCTTCGGATCAAACATTGGCTGAAAGGTTCCCACAGGATGAAATCATCTTCATCCCAGATAGGTGCGCCTTGCCGCTGTTTCAAACCCTGACATGCGACATTTATCGCGGCATGACCTATTTGCCCAGGGCTGCAGCGGCGGCGGCAAGGGCTGTGATGGCGTCCCAGTCACCGGCTTCGACCAGGGCTTTCGGCGCAACCCAGGAGCCGCCAACACACACGACATTGGGCAAAGCCAGATAATCCAGCGCCAGTGCCGGGGTGATGCCTCCGGTCGGACAAAACTGAATGCCGGCCAGCGGCGAGGACAACGATTTCAGATAGGCAGCGCCTCCGGCCTGTTCAGCCGGGAAAAACTTCATCACCGCATAGCCCTCTTCGCGAAGCGCCATGACTTCGCTGGGCGTCGCAGCACCCGGCAGCAGCGGCACCGGCATACGACGTGCCGCATCCAGGATTTCCAGCGTGGTGCCCGGGCTGACGATGAATTTGGAACCGGCCTTGACCGCTGCTTCGTAGTGCTTTGCGTTCAAAATGGTGCCGGCACCGACCTCGGCGCCCTCCACTTCGTCGGCAACGGCTCTGATCGCCTCCAGAGCGGCATCGGTTCTCAGCGTTATCTCGATGGCCTTCAATCCACCCTTTACCAGCGCGCGCGCCAGAGGAACGGCCGATGCCGCGTTGTCGATGACCAGAACCGGCACAACCGGCTGGAGTTGCAGAATTGAAAGCAATTTGTCTGTTTTTTTACCCATGTCACACCATTTTGCCATAATTACCCTTGCCGATACCATTTGACGGCACTGCCTGTCCACATGGCCGCAGCATTGAGGCCGATAGAACAGTGCAAAGATTGCACCGGATGCTGTTTAGCGATATGGCGACAATCATGAGTAAAACAGATAAAACGACCGAGGCAATGAGCACGGATTTCCATGTCGCCGCTCTTTATCATTTCACCCCGCTGAACCGGTTCGCCGATCTGCGTGAGCCGATACAATCGGCCTGCGACAGTCATGGCGTCAAGGGAACCCTGCTGCTGGCCAGTGAGGGTATCAATGGCACCATTGCAGGTTTTCCCGGCGCGATTGCCGGTGTCTTGCATTTCTTGCGGTCCATCCCCGAGTTTTCCAATCTGGAACACAAGGAGAGCCGGGCTCAGGCCATGCCCTTCAACCGTATGAAGGTTCGCCTCAAAAAGGAAATCGTGACCATGGGCGTTGAAGGCATCGATCCGCTTGAAAGTGTCGGAACCTATGTCGATCCACAGGACTGGAACGCACTCATTTCAGATCCCGATACGATCGTCATCGACACCCGCAATGACTATGAAACGGCCATCGGACAATTCAGGGGTGCCGTGGACCCGCATACAAAATCATTTCGCGAATTTCCCGACTGGGTGCGCAACAATGCGGGCCTGCACAACAAGCCCAAAATCGCCATGTATTGCACCGGCGGCATCCGCTGCGAGAAGGCAACGGCTTTCATGAAAGCCGAAGGCTTCGAGGATGTCTTTCACCTCAAGGGTGGAATTTTGAAATATCTTGAAAACGTCAGGCAGGAAGAAAGCCTTTGGGAAGGGTCCTGCTTTGTGTTTGACGAAAGGGTGTCGGTGACACACGGTCTGCAGGAGGGTGAGCACCAGCTTTGTCACGCCTGCCGCCAGCCCCTGACGCCGCAGGAGATGGAAAGCCCGAATTATGAAAAGGGCGTATCCTGCCCCTATTGCCACGAGGAACGTAGCCCTGAAGATCGCGCCCGCTATCGCGAACGGCAAAAACAGATTGCCCTCGCAAAATCACGCGGTGAGAAACATTTGGGGAGCTGAAGTATTGATGGCTGCAGCGCCTTGAGGCACTGCAGCCATTATTTTCAGCAACAGCTGATCAATTGTTGAAACCGACCTTATCGACGAGCAGCGAGGCTGCCTTGCGGTTCTTGGCGATGTCCTCAAGCGGGATCGTGTCCGGCTTGATCTCCCCGAAGGAGTTGACGATATCCGAGGCTTTTGAATTCGGATCAACCGGATATTCAAACACCTGCTCTGCGTAGATTTCCTGCCCCTTGGGGCTGGCCAGAAATTCCATCAGTTTGATAGCCGCATCCTTGTTGGGCGCATATTTGGCCAGCGCCATGCCCGAAATGTTGACATGCGTGCCGCGATCGGCGGCATTGGGGAACAGAACCTTGATCGAATTTGCCCAGTCTTTCTGCTCCGGCTCCTTCTCATTGGTCATCATCAGACCAACATAATAGGTATTGCCGATGCCCAGGTCACATTCGCCGGAAAAGACACCCTTTGCCTGGGCCCGGTCATTGCCGCCAGGCTTGCGCGCCAGATTGTCTTTGACACCCGCCAGCCATTCTTCGGCCTTTTCGTCTCCCAGATGAGCAATCATCGAGGCAATCAGGGCGATATTATAGGCATGCTGACCGCTGCGAATACAGATCTTGCCCTTCCACTTGGGATCGGCAAGCTCTTCATAGGTGATCGCATCCTGCGCAACGCGGTCTTTGGATGCATAGACCACACGACCGCGGGTCGTCAGGCCGTACCAATGGCCCTCTGAGTCACGGAAATTCTCAGGGATCGTCGCATTGATGTCCGCATCATCCACCGGTTGCGTCACCCCTTCGTCCTTGGCGCCGCTCAGACGACCAATATCCGTCGTCAGGATCAGGTCCGCCGGCGAGTTCTCACCTTCCGCCTTGAGGCGCTCCACCAGCCCCTCCTTCAAATAGAGAACATTTGTCTTGATACCCGTCTCTTCGCTGAAGGCATCCAGAAGCGGGGCGATGAGATCGGGTTGGCGATAGGAATAGATATTGACCTCATCGGCAAAAGCCGATGTTCCAACAGTGGCCAAAAACAAAGCAGCCATACCGGCGCTGGAGAATGATTTCATATGCATTTGAATTCCTTCGTGCGAACACTTATGTTTAACATGACACGGATACTCCTATTTAAGTACCCCAGACAATAAAAGATGACAAGTATCTTCAATTTAAATCCACAATGCTGGCGCGATTTACGACCAAACATCCCTCCACTGTGAAATAATTCGCTGAAAGGAGCGCATTTTCAACAGGATATGCACCGCCGGAAATCCACAACGTAAAACTTGACCAAAATAATCGAATTTAATAGAATGATTCTAAATTAGGGAGCCATCCCGCTCCGACAGAGGTACAACCAGCATGCGCGTGACCAAACAAACCAATTATGCAATCCGAATGCTGATGTATTGCGCAGCCAATCCCGGTGATTTGAGCCGCATACCGCAAATTGCCAAAGCCTATGGCGTTTCAGAGCTTTTTCTTTTCAAGATCCTCAAGCCGCTTGTCAAAGCCGGGATCGTCGAGACAGTGCGAGGCCGTAATGGCGGCATCAAACTTGGCCGCCCCGCCGAGGATATCAGCCTGTTTGATGTCATTCGCGTTACCGAAGACAGCCTTGCCATGGCGGAATGTTTTGAAAATGATGCCGCAGATTGCCCGCTGGTCAGCAGTTGCGCACTGAATTCGGCATGGCGCGAAGCGCTCAATGCATTCCTGAGCGTTCTTGCAACCCATACGATTGCAGATCTGTCCGCATCGCGCTTTGACATTGGCAGCCGGTTGGGCCTGCCCCAAATGCATGAAGCAACCACCAGCAACTGAGCACATCAGACAGATAGCGGTCGTGAGATAGAGGCAGTAGCAATTACACTTTGTGCGAATTGTCTGCCGGCGTGTAGCCGGGAAGCCGTTCCATGCAACCCTGGCGAATTTCGCGCAATTCCTTCAAGGTGTCGCGGATCAGTTCCTGCTTCATTTCAAGTTCTGCGATCGCTTTCGTTGTTTCCCTGACAACATAATCCATCTGTTCGGCGCGTCCTTCCCCCTGCTCCCCATACAGATCCAGAAAATGGCTGATCTGCACCAGGCTGGAACCGATGGTTTTGGCCCGCAGAATGAGCGCCAGACGGGCGCGATCACGCCGTGTATAGACGCGGGACCCATTCACCCGGGCCGGGTGAATGAGATTTTTGTTTTCGTAAAAGCGTATTGTGCGTGTGGTTATGCCGAATTCCTCGGCCAGATCGGCAATACCAAAAAGCTCACGGCCTTCCGGGCCGTTGTCTTTTGATGCCGTGGATCCAGCCGGGTTTTCACCCATCTGATCACGCATTCCAGCGTCTTTACGAAGGCTTGCCACTGTTTACAGCACCTGACCGAGTTTCATGGCGACACCCATGTCGCCTTCGACCTTCAGCTTCCCCTGCATGAAAGCACCCGTCGGGTCGAGTTCCCCGGCGACGATCGATTCCAGATCTTCCAGACTGACACCAATCGTGCAATCGGCTTCCTTGTCCACTGTGCTGACGGTCTGGTTGTCAATCACCAGCACGCCGTCATCACCGCAGTCAAATTTGACGACCTTGTCAAAAGAACCCGCAGCAACACGTTCTTTCATCGATTCCGCAATTTCAGCAACACTCATGTCCATACTCCTTGGCTTCATTCAGATTATCCATCCGATATACGCATCGGTGAACCGGATCGCAACGTCTTTTCGCATAGATGAATCAATTGACCTATACGTCAAACAGTGAAATCATCCGTTATCGAGCCGTCAGGCACTCTGATTGCAACGATATAGGCCAGTAGAATCGGCCAACACACAATGGGACGGGAGGTCCGGATGCACCTGAGCGATGAGCACCATCAATTGCGCAATACGCTGACAAAATTCATCGAAACCGAGATCAACCCCCATGTCGATGAATGGGAAAAGGCCGAACAATTTCCAGCCCATGAGGTTTTCGGAAAATTGGGAGCTCTGGGGTTGCTCGGCGTCAAATATGATCCGGACTACGGCGGGCTGGGCCTGGATTTTTCCTATTCCATGGTCATGGCCGAAGCGCTGGGCGCCATCAATTGCGGCGGCGTCCCCATGGCAATTGGTGTCCAGACGGACATGTGCACGCCAGCGCTCAACCGCTTTGGCACCCCCGAACTGAAGGCAGAATGGCTGGCGCCATCCATTGCCGGCGAACTGGTGGGATGCATCGGTGTTTCTGAGGCCGGTGGTGGTTCCGATGTCGCAGCAATCAAGACCCAGGCCAGGGTCGACGGCGATGACTATGTCATCAACGGCTCCAAGATGTGGATCACCAATGGACTGCAGGCAGACTGGTGCTGCCTGCTGGCCAATACGGGCGAAGGCAAGGCGCACAAGAACAAGTCGCTGATCATTGTTCCTCTGGATTCCAAAGGCGTCGAGCGTCAGAAAATCAACAAGATGGGCATGCATTCCTCCGACACCGCACAGTTGTTTTTTGACGATGTACGCGTACCCCGCCGTTATCTCGTCGGCCAGGAAGGCCATGGTTTTACCATGCAGATGCTACAGTTTCAGGAGGAGCGCCTCTGGGTGGCAGCCTCAAGCCTGCTATCGCTCGACCGGCTGATCGATCAGACCATTGACTACACACGACAACGCCAAGCCTTCGGACGCTCCATTCTGGACAATCAGGCCGTGCACTTCCGCCTGTCGGAACTGCGCACCGAGGTCGAAGCGCTGCGTGCACTCACCTGGCGCGCGATTGAAGATTATGTCGGTGGCAAGGACGCAACGCGACTGGCGTCCATGGCAAAACTGAAAAGCGGCAGGCTCTATCGCGAAGTGGCTGATTCCTGCCTGCAATATTGGGGCGGCATGGGCTTTACAGCCGAAAACCTGGTCAGCCGCGCCTATCGGGACGGACGATTGGGCTCCATCGGCGGCGGTGCCGACGAAGTCATGCTCAACATTATCTGCAAACTCGAAGGAACATTCCCGGCCTCCTGAATCACGGGTTCTTCAGATAGCCGTCAATCATTTTGACGAGCTCATTAAACAGCACTTCGGGGTCCTCGTTTTCGTCGGTCTGCATGAGATCAAAAACATTGGTGATCGTTTCGACAACAAGGCGGCCGCGTATGCTCTGGTCACCGGTGTAGTCGGGTTCCAGCCGTTCCAATATGGGAACAAATTGCCGGGCCGCAGCCTTAATGGTCTTTTGATTGAGATCCCACAATGTCGGCGAGGCGTGCAGCGCCTTGCGCAGGGCTGCGGAGCCCCGTTGGCTCATTCGGTTTTTGGCCAGATCAGCAAGTGATGCAACGAAGATATCGACCCAATGCCGCGGGTCTTGAGACATCTTCTGATAATATTCCATCTGGCTTTCGTATATGACGCCAAACTGCCGCTCATAAAGTTCAGCGAGCACCTGATGCTTGTTTGGAAAGTAACTGTATACCGCAGCAACGTTGATGCCCGCCTTGTCAGCGATCTTCTGCATCGTCAGCCCGACAAATCCGCCTTCCTCGAGAAGGTCGATTGTCGCCTCCAGAATCAAGCGCACAGTCTCTTTGGAACGCTGTTGTTGCGGCAATCGACGCCCCGGTACAGCCAACGGATCCACTTTTCTTTTCTGCTTGCCCGTCATCTGTTCTGGTCCATCTATTGCGTTTTGCACCCGACTGCCGATCCGGAAACACCAAATCTTCCGGTTGGGCGGACTTTTCTTCTGCCATCCATTGCCCGGCTAAAAGCGCCATCCTCGACAGTGATGAAGTTCAGCGGCTTTTCAGATAATTGCGAACCAATTTGACCAATTCATCAAGCATTTTTCCGGCATCAACGTCTTTTTCGGTTTGCGACAGTTCAAGAACCGACGCAATCACTGATGCCAGCACTTTGGCGCGCACTTTGTTGCCTTTCGCATAGTCAGGGTCCACCTTGTCCAGAAAATGCATCATCCGCTGCTCCACCAGTTCCTGGTTCTTTCGATGGAGTTCCCAAAGAGGAGGCGAGGCGTACATCGCACGGGTCAGTACGGCATAGCCACGCTGATCATCCAGCATTCTGGCAAGACCGCGAAGAGATTCAGCATAGGCATCAGCCCAATGCACATCCTGTTGAACGATCCGGTCAAAGTCTTTTTCGCGAATGACATGCCGCTCCTGAACCAGTTGATTGTTCAGTTCAGAAACCACCTGATGTTTGTTGGGGAAATAGCTGTAGACGGCAGCCACATTGATGCCTGCCGTCTCGGAAATTTTTTGCATTGTCAGACTGGCAAAACCCTCTGCCTCGATCAAATCGATCGTCGCCTCCATTATGAGGCGAACTGTCTCTTTTGAACGGCGTTGTTTTGGCAAGCGCCGACCAGGGACCAACATCGGGTTGGTTTGTCTCTGCTGATTGCTTGCCATCAATTTGCACCTGTTAAAAGTATTACATATTAGTAGCGCCGAATATGCGATGGCAACGGAAAAATGCATTGTTTGTTTTCGCGTGTCCACGCACAGGTCTTGTATCACAGTCAGTTGCGCCTGGACGCGACCCTGACGAAGAAGTCAAGACAGGCCCCGTTGCACATCGACAACCCGATATCATTCAATCTGCCCCATACGCATGTGATTGCAGCCCGGTGGAGTCAGCCCCCGGCAAACGGCACGCGAGAGAACCGGAGGCATGTTTTATCACGGTTGCTCAAGGGGCATACTTGTTGATAGTCTCACTTTCGAGGAATTCTAAATCCAGGCTGGCAGGCGCAGCTCACAACATGTGAGAAACCGGCTGCTATGGAGATGCAAAACAACGGCAGAGCCCGGACGGCACGGACAGTGAACCCTCCAGAACAGACAGGGAAAATTTGGCCGGCAAAGAACCGGTATCATTGGCAGGTTTGAAACGGGAAGACTGAAGTTCAACAATGGCAGCAGTATTCTATTCGCCTTTTCTCGTCAGCGCATCGGTGCTCGTCGCCATCATGGCGGCCTTTACCTGCCTGCGACTGACCAACGGATTGCGCAAACTGCCGGTCTCGCGCCGCAAGGTGCGCATCGCGCAAGCATCTCTGGCGCTCGGCGGTGGCATCTGGTCCATGCACTTCATTGGAATGCTCGCCGTCAAATTGCCTTTTGTCGTCACCTACAGCCCCTTGCTCACGCTCAGCTCTGCCCTGATCGCAATTCTGATTACCGGCATTGGCCTGTTGCTGCTGCATTTCGGCCAACGCACGAATCTGCGGATCCTGATCTCCGGATCTTTCATGGGCGTCGGCATTGCGTCCATGCACTATACCGGAATGGCTGCCATATCGGCCAATTGCATTGTCAGCTACAGGCCCATGGGCATTGTGCTGGCAATCGCCATATCAATCGCCGCATCAACATTTGCCATGTGGCTGGCCTATTCCAGCCGGTCGTTGGTGCGCACCGCAATCGGCGCCGTGGTTCTCGGCCTTTCCATATCGGCCATGCACTATGTGGCCATGTTCAACACGGATTTTCTGCAGGATTCCACATTTGTCGCCAGCCCCGTTCCGGCCCTTGACCCGCAGATATTGGCCATCTCTGTCAGCCTCAGCGCCTTTGTGATCTGTGGCCTGTTTCTGCTGCTTGCAGTGCCCATGGAAGAAACCGCTGTGGCATCACAGGCCCCAATGGCGGATGCACCTGAGATCACAGAGCCCGTCACCATGCAGCCGCCAACGCCCAAAGCGCCCGGTCTGGCGCTCAGCCGGGCGAGCAACCAGGCTCCCCCTGCCAAGGACGCCATTCCCTATGAGAAAGAGGGCACAGTCCGCTTCATGAACACCGATCGCATTCTGGCCATCGAAAGCGATGGCCATTACACCAAGATCCGCACCGGCGAGGATGCGCTTTTCTGCCCCTGGTCCATGTCGAAGGTGGAAAACAGCCAGCTTGCCAACCGATTCCTGAAAACCCATCGCCGTTTTCTGGTCAATCCCGCCCATATCAACGGATTGAAGAAAGTCGGTGACCAGCTCTATTGTTATCTCGGCAAGGCATCCGAACTGGAAGTTCCGGTCAGCCGTTCACGCGCCAAAGACCTGCGCAATCTGCTGGGAATTTGAGACCCATTGCGGATCTGGTGGCGGTTTGCCGTGTCTGAGACACCGAAAAACCGAAAGATTGCGCTTTTTCATGCGCCTGCCATTCGTGCAAAATACGGACCGTCCGTGCAAAAAACCGGACTTTGGTGAACCGTGGTTTTTCTTTCACGGTGACAACAGCGCACACTTGCCTCCAACCGCGATCAGGTCTGGGGGGAACTTCATGATACCGGGTTCATTTGACTACCATCGGCCATCAACAATTGATGAGGCCATTGGTCTGCTGGCAAGCCATGTCGGCGACGCCCTCATACTCGCAGGCGGCCACAGCCTGATACCGATGATGAAACTGCGCATGGCAACGCCGGAACATCTCATCGATATCCAGGACATCTACGACCTGTCCGCCATATCCATCGGCGCGGATCAAATCGACATTGGTGCCACCGTCACCCAGGCGCAATTGATCCATTCCGAGGAACTGGCTGACTGCTGCCCGATCCTGCGCGAGACATCCCTGCAGATTGCCGATCCGCAAATTCGCAATCTCGGCACGATTGGCGGCAATGTCGCCAATGGCGACCCGGGCAATGACATGCCGGCGATCATGCAATTGCTGGACGCCGACTATGTGCTTCAGGGGCCTGACGGAACCCGTACGGTCAAGGCCCGCGCCTATTATGAGGCTGCCTATTTTACCGCCCGCAGTGAAAATGAAATATTGACGTCCATTCGTTTTGCCAAACCGCCAGCCGGACATGGCTCCAGCTACCACAAGCAGAAGCGCAAGATCGGTGACTACGCCACGGCGGCGGCCGCTGTCATGCTGGAGGTTTCGAACGGCTCCTGCACCAGTGCATCCATCGCAATGACCAATCTGGCCGACACGCCGCTCTGGGCTGAAGCCGCCGCCAATGCATTGATCGGCAGCGCTCTGGATGCGGACGCCATCGCGGCGGCTGTTGCGGCTGCGCGCGCCATCACCAATCCCGCATCGGACGGGCGCGGACCGGCGGAATATCGCACCCATCTGGCCGGCATCATGGTCAAACGGGCGATCGAGACCGCCCATGCACGCGCCGGCTAGGTCCAGCACATCAATGCCCAGAACCATCCGTGTTCCTATATTTCGGAGAATTCCATGTCCAAGACACATGTTAAAATGACCATCAACGGCGATGAAGTGGAGGCCCTGGCCGAACCGCGCACGCTGCTCATTCATTTCCTGCGCGAGGAACTTGGTCTGACCGGTCCGCATATCGGCTGCGATACCAGCCATTGCGGTGCCTGCACGATTGATCTTGACGGCAAGTCGGTCAAATCCTGCACGATCTTTGTCGGCCAGGCGCAGAATGCCGAAATCACCACCATCGAGGGCATCGCCCATCCGGATGGGACATTGCACGCACTGCAGGAGGCTTTCCGCCAACATCATGGATTGCAATGCGGTTTCTGCACGCCGGGCATGATCACCCGCGCCTATCGGTTGCTGCAGGAAAACCCCAATCCCACCGAGGAAGAGATTCGCTACGGCATCAGTGGCAACCTTTGCCGCTGCACCGGCTACCAGAATATCGTCAAGGCCATCCAGGTCGCAGCCGAAGAACTTTCGGTCAAGGAGGCAGCACAATGAATGTTCAATCCCCACCCACCGACAAGCAACGCATCGAAAAATTGCAGGGCCTGGGTTCATCCCGCAAACGGGTAGAAGACGCCCGCTTCACCCAGGGCAAAGGCAATTATGTCGGCGATATCAAACTGCCCGGCATGCTGTTTGGCGATTTCGTGCGCTCACCCTATGGCCATGCGCGCATCAAATCCATCAACAAGGATGCCGCACTGGCAATGCCGGGTGTCGTCGCGGTGCTGACCGCCGAGGACCTCAAACCCCTGAACCTGCATTACATGCCAACCCTGGCGGGCGATGTTCAGGCCGTTCTGGCGGATGAAAAAGTGCTTTTCCAGGCGCAGGAAGTGGCCTTTGTTGTTGCCAAGGACCGCTATATTGCCGCGGATGCCTGCGAGCTGGTCGAAGTCGAATATGAAGAGCTTCCCGCACTGGTGGATGCCTTCAAGGCCATGGACGCCGATGCGCCGCTGCTGCGCGAAGACATCAAGGACAAGATGGAAGGTGCCCACGGCGCGCGCGCCCATTACAATCACATTTTCCATTGGGACTGCGGTGACGAGGAGGGTGCCAACAAGGCGCTGGCCGATGCCGATGTCACGGTTGAGGAAATGATCACCTACCAGCGTGTGCACCCCTGCCCGCTGGAAACCTGCGGCTGCGTTGCCTCGATGGACAAGATCAATGGCAAGCTGACCCTTTGGGGCACGTTCCAGGCACCCCACGCAGTGCGCACCGTGGCCTCGCTGATCACCAATATTCCGGAACACAAGATCCGCGTCGTTTCACCCGATATCGGTGGTGGCTTTGGCAACAAGGTGGGTGTCTATCCGGGCTATATCTGCTCGGCTGTTGCCTCCATTGTCACCGGCGTTCCGATCAAATGGGTCGAAGATCGCATGGAAAATCTTTCCGCAACGGCCTTTGCCCGCGACTATCACATGACCGGCAAACTGGCGGCAACAAAGGATGGCGTGATCACCGGGCTGCATTGCCACGTTCTGGCAGACCACGGGGCATTTGACGCCTGCGCCGACCCGACCAAATTTCCCGCCGGCTTTTTCAACATTTGCACCGGCTCCTACGATATTCCGGTTGCCTATTGCGGTGTCGATGGCGTCTACACCAACAAGGCTCCGGGCGGTGTCGCCTATCGCTGTTCCTTCCGGGTCACGGAAGCCGCCTACATGATCGAGCGGATGATCGATATTCTGGCCCGCAAACTCGACATGGATCCGGCTGAACTGCGGATGAAAAACTTCATCAAAAAGGAACAGTTTCCCTATACCTCCGCCCTGGGCTGGGAATATGACAGCGGCGACTATCACACCGCACTCGAAAAGGGCATGGAGAGTGTTGCCTACAAGGCCCTGCGCGCAGAACAGGTGGACAACCGCGCCGCCTTTGAACGCGGCGAGACCCGCAAGCTGATGGGCATCGGCGTTGCCTTTTTCACCGAGATCGTCGGGGCAGGCCCCGTCAAGAACTGCGATATTCTCGGCCTTGGCATGTTTGACAGCTGCGAGATCCGCATCCACCCGACCGGTTCGGCCATTGCCCGGCTCGGCACCATCAGCCAGGGTCAGGGACATGCCACGACCTTCGCCCAGATTCTGGCCACTGAAATCGGCATTCCCGCCGAGGACATCACGCTGGAAGAAGGCGACACGGACACGGCGCCCTACGGTCTTGGCACCTACGGCTCACGGTCCACCCCGGTTGCCGGCGCCGCCACGGCCATGGCAGGCCGCAAGATCCGCGCCAAGGCACAGATGATCGCCGCCTATCTTCTGGAAGTCCATGAGGGCGATCTGGAATGGGACATTGACCGCTTTCAGGTCAAGGGCAATCCGGAGGCCCACAAGACCATGAAGGAAATTGCCTTCGCCTCCTACAATCAGGCCATTCCCGGGCTGGAACCCGGTCTTGAAGCGGTCTCCTATTATGACCCGCCAAACATGACCTATCCGTTTGGCGCCTATATCTGTGTCGTCGACATCGACGTCGACACCGGCGTGACCGATATCCGCAGTTTCTACGCGCTGGATGATTGCGGCACACGCATCAATCCGATGATCATCGAGGGCCAGGTGCATGGCGGATTGACCGAGGCGCTGGCGATCGCCATGGGTCAGGAGATTTCCTATGATGAAATCGGCAACATCAAAGGTGGCAGCCTGATGGATTTCTACCTGCCGACAGCCGTTGAAACACCCATGTGGACGACTGACTTTACCACCACGCCAAGTCCGCACCATCCCATCGGCGCCAAGGGTGTCGGCGAAAGCCCCAATGTCGGTGGTGTCCCGGCCTTTTCAAATGCCGTTCATGATGCCTTTGCCCACAAGGGCCTGACCCATACGCAAATGCCGCATGATCATTGGCGGGTCTGGAAAACTGCACAGAAACTCGGCCTGACCGACTAGATCCCTCTCCGCGTCGCCACCGATTTTCCGGCGGCGCGGACCCTCCTGTCTTCATACGCGTGAGCCGTTCATGAGTGTCATCAACGATATCGGGCCAAAACTTGCTGCTGTCGGCTATATAGCCGACGACCCCTTGAGCGTTGCCCTGCAATTGACGGTGGATCTGGCGCGTCCATTGTTGCTGGAAGGCGAAGCCGGTGTCGGCAAGACCGAAACGGCCAAAGCTCTGGCAAAGGTGCTGGATACCAGACTGATCCGGCTGCAATGTTATGAAGGCCTGGACGCCACATCGACGATCTATGAATGGAATTATCAGAAACAGCTTCTGGCCATTCGTGCGCGCGAACACGACCGGCTTTCCTCCTCGGCGATCGAGAAGCAGATCTTCTCGGAAGACTTTCTGTTGCGGCGACCGCTGCTGGAAGCCATCAGTCAGGAAAAAAGCCCGGTTCTGCTGATCGACGAGATTGACCGGGCGGATGAGGAATTCGAGGCCTACCTGCTGGAACTCCTGTCGGATTTTCAGGTCACCATACCGGAGCTCGGCACCATCGAAGCGACCAGCCGACCCTATGTCATCCTGACGTCAAACGGCACCCGCGAATTGTCGGATGCATTGCGTCGGCGATGTCTCTACAGCTATGTCGAATTCCCAGACCACCAGCGAGAACACGACATTGTGCGCGCCCGGTTGCCGGATCTTGAAGCAAATCTTGCCAGCGAAATCGTCGGCTTTGTCCAGAACCTGCGAAAAGAGGACCTGGAGAAGAAGCCCGGCATTGCCGAGACCCTGGACTGGGCGGCGGCTCTGGTCGGCATGGAGGTGCATTCCCTGCTGGATGATCCCGACAAGGTGACATCGAGCATGATCTGCCTTTTGAAGACAGAATCGGACCTCAAGTCCGCGCCGAGGGAACTGGTGTCACGGCTGGCCGGAAAGGCCGCCTGATGACGCCATCGCAGACCAGCGCGCCCCCGGCCCTCCTGAGCGAACGGATCATTGATTTTACCAATCACATGCGCGCCAATGGTTTTACCATGGGACCACAGGAATGCATCACGATCGCGCACCATCTGTCATCCAAACCGTTGCCGACGATGCAACGTGTGCGGCTCGAGCTGAAAACCCTGCTGGCCGGAGACAGGCAGGAATGGTTGCGCTTTGATGATCTTTTCGAGGCCTATTGGATAAAATCCGGCCGCACCAGGGCATCTCTGCAGCAAAAGTCGCCGCCCCATATCACAAGGCCCGAGCGTCCAGCCCCCCTGTGGCAACAGCATCTCAGCGACAATCGGCCTGAAGGGGATGGCAAGACCCCGCAGATTGAAGTTGAAACCGGTGACCAGCCTGCCGGTGAGGCTAGCGGAAGGCTGATCGCTGCAAAACATTCGGTCAACCGCAAAACCGATCTGAAAAACATCGTCGACCCGGAGGAAATCAGGGCTGCAGAAGCGCTGGCCCTGCAATTGGCCCGGGCCATGCGATACCGTCTGTCGCGCCGCTATAAAACCGCGAAAAAAGGCAACCGCCTGGACCTGCGCAAAACCATCCGCTCGGCGCTGCCGCGTGGCGGCGAGCCGATCGAATTGTTTCGCCGCTCAACCCGCCCCAGACCGGTTCATATCATTGTCTTTCTGGACGTATCGGGTTCCATGAAACATTACAGCCGCTTCTTCCTGCAATTCGTCAAAGGCCTGGTTTGCGCCTGGCTGCATTCTGATGCCTTCGTCTTCCACACAAGGCTCGTTCATGTCACCGACGCCGTGCGGGATCGCAATTCGGCCCGCGCGATGACCCGTCTGGCACTGATGGCCGAGGGTTTTGGCGGCGGTACGAAACTTGGAGAATGCCTCGGCCAATTCAACCGGCACTATGCCCGCAAAATGGCCAATTCACGCACCGTCGCCATCGTCCTGAGCGATGGATACGATACCGGCGCACCGGAAAAGCTGGAGGCCGAACTGGCGCGCATGAAGAAGCACGTCAGAAAACTCATCTGGCTCAATCCGCTTCTGGGCTGGAAGAATTATGCACCGATCACCGCTGCCATGCTGGCCGCGCGGCCGCACATCGACTATTTTGCCGCAGCCAATACCCTTGAAAGCCTTGCAGCCCTTGAGCCGCAATTGGCGCAATTGTGAGGGAAGGATATGAAACTCTCTGAAAGCACCCTGGATCTGATCGAACAATTGCGCGGCAGCGGCCAAAGCTTCTGCATCGCAACCATCGTGCGCACCAAACATGCAACCTCGGCCAAACCGGGCGCCAAGGGCGTGGTCACCGAAGACGGTGTATTGCACGGCTTTCTGGGCGGTGGATGCGTAACCGGGGCGATCCGGAAGGAAGGGCTCAAGGCGCTGCAGACACAGGAACCGGGAATGATCCGCATCAAACCGAAGGATGAGGTCGTGGCCCCGGTCGATACCGATGGAACCACCTTGCATAAATCATCCTGCCCCAGCGGCGGCACGGTAGAGGTTTTTCTCGAACCGATGAAAGCCACCCGCCGCCTGATTGTTCTGGGTTCCTCACCCATCGCCCGCACCCTGGTCGCGATCGCCCGGACGATCGGTTATCGCACCATCGTCGGTGTGTCCGACGCAAATGTCCAGGATATGGAAGCCGCCGACGAGGTCTGTCCGGACTTTGCCACTGCAGCCAGCCAGGCCGGCCCCAATGATGCGCTGGTTCTTTCAACCCAGGGTCAGCGCGACCGTGAGGCCTTGCGTGCAGCGCTCGCGTCAAGCGCCGGCTATGTCGGCATGGTCGCAAGCCGTCATAAATTCCAGACGCTCATAAAGGACCTTGCCCATGATCCGCAGTTGGGCGCGCGCATTGCGGATATTCACGCTCCCGCCGGTCTCGATATCAAGGCCGTGGAACCCGAGGAAATCGCCCTTTCCATCATCAGCCAGATTGTCGCCCTGCGCCGCAGCAGACAGATCGGAGACGCAGCGGGAAACAGCGTTGAACGGTCGGTTGAGAGCACCGGCTAAGCCACCCCCCTCCAAGCCTGACCTCAAGCCTGACCTCAAGCCTGAATATGGCAATCTGGCAGGCACGGTGCACCGAAGGCGTGTATCGCGGCATGACAAAACATTGGACCCGCGAAACAAGAAACGCTAGCAAGGGTGGAACATCACCAATTCGGGATAGAGACAATGCTTGAGAACCTGAAGCCAGCCCCGCCGGACAAAATTCTTGCTCTGATGGCGCAATATCGTGAAGACCCGCGCGAAAACAAGCTGGATCTGGGCGTCGGCGTCTACAAGGACGAGAAGGGCGACACCCCGATCATGCGCGCCATTCGGGTGGCTGAAAAACGCCTTCATGAAGAGCAGACGACAAAGTCCTATGTCAGCGTGCAGGGCGACAAGGAATTCTGCCAGGCGATGGGTGAAATTGTCCTGGGTGACGCGGTCCCGGCTGATCGGCTGCGCGTGTGCCAGACCGCTGGCGGCTCCGGAGCGCTTTCCGTCATCGCACTCATGCTCAACCGGGCGCGCGTCGGCGCCACCATCTGGTTGTCCGACCCGACCTGGCCCAATCACCTGCCACTTTTGTCCGGGGCCGGCCTCAAGCCACAATCCTACCCCTATTACGACTCCGAAACCGGCCAGATCAGATTCGAAGCCATGCTGGGGTCACTGCGCACCGCCATGGCTGGCGATATCCTGCTGTTGCACGGGTGCTGCCACAACCCGACCGGCGCCGACCTGAATTTGGAACAATGGCAGATCATTGCCGATCTGTGCAAGGAAAGGGGCCTGCTGCCCTTTGTCGATTTCGCCTATCTGGGTTTCGGCGACGGCCTCGAACAGGACGCAGCCGGCCTGCGCCTTCTGGCAAGCCAGGTTCCCGAAGTATTGATTGCGGCCAGCTGCTCCAAGAACTTCGCCGTCTACCGGGAGCGCGTCGGCGCTGCCCTTTTGGTTGCTGCCAATGCCAGCGAGGCAGATATTGGTTTGAGCCAAATGCTCTCCGTGACACGCAGCGTCTATTCCATGCCGCCGGACCATGGCGCAGCCCTTGTGCGCATGGTCCTGACCGATCCGCAATTGCGCGCCGACTGGATGGCAGAGCTCGAGGGGATGCGCCAGCGCATGGAATCGCTTCGTCGCGATTTTGCAGATGCCCTGCGTCGTGCCTCAAACAGTTCCCGTTTCGATTTCATCGCCAATCAAAAAGGCATGTTTTCACGCCTTGGCCTGTCGAGCGAGCAGATTGACACCTTGCGCGAGGAACACGGCATTTATATCGTTGGCGACAGCCGCATCAATATAGCCGGTCTGCCCGGTGACAAACTTGACGAACTGGCGCGCGCCATCGTGGCAACGTCCACCTGACTGTTTGAAACCAATGCAGGGCGCGAAGCAATCTGCGCCCTGCATTGCTCGATATACCCATCAGCCAACGCTTGCGACGTTGTTGATTTCGCGACACCCAGTCATTACCGTCTGGAAAACCTTGGCCTGCGGCGGCGCTGATTAGCCTGCGGCAAACCCTTATGGGCAGCGGTCGCGCAGCGCCACCAAACCCTGCGCATGAAGCGCAGGGCCGAGGTTTTGTGGTGCAAATACCTCTTCCGGAAAAACCGGCCCCCTGTCTTATATCAGACACTGACCCGCGTCACGGCAATCCGATTGTTATGCTGCAACGCGCACAATATGCCTATATTTTGTGCATATATTTCAGCTGCACATTCCTTGCCCGCGCAAAACACGGCCATCGTGCCCAATTCTGCGCCAGCAAAAAGCCCCCCTATTTCCATTATTTATCAGGCAGTTAAAACTTATCAATCGTCGATGAGAGCAATTGGCACGATTCCTGCTGTTGGTAAGACGGTGCAAATACCTCTTACGGAGAACAAAATGACAATATTGAAAAACACAGCCAGATCCATCGGCTTTGCGGCGCTCGTCGCTGGCATGATGACGACGACGTTGGCAAACGCTGCTGATACAATCAAAGTCGGTATCCTCCATTCGCTTTCGGGAACGATGGCCATTTCAGAAACAACACTGAAAGATGCCATGTTGATGCTCATTGAAGAGCAGAACAAGAAGGGCGGACTGCTGGGCCAGCAACTGGAAGCCGTTGTTGTCGATCCGGCATCCGATTGGCCGCTTTTTGCTGAAAAGGCACGTGAACTGCTGGACGTGCACAAGGTTGCGGCCGTGTTCGGCAACTGGACATCGGTAAGCCGCAAGTCGGTTCTGCCGGTTTTCGCCGAACTCAACGGCATTCTCTTCTACCCGGTTCAATATGAGGGTGAAGAAAGCCAGCGCAATGTCTTCTACACCGGCGCAGCGCCGAACCAGCAGGCCATTCCTGCCGTTGACTATCTGCTGGCCAATGAAGAGGTTGAACGTTGGGTTCTTGCCGGAACCGACTATGTCTATCCGCGCACGACCAACAAGATCCTCGAAGCCTACCTGAAATCCAAGGGTGTCGCGGACGAAGATATCATGATCAATTATACGCCCTTCGGTCATTCCGACTGGCAGACAATTGTTTCCGATATCAAGGCATTCGGATCGGAAGGCAAGAAGACCGCCGTTGTTTCCACCATCAATGGCGACGCCAATGTTCCCTTCTACAAGGAACTGGGCAACCAGGGCATTTCCGCAACCGACATTCCCGTCGTTGCTTTCTCGGTCGGTGAAGAAGAACTCGCCGGTCTCGATACCGAACCGCTCGTCGGTCACCTGGCTGCCTGGAACTATTTCCAATCGGTCGACACGGAAGAAAATGCAACATTCATCGAAACCTGGAAAGCATTTACAGGCGATGAAAACCGGGTCACCAACGACCCCATGGAAGCCCATTACATCGGCTTCAACATGTGGGTGAAAGCCGTTGAAAAAGCCGGCACGACCGATGTCGACACAGTGATTGACGAAATCGTCGGCGTGGCGGTTCCAAACCTGTCGGGCGGCTATTCGGCAATGATGCCGAACCACCACATCACCAAGCCGGTTCTGATTGGTGAGATTCAGGCAGACGGACAGTTCGAAATCGTCGAGCGCACCAACGGCCTTGTTGCCGGTGATGCCTGGTCTGATTACCTGCCGGATTCAGCCAAGCTGATTTCCGATTGGAGAAAACCACTGTCCTGCGGCAACTTCAATGTCGAAACCTCCACCTGTGGCGGCAAAGGCAGCTAAGGCGCAAATGCCCTGATCCTGCAGCGGGCAATTGTTGCCCGCTGTCTTTCCTCTGACCAAAAATGACCCATGCAGCACCTCATCCGATTTCTGATCGCACTTCTGATCGTGCCATTGCTGATCACCGGCGTCAGCGCCCAAACAGACCCGCGCAGCCTCATCGACGCGATGGCAGCGGGCAATCTGAAAGCCCGCGCAGCGCAGATTGAAGCCCTTGCGGCAATTGGCGATGCCAAAACCGTACCAGCGCTCCAGGCCCTGAGTGATGGTGCGCTTTACTTTCGGAAATCAGACAAAAAGGTCTTCATTGCACAGAAGTCAGGAAAGGATTTTGACCTTTTCGACCCATTGACCGCCGAAAATATCGGCACCGTTCCCAAGGGGAGCGTCAGCAAGGTCAGGGTGAACAATTCACTGCGCCGCCTGATCCGCAGCGTCATTGGAACGCTGACATTGCTCAGCCCCGATCCGCAAGTCCGGATAGCTGCGGCACAGACCATATTCAAGACCGGAGATCCGGACAGTCTGGAAGCGCTTGATCGTGCACTGGTGCAGGAAAAGGCGCCAGACGTGCGTTCAGCCATGGAACTGGCGCGCGCATCGGTCATTTTGAAATCCGATTCCACCGATGCCGACAAGATTGCCGCCATTGGCCTTATTCAGAAAGGCGATGGCCGCGAGGCCATTCCGCTGCTCAATGAATTTGCCGCCCAGTCCGACGGCCCCGTCTCGGCGGCCGCGAACAAGGCCATCGTCGAAATTGAAAAGACCATTGCCCTTTGGGATATCGGCCAGACTGTCTGGTATGGCATATCGCTTGGTTCAGTGCTGCTGCTTGCCGCAATCGGCCTGGCCGTGACATTCGGCGTGATGGGCGTCATCAATATGGCGCATGGCGAAATGGTCATGCTCGGCGCCTATACGACCTATGTGGTTCAGGAGATCATCCGCAACGGATATCCTGGCCTGTTTGACTATTCACTCGCTCTGGCCCTGCCACTGGCATTTCTGGTCTCCGGCTCCTGCGGATTTGTGATGGAACGCACCATCATCCGCTTTCTCTATGGGCGGCCGCTTGAAACCTTGCTGGCAACCTGGGGGGTCTCGCTGATCCTGCAGCAGACCATCCGCACCATTTTCGGCTCCACCAACAAGGAAGTCGGCAATCCGACATGGATGTCGGGGGCCTATGAGCTTGGCGGACTGACCCTGACGGCCAACCGGCTGTGGATCGTGGTCTTTGCCCTCTTCGTCTTTGCCGCCCTGTTTGTGGTTCTCAAGAAAACAGGCTTCGGTCTGCAGATGCGGGCCGTCACGCAAAACCGCAAGATGGCCTCTTCCATGGGCATCAGAACACCCTGGGTGGACGCCCTGACATTTGCACTGGGCTCGGGCATTGCCGGGATCGCCGGGGTCGCACTCTCGCAGATCGCCAATGTATCGCCCAACCTGGGGCAGAACTATATCATCGACAGTTTCATGGTGGTGGTTTTCGGCGGAGTCGGCAACCTGTGGGGAACCCTGATCGGGGCACTGACGCTGGGGGTCGCCAACAAGTTCCTTGAGCCCTTTGCCGGTGCTGTTCTGGCCAAGATCCTGATTCTCGTCTTCATCATCCTTTTCATTCAGAAACGGCCACGCGGGCTGTTTGCACTCAAGGGACGGGCCGTCGAAGCATGATCACCTCATTCCTGTTCAAGGCTCTGGACCGGCGCGCCATCTGGGTTGTCTCTGCCCTGATTGCGCTGGCCATATTGGTGCCTGCATCCAATCTCTTGCTGCCGTCTGACAGTGCTTTTCATGTTTCCAACTTCACCATCAGCCTGATCGGCAAATATCTGACCTATGCCCTTCTGGCCCTGGCGCTGGATCTAGTGTGGGGCTATTGCGGCATCCTGTCTTTGGGGCACGGCGCTTTCTTCGCACTGGGCGGCTACGCCATGGGCATGTATCTGATGCGTCAGATCGGCTCGCGCGGCGTTTATGGTGATCCGATCCTGCCCGATTTCATGGTCTTTTTGAACTGGAAGGAACTGCCCTGGTTCTGGCTCGGGTTTGACCAGTTCTGGTTCGCCGCCCTGATGATCCTTCTTGTCCCCGGCGTCCTGGCCTTCGTCTTCGGCTGGTTTGCCTTCCGCAGCCGCGTCACCGGCGTCTATCTGTCGATCATCACCCAGGCCATGACCTATGCGCTTTTACTGGCCTTCTTTCGCAATGAAATGGGCTTTGGCGGAAACAATGGGCTGACCGATTTCAAGGATATTCTGGGCTATGACATCCAGTCTGACACCACCAGAGCCGCGCTGTTTTCCGCATCTGCGCTGGCTCTGGCAGCATCCTTTCTCATCTGCTCAGGCATCGTGCGCTCCAAATTCGGCAAGGTGCTGGTCGCGGTGCGTGATGCGGAAAGCCGGTCGCGTTTTATCGGCTACCGTGTCGAAAACGTAAAACTCTTTGTCTTCGTTGTATCAGCCATGATGGCCGGCATAGCCGGGGCGCTCTATGTGCCGCAGGTCGGCATCATCAATCCGGGCGAATTCGCACCCGCCAATTCGATCGAAGTGGTTATCTGGACAGCCGTGGGCGGCAGGGGCACGCTGATTGGACCGATCATTGGCGCAGTGCTGGTCAATGCAGGCAAATCCGTCTTCACTGCAGCTTTCCCCGAATTCTGGCTTTTCGCTCTTGGCGCACTGTTTGTTGCCACAACATTGTTCCTTCCCAAAGGTGTTGTCGGCAGTTTTTCCAGCGCCATGGCCTGGCTGCGGCGTCGCACGGCAAAATCCGACACGCCGGTTGCCGAGCCAACAGTGAGGGCTGCAGAATGACCAAATCCGCAGCGGGAAGTCTGCTCTATCTGGACGGTGTCCACGTGTCCTTTGACGGCTTCAAGGCCATCAACAATCTGTCACTCATTCTGCAGCCCGGTGAAATGCGGGCCATCATCGGCCCCAATGGTGCCGGCAAGACCACCATGATGGATATTGTGACCGGCAAGACAAGACCTGACAGCGGCGATGTGATCTTCGACGGCGGCATTGATCTGACCCGGCACGATGAAACCGATATTGCCCAACTGGGCATCGGCCGCAAGTTTCAAAAACCAACCGTCTTCGAAAGCCATACCGTCTGGGACAATCTCGAACTGGCGCTCAATCGCAACCGCAGTGTATTCGCCACCCTGTTCTACGTCACAACGCAGCGAGACCGCGACCAGATCCACGACATTCTGGAGACAACCCGTCTGGCTGCCCGCAAAGACGAATTGGCCGCCAATCTTTCCCACGGACAGAAGCAATGGCTGGAAATTGGCATGTTGCTGGCACAGGAACCCAAATTGCTGCTTGTCGACGAGCCCGTTGCAGGCATGACGGACGCCGAAACAGAAGAAACCGCGCGCTTGTTGCGGGAAATCGCCAAATCCCGATCCGTGGTGGTGGTCGAGCATGACATGAGCTTCGTGCGCGATCTGGATGTCAAGGTGACCGTGCTGGCCGAGGGTTCGGTTCTGGCAGAAGGCTCGCTCGACCATGTCAGTTCCAATCAGAAAGTCATTGAGAATTACCTCGGGCGCTAGAGCCCTGCGGATTGCGGGTGAAACAGGAATGGTTGCAAGCTATGACAACACTTGAGGTCGAGGATGTGCATCTCCACTATGGTGCGGCAGAAGCCTTGCGCGGCGTATCGCTGAAGGCAGACCCCGGACGCATCACCTGTGTCCTGGGGCGCAATGGCGTTGGAAAAACGTCGCTGCTCAGCGCCATCACCGGCCAGCATGGCGTCACCTCCGGCTCGATCCGGTTTGAAGACAAGGAGATCAAGGGCCAGCCGCCCTACGCACGCGCTGCCCGCGGCATTGCCAGCGTTCCACAGGGGCGCGAGATCTTTCCGCTGCTCACGGTGCGCGAGAACCTGGAAACCGGTTATGCCTGCCTGTCGCGCAAGCAACGCTCTGTTCCACCCGAGGTCTTTGAGATGTTTCCGGTTCTCGACAGCATGTTGTCGCGGCGCGGCGGCGATCTTTCCGGTGGCCAGCAGCAACAATTGGCCATTGGCCGCGCGCTTGTGACCCGCCCGAAGCTTCTGATTCTGGATGAACCGACCGAAGGCATCCAGCCGTCCATCATCAAGGATATCGGCCGCGCGCTGACCTATCTGCGCGACAGCGCCGGACTGACCATCTTGCTGGTGGAACAATATCTCGACTTTTGCCGTGAACTGGCCGACCATGTCTATATCATGGACCGCGGTGAAATTGTGCATAGCGGCCCGCCAGAAGATCTGGATAATGCGGACACACGCCGCCACTTGATGGTATGATGCGATGCAATGAACAAATATGACACCATCGCCAGCGCCGCCGGCAGCATCCCGGTGAAGGCCCCTGCCGCACCCATGCAGCGCGCCCGCGGTGCCGCACGGCTCAGCGCAACGCATCTGGACGGCAGGACCCGTCTTGCACGGCTCTATCAGCAAGGCTCTGCGAAAATTCGCATGCCGCGCAGCCATCATGGGTCTGCGCTCGACGCAGTCCTGATCAACACCTCGGGCGGCCTGACTGGCGGTGACCAGATGGACTGGACCATCGATCTCGGGCAAAATGCCAAGGCGATCGTCACCACACAGGCCTGTGAAAGAATCTATCGGGCACGGGCTGACGCAGCCTGCATCAACACCGACATCAGCCTTGCCGAGGGCGCAGCCCTGTCCTGGCTTCCGCAGGAAACAATCCTCTTTGACGGCGGAGCCTTTGACCGGAAACTGACGGTCAGACTGGCGCCCCGCGCCAGCTTTCTCATGGTCGAACCATTGATCATCGGTCGCACGGCGATGGGGGAAATCGTCAGCTCCGGATCGATTGACGATCATTGGCGCATATATCGCGGCGGGCACCTGCTGCATGCGGAAGACACGCGGCTTGACGGTGACATGCAGTCACTCCTCAACCGCGCCAGCACCACGGCCGGAGCCATTGCCCTGGCCACCATCATTGTGGTGCATGACGATTGCGATGATATGGTGGAGCCGCTGCGCCAGAGGCTCGGCGCAAACAGCGGCATCAGTTGCATCCATTCATCAGCCGGCAAACGCCTTGTGTTTCGCTGCATTGCCGAATCGGGTTTTGCCTTGCGCAAGGAAATTGTTCCGGTCATTGATTGGTGCAACAGCAAGATCATCGGTCACGGCCATGGCCTGCCGAAACTGTGGAACACTTGAGGAGATCCCATGAATCTGACACCGAGGGAAAAGGACAAATTGCTGATCGCCATGGCGGCCGAAGTGGCGCGCAAGCGACTGGCGCGCGGCGTGAAGCTCAATTACCCCGAAGCCATCGCGCTGATATCCGATCATGTTGTCGAAGGCGCCAGGGACGGCGAAACCGTTGCCCATCTGATGGAGGCCGGCGCCCATGTGTTGACGCGAGACCAGGTCATGGCAGGCATCGCCGAGATGATCCACGATATTCAGGTTGAGGCGACATTTCCCGATGGCGTCAAGCTCGTCACTGTTCATCAGCCAATCCGATAGAACCGGAGATACCCCATGATTCCAGGTGAAATCATCTGCGCCCAGAGCGACATTGTGCTCAATGAAGGCGCCCAGACCCTGACCATCAAGGTCGCCAATCGCGGCGACCGCCCGGTGCAGGTCGGCAGCCATTATCATTTTTACGAATCCAACGAAGCGCTCGATTTTGATCGCGAAAAGGTGCGCGGCATGCGCCTCGATATTGCAGCCGGCACGGCCGTGCGCTTTGAACCGGGCCAGGAACGCGAAGTCACACTTGTACCGTTCGGCGGCAAGCGCCGGGTTTTTGGTTTCCAGCAGAAAATCATGGGATCACTCTAATGCCAACCAGGATTTCCAGAGCCGCCTATGCGGATATGTTCGGCCCGACAACCGGCGACAAGGTGCGGCTGGCGGACACTGTCTTGTTTATCGAAGTTGAACGCGACCTCACCGTCTATGGTGAAGAGGTCAAATTCGGTGGCGGCAAGGTCATCCGCGACGGCATGGGGCAATCCCAGGTCACCAGAGCCGCCGGTGCGGTCGATACGGTGATCACCAATGCCCTGATCGTCGACCACAGCGGCATCTACAAGGCCGATATCGGCCTTCGCAATGGTCTCATTCACGCCATAGGAAAGGCCGGCAATCCCGATACGCAACCCGGTGTCGATATCATTATCGGCCCGGGCACGGAGGTCATTGCGGCTGAGGGTAAAATCGTCACCGCCGGTGGCTTTGACTCCCACATCCACTTCATTTGCCCACAGCAGATTGAAGAGGCGCTGATGTCCGGCGTCACCACCATGCTGGGCGGCGGTACCGGCCCGGCCCACGGCACGCTTGCCACCACCTGCACACCCGGCGCCTGGCATATCGGGCGCATGATCCAGGCGGCCGACGCCTTTCCGATGAATCTGGCCTTTGCCGGCAAGGGCAATGCGTCACGTCCCGAAGCGCTGGAGGAAATGGTTCTGGCCGGGGCCTGTTCGCTGAAACTGCATGAAGACTGGGGCACCACCCCCGGCGCCATCGACACCTGCCTGTCGGTGGCCGACGCCCATGACATCCAGGTGATGATACACACCGACACGCTCAATGAGAGCGGATTTGTCGAAAGCACCATCAAGGCCATCAACGGGCGCACCATCCATGCCTTTCATACGGAAGGCGCCGGTGGCGGCCATGCGCCCGATATCATCAAGATCTGCGGGCTGCAAAATGTCATTCCATCATCAACCAATCCAACCCGCCCCTATACGGTCAATACCGTGGATGAACATCTCGACATGCTGATGGTCTGCCACCATCTGGACGACGGCATTCCCGAAGATGTGGCCTTCGCGGAAAGCCGCATACGAAAAGAGACCATTGCCGCAGAGGACATTCTGCACGATCTCGGCGCCTTTTCTATCATTGCTTCGGACAGCCAGGCCATGGGCAGGGTCGGCGAGGTGCTGATCCGCACCTGGCAGACCGCCGACAAGATGAAACGCCAACGGGGCCGCCTGGCAGAAGAGACCGGCGAGAACGACAATTTCCGGGTAAAACGCTATATTGCCAAATATACGATCAATCCGGCCATCGCCCAGGGGCTGTCTAAACATATCGGCTCCATCGAGGTCGGCAAACGCGCCGACATCGTTCTGTGGAAACCGGCCTTTTTTGGCGTGAAACCCGAAATGATCCTGGTTGGCGGAACCATCGCCGCAGCGCCCATGGGTGATCCCAATGCATCAATCCCGACGCCGCAGCCCGTACACTATCGCTACATGTTCGGCGCCTATGGCAAGTCTCTGACAAATTCCTCGGTCACCTTCGTGTCCAAGGCATCGATGGAAACCGATCTGCATGCAAGCCTTGGCGTGGACAAGGCATTTGTCGCCGTCGAGAACACCCGCAGTGGCATCGGAAAATCATCAATGATCCACAATGCCGCGACCCCGCATATCGAAGTGGATCCGGAAACCTACGAGGTTCATGCCGATGGTGAATTGCTGACCTGTGAACCGGCAGACGTGGTTCCCATGGCCCAGAGGTATTTTCTGTTTTGACCCATCCGACCGTCTCTTCGCTGTGCGCGATCAAATCCGGTGAGGCCGCCGATACGATCACCCTTGATGAAACGGCCCGCCACCGTCGGCGCATGACGCTGACCTCCGACAACGGCATCACCTTCCTTCTCAACCTGCCGCATGCCCGGTTGCTGCGCCATGGGGAAGGCCTGCTGCTCAGTGATGGCCGGATCATCGAGGTGCGCGCAACACCGGAAAAGCTCTATCGGGTCCGCGCTGATTCCACCCACCACCTGTTGCAACTTGCCTGGCATCTGGGCAACCGCCATTGTCCAACCCAAATCGCTGATGATTGTCTGCTGATCCGCCATGACCATACGTTGCGCGCCATGCTGGAAGGTCTCGGCGCCCATATTGAAGACATAGAGGCCCCCTTCGATCCGCAGGGCGGCGCCTATGAAAACCCCCATGCAGACCATGTTCATGGCGATGATCACCCCCATGACCATGACCATGACCATCATCACGGTCATCACCATGACTGAAATCGCCGCCGGCCGGAAATTGCTGCGTTTGCTCACCTGGATGTCGCCGGCCTTTCCGATAGGCGCTTTTGCTTATAGCCACGGTCTGGAACGCGCCGTCCATGATGGATTTGTTGTGACCCGGAACGATCTTTACGATTGGCTGCACGACCTGATGACGCGCGGCTCAGCCTGGAACGATGCGCTGCTCTTTGCGCAAAGCTGGAACGATGCACAATCCGGCGCTGATCTCCATGAATTGGCAGCATTGGCCGAAGCCATGGCGCCCTCTGCCGAGCGCCACATGGAAACCATGATGCAGGGAACGGCCTTCCTGGATGCAGCACGTGCCTGGCCGGACGACGTCTTTGCGCGCCTGCCAAAGGACTGCGCCATGCCCGTTGCGGCTGGCGCCTTGTCGGGCGCCCATGGCATCCCGCTTGAACAGGCTCTGGCCGCCTATCTGCACGCATTCCTTGCCAATCTCATTCAGGCAGGTCTGCGGCTGATGCCGCTTGGTCAAGCCGATGGCGTGGCGCTTCTGGCACGCCTTGAAGACTGCGTGCTGGCAACCGCGCAGCGGGCTTGCCCTGCAACACTCGACGATCTGGGCAGCGCGACAATCCTCGCGGAAATCGCCTCCCTCAAACATGAAACCCAGAATTCCAGGCTTTTTCGATCATGACTCCACTTCAAAACGGCCCCTTGCGGGTTGGCATCGGCGGACCGGTCGGCTCCGGCAAGACAACACTCACCGAAAAATTGTGCAAAGCCATGCGGGAGCGATATTCCATCGGCGTGGTGACCAACGATATCTATACAAAGGAAGATGCAGAAGCGCTGGTGCGGCTACAGGCGCTGTCATCGGATCGCATCGTCGGCGTGGAGACCGGTGGCTGCCCGCACACGGCAATCCGTGAGGATGCTTCGATCAATCTGTCTGCTATTGCCGCACTGACCGCGCGCCATCCTGATCTTGATATTGTCTTCATCGAATCCGGCGGCGACAATCTGGCAGCGACCTTCTCGCCGCAATTGGCCGATGTAACGCTCTATGTCATTTCAGTATGCCAGGGAGAGGAAATTCCGCGCAAGGGCGGGCCTGCCATTACCCGCTCCGATCTGTTGATCATCAACAAGGCGGATCTGGCGCCGCATGTCGACGCCGACCTGTCCGTCATGGAACGCGACGCCGCCAGAATGCGCCCTGACAAAAAGAGCCTGTTTACCGATATGCGACGCGGCAAGGGTGTCGATGAGATCGTTGCCTTCCTGATCGAACTGGGTGGCTTGCCTGATCATGGCGTTTCAACACACCTCGAGAATGCCGGCTGATTGTCCTGATGACCCTATGATCTGGTCGCGGTGCGGATATATATACAGGCACCGCCAAGGCCCTCAGTCTCGAAGATGGAACAGCACACATGACACAGAAAAACCGACGCATCGTTCTGGCATCGCGCCCGACGGGATCGCCCGTCGCAGCAAATTTCCGGCTGGAAGAGACAGACATTCCGCAGCCTGGCGCGGGCGAAGTTCTGCTGAAAACCCTCTATCTTTCGCTCGATCCCTATATGCGTGGCCGCATGAATGATGCACCGTCCTATGCCCCTTCGGTCAATCTTGACCAGACCATGGTGGGTGGGACAGTCAGCCGTGTGGTGGAATCTGCAAATCCCGCGTTTTCCAAGGGGGAGTTGGTGCTCAGCGCCAATGGCTGGCAGGATTATGCCCTGTCCGATGGTGTCGATCTGTCAAAGTTGGACAAGACCATGGCGCAACCCTCTCTTGCTTTGGGTGTTCTGGGCATGCCCGGTTTTACTGCCTATGTGGGCTTGCTGGATATCGGTCAGCCGGTTGCAGGCGAAACCGTCGTTGTCGCCGCGGCCAGTGGCGCTGTCGGTTCCGTGGTTGGCCAGATAGCAAGATTGAAAGGCTGCCGCATTGTCGGCATTGCCGGCGGCCCGGAAAAATGCCGCTATGTGGTCGAGGAACTGGGCTTTGACGCCTGCATTGACCACCGTGATCCGCGGCTGAAGGAAAATCTTGCAGCGGCCTGCCCGGATGGCATCGACGTCTATTTTGAAAATGTCGGCGGCGCCGTATTCGATGCCGTTCTGCCTTTGCTCAATGTCCACGCCCGCATTCCCCTGTGCGGCCGCATCGCCAGCTTCAGCGCCACCAGCCTGCCGGAGGGTCCCGACCCCACGCCTGCCCTGTTCGGAAACCTTCTGGTCAAGCGCATCAAGGTTCAGGGCTTCATCATCTTCGATCATTATCAGGCGCGTTTTGATGCCTTTGCCAGGGACATGGCCAGATGGCTGAGCGAAGGTCGGATCAAATACCGCGAAGACATGGTGGACGGTCTGGAGAACGCGCCTGAAGCCTTTATCGGCCTGCTGAAGGGCAAGAATTTCGGCAAGCTGGTCATTGATGTCGCGGCGTGAAAATAGATTTCTGTGGTATACGCAATGCATCAATCGACTTTGATTGCCTGACAAGCAAAGCCCATTTATAAAACCCTTTCCCGTAGAAAATGACAGATGGATGCAAGAGAACACATTGCATGGATATGAATCCGGATTGGGTCGACGACAATAAACCAGACAAAATTGCGCCTCATGAGAAACCCGGTTTTCAAAATCAGGTCGAATCGCGCCTTGTCCTGAATTTTTCCGGTTTTGAAAAATCCAGCATCGACAACCAGATTTCCAATCTGTTGCGCTGCGGTCGACAATCTGGAGCCTTGTTCGAATTCGAATTGAAAGGTCCGGATTCGCCGCCTGTCGCGGAAAGCGCCCATGATGCGGCCTGCTCCGTCCATGCTGAAGGCGACGACTGGCATACGAACACAAGGCTCGTCCAGTTCGGCTGGTACGATATCGTCTCCCGATACGACGGCATGAAATTTCCTGGCGGTGCAATCTCCAACGCGGCCAAATATCTGGCCTTCTTTGCCGACGGCACCGTTTTTCGCTATCTCAAAGCAAGCAAACTGTATTTTTTCTTCACGATCTATCCGTTGGTCTGCTGGATCGCAGCAGCCCTGGTCAGCTTCCAGCTGGCAAGTCTCATGACAGGGTCATTGATACAGCCAGGTTCTATGTTTGCATGGACGACCATTGCTTTGACCATTGGCATCTGGCTGTTATTGCTCAAGTGGCCAGGCGATTACCTTTATCTTCGAACAACCATTGGAAATTGGGGGTTTGCACGGGATCTGATCAATCGCTCCAATCCGGAGGTGGAAGACAGAATGGTGCTGTTTGCACGCCGGATGGGAGATGAGATTTCCCGGTCAGATCACGATGAAATCGTCATCGCCGGCCACAGTTTCGGAAGTGTTTGGGCGATCAGCGCACTGTCGCTTGCCCTGAAAGAAAAACCCGGGCTTCTCGACAACAAAAAGGTCCGCATACTTGCACTGGGATCCAGCCATCTGAAGGTTGCCCTTTGTCCGAAAGCCGGGTGGATGCGGCGACAACTTGAACATGTCTTGAAGGAAAAAACGATCTACTGGCATGAGTTTCAATCTAAAGACGACGCCATATCGTTTTACAAGGCTGACCCTTTTGAGCCGGCCGGGATCGATGCTCCGGCAGGCGGTTACTCTGTGTATTATGTCCGCTTCAAATATGGTTTGACTGTTGAGCGTTATCAACGCATGAAGCGCTCGCTCTATCGCACCCATTGCCAATATGTGCGCCAGAATGACCGGCCTGTCAGCTATGATTTCGGTCTGCGGCTCTTTGGCCCCCTGGATGCAGAAGAGCTCGCCGAGAAACCTGAATTGCTGACTGATTGGCCAAACGTAAAGGCAGGACAATTGTGATGGATATGGATCTGACTCTGTGGAGCAAGATCGTCTGGTGTGCCTTTATTGTCCTGTGGGCGGGTTTGCGCTGGCGACCAAATGTCAGGTCCCGGCGCCATGGGATCAAGCTGACAAGGCGCCCCCTCAAGGAGCAGATCTCACTGGCAATTTCGTTCAGCGGGCTTGGATTGCTGCCGGGAATATGGGTGTTTTCCGGCCTCCCTTCTGCACTGGATTATAGCCCTGATCCACGCATGTTTGCCATTGGCATCGGCTTGTTTGGCGTCTCGCTTGTTCTCTTCCGCCTTACCCACAAGGCCTTGGGAGTAATGTGGTCCAACAGCCTTGATCTGCGCGAAGGACATCAGTTGATCACCACATCAATCTACAGCAATTTGCGCCATCCCATGTATTCGGCATTCTGGCTTTGGGCGCTTGCGCAGGCTTTTCTGCTGCCAAACTGGCTGGCGGGTTTTGCCGGGCTTGTGGGTTTTGGTACGCTGTTTTTTCTTCGAATCGGTCAGGAAGAGAAAATGATGGAAATGGAGTTTGGTGAATCCTACCGGGAATATGTCAAAAAAACCAAGCGGATCATTCCGGGTATCTATTGAACTTGCCGCAGCCAACACTGGAACATTGTTTTTTGAATTGAACACATCACGGATTATTAATATTGCAAGATATTCTTGGCACAATCGGAAATGGATGATTTCGGTTGATTGCCAACGGAACAAAGCTTGCCGACAGATATTCTGAGAGGGGAACAGGACATGGGTGATATCAGCAAATTCGTAAAACAGGCGCTGGCGGGTGCACTTGCCATAACCTTATCTTTTGGCATGGTTGCCACAGCAAATGCCGGCGAGGATCACCAGTCCGAGCTGGTACGAAACAATGCGCCCTGGGGCATTTCGGTTGCATCCTATAACAGCCGCAAGACCGAAACCCGGATCAGGCGAACCGGTGAAGTCTATCTTCTTCGTGGTTTGGCAAATATCTTTTCTCTCGGCATGGACGAGATTGAAAGGAAGATGCGCGCCAAGGGGCTGGACGCTGTCACATTCAATCACAGCGGCTGGAAATATCATGCAGATGATATCATCAAGCGATCAAAGAAGAAAAATGTCTCCTATCCGATCATTATCGCAGGGCACTCGCTGGGCGCCAATAGCGCCGTATCAATGGCCAATTATCTGGCCAAGAACAAAATCAAAGTGGCTCTGGTCGTCACATTTGATCCAACCATCAAAAGGATTGTTGGCAAGAACATCAAAACAGTGATCAATTATTATGTGCCGAATGGGAAAAATGAAGTTGTAAGGGGTCGCGGTTTTCGAGGCAGAATCAAGAATGTGGATATCACTGACCGCAAGGGTGTCGGACATATGAATGTCGAAAAAAACCCCAAACTGCAACAGGACCTGATCAACCGCACCATGAAGCTGACCAGGAAAACGAAACGTCGGAAAACATCCTGAGAACCGGCAAATACGGCTCACAATCGAGTTGGTGACCTGACAGGCCTGGGCCAATCGATAGGCATCACCACGGTTGGCTCAGGCGAGATCCGCTTGCTGTCAGCCGTCGCTCTCTTCTGCTGCAGCTCTGGCCTTTTCAGCCACGATGCTGCGTCGCAAGACAAGATAGTCAACCACCCCGATAATCGCCACCACAATGGACACGGGCACGAGCGCGAACCCCAGCCACTCCAGCCAATTGTCTTCGGTCAGCTTGAGCATGCCGATTCCCGATACAAAAAGCGCAAGGGCAGTATTGAGATAGGCCAGCAGCGTACGTCGATTGGCCAGTTCTGTGCGCACGATGGCCAACACCAGGTTTTCGACGGACCGTTTTTCTTCATTGTTCAAAAGCACCACCTCGCTTCACCTTGCCACACGAGCGTCAGGACCCTCTCCTTCATCTCATGTATTCAGACAGAATTGAACCTTTTGCGTGGAGACAAGCAGGCGCAACGATGTCTGGTTGCGCAAAAGGCCGTCCAAAATGGAAAAACAGGCTGGAAAGACTGGCGGCCTTTGATGAATTGTCGTACGACTTTGACGCACAGTTCCCAATCTAAGTAGTTCAAAACATGTCCTATTCCACGACCCTATTCTGCGACGCCTTTCGAAGGCTTCCGCAAAAGCCCGGGGCGATGCCCATCGCGCCGGAAACCACGACATGAAGCGTCTGGCGATCGACATAGGCTCCGCTTTTGCAGATCTGGCCTATCACACGGAAGGGCAGCCGCAGGTCCTCAAACACCCTGCAGATGGCGATTCGGAAGGCGAAACCGTGATGCAGGCGATTGCAGCGGGCGCTGGCAAATTCGGCTTTTCCGTGGCTGATCTGGGTGAGATACGGATTGGATCAACGGGCGCATTGAATGCAGTTCTGAAACGCAAAGGCGCGCAGATTGCACTTTTATGTACACAGGGATTTGGCGATACGCTGTATCTCGCGCGACAGAACCGCATGGACCTTTATGATCCGGTCGCCGCACCGCGCGCGCCCGCGTTTCTTCTCGACCCGACAGATGTCCACGAAATTGCCGGCAGGATGGATGCACGGGGAAACGAAGTCACTCCGATCAACAGGGCTGCCCTGTCCGAACTTGCAGAGCGCATCCATGCCGACAAGGTTGAGGCCGTGGCCGTCTGCCTGTTGTTTGCGCATGTCAATCCGGCCCATGAACTGGCCTGCTACGAGATTTTGAGTGCCTTGTGCCCCGATGTGCCAATCAGCCTGTCCCATCAGGTCGATCCCCAGCCACGCGAATATGAACGGACAGTATCGACCTGTCTGGATGCCTGGCTGAAGCCGGCACTGACGGATACAACAACGCAGATCGGCAGGGACCTTGAGGCACAGGGATTTGCAGGCCGCATTTTCTATGGCGACAGTCGCGGCACACTGGTGTCACAGGACATCGCCGCGCAACAGCCCGGCACATTGCTGGCCAGTGGTCCAGCCGCTGCGGCCTTGCATGCCAGCCGTTTGAGAGCCGAGAAGACCGACAATGCGACCGATGCGCCGGCACGCCTGACAGTGGATATCGGTTCCGTCAGCTGCGATATTTCCTACACAAAACAGAACGGCGATCCTCCACTGGTACCGGCAGCACTTTATGGTGGTATTCCCATGCGGCGCGATATGGTCGATCTGCACAGTATCGCTCTGGGTGGACGACATTGCGCCATGGTGCATCCGGGTGGACATATAACCTTCTCAATGCAGGCGCAGCCTCACTTACCCAGCCTTGATCTGGCCTTGCGTGTCCTCGGTCGCTGCACCCCATTGCCCAGCGTCAACGAAATCAAATTGCTGGAAGACATGGCGACAGGCGCCGGATGGGACGGCGCACAGGACGCAGCGGCACGGATTGTTACAGCGGCGGAACTGGAAGTGGCAGGCGCCGTCATGGGATTTGCGGTGCGGCGCAATATTGATCCGGCCGGGGCTCATCTGGTCGCCATGGGCGGGCTGGGCCCGGTTCTGGCGCCGGGTATTGCCGCGCTTTTGTCCATGCGGCAGATCCTCTTGCCATTTGCACCGGGCGCTGCCGGGGCCCTTGGGCTTCTTCATGCCGCCCCGAGATACGAGGCAAGCACAAATATCGCTCGCCCCATGGGTGATTTGACCGCCCCTGAGCTCGCCGCACTATACACCAGCCTTGAAGCCCAGATCGAAGCACAATTCCCCAAACGCGATGGGTTACCGGCAGTGCAGGACAGCACAATTCTCAACCTGGCAGCGACAGCCCATATGCACCCATTGCAGGTAACGATGCAGGGTTTTCCGGAAACAGCCGCACAGATCATGCAGGCCTTTGCGACAACCTATGAAAATCAGTTGGGTATCGCGCCACCGGGTTCCGGCTATGTCTTTTCCATTGCCCTGCGCCGTGACGCGGTAAGCGATTCAACGATTGCGGCACGCAAGGATCCGGCTCGGGATCTGGCCGGCCACTCAGGCGTCTGTGAAACGGCCGCCGGGACGATTTGGGTCGGAGACATGTGGACGTTGCATGAGACCGGGACCGGGTTTTCCATGCATTGGAAGGAGCAAGCCCGATGACGGTTGACCCAAGGGTTTTTCAGATGCGGCTGGACGGCCTGGCACAGGCCATGCAGGAAACATTGTTCCGCACAGCCGTTTCACCGGTGGTGCGTGAAGGTGCGGATGCCTCTTGCGGGCTGTTCTCCGAGCGTGGTGAATTGCTGGCGCTGTCGGATGCCATTCCTCTTCTGTTAGGGGCCTTGCCGGGTGTCGTTCAGGCGATTCTCGCCGAATTTCCGCCCGAAGATATCCGCCCGGAACAGATATTCTGCATGAATGATCCGTTTCTTGGCGGCACCCATTTGCCTGATATCACCGTGATGATCCCGGTCTTTGCCCAGTCCCGTCTGGTGGGGTTTGCAGCCAGTATTCTGCATCATCAGGATGTCGGCGGGCTGCGCGCCGGATCAGTCCCACCTGATGCGGTGACGATCTTCCAGGAAGGCCTGCGTCTGCCGCCGATGATTCTCGGCCAAAACGGTGTCATGGACCGCCAGATGGTGCGGTTGATCGAGAGCAATTCACGCGCCCCTGAAATCGTATTGGGTGATCTGATGGCCCAGATAGCCTCTGCCGGCGCGGCGGCAAAGGGGATGATGGCGATGTGCAGCGAGATCGGTGCCGAGCGTTTCATCGGGACCGCCGCCACCTGTCTCGATCAGAGCGAAAACACCATTGCAGCCCTGTTTGATAGTTTGCCGCCCGGCCCTTTTGTCGGGCACGACGGGTTGGACCCCAATGCGGACCTGCCACCCTGTGAGGTGACGGTTGCAATCACGCTGCGCGACGGGCATCTGACGGCGGACTTTACCGGGTCCTCGCCGCAGGTTCAGGCACCGGTCAACTGCGTGCGTTCCGGGCCACTGTCCGCTGTGCTTTATGCCGTTTTGTGTCTGGCGGGAAAATCCGCCCTGCGCAATGGCGGTCTGCTGCGCCGCATTCGCCTGGTCCTGCCGCAGGCCAGCGTGGTCAACGCCGCAGCCCCGGCGGCGGTCAATGCCCGCATGAATATGGTGCGTTGCATCACGTCATCGGTGTTGCAGGCCATTGCACAGGCAGCGCCTGATGTCATGCCGGCCGCCAATTCCGGCATGTCCTATGTGGTGGCTTTTTCCGGCACGCATGCCGATGGGCGCCCCTTTGTCACCACCGAGGTGATTGCCGGCGGCGCCGGTGGTGGCCCTGACCGTGATGGCGCTTCGGCCATTTCAACGGATGTCGGCAATGCAATGAACATGCCTGGCGAGGCTTTGGAAGAGATTGCACCGGTGCGCCTGTTGTCTTCGGCTCTGCGCCGCGGATCAGGGGGAGCAGGAAAATATCGCGGTGGCGACGGGATCATCCGACTGTACGAAGCGCTGGCCGATCAGATCTCCGTGTCAGTACGCGGTGAACGGTTTATCCGGGTCCCATTGGGATTGAAGGGCGGTGGATCGCCGAAACCATCGGCAGCCATGATCTTGCGCACTGACGGCAGTAGCATCCATCTGACAGCACGCTCGGCCATTACGCTCAATCGCGGTGACAGGCTGCAGATCGAAAGCTGCGGCGGTGCCGGTTACGGCATTGCGGAAGACGCTGATTAAGGCGGCGTCGGCTCAAATATTTTCAGGTTCAATCCGCATCATCTGAAGGCGCATTGCGCCTGACCCGACTGACCAGTTTGCTGCGCAGTCCCGGCATGAACACCGAACCCAGAAACATCAGACTGATGAGCAGGAACACCAGACTGATCGGGCGTTGCAGGAAGATCGTCAGATCGCCGTGCGACAGCAGCATGGCGCGGCGAAAATGTTCCTCCAGCAAGGGACCCAGGATGAACCCCAGCAAAACCGGCGTTGCCGGATAGGAGAATTTCCGCATCGCATAGCCGATCAGGCCGAAAGCCAGCACGACATAGATATCGAATACATTGTTGTCCGCACTGTATACGCCAATGCAGATGAACAGAATGATGGCCGGATAAAGCAGCCGATAGGGGATCGACAGCAATCGCACCCACAGGCCGATCAACGGTATATTGAGGAACAGCAACATCAGATTGCCGATCCAGAAACTCATGATCAGGCCCCAGAACATGGCGGGCTGATCATTGATCAGGTTGGGGCCAGGTGTAATGCCATGCAGGATCATCGCCCCCATCAGCACGGCCACCACGGCATCACCCGGAATACCCAGGCTGAGTGTGGGTATGAAGGCTGCCTGAACCGACGCATTGTTGGCAGCTTCCGGGGCCGAGAGACCGGCCAGAGATCCTTTGCCAAATTGCGACGGGTCGCGAGACAGGCGCTTTTCAGCTGCATAGGCCATCAGGGAGGCAATGCCCGGACCGGTTCCCGGCAAGGCGCCCACAAAGGACCCGATCACGGAACCACGCAGCGTCGGCTTCCAAATCTCTTTCCATTCGCTGCGTGAGGGTATCATGTCCTTGAAGCGCATACCTTTGACACCCATGGGGGCGCCCGAGGCCTGGCCCACATTGGCCATGATCTCGGCCACGCCAAACAGCCCCATGGCGACGGCCACCAGACCGAATCCGTCGGCCAGTTCCAGAATGCCGAAGTTGAACCGGAACATGCCGGTATTCACATCGGTCCCGACCTGCCCCAGAACGATGCCAAACACCACCATCGCCAAGGCCTTGAAAGGAGAACCGACTGAGAGCGTGGAGGCGGCCACAAGGCCCAGCAACATGACTGAAAAATATTCGGTTGAACTGAATTTGAGCGCAAAACCGGCGATTAGTGGCGCAAACCCCATCACCAGGACAATGGCAAAGGACGAACCGACAAAAGAATTGATCGCCGTCACGAAAAGAGCCAGCGGCGCTTTGCCTTGCTGCGCCAGCGGATAGCCGTCGAGGCAGGTGATGGCAGATGTGGCCGTGCCCGGCAGGTTCAAAAGGATGGAGGCCGTCGAGCCGCCATATTGCGCCCCATAGAATATCCCCGCCAGCATGATCAATGCAGTGGTGGGATCAAGATAATAGGTCAATGGCAAGGCCAGAGAAATCGCCGCAAGCGCACCGATACCGGGCAGCACGCCGACCACGGTGCCGACCGTTACGCCAAGAAAACAGAAAAGCAATGCTTCGGCACTGAGCGCCGTGCTCAGGCCAAGCTGTATATTGGCAAGGAATTCACTCATCACGACGCCCCGAAGGCGCTGATGGGGACACTAAGGCCCCATATGAACAGCGCTGTGCCAAAGATCGCCATGAACAGGCACACGCCCAGCAGGGGCAGCCAGCTGGTTCGTCGTTCGGCAAAGCCGATACAGACGAACATCGCCACCATGGCCGGTACAAACCCCAGGCGTTCAAGCAACAAAGCCAGAACCACCATTGCGACGGAAATGGCAACAACCGGGCGCATTCCGGATGGTTGGTCCTCATCGCTATCATCCATCGGCATCTGCCGATTTTCCAGGGCAACCATCACCCCCAGCAACACAAGAAGCAGCCCGATATAGAAGGGGAAGAACCCCGGGCCCGGCCGAAACATCGATCCCTGCGGATACCCATAGGCGATGGCCGACAGACCTGCGCCCACAGCGATGACACTGGCCGCTGCGATCTGTTCCCTGGTGCGTTGTCTCACAGGCATGCGGATGGGGTCTTTCTGGCAGAATGGCCTTTTACAGGCCGGAAAGGCAGCGCGGGCCGGCGCAAGCCGGCCCGCTCCAATGACTACTTCTTCAGACCGGCAGCTTCAACAACCTTGGTCCATTTGTCCACTTCCGAGGCGATGAATGCCTTGGAATCCGCCGGGTTCATGCCCTCGACCAGGAATCCGCGCTGTGCGAAGACTTCCTTCAGGGCGTCGGTTTCCAGTGCGGCAGAGACAGCCGTATAGAGTTTGTCCAGAACAGCCGTTGGTGTACCGGCAGGCGCAAAGACGCCCTGCCATGAGAAGGCTGCAAAACCGTCAATACCGGCTTCGGCAATGGTCGGTACGCCCTTCAGCAGGAAATGTTCCTTTGTTCCTGTGACGGCCAATGGACGCAGGTCACCGGATTTGACGTATTCCGAGGTGACGAGGATGTCGCCGAACATGGCGTTGATCTGTCCACCCAGAAGGTCCTGAAGTGCCGCAGCGCTGCCTTTGTAGGGAACGTGAAGCAGTTTGGTGCCCGATTCCAGACCGAACAATTCGCCAGTCATATGCATCGAGGTGCCGACACCTGGCGTACCATGGGTAAAGTATTCGGGGTTTGCCTTCGCATAAGCGATGACATCCTGAACCGACTTGAAATCACTGTCTTCGCGGACAACCAGAACGAGGGGTGAGCTGATGACGATGCTGACCGGGTCAAAATCGGTCACCGGGCTGTAAGGCAGATCGTCGCGCAAGGCCGCGCTGATGGCGTTGGATCCGGTAACACCCATCAACAGCGTGTAGCCGTCGGGATCAGATTTGGCGACATAATTGGCACCCACGGTTCCGCCGGCACCGCCGCGGTTTTCCACCACGACCGGCTGGCCGAGAGAGGAGGACAGCGCTTCGCCGATCTTGCGTGCGAGCAGATCAGTCGAGCCACCGGGTGGAAAAGGCACCACGATGGTGATGGGCTTGTCAGGGTAGCTGTCTGCAGCGACTGCATTTGCAGGCGAGGCAAACATGGAAGCAGCCCCAATGGCCAGCGCCAGACCGGCGGAAACCAGCCCTTTTGAGAAGATTGTTTTCATGATTTACGTTCCCTTTTGGTTGCGTTCGACACGTATCCAACGATCACGTTTTGACGTTGATTTGCGACGGTGGCTGAGCAGGTCATGACCCGACCCAGGATTTGAACCGATCCGGTCGGAACGGTTTCAGATTGATCTCCGGTTCGCGCCCGGAGACCAGATTTGCAATTTCGCGTCCGGTGGTGGCGCCGCCGCACATGCCGACATGCCCGTGACCAAAACCAAACCAGGCATTTTCAGCCCGCGGCGCCGCGCCGATGACGGGCATGCTGTCCGGCAGGCAGGGGCGATGGCCCATCCACATGGTGTGACCTTCCGTGGTCAGGCGGGGGAAAATCTCGTTGCCCTTGGACAACAGCGTCTCGGCGCGCGCATAATTGGGTGCCGCCTTCAATCCCGCCAATTCGACCGTTCCGGCAAGGCGCAATCCCATGCGCATCGGATTGATCATGATATTCTGTTCTACAGCCATGATGTTGCGCGTCAACGACACGGTGGGATTGGGCAATGTCACATGATAGCCGCGCTGGGTTTCAAGTGGCACCTTGGAGCCCAGTTGCGCTGCCAGAACAGCCGACCAGGCGCCTGCAGCCACGACCACACCGTCCACTTCGAGCGGTTCTCCGTCGGCCAGCAGTACTTCTTTAACCAGGCCGTCACGCTGGTTGAACCCCGTGACACGGGTTTTCAGATGGTTCGCACCATCACGTATGGCCTGCGCATAGATGGCTTTGACCAGAGCGGACGGGTCCGTGGTTGCACCATTTTCAGGGGCGTATTGCCCAAAGGCAAAGCTTCCCCTCAGATCTGGTTCAAGGTCAAACAGCGCATCGCTGTCGAGTTCATGCATCGTGACGCCCAGGCTGCGACGCAGGTCCGTGCCCCATTTCCACCTTTGGGCAGATTCCCGCGATGAATAGACATAAAGACAGCCCTCGCGCTGGATCAGGGAGCCGGCACCATGACCGGCGCGCTGCACCAGAGGTGTATAGGAATCAAAGACGGGATCAAGCAATCCGCGAATGGCGGTGGCGATGCGCGTTACCTCCTTTTCGGAGGAATGACGCAGAAACCGCATCAGCCAGGGCAAGACCGTAGGCAGATAATGAGCGCGTATCACCAGGGGACCACTGGGATCCAGCAGCCATTTGGGCACCTTGCGCCACATGCCGGGCATACCCACCGGCAGCACGGCACTGGGCGAGAGGGAACCGGCATTGCCGAAGGAGCAACCCTCGCCTGCATCCAGCGGGTCAATAAAGGTAATGCGATGCCCGTCACGCTGCGCCCAGGCAGCAGTGGCAGTGCCGACTATTCCCGTTCCAATCACTGCAAGATGCAAAGGCAACCCCATCAAATTTCAAAATCGTGGAGTCTATTGTCAAATGGGCCATTGGATAATACCAATGAATTATTACTCTAATTCCATCAGGTTTCCTTATGCGATTATCCTTTCGACAGATACAGGCCTTCCACGAAGTTGCAAAAACGACAAGTTTCACCATCGCAGCACAGCAAATGAACCTGACGCAGTCTGCAGTCAGCATGCTGGTCAGACAGATGGAAACGGAACTTGGCCTCAAGCTGCTTGACCGGATAAACCGCTCCGCCCAATTGACCGAGGTAGGATCACAACTCTTGCCAACCGTCGCGCGCGTTTTGAACGACATGCAAAATGTCGTCGACGGCGCAGCAGATCTGAAAGCGCTGCATCGCGGCACGTTGCGCCTTGCCGTTCCGCAAATGCTTGCCTGCTCATGGCTGCCGACCGTGCTCAACGATTTCCGCAGCCGTTTCCCGGAAATCGAACTGGATCTGACCGATGTCACGGGCGATACGGTCGTCACATCGGTGGCGAACAACACGGCTGAAATCGGTATAGGACCGGAGAGGGGCGCACCTTCCGGCGTTGCTATGCGACAATTGTGGGTGGAGCAAATTCAGGTGGTTATTCCACGCAACAGCCAACTGGCAGAAAAACGCGATGGATTGACCTGGCAACAGCTGCAGGCGGAGAAATGGATCCACTATTCCAATGAATTCAATATGCATCTGGAGCGTACTGTCTGGCTTCGCTCCGTGTTGGCAAAATCCGCCCATATACGAGTCGGTGGCCTGACCACGGCACTTGCCATGGTGGGTTCAGGCCACGGCCTTACGGCTGCGCCACGCTATGCGAAAATGTTTGCAGAACCATTCAACGTGGTATTTCGCTCCATCGCCGGAGAAAACACCGGACGGGCCTTTTGCCTTTATCATCAAACCGGCAGCGCCCTCTCCCCGGCAGCAAGTGCTTTTGTCGATCTTGTCGATGCCCATGTACCTGGAGGTTTGTAGGTTTGGAAGATTTTTGAACGCAAAAAGGCGG
>JARGOF010000073.1 GCA_029212415.1 Rhizobiaceae bacterium | reverse complement strand
AGAACTTCGCCGCGCCGCAAATCAAAATCGACGCCCGAGACGACCTTGTTGTCCGGGTAAAGCGGATGGTGGACCGTCCAGTCCCGCACCTGCATCACGGCGCTGCCGATCTGCGGGGTCCTGGGAGGATACCGATCGGAAAGAGAACGGCCCACCATGTCTCGAATAATGTGATCTTCACTGATCGCCTGTGCATGACAGTCCAGCGTACTGACCAATGTACCGTCGCGCAGCACGGTGATCGTATCGGCGACCCGCGATATCTCGTTCAGCTTGTGCGAGATGAGAATGGAGGAAATTCCGCGCGCCTTGAATTCCGTCAGAAGCGCCAGCAATGTATCGCTGTCCTTTTCATTCAGCGATGATGTCGGTTCATCCAGAATGAGCAGCTTGACTTCCTTGGAGAGCGCCTTGGCAATCTCGATGAGTTGTTGCTTGCCAAGACCCAGATCCGAAACCAACGATTCCGGGTTTTCTGAAAGACCGACCTTGCGCAGAAGTTCGGAGGTCCTGCGGTTGGTCTCAGGCCAGTCAATGATGCCCTTTGACGAAATCTCATTGCCAAGAAAGATGTTTTCGGCAATCGACAGAAGCGGCACAAGTGCAAGCTCCTGGTGAATGATGATAATGCCCTTGCTTTCGCTGTCCGCAATGCCGCGCAGGGCAAGCACTTCGCCATTATAGACGATATCACCGGCGTATTTTCCATGCGGATAGACACCGCTGAGAACCTTCATCAATGTCGACTTGCCGGCCCCATTCTCGCCGACTAGCGCATGGATTTCTCCGCGCTGCACTTTCAGACTGACGTCATCAAGGGCTTTGACGCCCGGAAAGCTTTTTGTGATGTGCCGCATCTCCAGGATAATGTCCTGATCGGCACCCGACCGGGAATTGGCCTCGCCGGAATAGCCAGATGGAGATGTGGACTGCTGCGAAGGTGCTTCAGCCTGTGTCATGACACTGCCCGAACTGTCTGCATGCTGCATTGATGGGGGCGGAAACCACCGGCTCCCGCCCGCAAGGTGATACCAGACCTATTGAATCTGGTCCTTGGTATAGTAGCCGCTGCCAATCAGGATTTCTTCCCAATTGCTCTTGTCCACAGATACCGGTTTCAACAGATAGGACGGTATGATCTTCACACCATTGTCATAGGTTTTCGTATCGTTGATTTCCGGCTCACTGCCGCCCAGAACAGCATCAACCATCCCGACTGTGACGCGTGCGAGTTCACGGGTATCCTTGAACACGGTCGAGTTCTGCTCATCGGCAAGGATGGATTTGACCGAAGGCACTTCGGCGTCCTGTCCGGTCACGATGGGCATCGCCTTGTCGGCAGATCCGTAGCCAACACCTTTCAAGGACGAAAGGATGCCGATGGACAATCCATCATAGGGCGACAGGACCCCGTCAATATCCTTCTCCGTATAGAAGGCTGACAGCAGATTATCCATGCGGGCCTGGGCAACAGCACCGTCCCAACGCAGGGTGCCGACTTTATCCATACCCATTTGGCCCGATACGATGACGACTTCACCGCTATCGATCATCGGCTGAAGGACGGACATTGCACCATTATAGAAGAAAAATGCATTGTTATCGTCCGGAGAACCGCCGAAAAGCTCGACATTATAAGGACCGTCACCCTTTGCCTTCAAGCCTTTGACCAAAGCCTCGGCCTGCAGCACGCCGACCTGGAAATTGTCGAAAGTGGCATAATAATCCACATGAGCGCTGTCTCGGATCAACCGGTCATAGGCAATGACCTTGATGCCTGCGGCATTTGCATTTTCCAGCACATTTGAAAGCGTTGTTCCATCAATGGCCGCAATCACCAGAACATTGGCACCCTTGGTGATCATGTTCTCAATTTGCGCCAATTGGTTGGGAATATCGTCTTCCGCATATTGAAGGTCTGTCTTGTAGCCGGCGGCTTCAAACTGCTCCACCATGCTGTTGCCGTCCGAAATCCAGCGTGCTGACGATTTTGTCGGCATGGCGATTCCGATTGTGCCCTTGTCCGCAGCAATAGCGGCGCCGGCAAATACTGTGGCTGCCATTGCAAACGAGGCAATGACTGTCTGTAGGATCTTCATAATTTCCTCCCGAGAAGCTGAAGACCGCCAACACGGTTTACGTATCCTGACGTGAAGTTGCCGCTGTTGACTCTCTCCCTGATGACGGCCTGGCCGCCCGTTTCATTGTCAGACTCTGTTTCAGAGCTGATCGCCGCACTCTATGAAGCAACAATATATCCGTCAAATTCGAATTTACTCTGATTATATATCTTTTATGTTATATCAATGAAGGTCACGTGCACGAAAACCAAATTTACCCAAAGCGCCCGGAGATGCCTTTCGAATGACCTTGGACCCGCAGCAGTCAAATTTTATCAACAAAGGTTTGAAACTCAGCCATCTGCGCCTGATGGTTGCCCTCAAGGAGACCGGCCGCGTCAGTGACGCGGCCATCCGGCTTTCCATTTCCCAGCCGGCGGCATCGCGCCTGTCAGCAGAAATCGAAAGGATTGTCGGTGTCCGATTATACGATCGCCACGCACAGGGTATTGTTCTGACGGAATACGGCCTGCGTTTGGCAGTCCGCGCGCAGTCCGTTTTGAGGGGGTTGCATGAAGTTGAGCGGGAAATCGAAGAGCTCAAATCAGGCTACGGCGGCAAGGTGTCGATAGGCTCGGTAACCGGTCCTGCGGTGGAATTTCTCCTGCCCGCCATAAAGCAATCCCGGCTGCGCCATCCGAAGCTGGAAATCAGCATTGTCGTCGACACCAGCGACATCCTGACGGAGCAATTGCTGACCGGATCTCTTGATTTTGTCATTGGCAGGGTGCCTGTTCAGCACGAGTTGAAAGACTTTCACGCCCGCGTCGTTGACAGCGAACCGGTCAGCTTGATTGTCAGGAAAGGCCATCAACTGACCCGCGTAGCCAAACCGGATCTGCAGGAATGTGTACTTTTTGACTGGGTTTTTCAGCTTGAAAAATCCCTGATCCGCAAAACCGTTGAAGACTACCTTGTGCAGCGAAACATCGCATTGCCGGCCAAAGTGCTGAGCACATCATCGCTGCTTCTCACCCTGGTCGCCATCAGCCAGACCAATGCCGTAGCACCGGTCGCGCACTCGGTGGCCGAGTTCTTCAAAAGCCAGGATGGCCTGGGCGCGCGCATTGAAATCCTCAATGTCGCGCACGATCTGGCCGTAACCCCCTATTCGCTGATCAGACGGCGCAACGAGGAATTGTCACCTGCATCGCGGGTGCTGTTTGATCTGGTGACCAGACAGCTCGAAGCCTCCTGAAACGGCCCATTGAATGTACTGACGCCCTGTTTGGCCAACGACAACCGACAAAAAGCGTTCAATCAATCCAATTCATTGGACGATGCTGCTGCAAGCCGCTACGGGGTAGCAATTCAACCCCAGCGCGGAATCCACGTGACCAACATTTTTCAATTGACACCACAGACCATTGGCATGCTGCTGGGTTGCATAGGCGTTGCCATCTTCGGCGCAACCCTGCCAATGACCCATATTGCCCTGGATGGATTTTCACCCTGGTTCCTGACATTTTTTCGGGCCGTGATCGCCTCAAGCGCAGCCATCCCCTTTCTTCTGATAGGCAAACACCGGCTTGCCATCCCCAGGACGCCTGAAATATTCATGGCCGGCCTATTGCTGGTTTTCGGGTTTCCCGGTTTTGCCACGCTTGCCATGGAGACCGTTCCCGCAAGCCATGGCGGCGTCATACTGGGAATCCTGCCGCTGATGACCGCGATCTTTGCCGCCCTGATCGGTGGAGAAAAGCCGGGGCTACTGTTCTGGGGGCTGGGCCTGTTGGGCGCAGCCCTTGTCCTGACCTTCTCGCTGATCGAATCGGATTTCAGCCTGACAATCGGTGATCTCTGGTTGCTCGCCGCCGGGTTTTCCGCCTCGCTTGGCTATGTGCTTTCAGCGCGACTGTCGCGCCTGATGAGCGGTGGCGCCACCATATCCTGGGCGCTTGTCCTGACCTTGCCCATTGCCGCGCTTGGCACGGCCCTGACCTGGGAAACCGGCATCCTGGCACCGCAAACCGATGCGCTCTGGGCGCTGGCCTATCTGGGTTATGGATCCATGTTTGCCGGATTTCTGTTCTGGAATGCCGGACTTGTGACGGGGGGCATTGCCCGGGTCGGACAGGTCCAACTGCTGCAGACCTTTGTAACGCTTGGCCTGTCGGCGCTGCTGCTGGGCGAGCATATCACCAATCTGACGATTGCCTTTGCGCTCGCGGTCGGTTTTGTGGTCTGGCTGGGTCGCAAAGCACGCATTTCCTGATCGGCATATTGCTGTTCGGGAGGCAATTGCCCTATGAACGGGAGACAGGCGGATAGTCTGCCGCAGGAAGGAGCAGCAATATGGCAGCCCAATGGGATTTCTGGATCGATCGCGGCGGCACTTTTACCGATATAGTCGGTCGCACACCGGCGGGTGACCTGATTCAAAAGAAGCTGCTTTCAGAAAACCCTGAAGCTTACCGTGACGCCGCCATCCAGGGCATCCGCGATTTGCTGGACATTGCCAAGGAAGACCCCATCCCCGAAAACCTCATCAATGAGGTCAAAATGGGCACCACGGTCGCCACCAATGCCTTGCTCGAGCGCAAGGGTGACAGGACCCTGCTTGTCATCACCAAAGGTTTTCGTGACGCGCTCAAGATCGCCTATCAGGCCAGACCCGATATCTTCGCCAAGGAGATCATCCTGCCAGAACAACTCTACGAGCAGGTGATCGAGATTGAAGAGCGGGTGCGCGCCGATGGCACGGTGGAAGCCATTCCCGAGCCACAGGGCATTCAACAGACATTGCAGGCGGCAAAGGCTAACGGTATTGATGCCGTCGCCATCGTGTTCATGCATGCCTGGAGCTTTCCGGAACATGAAGTGCTTGTCGCCGACATTGCCCGGCAGGTCGGCTTCTCGCAGATTTCCGTGAGCCACGAAATATCACCGCTTGCCAAGCTTGTCGGGCGCGGTGACACCACCGTCGTGGATGCCTATCTCTCACCCATATTGCGGCGCTATGTCAATGAAGTCGCAACCGCCCTGAATGCCGGGTTGAATACCGGTTCGGGCAATGCCGGGCCTGCGTCTCCATCGCTGAAATTCATGATGTCATCCGGCGGCCTCACCGCAGCCAGCCTGTTTCAGGGCAAGGATGCCATCCTTTCAGGACCTGCCGGCGGCGTTGTCGGCATGGTGGAAACAGCGCAATTGGCCGGCTTTGGCAAGGTGATCGGCTTTGACATGGGCGGCACATCGACCGATGTCGCGCATTTTGATGGCGAATACGAACGCGCCTTCGACACCGAAGTGGCCGGCGTGCGCATCCGCGCGCCAATGATGCAAATTCACACTGTGGCGGCAGGTGGCGGGTCCATTTTGCACTATGAGGCCGGCCGTTTCAGCGCCGGTCCGGATTCGGCCGGCGCCAATCCAGGCCCGGCCTGCTATCGCCGCGGCGGACCGCTGGCTGTCACCGATGCCAATGTGATGCTCGGCAAGCTGCAACCGGACTATTTCCCTGCCATTTTCGGGCCCGGTCAGGATGAAAGGCTCGACACACAGGTCGTGCATGACAAATTTGCCGAACTTGCAGCAATTGTGGGTGGCGGAAAGTCCCCCGAAGAGGTTGCCGAGGGTTTCATCACCGTCGCCGTGGAGAACATGGCAAATGCCATCAAGAAAATTTCCGTGCAACGCGGCTACGATGTGACCGGCTACCTGCTCAATTGTTTTGGCGGCGCGGGCGGGCAGCACGCCTGTCTTGTCGCCGACGCGCTGGGCATGGAAGCCATTTTGATACACCCGTTTTCCGGACTTCTCTCCGCCTATGGCATCGGCCTTGCAACCCTGTTTGCCTCGCGTCAGCAGGCGCTCGTCAAACCATTGGCAGAAGAATCGGCCGAGGAGATCGCCGCTCTGATCAACCGGCTGGCAAAGGCCGCCAACAACGAATTGCGTGAACAGCAGGTCCCTGACGATGCCATGGAATGGCGCCCGCTTCTGCATTTGCGCTATGACGGCACAGACACCACGCTGCCCATCGTCTTTACCGACCGCTCCATCGACAATGCCCTTGCCTCCTTTGCGGCAGCCCACAAGGCCCAATTCGGTTTCATCTATGAAAACAAGACCATTATCGTCGAAGCCGTGTCGGTCGAAAGCAAGGACAAACGCAGCAATGCCAGCGCCGAGCGCGAGAGTGCACTGAGCAGCCATGTGCCTGATGCAAACAGTCAGTGCCGGTTGTTTTCAGGCGGCCAATGGCATGATGCCCCTGTCTTCACACGTGATGGGCTCCTGCCCGGACAATCCTTGAACGGCCCCGCACTGATCATCGAGGCCAATCAGACCATTGTCGTGGAAGCGGGATGGCGCGTTGAAATCAACGCATTGAACCACATTGTCATGCGCCGCTTTGAAAAGATGCGCCGTCTGGATGCCATCGGCACCCATGACGCCGATCCGATCATGCTGGAAGTGTTCAACAACCTGTTCATGTCGATCGCCGAACAGATGGGCGTCACCCTTCAAAACACCGCCTATTCGGTGAATATCAAGGAACGGCTGGATTTCTCCTGCGCAGTTTTTGATCGCACCGGCGCGCTGGTCGCCAATGCCCCGCATATGCCTGTTCACCTGGGGTCCATGGACCGCTCGGTGGAAACCATTATCCGGCTGAATGAGGGTGACATCCATCCCGGCGACGTCTTTGCACTCAACGCACCCTATAATGGCGGCACCCATCTGCCCGACATCACCGTTGTGACACCGGTCTTTGACGACAGTGGAACAACAATTCTCTTTTACGCCGCCTCGCGCGGTCACCATGCCGATGTCGGGGGAACCGCCCCCGGATCAATGACTCCCTTGGCAACAAGTGTGGATGAGGAAGGTGTGTTGATCGACAATTTCCGCATTGTCGACAAAGGCCGTTTTTGCGAGGCTGAACTGATCGATCTGCTCAGCGACCATCCCTATCCGGTGCGCAATGTTCAGCAGAATGTCGCTGATCTCAAAGCCCAGATCGCAGCCAATGAAAAGGGCGTTGCGGAATTGCGCAAGATGACCGCCCATTTCGGTCTCGATGTCGTGGAGGCCTATATGGGCCATGTTCAGGACAATGCGGCTGAAAGCGTGCGCCGGGTGATCGACGCGCTGGCAGACTGTTCCTACGAATATCCGACCGACACCGGTCAGATCATCAAGGTCAAGATCAGAGTTGATCGCCAGGAGCGCACCGCGACGGTTGATTTCACCGGAACTTCGCCCGTGATGAAAAACAACTTCAACGCCCCCGAACCGGTCACCCGCGCCGCTGTTCTCTATTGTTTCCGGGTGATGGTTGAAGGGTCTATTCCGATGAATGCCGGCTGTCTTCGCCCCATCAGGATCATCGTGCCCGACAATTGCATGCTGAAACCCGCCTACCCGGCAGCGGTCGTCGCAGGCAATGTCGAAACCTCACAACATGTGACCAACGCCATCTTTGGCGCTCTGGGCGCAATGGCCAACAGCCAGGGCACCATGAACAACCTGACCTTCGGCAATGACACCTATCAATATTACGAGACCATCTGCTCGGGCTCACCGGCCGGACAGATGAACAACGGTCAGGGATTTGCCGGCACATCCGGTGTCCATGTGCATATGACCAATTCGCGGCTGACGGATCCCGAAATCCTTGAAATGCGTTTCCCGGTCCTGCTGGAAGACTTCCATATCCGAAAGGGATCCGGCGGCAAGGGCCGTTTTGATGCCGGTGACGGGACGCGCCGCACAATCCGCTTTTTGCAGGAAATGGAATGCGCCATCCTGTCATCCCATCGCACGCGCCCGCCCGAAGGCATGGATGGCGGCGGCAACGGCCAGGTCGGCAAAACAGAGGTTCGTCGCCTTGACGGTAAAGCGACTGCCCTGCGCGCCTGTGACCAGACGGTGCTGCAGGCCGGAGAAGCCGTCATTGTAACAACGCCGACATCGGGTGGTTTCGGCAAGAACTGACAGCGTCTGACCTGTATCCACTGGTCCGTCACAGAAGTGTCGTTTCGGCGTCACATCGGTGTCATTGCCGGACTTTATCCGCATCTCATGTGATCTCACGGAGTGCGCGATTCATGTCGGATGCGATGAACGATACAACCATGGCGGTGGGCGGGCGTCACATCAGCCGCGCTGTCTGTCAAAACAGGCTTTTTTCCCGTCAGGGATTGTCCGAACGTGTGTTTGCACGTTTCTTTTCCGGTCTCGTCTATGCGCAGATATGGGAAGATCCGCAGATCGATATGGAGGCCATGGCGCTTGGCGAAGGCCATCGCATCGTTACCATTGCCTCCGGTGGCTGCAATATTCTGGCCTATCTGACCCGCAAACCGGCACATATTGATGCCGTCGACCTGAACAGGGCGCATATTGCACTCAACCGCCTGAAGCTGGCGGCCATCACTCACCTGCCCGGCCATGGCGACGTGCTGCGATTTTTCGGCAAAGCTGATCAGCGTTTCAATGGTCAGGCCTATGATCGCTTCATAGCGCCACATCTGGACAGCGCCTCGCGTCGCTATTGGGAACAGCGCAATTGGCGCGGCAGGCGGCGCGTAGCGGATTTCAATCGGAATTTCTACAAGTCCGGGCTGCTCGGATGGTTCATCACGGCCGGACATCTTGTTGCACGACTGCACGGCGTTGACCCGTCCGACCTGATGCAGGCCCGCAACCTGCGGGAGCAGCGCCATTTTTTCGAGGAGAAGCTCGCCCCCTTGTTCAATCGACCCGCAATCCGTTGGGTCACCCGCAGCAAGGCATCGCTGTTCGGACTTGGCATTCCGCCAGCACAATATGATGAATTGCTTGCAGCCGGTGAAGGCGCGTCCATGGCGCGTGTCCTCAGCCAGAGACTCGAAAAACTCGCCTGCCACTTTCCGTTGCGTGAAAACTACTTTGCCTGGCAGGCTTTCGCGCGCCAATATCCCGAACCGGGCACGGCCGCTTTGCCAGCCTATCTGGACCGGGATCATCACAAAACGATCAGCCAGGGCGGTGGGAATGTCGCTATCCATCACTGCGACTTCACCGATCTTCTGGCAGGAAAGGCCGCAGCCTCGGTGGATCGCTACGTCCTGCTGGATGCCCAGGACTGGATGAATGACAGGCAAATCAACGCGCTATGGCAGCAGATCACACGAACAGCCGCCCCCGGCGCCCGGGTCATCTTCCGCACGGCAGGTCAAGCCTCCAACCTGGAAGGGCGCATTGCATCTGAAATTCTTGACCAATGGCACTACCGTCAGGCGGAATCGCAAGACTATTGTCGCCGGGATCGCTCCGCCATCTATGGGGGTTTTCATCTCTACGAGAAACTGGCCTGATGCGCGCGACCACCCATGGCGCGCAAATGGACGCAATTTATCGCCGTCAAAGACACATCTATGACCTGACCCGGAAATACTACCTTCTGGGGCGCGACCACATGATCAGACATCTGCAGGTTCCGGCCGGCGGCCATGTTCTGGAACTGGGTTGCGGCACCGGCCGCAATCTCCTGCGCGCCAACCGCCATTATCCCGACGCGCATTTCCATGGGCTGGATATTTCATGCGAAATGCTCGATACGGCAAGAAGATCGGCGGAACGGGCCCAATTGGACATCGGGTTCGCTGCCGGCGATGCGTCTTCATTCGACGCTGCTCTGCTTTTTCCAAAGGTCCGTTTTGATCGTATTTTCATTTCCTATGCCCTGTCGATGATCCCGGCCTGGCAGGCAACCATAACCCATGCGCTGTCCTTGCTGGATCATGGCGGTTCACTCCACATTATCGATTTCGGCCAGCAGGAAAGACTGCCCGCCTGGTTCAAGGCAGGGCTGTTTGCCTGGCTGGAGCAATTTCAGGTCCATCCGCGCCAGGAACTGTTTGACCATTTGCGCAGTCAGGGCACGCTGCACAGCACTGAAATCATGATTGAGCCGCTGTTTCGCGGCTATGCCTGGCACACAATTGTGAATACCACCTGATCCGCACTTGACAGGGTGTTTCCTTATCGCGGTTTTTTGCGTTAGAACACAGCGAAACGATGTTCATCTGATTCGGACCGGTTCACCATGTCTCCCCTCGGACTCGCACTGCTTCCCGTTTTATTGCTGATTGTGTCCTGTACGACGTCTGATCTTGGCCTGGAGCCTCTGGCGTCGCCCTCACGCTATGGCGATAGCGACCCGCAATATTTTGGCACCAAACACCCGGCAAAGCACCCCGTTCACGGAATTGATGTTTCCAAGTGGCAGGGCGACATCGACTGGCGCAAGCTGCGCAAGGGCGGTATTGAATTTGCCTACATCAAATCGACGGAAGGCGGCGATCATACGGACGACCGTTTCCTCGACTATTGGAATGGAGCCAAGAGGGCCGGCGTTCCGCGCGGTGCCTACCATTTCTACTATTTCTGTCGCACCGCCAAGGAACAGGCCGCCTGGTTCATCGCCAATACGCCCAAGGAGCGCTCGGCGCTTCCACCGGTCCTCGATATCGAATGGAACCATCAATCGCGAAGCTGCAAATCACGCCCCGAGCCTGCCACGATCCGCAGCGAGATGGCTGAATTCCTGCGGCTGGTTCAGGCCCATTTCGGCAAAAGGCCGTTGATCTACACAACAGTTGATTTCCACGAGGAAAATCTGAAAGGATATTTCCGCAATTATGGTTTCTGGGTCAGGTCCGTCGCCGATCATCCGGATGTCACCTATCCAAAACGCAATTGGCATTTCTGGCAATATACCGGTACGGGCCAGGTGCCCGGCATCAAAGGCGACACGGATATCAATGTTTTTGTCGGCGGAAAGTCGGAATGGAAAAAATGGTTGAAAAAAAGCCAGCAATAGGGAAACCAATGAAAAATCTGATCTCGCGTACAACCCTCTTTATTTTGGGTGCTGCCGCTTTGGCGGTCAGTTCACCGGCCAATGCCGCCACATGCGGAGGTGACCTCGGACAGTTCCTGGCCGGAGTGAGAAGTGAAGCGGTCGCCGGCGGTATGCCGGAAGCGGCAGCCAGAAGCGCCCTGTCGTCTGCCCGGATCGACCCCAAGGTCTTGCGCAGCGATCAGGCGCAGGGCATTTTCAAAATGACCTTCATTGATTTCTCCAAACGCATCATAAGCGCCAACCGGCTCAAGCAGGGTGACGTCAATCTCAAAAAATATGCCTCTGTCTTTGCTCGTGCCAGAAATGAATATGGCGTAGCCGGTGCCGTGATCGCTGCGTTCTGGGGACTTGAGACCGACTTTGGCGCCGTTCAGGGTGACTTCAACACCATGAATGCGCTGGTTACCCTTGCCCATGATTGCCGCAGGCCGGAACTCTTTCGCCCGCAATTGCTGGCCGCAATGAAAATGGCGCAACACGGAGACCTTGACCCGGCACGCACAACAGGGGCCTGGGCCGGTGAAATCGGGCAGGTTCAGATGCTGCCGGTCGACATCATCCGCTTTGGCGTCGATGGCGATGGCGATGGTCACGTCAGACTGAAAACCAGCGCACCTGACGCGATATTGACCGCCGCCAATTTCATTCGCTATCTCGGCTGGCAAGCCGGTCAGCCCTGGATGCAGGAAGTGGTGGTTCCCGACAACCTTGCCTGGGAGCAATCTGGGCTCGGAAAGCCGCTTTCGGTCTCCCAATGGGCATCTCAGGGCGTCCGCGCCCGTCAGGGATCATTGCCTTCCGGTGGGTTGCCGGCTGAACTGGTGCTGCCACAGGGGCGCAAGGGGCCAGCCTTCCTCACCTACCCCAATTTTGCCATCTATCTTGAGTGGAACAAGTCCTTCATCTACACGACAAGTGCTGCCTATTTTGCAACACGCCTTGCTGGCGCCAGTCGTTACGATGATGGCAATCCGGAGCCGGGCCTGTCCGACGCACAGATGAAGCGACTGCAGTCAATCCTGGCAAGCAAGGGTTATGACGTCGGTGAAATCGACGGCATTCTGGGTTCGGGAACACGCGGAGCCGTTCAACAGGAACAAATGCGTCTGGGCCTGCCAGCCGATGCCTGGCCGACACCGCAGCTGCTGTCACGCCTGCAGTAAAACGCCTGCTCCCTCATTGATCTACAGCCTGCCAAAAAGTGGCAGGCTGTCTCTCCGCCATTACTTCCTTATTGATCCGGAAATATGTATAATAAAATCAATAGGATATATCATAACAGCCACAATGTGTGGCCGCTAATTCCTACACATTCTGCTACACATTTCCTGTTGTTGTGACGTGTTTGAAGGCGGCGCGCTGACATCTGTAGCAGCAGAAGGTTCGCCAGATTGATGTGTTTAGGCTGATATCAAAGCTCAGGGACAATTTGCCAGAATATTCAAGCCATCTTGAATTGCTGCAAGTTTTTCTGAACTTTTGGAACAGGCGTTTGACTGGCTATCAAGCATCCACGAAGGGATTGCCGCAAGAAATCATTTCAGATGGATCACGCAATTTATCAATTTTTATCTGCAACATTCCTCTTTGTGGCATCGAGTGTCTAAAGCAGATGAAGGCGCGCCTGTTTAGCGTCAGCTTTCCAAGATGGGTTTTCATGGGCAAGAAGTGGCGAAGTGATATGGGGCAATCGGCGCATTTTCCGAAAAGCGTCAAGATTGGGTGCGCGTTTCATGAGCAATCGCGCCATAAAGCGAAGAGCCCCAAACGTTGAGACAAGCTTAAGATCAGGCGCGATCAATTCTGGGTTTTCATAGTAACGCCGAACGGTTGTCTCTAGGCTTTCTGCGGGCGCTCCCGTCACCACCTCAACGTGATCAGTGGGTGCGCCAATGGCATACGCGCCTTCGCGGATTTCTTCGGCGTAGTAGGTCAAGTTCGGTGTATCAAAGGTCGAGACCCCCTTACTTTGGCAGCGCGTGCCAACATGGAAAACGGCACGTTTTGATATCGCACTTTGCGTCCAACAATCTTCCCGATCACATTTGCAACGTCCATGGGCGTCAATAACGTTGGGCCAGTCGGGCGATAGGTTTTACCGATATGTGGCTTAGGGTCGGTAATGATGGCGGCAACCACGCGTGCAATATCATGTTCGGATACCGGCGCATTCAATCCATCGCCAAATGGTAAAGGCAGAAGACCAAGCTTGGCAGTCACAGGCAATGACAGCAAATAGGTAAACGTAAATATCCCAGGATTTACATGTACCAGATCGACGCTAGGCATCCAGCGGGCGATGTTGTTGGCCATCCAGTGCTCGCGGGTGAGTGAGGACGGATGTGACGCACTAGGATTCCATCCACTCATCAACACTAACGTTTCGACACGCGCTTGCTCAACAGCGAGGCATAATAACATTGTGACGTGCAGCTGGTTTTCGATAAATGGCGGGCAATGAAACACGCGTTGCACCCCTACCAACGCTTTCTCGAGATCACGATAATCAAATAGGTTTCCCTCGAAGATCTCCGCGCCAAGATCATGCAGCCGTTGGGAACGCGCATCCTTGCCCCTAACAAATGCCCGCACCCTGAAACCTTTTTCTAGCAACATTTGAACGGTTGCACTGCCAACCCGCCCGGCGGCGCTGGTAACCAATATTTTGGCGCTTGTTGTCATGGAGTAGCTCCTTTACGTCTAAGTGGCTTTATCAATTAGACTGATTACTTTAAAATTTAAAGTAACATAATCGTGAGGACACCATGGCGAAACCGCGAACCTATAAACTGCTCTGCCCAATTGCACGCGCACTCGATCGGATCGGCGACCGGTGGACGTTGCTGATTTTGCGAGACCTCCACGCGGGGCCAGCGAGGTTTTCTGAACTACAGAGAGGCCTTACAGGGATCGCCGCCAACCTTTTGACAGAACGGTTGGGAAAATTGGTAGAGGATGGGCTGGCAGAAAAGCAAAATGGTGCGCACGGCGTGTCGCTTTACGCGCTAACTGACCAAGGGCAACGCACGCGCGATATACTATTTGATCTCGCGCTTTTTGGAGGGATGTTTGCGCCTGGAGGCGAGGTTATTGACCCTGGAAATATGCGTTCGATCGCAATTACGCTCGCAGCCGCATGTGAACGTGTAGCTTCGCCCAGCCTTACGATGACTGCACAGTTTGTCATTGATCGTGAGCCAATGATCCTCGCAGTCACAAACGGCAAAGCGGTTATGACCATTGGCTCAAATGAACCGCCCGAAATTACGCTAACCACAAGTTATGAAGCGCTGCTTGCTGTCAGCGAAGGCGAAATTGGAATGGATGAGTTGATTGCCAATCAAGCGACATTAATCGAGCACAAAGCCGGCTACGCACAGGAATTTGGGCAGATGATGAGCCAAGCAATTGCGACTTTGAACGACCGTTAACAAATTGCTACACTGCGGCGACGTATGCCGCAGTGGATGTCCATTGAGGACTGTATTTTTTCGGGTAATTCTCCAGCTTACCGAAAGCGGGCCTTAGCTGCGTACTGGACCAAGGTCTGTAGTGCGGACAAGGACGAAACCGCTCGCGCGGTATTGGCGCTTGTTGCGGGTGATAC
>JARGOF010000072.1 GCA_029212415.1 Rhizobiaceae bacterium | reverse complement strand
GTCCCCAGCACCAAAAGAGTCAACAACCAAATGTAAAAATATGACATTTTTATTTCTGCTCTGTTCCACTCGAAACAAAGCCACGTTTTTGGACAGTCCGACCTGCAGGGCAATGCCTGATATTTGCGGCTGTTTGGCTGACCTTCCCCATGGCCGACCACATGGCTGACTCCATTACTGACAAGGCGCCGCAATTGGCATTTCGTTTGCAGTCTGACAAGCAATCAAACGCGACAGCAGCCTCACCCTTGAATTCCGGCCATAGCGTCTGCGCGGATTACCGCGTCAGCAATTGGTCCCGGATCAACTGACCATCAAGGCAATGGTCATGCCGACGACGATCAGCACCAGCCCGGCAACCAGCATTGGCAGCAGGCTGTTGCCTGCCGGCTCCTGCTCGATTGTAATGACCTTGGTTTTTTCAACATCGTTCTCGTCACGTGTCATCTGACCTATTCCCAATTGGTTGTCTGTTGCTCATACGGTCCCGCCGACGCCCTGCTTGCCTGTGATGGCGTCAGGTGCGCTTACGTGCAGCTGTTCATTGCGGTATCGCGCGCCCTTTGCCAGCAAAACACCCTGTCCGCCGGCAATGCCCAGTTCCAGGCTTTCCGCGATGCGCCTGGCGCGCTCGATGAAATGATCCGCCGCCACAGGCGAACAGACGTCCCTTGCTGTTCTTTCAAACAGCATAAGCCAATGATCGAAATGACGGCCATCCACCGGCAGCGGCTGATGTTTCGCCATCGGGCTCCCATGATAGCGACCCGACAACAGTGCAACGGATGACCAGAATGCGCACATACGTTGAAGATGCGCTTCCCAATCGGCAATCCGTGCTGCGAATATTGGCCCAAGCAGATCATCCGTCGCTATTTTCGCGTAGAATTGACGCACGAGCCTCTCAATCATGGCCTCGTCAATGCCTGTGGTCGCGACGATATTCGCGGTGATCTGCGCACGCCGCTGTGCCGGTGTCTGAGCTTCCTGCATCACTTTTCCTCAATGGGTATTTCAAATACCTATTTATAGTTTTATAGTGATGGCTGCAAATGGATTTTGACTGGAGTGACAATGCGCCTCACGGCATTTACCGATTACGGATTGCGAACATTGATGCGGCTTGCCGGTGCACCGCAGCAACTCTTCACGACAGACGAGATCGCGACCGAGTTTCAAATATCGCGCAATCATCTTGCCAAGGTCGTTCAGGACCTTGCCCGTGCCGGCTATGTAAAGACCCGGCGTGGCACCGGAGGCGGATTTGTGCTGGCAGTGGCACCGCAATCCGTCACCATCGGTGAAATTGTCCGCTTCATGGAACAGCGCCACGCGCTGGTCGAGTGCTTTCGCAGTGATGGCGGCGCCTGCACGCTCAGCCCGCAATGCCGACTGAAATCGCGCTTCGCAGCCGCAAGTGAGGCTTTCTACAAGGAACTGGATGCAACGACCCTGGCCGAATGCGCCTACCCTGCCCCAGCAGCCTTTGCGAATGCTGTTGCAGGCGAAGAGTGATGTTGAAGGAACAACCTTTATGAATGAGACCAAGGCACAGTTCGAATGGAAGGATGGTGCGTTTCAGGTGGATGCGGATGTTGTGGCAACCGGCCTCGGGATCGCCGTGACCCGCCTTCGTGATGATATGCGCGACGGCAAGGTCACCAGCCTGTGCGAAAGCGGTATTGACCAGGACAGCGGTCGGCACCGTTTGACTTTCTTTAGCAAAAGTCGCCGCTTCCGCGTGGTTGTCGATGACAAGGGACACATCATTCAGCGCTCCACAATCAATTTCGACGGCAAACCCCTGCCCGCTTCCGTGCGGCGACCCGGCGGTTAAACGCCTGCCAAACAGAAGGACTGACCTTCCTGCAAAGGGAAAAGGCGTTTGAAGTGAATTGCCGTGCAGCGTTCACGCCTCATTATTCGTTTTGTCCTATGAATTCTGGTGCAATCTCAGACAGACAAGAGACGAGCCCAGCACAGACATGGCACCTTCAGCAATTCGCGAGACAGATCTCTATGCCCCCATCAAGTTGCTGCTTGAGTCACAGGGCTATGAGGTCAAAAGCGAAATCGGCGCTGCCGACGTCGTCGCTGTGCGCGAACAGGAAGATCCTGTCATTGTCGAACTGAAGACAGGCTTCTCGCTTTCCCTGTTTCATCAGGCGGTTGAACGTCAGAAAATCACCGATGCCGTCTATGTTGCGGTTCCGCGCGGAACCGGAAGGGCTTTTCTCAAATCCATCCAGAACAACCGGACGCTGTGCCGGCATCTGGGTCTCGGCCTGATGACCGTGCGCCTGAAGGATGGATTGGTCGAAGTGCATGTCGATCCCGCCCCCTACAGGCCAAGAAAGTCCAAGCGGAAAAAAGCCAGGCTATTGAAAGAGTTTGCCAGGCTGGTTGGAGATCCCAATACGGGCGGTTCGACCCGGCAGGGCCTGATGACCGCCTACCGTCAGGATGCCTTGCGTTGCATGCACAGTCTCGCGGTGAGCGGCCCGACCAAAGCAGCCGGGGTTGCCAAGGCAACCGGCGTCAAAAATGCCCGGCGTCTGATGGCTGACAATCATTACGGCTGGTTTGAGCGGGTTCAGACCGGAATCTATGCGCTCAGCCCAAAGGGACAAAACGCAGCAAAGGAACACGCCGCCCCCCCCCACGCAAATGGGCGATGGGATGGCGGAAAAGCCGCAGATTGAATGAATTTCAGCTGCTTCACGACAACAGTGTCCATCGAACCTCATCAGCAGCGCCCCAAAGCCGGTCAGCCGGGCAACCAAAATTTCTCTCAGACGTTTCAATATCACCATCGAAACCGAAAAGGAGAAATAAGACGCCATGACCGAAAAGCCCAAACAACCATCCGTTGGTTCACTGGACCATCCCATTTCCGCGAAACACGTCCCCGCAGACCTGCAGGTCTATCGGCTCGTGCCGAGTGCCGCTGCGGACGATCCACGCTGGGACAATGCACCCAATCACGGTGAGGTCACCGTCCGGGCCCGCTCGCTCGCCGACGCCCGCGTTGCCGCGGCCGAAGCGGAAGTCGACTTCCTTGATATCGATGCCAAGCCGGGTGATGGAACAAGCACCGATTTTGCCAGCGCCTTTCGCGACGACAAACTCTACCACGCCGTTCTGGAATCCGCTGACGGTGGCAACGGTCCGCGCGGGATAATCTCGAACAAACCAAAACCGGCCGAACGCTGATCGGATATTTTCGACTGCACATACAAAGAGCCCGCCTGATCGGCGGGCTCTTGCACAATTGTTTGGGAAACTGATCTAGCCGAGCTTTTCTTCACGCTCCCAGAAACGCAGATCGCCACACATTTTGACGAATGCCTTGCCATCGCCTTTTTTCGACAGCGCCTTGCACCCATCATCGAGATCGGGCCAGATCCCGGCTTTCTCAAACAGCGGCTGGACTTCCTGCGTATAGCCGATGAACTTGCAGTGGGCGAAAGCATCGGCAACGAAATCTCGGGCCGGCGGCATCTTGGCAAGCTGTGCTGCCCCTTCTTTGGACGCCACGATGGCGACAGCGTCGTAAAGAACCGAAGGACCGCCGTCGATCTTCTGCTGTGCTTCGATCCAGCGACCATCGCTGGCTTCCACGCCTCCCACCGCTGGCGCAATGAACTCGATCTGAGCGCCCTCACTTTTGATCGCACTCTTCAGTGCAGTCACCAGATCTATGTCCGCACCGTCAGTGAGCAGAACCCCCAATTTGCGACCTTTGAAGCTGTTCGGCCCATTCTCAATGATCGATAGCTTGTTGGACATTTTCAGATCAGTGATTGTCGGCCGCGCCGCATCGGCGGCCTTTGGCTTTGATTTCAAACCCAGGCCATCGGCAACTTGCCCGGCGAGATCGTCATCAACATTCAGCAAATGCGAAACAATCCGTTCGCGGATGGCGAGCGTTTCAACCTTGGACAATTCAAAGACAAAGGCATCGGCAATATGGCCCTGTTCAATCGCAGTCTGCGAGAGATAGAACTGTCGGGCCTGACTGTAGTGATCGGCGAATGTCTCCGATCTGTACCGCCCCTTCTGCCCATCCATGTCCTCGGCATAGGATTGAAAGCCTTTTTCCGGGTTTTCGCGCGGTCCGCCATTTTTACCCCAGGAGTTGGGCTCGTAATTGGCCCGTCCCTGTGGGTTGTGAAAGGCCATGTGCCCATCCTGCTGGAAATGGTGAAACGGACAGCGCGGTGCGTTGATCGGCAGATGATTGAAGTTCGTCGACCCCAGGCGGCTCAATTGCGTGTCGAGATAGGAAAAATTGCGTCCCTGCAACAGCGGATCGTTGGTGAAATCAATGCCGGGAACCAGGTTTCCGGTCTGGAAGGCAACCTGTTCTGTTTCGGCAAAAAAATTGTCCACACAGCGATCAAGCACCATCCGGCCCACAATTCTCACCGGCACCTGTTCTTCCGGTATGATCTTGGTCGGGTCAAGAACATCAAATTCAAATGATTCGGCGAATTTTTCGTCAAACACCTGAAGACCCAGTTCCCATTCGGGATAATCACCCATCTGGATGGCATTCCACATGTCGCGGCGGTGGAAATCGGGATCGGCACCGTTCAATTTCAACGCCTCATTCCACACCACCGATTGCAGGCCTTGCTTGGGTTTCCAGTGGAACTTCACAAAACTGGACTTGCCCTGCGCATTGATCATCCGGAACGTGTGGACACCAAACCCCTCCATGAACCGCAGCGAGCGCGGAATCGTACGATCGGACATGATCCACAGCGCCATATTGATGGACTCCGGTGTCAGCGAAATGAAATCCCAGAAATTGTCGTGCGCAGTCTGGGCTTGCGGGAAGCCCCGATCGGGCTCCTGCTTGGCTGAATGGATCAGGTCCGGAAACTTGATGGCATCCTGGATAAAAAACACCGGAATATTGTTACCGACGAGGTCCCAATTGCCTTCCTTGGTGTAGAATTTGACGGCGAATCCGCGCACGTCGCGTGCCAGATCAGGCGATCCCTTGTTGCCGGCAACTGTCGAGAAGCGGGCAAACAGTTCAGTCTTTTCACCCTTGCGCTGAAAGATGTCCGCGCGGGTGATGTCAGAAAGCGATTCATAGGTCTCAAAATAACCATGCGCGCCGAATCCCCGGGCATGGACGACGCGTTCGGGAATGCGCTCATGATCGAAGTGAAAGATTTTCTCGCGGAAATGCTGGTCTTCCACAAGAGTGGGGCCACGCTGGCCGGCTTTCAGCGAATTTTGATCGTCTGCGACTGGAGCGCCCTGCTGGGTGGTCAGCGTCGGAACGTCACCGCCTGCTGTCTGGTGTGTCTCTCCACCGGTGCCACGCAAAATTGTCTGATCCCCAAGAACACTGGTCTCCAGTTGATCACCTTTTCTCTTCGCCATGTCGTACTCCAATTCCTGTTAAGATTTGGAAGGGGCCTACGCACCGGGCAGCACGTTCATGCCACACATCCAGCACGTAAAACGTTGGAATGGGCCGTTGGTTCCGAGGGATTGGGTGAGAATGCTCTGGCCGAACGCAAGACCGATGGTCCCGCCAATCCATCGGTCAGCATAGAGACAATAGTCAGCTTCAGTTGAGCCGGCGCGTTTCGCCGCTTTGAAACGCACTCATGGCGCGATGTTTGATCGCGGTTCTTTCAGCCGCTCGCGACCATGTTACGGATCGAAGCCGTCAATTGTTCGAAGTTGAATGGCTTTGCAACAAGAACTGCGCTCTCATCCAGAAAATCCAGTTGTTCCCGGGAATATCCGGAAACAACCATGTAGGGCACATTGGCAGCTTTCAGCCGTTCGGCAATGGGCCTGACGCTTTCACCATTGAGATTGGCATCCAATATGACGCCGTCGCAAGAGACAGTGTCCAGCACGTCATGGGCCTCAGCGATGGTTTTTGCATAGCCAACCACCTCACAGCCGGCGCCCAGCACAGCTTCTTCTATATCGAGCACGATGAGTGCTTCATCTTCCACAACGACAATGCGATTGCCCAAATCAACTATCTCCCAGGGATTTCAACAATTCTGCTCCGCCGACAGCCGCGATCGCATTGACCGGTGCGGTCAGGACCCACCGGACCCCGGCAGGGGCATAGATCAACTCAACGTCACCATCAACTGAAATCGCTGCCATGCGTTCGATCACGGTACGGCCAAAGCCGCCCGTTTGCGGCGACGTCACCAATGGTCCGTCCTGTTCGTTCCATCTGATCTGAAATGCTCCGCCGTCTTCCACTGTGTCCCAAACGATTGAAACAGTTCCCGCCGGACCGGAGAGTGAACCGTATTTCAATGCATTGGTCGATAATTCGTGCAGTGCCATGCCAATGCCCTGTGCGGCGGCCGGTGTCAGAACAATTTCGGGGCCGTCGATGGCGATTCGGTTGCCCAGCATTTCATCTCCAAGGTGTTTTAACTGGGATTCGACCAGATCCTTTACGCTCACCCCACCCCAGTTCCCCCTTACAATCAGATCCTGTGATCCCGATAGAGCCTGAAGTCGCTGGGAGAACCGGTCAATAAAGTCGGCCGGCGGACTGGATCGCGCCGTCTGACGCGCCATCGACATGACCACAGTCAGCAGATTTTTGGCTCTGTGGTTCACCTCCCGCATCAAAAAGCGGACATGTTCGTCATATCTTTGTCGTTCGGATAGATCGTAGAAATTGCACACGACGCCCAGGCGTCCGTCCGGCATTGTAATGCGCTCAATCATCCAGTCGTAGGATTCAACGTCTTTGCTGTCTTCCCTGCTTTGAATGGTTGTGGGCGCATGATAGCGCTCTCCGGTCGCAAGTGTGTGTCGAAACAGAGCGATGGCCTCACTGGCGAAAGGTTCTGGCCAGATGATCCGCATGGCATCGGCCAGGTCGTGACCGATCAATGGGCGCACATTCGAAAATACAGATTGCGCACCATCGCTCACATGCGCCAGGCGGAAGTCCGCATCGACCGTGTAAATGCCGAAGGGAGAGCCGGCCACCAGATTCTGGAAGGTGTCATGGGAGGTTTTCAAAGCCTCCACCATCGCTTTGCGGTCCGAGATATCAATGCCGGACGGGATCAGATTGACAACAGTCCCGTCATCGTCGCGCAGTGGAGAGAGTTGAAAATCGATCCACAGCAGCTGCTCCCCTGCGACCCGGACCTTGATATCATAACGAACAAGTTCGCCCTCGCGCGCCCGCGCGCAAGCGTCCTGCAACTGCGCCTGGATCTCAGGCGCGTAACTCCACCAATAACAATCCCAGAATTTCTTTCCGATAACATCCTCTGCACTGATACCGGCCGCCTCCAGTGGTGCCCGATTGGCCTCGACAAGGGTCCCGTCGGGCTCCAGCACACCCACAAAGGCAAAGAGATTATCCAACACGTTGCGGAGCCTTTTGTCCGCAAGCCGTTCTTCGGTGACATCGCGATGAATGGTTGAGGCGCCGATAATCTCGCCCGATGCGGCGCGTACGGGCGCGGCCGTCACGGCGATCGTCCGGAGCTCCCCGGATTTTGTTTGCCGAACGACATCGTAGGATCTGAAAGGGCTCGCTGCTATTTCCGCGATATAATCCCTGGCGCTGCGGGCCCATCCGGCCGGGTAAATCATTTCGATGGATCGGCCGACCATTGATTCACATTCATATCCATAGAGCTTCTCAGCCGCTGGGTTCCAGCTGGTGATGCACCCATCCAGATCAAAAGCGATAACGGCATCCGGCATCGTAACAACGATTGCCGCGAGATTGCGTGTATTCTGCTCCGCATCGGTCAAACCAATTTTGGTAAGTTGCTGAATGGTGATATTTCGGTGGGTGATCAGCGCAAACCGCTCACCACTAAGCTCAAGCGAAGCAGCCAGAAACTCGAACCAGCGTTTCTCCGTTTCGGAATGGCAGGGATATTCAGCGCGGAATTCCCCGCCATCGGTCAGAACGCGGGAAAGTCCCTGCTCTATCTGCACCGCCCATTGGGAACCCTCGCCCGTGCTTTCGCGGCAGATTCGAAGGTAGTTTTCACCGAGATAATGGTCCGTCAGATTGCCACCGTTGTCACTGCTGAATTGACGCCAGGCCTGATTGACACATTGAATGGTCCCGTCCTGCGAGACGACGGCCACACCATCGTGCATGGCATCGACAACCGGCTGCAATACAGGCAATGCGGACACTAAATTACTTTGCTTCATCTGTGAACAATCCCAAAACCCATTGGAGACCAGCAGGCGCGAAGGCTACTGGATTCTCGGCAGCTTGACTACAGTGGCGAGAAACCCGCAGCAATGCTTCATTGGGTTTTTCCCATTTGGGATTTATTCGCCCGAGGAAAAACGGTTTCAGCTGTCTCTTTGGCCTGTGCATCAAAGGGCCGGGAGGTGGTCCAGCACATCCTCCAGATGAATGGGAAATTTCCGCGCCCGAAAACCAGTGGCCTCATAGATGGCATTGGCAATGGCCGGGCCTGCGCCACAAATGCCAAGCTCCCCGATACCCTTGCTGCCCAAGGGATTGGCGTCTTTGGAAAAGCCATCCAGCATATGGACTTCAAGATCCGGCACATCGCGGTTCACCGCGATATGATTTTCGGCAAAGTCCCGGTTCATGAAACTTCCGTAGCGCTCATCCATCAGGCTCTCTTCAAGCAGAGCACCGCCAATCCCGAATATCATGCCACCCATCAACTGCGAACGAGCGGTTTTCTCATTCAGGATCCGTCCTGCATCGAACACGCCAAGCAGCCGGCGCACCCTGATTTCACCCGTATCGGCATCCACTGCAACTTCACAGAACTGTGCACCATAGGAATATTGCGCTGTTCCATGCCCGTAATCATCCGGATCAACTGCTCCCTCTGCGTGCAGGCCATCAGAGTCCAATATGTCAGCAAGTGCAATGTCGCTGCTGCCGGCGAGGATTCTGTCACCCTCTATCTTGAACCCATTGGCCGACAGCCCGGCTTGCGCCAAATGCTCGCCCAGAAGAATTTTAAGGTTGCGGCAGGCATCCAGAAGCGCCGAGCCGGAACTTGCTGCTCCGAATGAGCCGCCCGATCCGGCGGTTTCCGGAAAAGCACTGTCTCCCAGTTCAACCGAGACCAGATTTGCCGGAATTGACAATGTATCGGCGGCGATCTGGGTCAGGATCGTATAGCTTCCCGTCCCGATATCGGTCATGTCCAGCCGGGCGGTCAGTTCGCCGGCAGTGGAAAGCGTCACTTCCGCACGCGCCTCATTGAGCACATTCGGGCGGATGGCCACCGCCATCCCGCGCCCAATCAAGTTACGGCCCTCGCGCCGGCTTGCAGGTGCTACACGGCCCGTCCAACCGAATCTGTCGGCTGCCGTGGTGATGCATTCGGTCAGGCGCCTGTCGGCAAAGGCATCCCCCGACGATGGATCCGTGGCTGGCTCATTCATCATACGGAACGCCACGGGATCGATCTGGCACATTTCCGCGAGTTCGTCCACGGCCGTCTCGAACGTCAGTGTGCCTATTGCCTCACCCGGCGCGCGCATGCTGTCGACTTTGGGAATATCGGCTTTGACCACCCGGTGGATCGTATGGATCGCATTGGCTGCGTAACTGGCTCTGGTCGGCGACGCAGGCGCTTCTGCGAACGGATAGTCACGCGCCATCCCAGCCAGCGAATAATGCCGTATGGCTTTCAGCTTGCCGTGCTGACCGGCACCCAGCTTCAATTCCTGCAGGTGGCGTGAGCGGTGCGGCGCATTGGCAAACAGGTTTCGCCGCGTCTGCACCACGCGCACGGGCCGCGCGCAGACCTTTGCGGCCAGGGCAGCCAGAATGGCCTCATTGTGGACGCCAAGTTTGGAGCCAAAACCACCACCGGTGTAAGGTGAGATGATGCGCACATTCTTTTCGCTGATCCCCAGCGTATTGGCAAAAGCGGACACAGCAGAGGAGACGATCTGGATTGCCATATGGACGGTCAATCTCTCGCCATCCCATTGCGCCACAGTGACATGTGGTTCCATTGCAGCCGCGTGCTGGGCGCCGGTCACATAGCTGGCCTCCAATCTGTTCTCGGAGGCCGCAAATTCTGCGTCGAAATCACCCCTATGGCTATCCACCGCGTCCAGACCATCGACACTGTCCGGCTTGATGGCATCATCGCGGTGGTCGAGCGGGTTGTAGATTTTGTCGCTGGTTTCGATCTCGATCCGCACCAGGCTGGCCGCGTAACGGGCCTGTTCCAGCGTTTGCGCCACCACCAGAGCCACCGGATCTCCGAAATGGCGCACCTGATCGTTTTCCAAAACCGCATGGGATTGGGTAAAGCGACCGGCATCCTCAGGCTCGCCATAGGGCGTCTGCGCGGGTGCGTTTCGGTAGGTCAGAACCATAATCACCCCCTCGGCACTTTCTGCCGAGGTCACGTCCAGCGCCTTGATCCGACCAGGCCCCGCAGGCGCCTCGACGATATATCCTTCGGCAATGCCAGAGGCAATCTGATGGTCCCCGGCGTATTGCGCTGTTCCGGTGACCTTTGCCGGACCGTCGACCCGGTTCATGGCCTGCCCGATAATGGAATTGCTCGCATGATCCATCTCAGTCGTCTCCCAGACCGCTTAGTTGTTTCAGCATCGAGACGACGAGACGCGGCACCAGTGAAATTTTGAAATCATTGTGTCCGTGGCCGTTAGCCTGCGCTATTTCCTCGTCCATTGCCTTGATGAAGCGTTTTATATCCGGCGTCTCACGCTCCAGCACGGCCTCGGCCTTCTCGGCGCGCCATGGCTTGTGAGCCACACCGCCCAGCCCGATGCGCACGTTGCGCATCAGCCCTCCCTCGAGGTCGAAGGCCACAGCTGCCGACACAACGGCAAAGGCGTAAGACGCGCGGTCACGGATTTTTCTATAGGCCTGCAGGCTTGGCGGGTTTGCGGGCAGTTCGACCGCAACAATCAACTCGCCGTCTTCCAGAACATGGTCCAGATCAGGACGGTCTCCTGGCAGGCGATGCAGATCCGCAACCCGAATGCGCCTTTCCGCTCCATCGGGCTTGCGGGTGCAGACAACGGCATCCAACACCACCATGGCCACGGCCATATCCGAGGGATGAACCGCAATACAGTCCTTGCTGGCGCCGAGAATTGCGTGAAACCGGTTCAGGCCGTTGATTGCGTCACAGCCACTGCCGGGTTGACGCTTGTTGCAGGCGCGGGCCCTGTCGTAGAAATACTGGCAGCGCGTACGCTGCAACAGGTTTCCTCCAGTCGTCGCCTTGTTGCGCAATTGTTGGGTCGCGCCGGAGAGCAGGGCTGAGGAAAGAACGCTGTACCGATCACGTATCAGAGCATGTGAGGCAAGATCTGTATTGCTGACCTGAGAACCAATTATGACCTTGCCGTCGCGCGCCTCGATCTCGTTCATGCCGGCGCGTGTCACATCCAACAGAACATCCGGTGTCTCGATCTGATGTTTCATCAGGTCAATCAGATTGGTTCCCCCACCCAGAAACATTGCATTTGCCGGAATGGAGAAATCCTGCGGGTTTTCAAGGCGGCTGTATTCGAAGGGTTTCATCGATTGTCTCCCGCCACGCCTCTGATTGCCTCGACGATATTGTTGTATGCGCCACAGCGGCAGAGATTGCCGCTCATCCGTTCGCGGATCTCTTCCGCATTGAGGGTTGCCGACGCGATTCCGGTTGCTGCTCCAGTTACGGCACTGGGAATTCCCTCGTTCAACTCATCGACAAGTGCTACAGCCGAGCAAAGCTGTCCCGCTGTGCAAAAGCCACACTGAAACGCGTCCTGTTCAATGAAAGCCTGCTGCAGAGGATGCAAGGCATCGCCATTTGCCAGACCTTCCACCGTTGTGACCTTGTCACCTTCGTGGGAGAGGGCCAGAGACAGGCAGGAATTTATACGCCTTCCGTTGACGATCATTGTGCAGGCACCACATTGCCCGTGATCGCAGCCTTTCTTGGCGCCCTTGAGGTGCAATGTCTCCCTGATGAGGTCCAGCAAGCTACGGCGCGGGTCGACATTGACGTCGTGAACCGTGCCGTTGACTGTCAGTTGCAGCGGATACAAGGCGGTCTCCCTATTGGTCAAACGGGCGCCGGCTTGGCGCCGACAATGCCTGCTAAACGACCCGGAGAGCGTTTTGGTTCCGCTCGCAGATATTTTTCAGGAGAAATGTGTCTGGATGGAATGCTTTGAGCCGCAAAGAACTGGACACCCGCATGCGCCCGTGATCATCAGTGTACTGATTTCTCATACGGACTTTGATTCGGCTCAATTCTTCCCCGATCAAAGGGTGCCCCTGGCAAATCTTGAGTATTTTTTAAGTACCAAGATTGTTGCGGATTTTGATATTGATGCATTTTTGAAAGTATGGACGGAAATAAATCCAGTATCTGCTCAATAATTGAAATAGCTGGATTGACCAAAAGACGTTGAGTTTGTTAACTCACGTTAACCATTAAGAAGTGAGCAGCCGCGTATGAGATTCGTTACATCCTGTCAACTATTATCAAAATTCATATTTTCAATTATTATTATCACTCTTGTATTTTTTACAGATGTAAAAGAAAGCGCTGCAGAGCCCGCCGATTCGATCACTTGCGAAGCCTTCATAGATAATAAAACAAGCGCTCTTGGAAGACGTCAGTCTGTCGATATGGCGGATTTATCACCGAAAAAGAATGGCTATTGTAAAACAGGCGCCGCAGCCAGGGGGCATATGCTATATGCCAATTTCGTTTCACATGCTGCTTCCAACGCAAATTTCCTGTCTGTCTGGAACAACATCACTGAAGAAATGCAGACATCCAATGCAAAAGGAATGGCTATTGGCTTTGGTTCGAATATTACGGGCGTGACCATCAATGGTACACCGCAATCAGGAACACCCTTTTCGAATCTGGATGCTTCTTTTGCCGCGGCATTCAGTTATGCTGTGAAGTTCGAATATGACGGCACGACTTACGGTTTGACGATCGCCAAGGGTGCTGGCAGCGACAGCATAAATGAATTCGAAATAGCCCCGATGAGTGATGCTGAGCCACCGACGCTGTTGTCAACCTCACCTGCCGTCGGGGCAACGGCTGTTGCGGTCGGATCGAACATCACACTGACCTTCTCGGAAGACATACAGGCCGGAACGGGTTCCATCACACTCTATAAGGCGGGCGGAACGCAGGTTGAAGTCTTCGACGTTGCGAGCGACGTCAGCATCTCGGGCGCGACGGTAACGCTTGACCCGACGGACGACCTGCTCGGGGAGATCGGGTATTATGTTCAGGTGGGTGCAGCGGCGATAGAGGACCTTGCGGGCAATACATTTGCGGGGATCGCGGACGCGACGACATTCAACTTCGAAACCGAAGACCTGTCGTCTCCCAACGTGTCGATAGACGGGCCTTCGGGATTGGCCACAGGCGATTTCATCGTCACGATCACATTTACAGAAGATGTGACCGGTTTTGATGCCAGCGAGTTGCAGGTGACCGGTGGTGGTTTGGTCGGTCCTGCCTTTGTTACGCAGACGGGCAGCGTATACACTGTGAGGATTATTCCAACGCTGGGTCAGGTCGTGAAAGTCAATCTTCGTGCAGCTGTGGCGCAAGATGCCGCCGGCAACGACAATGCTGCCGCCGACGAATATTCGGTTCAGACGGGATCGGCAGCATCCGCTTTCGAACAGCGCAAAGACGAGATTCGCCGCATCGTTCGCGAGCAGGCAAGCGACCGGCTCACCACACGTTTGCGCGCCAATCAGCGCATGCTTGCGGATGTGCGGGAACGCATGATCGTCGTGACGTCCGGCGAAGTCCAGGTAAGCGATGGTGAGGACAACGCATCTTCCTCATTGTCCGGCTATGCACCATTTGATATCAGCGGCACTGTCGACTCAGCGGCAGATGATAATGGATGGTATCTCAACACCAAGGGCGTATTTGCCGGCCAGAGTGGCTTCCGCGACATGGTCAACTGGCGACTTTCCGGCAATTTTGGCGTTGTTGCCAATGATGGCGGTGGTGTGCTGGCGGCATTCGACGCGCGCATTGCACGCGAGCAACTCGTGCGCAACGGGCTGATGCTGGGCACTTTCCTGGGCGCTGAGGCTTCGACGTCCGACATCAGTGACAGTTTCACTGGCACCCAAACGGACTGGGGCGTCTTTGGCGGCGCCTATGTCTCTGCACGCCTTGTCGACGGACTTTATGCCGACGGCTTTGCCTCGATCGGCTATGGAGAAATTGACCTGGACATGTCCAGTGGCCTCGACAATGGATACGATCTGTCGGTGGATAGCACCTATGGCACATTGACCTGGCAGGTCGGCGGATCACTCACCGGTGTTTTTGCCATGGATGGCTTTGAATTCAGGCCCAATCTGGCAGCGGCCTATGGCAATACACGGCTTGGCACGATCGGCTTCCAGGCGCGCGCCTATGGTTTGACCGATGCCGTATCCCTCAATGCAGGCATTGTCGAGATCGGTACGCTCCGCTTTACACCGGAGATCAGGTTCGCACTGGGTGGCGATGGTTCTGGCAGCAGCAACTCAGTTCTCAGTCTGCTACCCGTGGTAAGCTGCGAATACGAAACAGTGACGGATAACAAGACATCCTGTGGTGGCGGCGCCGGCGTGGGCCTGCTGGTCAGAAACGGCTTCGGCGAATTGGCCACCAACATTGACTACGAGCGACTTGGCAGCACCGACCGCTACGGAGCTAACTTCCAGTTCAATCGGGCATTCTGAATAGCCTAATATCCGATAGGTTTCAGACAGTTAGAGCAGTTTCCGGCTATCGCTGGATTTGATGGCAACGACGACTGATTCTTGTAGAAGCGAAATCAAACCCGGGCGTGCCTGAAATTTAGATTGAGCAGCTGCCGGTTTTAAAGCAACCAATGCAGTCCACCAAATCTGCCCAGACCTTGTCAGGGCGGGGGTGCACCATTCAGACAGTACGTCCGGACGAGCGTGAAAAAAGGAAGCCCACAAACGCTGGAGCTGTCCAGACGTTGCCGAGCATTCTCAGCCAACATGAATGAAGCCCGATAATCAATCAGCAGGCGCTGCGACTGCTTGCTGAGATTTTCATCCCCGGATCCCAAACATGTGCCAAGGCAACAATTTTTAACGGCGTCTGAATTCCCCCGTCAGAATAATGGCATCGACAACAGGACTTTTGCCCGTGTCGAATGATTTTGGCCGAAGTGTCTTTCGCTCACCATCATACATTCAGTCCATCCAGCGCCCATCCAGGCATCCCATGCTTGCAAACATCGCGGCTTTATGGGTTATGCCAGTTGCATTGAAGCTCTGACGATGAACGGGATGAGCGTCGCGTCCCAATTTGGCTTGCGATTGCCCGGAGGTCTGCGCCTACACATGCAAACCCAACACAATACGATCTGCACAGTAAACGGTGCGCCGATCACACGTTGTGTGTGTAGTTCCATGGCAACAACTGGTC
>JARGOF010000071.1 GCA_029212415.1 Rhizobiaceae bacterium | reverse complement strand
AAAAGCTTCGCTTTGCTATCCGTGAAGGTGGACGTACCGTCGGCTCCGGCATCGTAACCAGCATCACGGAGTGATGTTGGTTCGGTGTCGAAAGATGCCGACGTCACTTGGAATGGCAAAGTGCGCATGCGCGCTTTGTGAGGGCTCCGGCATCGTGACAAGCATCACGGAGTGATGTTGGTTCGGTGTCGAAAGATAGCTTGAAAAACACGGAAAACGCGTTGGTATGTGCCAACGCGTTTTCAACTTTCCGGTTTGCGACAACCTTCTTTCAATGGAGAGCCAAGCGAAGTTTCGGAAAATAGCTGCAGATTGAATATTGTAGCTTGAACGGTGCGGCGATTGCGGCTAAACCGCCACACGACTTAGGGGTATAGCTCAGTTGGTAGAGCGACGGTCTCCAAAACCGTAGGTCCACAGTTCGAGTCTGTGTGCCCCTGCCATTCACTCAACAGATATTTCGATTCGAGCGGAATTCGCGGACTGGAGTGCATACTGTTTGTTTGATACGGAAAGTTTTTCGCAAATTGACATCTTTATGCCTTACAATCCTATTATATCAGACAATCGCCCAATAAAATCCTTCATTAAATTGCCGATACCCCTTGTGGTTTTTAGAATCGGCGACTATTAAGGATGAAACAGACACGCGGCGCGTAGGGCTGAGGCTCTTTTTACGTGCCGTAAATGCGTGAGCAATTTAATGGCATCCAAGACTAATCCATTTACGTTTCTGCAGCAGGTGCGCGCCGAAACGTCCAAAGTGACATGGCCTTCAAGGCGGGAGACAATGATCTCCACTGTGATGGTGCTTGTTATGGTGATCCTGGCAGCGATATTTTTCTTTGCAGCTGATCAACTTCTTGGCTGGCTCGTAGGGCTGGTTCTAAACGTTGGCGGTTGATGCGGGCAGGAGACTATAATGGCAGCGCGTTGGTACATCGTCCACGCATATTCGAATTTCGAAAAGAAGGTCGCCGAGTCCATCGAGGAGCAGGCGCGGGCCAAAGGGCTTGATCATCTGTTCGAAAAGATACTTGTTCCGACGGAAAAGTTCGTTGAAGTGCGGCGCGGACGCAAGGTTGACTCGGAGCGCAAGTTCTTTCCGGGTTATGTCATGGTGCGTGCCGATCTTACGGATGAAGCCTATCATCTGATCAAGAATACACCGAAGGTAACCGGGTTTCTCGGGTCAGAGAACCGGCCAGTCCCTATCCCTGATTCAGAGGCAGAGCAGATTCTGGTTCAAATTCAGGAAGGTGTCGATCGGCCAAAGCCGTCCATCTCTTTCGAGATTGGCGAGCAGATCAGGGTGTCCGACGGTCCATTCGCATCGTTCTCAGGAACAGTGCAGGATGTTGATGAAGAGCGTTCACGCCTGAAGGTTGAGGTGTCCATTTTTGGACGCGCAACGCCGGTTGAACTTGAATACGGTCAGGTTGAAAAAGTCTGATCTGAACTGTTTGCGGGCGCTGTCCGTAAATCGCGTGGGAGGAGCCTGGGCTTAGCCGGTTCTGGTCCGAACCACGCAACCACAGCCGCCGGACTTCCGGCAATGTTCTGACTGGCAGGCAAGTCTGTCGCAGAACAGAACATGAAACGGAATCGCCATGCGATTCCCTATGTAAAGGCAGAGAGAAATGGCTAAAAAAGTTGCAGGTCAGCTGAAACTGCAGGTTCCTGCAGGCGCAGCAAACCCTTCGCCACCCATCGGTCCTGCGCTGGGTCAGCGCGGCATCAATATTATGGAATTCTGTAAATCGTTCAATGCCGCTACGCAAGAAATGGAAAAGGGTACGCCCATTCCATGCGTCATTACCTATTTCCAGGATAAGTCTTTTACCTTCGCCATGAAGCAGCCGCCTGTCAGCTACTTCCTGAAGAAGGAAGCAAAGCTGAAGTCCGGTTCAAAAGAGCCTGGCCGCGTAAGTGCCGGGACCATCACACGGGATCAGGTACGCAGCATTGCTGAAGCCAAGATGAAAGACCTGAATGCGGCTGACGTTGAAGGTGCAATGGCGATGGTTGAGGGTTCTGCCCGCTCCATGGGTCTGGAAGTGACAGGATAAGACGATGGCCAAGACAACAAAACGCACACAGAAAGTCCGTGAAGGTGTTGACGTAACAAAGCTCTATGATTTGAGCGATGCTGTCAGCATGGTGAAAGAACGCGCGACAGCAAAATTTGACGAGACAATTGAAGTTGCGATGAACCTGGGTGTTGATCCGCGTCACGCTGACCAGATGGTCCGCGGTGTGGTCAATCTGCCAAATGGTACGGGCCGTTCGGTACGTGTTGCCGTTTTCGCTCGTGACGCCAAGGCTGATGAAGCAAAGGCTGCCGGTGCTGATATCGTTGGCGCTGAAGATCTTTTCGAAGCCGTTCAGGGTGGAAAGATCGATTTTGATCGCTGCATCGCAACACCTGACATGATGCCGCTGGTCGGTCGTCTGGGCAAGGTGCTTGGTCCGCGCGGAATGATGCCGAACCCGAAGGTCGGTACCGTCACCAATGATGTGACTGAGGCAGTCAAGGCTTCAAAGGGTGGAGCTGTCGAGTTCCGCGTCGAGAAAGCCGGTATTGTCCATGCAGGTGTTGGCAAGGCGTCTTTCGACACGAAGGCCATTGAAGAAAACATCAAGGCCTTTACGGACGCCGTCTACAAGGCAAAGCCTGCTGGTGCAAAGGGCAATTACGTCAAGCGTGTTGCCATTTCCTCGACCATGGGCACCGGTGTCAAAGTCGATCCATCCAGTCTGGCATCTGCCTGACCGGTTATGAAATTTGACCGAATGTTTTCGGTCTGAACAGTTTTTCGGCCCTCGGGCCGAAAAAACCCGGGCCATCTGGTCCGGTTTTCCTGTCCGAGATTGCGGGTGGTTTACCTTAATCACTTTGCCCGCATGAGACGGGTTAGATCCGAAATTTAAGGCGTTCTGCGCTTTGCAATTCGGTTCGAGCTCAATTGCCTTTGTGTCGGATGTTCTATCTGGCTCGGGGGGACAGGATCCTCAAGCGTCGCTTGTGGGTCGAGAATGGCTCCTTGCGGCAAGGCAAAAACCGACCGGAACATATATATGTTCCTGTCAACTGGAGAGTGGCAGTGGAAAGAGCGGAAAAACGCGAATTCGTCACATCACTGAACGAGGCCTTCAAAGCCTCTGCTTCTGTCGTTGTGGCCCACTATGCTGGCCTTTCGGTAGCGCAGATGAACGATCTTCGTTCGAAAATGCGTGATGCCGGAGGCACGGTCAAAGTCGCGAAGAACCGCTTGGCTAAAATTGCTCTTCAGGGCACGGAGTCAGAAGGGATTTCCAATCTCTTTGAGGGACAGACAGTCATTGCTTATAGCAGCGACCCTGTAACAGCTCCGAAAGTAATCGTCGAATTTGCCAAGACCAACGACAAGCTCGTTGTACTTGGTGGAGCGATGGGATCAACCGAACTCGATGTTGATGGTGTCAAGGCCTTGGCCACACTGCCTTCAATTGATGAGTTGCGTGCGAAACTTGTTGGCATGATTTCTACGCCTGCAACACGTATCGCTCAGGTTGTCAGCGCGCCGGCAGCTCAGCTTGCTCGCGTGATGAATGCTTATGCCCAGAAGGACGAAGCCGCCTAAGCGGAACTTCGCTGTTAATAACCAGTTCGAACCGAACGTGTAAGGAAACTAAATTATGGCTGATCTGGCAAAGATCGTTGAAGACCTTTCGAACCTGACTGTCATGGAAGCTGCAGAGCTTTCCAAGATGCTTGAAGAACATTGGGGTGTTTCTGCAGCCGCACCTGCTGCTGCAGTTGCTGCTGCTGGTGGTGGCGATGCCGCTGCTGCTGAAGAGCAGACTGAGTTTGATGTGATTTTGACCGAAGCTGGTGACAAGAAGATCAACGTCATCAAGGAAGTCCGCGCTATTACAGGTCTCGGCCTGAAAGAAGCCAAGGACCTGGTTGAAGCTGCTCCAAAGGCAGTCAAGGAAGGTATCTCCAAGGCAGAATCTGAAGAGCTTAAAACCAAGCTCGAAGCTGCTGGTGCTAAAGTCGAAGTTAAGTAATCGACTGTATGATCGTTTTGAGGCGGAGCCTTTTCAGGTTCCGCCTCTGACGCTGTTATACGAGGAACAGATTACCCAAGAGCCTGAAAAATGGCTCTTGGGTAATGGGTTCTCAAAGACCCTTTATTCGAAGCCCCCCTGGCCAGAGGTTTCGTTAATTGCAGGCCCGGATGCAAGATACAAGGAGCGACGATGGTTCAGACCCTCTCGTTTAACGGTCGCAGGCGCGTACGCAAAGTCTACGGTAAAATTCCTGAAGTCGCTGAGATGCCAAACCTGATCGAGGTTCAAAAGGCATCCTATGACCAGTTTCTCATGGTGGATGAGCCCGAAGGCGGGCGCGGTGATGAAGGTTTGCAGTCCGTATTCAGGTCTGTATTCCCGATTTCCGATTTTTCCGGCGCGTCAATGCTGGAATTTGTTTCCTATGAATTCGAACCACCCAAATTCGATGTTGAAGAATGTCGTCAGCGCGACCTGACCTACGCAGCACCGCTGAAGGTGACTCTGCGTTTGATCGTTTTTGATATTGATGAAGATACGGGCGCGAAGTCCATCAAGGACATCAAGGAACAAAACGTCTACATGGGTGATATGCCCTTCATGACGGGCAACGGCACATTTGTCGTCAACGGCACGGAACGCGTCATCGTTTCGCAGATGCACCGTTCACCCGGTGTGTTCTTTGACCACGACAAGGGCAAAAGCCACTCGTCAGGCAAATTGCTTTTTGCTGCACGTGTCATTCCTTACCGCGGTTCATGGCTCGACATCGAATTTGACGCCAAAGACATCGTGCATGCACGTATTGACCGTCGCAGGAAGATCCCCGCGACGTCGCTTCTGATGGCGTTGGGAATGGACAGCGAGGAAATCCTCGATACATTCTACAACTATTCCATATACAGCCGTGAAGGCGAAGGCTGGCGTATTCCGTTCCACCCTGAAGTGCTCAAGGGCACCAAGGCTGTCATGGATCTGGTTGATGCCGACAGTGGAGAAGTCATTGCCGAAACTGGCAAGAAACTGACGCCACGCTTCCTCAAGCAGCTGACCGAAAAGGGCGTCAAGGCGCTCAGGTCGACTGATGAAGAGCTGTACGGCACCTATCTTGCCCGTGACATGGTCAACATGGAAACCGGTGAAATCTATCTGGAAGCCGGCGACGAAATCGATGAGAAGACGCTGCCGATTCTGGTGGAGGCCGGCTTTACCGAACTTCCCATTCTCGATATCGACCACATCAATGTTGGTGCCTATATCCGCAACACATTGTCGGTAGACAAGAACAACAATCGCCAGGAAGCCTTGTTCGATATCTATCGGGTCATGCGTCCAGGTGAACCACCGACAATGGATTCGGCTGAGGCGATGTTCAATTCGCTGTTCTTCGATTCCGAGCGTTATGACCTGTCATCCGTTGGCCGCGTCAAGATGAATATGCGTCTGGACCTTGATGCTGAGGACACTGTTCGTGTGCTGCGCAAGGACGACATTCTGGCCGTCGTCAAGACGCTGGTCGAACTGCGTGATGGCAAGGGCGAAATCGACGATATCGATAACCTCGGTAATCGCCGCGTTCGCTCAGTGGGCGAACTGATGGAAAATCAGTATCGTCTTGGCCTGTTGCGCATGGAGCGGGCGATCAAGGAAAGAATGTCCTCGATCGAGATCGACACGGTGATGCCGCAGGATCTGATCAACGCCAAACCGGCTGCTGCTGCTGTTCGCGAATTCTTCGGTTCTTCGCAGCTGTCTCAGTTCATGGACCAGGTGAACCCGCTTTCGGAAATCACCCATAAGCGTCGCCTTTCGGCGCTTGGACCCGGCGGACTGACACGTGAGCGTGCCGGCTTTGAAGTGCGAGACGTGCATCCGACCCACTATGGTCGTATCTGCCCGATTGAAACACCTGAAGGTCCGAATATCGGTCTGATCAACTCTCTGGCAACTTTTGCCCGTGTGAACAAATACGGTTTCATCGAAAGCCCATACAGACGCATCGTCGAAGGTAAAGTGACCAGCGAAGTGCTCTATCTGTCGGCCATGGAAGAAGCCAAGTTCCACGTGGCTCAGGCCAATTCCGTTCTCAATGAGGATGGTTCATTCGTTGAAGAGTTTGTTGTGTGTCGTCATGCCGGCGATGTGATGCTGGCTCCGCGTGATACGATTGACTTGATGGATGTGTCGCCAAAGCAGCTTGTTTCTGTTGCGGCAGCGCTCATTCCGTTCCTCGAAAACGATGACGCCAACCGTGCCTTGATGGGTTCGAACATGCAGCGTCAGGCCGTTCCGCTTGTTCGTGCTGAGGCGCCATTTGTCGGGACCGGTATGGAGCCGATTGTGGCGCGTGACTCGGGCGCTGCCATTGCAGCGCGTCGTACAGGCATCGTTGATCAGGTTGATGCGACGCGTATCGTCATCCGTGCAACAGATGACATTGATGCATCGATTTCGGGTGTTGACATCTATTCGCTGCAGAAATTCCAGCGGTCAAACCAGAATACCTGCATCAACCAGCGTCCACTTGTGAATGTCGGTGACGCCATTCACAAGGGTGACATTATTGCTGATGGTCCTTCGACGGCCCTGGGTGATCTGGCTCTTGGACGCAACGTGCTCGTCGCGTTCATGCCCTGGAATGGTTACAACTACGAGGATTCGATCCTTCTGTCCGAACGGATCGTGCGTGATGACGTCTTCACATCAATTCATATTGATGAGTTCGAAGTCATGGCCCGTGACACCAAGCTTGGTCCAGAGGAAATCACCCGTGATATTCCCAATGTTTCGGAAGAAGCACTGAAGAATCTGGATGAGGCCGGTATCGTCTATATTGGTGCTGAAGTCACACCTGGCGATATTCTGGTTGGCAAGATCACACCGAAGGGTGAAAGCCCGATGACACCGGAAGAAAAGCTTCTGCGTGCCATCTTTGGTGAAAAGGCCTCGGATGTCCGTGACACCTCCATGCGCATGCCCCCCGGAACCTTCGGAACCGTTGTGGAAGTTCGTGTTTTCAACCGTCATGGTGTGGAAAAAGACGAACGCGCCATGGCCATCGAGCGTGAGGAAATTGAACGCCTGGCCAAGGACAGGGATGACGAACAGGCAATTCTTGACCGTAACGTTTACGGGCGCCTGGCTGAAACGCTTGCCGAAAAACCGGCAATCGCCGGTCCGAAGGGCTTCAAGAAGGGGACTGTCGTCAACTCGGATGTCATGCAGGAATACCCCAGGTCCCAGTGGTGGATGTTTGCTGTTGAAGATGAAAAGCTTCAGGGCGAGATTGAAGCACTGCGTGCCCAGTATGATGACTCCAAGACACGCCTTGAACAGCGTTTCATGGACAAGGTTGAAAAGGTCCAGCGCGGAGACGAGATGCCTCCGGGTGTCATGAAGATGGTCAAGGTTTTCGTTGCGGTCAAACGCAAGGTACAGCCTGGCGACAAGATGGCCGGCCGTCATGGCAACAAGGGTGTTATTTCACGCATTGTGCCGATTGAGGACATGCCGTTCCTTGAAGATGGCACGCATGTTGATATCGTCTTGAACCCTCTTGGTGTTCCCTCACGCATGAACGTGGGACAGATTCTCGAAACCCATCTGGGTTGGGCTTGTGCCGGTATGGGCAAGCAAATCGGGTCTCTGCTGGAAGCCTATGAGGAGACGGGTGAAATCGGGCCTCTTCGTGCGACGATCGATGATGTCATCGGTTCGGGTCCAAAGGGTGAGCCGACTGCGCAATATGATGATGAATCCATCATTCGCCTGGCGCAACAGACCAAAGACGGCGTTTACATTGCAACACCGGTTTTCGATGGTGCAGTGGAAGCGGATGTCAATGAGATGTTGCTCAAGGCAGGCCTGAACGAATCTGGTCAGTCAACGCTCTATGACGGGCGTACGGGTGAACAGTTCGACCGTCAGGTGACTGTTGGCTACATCTACATGCTCAAGCTCAACCACTTGGTCGATGACAAGATTCATGCACGCTCGATCGGTCCGTACTCGCTTGTCACACAGCAACCGCTGGGTGGTAAGGCACAGTTCGGTGGTCAGCGGTTTGGTGAGATGGAGGTCTGGGCACTCGAGGCCTATGGCGCTGCATACACCTTGCAGGAAATGTTGACGGTCAAATCGGATGACGTCGCGGGTCGTACCAAAGTGTATGAAGCGATCGTGCGTGGCGATGACACGTTTGAAGCGGGTATTCCCGAAAGCTTCAACGTTCTGGTCAAGGAAATGCGTTCGCTGGGGCTCAATGTAGAACTGGAAAATACCAGAATTGAGCAAACCGATGAGACGCAACAATTGCCGGACGCGGCAGAGTAAAAGAACGACAGCGCGCCGCCCGACAGGGCAGGCGCGCTGCTTTCGGATGATTTCGGATCATTCGAATTAAGCTGCCCGAGGCAGCACAATGCGATTCAGACGGCAGGTGTGCAATGGCTGGCACACATCGTCGCAAAGGGGTAGCTCCCCACGAAGGAGACAGGCATGAACCAAGAGGTCATGAACCTATTCAACCAGCAAGCGCCGGTACAGACCTTCGATTCCATCCGGATTTCGATTGCGTCACCGGAGAAAATTCTCTCCTGGTCATTCGGTGAGATAAAAAAACCGGAAACAATCAATTACCGTACGTTCAAACCAGAGCGGGACGGTCTTTTCTGCGCGCGTATTTTTGGCCCGATCAAGGACTATGAATGTCTTTGCGGCAAATACAAGCGGATGAAATACAAAGGCATCATTTGCGAAAAATGCGGCGTTGAAGTAACGCTTTCGCGGGTTCGCCGTGAGCGCATGGGCCATATTGAATTGGCTGCGCCCGTCGCGCATATCTGGTTCTTGAAGTCCCTGCCAAGCCGCATCGGTACGCTGCTTGACATGACGCTCAAGGATATCGAGCGCGTCCTGTACTTTGAAAACTATATCGTTACCGAACCAGGCCTGACGTCTTTGAAGGAGCATCAGCTTCTTTCTGAAGAAGACTTCATGCTGGCCGTTGACGAATTTGGTGAAGACGCGTTCACATCCATGATTGGTGCGGAAGCCATTTTTGAGCTTCTGGCGGGTATGGATATGGCCAAGATTGCCGTTGATCTTCGCGAAGATCTGGCAACGACCACGTCTGAGCTGAAGTCCAAGAAGCTGATGAAACGGCTGAAACTGGTTGAGAATTTCATTGAGTCGGGCAACCGTCCTGAATGGATGATCATGAAGGTGGTTCCGGTTATTCCTCCGGACCTTCGTCCACTGGTGCCGTTGGATGGTGGCCGTTTTGCCACGTCTGACCTCAACGATCTGTATCGTCGTGTCATCAACCGCAACAATCGTCTGAAGCGGCTGATTGAACTGCGGGCGCCCGGCATTATCGTGCGCAATGAAAAACGCATGCTGCAGGAATCTGTTGATGCTCTGTTTGACAATGGTCGCCGTGGCCGTGTCATCACCGGTGCCAACAAGCGTCCGTTGAAATCCCTGTCCGACATGCTCAAGGGCAAGCAGGGCAGGTTCCGTCAGAACTTGCTCGGCAAGCGCGTCGATTATTCCGGCCGTTCGGTTATCGTGACCGGTCCTGAATTGAAACTGCACCAGTGTGGCCTTCCCAAGAAGATGGCTCTGGAGCTTTTCAAGCCGTTCATCTATGCCCGTCTTGACGCCAAGGGATATTCATCCACCGTCAAACAGGCCAAGAAGCTTGTTGAAAAGGAAAAGCCGGAAGTCTGGGATATCCTTGACGAGGTCATTCGCGAGCATCCGGTTCTTCTGAACCGTGCTCCGACCCTTCACAGATTGGGCATTCAGGCATTCGAACCCACCCTGGTGGAAGGCAAGGCAATTCAGCTGCATCCGCTGGTTTGTACTGCCTTTAATGCCGACTTCGACGGTGACCAGATGGCGGTTCATATCCCGCTGTCACTGGAAGCACAGCTCGAAGCCCGCGTTCTGATGATGTCGACCAACAACATCCTGCATCCAGCCAATGGTGCGCCGATTATCGTGCCATCGCAGGATATGGTTCTGGGTCTCTATTATCTCTCGATCATGAATGAGAATGAGCCGGGCGAGGGGATGATCTTTTCCGATATGGGCGAACTGCATCACGCCCTGGACAACGACATCGTGACGCTGCATGCCAAGATCAAAGGTCGTTTCAAGACCGTTGATGCGGAAGGCAATGTTGTTTCGGCCATACATGAAACAACGCCGGGTCGCATGATCACGGGCGAACTTCTGCCGAAGAATGCCAATGTGCCATTCGATATCTGCAATCAGGAGATGACCAAGAAAAACATCTCCAAGATGATCGATACCGTTTATCGTCATTGCGGTCAGAAAGAGACGGTCATTTTCTGTGATCGGATCATGCAGCTTGGCTTCGGTCATGCATGCCGTGCCGGGATCTCCTTTGGCAAGGATGACATGGTCATTCCGACTGCCAAGGCCAAGATCGTTGATGAAACCGAAACACTGGTGAAAGAATACGAGCAGCAGTACAACGACGGTCTCATCACCCAGGGCGAAAAATACAACAAGGTCGTTGATGCCTGGGGCAAGGCAACCGAAAAGGTTGCCGACGAGATGATGGCGCGAATCAAGGCAGTTGAGTTCGATGATAACGGCCGTCAAAAGCCTATGAACTCGATCTACATGATGAGCCATTCAGGTGCTCGTGGTTCACCCAATCAGATGCGTCAGTTGGGCGGTATGCGTGGACTGATGGCCAAGCCTTCAGGCGAGATCATCGAAACGCCGATCATTTCCAACTTTAAGGAAGGCCTGACCGTTAACGAGTACTTCAACTCGACACATGGTGCACGTAAGGGTCTGGCCGATACGGCGCTGAAGACAGCCAACTCCGGTTATCTGACACGTCGTCTGGTTGATGTGGCGCAGGATTGCATTGTTACCCAGGTTGATTGTGGTACGACAAACGGTCTGACCATGACGGCTATCATCGATGCCGGTCAGGTGGTTGCATCCATCGGTCAGCGTGTCCTGGGACGTACAGCACTCGAGGATATCATCCACCCGCAGACGGGAGATGTTATTGTTGCCGGCGGTCGGATGATCGAAGAATCGGATGTTGTGGCGATCGAAGCTGCCAATGTTCAGTCGATTGATATTCGCTCCGCTTTGACCTGTGAAATTCAAACCGGTATTTGCGGAACCTGTTATGGCCGCGATCTGGCACGAGGCACACCGGTCAATATTGGTGAGGCAGTGGGTGTTATTGCAGCGCAGTCGATCGGTGAGCCCGGTACACAGCTGACAATGCGTACCTTCCACCTTGGCGGTACTGCAACTGTGGTCGACCAATCCTTCCTGGAAGCTTCCTATGAGGGTACTGTACGGATCAAGAACCGTAACATTCTGCGCAATTCCGATGGCAATCTTGTTGCCATGGGTCGTAGCATGGCCGTGCAGATCCTGGATGAAAGCGGCGTGGAACGCTCCAGCCAGCGTGTGGCTTACGGATCAAAGATCTTTGTCGACGATGGTGACACGGTAAAACGTGGTCAGCGTCTGGCTGAATGGGATCCGTACACACGTCCGATGATGACCGAATTGAGTGGTACAGTTGAATTCGAAGACGTTGTTGATGGCTTGTCTGTCACGGAAACAACCGATGAGACGACCGGCATCACCAAACGACAGGTTATCGACTGGCGTTCGACACCGCGCGGCATTGATCTCAAGCCTGCGATTGTCATCAAGGACAAGGACGGCAAGATCAAGACCTTGAACAGAGGCGGTGAAGCCCGCTTCTTCCTTTCGGTCGATGCCATTCTTTCGGTCACACCGAACTCCAAGGTTTCGGAGGGTGATGTTCTTGCGCGTGTTCCATTGGAAAGTGCGAAAACCAAGGATATTACCGGTGGTCTTCCACGGGTTGCCGAACTGTTCGAAGCACGTCGTCCCAAGGACCATGCTGTCATCGCCGAGATTGATGGTACCATCCGCTTCGGTCGTGATTACAAGAACAAGCGCCGGATTGTGATTGAACCACATGAAGACGCGATCGAGCAGGTTGAGTATCTTATTCCGAAGGGCAAACCGTTCCACCTCCAAGATGGCGATGCCATCGAAAAGGGTGACTATATCCTGGACGGCAATCCTGCACCGCATGACATTCTTGCCATCAAGGGTGTCGAGGCATTGGCTTCCTATCTGGTCAATGAAATTCAGGAGGTTTACCGCCTGCAGGGTGTTTTGATCAATGACAAGCACATCGAAGTGATTGTTCGTCAGATGCTGCAGAAGGTGGAAATCACGGATTCAGGTGACTCGGCCTACATTGTCGGTGACAATGTCGACCGTATCGAGCTCGAGATTGCCAATGAGCGGCTTGCTGAAGAAGGCAAGAAGCCGGCTGTCGGTGATCCTGTTCTGCTGGGCATTACAAAAGCCTCGCTGCAGACGCCGTCCTTCATCTCGGCGGCCTCCTTCCAGGAGACCACCAAGGTGCTGACGGAAGCGGCTGTTGCCGGCAAGATGGATGCTCTTCAGGGATTGAAGGAAAACGTCATTGTTGGCCGATTGATCCCGGCCGGTACCGGTGGTGCCATGAACCTGGTCCGCCGTGTTGCCAAGGCACGCGATGAGCTGATCCTTGAAGAACGACGCAAAAGCTCAGGTGTTGAGCAGGCTGGTCCGCTATTGGCTGACATGACTGCAGAGCCGGAAAATGCGCCTGCAGGCGAATAGTCTGACTACATTGTAAAAAAAAGCCCCGGTCATGTGCCGGGGCTTTTGTGTCTGATCGAATGGATTTTGCTCAGGGATTGCCTGATAGATTTCCGGGGCACACCGCGGGTAGGGGCTTTGCAACAGCATCATGCTTCATCCCCATCTTCGCGGCGGGAAACGCTGGGTTCACGAATAGAAGCGTCGGATAAACTCCAGACATGCTTAAAGCGTGATGATGGCAACTTCACCTTCCATGGCGCCCTGATAGGCGGACGCATGCGGCTCTTCGTCCGGCATGCCTTCCATGACACCGATCTGATCAAGTTCCGCTTCCTCATAGCCTTCCTGTGCCAATGCGTTGAGTGCCTCGCGAACTGCGCTGTCATCATCAGGCGCTGTAAGCATGATATGGATGCCGAAGGGTTCGTCACCTTTTTGCTGAAATGCGCGGCCTATGATGATGAACACCATTTTGTCGTTGCCATTTTCCAATTCGGACTCAGTCATCGGATAGATCCTGTCTGTCTCATTCAAGTGCGGGTGATTCCCGATTCTCGGCAGATTTACGCGCTCAGAGGCGCCAAAGCTCATTTGTGCGCTGATCCGGATTAATCTGCAAGAAAAGGACCGGAAGAAACGGGTCGTTTATCACCCAAAAGGGCTAATATTGACCAAAAAGGCACGCAAAGCGCTTTATTTGCATAGAACACTTGACGCCAACCCGTCAGTTCAGTATTTACCGGCCATCAGAGCCGATGTGAGGCTGTTTGGTTCGGGACGACTCGTCCTGAAGGAAGCTTCAAACAAGGCTCTTATAGCACGACGACAAAAAATGCTGCACGCATGACACGTTTATTCGTGTCCTCTGCTTTTTTGGGTAAAGCCGCGGAAGCGCGGATTTGCCCGTTTGCGCATGTTTTGATCGCGCTAATAGTCTGCTCGCAAGGGCAAAATGCAAGGTTTTGTTTAAAAGGAAGGTTGAATGCCTACCGTAAACCAGTTGATCCGCAAGCCGCGCAAAGTGCCGGTAAAGCGTAACAAGGTTCCGGCTCTTGAAGCCAATCCACAGAAGCGTGGTGTTTGCACCCGTGTCTATACAACGACCCCGAAGAAGCCAAACTCGGCTCTGCGTAAGGTTGCAAAGGTTCGTCTCACAAACGGATTTGAAGTCATCGGGTATATCCCGGGTGAGGGCCATAACCTTCAGGAGCACTCGGTCGTTATGATCCGTGGTGGTCGCGTGAAGGACCTTCCCGGTGTTCGCTACCATATCATTCGCGGCGTCCTTGATACACAGGGCGTCAAGGATCGTAAGCAGCGTCGTTCCAAGTACGGTGCTAAACGACCGAAGTAAGAAGCAAAAGTCAGGATCGTGGCGCGCGAGCGTCACGTATCCGACGATAGTTGAGAGACAAGAGCATGTCGCGACGTCATAGTGCGGAAAAACGCGAGATTCACCCGGATCCAAAATTTGGTGATCTCGTCATTACGAAATTCATGAATGCCATCATGCTGGACGGCAAAAAATCTGTTGCCGAACGCATTGTTTACGGCGCGTTTGATATTGTCGAAGGCAAGACCAAGCAAGAGCCGGTGACAACGTTTCATTCGGCTCTGGAAAACATTTCGCCTCAGGTTGAAGTGCGTTCACGTCGGGTTGGTGGTGCAACCTACCAGGTACCGGTCGATGTTCGTCCGGAGCGTCGTCAGGCTCTGGCCATTCGTTGGCTGATCAATGCCGCTCGCAGTCGCAATGAGACAACCATGATTGAGCGCCTCTCCGGCGAGCTTATGGATGCTGCCAACAATCGTGGCAACGCCGTCAAAAAGCGCGAAGATACACACAAGATGGCAGATGCCAACCGGGCGTTTTCTCACTACCGCTGGTAAACGGCTGGGTTCGACATTCTGCATTGAAAGGCATGGATCATGTCACGCGAATATAAAATTGAAGACTATCGCAATTTCGGCATCATGGCGCATATCGACGCCGGTAAGACGACGACGACTGAGCGGATTCTTTATTATACCGGAAAGTCCCACAAAATCGGTGAAGTGCACGATGGTGCAGCAACCATGGACTGGATGGAACAGGAACAGGAACGCGGCATAACGATTACGTCTGCTGCAACCACGACCTTCTGGAAGGGTCGTGATGGCAAGATGCGTCGTTTCAACATTATTGATACGCCAGGACACGTTGACTTCACAATTGAAGTAGAGCGTTCATTGCGTGTGCTTGATGGTGCCATTGCTCTTCTCGATGCCAATGCAGGCGTTGAGCCACAGACTGAAACAGTCTGGCGGCAGGCAGAGAAGTATAAAGTTCCGCGTATGATCTTCTGTAACAAGATGGACAAGATCGGCGCTGACTTCTACCGCTCTGTTGAGATGGTCGGTTCACGGCTTGGTGCGATTGCTGTTGTCATGCAGCTGCCGATTGGTGCGGAAAACGATTTCAAGGGCGTTATCGACCTTATTGAAATGAATGCACTTGTCTGGCGTGATGAGTCCCTTGGTGCTCAGTGGGATGTTGTAGACATTCCTGAAGACATGAAGGAAAAGGCTGCGGAATACCGCGAAAAGCTTATCGAGACTGTTGTTGAAATCGACGAGGCCGCAACGGAAGCCTATCTGGAAGGTGATATGCCTTCCAATGATCAGATCCGTGCTCTGGTGCGTCAAGGCACCATCAACGTGGACTTCTATCCTATGTTCTGCGGCAGTGCCTTCAAGAACAAGGGTGTTCAGCCGCTTCTGGATGCTGTTGTGGAATATTTGCCAAGTCCGGCCGATATCCCTGACGTGACATGTCTTGACCTGAAGACAGATGAAGAAACAACACGTGCAGCGACCGACGAAGCGCCGCTTTCCATGTTGGCCTTCAAGGTAATGAACGACCCGTTTGTTGGTTCTTTGACATTTGCCCGTGTCTATTCAGGCAAGATCGAAAAGGGCTCGTCTGTCATGAATACGATCAAGGAAAAACGCGAACGCGTTGGTCGTATGTTGCAGATGCACTCCAACAGCCGTGAAGACATTGATGTTGCCTATGCAGGTGACATCGTTGCTCTGGCAGGCCTCAAGGAAACCACAACCGGCGATACGCTTTGTGATCCTTTGAAGCCGGTTATTCTTGAGCGGATGGAATTCCCTGAGCCGGTTATTCAGATCGCGATTGAACCAAAGACAAAGGGCGATCAGGAAAAGATGGGTCTCGCACTCAATCGCCTGGCAGCTGAAGATCCTTCGTTCCGGGTCAGGTCAGATGAAGAATCAGGCCAGACAATTATTGCCGGCATGGGTGAGCTTCATCTTGATATTCTGGTTGACCGCATGCGTCGCGAATTCAAGGTTGAGGCAAATGTTGGAGCGCCTCAGGTCGCATATCGTGAAACAATCACGCGTGTTGCCGAAATTGACTACACGCACAAGAAGCAGTCCGGTGGTTCTGGTCAGTTTGCTCGCGTGAAGATCATTTTCGAACCCAATCCGGACAGTGAAGAGTTCGAATTCGTATCGAAGGTCGTTGGTGGTAATGTGCCGAAGGAATATATCCCTGGTGTCCAAAAGGGTATCCAGAGTGTTCTTTCCTCGGGTCCATTGGCTGGCTTCCCGATGCTGAGTGTCAAAGCGACGCTGATTGATGGTGCCTACCATGATGTAGACTCCTCGGTGTTGGCTTTTGAAATCGCTGCCCGCGCCGCCTTCCGTGAAGGTGCGCAGAAGGCTGGCGCTCAGTTGCTGGAGCCGATCATGAAGGTGGAAGTTGTAACGCCTGAAGATTATGTCGGTGATGTGATCGGTGATTTGAATTCCCGTCGGGGTCAGATCCAGGGGCAGGAGGCACGTGGTATCGCTGTTGTGATCAATGCCCATGTTCCTTTGGCCAACATGTTTAAATATGTGGACAATCTGCGTTCCATGTCACAGGGCCGCGCCCAGTACACCATGCAGTTTGATCATTACGCACCGGTGCCATCGAATGTGGCGCAGGAAATCCAGGAAAAATACGCCTAGTCTTAGGTTAATTCTGAAATTCATCGAGGTTGCCCCATTGAGGGCAGAGAAACACGGAGAGCCGAAAATGGCGAAGAGCAAATTTGAACGCAACAAGCCACACGTGAACATCGGCACGATTG
>JARGOF010000070.1 GCA_029212415.1 Rhizobiaceae bacterium | reverse complement strand
AGTGCCGGCGTTGCATTCGCCTCCGAGCTTGCCTTTGAGAATATCGAGCATGACTATCAGGGGCAGCAGACATTGCGTGGTGTGTCGCTGATTGCGGCTCCCGGTGAGCTTTTGTGCCTGTTGGGGCCGTCCGGGTCTGGAAAAACCACCCTGCTGCGTCTTGCTGCCGGGCTGGAGGAACCCAGACAGGGGCGAATTCTGCTGAACAAGCGGGAGATATCCGGCCCCGATGTCTTTATTCCACCGGAGCAACGCGGCGTTGGGCTGATGTTTCAGGACTTTGCACTTTTCCCGCATATGAATGTGTTCGAGAATGTCCGGTTCGGTTTGAATGCCCTTTCTCAAGCGGAATCAAAAAAGCAGGCTCTTGTCGCTTTGCAACGGGTCGGTCTGTCTGACCTGGCTGACCAGTTCCCACACGCGCTTTCGGGTGGCGAACAACAGCGGGTTGCGCTTGCACGAGCCCTGTCTCCGCGTCCATCCGTTCTTTTGATGGATGAACCTTTTTCCGGGCTTGATTCGCGCTTGAAAGATACGGTGCGCGACGAAACATTGGCAATCTTGCGTGAAACCCGCGCAACAGCGCTCATGGTCACACATGATGCGGAAGAAGCGATGCGCATGGCTGATCGCATTGCACTGCTCAACGACGGACAGTTGGTGCAGGTCGGCACAGCAGAGGATCTCTATTATCGCCCGGTCAATCTGTTCACCGCAGCCTTCTTTTCAGAGCTCAATTCTTTTGAGTGTAAAGTGCAATCAGGGCGAGTCGATACGCCCCTGGGCATTTTTGCTGCGCCGTCCTTCCAGGAAGGCCAGGCGGTGTCAGTGGCATTCAGGTTGCCGAGTGTGGAAATAGAAGAAGAAGGCGGCAACATACCGGCACGCATCATTTTCAGGCGTTTTCTGGGTGTTGTAGAGCATATCGGGCTTGCAGTTCCGGGGACCGAGCAGGTGATTCAAGCCCGAATTCGTGCCGGTCAACTGAAGTCTGGATTGCGTGACGTGACGCTTTGCGTTAACGAGCATGACATAATGATGTTTGAAAGTGGGTTTAAATAACCTACATCAGTGAAAAGAAATCCTCAGGGAGACGTGAGTATGGGTAGTTTCAGCATTTGGCACTGGTTGATCGTTCTGGTCGTGGTGCTCTTGCTCTTCGGTCGCGGCAAGATACCCGAACTAATGGGTGATGTTGCCAAGGGCATTAAAAGTTTCCGCAAGGGAATGGGCGACGATGAGAATGACGATTCTTCCAAGACGGTTGAGCACAAGGTCGATGAAAAAACAGGTGAGAAGAGCTGATCAGGCCGCTATGGTCGTCATTGTTCTTTTTTAATGCCTGTTGGTCGCAGTGAACACTGCGCGGAGTTGCATCTATGTTTGATCTAGGCTGGCCGGAACTTCTGGTCGTGGCGCTGGTTTTAATAATTGTCGTTGGGCCGAAAGACCTGCCAGCAATGCTGCGCACGTTCGGGAAAACAACCCGTAAGCTCAGATCAATGGCCGGTGATTTTCGAAGCCAGTTTGATGATGCTCTGAAGGAAGCCGAGCTGGGCGATGTGAGTAAAGTGATCTCCGACGCCCAGCAACTCAACCCGAAGAACCTTCTCAAGGATGTGATTGATCCACTGCGTGATGCCGGCAAAAGCATCAAGTCCGATCTCGACAAGGCAATGAAAGAGCCGGATACCAAGCCCGCTGAGACGGTCGCGAAAGCGCCTGAAACACCGGCTCCAGCGGCTCAAACCAAACCAAAGCCGGTTTCTGCTGCGGCACAAAAAGATGTTGGTGACGGTGTGAAACCGAAAGCGGCAAAAGCTGCCAAGCAGCCCGTTGCAAAGGCAAAGCCGGTGACAGCCAAAGGGCCAGCACCTGCTAGCCCATCACCTGCTAGCCCATCACCTGCTAGCAAAGCACCTGCTACAAAAAGGCCTGTTGCCAAAAAGACGGCTGCTAAAAAGCCTGCCACCAGTGCGGCGCCAGTCAGCAAGGCTGCGACGCCAGCCGCTGCGGCCAAGAAAACAGCAACGGCCAAGAAAACAGCAACGGCAAAGAAAACCGGGACGGCTAAAAAGCCAGCGGTTGCAAACAAGACGACGAGCGCCAGGACGACCAAACCCGTCTCAGCCGCCAAGCCCGCCAGATCGGCTAAAACCGGTGGAGACAAGCCGTGACCTCTGAAAATATGGATGATACGGCACAGCCTTTGCTTGCCCATCTGATTGAGCTGCGCACACGCTTGCTGTGGTCCGTTGGCGGCTTCTTTGTGGCATTTCTTGTTTGCTTTTTCTTTGCCAAACAATTGTTCAATCTGCTTGTCGTGCCCTTTACCTGGGCGGTCCAGTGGGCTGGCCTTGATGGCAGACAGATCGAACTCATCTACACGGCACCGCAGGAATTCTTTTTCACCCAGATCAAGATTGCCATGTTTGGCGGCCTTATCATTGCTTTTCCGCTTATTGCCGCGCAGATTTACAAGTTCGTTGCACCAGGACTCTACAAGAATGAGCGTTCGGCATTCCTGCCGTTTCTGATTGCCTCGCCGTTGCTGTTTCTGCTTGGCGCAGCGCTGGTCTACTTTTTCTTCATTCCGATGGTTCTGTGGTTCTTTCTGGCGATGGAGCAACCAGCTGATGGCAGCAATGTTGCGATCGAGTTGCTGCCGAAGGTATCGGAATATCTCGATCTGATCATGACGTTGATATTTGCATTTGGTCTGGTCTTTCAATTGCCGGTGGTGACGACCCTGCTGGCGCGTGCCGGACTGGTTTCGGCCAAGGGGCTGGCTGACAAACGCAAATATGCGATTGTCGCCGCCTTTATCGCTGCTGCCATTTTGACACCGCCCGATCCTGCAAGTCAGATCGGTCTGGCGCTGCCGACGATCCTTCTTTACGAGATCGCCATTTATGCGGCTCGAATCGTGGAAAGACAGCGTGCAGAACGCAAAGCCAGAGAAGATCTCGACGGCGACGGCGACGGCGACGGTGACCCAGAGTCAGGTGACGAGGGTGAATCCTCTGAGACGCCTTCACCCTAGCGCAATCTCACAGCAGTCAACCATTGTCTTGAACCACAAATTCCATTGAGGGCTGACTGCTTAAAATAGGCCAGAATCATGCTTGATATAAAATGGATACGGGACAATGCCGCTGCGTTTGATGCAGGGCTTGCAAAGCGCGGTGTTGAACCTCTTTCAGCCATGCTTGTCACACTCGATGAGGAGCGCCGTTCCCGTGTACAGCAATTGCAGGAACTGCAATCCAGCCGCAATGCCGCATCCAAGGAAATTGGGGCTGCGATGGGCCGAAAGGACAGCGAGACCGCCGCAAAGTTGAAAGCAGAAGTCGCGCTGTTGAAGAGCTCGATGCAGGCCTGTGAGGATGATGTCAAATCGCTGGATCTCCAGTTGCATGATGCGCTTTCTGCCATTCCAAACCTTCCCATGGACGACGTACCGGTCGGGAACGACGAAAACGATAATGTCGAAACCAGACTGGTGGGAACAAAACCTGGCTGGAACCACGCGCCGCAGGAACATTTTTCCATTGGTGAGGCGCTTGGTCTGATGGATTTTGATGCGGCGTCGCGGATGTCCGGTGCGCGTTTTGTCGTTCTGCGGGGGCAGTTGGCGCGGCTTGAGCGGGCGCTTGGACAGTTCATGCTTGACCTGCACACCAGTGAACACGGGTATACGGAAGTGCTGCCACCGCTGCTGGTTCGCGATGATGCATTGTTTGGTACCGGTCAATTGCCGAAATTTGCAGAAGACCTGTTTCGCACAACCGATGGTCGCTGGATGATCCCGACCGCAGAGGTGCCACTGACCAATCTGGTTCGGGAAGATATTCTGGAAAAGGAAAGGCTGCCGCTGCGCTTTACCGCACTGACGCCCTGTTTCCGGTCTGAGGCCGGTTCTGCCGGTCGTGATACACGCGGCATGTTGCGGCAACACCAGTTCAACAAGGTTGAGCTGGTGTCGATTACCGATCCGGAAAGTTCGACCAGCGAACACGAGCGCATGACGGCCTGTGCTGAAGAGGTGTTGAAACGGTTGGGCCTGCATTACCGTGTGATGACATTGTGTACCGGCGATATGGGATTTGGGGCGCGCAAGACCTACGATCTGGAAGTCTGGTTGCCAGGGCAAAAAACCTACCGTGAAGTCTCGTCCTGTTCCGTGTGCGGAGATTTTCAGGCACGCCGAATGAATACGCGCTTCCGCAGTGCGGGGGAAAAGGGCGCGCAATTCGTGCACACATTGAATGGATCGGGCGTTGCGGTTGGCCGGGCGCTGATTGCTGTTATGGAAAACTATCTCAATGAAGACGGTTCCATTACGATTCCCGATGTTCTGCTGCCCTATACCGGTGGTCTGACCCGCATCGAAAAGGCCAGTTGAGAAGAGTGAAATAGCCAATGCGCATTTTGTTGACCAATGATGATGGAATCCATGCGGAAGGGTTGGCCGTGTTGGAACGGGTTGCCCGCACGATCTCCGATGACATCTGGGTCGTTGCTCCGGAGACGGACCAGAGCGGTCTTGCCCATTCTCTGACCTTGTCTGAACCTCTCAGATTGCGTGAAGTGTCGGATCGGCATTTTGCATTGCGCGGGACTCCGACAGATTGTGTGATCATGGCTGTGCGCGATGTTCTGGACACACCGCCGGATCTGATTTTGTCCGGTGTGAATTCCGGAGTGAATGTCGCCGACGGTGTCACCTATTCGGGAACGGTTGCCGGGGCCATCGAAGGCACGCTGCTGGGCATTCGTTCGATCGCACTCAGTCAGGCCTATGGCTGGGCTGACGGCCGTGTCGTCCCTTGGGAGACAACAGAAGCGCTTGCGCCGGAATTGCTGAAGAAACTCATTGATATTGATCTGCCGGCCGGAACATTTCTAAACGTCAATTTCCCAAGTTGCGCTCCGAAGGCGGTGACCGACACGGTGGTGGCCACTCAGGGCAAACTTGTTCATTCCATCAATATTGAACGCCGCGAGGACGGACGCGGTTTTCCCTATTACTGGTTGCGCTTTGCGCAGAAAGCCCAGGAGTTTGAAGCCGGAACAGATCTGGCCGCAATATCGAACAAGAGCATTTCCGTGACTCCGCTGAAGCTGGATATGACCGATCATGACCTGCTGCAGCAGGTGGCGGAGGCCCTTGCTTGAATAACAATCTGTCTGAACGGGAAGGGTTTGCCTCGCTGGTTCTGCGCTCGCGAACCGAGGGTATCACCAGCAAGCAATTGATGATGGCGCTGGAGAAAACGCCACGCAGCCAATTCACGCCGCCGGCATTCAAGGACGCTGCCTATTCGGCGCGCACGATACCAATTGATTGCGGGGAGTATATGGAAGGCGTCGATCTGAGCGTGAAGATGATCCATCTGCTGGGCCTTCAGCCAGGTCAGCGGGTGCTTGAAATCGGAACGGGTTCGGGTTTTACCGCCGCCGTGATGTCTCGCATTGTCGAGCGCGTGGTGACAATGGATCGCTATCGCACACTGAGCGAACAGGCGACACAACGTTTCACCCGCATGGGGCTTTCGAATATTGTTACGGTGACAGCGGACGGAGTCGGCCCGACATCCGGCGAATCGACCTTTGATCGCATTCTGGTGACAGCCGCTTTTCAGGAAATGCCGCGCATGTTTGCCGACCGACTCGTATCGGGTGGGAAAATGATTACGGCGATTGGCGAGGCGGACCAACCGCAGATATTGGTCCGGTTGACCAAAATCGGCAGCCGTTTCGAAAGAGAAGATTTATTTCCTGTGCGGTTTCAACCGCTGCTGAAGGGCTGTGCTGCGGTACTTTAGAGGCATGCCGAGTCGTTGTGTGACCTTGTCCTGAAGAACTTATCTCAATTAAAAACTGTCGTTTAACGCACCAGTAACCTTAACGCGTTTAAATGGTCTCATGTTGTTTTGCGTATGTGAGTCCAAATGATGCGTATGAAGCTTTCTGCCATATCTTCAAGAAATGCCGCCCGTTTGGCTGGCGCCGTCTGCCTGACAAGTCTGGCAGCAGGTTGCAGTTCAGATATGTCGCGCTTTCAGGACGGCTTGTTTACCGGAACTGTTCCAAATGCCATCGGTGCCAGTCAGGCTTCGGCAAGGCCTGCGCCACAACGGGTCAATGCACCCGTTTACGCCGCGCCAGCCGTCGCACAGCCCTATCCGGGCGACGTCACGAACGGTGACTATGATCGGACCTATACCGGCTCGATCCCAAGAACAGACGTGCGATCTGCACCTGCCTATCCGCCAGCACCGCAGCAGGTGACCTATCAGTCGCAGCCGCCGGTTTATCAGCCCGCAGTCGTGCGTCAGCCCCTGCGTCAGCCGCCTGTGCAGGCGACGAAACCGGACGTGCGATTGGTGCCTGTGCCCAATGTCGTTGGTTATCCCAATTCCAACACTCAAAACAACAATCAACCTGCACCGGTCACCCGAACGGTTCGCGTGCCGGTTCACAGTATTCCAACGCCGCAATCGGCCAATCGCAGTTCTGCCGCACCACGCACTGTAGCTGCTGCGCCCCAGCCTTATCCTGCGCAACAGCCTTACCCTGCTCGGCAGCCAGATCCGGTGATCACCGGCACGACGCCAGCCAATACGCCGGTTCAGACCTCAGTTAACGGTGCCGGACAGGCATCGACGGCCAGCGGCTGGTCTGCTGCCGGAGGAACGAGCGTGCAGGTCGGTCCTGGCGAAACACTCTACAATCTGTCGCGTCGTTATGGCGTGCCGGCCAAAGAGATCATGAAGGCGAACAATATTTCGGATCCGTCGCGTGTCTATGCAGGGCAGGTTGTCGTTATCCCCACCTATGTCTACTCGCGCAAAGCACCGGTTTCAGCGCCTGACAACAACCCGACGACGCGTGCGTCACGGTCCAGCACGGGCTTTGAGGGGCAGGCGCAGGCTGGCAATATACCCGTGCCAACACCGGCACCTGCAAGGCAGAGAGCACTTGCTTCGAATACGGTGGCAAACAGGCAACCGGTCCTGCAGCGCAAACCGGCCGACAATCCGCAGCCATCCGTCGCCGCAGCGCAGGATTCGCGCCCAGCAAACATTCAGGCAGCGCCTGTTCAAGCGGTCCATGTCGGATCTCAATATACAGTTCAGTCGGGCGATTCGCTCAGCAAGATTGCGTCAAACGCCGGCATATCCGTTGCTGCGTTGAAAAATGCGAATGGGCTTGATCAGTCAACCATTCGCATTGGCCAGAAATTGCGCATTCCACGGGCTGACAGCAGTATTGATACTGTTCGTACCGCCAGTGTGCCCGTGCAAAAGACAACGGCATCGAAATCCAGCGCCCGTGTTGAATCAACACCAAGTGGTACAGTGGCCGAACAGTCGGCGGTCAAGGGCAATGCACCCAAGGCCACGGGCATTGGCAAACTCAGGTGGCCAGCCCATGGTCAGGTCATGAACCAATTTGGTGCCGTCAATGATGGCGCGCGCAATGACGGAATTGATATCTCTCTTCCTCAAGGAACACCGGTCAAAGCCGCTGAAAACGGCGTTGTTATCTATGCCGGTAGTGGATTGAAGGAATATGGAAACACGGTTCTGGTGCGTCACGACAATGGACTGGTCAGTGTTTATGGCCATGCCAGTGAACTGATCGTCCAGCGCGGTGACAATGTCACCAGAGGCCAGGTTGTGGCGCTTTCGGGCATGAGTGGCCAGGCCAGTCGGCCAAAGCTGCATTTCGAAATCCGCAAGGATGCCAAGCCGGTCAATCCGATCACCTATCTCGAATAGAGACACTCCAGTCTCCAGGAGAAAAACCGGGTCGGCGCGTTCCCTGCAGACCCGGTTTTTTTTCGTCTTGTGTTTGGTGGATGTAATTGGATTGCGAGGGCAAGCCGGTGCGAACCTGATGAGAAGATTTCTGCCTCATGCGGTCGCCCATATTGTTTACGACGGGAAATGTATGCCCATTCGCCCGCCCAGATCCTGAATGAATTGCCAGGCCACCCTACCTGAGCGCGCACCTCTGGTGGTTGACCATTCCAGGGCTTGCGCGCGCAATTCGTCCTTGTCGATATCAATGGCAAAATGTTGCGCATAGCCGTTGACCATATCAAGATACTCATCCTGACTGCATTTGTGAAATCCCAGCCAGAGGCCAAAACGGTCGGAGAGAGAGACTTTTTCCTCGACAGCTTCTGAAGGGTTGATTGCCGTGGAGCGTTCATTTTCCATCATGTCGCGCGGCAGCAGGTGACGCCGATTTGATGTCGCATAGAATACGACATTCTCTGCCCGGCCTTCCAGTCCGCCTTCAAGTGCAGCTTTCAGCGACTTGTAGGTCGTGTCGTCATTGTCAAATGACAGGTCGTCACAAAACAGAATGAACCGTTCTTCACGATTTCTCAGCAGAGCCATCAGCTGCGGCAGGCTGTCGATGTCCTCGCGATGTATCTCTATGAGCTTCAAGGGGTGTGCGGCATCGGGTTCGGACTGAACAATGTCTGCATGGACTGCCTTGACCAGCGAAGACTTGCCCATGCCACGCGCACCCCAGAGCAGTACGTTGTTGGCCGGCAGGCGATCAGCGAAGCGTCTGGTATTCTCATGCAATATGTCGCGGACCCGATCGACGCCGCGAATGAGGCTGATCGCAACGCGATTGGGACGGGAAACCGGCTGGAGAAAGGCGCTGCCGGGTTCCCAGACAAAACAGTCTGCGGCCGCTAAGTCGTTATCGACCGGATTGGGACCGGAAAGGCGTTCGACCGCCATCGTCAGCCGTTTGATCTCTTCAAGCAAATTTTGTAGTAAGGCTTCGTTCACGTCGGTTTCCTCTTGGTCGTGTGTCGCGGGTGCGGTAGCACGATGGCGCAGGCACGAAAAGGGGGCGCGGAAATACGTCGGTTGTTGCATTACCAGCCGCGACACTATATCTGCCTGAGCAAATGGCGGTTTTATCCCCGCGAATTCAACGAGTCGAATAATTCTCTTAAGGAGCTACGCATGTTTGTAACACCGGCATATGCCCAGGGTTTTGGCGGAGGCGGCAGCGAAATGCTGATGTCTATCATGCCGTTCATTCTGATTTTTGTGGTTATGTATTTTCTCATTATCCGCCCACAGAGAACGCAGGCCAAGAAACGCCAGGAAATGCTCAATAATGTGCGTCGTGGCGACCAGGTTATCACTGGCGGCGGCATTTCCGGCAAGGTGACCAAGGTTATCGATGAGAGTGAAATCGAAGTCGAGATTGCCGAGGGTGTGCGGGTCAAGATTCTGCGTGCGATGCTTGCCGAAGTCAGGGTCAAGGGCGAGCCGGTCAAGGAACCTGTACAAAAAAAATAACGCGTGAATTTGTGGCAGACATGGATCTGCCACGATATTTGTTATGAATGCCCCGTTGCGCAATAGGCGCCTTGTCTGATGAACTGAGAACCAAATGCTGTATTTTTCCCGCTGGAAAACCACCCTGATCTGGTTTGCAATCTTTGCAAGCGTTGTCTTTGCGCTGCCCAATCTGCTCTCCCAGCAACAATTGTCCAGTTTTCCGGACTGGATGCCGAAAAAGCAGCTGACCCTGGGGCTCGACCTGCAAGGTGGCTCGCATATTCTCTTGCGTGTCGAGCGCGATGACATCGTCAAGGAACGTCTTGAGGCGACGGTTGATGACATGCGGCGGTTGTTGCGTGATGCGGGCATCGGATATACCGGCCTTTCAGGCAAAGGTATGGTTGCTCAGGTCAGAATTCGCGATGCGGACGATATCGAGCAGGCCAAGGAAGTGCTTGCTGAACTCAGCCAATTGATCAACGCCGGTTTGCTGAGTGGCGGAACGATCCGGGAAACTGTTCTGGATGAACCGCAGCCTGGTCTTATTCAGGTGACCATGACCGAGGAAGGGATCGATCACCGGATATCCTCCGCTGTGTCGCAGTCCATCGAGGTTGTGCGCCGCAGGATCGACGAATTGGGCACGACGGAACCGGTGATCCAGCGCCAGGGCGATGATCGCATTCTGGTTCAGGTGCCCGGGTTCAATGATCCGGAGCGTTTGAAGGATCTGATCAATCAGACAGCAAAACTGTCCTTTCGGCTTGTCGACCGGTCCATGTCTGTCGAAGAAGCTCTGAATGGACGCCCTCCGGCGACGTCAGAGGTTTTCTATTCCAATGATGACCCGCCCATTCCCTATCTCATTCAAAAACGGGTGCTTGTCTCCGGTGAAAGTCTGGTTGATGCCCAGGCGGGTTTTGACCAGCGCAACAACGAGCCGGTGGTTACATTTCGCTTTGACACCAATGGTGCGCAGCGTTTCGGCCAGGTGACGCAGCAGAATGTCGGCTATCCCTTTGCCATCATTCTCGATGATGCCGTTATTTCGGCTCCCGTCATCAACGAACCCATTCTTGGCGGCAGCGGGCAGATTTCCGGCAGTTTCTCTGTTGAAACAGCCAATGATCTGGCCATTCTGTTGAGAGCAGGCGCCTTGCCTGCCACGCTGACGGTTATTGAAGAACGTTCGGTTGGTCCTGGCCTTGGTGCCGATTCCATCGCTGCCGGTGAGATTGCCGGCATTATCGGCGCCATTCTGGTGGTCGGATTCATTTTTCTTGCCTATGGATTTCTGGGCCTGATTGCCAATCTTGCGCTGATTTTCAACGTGGTCATGATCATTGCCCTTCTAACGCTCATTGGGGCGACACTGACCCTGCCGGGTATTGCCGGTATCGTTCTGACCGTTGGCATGGCGGTGGACTCGAATGTTCTGATCTACGAGCGCATCAAGGAAGAACGGCGCGGTGGCCGGTCACTGATCCAGTCGATTGACGCCGGCTTCAAACGGGCCTTCGGAACAATCCTGGATGCGAACGTCACGACATTCATTGCTGCCGTGATCCTGTTCTATCTGGGATCCGGTCCGGTGCGTGGATTTGCCGTCACCCTTGCCATCGGTATTGTGACGACAGTCTTCACGGCCTTTACCGTTACACGCTGGATGATTGCCGAATGGGTGCGCCGGCGTCGGCCAAAGGCATTGCCGAAGGGTGTGCTCACGGACCTGTTCACAGAAGCCCATTTCAAGTTCATGTGGCTGCGTCGAACAACATTCATCTTTTCCGCAGTCGCGGCTCTTGCCTCTCTGGTGTTGTTCGGCACCTTCGGGATGAACTACGGCATCGACTTCATGGGCGGCTCGATTATCGAGGTCCAGTCAAAGGATGGCCCGGCGGATGTCGGGGACATTCGTGACCGACTGTCCAATCTTAATCTTGGTGACATTCAGGTTCAGCAATTTGGTTCGCCCGAAGAAGTGCTGATCCGGGTACAGGCACAGGGTGCCGGCGAAAATGCCGAACAATCTGTCATCATCAAGGTGCGCTCGGATCTTGAAAGCGACTATGAGATACGCCGTGTCGAAGCGGTTGGTCCTACTGTTTCCGGCGAACTGGCGCGTGCCGGCAGTATTGCGGTTCTGGCGTCTCTATTCGCTATTCTGGTCTATATCTGGTTCCGTTTTGAATGGCAGTTTGCGCTGGGCGCCATTATCGCAACCCTGAATGACGTGGTGCTGACGATCGGCATGTTCGTGATCTCGGGGGTGGAGTTCAATCTCTCCAGTATAGCGGCGGTTCTGACAATTGTCGGCTATTCGCTCAACGATACGGTGGTGGTCTATGACCGTGTGCGGGAGAATCTGCGGCGATACAAGAAAATGGCGCTTCCCGAATTGCTTGATCTTTCGATCAATCAGATGCTTTCGCGCACCATTTTGACCTCCGTGACCACTTTGCTGGCGCTGATTGCACTCTATGCCTTTGGCGGAGAAGTGATCAGGTCCTTCACATTCGCCATGATCTTCGGCGTTATTGTGGGTACCTATTCATCCATCTTCATTGCTGCACCGGTGCTTATCATCTTCAAATTGCGTGGGGCCAGCTTCCAGGTCGGCATGAAACGAGGCGACAAATCAAACGCCGAAGAGGATTCCTCACCGGAAGTGGCGTAGGCGATGAGCAAGGGAATCCAGATTCGCGACGCCCATTTTCCGGGCAGGGCACCCATTGATGCTTATGGTGATGGTGGTTTCCGTTTTGCCGATATGTCACACATCGGGTCGCTGCTTTGCTTGCCGTCCGGGATTCATGGATGGCATGCAACATCGGACAGCGAACTGGATGTTGCGCTGTTTGAGCGGGTCTTTGATGAAGCCAGCGATATCGAAGTGCTGCTCGTGGGAACCGGTGTTGATCTGAGGCGCTTGCCTCAGGTGCTCAAAATCAGGTTGCGTGATGCGAAGATCATTTCTGATCCGATGAATACGGGTGCGGCAGTCAGAACGTATAATGTCATGCTGGCCGAGCAGCGTGCTGTTGCTGCGGCCCTTATCGCGGTCGAATAGTTCAAATTGTTGAAACACACGCCAGGATTCCAGCTTTGGCTGATTCACTGAGTTCATCGCATGATTTCTGTCTGGCAGCACTGCGTGACGGCGACCGGGACCGTTACCTCTGCGCGTTGCTGACCCCTGAGCCCAGCCGGGCGGCTGTATCTGCGATTTATGCTTTCAATCTCGAGCTGGCGCGTGTGCGCGACAATATCTCCGAGCCAATGATGGGTGAGGTGCGTCTGCAATGGTGGCGGGATCTGCTTGGCGGCAACCCGCATGGTGACATACAGGCCAACCCGATTGCCGCAGCCCTGCTGTCAACAATCGAAAAACACCAATTGGCTGCCGCGCCCTTTCTGAACATGATCGAAGCACGGCAATTTGATCTGTATGATGATCCGATGCCCGATCGCAACGCCTTCGAGGGCTATGCGGGCGAGACCGCATCCGCCGTCATCCAACTGACAGCACAGATTCTTTCGCCACAGGGGTCCCGGCAGGTTGCAGGGGCCGCCGGTCATGCCGGTGTGGCCCAGCTGATTGCCGGTTCACTGCTGTTGCTGCCCTTGCACAGGGCCCGTGGGCAGATCTATCTGCCGGCGGACATTCTCAGGGCCTGCGGCCTTGATCGTGACGGTTTCCTGGCCGGCAGGGAAACCAGTGCCATCGCACAGTCAATATCCGGGTTCGTGGCTCTGGGGCGCGAGCATCTGGATCTGGCGCGCAAAGAGATGGAAGGCATGGACAGGAATTGCTTCCCGGCTTTCCTGCCGGTATCCAGCGCCCAATTGATCTTCGACAAAGTTGAAAAACACGGCACCGGCCACTTGTCGAAACCAGTCACAGTGCCTCAATGGCGCAGGCAGTTGCGTTTCTGGCGCTCTGCACGCCGCGGGAAAATTTAGAGCAATACACAGCGCTATGATTCAACCTGGATGCTGCCCGCCATTTCAGATCGAAAGCGAGTCGTCGGGCAGCAGATCCAGAAAAGTAGCCTGTTTTTTTGCCATGGATGCCTGGACCGCTTTCATCAGGTCTTCTGCGCGCAACATGCCGGCGTTCCAGGTGGCCATGTAGTCAAGGCCATCAGCGACGCCGTGATCGCGGCTATAGGCCAGATTGCGCTTGATGCCGGCAATGGCGAGCGGTGACTTGGTTGCGATTGTCTCTGCAAGTTCCAATGCGTCGGTCATCAATTGCTCACGTGATGGCGTAACGCGGCTCAACAGGCCGAAGGTCAGGGCTTCGTCTGCGCTGAAGCGGCGACCGGTATAGGCCAGTTCGGCGACAACGGAGGGTGCAATCAATTTGGGCAACCGCTGTAACGTGCCGACATCGGCTGTCATGCCGATATTGATTTCTTCGATGGAAAAAAAGGCGTCGCTGCTGGCCATGCGCATGTCGCAGGCGGTGATCATGTCTATACCACCACCAATGCAGGCACCGTGGATGGCGGCAATGACCGGGAAGCGGGCACGCTCTATGGCCGTGAAGGCCTCCTGAAGCTGCAGGATCTTGTTACGCAGGGCGTAGGCGGCTCTGGCCGGCTCTGCGTCAAACAAAGAGGCAATGGCGGCAAAGGCTGCCAGATCCATGCCGCCGGTAAAATGTTTGCCTTCGCCGGTCAAAAGAACAGCGCGCACAGTTTCATCGGCTTCCAGCGCGCGCAAGATGCGCGGCAACTCGGTCCAGAACTCCGGTGTCATGCCATTGGCCTTGTCCGGTCTGTTCATGGTGATCTGTGCAACAGCGCCATGACGATGAATGAGAAAGAAACCGGATTCCAGATTTTCCACCAGATCACTCCTGTTGTGCTGCTGCGCTCTGCTCTTCAACGCCAAGCCAGGCGCTGCAATCGGTCAGGGCGCGCGCCGCAATGGTCCTTTTCTTGACCAAAGTCTTGTCTTTGCCGCGGAAGCGCTTGAGGCCTTCGGGTCTGATGATCTCAACCGGTGGGAAAAGACCGAAATTGACATTCATTGGCTGAAATGAGCGTTTTCCGGGCTCATCGTTCCAGGAAAGATGACCGCCCGTAATATGTCCGAGCAGCGCACCGAAGGCCGTGGTCTGTGGCGGCGGGGAGATCGGATTGCCCAGCAGTTCTGCAGCCGCAAAACGACCGGCCAAAAGGCCCATGGCTGCTGATTCCACATAGCCTTCGCAACCGGTGATCTGACCGGCAAAACGCAGGCCCGGACGGGACTTGAGCTGTAAGGAACCGTCCAGCAAATCCGGTGAATTGATATAGGTATTTCTATGCAGTCCACCGAGGCGGGCAAATTCCGCATTCTGCAATCCGGGAATCAACTGAAAAATGTCTTTCTGCGCGCCATATTTCAGTTTTGTCTGAAACCCCACCATATTGAACAGTGTGCCCAGCGCATTGTCCTGCCGCAGTTGCACGACTGCGTAGGCCTTGACGTCCGGGTTGTGGCTGTTGGTCAGGCCCATGGGCTTCATCGGGCCATGGCGCAGGGTCTCGCGACCACGCTCGGCCATCACTTCGATTGGCAGGCAGCCGTCAAAATAGGGCGTGCCTTCCCAGTCCTTGAATTGGGTTTTTTCACCCGCAATCAAGGCATCGATAAAGGCGCCGTACTGGTCTTCATCCATCGGACAATTGATATAGTCCTTGCCCGTTCCGCCAGGCCCGACCTTGTCGTAGCGCGATTGGAACCAGCAGATATCCATATCGATACTGTCAAAATGCACGATGGGTGCTATGGCGTCAAAAAAGGCGAGGGCATCGGAGCCGGTTTGCTGCTTGATCGATTCGGCCAGAGCAGGAGCTGTCAGAGGACCGGTCGCAATGATTGTCTGGGGCCAGTCAGCGGGCGGCAAGCCTGTCACTTCTTCACGGCTGACGGTAATGAGGGGATGGGCTTCAATCGCTGCGGTGACTGCATCGGAGAACCCGTCCCGATCCACGGCCAGAGCACTTCCGGCCGGCACCTGATGTTTGTCCGCGCAGGCAATGATGATCGAATCGGCAATGCGCATTTCCTGATGCAGGACACCCACGGCATTGGTCTGGGAATCATCCGATCGGAAGGAATTGGAACATACCAGTTCGGCCAAGCCGTCGGTCTTGTGTGCCTCGGTGCCGCGCACCGGACGCATCTCATGCAGAATCACCGGCACGCCGGCATTGGCAGCTTGCCAGGCAGCTTCTGTGCCTGCCATGCCACCGCCGACAATATGAAGTATTTTTTGTGAATTGTTCATAGCGGCGCTTTTAGCATTTCGCACGGCTGCGTCCAATCAATTGAACTGCCCTTTACACCTCAATTATGCGCAACTGAAATATGCTTTCGCAGATGACGCGGGTTCAAGAGCAGCGCGCAGTAACCCGCGCCGCACCGGCTTTGCCTTGCAGGGGCCGGATTTGAAATCTGTTCGACGTCACGATGGCAGTCTCGCGCTGCGTTCAGATGTCTTGAATCTGACGGCGATGCCGACCGATTTCCCGGCGATTGACGCCAATATCATTGAGGATATGGTCTGGCATGCCTCGCAACATTTTGGTGGTGCGACGGTATTTTCGCCAGTTTCGGTAAACGTTCAGGATACCCATGTCTTTGCTCTTATAAAGGTTGTTCGATGTGGCCGTGTTCTGCGTCAATCATGGCAAATGTGAGACGCTTTGGAGAAGCGCAGCGCTTTGACGATGTGCCTGGCGCGGACAACGTTCGGCGCCCTGCTTTTGACCACCAACCGCAGAAACGACAACGCCCACCGGGGGAGGATCCGATGGGCGTCATATCAACGGCTGACGATTTGGGAGGAGGTAAATGCGTCAACCTATTCCCGGACCATGGGAGGAGGTATGGTCAGGGAAATCTCGGTTTTTTGGCACGCGGCGCGGTGTTAAACGGCCCGGCGTGCAACAAAGGGTATGTCCCCACGGGCAATACCGATATCGCTGAGTTCGCGGTCCGACATGCGGCCAAGCTCGCTGCATGTGCTGCGATATCTGCGCCAATTCTGAAATGACTGCTTCATAGATACCATTTTCTTCATCCTTCGTTTTCTTGCGATCTTGTTCCGATCGCTCTTGATCTCTGAACCCAATATAGGTGCAAGTGGTCGTATTGTGCAGTGCAATATTTGCAGGTGGGTCATGCATTAATGCACGGCTTAAGGCACAGCTCCCGGAATATTGCGGAATATTGAATGCCCAACGAAATATCGCCCGCTGGGTTGAGGGGATCCAGCGAGCGATATCGATTTGCCGGGCGGTCGGGGGGGGGTGACGGCCGGGCATCTGGCCAGGACGATGGGGGGGGGAAGTTCATGTCCTGCAACAATAGAACGCGCCAAGAGTAAAAAGGTTCCACGGTGGTGAGCATATTTTTTTGCAAGGCGGATTGGCGCTCTGACAGGCATATGATTGCAGGAACCAAAAATTATCGCTCGCTGGGGGAGGAGGTCCAGCGAGCGATATATTTTCGCCTGGCTGTTGGGGAATAGCCGGCAAAGGCGGAACAAAGGGAGGAGAATAATGTCCCGTGTTCATATAACGGCGACCGACGGAATTGGTTCCATGGTTTCATGCAGACGTGCAAAAAAACAATCGGCACCAATCAATAAGCGTATTTTTGTTGGGGGGGGGGGGCAAAAGAAATAACGGAGGCGGG
>JARGOF010000069.1 GCA_029212415.1 Rhizobiaceae bacterium | reverse complement strand
AAAAGCTTCGCTTTGCTATCCGTGAAGGTGGACGTACCGTCGGCTCCGGCATCGTGACAAGCATCACCGAGTAGTAGAAATGCATGGGACGCGCCGCCAAATCGGCGCGTCCTGCAAAACCTGCGGCATCAACCGCAACCAAAACGGAAATAGGACTGATTACCTGGGCATGTCCCTTCAGTCTTGAAACTAAGGATAAGTCGAATGAACGGCCAGAATATCCGTATCCGCCTCAAGGCGTTTGATCATCGGATTCTCGATGCCTCCACGCGTGAAATCGTGTCGACGGCCAAGCGCACCGGTGCAAGTGTGCGAGGACCTATTCCGCTTCCGACGCGGATCGAGAAATTTACGGTAAACAGGTCGCCGCACATCGACAAGAAGAGCCGTGAACAGTTCGAGATTCGTACGCACAAGCGTCTTCTCGATATTGTTGACCCAACACCACAGACAGTCGATGCGCTGATGAAGCTCGATCTTGCTGCCGGTGTGGATGTAGAAATCAAGCTTTAACGAGCGGTCTCTGGGGCTGGTTGCAATAATCCGTTACGGAATTTTGCACGACACCAGACCCAATTTACGACAAGGACGAACCAATGCGTTCAGGTGTTATAGCACAGAAAGTGGGAATGACCCGCGTCTACAACGACGCTGGTGAGCATGTTCCGGTGACAGTACTGCGTCTCCAGAATTGTCAGGTCATTGCCCAGCGTACAGAAGATAAAAACGGTTACACTGCGGTTCAGTTGGGTGTTGGCATTGCCAAGGCCAAGAACACAACGAAGCCAATGCGTGGACATTTTGCAGCTGCAAATGTGGAGCCAAAGGCGAAACTCGCTGAGTTCCGTGTTACGGCTGACAATATGCTTGATGTCGGTTCGGAGATCATTCCGGGTCATTTCGTGGCCGGTCAGCGTGTAGACGTGACAGGAACATCGGTCGGTAAAGGTTTTGCCGGCGCGATGAAGCGGCATAACTTTAAAGGCCTGCGTGCAACACATGGTGTTTCGGTATCTCACCGTTCGCATGGTTCTACCGGTCAGTGTCAGGATCCTGGCAAGGTCTTCAAGGGTAAGAGAATGGCTGGTCATATGGGTAGTACCCGTATCACGACCCAGAACCTTGAAATCGTGACAACTGACGATGATCGTGGATTGATCCTGGTAAAGGGTGCAGTACCTGGTTCCAAGGGTTCCTGGATCACTGTCAAGGATGCGATCAAGGTTTCCGTTCCTGAAAATGCGCCAAAGCCTGCTGGTTTGCGCGCTTCAGAGGCCGCTGCTAGTGCGCCGGCTGAACACGTCGGTGAGGGAGCCGAATAATGGATCTTAAGGTAACAACCCTCGAAGGTAAGGACGCAGGCAAGGTATCGCTGTCTGACAGTGTGTTCGGTCTTGAGCCGCGTGATGATATCCTTCAGCGTATGGTTCGCTGGCAGCTTGCTCGCAAGCGCCAGGGTACGCATAAAACCAAGGGCCGGTCGGAAATTTCCAGAACCGGCGCCAAGATGTTCCGCCAGAAGGGCACAGGTCGCGCGCGTCACTCGTCTGCACGTGCACCTCAGTTCCGCGGTGGTGGTAAGGCTCATGGACCGGTTGTGCGCAGTCATGAACATGACCTGCCTAAAAAGGTCAGAGCTTTGGCATTGCGTCATGCGCTTTCGTCCAAGCTGCGCGATGACAGCCTGATCATTATCGATGACCTTGCTTCCAAGGAAGCAAAGACAAAGATGCTGACCGGTTCGCTGGATAAGTTGGGACTGTCCAATGCTTTGTTCATTGGTGGTGCTGAACTGGACAACAATTTCAAGCTCGCTGCGCAGAACATTCCAAATGTGGATGTCTTGCCGGTTCAGGGCATTAATGTTTACGACATCCTGCGCCGCGGAAAGCTTGTTCTTTCCAAAGCTGCTGTCGAAGCTCTTGAGGAGCGGTTCAAATGACGGATCTTCGCCACTACGATGTAATCACCTCACCGGTGATCACTGAAAAAGCAACGCTGGTTTCTGAACAGAACAAGGTTGTTTTCAATGTCGCCAAGACAGCGTCCAAGCCTGAAATCAAAGCGGCAGTTGAAGCTTTGTTCGGGGTGAAGGTGAAAGCTGTCAATACCCTGGTTCGCAAGGGTAAAGTGAAACGTTTTCGTGGCACTATTGGTAAGCAGAATGACGTTAAAAAGGCGATTGTAACACTTGTTGACGGTGAATCCGTTGACGTGACAACCGGTCTTTAACGGCTAGTTCAGAGGAAAGAAGAAGACAGATGGCATTGAAATCTTTCAATCCGACGACACCAAGCCAGCGTCAACTGGTGATTGTTGATCGTTCGGGCCTTTACAAAGGCAAGCCCGTCAAGGCTTTGACGGAAGGCTTGTCTTCCAAGGGCGGTCGCAACAATACCGGCAGAATGACCATGCGTCACCAGGGTGGCGGTCACAAGCGCACCTATCGCATGGTTGACTTCAAGCGTCGCAAATATGACGTGCAGGGTACAGTTGAGCGTCTGGAGTATGATCCAAACCGCACGGCGTTTATTGCGCTGGTCAAATATGACGACAACGAATTGGCTTATATTCTGGCGCCACAGCGCCTCTCTGCGGGTGACAAGGTCATCTCGTCGCGAACTGCTGTTGACGTGAAGCCTGGCAATACAATGCCATTGGAAGCCATGCCGGTTGGCACGATTGTCCATAATGTTGAAATGAAGCCTGGCAAGGGTGGTCAGATTGCCCGCTCAGCCGGCACTTATGTTCAGCTGGTTGGTCGTGATCAGGGAATGGCAATTCTTCGGTTGAATTCCGGTGAGCAGCGTCTTGTGTCAGGCACTTGCCTTGCAACGGTTGGCGCAGTATCCAACCCGGACAATTCAAACCGCAATGATGGTAAAGCAGGTCGGTCACGCTGGCTTGGTAAACGTCCAAGTGTTCGTGGTGTTGTCATGAACCCGGTCGATCACCCACATGGTGGTGGCGAAGGTCGTACATCTGGTGGACGTCATCCGGTTACCCCGTGGGGCAAGCCGACCAAAGGTAAGCGTACGCGTTCAAATAAATCGACGGATCAGTTCATTATGCGCTCCCGTCATCAGCGTAAGAAATAAGAGAGGAAGTCTCAAGTGGCTCGTTCAGTATGGAAAGGTCCGTTTGTTGACGGCTATCTTCTCAAGAAAGCTGAGAAGGTGCGTGAAAGCGGCCGTAACGAAGTGATTAAAACGTGGAGCCGTCGCTCTACGATTTTGCCTCAGTTCGTCGGTATGACTTTCGGCGTCTATAACGGAAACAAACATATTCCCGTCAACGTGTCGGAAGACATGGTTGGTCAGAAATTGGGTGAATTTTCCCCGACCCGGACCTATTACGGCCACGGCGCGGATAAGAAAGCGAAGAGGAAGTAGCAATGGGCAAGGCCAAGGCCGAGCGCAGGCTCAAGGATAACGAGGCAAGAGCAGTTGCCCGTACACTCCGTGTCAGCCCGCAGAAGCTCAATCTCGTAGCCGCAATGATCCGTGGCAAAAAAGTAGAGAGCGCATTGGCGGATCTGACGTTTTCGCGCAAGCGTATTTCGGAGACAGTCAAGAAGACGCTGGAATCCGCAATCGCCAATGCCGAGAACAATCATGATCTCGACGTCGACACTTTGATTGTTGCTGAAGCCTACGTCGGCAAGTCGGTAGTGATGAAGCGTTTTCGTGCCCGCGGTCGCGGTCGCGCTTCGCGGATTGAAAAGCCGTTCTCTCATCTGACAATTGTCGTGCGTGAAGTCACGGAAACAGAGGAGGCCGCGTAATGGGTCAGAAGATTAATCCAATCAGTCTGCGTCTCGGCATCAATCGCACCTGGGATTCACGCTGGTACGCTGAAAAAGGCGAATATGGTAATCTGCTTCAGGAAGACCTGAAGATTCGCGAATACCTGCTCAAGGAATTGAAGCAGGCTGCGATTTCCAAGGTTGTCATTGAACGTCCGCACAAGAAGTGTCGCGTATCCATTCATTCTGCGCGTCCTGGCCTGATCATTGGCAAAAAGGGCGCAGATATTGAAAAGTTGCGTCAGAAGCTATCGCGTATGACCAATTCGGAAACGCACCTCAATATTGTTGAAGTGCGGAAGCCAGAAGTTGATGCGACCCTCGTGGCTCAGTCCATTGCCCAGCAGCTGGAGCGCCGTGTGGCGTTCAGACGCGCCATGAAGCGCGCAGTTCAGTCGGCGATGCGTTTGGGTGCTGAAGGTATTCGTATCACCTGTGGTGGTCGTTTGGGCGGTGCCGAAATCGCACGTACGGAATGGTATCGCGAAGGTCGCGTGCCGCTTCACACATTGCGTGCAGATATCGATTATGGCGTCGCTGACGCTCATACTGCCTACGGCGTATGCGGCATCAAGGTCTGGATCTTCAAGGGCGAAATTCTTGAACATGATCCAATGGCTTCCGAGCGCCGTGCTACGGAAAGTGACAACAAGGGCAGCAGTAACCGCCGCCGCGAAAACGCGTAGTAATCCGCGCGGCAAGTCAGTTCGGAGAATAGTATAATGTTGCAGCCAAAGCGCACAAAGTACCGCAAGCAGCACAAAGGACGTATCAAAGGTGTTGCACCTGGTGGTACTGCGCTGACTTTCGGCGCATTCGGTCTGAAAGCACAGGAGCCTGATCGGGTGAATGCCCGTCAGATCGAGGCAGCTCGCCGTGCGATCACCCGTCATATGAAACGCGCCGGTCGCGTGTGGATCCGCATCTTCCCAGATGTTCCGGTCACATCGAAGCCGACGGAAGTTCGTATGGGTAAGGGTAAGGGATCTGTTGATTATTGGGCATGTAAGGTCAAACCTGGCCGTATCATGTTTGAAATTGACGGCGTCAATGAAGAAACAGCGCGCGAAGCATTGCGTCTCGGAGCTGCCAAGCTTTCGGTCAAGACGCGTTTCGTTCAACGTATTGCAGAGTAGGAAGACAACCATGAAAGCCGTAGATATTCGTGCCATGAGCGTTGACCTGCTCGGCGATGAACTTGCCAAATTGAAGAAAGAGCAGTTTAACCTGCGCTTTCAGAAGGCAACCGGACAGCTTGAAAAGACATCACGTGTCAAGGAAGTTCGTCGTGACATTGCACGCGTCAAGACAATAGCCCGCCAGAAGGCGGCAGAAGCCAAGGCCTAAGGACCAAAAAAATGCCAAAACGCATTCTGCAGGGCACCGTCGTCAGCGACAAAAGTGACAAGACTATTGTTGTCAAAGTCGAGCGCCGATTTGCCCATCCAATGTTAAGGAAGACTGTGCGCCGTTCGAAGAACTACAAAGCGCATGACGAGTTAAATCAAAAGAAGACCGGCGATTCAGTTTCCATTCAGGAATGTGCGCCGATCTCCAAAGACAAGTGCTGGACGGTTGTTGCCGAATAGGCTTATAGCAATCTGTAAACGAAATAAAACCGCCGGGGCCTACAACAGGAGCCTCGGTTTAGCTTAAAAAGGCGGTCTGACATGATTCAGATGCAAACAAACCTCGACGTTGCCGACAATTCCGGTGCCCGTCGTGTCATGTGCATCAAGGTGCTGGGCGGCTCGAAGCGGAAATATGCTTCCGTTGGGGACATTATCGTCGTCTCCATCAAGGAAGCCATTCCGCGCGGCCGTGTTAAAAAGGGTGACGTCATGAAGGCGGTGGTCGTACGTACGGCCAAAGATATTCGCCGGGCTGATGGCAGTGTCATTCGTTTTGACAACAATGCAGCAGTTCTGATCGACAATAAGAAAGATCCGATCGGCACCCGTATTTTCGGACCGGTTCCACGCGAACTTCGCGCCAAGAACCATATGAAGATTATTTCGCTGGCGCCGGAAGTTCTGTAAGGAGAATACGATGCAGAAAATCCGTAAAGGCGACAGTGTCGTTGTACTCACCGGTAAGGACAAGGGTCGTACTGGTGAAGTCATTCAGGTAATGCCAAAAGAGAACCGGGCCCTGGTCCGCGGGATCAATCTGGTCAAGCGCCATCAGCGTCAGACCCAGACCGAGCAGGCTGGCATTATCAACAAGGAAGCGTCAGTGCACATTTCAAACCTGGCTATCGCCGATTCAGACGGCAAGCCGACCCGCGTGGGTATCAAGGTCAATGAAGATGGCACAAAAGTACGCATTGCAAAGCGCTCAGGAGACCTGATCAATGGCTGAGGCAAAATACGAGCCACGGCTCAAGACAGAATACGGCGAGCGCATTCGCACGGCTATGCAGGAGAAGTTCTCCTACAGCAACGTCATGCAGATCCCGCGTGTTGACAAGATTGTACTCAATATGGGTGTTGGCGAATCCACAGCGGATTCAAAGAAACCTGCGATAGCGGCAGCAGACCTGGCAGCAATTGCCGGCCAGAAGCCGATTATCACGCGTGCAAGCAAGTCAATTGCCGGTTTCAAGGTTCGTGAAGGTATGCCGATTGGTGCAAAGGTGACTTTGCGCGGCGTACGCATGTATGAATTCATGGATCGACTGGTCAATATCGCATTGCCACGGGTTCGTGACTTTCGCGGGTTGAACCCCAAAAGCTTCGATGGACAGGGCAATTTTGCCATGGGCATCAAAGAACACATTGTGTTCCCTGAGATCAATTACGATAAAGTTGATCAGATGTGGGGCATGGATATCATCGTTTGTACGACTGCGAAATCGGACGACGAAGCGCGGGCTCTGCTTGCAGAGTTCAACTTCCCGTTTCGGCAGTAACGGCAAGCGTAAAGAGGATATTTGGCATGGCTAAGGTTAGCGCAGTCGAAAAGAATAAACGTCGTCGCCGCACTGTAGCGCAGGATGCACCAAAGCGTGCTGCACTCAAGGCTATCATCATGAATCAGGATGCGCCGATCGAGGAGCGTTTCAAAGCAACGCTCAAACTCGCTGAGTTGCCTCGTGACGGATCAAAGACACGTATTCGCAATCGTTGCGAATTGTCAGGTCGCCCACGTGCATATTATCGCAAAATGAGAATGTCCCGTATCGCGCTGCGTGAACTTGGTTCACACGGCAAGATACCGGGCATCGTCAAGTCCAGCTGGTAAGGAGACGGGTATATGGCAATGACTGATCCGCTGGGCGATATGCTCACCCGAATCCGTAATGCAACGGGCCGCCGCAAGTCGAGTGTTTCCACTCCGGCTTCCAGGCTTCGCGCACGTGTTCTCGATGTTCTTCAGTCTGAAGGATATATTCGGGGATATTCCGAAGTCAATTTTGATAACGGCAAGGCCGAGATCAATATTGAACTGAAATATTTTGAAGGCGCGCCCGTTATCAGAGAGATATCACGCGTATCAAAACCGGGCCGCCGGGTTTATGTCTCGGTCAAGTCCATTCCGCAGGTCGCGAACGGCCTCGGCATATCTATCCTTTCGACTCCGAAGGGTGTGATGGCCGATCATGAGGCGCGCGAACAGAATGTTGGTGGAGAGGTTCTTTGTCAGATCTTCTGATCTGGCAGAACCTCCATAACGGTCAGACAGGTTTGAACAATGTCTCGTATCGGTAAAAAGCCCGTTTCAGTTCCCGCAGGCGTCACTGCTTCGGTTGAGGGACAGAAGGTCACTGCAGAGGGACCAAAGGGTGAGTTGCATTACGTCGTCAATGACGAAGTGCTGGTGAAAATGGAAGAAAACGAATTGGTCGTCACTCCTGTCGATCAGTCGAAAGACGCACGTTCCAAGTGGGGCATGAGCCGTACCATGATCGAAAACATCCTTAGTGGTGTTGCCAACGGTTTTGAACGCCGTCTGGAGATCAATGGTGTTGGTTATCGTGCAACAATGCAGGGCAGTAACCTGCAGCTTGCACTTGGCTACAGCCATGACGTGGTTTATGAGGCACCTGAAGGCATTACGCTTGCTTGTCCGCGACCGACAGAGATTGTCATCACGGGCATCGACAAGCAGCGTGTTGGACAGGTTGCGTCAGAAATTCGTAGTTTCCGCAAACCTGAGCCTTACAAGGGCAAAGGTGTGAAATATGCCGAAGAGCGGGTTGTCCGCAAAGAAGGCAAGAAGAAGTAAGGACCACGCAATGGCTAGCAGGAAAGAAGTACTTGTGCATCGTGCAGCGCGTGTTCGCCGACAGCTCAAGTCAGTCGCAAACGGTCGTCCGCGTTTGTCGGTTCACCGTTCGTCAAAGAACATATATGCACAGATAATCGATGACGTTGCCGGCAATACCCTGGCAGCAGCATCGACGCTGGATGCCGATCTGCGTAAAGCACTGGCAACCGGTGCGAACATTGATGCGGCTGCAGCAGTTGGGAAACTGGTTGCTGAACGCGCATCAAAGGCCGGGGTCAAGGAAGTTGTCTTTGATCGCGGAGCGTTTATCTTTCACGGCCGTATCAAGGCGCTGGCTGATGCTGCGCGCGAAAACGGCTTAACCTTTTAATCAATCTGCCTGTTGCACCCGTAAAAGAAAAAAGGAAAAGGACAATGGCAAGAGAATCACGCCGCGATAATCGCGGTAGAGATGATGAGCGTGACAGCGAATTTGTCGACAAGCTCGTCCATATCAACCGCGTTGCCAAGGTTGTTAAAGGTGGCCGCCGTTTCGGTTTCGCCGCTTTGGTTGTTGTTGGTGACCAGAAGGGTCGCGTTGGTTTTGGCCACGGTAAGGCTCGCGAAGTGCCAGAAGCAATTCGCAAGGCAACCGAAGCTGCAAAACGCGGAATGATCTTCGTACCGCTTCGCTCCGGTCGTACATTGCACCATGATGTGCATGGCCGTCATGGCGCCGGCAAGGTTTTGCTGCGTTCCGCCAAGGCTGGCACCGGAATCATTGCTGGTGGCCCGATGCGTGCTGTATTCGAGACACTCGGCATGCAGGACGTTGTTGCAAAATCAACAGGTTCTTCCAACCCCTACAACATGGTTCGTGCAACTTTTGATGCGCTTCAGCACCAGATGCACCCCAAGGATATTGCCGCGCAACGTGGAATGAAATACTCCACACTCCAGGCGCGTCGCTCATCCATTGTTGGCAGCGAAGAATAGGAAACGGTACGTTATGGCTGACAAGAAAACAGGCAAGACAGTTACCGTCGAACAGATTGGTAGCCCCATTCGCCGCCCGGCAGATCAGCGTCAGACGCTGGTTGGCCTGGGACTGAATAAAATGCACCGCCAGCGCACTCTGGAAGATACACCATCTGTGCGCGGCATGATCCGCAAGGTGAGTCACCTCGTGCGCGTCGTTGACGAAGCCTGAGGGGAGTAAACATCATGAAACTGAATGATATTCGCGACAATGAAGGTGCGTCCAAGGACCGCAAGAGAGTCGGCCGGGGCATTGGTTCCGGTACCGGTAAAACTGGTGGTCGTGGCGTCAAGGGTCAGAAATCCCGCTCGGGTGTAGCGATCAACGGTTTTGAGGGCGGTCAGATGCCTATCTACCGTCGTCTTCCCAAGCGTGGGTTCACCAACATTTTCTCCAAGGACTTCAACATCGTCTCCGTTGGCCGCATCCAGGTGGCCATCGATGCGAAAAAGCTTGATGCCAAAAAGGCCATCGATGTTGCTGCTTTGGTTGAAGCAGGCGTTGTGCGTCGCCCCAAGGACGGGGTTCGTATCCTGTCCGATGGTGAATTGACGTCAAAGCTGACATTGGAAGTTGCCGGTGCCTCGAAATCGGCGATTGAAAAAGTTGAAAAAGCCGGCGGCACGCTCAAGCTGACCGGTGCTGCGGCAGTCGCATCCGAAGCTTCTGAATAAATTGTGGCCTGTTGTGATTTGCAACAGGCTACATTCTTCCCATATGGATAACACGTTACTGTGGTCCCGAAAGGGAGTGAATGACGGGAGCGGCTTTACCCAAAGCAACAGATTGTGTTTTAAAGACGCTTTTTGAACAGCAATTGTGACTGATTCCGGGTTGGTGTTTTCATCGACATGATACCCAGGTAACAAGTCTCGCGGAGATTCGTATGGCATCTGCAGCCGAACAACTCGCATCAAATTTGAACTTTTCTGCCTTTTCAAAGGCCGAAGATCTGAAAAAGCGCATCTGGTTTACCCTGGGTGCGCTTTTGGTCTATCGGCTAGGCACCTATATTCCTCTCCCGGGTCTGAACCCGGAAGCATTTGCTCAGGCATTCCAACAGCAAAGTGGTGGTATCCTCGGGCTGTTCAACATGTTTGCCGGCGGTGCTGTCGAGCGTATGGCGATCTTCGCACTGGGCATCATGCCCTACATCTCTGCATCCATTATCATGCAGTTGATGACTTCGGTTGTTCCCACGCTGGAGCAATTGAAAAAGGATGGCGAACAGGGTCGCAAGGTCATCAACCAGTATACCCGCTACGGCACGGTGCTTTTGGGGACCATGCAAGCCTACGGTATTTCCGTCGGGCTGGAGTCCGGCAATGGTATCGTTGCAGATCCCGGCTGGTTTTTCCGTATCTCGACAGTTGTAACGCTGGTCGGCGGCACAATGTTCCTGATGTGGCTTGGTGAACAGATCACCGCACGCGGTATCGGTAACGGTATTTCCCTGATCATCTTCTCGGGTATTGTGGCAGCTTTGCCGAGCGCCGTTGCCGGGACCTTGGAACTCGGACGGACCGGTGCACTTTCGACCGGTTTGATCATCCTGGTGATTGTTATTGCCATTTCGGTCATTGCCTTCATCGTCTTTGTGGAGCGGGCGCAACGCCGTCTGCTCATACAATATCCCAAACGACAGGTCGGCAACCGGATGTTCCAGGGCGATGCTTCGCATTTGCCACTCAAGCTCAATACAGCTGGTGTTATCCCGCCGATTTTCGCATCTTCCCTGTTGCTGCTGCCTGCCACTTTGGCCGGGTTTTCGTCAACCACCAACCTGCCGCCCTGGGCGACCACTGTTCTGGCCACACTTGGCCATGGCCAGCCGCTCTATATGGTCTTCTACGCTTCGATGATTGCTTTCTTTGCATTCTTCTATACCGCCGTGGTGTTCAATCCGAAGGATACAGCTGACAATCTGAAGAGCCATGGAGGCTTTATTCCCGGCATTCGGCCAGGTGATCGAACAGCCGAATATATAGACTATGTGTTGACACGCATTACCGTCATCGGTGCGCTATACCTTGTCTTTGTGTGTCTGTTGCCTGAGGTGTTGATTGCTCAGACGGGAATACCCTTCTATTTGGGCGGTACCTCTTTGTTGATTGTCGTCAGTGTTACACTGGACACGGTTGCACAGATCCAGGGTCACCTGATTGCGCAGCAATATGAAGGACTGATCAAGAAGTCCAAACTTCGGGGAGGAAAGAGGGGCCGATGAGATTGATTCTGCTTGGACCACCGGGCGCGGGGAAGGGGACTCAGGCGCATCGTCTGGTCGAAAAATATGGCATTCCCCAGCTTTCAACCGGAGACATGCTGCGCTCTGCAGTCGCAGCCGGTACTGAGGTTGGCCAGCGCGCCAAGGCTGTGATGGATGCCGGCAAGCTGGTGTCTGATGACATTGTCAACGCGATTGTCTCCGAGCGGCTTGATCAGCCGGACTGTCAGCGTGGTTTCATACTGGATGGGTATCCGCGTACACTGGTACAGGCCGATGCAGTCAATGCCATGCTGGCGTCCAAGGATATGGCGCTGTCCGGTGTGATTGAGATTCGGGTTGATGATGACATATTGGCAAGTCGTATTGGCGGGCGTTATACCTGTGCAAAATGCGGAGCCGGTTATCATGATGAGAATCTCAAACCGGCTGTAGAAGGCGTCTGTGATAATTGCGGTTCAACAGAATTTTCCAGGCGGCCTGATGACAAGCCTGAAACGGTTCTCACCAGGTTGCAGGCCTACTACAAGGAAACGTCTCCTCTGCTGGGGTATTACCACGCAAAGGGATTGCTGAGACCCGTCGATGGAATGGCCGATATTGATGAGGTAACGGCCCAGATTGAGGAAATTCTTGCATCCTTGTAAGATTCTGCGTCGGTTTTTGGGAAAATCACGCAATCCTTCGGAATTTAAGGCATTGGACTGTTGACGTTTGTGCATCGAGTCCGATAGAAACCGCCCAATTCGAGATAGTCGAGGGATTGGCGCGGTTTTCGAAAGAGAGAGCCGGGGCGATCGTTTTTACGTGCCTCGTTTAAAGTTAACATGCGGCTTAGACGCTGCGCAATGAAGCAGCCAAGCCGATTTGGTTTGACAGTCAAGGAGAACAGACGTGGCCCGTATCGCTGGCGTCAATATTCCAACGAACAAGCGCGTTATTATAGCGCTTCAGTACATTCACGGAATCGGTGCAACCTTCGCCAAGGAAATCATCGAAAAAGCTGGTATCGCACCTGAGCGCCGTGTCAATGAACTCGCTGATTCTGAAGTCATCAGAATCCGTGAAGCCATTGACCGCGACTATCAGGTCGAAGGTGACCTGCGCCGCGAAACATCGATGAACATCAAGCGTCTTATGGATCTTGGTTGCTATCGTGGTTTGCGTCATCGCCGGAACCTGCCAGTTCGTGGTCAGCGCACGCATACAAATGCGCGCACCCGTAAGGGACCTGCAAGAGCAATCGCAGGTAAGAAGAAATAAGCAGCCGGTAACTCCGGTCTGGGTCGGCTCCTTGCAAAAGAGGCCGGCCTTTTGCGTATGAATGGATTGGGCAGCAATGCCTCGTCCGGTGGAGCCGCTGGGATTACGGCGGTGTAGAGATCATTGAAAGGGTCAAAATGGCAAAAGAAGCCGCACGCGTTCGTCGCCGCGAACGTAAGAATATTTCGTCGGGCGTAGCCCACGTCAAGTCAACATTCAACAACACCATGATCACCGTCACGGATGCACAGGGCAATACGATTGCCTGGTCTTCTGCTGGTGCCAAGGGTTTCAAGGGCTCACGCAAGTCCACACCGTTTGCCGCTCAGATTGCAGCGGAAGACTGTGCAAAGAAGGCCCAGGAACATGGTATGAAATCGCTTGAAGTTGAAGTTTGCGGACCGGGTTCCGGTCGTGAATCAGCTTTGCGTGCACTTCAGGCTTCCGGTTTCACCATCACCTCCATTCGTGATGTGACACCAATCCCGCATAACGGATGCCGCCCGCGCAAGAAGCGTCGCGTCTAATCTGCGTTTTAACAACCGAAGAGCGCCTGTGCGCTCCTCTTGGTTATCCAGCTCTGTTGTCACGATTGGATGGTGGCAAGGAACGGAAGGTAAAGCAATATGATCCAGAAAAACTGGCAAGAACTTATCAAGCCAAACAAGATCGAGTTCTCGGCATCAGGACGCACCAAGGCAACCCTGGTTGCAGAGCCACTTGAGCGTGGTTTTGGTCTGACACTTGGCAATGCATTGCGGCGCGTGCTGCTTTCATCGCTGCGTGGCGCAGCGGTTACGGCTGTACAGATCGACGGTGTGCTGCATGAGTTTTCATCAATCCCCGGTGTTCGCGAAGACGTGACTGATATTGTTCTCAATATCAAGGAAATCGCCATCGGCATGGAAGGCGACGAGCCCAAGCGCATGGTTGTGCGCAAGCAGGGTCCCGGAGCCGTTCTCGCCGGTGACATTCAGACGGTTGGCGATATCGAGATTCTCAATCCCGATCATGTCATCTGCACACTCGATGAGGGTGCGGAAATCCGCATGGAGTTCACCGTTCAAAACGGCAAGGGCTATGTGCCGGCAGACCGGAACAGGGCGGAAGATGCGCCTATCGGCCTGATACCGGTTGATAGTCTCTATTCTCCTGTCAAGAAGGTCTCCTACAAGGTTGAGAACACCCGTGAGGGACAGGTTCTCGATTATGACCGTCTGAGAATGACGCTCGAAACGGATGGGTCTGTTACCGGCGAAGATGCAATCGCATTTGCTGCCCGTATTCTTCAGGATCAGCTTGGCGTGTTCATCAACTTTGACGAGCCGCAGAAGGAAGTTGAAGAGGTTCAGGCAACTGAACTTGCATTCAATCCTGCGCTTTTGAAGAAGGTCGACGAACTCGAACTTTCAGTTCGTTCTGCAAACTGCTTGAAAAACGACAACATCGTGTATATTGGCGATCTGATCCAGAAGACAGAAGCCGAGATGCTGCGGACACCGAACTTTGGCCGCAAGTCGCTGAACGAGATCAAGGAAGTACTGGCATCCATGGGCCTCCATTTGGGAATGGAAGTACCTGCATGGCCACCGGAAAACATCGAAGATCTGGCCAAGCGCTACGAGGATCAATATTAACCGAACCCCGCGGGCATTTAGCCCCGCACTGAAGGAGAAGGCTCATGCGCCATCGTATGTCAGGCCGCAAGCTGAACCGGACATCCAGTCATCGTAAGGCAATGTTTGCCAATATGGCTGCGTCACTGATTCAGCACGAACAGATTATTACGACCTTGCCCAAGGCCAAGGAAATACGTCCAATCGTTGAAAAGCTTGTCACACTTGGCAAGCGTGGCGATTTGCATGCCCGCAGGCAGGCAATTTCCAAAATTCGCGATGTTGAAATGGTTGCAAAACTGTTTGATGCGATTGCGACACGTTATGCGGACCGTCATGGCGGTTATATCCGCATCATGAAAGCCGGCTATCGCAAGGGTGACAATGCACCGCTCGCTGTTGTCGAATTCGTCGACCGCGATGTCGATGCAAGGGGTGCCAAGGACCGCGCCCGTCTCGAAGCAGAAGCCAATGAAGAAAGTGAAGCAGCGTAAGAACTGCGACACGTGTGATCAAGAGGCCGGGCATTGCCCGGCCTTTTTCGTATGGGCTATTTTACAGTCTGCATTCACTGTCTGCTATCTGGGGGTGCGACAATCGGCCTGAGCCTGTGGTAAGACGTCAGCAGAGGCTGGAGCCTGTCTTGCTTTGATTGAACCACTCTGTTCGTGATCCAGTGAGTCGATCCGCCAGGAAGGCGGTAAAGAGCGATGCTCTCGCATCGGTCGAGACGTCTGACGCAGCGGGCGGCCACTGGTCGCGAACCCTTCGGGCCAGCTGTTTTTTAGCCACTATCGACGTCGTTTCGCTTGCCCGTACCTTGAGGTACGCGCTTCACGAACCAACTTGATCCTGACAAAAAAACAACTGGCAGAGTGAATCAATGAAAGCAAGACAGGCTCTATGCCTTACCCAGACCCTTTTTGAATGACAGGACATTGCCTATCTATGCAATACCAGAGGGTCCCAAGTGTCAGGGGCTTTGGTATAACACTGTCGATTCGCAGGAGGGTACTATATGCGCAGTTTTAGAATGGCCGGTATCGTGGCCATTGCCCTTGTCATCTCGGGTTCGATTTGGTCTGCAACCCAGTCGCAGGAATTGCCGGGTGTGGACAAGCTTCGCGGCGTCGTCGCCGAGATACTTGGAAAAGATCCCAAGCAGGCAGAACAACAGGCTCAAGACCGTCTGACACCGCCATCTCAAGCTGTTTTGCAATATTCCTTTGCGCCATTGGTCAAAAGTGCAGCCCCTGCTGTCGTCAATGTCTATGCCGAGCGCATGGTACGCCAGCAGTCACCCTTTGGCGGCGATCCGTTTTTCGAACGGTTTTTCGGCCAGCAAATGCCCGGCCGCACCCGCAAGCAATCGGCTCTGGGGTCCGGTGTCATTGTCCATTCTTCCGGCATCATTGTAACCAACAATCATGTCATTGATGGTGCGGATGAGATCAAGGTGGCCCTTGCAGACGGCCGTGAGTTTCCCAGCCGTCTTTTGTTGAAGGATGAGCGGGTCGATCTGGCCATTTTGAAGATCGACGACAGCGATGCCTTTGCGTCGCTCGGCTACAGTGATTCGGATCGGCTGGAAGTCGGTGACCTCGTATTGGCCATCGGCAATCCCTTCGGCGTTGGCCAGACAGTGACAAGCGGCATCGTGTCAGCACTGGCGCGCAACGGCGTCGGCGTCTCTGATTTCGGGTTCTTCATTCAGACCGATGCGGCCATCAATCCGGGCAACTCCGGTGGTGCGCTGCTGGATATGAACGGTCGTCTTGTCGGCATCAATACAGCGATTTTCTCGCGATCCGGTGGCTCCAACGGTATCGGCTTTGCCATTCCGGCAAATATGGTCCGCGCCGTCGTCGATGCAGCCATGAATGGTGACGACGCGTTTCGCCGTCCCTATATCGGCGCAACCTTTTCAACAGTCACATCGGACATGGCAGAAGCCCTCGGGCTGGATCGGGCTGCCGGCGCCATCGTAACTGCTGTCGTTGATGGTGGTCCGTCAGACAATGGTGGCCTGAAGGTCGGTGATCTGGTCCTCAGCCTCAATGGGCTGACGGTTGATCATCCGGATGCCCTGGGCTACCGGCTGGCAACAACTGGTGTGGGCAATATTGCCGAACTGGAAGTCATCTCCCGCAAAAAAATCCGCAAGGTTGCCATCAAACTGGCACCACCGCGCCAAAGGTCACCGGATATGGAAGCCCGGATTACCGGGAGAAACCCTTTTTCCGGTGCGTTGCTGGCAGACCTGGATCCCAAACTGGCGGAAGAATTGCACATTCAAAGCAATGCAAAGGGCGTGATTGTGCTGGATGTGGAGCGTGGTTCCTATGCGTCCCGTTATGGAATTCGTCCGCGCGATATTGTGTTGGAGATCAATGGCCATCAGATAAAACGCGCCACGGATGTGGTCGAAATCGTCAAAGGCAACCCGCGCGCATGGCGCTTTGAACTGGACCGCAACGGGAATCGCTTACGGCAGATGGTGCGATAGTGAGCGACCTTTTCGCCAGCGTAGCGGATGAAGCCGCGCTCAAGGCGCGGCCTTTGGCCGACCGTCTGCGTCCCAAATCATTGGTTGAGGTCAGTGGCCAGGAGCATCTGACCGGTGCCAATGGTATTCTCAGTCGGATGATTGCGTCAGGGACCTTGGGGTCAATGGTCTTCTGGGGACCGCCCGGAACGGGAAAGACCACCGTTGCGCGCTTGCTTGCCGGGGAAACCGATCTTGCATTCGAGCAGATATCGGCCATCTTTTCCGGTGTTGCCGATCTCAAGAGGGTGTTTGAAACAGCCCGTGCACGGCGCATGTCAGGAAAACAAACCCTGTTGTTCGTGGACGAGATCCATCGTTTCAATCGCGCCCAACAGGACAGCTTCTTGCCTGTCATGGAAGATGGGACGGTCATACTGGTTGGAGCGACAACGGAAAATCCGTCCTTTGAATTGAATGCGGCGCTTTTGTCCCGCGCCCGGGTGCTGACTTTCAAATCCCATGATGAGGAAAGTCTGGCGCAATTGTTAAGCCGCGCAGAAGAAACCGAAAACAGAACCCTGCCGCTTGACGCAGATGCGCGCCAAAGCCTTTACAGGATGGCAGACGGGGACGGACGGGCCATCCTGACGCTTGCGGAGGAGATCTGGCGATCTGCACGTGCCGATGAGGTCTTTGACGCTGAGGGCCTCCAGCAGATCGTACAGAGGCGTGCGCCCGTCTATGACAAGGGGCAGGACGGTCACTACAATCTGATATCTGCCCTGCACAAGGCCGTGAGGGGATCAGACCCGGACGCTGCCCTCTATTATCTGTGCCGCATGTTCGATGCCGGCGAGGACCCGCTTTATATCGGCCGTCGTCTGGTGCGTATGGCCTCGGAAGAAGTCGGCCTGGCCGATCCACAGGCTCTGGTGATCGCCAATGCGGCCAAGGATGCCTATGATTACCTCGGTTCGCCCGAAGGGGAACTGGCATTGGCACAGGCCTGTGTCTACGTCGCCTCGGCGCCGAAATCCAACGCCATCTACACGGCCTTCAAGAGTGCCATGAATGCCGCCAGAACGCACGGTTCCCTGCTGCCACCCAAACACATACTGAACGCGCCGACCAGCCTGATGAAGACGGAAGGCTACGGTGGCGGCTATCAATATGACCATGATGCACCGGACGCCTTTTCCGGGCAGGACTATTTTCCGGAAAAAATGGGCCGTCAGACGTTCTATTCCCCGCAAGAGCGCGGATTTGAACGGGAACTGAAAAAGCGACTGGAATATTGGGCAAAACTGAGAGCGGAGAGGCAGGCAGGTGGTGGCAGGTGAAGAGCAACCCATAGCAGTCCTCGGAGCAGGCGCCAGCGGCTGGTATGTCGGCGGAATGCTGCAAGCCGGCCTAACACCCGAGGGCGCCACGGTGGGTGTCATTGCCCGCG
>JARGOF010000068.1 GCA_029212415.1 Rhizobiaceae bacterium | reverse complement strand
GATCGACTCACTGGATCACGAACAGAGTGGTTCAATGAAAGCAAGACAGGCTCTAGCGGCGCCGAAACCATCACACCAATGCTGGCACCAGACTTGTCCACATCAGCCGGCGAATGAAGAAGATGATCAGCAGCAGGATAATCGGCGAGATATCCAGTCCGCCCAGATCGGGTATGATCCGCCGAATGGGCCGCAGCGCAGGCTCCGTGGCCTTGAACAGAAACTCGCCGATCATGCCGACGAAGCGATTGCTTGTATTGACCACATTGAAAGCGTAGAGCCATGAGAAAATGGCGCTGCCGATAATAATCCAGGTATAAAGATTCAAGGCCAGATCGATGGTCTGAAACAGGGCAATCATCGCAGTCTCCACTAATTGATTTTTGACATGTAGCCATTGTGTCGTGCAACGGCAAGTCTATGCAATTTTTTCTGAAGCATTATAAGGACCCTTATGTCTTACACAGAACGCGCCAGCCATGCAGGACACTGAATCACCGACCTCGGATCGCTTTGCCGTTTTTCGCAACAAGTCCTTCATGCGCTACTGGCTGGCGCGTTTTCTGTCGGCATTTGGCATGCAGGTCATCAGTGTCGCCGTCGGTTGGCAGATCTATGATCTGACCCGCGATCCTTTCGATCTCGGCCTTATCGGTCTCGTGCAATTCCTGCCGGCCCTGGTGCTGATACTTGTCACAGGCGCCGCTTCTGACCGCTTCGGTCGCCGTCTCATCATGGGCATCTGCGAAATTGTCAGTCTGGGCGCTGCCATTGTCCTTTTGTACCTGACCGTTCGCGGCCTCACATCGCCCCTTCCGGTTTTTGCGGTTTTGCTGGTCTTCGGTATTGCACGCGCCTTCTTTTCTCCGGCCTCGACCGCGCTGGCGCCCAATCTGGTGTCGGAAAAAGATCTCGCCAATGCTATCGCCTGGAATTCATCCGCCTGGCAATTGGCAACCATTACCGGTCCCGTTGCAGGCGGCCTGCTTTACGGTTTGGGGGACACCGTGCCCTATTGGCTGAGCGTCGCCGTGTTCGCCATTGCTTCAGTGCTGATTTTCACCATTCCCAAGCCGCCGCAACAACGCGGCGTTCACAACCAGAGCTGGGAAACACTGTCTGCCGGGTTTCGCTATATCTGGCGTGAAAAAATTGTGCTTGGCGCGATTTCCCTCGACATGTTTGCCGTGCTGCTCGGCGGCGCCATCGCGCTCATGCCGGTCTTTGCCCGCGACATTCTGGAGCTCGGACCCTGGGGACTTGGCGTGCTGCGGGCCGCTCCTGCCATCGGCGCCATTGCCATGGCGCTTTATCTGGCCGCACACCCGTTTCAAAGAAATGCGGGCGTGGCCATGTTTGTCGCCGTCGGCATATTCGGCGTTGCCACCATTGTCTTTGGACTTTCGACCATTCCATGGCTATCCATTGTGGCGCTTGTCACCATGGGTGCTGCCGACATGATCTCGGTCTATGTGCGGCAGACATTGATCCAGCTTTGGACGCCGGACAGCCTGCGTGGACGTGTCAGTGCCGTCAATATGGTTTTCATTGGCGCATCAAATGAATTGGGAGAGTTTCGCGCCGGCGGCATGGCAGCCTTGATTGGTGCAGCGCCGGCCGTTGTTTTTGGCGGCATAGGCGCTGTGGCCGTTGCCGGCTTGTGGGCTGTGTATTTTCCCGCGCTGCGCAAGATTCAGCATCTCACCCAGGCTGTCGATCAATCGGAAAAATCCTGAACCGGCCTTTGGTGGTTGTGAAGCAATATCTCTTTTCCGAATATGCGCTCCAGAAGCTGTGCCAGCCATTGGCGCAACAGGGCGTCATGGCGCAGCCGGCCGCTCAGATGGGCGTGCCCCTGCTGCGCGCCCGGCAGTTCGAAGCGGTGCGCACCGCGCACCACCCATCTCTGCATCATGATCTGCGTCAATTCCGCATGGAACTGGACGCCCCAGGCATTCTCACCGTAACGAAAGGCCTGGTTGGGATAGTCTTGCGCCGTTGCCAGCAATTCGGCCCCTTGGGGCAGGCTGAAGCCCTCGCGATGAAACTGGTAAACCATGTCAGGCCACTGCATCAGGGCCTTGCCGCTCTCCGTCGCCTGCAGCGGATACCAGCCTATTTCAGCCAGACCATCCTCATGCCCACTGACAGTGCCACCCAGGTGGCGTACCAGCATCTGGGCACCCAAACATATGCCGAGATAAGGTTTGTTCTCTCTCAGGGGAATCTCATGCCAATTGATCTCGTTGCGCACACAGGCATCATCGTCATTGGCACTCATCGGCCCACCGAACACGACAGCACCGACATGGTCGCGCAATGTCGTAGGAAGCGGATCACCCAGAACGTGCTTTCGTATATCAAGTTCAAAACCGGCCTGCTGCAACATCTGCCCGACCCGTCCGGGGCTTGAACTTTCCTGATGCAGGATGACCAGAATTTTATTTTGTTCATTTCTCCGGGCAGTCGACCCTTCAGAACGCAGTTTCTGCAATTTCGGACCTTTCGGGTTCATATCCTGCAGCATATTCAGGTTTCATCTCCTGCACCGGCGCGCTCGGCAGCCCGCTGTCGCATGAAAACCCTGTCACGATCCGACACACCCAGCAGTTCCGCCACCCGCCAGACCACATTGTCTTCAAGCTCATGGCGCACGCCATCGGCATAAACGAGTTCCCACATCAACTCTATGAAGGCCACCCGTTGCTCGCTATCGAGCGCCCGCTTGAGGATACTCGTTGATGAATAGAAATCGACAGATTCATCCTCGGCCTGCTTTCCTGCCTCCAGAAGCTTCTGCAAATCCGCCTTGTCGAGCGAATATTGCTTCTTCAGCAATTCGCCCAGCTTCTCACGTTCGGCTGGCTCAGAGACCCCGTCTGCATCAATCACATGAAAGAACAGAGCCGCTGCTGCGACCTTTGGGTCATTGCGGGACAACGCGTCCTTTTCATCTCCACCCAGAGACTGCAGAAAATTCTGTAATTTCTCAAACATTCAACAAATCTGCCGCACGTGTGCGCCCCAATTTCATTTCAAGCCCTTGACCCTATGTCGTGGTCCCGTCCGCAATCTAGATTGTTTCTGGGAAAGTGTGAAATATTTTTCCCACCCGATACGGATCAAAACAGCCGAAAGCGTGATTTTGGCCCATCTTCCGTCGCAACATCATCGATTCCGGGATCATCGATAGGCTTTACCAGGAAATCGGTTTTCTTTGCCGTGTCCCGGGCATCACCAACCGCATCCGTTATAATATGGGTCTCACCCACGCTTGCCGCCTGACGCGGCGCATCATCAGCCTTTTTCCCTTCCACAACCGGCTTGGCGGACGAAGGCTTTTCGGCGACAATGACGTCCCCATCCACTGGCTTGGATTTATCCAGTTGTTGGGCTTTATCCGATTTTTCAACTTTACCCAATTCTTGCGGGCTATCCATTTTTTCAGGTCCATCCGAAGGTTTGGATTTGTCCTCCGTTTTTCCCGGCGAAGATGCCTTGTCCGATTGGCTTTGTGTGCTCTTTCCAGCGCTTTCCACAGCAGGCGCAACTTTCGTTGCTGCCGTTTCGGGTATCGGCGTCTTGGGCGCCTCAACGGGCTTGGCCGGCTCTTTCGCAGCGGGCGCAGGTCTTTTCTGGACCGGATCCACGGGCTCTTTGACGGGCTTTTCAGGGGCAGGAGCGGGCGCAACAATGGGCACGGCAATCGGCGGAAGGCTTTTGATCGCCTGTTCCGCGCCATCGCGCATACTGTCTGCATCATGAACAGGCCCGGAAATCTGTTCAACCGGCAACTTCCATTCAAAGACATCCAATTTGCCCGTCACCGGAGAAACCGCTGCCCAATGGTCGGATACATATCCATCGGCTGTCCAGGCCTCATCGCGCGGCGCGCGCACCGCCTGCGCCAGCCAGTGGCGCACCCGGCCCTGATCGCCGGTGTCCGCCTCTTCGATATCTGCCAGCAACAGATAAATGCTTTCACAGGGACCCATGCGCGATGCAGCCTCTGCCTTTTCGCGTGCCAGTTTGAATTCTTGCGCATCCAGTGCTGCCCGGGCGACCGCCCGCAGGGATTCACGATGATTGCGTTTGAGCCCTTCGAGTTTCTGTGCCCGCTTTAACCGGTCATGGGTTGAATCACCCGGCCGGGCATGAATATAGGTTTCAGCCACTTCCGGATGCGGTGCGCTCTTCCACAATTTTTCCAGAATGCGCGATCCCTTGCTCAGATTGTTTTCACGGAACAGCGCCTGCGCTGCCACCAGGGCAGCGGGAACCAGGGTTGCCGCCACCCTGTTGGCCTCCAGACCATCTGTGCGCGCGCCGGACACATCACCGCCTTCAAGCTTGTCCATGGCTCTGGCCGTCAGAAGAACAGCCTTCTTGCGGTCCGCTGCCGCCTTGTCGATCACCCGTGCAGCCCGCTGCTTCTCCAAAATGCGCAAGGCATCATCCCAGGCGCCTTCGGCTGATTTGAAGGCCAGTGCAGCCTCCGCTGCCCAGGGCAGATGCGGCGCTGTTTCTGCCGCTTGCTCGGCATAATGCTGAGCCGCCTCCAGAGCGCCAAGCCGACGCGCCTCCAGATAGAGGCCACGCAGACCCAGTTCCCGCGTTTCCGGATCCTCGGCCATGGCTTCAAATTTTGCCCGCGCCTCATCATTCTTTCCCTCGATCAACGCGGTTTGCGCATCAAGCAGATGAATCAAAGGCTCCTGATCAGCGCTGAGCAGCCCAATGGTCCGCTGGGTCATCTTGCGTGCGGTGGCCGCATCACCGGATCCCGCTGCAATCAGACCTGTCGACAGCGCCTGATAACCGCGATCTCTTTTACGGGCACGAAAATAGCGCGTGATCATCTGCGGCGAAGCCAGAACGCTGCGAATGAGCCACCAGCTGAACATGATCAGAGCCATCAGCGAGACAATCACCGCCACCGCAAACATCAGTGACGTTTCGATACGCTGGCCCTGCCAGCTCAACACAAGATCGCCAGGCCTGTCGGCAAGCCATGCAAAACCAAAAGCCAAGGCCAGGACAACGAGAATATAGATCAGCAAACGGGTCATGTTAATTCTGGCTCCCTGCATCGGTCTGTTGGGCGGGTTGGGTCTGCGATCCTGCGTTCACCGGGCTTGTCGGCAAGGCCGCACTCAGCGTGCCTGTCACCAGTTTTTCAACCTCGATACGCGCTTCCAGGTTCTTTGAAAAACCGGCGGATGCGCTGCGCGCTTTTTCCGGCAGGGTCTTCCATTCATTGAGGGCGCCCTGGAGGTCACCATTGGCCAACCGGCTTTCCATTCTGGCAACAATAGCCTGAACACTGTCCCCGGAAACGTCACCGACCGGGCGAATTTTTACCAGCGATGTGGCACTGTTGAGCAGGCGGTCAACCAGACCGACATCGGAATTGCCGCCATTGGCCGCATCGATCATTGCATCGGCGGCAGCTGGGAAACTTGCCAGAAGATTTGACCGTGACGGCACCCCACTGGCCGCATAGGTGCGAAGCTGTTCGACGGCGGCGCTTTCTGCCGCTCCGTCTTGCCCATTGCTGCCATCAACACTGGCAAAAGCCTCCAGTTCCGCCATGAAAGATCCGCCGCGGTCAATCGCCGCCTTCAGACTGGCTGCGGCAATTGCCCGTGCCACCTTGATATCTTCACGCGGTCCCGAAAGGGCTTTTTCAACAGCGTCCAACCGGGACTGCAGGGATTGCAATGTCTGGGTCTGCTGCTGACCGGCGGATTTCACCGCGCCCTCCAGCTCCGACAAAGAGGCCTGCAAACCGCTCAAGGCCGTTGCCTGTTCATTTTGTGCCTTCTCGACCGCCAGCAATTTATCTTGCAATTGCAAAGACCCATCATTGCTGCCGGATGCCTGCAAAGATTCCACTTTTGCCGCAAGGCCGGCAATTTTCTCTTCCAGGTCCGGCGGCAAAACACCGCTCTGCCCGGAAGCGGACGATTCCACCCGCGTCTCCAAAGCGCCAATACGGCCTTCCAGCCCCTCGACAATCGATTCCGATCCGCTCTGCGCCGAATTTTCCAGCGCCGCTACCGATTGCTTCAACGCATCAAGCTGCGCTGTCACATCGGCAGAAAGCGTGGCGCCGACGCTGCTGGAATCCGCGCTGCTCGAGCCTGCGCTGCCGGAGCCCAGATTGGGAAGAACACCGCCCCATTGCAGACCTGCATAAAGGGCGATCGCCACAACACCACCGGCCAGACCCGCGCCGACGGCACCAAAGCCGCCACTGCTGCCACTGCGGCTTCCGCCAGCACTGCCGCCACCATTCTCGCCACCATTCCCGGATGCAGACTTTGCTGACGATCCACTTTTACCCGATGCCGTTCCTGCTGACGGGGATTTCCCCGGGTCAGCGGTTTTGGCTGCAGGCGCAGCAGATTCTGGAGCGCTTGATGCTGGCGCAGCATTTTTCACCGAATCGGTCTGCTTTGCACTCTCCAACCTGTCCGACGAACCAGCCTTGATCGATGGAATGGCTGATTTACGCGCGGATTCAGAACCCTGCTTGTCCTTGGCAGCAACGCCTGATGACGTCGCTGGGGTATCCGCAGGTGTGTTCTTCGTGTCAGGTGTCGCTACGGGTGCGGGCTTGGCGGCGCCAGACGCCGGCTTGTCACCTGGCGTAGCTGTCTGCTTTGTCGCGCCCGCATCCTTTTTGGCGGCAGCGCCCTTGCTGATGGCCTCTGGCTCCAGATCTATGGTTACGGGTTTGCGCGTGCTGCGCGAGTGACGTGGCTTACTGCCCTGTGCCATGGAGAATCCTCTCGAAATGACAAATGAAGAATATTTCGGACCACTCTTAAGTCTCGGATGAACCTAGTACCGGCCTATTCCCTATGGAAGCGATATAAGCGCGAATTCGTCAGGATAGTGTATGACCTGAATCAAGCAGCGCCAGCAGGCTCGCCTCGTCCGGAAAGGCCGCGGTCAGGATCTGTCCGCCAAATTGTTCCGGTATGATCCCCGCCACCTGATCGCTCAGGCATAAAAACCGGCACTTTTTCAGACTATTGAGCAATTTCTCCCGCTCGACGAGGTGGAAAAACGCTTCAGCGGTTTTGCGGGAATAGAAGGCAATGGCATCTGGTGGTTCAGGCATAAAAAGCTTTGACAAAAAGTCAGTTGAATAACTTATATTCTGTGTATCATAGACTTCCACCAGGGAAATCGGCAATTTTTCAGCCCTGATTCCGTCTTCAAAACATCCGTGGCGGATTTTTCCTGCGACATAGACAAGTTTTTCTTCCGAAGACAGCCACAGTTTGCCGGAATCAAGATCACCAAGGATGGCCGCAACCAATTGCTTGCCATCTCCACCACCCAGGCGCACATCGAGAAATCCGGCGTCCATGGCCGCCTCTTCCGTTCGCGAGCCGACAACATAGAGCGGCATGCCGAAACATTGAGGGTCTATGCCGAGGCGGTGCCAGCAGGCGATGGCCGCAGCGCTGGTAACCGCAAAGGCAACGGCCCCGCCTGCCTGCAGTTTTGCCTTGCTGACCTTCAGTGCAATGGTGCGCGTCAGCGGTATGACAACCGGCTGATGACCCATTTCGAGCAAAGTGGCGGCTGTGCGGCTTGCGCCGGGTTCAGGTCGTGTGACAAGGACGCGCATCTATATCCAGCTTTCAAAAAACCCCGGTCCAGCCTTCATCTTGATTTCCTCACCCGCCGATTGGCCCAATTCAAGCGCCTGACTTGCCGCACCCTCTCGGGTCACTTCAAAGCTCGTTTTGCCATCCGGTGTCAGGATCAGCCCGGAAAATTGCATCCGCGTGCCGTCAATCCTGGCCAATGCACCAATCGGCGTACGGCATGACCCGTCAAGCGAGGCAAGAAACGCCCGTTCGCAGGTGAGCGCCATTTCGGTTTCCCGGTGGTTGATGGCAGCCAGCATGGAATCGATAGGGCCATCACCGCAACGGCTTTCAATGCAAATAGCACCCTGGCCGGGCGCCGGAAGAAATGTGTCTGTGTTCAAAATATCCGTTGCGTAATCTTCCCTGCCAAGCCGCCGCAAACCGGCCAGCGCCAAAAGCGTACCATCGACCTGGCCTTCTTCGAGTTTGCGCATTCTGGTCTGAACATTACCGCGAAACGAGATGACTTTCAAATCCGGGCGATTGCGGCGCACCAGCGCCTGACGCCGCAGCGATGAGGTGCCCACCACGGCCCCCTGTGGCAATTGGTCGATTGTGGAGGCTGCACGACCAATGAAGGCATCGCGAACATCTTCACGGGGCAGAAACGCCGACAGATAAAGACCTTCCGGCAATTGAGTCGGCATGTCCTTTGAGGAATGAACGGCGATATCGATCCGGCCATCTGCGAGTTGGGCTTCAATTTCCTCTGTGAACAAGCCCTTTCCACCGATCTCCGAAAGCGGGCGATCGGTGACCCGATCCCCCTTGGTCGAGATCACGACTATCTCGCAGGCCTCCTGCGGCAACCCATGCGCGGCCATCAGCCGGTCCCGGGTTTCCACGGCCTGTGCCAGTGCCAGCGGGCTGCCGCGCGTTCCGATTCGAAAAGGTTTTGTTTGCATCTGTTGAGTTCCGTAATTACCAGAGGCACAGGTAAACATGAATTCAACGTTCCGCAATCACTGAAACGGCCCATGGAAACAACAATCCGCATACTCGGCATCGAAACCAGCTGCGACGAAACAGCCGCCGCTGTTGTTCAGCGCAATGGTGATGGCAGCGGGGAAATCCTCTCAAACGTCGTGTTCAGCCAGTTGGAGGAACACGCAGCCTTCGGTGGTGTCGTGCCGGAAATCGCCGCCCGTGCGCATGTCGAGACACTCGACGGCCTGATCGAACAGGCGTTGCGCCAAGCCGACGTTTCGCTTGCCGATGTCGATGCCATCGCCGCCACATCGGGGCCCGGATTGATCGGTGGATTGATCGTCGGTCTGATGACGGGAAAAGCATTGGCAGCGGCCACCAACAAGCCGCTCTATGCCATCAACCATCTTGAAGGTCATGCGCTGACGGCCCGCCTGACCGATGGTCTTGCCTTTCCCTACCTGCTGCTGCTGGTATCGGGTGGTCACACGCAAATGCTGCTGGTGCGCGGCGTGGGTGACTATCAGCGATGGGGAACAACCATAGATGATGCCCTGGGTGAAGCCTTCGACAAGACCGCCAAATTGCTTGGTCTTGATTATCCGGGTGGCCCTGCGGTTGAAAAAATGGCCCTCCGCGGCGATGCAAAACGTTTCAATCTGCCGATGCCGTTGCGCGGAGACAAACGTCTCGACTTTTCCTTTTCCGGGCTGAAAACCGCCGTGCGACAAACAGCCCAGGCCCTGGTGCCATTGGCCGAGCAGGATGTGGCGGATATCTGCGCCTCATTCCAGCACGCCATCACCGCAACCCTGCGTGAGCGTGTCGGTCGCAGTCTCGACCGGTTCAATGAAGAACGGGCCGGCCAGGCCCCCGCTCTGGTGGTCGCCGGCGGTGTCGCAGCAAACCAGCAAATTCGTCTGGCGCTGCAGGACCTGTGCCACAAGAAGGGTTTTCAATTTGTTGCCCCGCCGATCGCATTATGCACCGACAATGCCGTGATGATTGCCTGGGCGGCGGCTGAACGCATGGCACTGAACCTTGCTGCTGACGGACTGGAGGTTGCACCGCGTTCACGCTGGCCCCTTGATGAACAATCCGCATCGCTGATCGGTCATGGAAAGCGGGGCGCCAAGGCATGAAGCAACCCGCACGCATTGTCGTCATTGGTGCCGGTGCTTTTGGCACCGCACTGGCAACAGTCATCGCCCGCCAACACCAGCCGGTCACGCTGCTCGGACGCAACCACGAACAGATGCAATCCATCCAGAGCAAGAGGACCAATGAGAGCGCCCTTTCAGGCATAATGCTTCCCGAAGAACTGCAGGCGACGGCAGATCCCCGATGCCTCGAAGCAGCGGACATCATCTTGTTCGTGATGCCCTCGCAGGCCATCAGGGCGGCTGCCCGGACCTATCGCGGCTTTATTGCACCTGACGCCAGGCTGATCCTGTGTGCCAAGGGCATGGAACAGTCCAGCGGCCTGTTTCTGGATCGGGTCATTGCGGCGGAAATGCCTGACAATCCCGTTGCCGTTCTGTCCGGCCCCGGCTTTGCTGCCGATATTGCAAAGGGCCTGCCCACCGCCATGACAATTGCCAGCACCGATCGCGCGATTGCCGAAAGTCTCGCCAGGAGCCTTTCAGGCAGCTCCTTTCGGCTCTATGCATCCGATGACGTGGTCGGCGTCGAAATCGCCGGCGCTTTGAAAAATGTGATCGCCATTGCCTGCGGTATCGTCGAGGGACGCGGCCTTGGCGAATCGGCAAAGGCCGCCCTGATTGCACGTGGACTGGCCGAACTCATGCGCTTTGCCACCGCCCATGGCGGCAGACCGGAGACTGTTGCCGGCCTATCGGGCCTTGGCGATCTGGTGCTGACGGCAACCAGCCGCCAGTCACGCAATCTCAATTTTGGCCTGGCGCTGGGAAAAGGCAGCACGCCGGCACAGCTCATGGCGCCCGGCGCGCCCTTGTCGGAAGGCGCCTATACGGCAAGTGTTGCTGCACAGATCAGCCGCGAAAAGCACATCGACATGCCGATCACAAATGCCGTCGCCTCAATCCTGCTGGGAAATCTCGGCGTCGACAGCGCCATCGGCGCCCTGATGACACGGCCACTCAAATCGGAGTAAGAACAGGCCCTTGCGTCACGAGCGGCCTGCGGTTTTCCGACGTGACGGGACCAACGACGAGAAATTGATTGCCGGGCAATACGGCGCGGTTATACGACGATGCAATGCTGAAAGGAATATCCATGCTCTATGCTGTGATCTGCAATGATAAACCCGAAAGTCTCGACCTGCGGATGAGTACCCGACCAGATCACGTGGCCTTTCTCACGGATCTGAACGACCGCGGTATCCTGAAAATGGCAGGACCCTTCCTGGACGACAATGACAAACCCTGTGGCAGCCTTGTCATTATCGAGGCCGACAGCAAACAGAGTGCCAGCGAGATCGCCGCCGGTGACCCCTATGCCAGGGCAGGCCTGTTCGCCACCGTGGACATTCGCCCCTACAGCTGGACATTCAACAATCCGGAGACCTGAGCATGGCATTTTGGCTTTTCAAATCCGAACCGTTCAAATGGTCCTGGGACCATCAAAAGGCCAAGGGCGAATTGGGAGAGGAATGGGACGGCATTCGCAACTATCAGGCGCGCAACAACATGCGTGCCATGAAACTTGGCGACAAGGGCTTCTTCTATCACTCCAATGAAGGACTGGAAGTCGTGGGGATTGTCGAGGTCTGCAAGGAAGTGCATCCGGATTCGACGACCGAGGATGCCCGTTGGGAATGCGTCGATATCAAGGCCGTCTGCGACATGCCGACACCGGTCACGCTCAAGGATGTGAAAGCCAATCCCGCCTTGAGCAACATGGCGCTGGTGACATCCATGCGCCTGTCAGTTCAGCCGGTAACCGAGGATGAATATCTCGAGGTTTGCCGAATGGGCAACCTCAATGATCCACCGCGATAGTCTTGGAAACCACCCAGATAGGATCAATGAAAACCGAAGCACAGGTTTTCATTCTCGACAACACCACCGTCATGACACCGCCCCATGTGCCGGAAATTTCCCTGCATCTGGCCACGGAAGCCCATGATCTCTGGTTGAAAACGCAAGAGGAGCTGGAGGCCATCGGCCTGCCTCCGCCCTATTGGGCCTTTGCCTGGGCAGGCGGACAGGGGCTTGCCCGCTATCTGCTGGATCATCGCGACGTGATCTGCGGCAAATCCGTCCTCGATTTTGCCTCCGGGTCGGGGCTGGTTGCCATTGCCGCGACACAGGCAGGCGCAGGTGCTGTGACCGCCTGCGATATTGATCCCTGGTCATCCATGGCAACAGCAATGAATGCTGGCCTCAATGATACCGCCATCGCCTTGCGTTGTGACGACATCATCGGAACCGACGATGGCTGGCAGGTCGTTCTGGCCGGCGATGTGTTTTATGATCAGGCGCTCGCCGGGTTGCTGATACCCTGGTTTGATGCGCTGACCAGGCGCGGCGCGCTGGTGCTGATCGGGGATCCGGGCCGGTCCTATTGTCCGCTCGACCGGCTTGAGGAACTGGCCATCTATCAGGTGCCTGTCACCCGGGCGCTGGAAGATTCGGACATCAAGAAGACCACCGTCTGGCGTTTTCTATAAAACGGTTGGTGCTTTCCACTTCACCCCGACAACCCCCGCACGCATTTTCCGGCTGGATACAATTGCAGTTTGAAGCTGGATATGATGCAATCGGTCAGAAAACATCCGCTTCGCCACGGGAGGGCGCGCTATGGTTTTTGCCGGGATCAATTATCTTGCCCTATTGGTGGCAACGCTTGCCGCTTTCGTCATCGGCGCCGCCTATTACAGCATCTTGGGTGGCGCGTGGATGAAGGCGGCGCGCATCAAGCCGGATGACACGAAGATGTCGGCCATGCTGCTTGTCAATTCCATCATCTGCGAGTTGATCATGGCCATTTTTCTCGCCGGTATCATCGGCCATCTGGGTGATGGCCAGGTCACAATGCTCAATGGCATTGTCTCGGCCTTTTTCGTCTGGCTGGGATTCGTGGCAACCACCCTGGCGGTCAACCATCGCTATCAGGGGTTCGGTTGGAACCTGACGTTCATCGATGGTGCCCATTGGCTGCTCGTATTGCTGGCAATGGGCACCATCATCGGCTGGTTTGGCGTTTGACAGTCAGACAACCCGGACCGAGGTGTGCGTGCCGATGATCTGCAAAAGCCGCATCATGGCGCGCTGGCTGACCGCAATACAGCCCTGTGTGGGTTTGCCTTCCAGACTTGCCAGATGAAGGAATATGGCACTGCCACGATTGCGGCATCGTTGCCGCAGGTTCCAGTCAAGCACCAGACAGATGTCATAGAGATTGTCATCGCGCATCAAATTTTCATGGCTTGCGGCAAACGGCAGACGCACCAGCCTGTTGTAGAGGCCATGGTCCGGCGCATCACACCAGCCCATGTCCGGAGCAATCGGTATCAGCGGCAGACGCCCCCTGGGTGGTTGCACCCTGTCTGCGCGAAAAAATCCGTAGAGCACGCGCATCGATGCCAGGGGTGTGGCGCCATCGCCCTCGACTTTGAAAGCGGTGCGCCCGGACCGACCGATCAGAGCCGGAAAGATCAGACCTCCCGCATTGACCAGAGCCTTTGTTCGCGATCGCGGATCGCCGCGCACAACAACAGTGTGCAAAGACTGGCTTTTGACCCAATACGGGACTATTTTGTTAATCACGATTTGATCTCCGGGATCACAGCTTGGTGTGCTGACCCTCTGCAGTCCTTTTACATTAAGTCCAACATGACTATCTAAAAGCCTGTAAATGAATAAGTACATCCTGATTTGGAGGAATTGCATGACTGCCAGAACCATACTTCTCGTCGATGACGATGAAGATCTGAGGGAGACACTTGTCGAACAGCTCTCACTATACGAGGAGTTTCTGATTCTCGAAGAAGCCTCGGCGACCAAGGGTGTTCATGCGGCGCGCAACAATCATATCGACCTTTTGATCATGGATGTCGGCTTGCCGGATATGGATGGCCGCGAAGCGGTCAAACTGCTTCGCAAGGGCGGCTTCAAGGCACCGATCATCATGTTGACCGGACACGACACGGATTCAGACACCATTCTCGGCCTTGAGGCGGGCGCCAATGATTACGTGACCAAACCCTTCCGCTTTGCTGTCCTTCTGGCCCGCGTGCGTGCGCAATTGCGCCAGCACGAACAAAGTGAGGACGCCACTTTTTCTGTTGGTCCCTATACATTCAAGCCGAGCCAGAAACTGCTTGTCGATGACAAGGGGTCGAAAATCCGCCTGACCGAAAAGGAATCGGCGATCATTCGCTATCTCTATCGGGCGGACGAGAAAGTCGTCACGCGTGACGTTCTGCTCGAAGAGGTCTGGGGATATAATTCGGGCGTGACGACCCACACGCTGGAAACCCATGTCTACCGGTTGCGGCAGAAAATTGAACGCGATCCTTCCAATGCCGAGATTCTTGTGACAGAGAGCGGTGGTTACAAGATCATTCCCTAGAGCGCTTCATGCAGATCCGGGCATTTGCACCTATGCAGGAAGATGACGACGATGCAGGAAAGACATTGCCATGGCGCTGACTGATGACATCACGATTCTGTCGAATGTTCCTTTGTTTGAGGGCTTCAGCGACGATATGCTGCGTCTGATTGCCTTTGGCGCTGAACGCAAGACCATTGCCGCAAACCACCCGCTTTTCCATGAAGGCGCCACCGCCGACAGCGCCTTTGTCATTACATCGGGCCGTTTCAAGATGATGCATCGCGACCGCAAGGGCAAACCGGTCAAGCTGGGTGAAGCAAAGGCGGGTGACCTGTTGGGGGAAATGGCCATCATATCGGCCACAAACCGACGAATGACAGTGATGGCGATGGAAGACAGTGAAGTCATGCGGATTCATCGACCGATGTTTCGGCGCATGATGGAAGAATATCCGGAAATCGCAGTGATGCTGGCAAAACGCATAAGAGCGAACCTTGGCACCATGCTCGGAGAAATCAACAATATGGCTTCACGCTTCGAGGACAGCCCATCAAAAGGCTGAATCCATTGCGCACTGGTTCCACGCAGAACATGGGTGTCGCCAGACCCCGGACAGACCTCCAGCTCTATGCCAGGCGCATCAGCCCTTCGGATTGAAACGGGCAAAAACCGGAACATGGTCGGATGGCCGCTCCCAGCCCCGCGCCTCGCGCAGCACTGTGATATCCGCCAGCGCCTGCGAAAGATCGTCGGAAGACCAGATGTGATCAAGGCGACGCCCCTTGTCCGCCGCATCCCAGTCTTTCGACCGGTAACTCCACCAGGTGAAGATTTTTTCTTCCGGTGGAATATGCTGGCGCATCAGGTCCACCCAGGCCCCTTTGGCCTGCACCTCATTGAGCCCATCGGTTTCAATCGGCGTATGACTGACCACCTTGAGCAATTTCTTGTGTGACCAGACATCCGTCTCCAGCGGTGCAATATTCAGATCGCCCACCAGAATGGATGAAATACCGTCTTCCTGCTCGGCATGCGCATGCAGCGCCTTCATTTCTTCCAGAAAATCCATCTTGTGAGCAAATTTTGGATTGATCGCACGGTCCGGCTCATCACCGCCCGCCGGTACATAAAAATTGTGAATGCGAACCGAGCGCCCGCCAATATCGAAGATTGCCGAAATATGCCGCGTATCGCCCATTTCGCAAAAATCCATTTTCTGCACATCGCGCAACGGCAGTCGGGAGATCAGGGCAACGCCGTGATAGCCCTTCTGACCATGGATGGCGATATGCTGATAGCCGAGTTTTTTCAGCTCTGAATCAGGGAAGGAATCATTGGGACATTTGGTTTCCTGCAGGCACAGAATGTCAGGCTGGTGCGTTTCCAGCAAAGACAGCACCAGCGGCAGCCGCAACCGCACCGAATTGATATTCCACGTCGCAATGGAAAAGCCCATATCATTCCCTTTCAGCATTGAATCGAATCAATGCAAGGACCCTACAGGGCCGGGAACAAAGGTGCAGCAGTCACGGGGCAAATGTCAGCGGACATCACAACTTTATTATCCGCAATCGATTTTCCGACAGGCCACGAACTGCATGGCCTGCGTTAGGCATGCCTTAGCGCACGAAGGCTATCGATTGGTATTCTGGGATGCGTGCACCTGATCATAGGGCACCTTGAAAACATTATCGGCAAATTTCACGTCCTTCTGGACATTGAAAATCATCACCGTCGTGTCCTTGCCCTGCGGATCAGTGATCGTCCACTGGCGCAGTTCGAACGATTTTGAATCAAACATCATGGTGATTTTGGATTCGCCAAAGATCGATTTGTCACCCAGAACAATCGTTGTCAGATCCGGTTCAACCTGAACATCTTTGATCATTTGACCCTGTAGATCGATATGTTCCGCCAACAGCAGCCGCAGCGGTGTCTTCGACAGCGGATAGATATCCCAGGTCCGCAATTTTCTGTTGCCGATTACCACAGACTTGCCATCGGCAATGACACGCACAGACGATGGCGCCTCATAGTTGAAGCGCAATTTGCCCGGTCGCTCAATGAAAAACTTGCCACCGGTCTGCTGGCCTGACGGCCCGAACTGGACAAATTCGCCGGTCATGGTTTTCACCGAAGAAAAATGGTTGGCAATGCTTTGAGCCGTCTTGTCCTGCGCCATTACCGACGCCGTTCCGAAGGTCACAAGCAGGCCTGACAGAACCGCTGCAAACAGGGCGCTTAACACTCTGCGCGCCGGACGGGCCTTGGGTCGCACTTCTGCCGAAACCGGCGCATATATCTGAATCATTTTGATCTCCTGAAGGCAGGGATATGTGTTACGAAACTACGGCGTCAGTATGGCAATATGCATACTGATCATGGCATTGCAGCAACCGGTGCCTGACGGACAGATTCTCCGCCGATGATTGCGTCTTCTTTGAAGATTGTCAGAGAAAGCAAATTCCATGTGCAAGCTATTCTCCTTACAGGGACATTACCGGATGTCCTCTTCCGTTGGCACGAGGATCTCGCGTTTGCCTGCATGATTGGCAGGCCCGATCACACCCTCTTCTTCCATTCTTTCGATCAAGGAAGCAGCCCTGTTATAGCCGATGCCGAGGCGTCGCTGAATATAGGAGGTCGAGGCCTTGCCATCGCGCAGAACAATCGCAACCGCCTGATCATAGGGATCATCCGAATCACCAAGATTGCCGACCGAGCCCGAACCACTGTCACCGCCATCTTCATCATCATCTTCGGTGATGGCATCAAGATATTCCGGAACACCCTGCATTTTCAGGAATGCAACGATTTCTTCCACTTCGTCATCTGCGACAAAGGGACCATGGACACGCTGAATACGGCCACCACCGGCCATGTAAAGCATGTCACCCATGCCGAGCAATTGTTCACCGCCCTGCTCGCCCAAAATGGTGCGCGAGTCGATTTTGGATGTGACCTGAAAGGATATTCGTGTCGGGAAATTGGCCTTGATCGTGCCGGTGATGACATCCACCGACGGACGTTGCGTTGCCATGACCACATGAATGCCGGCGGCACGCGCCATCTGTGCAAGCCGCTGAACAGTGCCTTCAATATCTTTTCCGGCGACCATCATCAGGTCGGCCATTTCGTCGATAATCACCACGATATAGGGCATCGGGCTGAGATCGAATTCTTCGGTCTCATAGACAGCCTCGCCGGTTTCGCGGTCAAACCCGGTCTGCACCGTGCGGGTGATGGCCTCGCCCTTTTTCTCCGCCTGTTCGATACGACTGTTGAAACCGTCAATATTGCGAACGCCGATCTTCGACATTTTCTTGTAACGGTCTTCCATCTCGCGCACGGTCCATTTGAGCGCGACAACGGCCTTTTTCGGATCCGTGACCACCGGGGTCAAAAGATGCGGAATGCCGTCATAGACCGACAATTCAAGCATTTTCGGATCAATCATGATCAATCGGCATTTTTCCGGCGGCATCCGATAGACCAGTGACAGGATCATCGTGTTGATGGCAACGGATTTACCCGATCCGGTTGTTCCAGCCACCAGCAAATGCGGCATTTTCGCCAGATCGGCGATGACCGATTCGCCGCCGATTGTCTTGCCGAGCGCCAGCGCCAGTTTCGCCTTGCTTGTCTCAAAGTCCCTGCTGGACAAGAGCTCGCGCAAATAGACGGTTTCGCGAACCTGATTTGGCAATTCCACACCGATGGCATTGCGCCCCGGAACCACTGCGACACGGGCGGCAATCGCGCTCATCGAGCGGGCGATATCATCGGCCAGCCCGATAACACGCGACGATTTGATGCCCGGCGCCGGTTCAAGTTCATACATGGTGACAACCGGGCCCGGACGCACCTGAATGATCTCACCGCGCACGCCAAAATCTTCCAGCACGCCTTCCAGCATGCGGGCATTCTGTTCCAGTGCCTCAGTGGAAAGGCTGGGATCACGGGTAACATTCTTGGCTTCGGAAAGCAGATGCAGCGGCGGCAATTCAAAACCATTTGTCTTGATCAGCGAAGTCTGCGCTTCACGCCGCTGCCGCGCGCCAGGCTTCGGTCGCTGAACCTGAGGCACAACGCGCAGCTGAACCACCTGTCCTTCCTTGCGCCTTGGAGCCGGTTGCGGCGCCCAGTCGCCAGCCGGATCATCATCCTCTTCGTCAATCTCATCGCCATCGTCGATTTCCAGATCGTCTGCGCTGTCAAAGGCAGGTGTATCCTCGTCCAGATTGCGGCGACGGGCATGCACCGGATGTTGATCATCGGCATCCATGAATTCCGGTTCGACTCTCGGTTCACCATTCAACCCGGTAAATTCATCCTCGTTGAAATCATAGGGCTCTTCCAGGTTGGCACTCCACTGCTCCGACATGCGGCCGGTCATGCGACCCGTCAGGCGTCTGTAGTGCGCCCTGGCTGTCAGCCATGTGTGCGTGAGCGCGCCAAGCACCAGCGTTCCAACGGATGTGCGCTCATTTTCATCGTCATCTTCGGTGACTTCCGGCTCAACATTGCGACGGCGGCTTGCACTGCGTCGCTGGCTCGCCACATCAATTTGCGGCGTTGCGATCAAAAGGGCGCCAAACAGCATCAGCCAGGTGGCCGGTATGGCAAGGGCAATGCCCAATACGACGGCAAGGATGCCTGAGGGATAACCACCGATCAGGACCGCCGGCATTTTCAAAATCATGTCACCGAAAACGCCGCCCAGGCCGGTTGGCAGGGGCCAGCGGTCCGGTGTGGGCACACAGGCAAAAACCGATGCAGACAGGATACTGCCTGCAAACCAGGCCGACATTCTGCTGAAAATGCGATCGACCGGCCTGTTGCGCAGCAGGAAAACAGCCCAGATGACCAGTGGCAACAGCGCCACGATACCGGACAGGCCGAAAAACTGCATGGTCAGATCGGCAAAGGCCGCGCCGCCAAATCCGAGGACATTGACGGGGGCATTTCCGGTCGCATAGGAAAAGCTGGGATCAGCCACATTCCATGTTGCCAAAGCAGCAATGGCAAGCGCCAGACACCCCATCAATGTCAGTCCGTACAGAACCTTCAAGGGACGCCGAAGAAAATCCGGAATCCTGAAGCCTGGCAACAGATGACTTCCAAATGCCATAAGACCATTGGTCTGCATTGCGACACTCCAACTCAAAAAACGCACAAGAGCGTCAAACCGCTCAAATTCTTGGCGATACTAAGCGTAGTGGAGTTAATAGTGCATTAACCATGCACCCTTCTGTCGCATATGCGCGCCTTGTTGTGCTTCAAGGTACCTATCGAATCTCCGCTTCAGGATTGGCGCCGATTTTGTGGATCGACAGGTCCGCACCGCGCAGCTCTTCTTCTTCGCTCAACCGCAGCCCGGTCATTGCCTTGAGAAGACCGTAAACCACAAAGCCGGCCAAAGCGGCATAGAGAGCGCCGGCAACCGATCCGATCAGCTGTGCCATGAAGGAAACACCACCGAGGCCACCCAGTGCCTCCATGCCGAATATACCGCAGGCGATACCCCCCCAAAGACCACACAGACCATGCAGCGGCCAGACACCAAGAACATCGTCCACTTTCAGTTTCTCCTGACACCAGTGGAA
>JARGOF010000067.1 GCA_029212415.1 Rhizobiaceae bacterium | reverse complement strand
CTTGCGCCGCTTGCTCATTTCATCACATAGCGCTGCGTGACGCGTCAGATCAAATGAACGATGTCGAATGAACCGCCTTTCCGCCATCAAATGGTTTCATTTGATCGTGAAGCGCTCTATGTCTTGAAGTTCCTGTCGGTTGCTCTTGAGGTTTCTTTCACGTGTTTCGCGTTCCCCTGACCATCGCGCTCATATTCCTCATCGCCTTTGGCGGTGCGACCGCCAGTGCCATCCTGGCATTGAAGGCGACGGTCGGGTTTGGTGCCATAGAAATCGGCCCCTGGACTGCCTGGCCTGAGGCACAAACGGAAACGGCCGACCCCTATGCCAAAGCCCATCGCGCAAGGACCGGCGTCTTGCTGCTGGGCGGCGCGGAAGGATTGCGCTTTACGGCAGGCTTGGATAACGAGGGCGATGCATTGGTGACCCGTTGCGATTACACGCTGAGCGGTGTGACGCCGCCGGCCCGCTTCTGGACATTGCACGCCATTGACGAGACAGGGGCGCTGCTGCTGGCCGGCGACGGATTGCCCTCGACCTACCACTCGCAAAATGTCCTGAAGAACGAGGATGGTACATTCGTCATCACGGCAAGCGGGAAACCCAAGACCGGCAATTGGCTGGCAACTGGCAACAAGGCTGTTCCCTATCAATTGGTCCTGACACTTTTCGATACACCCACGGCCGGGAGTTCAAGGCTGGTTGATCTGCAGATGCCCCAAATCAAGCGCGGGACGTGTCACAATGGGTAGAGTTCTTTTCATCGCCCTCACCGGCATCTTTGGCGCAGCCTTGCTGCATATTGTCATTGTGCTGGCAATCCCGGCCTATGCCGACAAGGATACCTGGACCAAGATCGAGGCGCTTGGACCGACAGAATTTTTTCACAGACTGCCCACCGGCCGGCCCGGTGGCCTGACGTCAGCAAACCCATTTGTGCGCTCTGCCGTTTGTCGCTTCGACATCGGTGAGGCACCGGTCAGGATTACCGCAGCCGGCCTGACACACTATTGGTCGCTGGCGATTTTCGATCGCTATGCAAATGAAAAATACAGCATGAATGATCGCACAGCGACGGACAGAAAGCTGGACATGGCCATTGTCACGACGCTGCAAATGATCAGCTATCGCAAGAATCTGCCGGCGTTTCTGGAGGATGCGGTGCTGGTGGAATTTCCCGTGACGACCGGCTATCTGGTGCTGAGAACCGTGGTGCCGGACGCAAGCTGGGATGGCATTGCCGGAGACTTCCTGAAAAGCGCGCAATGCCAGTCAGTGGACTCATAGGAACGTTTTCAGTGCGCAAGTTTCCGGGCCCTGAAAATCAACAGTTTCAAATTTGAGAACGCTTCAGCATTTTTGCACTATTGAAGCTGGGGAATACCGAACACGCATTTACCCGCCTGCAGCCTTACCGACTGGGCTTTTGAGGCTTTTTTTGCGCAGGGTGCAAATTCTTCAGGGGCAAGATATTCATAGCGCACACCGGTGAAAAACAGAATACGTGCAGTTCGGCATTGCGCTGCCATGCTGGCACCCAGTGGGCGTCGCTGAAACTGCCTGTCATTGAGTTGAATGATGTTGCCCATGAAATATGCCGCCTCCCGGTGTGCACAAATACGTTCAATGGCCATACAAGCACCGGATAGTTAACAGTTTGCTAAATGTTTCATTCTAGTTTGACGCAACACTGTGTTTTGCGTTGATTGGGTGGTGCATCTTGGATCGTTTCCGCGACCTCGAAAGAGCCGGAGAAACTGGGCGGAAAGACGCCGCCCTGCTGGCAACCATTGCCGGTTTCGAAAGCTTGCAACGTCCGACAGCTTACGAGCTGCGGCAATTTTCGACATTGTTCATCGCCTTGTTTGAACTGGCGCATGTTGACACCAAACGAACTGCGGCGGCAGCACTGTCGCGGTTCAACAATCTTCCTGAAAATGTTGCCGCCATTGTTGCGGACCAGCCGATTGCCGTCGCCGCCCCGTTTCTGGCCTTTTGCCCCAGTCTTTGCGATCAGACCCTGCTGCAGATCATTTCCTCACGCGGCATACCCCATGCCCGGGCCATTGCGCGGCGCACCTGCCTGTCGCCCGTCATGCTCAAAGTGCTGACCGACATGAATGATACGATTGTTACGCGGTCGTTGCGTGTTCGTTATGATCTGCCTGACCTCGTGCAGCAGAGTGGCACAGACGCCACAGAGCAATTGCACAGAAGAAATGAAGACGCCCTGCGTGAGCAACTCAGACAGATGGCGCTGGGTGTCGGCCAATTGCAGCCGTCACCCCCCATTCAAAACGATAATATTGCCAAGCCGATAGGCGCTGTGCTTGTCGAAAGTGCCGAAGCATCACAACCGCAGCGCTTTGCTCAATTGCTGGCCGAGGCACTGTCGGCAACGGTCAAACTGGCTGAACGCATCATGCTCGATATTTCCGGCCGTCAGTTGGTCATGGCCCTTCACTACCTTGAAGTGATGGAAGATGAAGCCCTGCGGATTTTGATAGCAATTTTTCCGCAGCTTGGCGCGACGCCGCAACACCGGCAGCAGGCGATGCAATTGCTGACCACCTGTGATCGCAGCGACAGCAAATGGCGGGTCGAGGCGTGGATCAGGGCCAATGCGACTTTTGCAGCAAAGACCAGACCGGCCCATCAGCCCTATTCCGTTGAGACGCCCGGACGCATTGATCGCTCCAGAGCTGATCAGCAGGATGGTGCAGCGACGCGTTCAACGGCACGGTCAGGCCAGCTTTCGAACCACACGATCAGGAAAGCATGATCGATATATAATCTTCCGGTCGGTCGGTTTCGATTTCCACCACCCAGAAATCCGGATCAAAATTCTTTTCCTTGAGCAACAAGGCATCGATGTCCTGGGCCTGGCACTTGTCCAGCCGTCGCTCGAACGTCCGATCCTGCGGCTTTGCTGCATCAAAAAAACTTTGTGGCGCGGGTGCAAAAAGGGTTTCCAAACCGGATTTGTCGCGTGCGCGGATGAATATGGCGCCGGCTTCGGCAGAGCCGTGTTTTTCCACAACAGCAAATTCTCCGCAGCCAAAGATCCTGCGAATCAGTGCTTTCACCCAGAAATCAGAGGTTAACCGCATGGAATGCCAATCATATGCAAAGGCCGATTGGTGCGTGGCGCGACGACATCAATGATGCATCACAATGCGCCGATTTCCCGCAGCTTTTCCAGCACTTCTGCATCGGGCCTGCCAGTCACCGGCAAACGATAGTGCTTCTGGAAATCGGCAATGGCAGTGCGTGTCTGCTGGCCAATGACGCCGTCCACCTTCACGTCGGTATAGGCGATATTGCTCAGGCCCTTCTGGATCTTGATGATCAGGCCGGCCACCGGATCCGGGGCCGCATCCTGCACCACCGTCGCGGGGGTCGCCTGGACCGGGTTCTGCTGGCTGACAGAGCTGCTTTCCTCGCGCTGAACATCCGGTCTGGGATCGGGCACGGCAATCGTCTGCTGGTTGGAGATCAGCATATGCACGAGAAGATCGTCCGACGGTTTGCCGGTAATTTCAAGACCGTTGCTCTCTTGATAGGCACGCAGGGATTTCTCCGTCTGCGGACCCAGCACACCGTCCAAAGGACCGGGGTAGAGATTACGTTCGTTCATTGCCTGCTGCAGATAATAGACTGTCTCGTCGCCTTCTGCGCGAGGCGACCTGTCAGGAATGCTCGCTGTGCTCTGTGGATCGCTGCGCTCGATCTTGAATGTCGTTACCCTGCTGGCAGGAATCGGCGGCGTATAGGACACAACGGCATTTTGCTGTACCGGCGCTGCGCGGGTATTGTATAGCGGCGCAGGATGTTTGCCGGGCTGGTACATCAATGCATTGATTGAGACAAAACCGAATGCCACCGCAAATGCGGCCGTGCCACCCGCGATGGACGGGTGGCGTGATATGGTTTGACCAACACCAGACAACATTGCGGAAAGGACCGGAATGCGGCGTTTTGTCGTCTCAGGCTGTTTTCGCCTGGCCATGCGCGGCCTCCAATTCGGGTTCAATATCGGTTTTCAGACGGGGCGGGAAGATAATGGTCTCGGGTGCCTGGATATCCCGTTCAACCACTGGCTGATCAGGACCTTTGACCGGAAGCTCGACCGTCACGGTTGTGCCAAGGCCGGGTTTGCTTTCAATTTCAAATTGACCACCATGCAATGCTACGAGACCCTTTACCAAGCTGAGACCAAGTCCGGTTCCTTCATACTGACGTGCATACTCGCTTTCAACCTGAACGAAGGGCGAGCCTATTTTTTCCAGGTCGGCCGCGCTGATTCCAATTCCGGTATCGGAAACTGAAATACGCATCACGTCTGCCTGTTTTGCAGCGTCAATCGTTACAATTCCACCTTCCTCAGTGAATTTTATCGCATTTGCAATCAAATTTATCAAAATCTGATTCACAGATCTATGGCAGGCTGTCAGTTGCACAGGACCTTTGGCAACGCGCGCATTGAGGACAATCTTCTTTTGCAAAGCCTGCTGGGCCAGCATGGCCTCACAATTGCCAATGGCTTCCCGGATATCAAAGGTCTCAAGATTCAAATCATATCTGCCAACTTCAATCCTGCTGAGATCCAGCATGGAATTGATGACCGAAAGCAGATGCTGCCCCGATTGATGGATAAGACCGACATATTCGCGCTGTCCGGGTGCCAATGGATTGCCCAGGTATTCCCCATGCAGCAGGTCGGAAAATCCAATGATGGCGTTGAGAGGCGTTCTCAACTCATGGCTGACAGCGGCCAGAAACCGTGATTTGGCTTCATTGGCAGCTTCGGCCTCATCAACCTTGCGGGCATAGGCATCCTGCAATTCAACCTGCAGGGCAATATCTCTTGAATGACTGACGAAACCGGTAAAGACACCCCGATCATCCCGCAGTGCAGCCAATTGCATGGACAGATGCACAAATTGCTTGTCTGCAAGCTCCTGGTTTGTCTTGCGCATGCGCACCTGCAATGTCTGCGTATCAGATCCGGTTCGCATGCGGTCAATTGCCTGCAGGAACTCAACCCGATCGGACACATGCATATGGTCAACAAATCCGCTGCCGGACAATTCACCAATGCCGGCCATCAGATCATGTGCCCCGACGCCATGGAATGCCTGGGTTGAGCCTCTTTGATTGTGAAACGAAATCATGCCGGGCAAGCGGTCAAGAACAGTGTTCTGCACGGCCTCGGCCGGTGCCTCAACGGCCTCGGGCCGCATGGCTGAAACAGTGACCAACAGACCATAGACGCAAAGGCCGGCCAACAGGACGGCCGAGACAAGTCTTGTGTCTTGTGCTGCGCCCAGTTCTGCGCCCAGTTCTGGAAGTGCCAGAAACGCCGGACCCCACAGGTCAATCAGTGCAACTGCAACCAAAGCGGCCATGAAGCCGGTGACCCCAACAGCCAATGCGGATGGATCCCGTCTTATTCTGAAAGCCTCCGCCGGCAGCAGCAGTCCCAGCATCAAAAAGGGAGACGCCAGCAAACCGGTGCCTGCGCTGACGGCAACGATGGCCAAGGCGGCCCAGGCCATTGAGAGGCCTTCAACCAGCGGCCGACGCGCCGTCTGTATCAAAACACCCGCAAGAACCAATGCGCCGCCTGAAAAGGCAAGAAGAAAGGCCGTCGCGTAAACATTGGTCGGATGAAATGCCAAGACAAACGGGAATATCGATATCAGGATAAAAACGCTCGCCAACAACAGACCAAGGAGCCTGGCTTGCTGGTTGCGCTCCTGCTCGTCACAAACATCGCGATGAATCCAGCTGGCCATCACCCGGTTGAACCCCGGAATCCTGTCCACTGTAAGATTTCGCATCACTTCTAAAGCCACATTTATACTCATTACGCTTGTGTTCTGGCCCACACATCATTTCAGAGCCGACTTAAGGAATGGATAAACGGAAAGGCCGATTGATCGCATTTGAGTGAAATTTCGGGATCATCAGGCCATTCATGGGACCTGTCGCTAAACATGGTTAATGCGAAGCAAACGCGCGCAGCAACACTATCTTCACGTATTTTGTTTCAAATAGGAATGAAAAGGAAAGCGGCCAGCCTGATACCCAGACGCGTTACTCGGGCGCGTTACTCATACCCGTTACCCATACCCGTTACTTGGGCAACCGCAAATCTGCACCGCCATCAGCCCTGTTTGGAGTAATTGATGCGATTTCTGATCAAGACCGCATTCTGGTTTACCGTCGTCATCCTGTTTCTTCCAAAGGATCCAGCCGTACCGACCGTCAGCCACAGCGCGCCACCGGCGAATATTGATGTCAGTGAGGCCTACAATCTGCTGCTCAACATCCAGAATATGTGTGCCGAGCAACCGGAAATCTGCGAGGCAGGCGCAGACGGCCTTGCAGCATTGAAAAACGGCACACAGGGAAGCGTTGATGTGATTGCCAAAATCCTTGCGTTTCAATCCGGTTCGAACGGATCCGCAGACAGCAATCGCGACAGCAAATAGTCCAGGTTTTGCTGGTCGTGCTGTCTTGTCGGAAAACCGCCAGGCACTTTTCCGGAAGCACATTTTGCTGGTCGTGCTGTCTTATCGGAAAACCGCTAGGCACTTTTCCGGAAGCACATTTTGCTGGTCGTGCTGTCTTATCGGAAAACCGCTAGGCACTTTTCCGGAAGCACTCTATATCAAGGACAGATGGCAGTACTTGTTTGATTGTGGCTGCAGACAAATATAGTCTGGTGGTCAGACTGGGCATGAACTGTTTGAAATCGAAAAAGCGGGCGACAGGATAGAATGGCATCATTGCAGCAGATCGTTGATGATTTTGAGTTTCTGGACGATTGGGAAGACCGCTACCGGTATGTCATCGAACTTGGACGCACGCTTGATGAAATGCCGGACAGCGAAAAGACCGATGCAAACAAGGTTCAGGGATGTGTCAGCCAGGTCTGGCTCACCACACAGGTCGATATTGCCGATGCAGCCAATCCCAGGCTCCATTTCCTTGGCGATTCAGACGCCCATATCGTGCGCGGACTTGTTGCCATCGTGCTGTCCGCCTGTTCGGGAAAATCCGCATCGGAGATTCTGGCCTTTGATGAGAACGCCCTCTTCAAAAAACTCGGGCTTGTTGAACATCTGACACCGCAAAGGGCCAATGGACTGCGCGCCATGGTTGCCCGCATCAAGAGCGAAGCCGTCTCGGCAACGCATGAAGCGTCCATCTCCTAGAACTGCAGCAATCCATTTCCACTTTATACCGTTGACGGCAACGCGCGCGCACCGCGTCGACGCCTGGTCATGCCGGCTTGATTTTCATTTAACTTATATGTTAATTAATTGATCTGAATAGATAGCACCAGCCAGGGAGGTGGAGACACAATGGGCGCACTATTGGAAGGCGTAAACTGGATTGCAGTCGTTGTCGGAACGGTGGTTTCATTTCTTGTTGGCTGGCTGTGGTATTCACCCATTCTTTTCGGCGCGCGATGGGCACAGGGCGTTGGCGTCAAAATGGGCACGGCGGATGACATGCCCTTTGGCGCGATGGCCGGCCAGGTCCTCGGCCTCTTTCTGATGAGCTGGCTTGTCGGCGTGACGGCAGCGTCGAATGCGCTGATGACAAGCATTCTGGCCGTGCTGGCTTTCACGGTTCTTGGTTATTCCGGCGGGATGTTTCGCAAGAACAGCGCCTATGCCCGCGCGGCCGATGCCGGCTACTGGATCGTCAGCGCCCTCATCATGATTGCCTGCCAGGGTCTGTTGTAACGCGCCTTTTGCAGAGGCAATAAACGGCAAAAGGGCGCTGAAAGATCAGCGCCCCTGTGTCTATTTCAAAAAATACTGTTGCTGAAATATCATTTCAATATGGCAAGCGGACCTTGGTCCTGCTATTTGCCGCCCTTGCGTTTTTGACCCAGACCCATTTCCTTGGCGAGTTTGGAACGTGCTTCCGCATAGGCCGGTGCAACCATCGGGTAATCGACCGGCAGGTTCCATTTCTCCCGGTACTCTTCGGGCGTCAGACCATGGTAGGTCATCAGATGACGCTTCAGAGACTTGAACTTCATACCATCCTCAAGACAGACGATATATTCATGCTGTACTGATTTGCGCACCGACACGGCCGGCTTCTGTTTTTCGACCGGAGTCACAGCTTGTTTCGATGTTGAACCCAGAGCGGAATGTACATTTGCTATCAGACCCGGCAGATCACTCGTCTGCACAACATTGTTGCTGACATAGGCAGCAACAACTTCTGCAGTCAGTTCTGCCAGTAGGTCGGGTCGTGTATTTTCCAGTGTGTCATTCATTTTTCGCGCCTCAAATAATCGCTAAAGTCGATACACCAAAAACCCCACAATTCCAGTGTTTTCAAATATTGAGTCTCCCTGAAAGAAACCCAGTTTGTTGTCACCCCACCCGCTGATAACACTAAATCACTATGTTTTAAACTAGAAATTTTTCAGATATAGGCGCGCACTTGTAGTGCGACATAATGTGCAGACCCATTCTATCTGATGTCCAAGTCTATCATAGCATAAACATACACCAACTTGCTAGCACAAGTATTAACGCCGGGGATTATTATCCGGACCTGCTTCTTTTGGCATTTCATCCATCACAGACTGATCGGTCAACCGATAACCCATTGCATAGGAGGCTTTGGCAAGCAGATGTGCTGAAATCGGTGCTGTCAGAAGAAAGAAGGCAACCCCTGCAAGCGAACGCGTGAATATTCCGATGTCATCGGCCTGAATACCGAGCGCAATCAAAAGCACGCCAGACCCCAATGTCCCGGCTTTCGATGCCGCATGCATGCGGGTGTATATGTCAGGCAGTCGGATCAGGCCCAAAGCCGCGATCAGATTGAAAGCGGCACCGATCACGATCATTGCTGCAACCAGAAGTGTGATGACGTTATCCACCCTTTTTCTCCCCGGTTGCAGCTTCACTCTGGTCCAGATGCCCTTCGCTGACAAAGCCGCGGGCCATCACAAACCGCGCAAAAGCAACGGTTGCAAGGAACCCGACAAGCCCAAGCGCAATCGCAATATCCACGTAAAGCGCAAAACCCGTCTTGATGCCGATGACCGCTATGAAACCAATGGCCGTTGCCACAAGCATGTCCAGGGCAAGAATACGATCCGGCAATGTCGGCCCGCGGATAACGCGGAAAACGGTCATTGCCAACGCAAGACACAAAAGAACCAGAGCAATAAACACTGCCCACTCCAAAATCATCTGGGCACTCATCATCGAAAGGCCTCCAATATCCGGCGTTCAAATCCGTCTGAGATATCCTTGCGGGTCGCGTCGGGGTCGGAGCAGTCGATGGCATGTATGTACAGATACTGACGGTCTTCCGACACATCCACGGACAAGGTTCCAGGCGTGAGCGTTATCAGATTTGCCAACAGTGTGATCTCGAAATCGCGATCAACTTTCAGCCTGTAGGCAAAAATACCGGGCTTCAGGTTCATGTTGGGAGACAGAACCATGATGGCCACCCGAACCGCAGACATGACAAGTTCGTACAGAAACAGCGTAAACAGCCGGAAGATCCGATTGGCTCTGGACAGGTAGCCAACAGAACCGACCTGCTCGCGAATAAGATAAAGCGTGAAAACGCCCAGTATGAAGCCGAAGGTAAAATTGAGAAGTCCGAAATGCCCTGTTATGGCAGTCCAGGTCAGCGCCAGAAGGACATTGATGAGGAACAGTTTCATTGTAATCCCTCCGTTGGAAATACCGATCTGATATATTCGGCAGGATTGAGCAATTGTTCAGAGGCGATTTGAGACAGTTCAAGCAATTTCTGCGGAAAAATGCCGATCAGAACAACCAGAGCCGTGAGCATCACCAGCGGCAGAAAATCGAGCAGCGGGCTTAGAGCATGTACCGGCGTGACCGCTGCAGCTTTGGCACCCGTGCTGGCCTCCTCTGGTGGTGCCGGGGCCGGCCGCCAATAGGCCAGCAACCACACCCGCCCGACGGCAATGGTGGTCAGAAAGCCTGTCAGCAAAATCGCCGCTGCAAGCCACCAGGCCCCGACATCAAGTGACGCCTTCACCATCAGTGCCTTCGGCCAGAAACCGGAAAATGGCGGCAATCCGGATACGGCGAAAAACAAGGCAAGCGTGATTCCCGCAAGCACCACGTGGGATTGGTAGATACCGCCTGGTTCAGCTATGGAGAAACTGCCGCTGGCGCGCGCGGCCATGCCGGAAGCCAGATAGAGCGCCGTCATGACAATCATCGAGTGAACGGCATAAAAGACCGTGGCCGCCACGCCTGCGGGGCTGGCCAGAGCGATGCCCGCGAGCATGACGCCAATCCCGGAAATGACCAGATAGCCCAGCATTCGCCTGACATCGGTCTGCGCCAACGCACCCATTGCGCCCAGAACCATGGTCGCGGCTGCAATGAGAGCAATGACCCAGCCCAGCAGATCGCGTTCTGCAGGAAACAGCATCAGGAGAACCCGAATGAGGGCATAGACACCGACCTTTGTCAAAAGACCGCCAAACAGCGCTGAAACGACGACACGTGGTGTGTGATAGGATGCAGGAAGCCAGAAGTTTGCCGGAAAGGCCGCCGCCTTCATGCCAAAGGCCAGCAGATACATGCTGACCAAAGTCACCATCGGAGCCTTGTCATCCATGGTCTGCGCCTTCAGGGCGATGTCGGCCATATTGAGAGTTCCGAAAATCCCGTACAGATATCCTGTCGCAATCAGGAACAGCGTTGTTGCCACCAGATTGAGGAATGCGTATTTCGTTGCGCCGTCAATCTGCCCGCGTTCGGATCCCAAAATCAGCAACCCGAATGAGGAAATGAGCAAAACTTCGAACCAGACATAGAGGTTGAAAATGTCACCCGTCAGAAATGCGCCGCTGACGCCCACCATCATCAGAAACAAAAAAGGATAGAAGCCGTATCGCCTGCCGCTGTCATTGACATCGCCGGCACCGAAGATGCCGCCCGCCAGCGCTGCGATCCCGCCGGTGAGCGTAAGAAGCGCCCCTAGAATGTCGACAGTGAAGGCAATGCCAAAAGGCGGCAGCCAGCGTCCCATGGTCATGGTCACCGTGCCGTTCATCCAGACATGGGCAAGCAATGCGGCATCGACCAGAACCAGAGCGACGAGGCCCGGGATGGCAATGACCGGTTGAATTTGCGTATCCTTGCGCACCATCAGGAGCACGGCGCCAAGCACCATGCACAGGACCAGCGGAGCAACCACCAGCCAATCGGCCAAAGGCGGGGCTTGGGTGATCATTGCCGCGGACAGGTCAATCGTTGTCATTTCCGACGAGGCCATATTATGCGTATCTTTCGTTCAATAACCCAGAGGCGGCAGGTCCTGGTTTTCAGGTTCGGCGAATCTCATTTCATCCGTGTCATCGGTTCCCAGCTCCTGATAAGCCCGGTAGGACAGCACCAGCAGAAATGCGAAAAACGAAAACGAGATCACAATGGCGGTCAAGATCAGCGCCTGTGGAAGCGGATTGGCAGTAAGCATTCCCGTCGTGGTCTCGTAACCGGTCAAAATTGGCGGAATTTCAAGCGTCAGCCGCCCGGACGTGAAAATCAGCAGATTGACCGCGTTGCCCAGAACCGCTGCCCCGAGCACCATCCGGATGATATGCTGGGACAGGAAAAGATAGATGGCGACAGCGAAAAAGATGCCAACCAGCAATGTCATCAAGACTTCCATCAGCTGTTCGGCCTTTCTTCCAGAGCAAGCGCAATTGAGGTGATGGAGCCAACCACCACGAGATAGACCCCGATATCGAACAGCATGACCGTTGAAACGGCAATGGAATCGCCAAACAACGGGATATCAAGCCACAGCCCGGTCATGAAGGGCACCTTGAAAAAGATGGACAGCATTCCCGCCGCAGTCGATGCAAGCAGGCCCGTGCCGGAAATGGCCATCGGGTGAAAGTGCAGCGCCCGACGCACCGGCGATACACCGCAGGCGATGCCGTAGATGGCAAAGGCCGAAGCGGCAATCAATCCGCCGATAAAACCACCGCCTGGCTCATTGTGGCCACGCAGCAGTACAAATATCGAAAAGAGGATCATCAGGCTGGCCAGATAGGGCGCCACTGTGCGGAAAATCAGAGTGCGCATGATCTATAGCCTCTCATCTTCTTCGGCAGGATCATTTGCCGCAATGGCATTGGCCGGGCGGGTGCGAATCCTGATCAGTGACAGGATTGCCAATCCGGCAACCATGACGACGGCAATCTCTCCCCAGGTGTCTGTTCCACGGAAGTCGACCAGAATGACGTTGACGATGTTCGCACCATGGGCAATCGACAGGGAATAACGTGTGAAGAAATCCGACAGCGTTGTATCAAATGGCAATTGCGTGACCTTGAGCAGCAACAGCACAAAAGCCGTAGCGCAGGCCAGAGATATGATCGTGTCAATGATCTTCTCCTTCAACGCCCGGTGATCCGTCGGTGTCAATCGCAAGCGCGTCATGGCCAGGGCCAGAATGACCACGGATAATGTCTCCACCATGAACTGGGTAAAGGACAGGTCCGGGGCGCCAAACAGCATGAAGAGAAGCGCCACGGCAAAACCCTGTATCCCGAGCGAAACAATCGCCGTAAGGCGATCCTTGGCATAAAGCACGGAAAACAGCCCGACGGCAGCGATCGCCATGATCACGGCCTCATAGCGCGATATGGTGTCGGGCCATTGCGGCATGGCTGGCCATTCATCAAACAATGCCATCGGCAGCAGGATGGAAACAGCCACAAGGATGAAGATTACCTTCATGTAGAATTCCATCCGACCGGGCTGAATCACATTTGTCACCCGAAAGGACAGACGAACCGTGCCTCGAATGAACTGGTCGAATCCCTTGTCGGGGCCCCAACCAATCTTGTAGAGCGCATAGATCATCAGGGCGCGCAGGCGCGCAACATTGATGTAAGCAAAAACACCAATGGCAACCGTGATCAGCGAGAGCAACAGCGGCATGCCGATATGCGGCACAAGCGAGATGTAGGCGGAAACAGGTTCCCCCTCCACGGCACTTGCCATGGGGCTGGTGATCAGCCGATGGGTCATCGGTGAGAAGATCGCGGTCAGCAGGCTTGCTGTTGCCAAAAGCACCGGACCAAGCCAAAGCAGCACCGGTCCTTCATGGACATTGCCCAATTTCAGTTTTCTGCGGCCAAGGAATGGTTTCAGGGCGACCACAAAACCAATGACGAACATCAGAGCGTTGCCGACGATTGCCACAATCGTCAGCAGCCCTCCCCAGAAACTGACCTGCCAAAGGCCGGCGTAAATCTCCTCTTTTGCCAAAAAGCCGAAGAATGGCGGCAATCCGGCCATTGAAATGGCCGAGGCCAGCGCCGCGGCAAAGGTGATGGGCATTGCGGTCATCAATCCGCCAAGTTTTGTGACGTCGCGGGTCCCGGCCTCGTGATCGATAATGCCCGCAACCATGAAAAGCGCACCCTTGAAAAGACAATGCGCCACCAGATAAAGCACAGCACCTTCGATTGCCTTTTCCGTCCCGAAACCGGTCAGCATCACCAGCAGACCCAATGACGATACGGTTGTATAGGCAAGCATCAGTTTGAGGTCTGTCTGGCGAATCGCCAGCAAGGTTCCGACAATCAGTGTGGTGCCGCCAAACAAGGGCAGCACAATATGCCAGGCCATGGTGTCGCCCAGCACCGGATTGAGGCGCATCAGCAGATAGACGCCGGCCTTTACCATGGTGGCGGAATGCAAATAGGCAGAAACCGGAGTTGGCGCCTCCATGGCGTTTGGCAGCCAGAAATGCATCGGAAACTGCGCCGACTTGGTGAAGGCACCGCCCAGCACAAGCACGAATATGGCTATGTAATAGGGGCTGTCGGCCAGCAGGCTACCCGAACGAAGCAGCAGGGACATTTCGGAATAGCCGGTCACATTCCAGATCAACAGCAACCCGGCCAGAAGGAACAGTCCACCGCCGCCTGTGACAACCAGCGCCTGAAGTGCCGCGCGCCTTGATGCCTCACGCTTGTTGTCAAAACCAATCAACAGGAAGGAGGTGATGGAGGTCAATTCCCAAAAGATGAAGAACATCAGGAAACTGTCCGACATCACAAGGCCGAGCATGGAGCCCATGAACATCAGAATGAACGAGAAGAACCGCCCCAATTGCGCATGGCCTTTGAGGTATCCGCCTGAATAAAGCACGATCAACGTACCGATTCCGGTGATCAGCAGAGCAAATGTCAAAGACAGCCCGTCAATATACCAGGAAAAATTGACCTTGAGTGCGGGCACCCATTGGTAACCGCCGGTTACCACTTCGCCAGCGGAAATAACGGGAAGAAAACCACTGAAATGCCAAAAAATGGCAGCCGGAACCAGAGCCAATATCCAGGCAGCATTGTGCTTGAGAAGCTGCGTCAGTGCTGGCGCGAACAATGCCGCAATAAACGGCAGCAGCAGGACAGCAAATGTCGTGCTGGGCATAAAGGAGTTCATACTCTCTCCCGGACGGAATTTCCTTGCAAGATTTAGAGGGAATTTAGGGACACGCGTGCCAGACGGCAAGGCCTATCCAGTCCGATTTGGGGATGCACCGTTGTTTTACCCCGATTTGATCGCATGTTTATTGCACGATCGCCCCGTCGCGCTTACATATTGGAATATCTCAATCGCCCTGGCAGGAGAATAAACGATGACTGACAGCAAAACATCAGCCAAAAACAAGACCGATGCCGAATGGCGCGCGCAGCTGACGCCCGAACAGTATAACGTCATGCGCAAGGGCGGTACCGAGCGGGCTTTTACCGGCCCCAATTGGGATACAAAGGAAGCAGGTCTTTACCAATGTGCCGGCTGCGGAAAGCCGCTTTTCCGTTCCGAAACAAAATTTGATTCGGGAACAGGTTGGCCAAGCTTTTACGCGCCCGTCGATGCAGATGCGGTGACAGACCACACGGATCGCAAATTGTTCATGACGCGCATTGAAACCCGATGCGCCGATTGTGAAGCCCATCTCGGCCACGTTTTCAATGATGGACCGCAGCCAACCGGACTGCGCTACTGCATGAACGGAACGGCCCTTTCCTTCATACCGGATGAAGAAAAAGACCAGAACTGAACCGGATTTTGCCTGTAGCCGTTCCCTGACACCATATTTGACGCAATGGATGTGTCATTGCGGCGCGATATAGCGACCATACACCCAGCCTGTCTGCCAATTGTTGGTGCCTGACGGATCGTGCCAGACTTCGCACCAGGTGTAGCGGACCTGTTTGACTTGCAAATGTTTGGGCAATCCTGCGATGTTTTTCAGGTCTACGCCATTCATGCAGCGGCCTGTCATCGACAGTGGCGTTCCATTGGGGTAGCCCGCACGGATGGCTGAAGTTGATGCGGGCCACGCACGCACGTTCAAGACATCATTCCAGCTGACATTGACAACCTCCCAGGCGGCAAATGTAGCGGCTGAAACAGGCGTCACGGCACAGGTGGATGCAAAAATGAGAGCTGCGAGAATACCACGGGACGTTGTCATTGATCTGTTCCTCTGTTGCGATCTGATGGTCCGACAATGACCGGTGGGTGCTGAACCTGATCTGATCGGTCAATTCATCCTGAGTTCATGCTTGACCTTGAACCGCAGTGCCCGGTCCTTTATCTGCGGGTACACGCTTAGCAGAAACCATGTCCCGCCACGAAAGGCAATCTGATGTTCAATGACCTGCCCCCTGCCCCGGTCGCCCGAAAACAAACCGTGAGCGATACGCGCCATGGGATTGAGCGCTCTGATGATTATGCCTGGCTGAGGGCCGACAATTGGCAGCAGGTTTTCCAGGACCCGTCCCTGCTGGACAAGGATATTCGTGACTATCTGGAAGCTGAAAATGCCTATCAGAAAACCGCCATGGCAGACACGGAGCCTTTGCAGAAGATTCTTTTTGAGGAGATGAAGGGACGTATCAAGCAAGATGATTCATCCGTTCCATCGCCTGATGGCCCCTATGCCTATGGCACAAGCTTCGTGACAGGCGGCGAGCAGCCAAGGTTTTTTCGGGTACCGCGAAACGGCGACAGGCAAGAGATTCTGCTCGATGGCGATGCGGAAGCCAGCAAGTTTTCCTATTTCCGCCTTTCTTCGGCAAACCACAGCCATGACCATGCCCGGTTGATCTGGGGCTATGACGACAAGGGTTCTGAATATTTCAATCTGCGCATCCGTGATCTTGCCAGCGGCGAAGATCTGCCCGATGTGATCGAAAATACCGGTGGCGGTGGCGCTTGGGCGCCGGATGGCAACGGCTTTTTCTATACGATGCTCGATGAAAACCATCGTCCCTCGAAAGTGTTCTACCACGCGCTCGGCACGGACCAGAAGGACGACAGGCTTGTCTATGAAGAAACTGATCCGGGCTTCTTCATGGGCGTTGGCGGCAGCAAGCTGAACGATCTGATCTATATCAACATCCACGACCACGAAACGTCTGAATATCTGATCCTGACGGCCGATGACCTGCAAGGGGCTCCGAAACTGGTGGCTCCCCGTGAAACCGGCATTGAATATGACATGCATGAAGCCGGTGACATCTTCTACATCCTGACCAACGCGGATGGTGCGGCTGACTACAAGATCGTTCAGGCCCCCAAACAGGCACCGCAGCGGGAAAACTGGCGTGATGTCGTGGCGCACAAGCCCGGCCGCATCATCCTCAGTCATACGGTGTTTGCCGACTTTCTCGTCTGGCTTGAGCGTGAAGACGGTCTGCCGCGCATTGTGGTGCACCAGCGCAGTTCCGGCGAAGAACACTCCATTGCCTTTGACGAGGATGCCTATTCCCTGGGCCTGCAGGGCTCCTTCGAATACGATACGGACGTCATCCGCTTTTCCTATTCGTCCATGACAACGCCTTCCCAGCAATATGACTACAACATGCGCACACGCGAGCGCACCTTGCTGAAAACACAGGAAGTGCCTTCGGGGCATGATGCAGGTGACTATGTCACACGGCGCGTCATGGCACCCTCCCATGATGGAGCGCTGGTGCCCGTGACACTGCTTTACCGCAAGGATACGGCTCTTGATGGTTCGGCTCCCTGCCTGCTTTACGGATATGGTTCCTACGGAATGACCATTCCGGCATCCTTCAACACCAATTGCCTGTCGCTGGCGGATCGCGGATTTGTCTATGCCATCGCCCACATCAGGGGCGGCAAGGACAAGGGTTTTGCCTGGTACGATGCCGGCAGGCGCCAGAACAAGACCAATACATTTCTCGACTTCATTGCGGCAGCCGAATATCTGAACGCTGAAAACATCACGTCCTTTGACCGCATCATCGCCGAGGGCGGCTCTGCCGGCGGCATGCTGATGGGCGCCGTTGCCAACATGGCGCCGGACCATTTTGGCGCCATCATTGCAGCCGTGCCCTTTGTCGATGTGCTGAACACCATGCTGGACGACACTTTGCCGCTGACGCCGCCGGAATGGCCCGAATGGGGCAATCCCATTACATCGATGAGCGACTATCAGGGCATTGCCGCCTACTCACCCTATGACAATGTGGCGCGGCAGGATTACCCCCCCATCCTGGCAATCGCCGGACTCACAGATCCACGCGTCACCTATTGGGAGCCGGCGAAATGGGTGGCAAAACTCAGGGAAATGAAAACCAGTGATGCGCCTGTCTTCCTGAAAACCAACATGGATGCTGGCCACGGCGGCGCTTCGGGACGTTTTCAAAGGCTGGAAGAGATTGCCTACGAATATGCATTTGCTCTTAAGGTCGCTGGCAAGACCAGCTAGACGTGACCCTGAAAAGCCGGACGGACAGCACTTAATCGTCCGTTCGGCCACTTCGGGACTGGACCGGGCCGCCCCGCACGCTATAACAGGATTTAAATACTCAAGTTTAATGGCCCATCCGTCAGGAAGGTGCCCATCTGGAGCCTGCACATATGAATATGCCTGAAAAACCAGCGATCAAAACCGCTAGAAAAACCCGAATTCTGGAAGTCTTGCGCAGCAAAAGGCTGACCCCTTCCATGCAACGGGTCACTTTGGGTGGCAGCGACCTGTCGGACTTTCCCGCCGGGCAGGAAGGCAATTATATCAAGTTGATGATACCACCGGCCGGGACCTCCATGGCGGAATTTCGCACAGCGCTGGAAAACGGTAACAAGAATGCGCCCCGGCGCACCTATACGGTGCGTCATCATCGTCCGGCAGACAATGAACTGGATGTGGATTTTGTCGTGCATGAGGGCGGCGGCCCCGCCTGCACCTGGGCTTTGGCAGCGCAACCGGGCGAATGTGTCGGCGTTGGCGGTCCTGGTCCAATAAAATTCCCGGACCACAAGGCCAAATGGTTCCTGTTCGGCGCCGACATGAGCGCCATACCGGCAGCAGCAGCTGCCCTTGAAAATCTGCCGAAAAATGCCGTTGGCCACGCCGTGTTCGAAATCACCTGCGAAGATGATATCCAGCAGGTGAAGGCACCCGAAGGCATCGAGATCCACTGGCTTATCCATGACCACCCGCATACAAGCAGCACGCAGCAACTGGATTTTTTCAAGGCTCTGACCTGGCCCGATGCCACACCCGGCGTATTTGTCGCCGGTGAATTTACGGCCGTGGCCGGCCTGCGGGCCTACCTGCTGAATGAAAAGGGCCTGGACAAGCGGTCAATCTATGTCAGCTCCTACTGGAAAATAGGTCTGGTCGAAGATGAGCATCGTATTGCCAAGAACAGCTGACCGCCGCATATTTGTTCCGAGGCGGAAAAACAGTCCGACAAGGCTCAATAGCCGTTGGCATGGCCGGGTATGGTCTTGAGATAGGCGCTGATCGCTTCACGGTCTTCAGCCGGTATCCGGGCGATGTTCTGCTGTACATCGACCATCGATCCGCCAGCGGAATCATACTCCGGGGTAAAGCCGCTCTCCAGATAATAGGCGATATCGGTGGCGCTCCAGTCCTTGATGGAGCCAAGCGGCGTGATGTTGGGAATGATTCCCTCGCCGTCCGGATTTTTGGCACCGGAAAGCCATGCATCCAGTTTCAGACCACCAATCAACGTGCGTGGCGTATGGCATTCGCCGCAATGGCCCGGACCTTCCACCAGATATTGGCCGCGCAACAATTGTTCATTGGACGTGTTCAGTTTTACGACTGTTCCTTCTTTCAGATAAAGAAATTTCCACAGACCGAGGGCACGCCGGATATTGAAGGGAAATCCCAATGCATGTGGCGGCGCAACATTGCTGCTGGCTGGCAGGGTCTGCATGAAGCCCCACAGGTCATTGATGTCAGCCATGCTGATGCGCGTATAGGACGTATAGGGAAATGAAGGATAAAGATGCTCGCCCTTTGGCCCAACGCCCTTTTTCATGGCATTGGCGAAGTCGCTGAGCGACCAGCCCCCAATGCCGGCATCGGGGTCGGAGGATATGTTGGGTGGATAAAAATCGCCAAAATCACTTTTCAGTGCTGCGCCACCGGAAAGCATCAGTTTTTCATCACCTTTGGCGCCTGCCGGGCTGTGGCAGGACGCACATCCGCCCGTCCAGAACAGATCCTGGCCACGGGCAAGATCGGGTGCCGCCAAATCGTCGAAGGCGCTTTGGGCAAGCATGGATGGTGCAGACAGCCACCACAGGAAGGCAGCGGCGAGCGCGGCAAGGACCAATCCGGTGACAAATAATTTGCGAATCATGGCCGATACCTCATGAATAATGATGCTAGCAGTGCAGTAGAGCGGACCGAGCGCCTCTTTTCAACAAAATCAAAAGTGATGGAAGCAAGAGCGCACAAAAAAGCCCCGGGCAAGCCGAGGCTTTCTTGAATTTCACAGGAACCAAGCTTATGCAGCTTCGTACATTTCCAGCACGTAGTCCCAGTTGATCAGATTGTCGACAAAGGCTTCCAGATATTTTGGACGCGCATTGCGATAATCGATGTAATAGGAATGCTCCCAGACATCGACGCCGAGGATCGGCGAGGCACCATGCACCAATGGATTTTCGCCATTGGGTGTCTTCATGATTTCCAGCTTGCCGCCCTTGACAGCCAGCCAGGCCCAACCGGAGCCGAACTGTGTCATGCCGGCATTGACGAAGTCAGCCTTGAACTTGTCATAGCCGCCCAGATCGGAGTCAATGGCTGCGGAAAGCTTGCCGGGAAGTGACGTGCCGCCACCGCCCTTTTTCATCCATTTCCAGAAGTGGACATGGTTGTAATGCTGAGCAGCATTGTTGAACAGACCGGCGTTCTTGCCAAAAGACTGGCGCACGACCTCTTCGAGCGACAGGCCATCCATGCCCGCATCCGCTGCAAGCTTGTTGCCATTGTCGACATAGGCCTTGTGATGCTTGTCGTGATGATATTCAAGCGTCTCGCGCGACATATAGGGGGCAAGTGCTTCATAGTCGTAGGGAAGGTCTGGCAGTTGAAAAGCCATATCGCTCTCCTTTTCCGGTGTTCAGCCAATTAATCATGTGGTTCGGGTGGAACATATGCCTCACGTGTGTCGGCGGCAAGGCATCAAAGCGGTAATTTTTGTTCTCCGGTCGATTAGAGCCCATTGTCTTCAAAGGGAATTATTGGAAGACAACGGACTCAACCGGGTCAAATCAGATAGTCGGGCCGGAATGGGCCCACTCCCAATAGAGTTCGCGCGCCTTGCGGGCAACGGGACCGGCCTGCAGATCGCGTTCTTCGATCTTGACGATGGGAACGACCTTGGAGTGATTGCCGGTTGAAAATATCTCGTCCGCTGTCATGAAGTCCGACACAAGAAGCCGCTTTTCCACGACCTCGATGCCAGCGTCGCGCAGCAGGTTCAAAATACGCGCGCGGGTAATACCGGAAAGAAACGTTCCGTTCTCCGCCGGCGTGAACACCACGCCATCCTTGACCATGAAGATGTTGGAGGAGCCGGTTTCAGCAACATTGCCCAGCATGTCGAGGACCAGGGCATTGTCAAAACCGCGCGATTTCGCCTCCAGGATGGACCGGCCATTGTTCG
>JARGOF010000066.1:13951-22094 GCA_029212415.1 Rhizobiaceae bacterium | reverse complement strand
GAGACCAGAGAAAATGGAACGAAAATATGGCTTGATCACAACGGATACTCTAAATGTATCGGTCAGGAGGGGTGACGGTGAAATTGCGGCAATTCTGGGTGCTTCTCGTGTTTTGAGCCGCACAATGATATGCTGCTTGGCGAGTCGTCGCTTGTAATATGAAATGACTGCTGAAATCGCAATTCTCAATAAATCAGCTATTGCCCTTGCAACAGACAGTGCGGTTACAATCTCTGCTGGCAAACAAGAGCAGAAAATATATGATTCTGCCGACAAGCTCTTTGATTTATCGTATGAAAATCCGATCGGAATCATGATTTATAATGGAATGCAGTTTATGGAAATACCGCTGCAAAACATTATAAGCGATTATAGGCAAGAAAGAAGAAAATTTGATCGTCTTGAAGATGCCGCTCATGATTTTCTGTGTTACTTGAGTAAATGTGATGTCCTGTGTACCGACAAGGTTAACATGACTGCCCTTCATAGGGTAATTGCACCTGTACTTGAAAGAATGCGTGATCGGATAAACGGACAAATCGAGAAATTATTTACCGACGATGTCATTCACGAAAATATAGCTGATGAAATTAAGTCAATTTTCACCAGAAATGTGAACATTTTTCAAAAAATTTATGCTGATCGTGAAAAATCAGATTTTGTAGGAAGTAAATCGCCTAGGATAACAAAAAAAAGAGAGTTGTTGATAGCTGATATCGCATCAACCTATTTCAGCAAGAATGATGAGGAGCTATGGGAGAAGATAATTAGCATCTCTCGTAACATTATTATTAAAAAAGCTGCCTTTAGTTTTCAAACTGGGATTGTAATCGCGGGCTTTGGTAATAAAGACTTGTTTCCCACTCTTGTTTCTTTTGAAATCGATGGAATTTTATTTGGAAAGTTAAAATATAGTAAAACCAATTTTGTGGATATAGATAGGGGTATGGAAAGCGCCAAAGTTATTCCATTTGCACAAAAAGAGATGGTCGAACGCTTTCTCTACGGCTTAGATACTGGAATTGAAAGAAATATTCAGAAATTTTTGAAAAACACTATCTCAACGATAACCGATGAGGTGCTTGATCAACTTGATATGTCGCAGGATGATCGGGAATCTCTTACAACCAAGGCCAGAAACGCAGAGAGCGCGTTTATTGATAAATTACAAGAAGTCGGGTTTAATGAGATTCGTTCGGAATCTAGGTCGGCAATCGAGGATATGGTGGAATTTATGCCGAAGCCAGAACTGGCTACAATGGCTGAGGCATTGGTTAACCTTACTTCGATTAAACGTCGCGTTTCAAGAGGTATGGAGACAGTCGGAGGCCCAATTGATGTGGCTGTCATTTCCCGAGCAGACGGGTTTATATGGGTGAAGCGGAAACATTATTTTTCCTCCGAATTGAATCCCCGCTACGCGCACCGTGTTCATAATCAAATACACAGTAAACCTTTAGAAGGAGATGATTGATGGACCAACTTCAAACTTTAGAGCGGTTGTTGAGTTTGGAAGAGGTTAACGATAACAAGGATCAAAAGGGAAAAATGTCCGATGAAATGGTTAGGGCAATCCAAGAAACGCAGGAAAAAATCAGGAAAGCATTTCATAATGGTGAACCTGTAAAGGCAAGATTGAAAAAAAGGAAAAGCTAATCGCTGAGTTTTGAATTGTGGAAATTGAGTTTTACGACCGAAGCCGATTCAATGGGATATATTTCCTCAACGACTTCAAGATGAGTTGGACTAGTTTGCAACAAAACTGACCAGTAAATCTCGGTGGCATCTCGCAAAAACTCAAATTTCTGCAAATTGCTTGGCATCAGTCATCAGTTATTGTGCTTGTTCCTGTTTTGATGGGCCTCGTACTTTATCGAGTGGGTCGGGCGAATGAATCTATGAAAGTTGACTCCGTGCAGGAACGCTCATGTGGTCTCCTACGGTTAAATGGCCGGCTCCGGATGAAGATGCTGCCTATCCGCCTTTTGTGGGAAGGCCGAAACAATCGGTCTTCCCGACGAGAATCACGATGGCTGAATGCATCGGAGCAGCAAAAGGGGCGTGCAAATATGGAGTTGTGGTTAGGGCAATAGGCTGCAGCGGAATGGCACTGGTGCGCGAATGGTTTTCTCGTTCTGGAGCTTAACGAATGCGGTGCTATAAGCAGCCGATACGCGTCATAGTCGTATTAGCCATAATTACCGTCACGGCAGGGTATCGGCTAGACATCAATACCCCAGGAATCACACTAAAAAACACAGCCTGATCCAGCAAAGCTGACATAACACCAGTGGGTAAGATTACTTCACCGTAACAACAAATTTGTCTCCGTAGAGCTGGAAACTTGCTTTTCCCTTTTTTGTCGCTTTGAAAAGAATTACCCGTGCCGGGACTTCCTTGTTGCAGGACTTGCTGTTGACTGTCCCTTTGCCGCCATCCTTGAAGACACCAATCTTTACCTTGGGAAACTTCGATCTCAAGCCGAAGAAACCCGGTGCGCGCTTTCCATCGCATTTCGTTCTGACACCCTTGAGTATGACAGTCTGGCCGACCTTTAGCGTGGTTTTGGGGTGATAGGGGATTTGGCCTGCCCATGCCGTCGTTGCAACAAGATAAGCCACCGCAAATATGAAAAAACGCATCGTATCCTCCCGTTCAATGCTTTTGTACATTTGTGCATTTTTTAAATGCCTTTGCCAGACCTATTTGTCATCTGCCGGGAATAATTTGCCGGCTTGGCGTATCGGTTTGGCTGGCTTTATGGTGCGGATTGGAAGGGAGGACAAAAGCAAAAATGAGCTAGATCAATCTTCACAAAATCGCCCCTTATTGAAACAGGGCCAAACATGAGTACGGAGGGCAGTCTGCCCATGAAAATATAAGGCGGAATTAACCGGTAACCGCTGCTATTGAAGCGACGATATCCCTGGTCGGCAGGATCAAACGACGCTCCATGCCTTTCGTCGCGCGAAAGTGGTACTTCGTATAGAATCTGACAGCTTCGTCATCGATCGCCTGAACGACAACGGCTCGAAATGCAACGAGTTGTGCACTCGAAATCACGCTCATCAATGCGTTTTTAAGCAGAGCAGCGCCAAGGCCACGGCCTTGGAACGCTCGGTCTACAGCCAGGCGTGCCAGCACAGCGACAGGGATTTCAGCCGGGGCTTGCGATCCCTTGACGCTGCGGGTCACGTCGTTTCGATGGATCATGCCAGCGCATAGCGAGTGATAGCCGACAACATTGTAGTCTTCATCGGCGACCACAAAAGTTCGGGAAAAACCCTGTTCCTGATTGTAGGCGGCCCTGTCGCGAAGCCAATCATCCAGCAGAGGGTTGCCGGATGTGAACGTGTCAAGGATATGCTTGTCCGAAATTGGGCAGGGTTTTCTGAGCGGCAAGTATCAGTCCATCCACTCAAAATTGTTCTTGAACAACGCAACAAGCTGGTTACGGGCAACGCCAGGCCCGGATAAATCACTTTCAACTGCTTCAAAGACGTCTGACGTGACGCCAATGAACCGTTGATCAAGCAATTCCTGCTGTGCAGAGTACAGGGACGCCTCCGTCATGAATGCGGTAACGCTCTTGCCACCGATTTCAGCAGCACGGGAAATAAGCCCCATGACTTCAGGGTCAATGCGCATTGTAATCGTCTTGGTTTTTTTGATTACAGACATTTTGGTATGCTCCAAATTTCCACGATGCAGACCAGGTTTTGGTGCGGCCTATCAATCTCTTTCTGGTCGATATTTATGAATTTGTATGGTCAATGTAAATACGTAAGATTAAAATTTTGATTGGCGGAAAATGGGCACAAAGGCCAATCCTTTATAATCATCATAGTAAATCAAAGAGATAAGAGAATTTTGGGGCCCTGAAAATAAAGCGCACAGGCTGCTGTCTTCAATTAATTGGTAGCAGCGAGGCGACCGCTGATGCCGTTTCCTGTGAGCTTTGACACAACCCGATGCGGCTGCATTTTGAAGGTGCTTGCCACCAAGTTGAAAATGACCCGAAACAGCAATGCAAGCACGCACGACATGCCATGAAGCGAGCAGGTTTTCAAAACAATTGCCGCAGGAGATGGCATGCATTTCTCCAAAACGACTTTGAATTGCTCAGGAATACAACCACTTCAAGCAGATCAGCACTTCTTGCTCAGCTTCGCCCTTTCAAGCGCCTGAACTTTTCCCTTCGAAACGGCGATCAGCCCCTCCTTGTCGCCGTCGGCCACATTGGCGAGCGGAACACCGATCAGGAATACGCTGAATGCATCACCTGTCGCGGCGTCATTCTGGGCGCTCGAAAGCGTTGTGAGGTTCTGTTGCTCGGGAGGGATGTGGGCACGATCGGGTCGGGGCGTTTGGCACACCCTGTGGCTACGAGACGTACAGACAATACGAAAACGCAATAGTTCTTTTTGTCCCCCCGGGCCTATTGCCTGGCGCGAACATTCCTGGGGAAGGGGTCAGGTGCCAACTGGAGATCGCGGTTTTGACCGGTCAAAGGTCTTGGGTTCCTCGCAGCAGCTTTTACATGTGAAGCAACAGTCCCAGACACAGTGCAGGGGTGTATCATTCAAAATGCGGGGCCTGCGCTATACCTTCGGGAATTTTTCTGCTCCGAGGCGCCTGGACGCACGGGGCGCGGCCAAACCGTTGGTCAGGCCAAGGGTTTGGCGCATTTCATGCGACAGGGGAGGCGGGTTGGCCGTCAGCGATTCCAGAGTTGATGGCCCATCCTGCCAGCGATTTTCCGACAAACCCAGTGGAATGCGGGTCGCAAACAGGTCATCCCGTCCCCGAGCCAGGAAAAGGCGCTAGAGAAGATTGCCAAGCTGGTTCTTAAGTCGATTCCGCATTGCTGTCCCTGATCTTCTGCCCAAACCTGCCAACGCATTACGATTCCATCAGGATTGTGACGTCTCACAGGTTTGCGCCGCCCATCGGTATTGGCCAGCGTTGGCGTCTACACCATCAACGTAAAACGTGATCAAATCTTTGGTTCAATTGGAGATTTGGGGCATTTCATGCTACACGCTCAAGCCCGGTTCTCGCGTCTTGATGAACCGATGCCGTGGCGTTACATTATAAAATCATGTCCCGACTGTTTTCAATGTCGGGAAGATTCGATTGGCCAGACGCCAACCCCGAAGCCGGGCCTTATTTAATCCATACGACAGGAACCATTTCACAATGAAATATACCATACCCGCCCTATTGCTCGTTCTCCTGTCTGCCCCCGCCGCCTATGCCGACGCTGTTCACGTCAGCCGCGTGGATCTGTTTGCCACCTGCATAGCAAGTCAGAACCAGAAGCAGAAAAAATGGATGCCGAATTTATACACGCCGAGCCAGTTGGAACAGTTGGACCCATATCAGTTGAAATCGATGAGTGAAAGTTGTGCCTGTACGGTCAAAGAGGCCTTTGAATCTCTTTCTCAAGGCACGATTCAAGCCTTCAATACATCCATGAAAGAGGGTGTCGGCGACATTATTCCCAGCAAGACGAAGGCATCAATGGAATTTCAAAAAGCCGGAATGACGGACAAGCAGATCGCTTGCAATGAGCAAAGCCTCAAGTCGTCAGGTCTGTCTGAGCAAATAAAGAAATTGTCCAAATGAAATCGGCATGTCTGTAAGCGCTGCGGGTAAATGCCTTTAGGGGCTGGTCCTCAACGCTTGTCAGGTGCGCCCGGTGCGCATTGACCACAATCGCGGATTCGGGTTTTATCCGGCACACCCATGATTGACCCTGCCAAATTGAAGAGACGATTGCCATGAATGAACCGACAGTGCTGATCGCCGGTGGCGGGATTGGTGGCCTTGCCTTGGCTCTGACGCTGCACCAGATCGGCGTTCGCCCGATTGTTTTCGAAGCGGCCAGGCAAATGCGGGCGCTCGGTGTCGGTATCAATATCCAGCCAAACGCGGTGCGCGAATTGCTTGATCTTGGTATCGGCAGGGACGAACTGGATCAGGTGGGCCTGCCGGCGCTCGAGTGGGCATTGGTCGGCATGAATGGTCAGGATATCTATAGCGAGCCGCGCGGGCAGGGGGCCGGCTACAAATGGCCGCAATATGCCATGCATCGTGGTCAGTTTCACATGCTGCTCTACCGCAAGCTCATTGAGCGTGCCGGTAGCGATGCCGTCCGGCTGGGCGCACGGGTGACGGGATATGAGAAGAATGATGACGGCACGGTGACCGCCATGGTCGAGTCCCATGAGGGCCAGACACATCGCGAGACTGGCACATTGCTGGTGGGTGCCGACGGCATCCATTCGGCCGTTCGGGCGCAAATGCATGCGGATCAACCGCCCATCCATTGGGGCGGAGCGCTGATGTGGCGCGGCACCACGCGCGCCAGACCCATTCGCACCGGATCATCCTTTATTGGGCTGGGCACCCACAGGCAGCGTATGGTGATCTATCCGATTTCTCACCCCGATCCCGATGGTTTTGCCTTGATCAACTGGATCGCCGAAGTGACGGTTGATGATCCGGGCGCGCGCGATTCCGGCTGGTTCAAGCCGGTGGAAATCGACGCCTTCATTCATCATTTCGAGGATTGGAAATACGATTGGCTGGATGTGCCGGCTCTCTTGCGTGGCGCGGACATCGCCTATGAAAATCCGATGATCGACCGCGATCCGGTTTCCACCTGGCGCGATGGTCCTGTCGCTCTGCTGGGTGATGCTGCCCATGCCATGTATCCGACCGGGTCGAACGGCGCCAGCCAGGCGATCATGGACGCCCGGGTGCTCGGTGCACAATTTGTCAATCAAGGCGTGAACGCAGATGCGCTGGCAGCCTACGACGATGCACTTTGCGGCCCCATATCCGAACTGATATTGCGCAACCGGGGTGCCGGTCCTTTCGGACTGCTCAACATGGTCGATGAACGCTGCGGCGGCACGTTCGAAAACATCGATGATGTCATCGCGCCGGAGGAACGGACCGCCTTCATGGCCGGCTACAAGGCCGCGGCCGGATTTGCAATCGAAAAACTCAACAATGCGCCCGCGACGATCACACCCGGCGCAATGGTTCAGAGGTAAACGCCTCTCGTTCGATCCAGCGCTTTCCTGTGAGGGCGTCCGTTGTTGCATGAAGATGGACGTCAGAGCGATTGGAGGCTTTGGCTTATCAGTGTGATTGACAGGCTTCAAAGTGAGTGAGAGCCGCCACGACAGCACCTGACGCATTGCCCAATTCCGGTCCTCCAGATGCAAACATCCATGTCGTGACCTGCGTCGGGTGGATCCTGTCACCAGTGCTGGACTTCCTGGCTCTCTGTCAGAAGGTGCAGAACCGCTTCAACCGATATTCGCTAATCAGTTCACGTCTTCTGCTTTGATCGTGCAACGCTGTGACGGGCGCTATCGAGGTGCGCTTTCATCAACTCTGACGCATGCGTGCGGTCGTCCTCCTGCAGAGCGATAAGGATTCGCAGGTGCTCCTGGCACCATTCACGGATACGGCGACTGTTACTGTAGCTGGCAAATTCCAGTAAACGCCGGAGCCGATTTTGGTGTTGAATCGACTGGATAACAAATGTGTTGCCAGTGCACTCGGCGATGACTTCATGGAAATTTGCATCGAGATTGAACAATTGTCGCGCCGGCAGACTGTTGAAATCCGGCCGCGCCAACAGATTCAGGTGCTCCAGACGGATTTGCTCAATGGTTGACGGGGCAATGGTGAAGTCTTCCATCATAATTCCGGCTGGTTCAATCAACATTCGGAATTCGTAGCTTGCATTCAATGCGATCTTGTTATCAAGCGTTGGCTGGAAGATCCAGTTACGACCAGGTCCACGAATAACCAAACCATCAGAAGCCAGCGCCAGAAGCGTTTTCTGCATGGTAATGCGGTCAACGCTGTATCGATGGGATAACTCGGCCTGCCCAACTGTTTCAGCGAGTCGTTGCGCCAATCTATCTTCGACGATTCGCGCATAAAGATCTTGCTGCGGCGAGTTCGGAACTTCAACTTCGGCCTGTTCCAGCTCTTCCGCGCCAAGCTTCATGATGAAGCCTTTGTTTTTGCGCGCTTCGACAATGCCCCGCTCCTCAAGCAACATTAATGCGGCGCGGATCGGGGTGCGAGAGACCTGGAGCATGTCAGCGAGATGTTG
>JARGOF010000066.1:0-13941 GCA_029212415.1 Rhizobiaceae bacterium | reverse complement strand
CTCGATGATTCGAGTGGCGAGGAGGTAACGGCTTTGGCGAGGGTTGTTGTCCATGATTACAAATATTGTATTGAGAATTGCCCAAAATACAGGCGATGGATGCCTATTATACAGGCAATCTTCAAAAATTCAAACATTTCCTCTCCTTGCATGCGTTCGTGTTCATGATAGCTCAAACGAAAGTGGACGCCAAATTGTTATTTATCTATATTATTACAATATGTTATGGTGCCTATCGCAAAAAACGCCTCTGTGCGTCAATGTGGGTTGACGTGTTGCTGTTGTGATTGTACGTTTTTGCGAAATAAAAACAATGAAAGACAAAATCTGCAACATAGGGGAACTCAAAATGAACAACATTCTTCGTAGTCTTCTGCTCGTAGCCATGCCGCTTTCGGTCTTTGCTGCATCCGGCCCTGCGGCAGCTCAAACGCTTGACGGTGTAAAGCTCGTCGAGCCTGGCAAGTTAACCTACGGCGTCGCTGCAAGCTTCGCGCCCTTCGAATATGTCAATGAAGGCGAGCTGACTGGCTTTGATATCGACTTCATTCAGGCGATTTCTGAAAAGCTTGAAATCGAACTCCTGGCGATGAACATGGAGTTCAAGGGGCTTATTCCGGCTTTGCAGGGAGGCCGCATCGATATCATCAACTCCGCCATGTACATCAATCCGACCCGCTCCGAGCAGGTTGACTTCGTCCCCTACCTGAAAATCGGCAACAATGTTCTGGTTCAGGCCGGCAACCCCAAGGGGATCACCGGACGTGACGATTCAATCTGCGGCATGACCATTGCCGTGACTCTGGGCGGCATTTCGGAAAGCCAGGCGCGCGCTGACAACGATCGCTGCGTAGCCGCCGGTCTCGGCGAAGTGAAGGTACTTACGCTTCCCACTGCGCAGGACAGCGCGCTGTCGCTGAGCCAGGGTCGTGCCGACGCGAACTATGAAAGCACCCCGGGCGCAGTCATGGCATTGGAGAAGACGGATGGCATTTTCGAGATTGCCGGTGAGCCCTTTGAGATGAATACTCAGATCGGTATTGCAACTCCGAAGGGATCGACGGAACTGCAGGCGGCCCTTGCCGCTGCAATCCAGGCGCTGGTTGACGATGGGTCCTACAAAGCGTTGATCACGAAATGGAAATTCCCGGAGTCGGTTTCCCTGTTCGACTAATACCACACCCTTGCCGGAGGACGCGCCCGCGTCCTCCGGAGCCTGGGTCCGCGACCATGCGATCGTGCCAGGCTCGCTCCAAAACAGGGAACGCTGATTGATGTCATTTGAATTGGTCCTGCAATATCTCCTCTCGCCGACATTCTTTCATGGTGCGGTTATGACGCTGCTGATTACGGTCAGTTCACTCGTCTTTGGCCTTCTGGCCGGCCTGGTCGTTGCCCTGATCAATCAGGTGAAATTTCCGCCGATCCAATGGATTGCGATGTTTTATCTATGGCTGTTCCGCGGCACGCCGGTCTTGTTTCAGATCATTTTCATCTACAATGTGCTGCCGTCCTTCGGTATTCGGCTGTCGGCTTTCGCGTCGGGCGTTATCGCGCTTTCGTTGAACGAAGGCGCCTATATGGCCGAGATCATCCGTTCAGGCCTGCAGGCCATCAAAAGCGGCCAGCGCACCGCCGGTCTGGCTCTCGGCATGACGAAGCTGACGGTGATGCGGTATATCGTGATGCCGCAAGCGGCGCGCATCATGCTGCCGCCGATTGGAAATCAGACCATCGGCATGCTCAAGACATCTGCGCTGGTATCGGTGATCGCAGTGGAAGAATTGCTGCTGATTGCCAATCAGACGGCGTCCGCCACCTTCCGCTATTTCGAGGCTCTCAGCGCTGCCGGCATCTATTATCTGGCGCTGACAACCATTTTCATGGCCGGCCAATACTGGATGGAGCGTTCTCTGGAGCCAATGCGCAAACGCCAGAAAAAACCCTCCATTCTTGCCATCCTGTTTAAGCCCGCTGCCAATGGAACCGAGGACAACCGATGACCAGTTCCCCCTTTCTGGACGTCAAGGGTGTCCACAAATATTTCGACCAATTGCATGTGTTGAGGAACTGCTCATTCTCTGTGGAGAAGGGGGAGACCGTCGTTCTGATTGGCCCTTCGGGCTCGGGTAAATCAACGCTTCTGCGCTGTATCAATCTCCTGAATCCGCCGAGCAAAGGATCGATTCGCTTCGAAGGAAATGAAGTCAGCGCCGACCTTCGAAATGCCCACAAATTACGTGCGCAGATTGGCATGGTGTTCCAGAATTTTGAACTTTTCCAACATCTCAACGCGATCGAGAACATTATGCTGGCACCTATGCGGGTGCTCGGTTATTCGCGACTGGATGCACACGATCTGGCGGTCGATCTATTGGACAAGGTTCACATGCCGGATCGAGCCGATCATCTTCCCGAAGAGCTTTCTGGTGGGCAACAGCAGCGCGTGGCAATTGCGCGCGCTTTGGCGATGAAGCCAAAGCTCATGCTCTATGACGAACCAACCTCGGCGCTTGACCCGGAGATGATCCGCGAAGTGCTTGACGTCATGGCCGAACTGTCTGCCGATGGAATGACCTCGGTTTGCGTCACCCACGAAATGGGTTTTGCGCGCAAAGCCGCAGACAGGATCATCTTTATGGAAGAAGGCTGCATCATCGAGAATACCTCAAGCGATGTCTTCTTCAGTGGTGAAGCCACGGAACGCGTCCGGAAATTCCTCGATCAGATCCTGCATTGAACTGCATTCCGCCAACGGGAAATCCAATATGAATTTTCACCCTGACGCCCATCGCATGAAGCGTGAGCTTGCCGAGCTCGTCGCGATCAATTCTGAAAATCCGCCCGGTGGTGAGGGCGAGGTTGCGCTCTGGATTCGCGAGGCGCTCGCGCCACTGGGGTTTGAAATTGCCTTGATTGAATATGCGCCGGAGCGTTTTAACGTAGAGGCACGGCTGGCCAATGGGCCTGGCCCGGTCTTCGCGTTCAACACCCACATGGACACCGTGCCAGCGGGCGACGGTTGGACGACGGATGCTTTCATTTTGAACGAACGTGAAGGGTTGCTCTACGGGCGCGGCAGTTGCGATTGCAAGGGACCTCTGGCTGCCATGATCGAAGCTGTGCGCATGTTGGTCAACCAACGGCAAGAATGGTCGGGAACATTGCTGGCCATATTTACCGGTGATGAGGAAGTGGCGAGCGCAGGCGCGCGCCATTACGCCGCTTCCAAACCAAAGATCGATGCGGTCGTTGTTGGAGAACCCACCGGCAATGCGTGTTTTTCCGCGCATAAGGGGTCCTTCCGGCCGGTTGTCCGTGTATCGGGCAAGGCGGCACATTCAGGCAGTCCGCATCTCGGGGAGAATGCCGTTTATCGCGCGGGCGCGTTGATGCCGCTGGTGGCCGCTTTCCATGCCGAGGAATTGTCCCGTCGCACCCATCCTCTTGTCGGAAGTCCCAGCCTGACAGTCACCCGCATCAACGGCGGGCATGCCGACAATGTCATTCCTGCAGATTGCGAATTGCTGCTCGACCGACGCCTGATTCCCGGCGAAACCGACGCCAGCGCAGAAGCGGAAATCCGAGCACTTCTGGTTGATGCTCAAAAAAATCACGGTATTCGCGCCGAAATCATTGGTTATCACGCAACGACGGGCGGGGCGACGGATACGCCAGTATCGGCCGCAGTGGTGCAGGCGGCGCTATCGGCTTGCGCAGCGGCGGGCGTGGCCAAACCAGGCCCCTTCGGCTTTCAAGGTGCCTGCGACCTGGTGCATTTCATCGAGGCCGGCGCGCAGGGCGTGGTGATTGGTGCGGGTGATATTCGTGTCGCCCATCGTCCGGATGAATTTGTGCCGACGGATGAGTTTGTTACCAGCGCAGCAATCTACGCCGATATCGCCCGGCGTGTATTCAAGGGATAAGACATGGAACTGCGTCTCTACCGCAACAACCTGTGTTATTCCGGGTTAACCGTGCATACGTCGAGTTCCGGACCGATTGGCGGACTGGACACGCTGCATCTCGTTATCGACGACGGTTTTCATCAGGCGTTCGGAGAGGTCCGTATCAATTGCGCCTATCTGAATGGATATGAACCTGAATATTTGCTGGAACGTGTGCGTTGGGGTATGCGGGCATTTGACTGGCAGGCGCCGACCGACGAATTGCGCGCAAGTGTGCAGGCAAGCGGTCTACCTGCGCCGGTGCGGATGCTTTTTGATATTGCCCTTTGGGATTTGCATGCCAAACGCGTCGGCTTGCCACTGGCTCATTTGCTCTCTCATTCGCTCTCCGGCGAAACGCATGAACTCTCATACCCCACCAATCAAACGCTGTTTCTATCGACGGATGCGGCGTTTGATGATCAAGTGGCCAACTATGTTTCCCGCGGATTTCGTGATCTCAAACTGCGTGTCGGACAGGACATTGCGGAGGATTGCGCGCGCCATGCACGCATCCGCGCCGTTTACGGCACAGACGTGAAGCTTGCCGCTGATGCCAATGGTGCGTGGGCGCTCGCCGACGCCCAATTGCGCCTTGCCGCGCTGGCTCCGTTCGACCTTGCTTATGTAGAACAACCAATTGCGCCCGGCGATTGGGATGCGCTGACACGCCTTGCCGTATCTGCACCAATGCCATTGATGCTGGACGAGAGTCTCGCCACCCCGGCCGATTTGAACGCGTTGATTGCGCGCTGTGATACGGCCTCGGGGAAGCTTCAGGGGCACCTCAAACTGATAAAACTGGGCGGACTGACCCCGGCCCTTGCTGCAGTTCGTCAACTGCAGGCAGCAAAAATCCCCTTTATGATTGGCCAGATGAACGAGAGTGCTGTTGCCACATCTGCTGCGCTCCATCTCGCCGTCGCCGTCCGCCCCTTGCACGCCGAGCTTTATGGTGCAGATGGACTTCTCGATGATCCTGCCGAGGGGCTGACCTATTCAGGCGGACGCGTGGCGGTTCGTCATGCCCCTGGATTGGGTGTAGATTTTCGGGCGCCTTCCGCGCCCATTTGCCTGGGAGAATGAAATGAACGCTGAAGGTGTTGTGCAGGGGCAGGAATCGGCCTTTCCCAAAGAAGAATACGAAAAGCGTCAGGCCCACGCGCGCGCCGGTCTGGAGCGCGCCGGGCTGGATGCACTGATCATCACGGGGCCGGAAAACATCTTCTATCTGACCGGCCAGCAAACGCCAGGCTACTATACGTTTCAGGCGCTGGTGCTATCGGCTCAGGGCGACCCGGTGTTTGTCATTCGACAGCTCGAATATTTCAATTTCATCGCCAATACCTTCATTGCGGACGCCGAGATCTATCAGGACCACGAGGAACCAATCAGCTTTCTGACCAAGGTGATTGCGCGCAAGGGCCTGTCGGGAAAACGAGTGGCGATCGACAAACGTGGCTGGTTTTTGCCGATCGCGGTCTATGAGACATTGCAATCGACATTGGGTGAGATCCATGACGGTGCAGGCATCATAGAAGCTCTGCGTGCGATCAAATCGCCTCAAGAGGTTGAAAAGCTCGAAATCGCCGCATCCTACGTCGATTCAGGAATGCGGGCAGGTCTGGCTACCGTTCGTTCGGGAGCCTCTGACAACGATCTCGTGGCAGCAATGATGGAAGCTGCCATCCGTGCGGGCTCGGAATATATGGGTATGGAACCGCTTGTCTCGACGGGGCGCCGCACGGGTGTGCCCCACGGCACATGGAGGCGCACCCCGCTTTCAGACAACGATCCTGCTTTCCTGGAGATGGCAGGTGTCCATGACCGCTATCATGCCGCCCTGATGCGTTCGGCATGGGTGGGTCCGGTGCCACAAGAGGCCGAAGACATGATGAAGGCGTGCCAGGATGCGCTTGCAGCCTCGCTTGCCGAGATACGGCCCGGCGTCGCCTGCGAGGTGCCGCATATGGCCTGCCAGAAGGTCATCGACGCGGCTGGCTACACAGAAAATTTCCGCAAACGCCTCGGCTATTCGGTCGGCATTTCTTTTGCCCCAGACTGGGGTGAAGGTGCGATTCTCTCGCTCAACGCCGGAGTGAAAGCTGAACTCCAACCCGGCATGACCTTTCATTTGCCGCCAGCACTTCGGATTTACGGCAAATTCACGGTCGGCGTTTCGGAAACAATCGTCATCACGGAAACGGGTTGGCGACAGCTCGGTTCCGTGCCGCGTGAACTCACCCGCGTCGCTGCTTGAATCAACAAACAATAAGGAGAAAAAGATGAAGGATAGAGAAGAGACGAGCGCGCGGTTAAAGGGAATTTTCAATATTACCATGACCCCTTTTGCCAAGGATGGTGCATTGGATAAAGCGGGGCTTGCCCGCAACGTGGAACGCGTGATTTCGGCTGGTTATGACGGGGTCTTGATCGGCGGTACCTATGGCGAATTCCCAACCATGAACGTCGCGGAACGCGCTGATGTCTTTACCCATGTAATGGACGTGATCGGGGATCGCATTCCTGCAATGCTTTGCTCTGCCGGGGCTGATCCAAGAAATGTCAGTGAATTGACCAGGCTTGCGGGCGATCTGGGGGGCGTGCCGATGGTCACAGCGCCTTACGTTTCGGAAATTACCGATGAACAGATCGTCGACTTCTTCCGTGACGTAGCGCCACTGTCGAAGACCGGAATCATAATCTATAATGCGCCGGGCATTGGCATCACGCTTTCGCCTGCTTTGATCGATCGCCTTGCTGACATCGATGGAATGGTCGGCTTGAAGCAGGGAGACCTCAACCCAACCGCAATTGACCGCATTGCCCATGACATGCGGGGTCGCGTAAAGACCTTCTGCGCTTCGGATTTGGCCTTTCTCGGACCTGTCATGGCTGGTTTTGACGGATTTTCTTCGACCAATAGTGGAGCGCTGCCAGAACTCATCCTCGCCACATATAGAGCCCTTGAGCAGGGCGATGCACGTACGGCACGCGAACTGCATGCTCTATGGTACGATTTTCGCTCCCTGGCACGCATCCACGGCCAACCGCAACTGGTCAAGGCGGCAATGAACATGCGCGGCTTTGACGGAGGTTCGGTCCGCCTGCCTTTGCGCGATATCCCCGGGGCGGCACAGTCGAAGCTGCGGGCTGTTCTTGAGAGGCTTTCAGAAGATACACGGGCCGGCTTCAAACTGGCAGACTAAATGAATTTGCACCAATAGCCCCGCCCAGGACTTGGGCGGGGCTATTTGCATGTCACGAAACCTCCACATCAGGTGGAGGCCGCTGACTTTCGCAAATTGGCTGTTACGCCAGCTTTGCTATTGTTTCCGTCATCCGGGAAAGGGCCTGTGCCAGCCTGGCGTCATCGATAGCGTAAGCAATGCGAAGATGTCCTGGCATTCCGAATGCTGAACCGTGCACCATGCCGACATGAGATGTTTCCAGAATGTAGTTTGCCACATCCAGATCAGATGAAAGCATGACCCCAGCGGGCGTTCGTCGGCCGAAAAGTCCGGTGCAGTTCACAAAGACGTAGAACGCGCCAGGCGTGGGAATTGCGGTAAAGCCGGGGATTGCCGCAACGGCAGTCAACACCTGGTCGCGGCGTGCAGAGAGTTGTTGCTTCCAGTCGGCCAGAAACGACATGTCGCCGTCGAGCGCTGCAATGGAGGCCGCCTGTGAAATGGATGAGGGGTTGGATGTGCTTTGGGATTGAAGGATATCCATTGCGTCGATCAGCCATTCCGGTCCGCCAGCATAGCCGAGCCTCCATCCGGTCATCGAGTAGCCTTTTGAAACGCCGTTGACTGTGAGGATGCGGTCAAATAGTGAGGGCATGGCTGCCGCAGGCGCTGAAAAGCTGCCATCATGAACGATATGTTCGTAGATGTCGTCGGCCAAGACCATCGCATCGTGATCGACGAGCACACGCTCCAGTTCCGCGAGTTCGGTGAGCGTGTAGACCGCGCCGGTCGGATTGTTCGGCGAATTCAGGATCAGCCACCGGGTGCGCGAGGTGAGGGCCCTTGCAAGATCTGCCGGCGTCAATTTCCAACCATCTTCCACCTTGCATGGGACGACAACGGGCTCGGCTCCCGCAAGGCGGATCATATCCGGATAACTCACCCAGTAGGGGGCCGGCACGATCACCTCGTCGCCTTCATCGAGGGTGGCAAGGAGTGCATTGAAAATCAATTGCTTGGCTCCAGTGCCTGCGATGATTTCAGAGGGCTTGTAGTGGAGGCCGTTCTCCCGCTTGAACTTCCGCGCGATCGCAGCCTTCAGATCGGCAGTCCCGGAGACGGCTGTGTATTTGGTGTCGCCAGTGCGTATGGCCGCAATTCCCGCTTCGCAAATATGGGCGGGTGTGGGAAAATCCAGTTCGCCTTCTCCCAGATTTATGACATCTGCGCCGCGCGCTGCGATTGTGCGCAGCTTGTTCGAAATTTCCGCAGTCGGGGAAACTCCGACGACGGCCATACGTGGCGATAGTTTGGTATGCATACGGAAGACCTCTATTGAAATTCATATTGTCCAAGTTTGTAAAAATAATACAATTATTATCTTCCATTTCAAATGCATTTCTAAAAAAATCATTTGAAATAACCGCATATGATTGTATAAATATGAAATAGTGTGCAATCCTGAGGGGGTTCACGACCTAAGGAAAGCATGTGGCTCACACCATCATTGTTCAGCATGAGATAGAGCAGCCTGCTTTGTTCGGCGCGGCAGCAGCACTCATTGCAGCGCGCGAGGGTATGCGTGTTTATTGGCCGGATGCGCGCTTTGATTTTCACCGCCATCCCGATGCCGCACAGCATGTAGCAGGCGAGCAAATGCTTGCTCCCAGCGGCTTGATCTGGGTGGATCGGCTGACCGGCCAACCGGCCCTCCCACTCGAGATGCTTGAAGACGGGTCAGACGCCATCATTCCTCTGCATCCGGCCTTTATGGCCGATCCAGACATGATCAGGCGTCTTGTCAACTCAGGGGACGTGCATCGGACTGTTGTCCTCGACGGCAATCGTTTCAGAGACGAGAATAACAACACGATTGGCTGGTATGATGAGTTTGGACGGGTCAGGCTGGAAAAGCCAACCGAACATCCAGTGTCAACACCACTCGTTTTCGCAATTGCGGGGCCTGCACATCAGTTTTTCGAAACGTGCCCCGCGCCGCTGGCTGCACTTGCTGATGCAATCGATGCGCAAGCGCCCGGCAGCATGGTTCGTTTCATTGATCCGCGCCAGATAGCATCTGCTCCATTACAGGGCATTGACGGCTTGCTGCTGCCAGGAGGTTCGCAAATGTCCGCAGTCAAGGGCCAGATCGAACTGGCGCTTATGGCGCGGGCCGAGGCAAGGCCAACGCTTGGTCTGTGTTTGGGCATGCAAAGCATGTCCACAGCGGTGGCTCGCGAGCTTCCCGAGTGGGAAAACACCGACATGGAGGAGGTGGCCGCTGATGCCGTCCGCCACAGCTTCGTCCGGATTGAAACAGGTGAATACAGGCTTGGTTGGCGTGTGACCAGACCTGTTGCAGAGAGCCGTCTGGCCCGCATTCTTGGTGACGAACTGCTGATTGCCTGCAATCACCGCTTCAGATTGACGCCGTCATTGCACGAAGGTCTTGCTTCGCGAGGTATTAGGGTGTCTGCGCTCGGTGGCACCTTTGAACAGGGTATCGCTGATGCAATTGAGGCGGAGGAAGGCTTCTATATCGGCATGCAGGGGCACCCGGAGCTTTCATCGCGAATCGGCCGGCCACACCCGCTCATCAGTGCCTTCGTCGCAGAAACAAAGTATAACGCTATCAATCGTAAAGCCTTATAGGAGACCAAAATGGATCTTGGACTTGAAAATCGTACTGCCCTTGTGCTGGGCGCCACGGGCGGGCTGGGCCGCTCCATCGCCGAAAGCCTGGCTGCCGAAGGCGCGAACGTAATTCTCAGCGGGCGCTCCTCAGAGCGATTGGAATCGGTGCGCAGTGCAATCGCACCGACCGCAAAAGGACGCATCAGGAGTTTGGTGGCTGATCTTGCCGACCCTGCAGCTGTCGATGCTGCTCTTGCGGAGATCAAAGCCGACGATCTGCCGGATATTCTGGTGCTCAATGGCGGTGGACCACCGCCAGGACCGATGGCCTCACTGGATGCCGATAGCCTTGCACCGCAATTCCGCGCGATGGTGGAGGCTCCGATTCGCATAGCCACTTCGCTTCTGCCGCACATGCGCGACCAGCGTTTCGGTCGCATACTTGTGCTTCTGTCTTCCGGGGTTGTGCAGCCCATAGCAAACCTTGGTCTCTCCAATACTTTGCGCCTATCGCTTGTAGGTTGGGCGAAAACGCTGGCGTCCGAGGTCGCGGCCGATGGCGTAACGGTTAACGGTCTGATTCCGGGGCGCATCCATACGGCCCGTGTCGACCAGCTGGACGCGGCCGCTGCCAAGCGAACAAACGCAACAATTGATGAGGTTTCCGCCGCGTCTCGCGCCACGATACCTATGGGTCGTTATGGAGCACCGCATGAATTTGCCGATGCTGCCTGTTTCCTCTGTTCAGGCCGAGCGAGTTACATCACCGGTACGAGCCTGCGGGTGGATGGTGGACTGCTGCGCAGCCTATAGAGCCGCTATTCGCAGGTTTCTGTGGCGCGGAGAGGGGCCTGTCTCCCATTGGGACCGATTGCCAATGCGGGTAACGCTGGGCACAGTTTTGCGGTGCCTGCCGTGACCTGTTGGACCGGTGATTGGCCACTGGTTGAACATCGTTGCTTGCGTGTCTGAGCGCAAGCATAGGGTGAAGACCGCAGATCAGGCTGTCAGAGCGTTCAATATCGCGATGCTTGAGCTGCTTTTCGGCGATTTTGCCCAGGTGCCTGATGTTGACGTGGAGGACTGGATGCAATTTGGAACTGAAATGTCAAAAGGCGGTGGCGCGCGCCAAATCTCCGTTTCTTCGTTCGGTTGATACAGTGCTTTCAATGAGAATGGGGTGCTTGAGGCGCTGCTGACCAGCATGTTGACAGGGGCGATCACACCATGTTTTTGAAAAACCGCTCTGGCTTTCCCCAATGGCTTTGATTGATGGATAAGCCGGGATAATCAAACTTCTTCGTTCCATATTCTTGTGTATTGATTGATCAGCTCAGGGCCATGGCCATTGTTCGCAGTGTGTTGGAAGCCGGCTCGTTTTACGCCGCTGTGAGACTGCTGGCCTGCCACCCCCGGTCGTCAGACAGCATGTCAGCCTGTGCAGCTTTGTAAAAGGCGGCATTGAAATTATCACCGTTCCAAGGCACATGGTCCGAGACGAACATCAAAACGACTTTCTCATCGCCCTATGACCAAATTGGCAGCTGATGTCGCCAGGTACCGATGCCGTCTGGCCCATAACGTTTCGAAAGACAGCCTGACCCACGGATCTGTCACCTTTCTGGTTGACCGAATTTGCTGAACTGCGCGCTGAATGCCAGCCCTGTTGGTTTGCGCTGCATATCATAACACGCCTGATTGGCAATCAGGATCAGTTCGTCCTTACGCGTGATGTGTATGTTCTGCAAAGCAGGCATCAAAGTCCTGCGCGATATCGGCAACTGTGACTGAGCGGAAGCGTTCCAGCAGAAGTGTTTCGGCTTCTTGCAGGGCGTCGTTCAATCGGGCGTCAACAGCCTGTTCGACGAGGCACTCAGGTTGTTCCACTGAGGGGCCGATGGCGAAAAGTGGTGGCGCGCCGATGGCCTGATAGACATCGAAAAGACTGATGTCCGTGAGCGCGCGGGCCAGCTCCCATCCGCCCCCATGGCCCTGTTCGGAGTGGACATAGCCCTGCTTGCGAAGACCCGCCATAGTGCGTCGAACAACGACCGCATTGGTTCCGAGCATCTGGGCAATCGTGTCCGAGGTGGCGCGTTTGTAGTGTCGATCCATATGGATCAGAACATGCAGCATGCGTGACAGTCGACTATCGCGTCTCATCAGTCCTCACTTGTTTGGTCCTACCGGTATAGCCTGCCGTTCTTTCTGTAACAAGACGGGTTACGTGTATTGACAGGATTATGAAATGTAACATATGAAAGTACGAAAGAGGAAGGAATTGAACATGACACATGATGTTATCGTCGTTGGCGGCAGTTTCGCGGGGCAGTCCGCAGCCATGCAATTGGCCCGGGCACGCCGCACGGTTCTGGTGATCGACGCGGGCAGGCCGCGCAACCGTTTTGCCGATGCCACCCATGGGTTTCTTGGCCACGATGGCAGGAAGCCGTCCGATATCATCAGTCAGGCATCGCAGCAGCTTGCCGCCTATCCGACCATCAGACAGATCCGGGCGGAAGCCGTTCAGGCCGAAAAAAATGACGACGGCTTTACGCTGACGTTGGCTGATGGGCAGCAGGAACGCGCCGCGCGCATTGTTCTGGCAACGGGAATAAGCGATGAACTACTCCCCATACCCGGCCTGCAGCAGCGCTGGGGCAAGACCGTTTTGCATTGCCCCTATTGCCACGGTTTCGAATTCGCGGATCGTCAACTCGGAGTGCTGGCCAGCCATCCCTTGTCCGTGCATCAGGCGACTCTGATCCCGCAGTGGGGGCCGACAACCTATTTCACGCAGGGCGCGTTTGAGCCCGATCCGCAAGGGGCTGCTGATCTGGCTGAACGGCAGGTCCGGATCGTCCGTAGCCCGATCATCGAACTGCTTGGTCCGGAGCCGGAGCTTGAAGCCGTTCGCCTCGAAAACGGAGAGACCATCAAGATGGATGCGCTGTATGTCGCGCCCCGGAGCCATTTGACCGGGTCTCTCGCGCAACAGCTTGGCTGCGCTGTGGATGACGGTCCGCTGGGTCCCTTCATTCGTGTCGATGCGCTGCACCAGACAAATATTGCCGGGATATTTGCTGCCGGCGATGCGGCGGCTCCAATGATCAATGCCACGCTCGCCTCCGCAGCAGGTGTCATTGCCGGGTTCAGCGCGCACAGATCCCTTGCCATGCCGGACGCATGATCCATTTGCTGCCTTGATTTTGGTGGCAATCCCCAATGACGCGATGGGCGACGGCGTGGACGCTGCTGATGCCATTTGCTAGTGCTTTGCGCATATCATGCTTCTTGGGAACATTGATCCATGACCTATGCCGTTGTGCCGCATAATCCGCTCTGGAAACAGGCCTTTGGCGTCGAGGCCGCGGCGCTGCAAGCCGCTCTTGGTGTCAATGCCGCCAAACTGCATCACATCGGCAGTACTGCGATCCCCAATATTCTTGCAAAACCCATCATCGATATCCTGATTGAAGTTTCCTCGCTCCAGCAGGTCGATGCACGCGCATCACGCATGCATGCGCTTGGCTACGAAGTCATGGGCGCCTTTGGCATTCCAGGGAGACGGTTTTTCCGTAAATTTGATGGGGCGGGCACCCGAACCCATCACGTTCATATCTTCCAGCAGGGATCAGCGCATGTGGCAAGGCATCTGGCTTTTCGCGATTTCCTCCTTGCCCACCCGCAAAAGGCGCAGGAATATTCACAGCTGAAAGCAGATATCACGCGGGACGGTGACATATCGTGGGAAGACTATCTCGACGGCAAGGATCCCTTCATCAAAGAGACGGAAGGACATGCGCTGGCCTGGTTCTCATTTTCCCGAATTGCCGCGGCCCGGCTGAAATGATGCCAGGCCGCCACAGCGAGCATTGGTCTGTCAGCCCCAGTTTTTGTCATGCGCCGCATGGGTGTCGAGATAGGCACCTGATGTGAAGTGGTGGTCGTAGAAATCCGTGTCCAGCTGGTGGGCCTGCAGGTACATCAGCGTGTGGATCGCCGGCACGGTCGCCGGGAAGCGGCCGAACCTGTCATGAATATACTGCGCCATATCCGTCACGCAGTCGATCATCGCCTCGCTCATCGTCACCGCGCTGCCGCGAATGGTGGCATTGTCTAAGGTTTGTGGCTGCTGTCAGCGTGAGCTGCAGCGGCGACAAATCTGA
>JARGOF010000013.1 GCA_029212415.1 Rhizobiaceae bacterium | reverse complement strand
TCAGGATCAAGTTGGTTCGCGAAGCGCGTACCTTAAGGTACGGGCAAGCGAAACGCCCTAGCGCCGAGACCCGATAAGATGCTGATGGCATGGGTTTTTTATCAAAGCTTTTGCCCCGCTTGCCTGCGCCATTTTTGATTGCATGGAACGGATAAGGTGATCACGCGTTCATCTGTCAGGGACACGGTCTGTGGACGCCAGCATCTGGCAGTCCGCAGACCCGTCGTCTTTCGAAACTCATCTGATCAAAAGGAGACGAACTCCATGGCAAACGAAATCCTCAATATGCGTCCTGCAGTCGAAGATCCGGCAACGGGCATCGACAACAAAAAGCTGGTTGCCGTCAATATGTCGGCCTGCCTCGCAGACAGCTATATTCTGATGGTCAAGACGCAGGGTTACCACTGGAATGCGGTTGGACCGCTGTTTCGCTCGGTTCATATGCTGACCGAGGAACACTATCAGAATCTGTTTGAAGCAATCGACAATCTGGCAGAGCGTGTGCGTGCACTCGGCTATCCGGCGCCGTCCAGCATCACCCAGATGATCGGGCTTGCAGCCATTCAGGAAGATACCGAAAATCCGACAACCGAAAAGATGATCAAGAATTTGGTCAATGACCACGAGATAGCTGCAAGACGGTTTCGCGAGTCCGTTGAACGTGCGGAGGAAGCCGGTGATGTCGTCACCGCAGACATGCTGACCGCACGCATTGCCTTTCATGAGAAAGCGATCTGGATGCTCGGTGCCTTGCTCAGCGAGTAACCCTTTTTCACAGTGAAGAATTTCACATGTCGACACAGGAACGCGGTGGCCCAGGTCATCGCGTTTTTTTGCGCGAACAGTCGGCGCGTTCCCTGTCGGTCGATGCTGCCACCGGTCAACCCATCGCGAAAAAACAAATGGGTCCCTTCCGAAAAAAAATCTTCAGAAATTGGAACCCATTTGCCAGTTGGCCGTTTGTATATCAACGCCCCACGGCAGTGAGATGCTCTGGTGGGTCGTTTCAATACTGCCAGACAATCAAGGAGTATAATGATGAAACGGATTATCGCAACAACGGCCATGGCCCTGATGCTTGGAACGTCTGCCTTTGCCGCCAACACAGGCGCCAACAGCAACGAAATCATGATGCAGACCTACGCGTCAGAGCAGCCTGGTGATATTTACGCATCCAAATTTATCGGCATGCGCATCTACTCAGCTGAAAGCCAGTGGGATGCCTGGGACGAGAATGCCCGCGCTGTTCCCGGTGCTGAAAAGGAATGGGACGATATCGGCGAAGTCAATGATGTCATTCTGGGCGCCAACGGCCAGGTCAAAGCAGTCATTCTTGGAATTGGCGGTTTCATCGGAATTGGCGAAAAAGACATTGCCGTACCGATGGATCAGATCAAGATGGTACGCGAAGAAGGCAATGATGACGACTATTTCCTGGTCGTGAAGACCAACAAGGAAATGTTGACTGAAGCAACGCCATTTGATCGTACAGACGACATGCAGACAGGCAGTGTCACTGCGGACGATGCAGACCACGCTGCTGACAAGACAGGTCGTTTGCTCTTGCCGCGTCCGATGATTGATCGTGATGGTTATCGCGAAGCCGAAATGACGGAACTGACAGCTGAAAAGCTTGAAGGTATCAGCGTCTACGGCGTCGATGATGAAAGCGTCGGCGAAATCGACCGCTTGATCCTCAGTGAAGATGGCAAGGTCGAAACCGTCGTGATCGACGTGGGTGGTTTCCTTGGTCTCGGCGAGCATCCGGTTGGCGTCACTTTTGACGAACTGCGGATCCTGCGCAATGACAATGGCGATGACTTGCGGGTCTATATCGACTCCAGCGAAGAAGCGCTTGGCAAACAGCCCGCCTACAAGGGTTGATTTGATTTCACCCATGAAAGAGGTCGCCGGTGGCGGCCTTTTTCTGTTTGGGGACAAAGATTGATCCATATCGCAACCAATTTCCCTGCCGTGCGTTGTATCGGTCAGCAAAGTGTCAATCGACCCGACCCCGGGTTGGAGAACCACTGTTGGCCTGGCGGGCGGAAAAGGATGGATGGCATTGTCTCTCAAACCGGGTTCCCCCGAAATCGACGGAACGCAGAACTCGCAAACAGCGCAAGGCACCTATTCGTCGTCAGTGGCCGTGTCCCTTAACATCATCGCCGTCATTGCGGTGTGTGTGGCGCTCTATCTCGGGCAGAGTTTCTTTCTTCCCATTGCACTGTCCATCATTACAGCGCTGACGCTGGGGCCCGTGGTGGCCGCCGCCCGGCGCTTGTTTCATATACCAAGCCCTGTTTCAGCGGCATTGCTGCTCATAATTTGTGGGGCAGGCATCACCATCGGCGCGATGACACTGGCCACACCGCTGAAGGAGTTTCTGTCGGATGCGCCGCAAATCGGAGCGCAGCTGAAGGAGAAGCTCAAATCCATCCGAAGCCCGGTTGATTCAATCAACTCCATGGGCGAAGAAGTGGAAAAAATCACCAGTTCCGCCGGCGATGGAAAGACCAATGAAGTGGTTGTGAAAGGCCCCGGACTGATTGCGCGTGCCGCTGACGATATTATGGCGATTACTGCAACGACGCTTCTGATCCTGGTCCTGAGCTTTTTCCTTCTTGTGTCCCGCGACATGTTTTTCAAAAAGGCCATCCGCATATTTCCAAAACTGAGCGACAAGAAAAAAATTCTCGCGCTGATCATGGATGTCGAGCATGACGTGTCGCGCTATCTGTTGACGGTTGCGGTGATTAATGCGTGCATGGGCATCGCCGTGGGCATTCTTTTCTACATGCTGGATGTACCGACCCCGCATCTTTGGGCTGTCCTCGCCGCCCTGCTCAATTTCCTTCCCTATATCGGTGCACTGATCGGTGTGCTCCTGGCCTTTGGCGTCTCCATCATTTCATTTGATACGCTCGCCATCGCCATGGTGCCATCGGCCGTCTACCTGGTTTTGACCATTGTCGAGGGACAGTTTCTGACCCCCATGATTCTGGGTCGCAGGTTTTCACTCAATACGGTTGCCATCCTGGTCTCCATTGCCTTCTGGGGTTTCATGTGGGGACCGGTGGGGGTGCTGATTGCCGTGCCGCTTCTGATTATTTTCAAGGTGCTGTGCGAGCGCGTTGGCGGCCTGTCCCATATCGGTGAATTCCTGTCCGGTGAGAATATCCCTGTGGATCCCGAACCGCAGACCTCAACCGCTTCGCCCGATGAGAAACCCGCCGGTCTGTAACCCAGCCCGTGCGCAGATGCGTGGCAATCCATGAATGCTGGCAACCTGCCAGATTATGCAGAATGCGTGGAACTTTTGCGCCGTTCGTTGGTTCTACTACACAGAGAAAAGATTTTTTAACAACCGCAGATGGAGTTGAAGATGCGAAAGCCGCAGCGAAATGAGACCATTGGCGAAGGTGCCACGATTGCAAGACCCTCTGATGGCTCCAATGAACAGACCATGAAAAATGCCGTTGATGCCAAAGTGACGAAGGCGGGTGAAATGGCTTCTGATGTCAGGGCCTCCCTGTCTGATGCTGCATCCGACCTGGGATCGTCCGTCGCCAAACATGCGGAAAAGGCGAGTGAAGATGTCTTGAACAGGGCTATGGACGGCGCAAGGGCCACCGCAGAGCAGGGCAAGAACCGGACACAGGAAATGGTCTATTCGATCAGCCGTGCTCTGGAGGCAGGCAGCAAAAGCCTTGAAGAAGACGGCATGTCCGGTACCGCCGGTTACGTGCGCGCTGCAGGCAAGGGTTTGGAAAATGCTGCCAGTGAGGTTGACGGACTTGATCCGGACAATCTGACCCACCGACTTGAAACATTTGTGCGTGAACGCCCCGTCGTCACGGTCGGCATTCTCGCCTTTGCGGGCTTTGCGCTGGCCAGCACCCTGAAGTCCGCGCGCAGGCATCCTGTCAGAGACAGTTGAGACCGGCGCCTGAGAGAAATGGAAGGAACACCAAGATGAATAGTACCACGACCATGAAGGATACCATCAGGGAGCTGATCGCAGATCTAACGCTCCTGCTGCGGCAGGAAATATCGCTTGCGCGTGCAGAAGCGGGTGAAAAAATCGATCAGATACAAAACGGTTTCATCGCTCTGGTGGCCGGACTGCTGATTGCATTTTGTGCCCTGCTTGTGCTCGTCCAGGCGCTCGTCGTCGCCCTGGCCAATATCATGCCGGCTTCCGTCGCGTCTCTGGCGGTCGGAATCGTGCTCGCTGTCATTGCCTATATTTCAGTCACCAGCGGCAGCAGGCAGCTCAAGCCGGAAAATCTGGCACCTAAAAGAACAATGAAATCCGTGCGCGAGAGCGCTGAAAGAATGAAGGAGGCAAGCTGATCATGACCTATAAGACCGAACAGATAGAAGATGCCATCGAGAATACCCGCTCACGCATTGATTCACGACTGGACCAGATGGGGGATACATTTTCCCCCGCCGGTTTCCTGAGCAATCTGCTGGGAGAAGATGGCCAGCCTGCGTCGAATATCGGCGCGTCCCTTGTCAACAAGGCGCGTGAGAACCCATTTTCCGCGCTTCTGGTTGGGGCAGGTCTTGCCGGCTTTTTCATGGCCGGACGTGCGCGCAGCAACGGGCAGCAGGATGTGCATCCGCAAAGGCCTCTGGGCGAAACCCATGCTGATCCCATTGTTTCCGGCGATCCGGCTGAACGTGTCGGGCAGCGTGTGCATGATTTGAAAAACCAGGCCGAAGGTATTCGTGACGGTGTTGCTGACAGCGTCGAGGATCTCAATAGAGCCGCCAAAGACGGGATGGATTTGGCCCGCAGTGCTGTGCGCAGCAGCTTTGACGATGTGAGTGACAAGGTAACCGACATGGCTGGAAAAACCGCCGATGCCGTCAACCAAACATCCTCACAGGCAAAGGAACGGGGCCGGGACTATGCAGACAGATTGCATTCCAAGGCCAATGCCGCCGGTCACGCCGTCAGAAAACAGGCTGACCGTTCGCGCGATGGTGTGGAAACCGCGGCCAATTGGGTCAAGGACAATCCCATCCCCGCTGGCCTGATGGCTCTGGCAGCAGGCGCCGCGGCCGCCTCCATTCTTGCGGCAAAGCGGCCTGTGACTGGTCACGCCAAGAACACGCAGTCTGGTGCCCATTCATCTGGCGAAGACACGGCGAATGAACAGTCGAACGCGTCGGCCACACATAGGCAAGCCGAACCGGAGCCCAAGGTTGGTGATCGGGTGGTCGACCTGCAGGCGGAGGCGGAGGTCTCCGGCGCTGCTAACGGGGCGAAAAGAGATCTCAAAGCGGCAGCTGAAAAATTTCCGGGCGCTGCGAATGTCTTGAATGATCCGGCAAAGGCGAACGGAAAGAAATCTGCCCCGGCAAAGCCACGGTCTGCGAAAAAGATTTCGACCCTGCCCAAAGGGGTGTCATCCAAGCCAGTCGGGGCCGACTAGGTGCCAGACCTTGAGCAAAGTGACCTGACAGGCGCCCGGTTAACCGGGCGCTATGCAACGGCTCCGGGCCAGATTCCATGGCCCGGCCGTAAAGCGGTGCTTAAGCGCGTCTACGTTGCTGTCGTCGATGCGGAACTGTCGCTTCGTTGCGCGGGAGTCGCGTTTTTCAGTTTCATGTCACTGTTTCCCGTCATGGCCAGCATCGTCCTGCTCTACGGACTGGTGACGAGCCGCGATTCGCTGAAGGCCCAGCTCGCCACCATTCAACCATTTGTCCCCGCATCCGTCTTTGAAATGCTGCAGGATCGGCTGATTGCTCTGCTGCAACAGCCTGAATCAACTCTGGGCGTAGGTCTTGTTGTTTCCCTGGTCTTTGCCCTTTGGAGCGGTTCGCGCGGCATCAATGCGCTTCTGGTGGCCATGAATCGCGCCTATCGTGAAAAGGACGAACGTGGTCTGATTGCCAATGCATTGCTGTCACTTGGCCTGACCCTCGGCGGAATGGTTTTCATCACCGTTGCCCTTTTTGCCATTGCCGCAATACCGGTGATTGTCGGCGGCCTGCCGCTCCCGCGATTTCTTGAATCCCTTTCCATATGGCTCCGATGGCCGGTCCTTGCCTTGATGGTCTGGTTGGCCATTTCGGTGCTGTTTCGCATTGCGCCCAATCGCAGCGCGGCCAAGTGGACATGGATCACACCCGGCGCGGCGCTTGCGACCCTATTGTGGATCGGCCTTTCGGTGCTGTTCTCGCTCTATGTCGAGAATTTCGGCAATTACAATGCAATGTTTGGATCACTCTCCGTGGCTGTCGTAACACTGCTGTGGATCTACTATTCAACGCTGATCATCGTGCTTGGCGCCATTTTGAATTCCGAACTGGAATATCAGACAAAAATTGACACGACCACCGGCGTGTCCGCTCCCATGGGGCAGCGCGGCGCTTTTGTTGCAGACCATATTGCGGAACAAAATGGCTGACCACGCGTTTCACTCCCATAGCACAACGAGAGGTAACTCTATCATGTACAAAATCTTTTACATCATCGGCGTTGTTGTCGTCGTTCTGGCTATTCTGTCCTTTGTCGGACTGGCCTGAGCACTGACCTGAGCCTTCGCTGCCATCATGACCGACAGCATCTCATGAGCCTCTTTGCCCTACTTTAAAGGCAAAGAACATTGGCTTTGAGTGCCTGTTGGTTTGTCAAAAGTGGCTGGCAAAAGATTACAATGGAGAATGTTATGGATAGCAGTAACGTCGAAACGCAAATTCAGGACATATTGACGAACAAGAAGAATTCGGTGTCGGAGCAGCGCAAGCAGCTCGAAAAAATGCGTCAGGAAGTGCGCGCCGAAATCCGCGCAGCAAGCGAAAGCGCCATGGTCGACGACCAGGACCTCGGAGAGGAACTCAGGAAAATCGACCTGGCCATCGACAGTATCGATCCCGACGCCGAGGACGACAGAAATGACGGTCCGGCCACTTTGTAATTGACCGGCTGAAGGTCTGGCCTCGATTGGCTGGAACCCTCACCTCTGAGGGGCCTGAGCGATTTGATCGCTTCAGGTCTCTTGCCTGCAGTCCACGATCGCCTTGACCAGGGCATTCTTGTCATAGGGTTTTTGAACGATAGGTGCATTGTTGAATTTGGCAGCCAGCGCCTGCAATTCTCCGTAGCCGGATGCAAACGCAAATGGCACGCCCTTTTGCATGAGCAGGTGCGCAACGGGCTCGCTTGTTTCCGATCCCAGATTGACATCAAGCAACGCGAAATCGAAGTCATTTTTTTCAACGAGTTCCATGGCTGCCGTAACGGTGCTGGCGATCTGCACCTGTTTTGCCCCCAATTGATCCAGATGAATTTCGGCGTCCAGCGCAATGATGATATTGTCTTCCAAGACCAGAACTGAATTGGGCGGTGTGAATACCTCTGCTGCTGCCTCTTGTATAACAGCCTCGGATAAGGCGCTTTCCAGATGGGTCTCAACACTATCGGCGGGCAGGACGAAGACAGCGTTGACGCCTTCCTGGTCAAAATTCAATGTTGCCTGTCCATGCAATTCATAGGGAATGGACCGCTCTATGATCGTCAGGCCAAAACCCCGTCGCGTCGGTTCCACGACTTGCGGGCCATCGCTCTCGCGCCAGGAAATCATGAGTTCATCGCCGGTCTCCTGAGACAGTTTGATGAAAACCCTTCCGCGCCGTTCAGACAAGGCCCCGTATTTCGCCGAATTTGTCATCAGCTCATGGATAACCAAAGAGAGCGTTGAGAATGCCTTTGGCACCAGCAAGGCATCAGAACCGGTCAGTTCCACCCGCATCGCGTCTGCTGCAAGATAGGCTGACGCCTCTGTCTTGATCAGCTGATGGGCTGATGCAGCGGCCCCGTTTTTCTTCATGATCTGATCGTGGGCGCGTGCCAATGCATGAACCCGGCCGCCGATGATTTCAGTAAAGCCTGAAACGCTGCTGGCCTCGTCACTGCTCTGGCTGATCAGACCCTTGACCAGATTGAGTATATTGCGCACCCGATGGTTCAATTCGGAGATCAGCAGTTCCTGATGTTCCTGAAGCCGATGGCGCTCCGGATCATTGGCAAAGGCCAGTTTCAATGCCACTTCCATCAAGGTGACACGCAGTGCCTCGGCAATATTCATTTCCCGGGTGGTCCAGGATGAACAGTGCCCGCTTACCTGTTGCTTGTATTCTTCGAAACTCTTGCGCGGTGTCAGACGTGTAGCGTTGGGGGCGCCCTCAGCCGGCTTGTCAGGATTGCCTGCCCATCGAAGCGATTTTGCCACCTCGCTGCGAAACAGGACAATATAGTCGCGCGAGGATTGCCTGAACGGGATTGCAAGCAATCCGGCTGCTTTCGCGGCATAGGGTTTTGCCGGCGGAAACATGTCTGACAGACATTCCGTCTGGAAAACGCCGCCGGTGGTGTTCTTGTCGATGAACGGCAGCAGTTCGAGGAATTCATCTTGTGAGGGCGCTGTGCCCTGCCTGCTGAAAATGCCTTTGGTCCAACTGATGGCGCCATCGAAGGGTATGGCGGATTCAATCGAGGATATGATCGACCCAACGTTGTTTTCAACGGGTGCCGTCTCGGTTATTTTTGCCATGATCTGGTCGTGAAGGATGCGGGAACGAATTGCATCTTCGCGTGCAATGGACGCTTCCTTCTGTTCCAGCAAAAAACCGAACAATTGAGCGAACAGCTCCGCCGCGATGCGCATCGAAAAGGAGACTGAAAGGGGTGTCCGGTTGTGACAGGCAATCAATCCCCACAGCTTTCCCTTTCTCAGAATCGAGATCGACATGGATGCATGCACACCCATATTGCGCAGATATTCCAGATGGATGGGCGAAACGGCTCTGGTCGTGCTCATGCTGAGGTCCAGAGGCTTTCCATCAACCGAAAGGACCGGTTCGATCGCGATGCCTTCATCATGGGCGTCGCCAATCAGGCGCAAAAGATTTCGTGTGTACAAAGCCCGTGCCTGTTTGGGGATGTCGGAAGCGGGATAACGCAAGCCCAGATAGGGTTCCATATCCCGCTGCACCGCTTCTGCGATGACGTCGCCGGACCCATCCTGACCGAAACGGTAGACCATGACGCGGTCAAACCCCGTCAAGATCTTGATCTGGCGCGCCGCCATTTGGCACAATTGAACGACATCCACCGCCTGACGCAGCCGTTCGATCATATGGCGTATATCGGAGATATAATCCCTTTGCGCCTGCGCATTGTGCTGTTCGAATTCGAGAACAATGGAGCGGCCTGACACGTGCAATGCGATATCGAATGGGGTGCCGCCATCTGTCAGTGTGACAGCAATCATCCGTTCAACAGCATCATTGCTGGCGAGCATCTGCAATCTTGAGCGCATGTCATGGATGGCTTCAGGGCTGATGAAATCCAGCAGGGATTTCCCGACGAGCCTATCGCAGTCTATTGCCAGCATCCGTGCAGCATTTTTTGACGCATGGTTGACCATCAGGTCCGGCGTTACAGACAGCAAAGCGCCAAAACTCTGGATCCGGCCGGGAATATGAATGGGCTCGAGGTCGCAGGTCGTCAGGTCCAAATCGGTTTCCTGTTGCTCAACATGTTTGTTGTTCAATGTGTGAAACCTCCCGAAGCGCACGGCCAAAACAATATTCAAAAAGGCCGAATGTGGCGTTGGCGCTGCGAACCAGATGGGTAAGATCGCAAGCAGACGGTCTTTCGATCTCCATTCTGTCACGCACAATCGGCCAAAAAAGCGCCATGTCCTGTGATGTCAGATAGGCACCTGCGTCCAGTATGTCCCTGTCGCTCGATCTGGCCCAACGCGAACGCAGGACGCGCTGTCCAAAATGGGCGCCGGCAATTACATAACTCACCCCAAGCGGGGCCGTCTCATCGCCCATGCTGAAGGGAATTTTCAGGTCGCTTTTAACTCCGAGTGCCAACAGGTCTCCCGCCAGCAATGGTGATACGCGGGGTGGTCTTTCTTCAAGCGGCAGAACATCGGAAAAATATTTTTCCAGACTCTGATGGGCCAGGTAGTGGCTCTGCAGGAACAACAGGTAGTCACGCCGTGTGGACAGCATGAGTCCGCCGAACAACTGGTCGACTCTGCCATGGGCTGATCGCGTATTTTCTCGAAGATGTTTGTGCAGATTCATAAAAGCCAGGTGGGTTCGTCAGGCAGAAAAGGTCTAAAAGTCAAATCTGACCTATACGTGACGCAAGGTCAATGCGATCAGAGACAGTGTATGGGGTCGCCCTGTTATGGAGGGAGTTCATATTTGTGATCGGAAACAAGTCAATAGCCATATCCCATTTGTGTTGATAGTTTGCTTTCAAAACGAAGCGAGGTGCCGGTGCGGTTTCAATTCTTGATAGGTGTTTTTCTCGTGCTGGTGACAATGGGGTTGCTGCCTTCCACAAGTCAGACTGCTGCGCAGACGACCACCACAATGCCGGAGATCGCAGCCGGAGCCAATGCCATTGACGATTGGGAAATCGAGACACGCATCAGGGAGATATTCCATGAACTGGATGGCCTGGAGAATGTCAGGGTACTGGTTCGTGCAGGCGTGGTTTCGCTGCGCGGCAATGTGAGGGAGACACCGCTGGCCGACAGGGCGGAAATGCTGGCCTCGCGGGTTGATGGCGTTGTGGCGGTCACCAATCAGATCGAGGAGGAAACATCCGTTACAGAACGGCTCGTGCCGGTTTATGAACGACTGGAAACACGCATTTTGCAGGCCTTGAACTATTTTCCATTGTTTATTGTGGCGATGTGTTTCTGGGCGCTGGTCAGCGGTGCAGGTCTGTTCCTTGCAGCACGCAGCTGGCCCTGGAACCGGATTGCACCCAATGCCTTTATCGCCAATCTCATTCGGCAGATCGTGCGCATCCTGTTTATTGTCATCGGTGCGGTTCTGGCGCTTGATATTCTGGGTGCAACAGCTTTGCTGTCTACCCTGCTGGGTGCAGCCGGGATTATCGGTCTGGCAGTCGGTTTCGCGGTGCGCGACACCGTTGAAAATTATATTGCCAGTATTTTGCTCAGCATCCGGCAGCCGTTCAGGCCGAAAGATTTTGTTGCCATCGAAGGGTTTGAGGGTTTTGTCATCGCCCTGACGTCGCGCGCGACGATCCTGATGGAGGCCAATGGCAATCATATCCGCATTCCCAATTCCACCGTTTTCAAGGGAAATATAGTCAACTATTCAACCAATCCCGAAAGGCGCTTCCTGTTCAGTCTCGGGGTCGATTCAGACAGTGATCTGAGCAAAGCGCTGGACACGGGCCTGTCCACGATCGCAGCCCTTGAATTCGTGCTGGACGATCCCCTGGCTGAAGCATGGATCGATGAGCTTGGAGATTCCAATGTCATCCTGACCTTCGCCGGATGGATCAACCAGCAGGAGACCAGCTTCCTGAAGGCGCGCTCCGAAGCCATGCGTCTGGTCAAGAGGGCACTGGAAGCCAATGGGTTCCTTTTGCCGGAGCCGACCTATCGCTTGCGTTTTGATGAGGGTGTGTTGAGCCTCAATGCAGGCGAGAGCGCAAAACCCATGCAGAAGTCGGCCAGAGAGGAACCGGCCGTCCGGGCTCAGGCCGAATCCGCACAGCCGCAGAATACCGATGTTGATCCGGAACTGGAAAAGCGTGTCGACGAGGAGCGCGATTCCAGCGCAGTCTCAGACTTGCTGAGTGAAGAGGCGCCCAATGAGTTCGGTGGCTCTTGATGGGGCTGATTACGGATCTTTGTTATCACGCCCTGCAGAACGATATTTTTCAGGCAGGCATTCCGTCACGCTGTTAATGTCGTCTGCAAGATGCCCGGCGCCCTCGAGTTCACGCACCAGCAATGTGGCGTGTTTTTCGATGATATCGTCCATGTCTGCGCCACCCACCGCCTGGAGACGGGCGAGGGCCCGCGCCAGTGATTGTGCCACCAGAAGATTATCCGCTGCGGCACGGCGCAGGGGATGGAACGCCTGGCCTACAAGACTTTTGACGGAGAGTTCTGGCATGATCAGCCGGGCCGTGTCTTCCTCATCCAGTATACAAAGCGGACGCAGGTCCTCGTCTGCGATCGTGGCAAAGGCACTGGAGAGGCTGTCGATGGCAGCAACAGCCGTATAGGCATCATTGACCCCGGGTGACAGGGCTCTCAGAGCAATTTCCACCAGCAGATGAATTGAAAACTCGATGGGTCTGGTCTGTGAGCGCGCGGGGTCGATATCGATCAGGCTGCGGATTTCATCGGCGACCTCATCATCAACGGTGCCGGACATGACGACAAGAACTTCATCACCCAGGACAAATTGTCCAGGTGGTTTTTCAAGCCGCAATGTAAGGTCATGCTGGGCAGCAAGTGCGACGAGTGCAGCTTCGTTCACGGCACCCAAATAACCGGCCGTGCCGGCTTTCAGTTCATGCGGGCAGTCCGTATCCGGCAGGTCGCTGACCTCTTCCAGTTTTCTCAGATGTTCTGCGAGTGCCGTTCCCAATTGCTGCGTGATTTTGGCGATTTCGTCATCAATGGTCACACTTTGCGAGACGTGGCGAACGAAGAAAATCAGTTGGAAAACACACAGAACAGCCAGCAGGACAGCGCCTGCGATGGTGATCCTGGGCACAAATTCGGTCTGCACGAATATCAAGGTGACAAGAGCGTAGAGAAATGTCCCTCCGAATATGCCTGCAGTGACCTGGTTGATCGGATCAGAGCTGAAACGCTTGAGCAGCCGAGGCCCGATATTGCCTGCTGCCAGCGTGAAAACCACAAGAACAAGGGAATAGGTCAGGCTGAGCGCAGTGATGGCCGCTGCCGCCACAACCGACAATATGCCGCGCGCGCTGTCCGCTTCGAACCTGAGAATGAAAGGCGTGTTGTCTGCAAAGGAAACGGACTGTTCCAATGCCACGACAATCGGCGAAAGTGCAGCGATGCTCAAGGCAATCAAAGCAGGCAGCGTCAGCAGCATGACGAAGGGGTAGCGGAGCAAATTCAGCGGCATGGCAACTCCAAAGGACGATCCATAGAGGCAAGAACCGGCACGCTTGGAACCGGACCCGAAAAAACCGAAATGACCTGCCGGTCAGCCGGTGACACTGGCGTCCACAATGCTGCCGGGTACCAGCACTTGCAAGGCTTTCGGCAGCGACCGTATGACAACCTTGTTTTCCAACGCAATCAGTTCACCGTCGATCAACGCAGATCTGGTGCGGTGGGGTCGCGCAAATTCCACAATGGTCTGCTGGCTGATTTGCTGGTGAAAGTCGGGATTGGATGCCCAGGTGCCGGCCATCAGGCTGGCTGCCAGTTTCATGTTGGCGGCGGCATTGAGCACCTTTGCTGTGTAGACGCCGAGCACGCCACCCTGCAGGTCGTCTGCATAGGGAAGGTGGCCTTCTCCATAGGGGTTGTTGGATACGGCAATAATGCTGACCCGTTCTTCCTGCAATTGATCATCGATGGTCCATTTGGCGTGAACCGAAGGTGGGCGTGAAAGCTGCGATGTCAGGGCCCGAAGGCTGGCAAAAATCTTGGCCAGCCGGGAGTTGTATTCGTAGTTTTTGCGGTCTTCGGCCAGTTTTGGCTGCATGCCAACAGAATATTGATGCACGAAGGGTCGACCATTGGCAGTGGCAATGTCGCAGAAAGTGGTGCGCCCATCAGCCAGTGCCGTCACGGCTTCATGAAGGTCCAGTGGAATTCCCAGCGAGCGGGCAAACAGGTTCATCGTACCCGCAGGCACCACAGCCAGACATTTTTTGTTCTTCCAGCAATGGGATGCGGCTGACGAGATAGAGCCGTCGCCACCAGCTGTCAGAATCACATCTGCATCGGACGCCGCGGCCTCGCTGAGCAAACGCGTAAAATCACCGGCACCGGCAATTTGGCAGGAAACCGCGTGGCCTTTTTGGGAGAACGAATTTTCGATGTGATCGCACAAGCCACCAATATCGGTGGTTTTCAGCGTACCGCTTTCTGCGTTCAAAAGGGCTGTAATGCGCATTGGGCATTCCTCAGTCAGCCTTCAGATGGAGCGCTGACTTTCCACGGCCCTTACAGGTCATTCAGCCAGGGTTGCGGTCTCATCTGTGAAGGTTTGTCGTGCATAAAGAGTGATAAACGTAAAACCTGTGGCAATGGTTTTGGTTCCCCATATCCTGATGAAACCATGGGAGCATAAAACATTCAAAACGAGTGCCGCGCGTAGTTGTCTTAATGCATGAAGGCGCGCGAAGTGGTGGCGATGGAATTCTTGTCCGGGCCGAATTCACCTTCGCCTTCGATTTTCAGTGTCTCGTGCAGATTGTTGCGTGCACGACTGACACGACTCTTGATTGTGCCAATGGCACAGCTGCATATTTCAGCAGCTTCCTCATAGGAAAAACCTGATGCGCCGACCAGAATGATGGCTTCACGCTGATCCTCCGGCAATCCATCCAGAGCCTTGCGAAAATCCAGCAGATCCATGGCGCCGTATTGCTCAGGATGCACGGACAGGCTTGCCGTCATGGCGCCGTCCTTGTCTTCGACTTCGCGTCCATTCTTGCGCATTTTGCTATAGAAATCATTGCGTAGAATGGTGAAAAGCCAGGCTTTGATATTGGTGCCAACCTCAAAAGAGTCCTGTTTTCCCCAAGCTTTGAGGATGGTGTCCTGAACGAGGTCGTCAGCGTTATGTGAGTTTCTCACCAGTGACATGGCGAAAGCACGCAGGCTTGGGAGGGCCGCAAGCATCTCGCGCTTGAAACTGAATTCAGGTTCTGGAGTTGTGGTCACTTATCGGCCCCACGTTTCTGCGACGCTTCAGCCGCATCAAGTTTCTCGAGCAGGTCCAGGAAACGGTCTGGAATCGCTTCCGACTCGATTTCCTGATAAATAGCGCGCAGTTGCCGCGATATTGCGTTGTTGGGATCCATGTCGTCAGAATAAGGGATGTTCGACCCTCCTGCTGGCTTTTTACTGTTCATCGGAATACGTCTTTCCTGTAGTGTTCAATTCAGCAAACGCGGCAAAACGAAATAAGTTCCATTTTTTTCGGAACTTTTTTTTTCAACGCGCGTTGGAACCGTTAGTAGCACAAAAAATTTTGATTTTCAGGAGAGATCTCTATGTCATTGTCCACCAAGATCGCCCCGTATCTGCCGCTTTTGCGTCGGTACGCACGTGCCTTCACCGGCTCACAGACATCCGGCGATGCCTATGTGGCGGCAACATTGGAAGCTCTGATTGCAGATATTTCCATTTTTCCCGATGCGTCGAGCGATCGTGTCGCCCTCTACAAACTGTTTTGCACGGCATTTCGTTCCCTCGACATAAGAATTGAGCCGAGCCCGTCCGCATTTGTCTGGGAGCAGCGGGCCGCAGCCAATCTGGCAGCAATACCTGCATTGCCACGTCAGGCTTTTCTGCTTGTTGCAGTTGAAACTTTCTCAAAGGAAGAAACAGCCGAGATTCTCAGCGTCGAAGAAGGCCGTGTGGAAACGCTTCTGGATGAGGCATCCGAGGAGATCTCACGTCAGATCGCCACAGACATCATGATCATCGAGGATGAGCCACTGATTGCCGTGGATATCGAACAGATTGTCATGGATCTCGGACACTCTGTCACCGGCATTGCACGCACCCATACGGAAGCTGTGGATCTTTTCAACAAAACCCGGCCGAAAATGATACTGGCTGATATTCAGTTGGCCGACGGCAGTTCAGGCATTGACGCCGTCAACGAGATTCTCGGCAATGAGACGATTCCCGTGATTTTCATCACGGCCTTCCCGGAGCGGCTGCTGACAGGTGATCGGCCGGAACCTGCCTTTGTCGTGACGAAACCTTTCAGCCCATCCATGCTCAAAGCCCTGATCAGTCAGGCATTGTTCTTTGATGAAAAGGCAACAACGGCCGCCTGATGGGCAATGAAATGAATTTGGAACCATATGGCCTGGCATGCGTTGACCAACTGTTGACGCAACCTGGAGGCCTGTCATGATGTATTGCGCCGCTGTGTTTTTCCTGATTGCGCTGGTCACCGGTGTGGCTGGGTTCGCCGGGATAGCCGGCGAATCATCAGGCATTGCCCAGATTCTGTTTTTCATCTTCATCATGGCTCTGGGGATCTCGATTTTCATGGACATGGTGAGGCGTCCTCATACCTGATGAGTGTTGCCTGATGAGTGTTGAATGACTTACGGGCGTGAAACTGATCCTCTCGAAGCACGGTTTGCTTCGGTGCAATTTCGTAACAAGTGCGGGTAATCGTCGTGGAAAAATGGGTAACTTGGCAAAGAGCAGATCAGGACGACAAAGAGCGCCAGAGTTACCTTGTTGCAGCACTGGCCAGGTCAGGTCTGTGCATGACCGTTCAAAGCGCTGCGAAACGCTATTTGTTGATCACCAATCTTTTCGACCGCTGGTCGGTTGAACAGGAAGGCGATCCCGAGGATTTGACGATCTTTGGAGATGAAATCGCGCATCCTCTGGCGGCTTTGAAGGAGCGCGTCCTGTTGACCGGCAAAACAGAACGTCTTGAGTTGAAGCCGGATCAGGAAAGCGTATTCGAGTTTGATGTCCAGCTGATCTACGGAAGCAGTGGATCACCCTATCTGTTGACTGTCATCCGCGACCTGTCTGCCAAGAGGACGGCGGAGCGCATTACCCTGTCTTTGCTGCGAGAAGTCAGTCACAGGTCAAAAAATCTTCTTTCCATCATACAAAGCGTGGCCACTCAGACAGCCAGACACAGCGACACGCTGGATGCCTATGTAAAGCGATTTCGTGGCCGTCTGCATTCCCTCGCGCATGCGCAGGATCTGGTGACCGATTCGGACTGGAAAGGTGCGCATCTTCGCAGCCATGTCAGCCAACAGGCGGAAAAATATTTTCCTGACGGCATGAAAGCGATTGCATTTGAAGGTGAAAATATACGCCTGTCGCCCAATGCGTCCCTCTATCTGGGGCTTGCCTTGCATGAGCTGATTGTTCAGGCCGCATCACACAGGCTGCTGGCCAAGGGCAAACAATCCATATTGGTCAAATGTACGCGCAAACGCACCGGACAAAACGATCTGGCAACGCTTGTCTGGCAGGAAGAGAACATAGCGCAATCACCTGCCGACACGCCGCCGGCGCAGCGCACACCTTTGCCGGATTTTGAACGCATGCTGCTGGAAAAAATTGTTCCGGCATCTCTCAATGGTCATGCCGTCTATATTCCGGACGATGGTGGATTGAAATACGAGATCGTATTTCCTGTGCTTCACGGCGCCTGAACTTCTCCTCGAGGGTTGATGCGCCGCAAATTGTGACCAGCCGTTTTGCATTATCAATGGATCGCCAGCCGAAACGTTGCGCTCATGGATTCTCGAAGGACCTGAGGGTTTTCGAAAGAAAGTGGATTGGCAATGGAACCATTACGCTGCTCGGTCGTTGGTTTAACGGACGGCGGAACGGGGTGACGTTACTGTTTCGCCAAGGTCTGGGTGGGCATCAAATGCCATCCTGCGACCTGAGATTCCTGTAGCATTGCATGTCAGATGATTGGCAGTGCGATGCATAAAATGAAAAGAAAAGGAACCGAACATGACGATGACAAAGCACATGAAACTTGCTCCTCTGGCACTTGCCGCCCTGGCGCTTGCGCCCCTGACCCTGAGCGTTCCAACGGCTGCTGTGGCTGAGACAACGAACCGCGTTGAAGTTGGTGTACTCAACTGCGCGGTGAAGGGTGGAGACGGATTCATCTTCGGTTCAACGAAGGACCTGTCCTGCGAATTCACCTCGGCTGACGGCGGCCGACCCGTTGAAACCTATTTTGGTGTTATTTCGAAATTTGGACTGGATATCGGCAGGACAGGACAAGGCGTCATCAGCTGGGCTGTCTTGGCTCCGACATCCGATTTGGATGAGCCAGGTGCACTCGCCGGTGACTATAGCGGTGTCAGTGCGGAAGCCACTGTCGGTGCTGGCCTTGGCGCCAATGTGCTGGTTGGCGGATCGAGTGAGACCATTGCCCTGCAGCCGGTCAGCGTATCAACACAGACCGGTCTGAATTTTGCGCTGGCTGTTACCCAGATCGAATTGCGTTCGTCGCAGGACTGACCTGTCACGACTACACGGAAGATATGCAGGCCCCGGTGTGAAGACATCGGGGCCTTTTGCTGTGTCGGTTTTGCTTGCGGCTTCGCTGACGCCACTTTGTCTGGCTGAGGGGCATGGGCCAGCGATGGCGCAACCTGATTTGGAACAGGATTTTGTCAGTCTCAGGGGTTGCGAACGCCCGCGGCGCGAATGCCGCGTCACAGGCCTGTTGAGAATGGACCGCGCAGCGCGGCGGAGGCTCAGGGGAAACCATCGGTTCTTCGCCTATGGAACCTTATTGGCCGCGGCGCGTTAACAAACCAGAGACAAAGAGCAATAGCATTGGAAACGGAAGTGGCTGTGTGGAGCGTAATTTCATCATCATGTCGACCGTTCTTGGTGTGGCTCTCGGCTGGTTTTCAGCATCGGACAACACAGAAACTGCGTTTTCTGATGAAGTGGAAACAGCCGGCGATCCGCCGGAGGATAGCTGGCTCGGTCTGAGCGTCGTCACCGCCAGCGGTGAACCGCTCGGCACTGTGACCGGCGCTCGCATGAGCGACAATGGTGATGTGCGATGCCTTCGCATCAAGAGTTTGGAATTTGCCGGCGATGATGCCGGGGCCTTTCCAAATTTTGCACTTGCCACTGTTCAACTGAAGGACAGCCAGGTGGTGATCAACGCGTCGCTGACAGGCTTGCCTTCCGATCCGCGGGATTCGTTTACGCCCGAAATCGATAGAGATCTGAAACCGAATTATAAAAGGAGACAATCATGATTACTCTGCTGACCCTCCTGGCTGTTCTTATTGCCGGAATGTTCCTGGCGACAATGAGCGCCGCACTCATCACCATGCATGGCGAACAAAACGACGAAGGTCACGATGGCTTTCAGTCTGTGCGTCATCAAAGCTCATACTGGAACTGATGGAAGATTGATCCGTTTTGCAGGCGGGTGAGCGGTCTCGATTTATTGGCTATTTGTCAGAAAATTGCGAATTCCAGGGAACCAAATCGACGCACAATCGTTAATTGAACAGTATATAAAGGAGAGAACTCATGGAATATGGTATAATCGGACTGTTGGTGCTCATCGCCGATATCTATGCGATCATCAAAACCTTTCAGAGCGGCGCCAGCACCGGTGCGAAGCTTCTGTGGACCCTGGGCATTCTGATTTTCCCGGTCGTCGGCTTCATTGTCTGGCTGATCGCAGGTCCCAAGGGCGCAGGCAGCGTCACGGCGTAAGCGTGATTGCCGCAGCCGACCAAACGAATATCTGACCAGCGCATGGGATTTATCCGGTTTCGGAAATTCCAGCGCTGGTTCAACTGTTTGTAGAAAAAATTCTTTTACTTTAAAAAAAAATTAATTCGGGGAGGTTTGTTTTTTAACTACCTAAACGGGAATTGTTTTTATATAAAGCCGTCTTTTGTCAATTTTCATTAAGTAATCTCTGTGCAGATTCATGGTCACCTTTCTGCAGCCTCTGATAGCGGTATCAATGGGCTTGCAAACGGTAAATTGTGCTCATAATCTGGCCCCATCAGACATCGGAAGGGGATCATTTTGAAAACAATTTTCAAACTTTTTGTCATTTGCGGCCTGGTGGGTGCAATGTCCTATACAGCACAGCAGGCCGATGGGCTTGCCTATGCCGCGAGCGCCAAGAAGAAGCAGGCGAGCAGCACATCACTGGCAGGAAAAAAGGGCAACGTGCGGCGTCGTTTGCCGCGGGGGCACAGGGAATGCGGGAAAGCAGTTGAGGACTATATTAAGGCGTCTGGACATTCCGCCTATGCGTCTACACCCATGTATGCCTTGAACAACAGCTGGAGCTATATTTGCGGTTCGGCCCTCAACAGGCGATCAATAAAGGAAGCCGAAGCACTGGCTTTGAGGGCCTGTGAGAATGGGACCAGAAAATGGAAGAACGCCTTCGGCGGCAAATGCTCAATCTACGCCTCGAAATAGTCTGAGGCCCAGTTGCTGTAAGCTTTCCGGCTAAACCAGGCGACAAGCCTGGGTACCGAAGAAACAATTTCAGCCGAAAATCACCAATACAAACTGGATGGCGGGATATGTCCCGCCATTCCTGCCGTTTATCATTGTCTTTCCAGTCAAAGATACCGTTCAATGCTCTCGACAGGCTCTGGCATAAGCGCGCGCACCTCGGTCGCTATTCTTTGAAATCGCTTTTTTTCTGCAGCTTCCAGTAGCGAGATTGATGGGATTGCAAGCAGGAGACTGTGTCTTTATCCTGCTTTTCAAGCATTGGAAGGGGAATATCTTGAGAATAATTTTCAGACTTTTTATCTTGTGCGGCCTGGCTTTTGCCATGTCCTACACTGCGCAACAGGCCGATGGCATCGCCCATGCCGCGAGCGCCAAGAAAAAACAGGCAAGCTCCACGTCATTGGCAGGAAAGAAGGGCAAGGTGAGGCGTCGCTTGCCCTTCGGACTTCACGCCTGTGGCAAAGCAGTGGACCGATATATTGCAGCCAAGGGACATTCCGCTTACGCCTCCACGCCCCTGCGGGCATTGAATGGCAGCAATGGGGTCATTTGCAGTGTTGCGCTCAACAGACGGTCGACCGCGGAAGCCGAGGCATTGGCTGTGCGGGGGTGTCAGTCAGGAACCAAAAAGTGGACACATGCCTATGGCGGCAAATGCACAGTACACGCGTCCAAGTAAACCGGGGTTTGGCTGTGGGGAGCTTAACCACCGTTCCCTTCAGCCCCTGTCTGCCTTGACCATGTGCCATTGTCGTTTTCGTCGAAGAAATCCAGCGTCACGGCGCTGGCGCGTGATCCATCATCGCTTTTGAATGATACGCCGACCATTACGCCGGAATCATCGCCGCGGCCGTCAAACTCGAAATGAAAAACATCACGGTCAAAGTGGGTGAGGGCAAAGGGATCCAGCCCCTTGCCGAATTTCAGCGTCAATCCGCCTGCCTTCCGGGCAATTTCCAAAGGGCCGAAATAGGCATTTTCATACAGGCCGACATAGGCTGATGCGGGCAGGCCGGCTGTAGGATCTGGCGGCGCGTTGGAAAAATCAACGTCGTTTTCAACCTGCGCCATTGCTTCGAACAGGCCTTCGAACAGCGGTAGCCAGTCACGCGACGGCGCACCTTCAATGAGAATGTCCAAGAAGCTGCGGCTGATGGCTTCCGGCAGCCCGGTGGGGAAAGCATTTGCCAGAACGACAATGCCGACATTGCTGTCGGGCAACATCGAGACAATGGTGCGCCCTCCGACGAAAAATGCGCCCGAGTGCGAGAGTGATGTCTGGCCATGCGGCTCATAGCTGATGTTCCATCCCAGGCCGTAAAAACTCGCCCGACCGCTGTCATGGCTGGTGCCGCTGATGATCTGCGGCCGGCGTGTTTCAGCCAGCGCCGCGGCATCGACGATTTGCCTGCCTTCGAAACGGCCCTGATTGAGTTGCAATTGCAGCCATTTTGCCAGATCGCGGGCGCTTGATGTGACGCCACCGGCCGGGGCCTGTGCCTGCGGGTTGCGCTGATATCTGGCAGTCGCCATGCCCTCGTTCATCATATGCAGCGCGGCGCGGTTTGGCTCGGCCATAAAATCGCCAAAACGGGCGCTGGTCCGGCTCATGCCCAGTGGCTCGAAAATCCGTGTCCTGATCAGATCGCGCCAGGTCGTATCCAGCGCATTGGCCGTGGCCACGCCGGCCTCGGTCAACAGGAAATTGGTATAGGCATAGTGTGACCGCAAGCTGCTTGATGGCGGGAGAAACCGCAGCCTGTACAGAATCTCCTCGCGGCTGTAGCCCAGATCCTCCAGCAGGTCGCCGGCATGGTCGGGCATGCCGCTGCGATGCGACAGCAGATCACGGATCGTTAGCTGGCTTGTCACCCAGGGATCAGCAAGCCGAAAGCCGGAATCAAGATCGGCGATCCGGCTGTCCCAGTCAAATGTGCCGCCACCCGTAAGTGGTGTGCCGACCACGCTGGCAATGGCCGTTGAGGTAAACGGCTTTGACATGGAGGCAATCTGGAAAACAGTGTCTGGATCAACAGGCGCGTCCTCACCCGCCTTGCGCAGGCCAAAGCCCTTCAGATAGACCACCTCGGTTCCCACAACGACAGCAACGGCCACCCCCGGCACGCCGGTGCGCGCCATGGCGTCCGTGATCAGGCCCTCAAGGCGCGGCAGCGCCGCCGTGACGCTCTGTGGCGTGATCTCTGCAGCCTGACTCATGTTGCCCGAAAGCAGGACGCCTGCGGCAACGCCCAGCAAAACAACGCATCTGGCGATCATGGCCATGTCTCCATCGGTTGGGTGTCACTGATCTTCTGATGCAAGTGTGCCGCCAGCGGCAGGCCGGGTCAATGCCGCAGCTCTTGAAGGCAACAGGCCGGCCGGCAATGCGGGTTTAAAGATTATAGGCCCGTTTGGCCGCCGTGTAACAAAGATGGATTGCGATATCGGCGGCGCTTTCTTCCGACATTTGCCGCTCGCAGACCAGGCCTGCCAGAAACCGCGAGACTTCCCGTCGCCAGACATCATGCCTGGAGGATATGGAAAGCAGCGCCCTAGTGTCATCATTGAAACCGGCAAGATTGGCAAAACCGGCGGTTTCGACAACGGCGTCGAAATAGCGACGCATGCCCTGCGGACTGTCATGGAACCACCAGGGCGGGCCAATGCGCAGCGCTGGCCAATATCCGGCAAGCGGCGCAAGCTCGCGCGCATAGGTGCTTTCATCCAGTGTAAAGAGGAGCAGCCGGAAACCCGGTTCGTTGCCGAAGCGATTGAGCAGCGGATACAAGCCCTGAACAAAATCCGTGCGCATCGGCATGTCGGCGCCAAGGTTCGGTCCCCGCGATGCAAAAAGCGCCGCATCATGGTTGCGGAACGAACCGGCATGGATCTGCATCACCATGCCGTCCTCGACGCAGAGCGCTGCCATTTCGGTCAGCATCTGGCCGCGAAAGGCCTCGGCCTCCTGCGGCGACATTGTCTGTTTCAGGGCCTTGTCCAGCAGCGCCTGCTTTTGCGGCATCGATAGGTCGAAGGTCTTGGCCGAGGGCACGCCGTGATCGGTGGCCGTGGCGCCGAAGGCCCGGAATTCGGCCCGTCGTGCCGCATGGGCATTGATCATGCCCTTCCAGGTCTGGACATCCTCACCGGTCAATGCGCCAAACCGCGCCATATTGCTGGTGAATGAAGGGTTTTCCGGATCGGTGACGTCGTCTGGCCTGTAGGTCGTGCGAATGCGCGATGTAAGGCCCTTTTCCTGCAGCACCTGGTGATGCAGCAACGGGTCAGTGGCGTATTCCGTGGTGGCAATGGCTTCGACATTGGCGCGATCGAGAATGGCCAGAGGTCGCATCTGCGGCGTGGCCAGCGCTTCGGCGATACGGTCATAGGTCGCGTCTGCGGTCGCCTCCGACAGGGGCGCGTCAATGCCGAAGAACTGGTGCAGCGAATGCATCAGCCACAGATGGGATGGTGTGCCTGAAAACAGCGCGTAATCCTTGCAGAAAAGCCGCCAGATTGCGCGGTCATCCACTGTGCCATGCCGGTCATCATGGGCCGGCACACCCAGCGCGTCAAAGGATCGTCCCTGCGAGCGCAGCAGGCGCAGCAGATAATGATCCGGAGTGATCAGCAATTGCGCCGGCTTTGAAAAGGCTTTGTTTCGCGCAAACCACGATGGGTCGGTATGGCCATGAGGACTGATGATCGGCAGGTCGCACACACCGTTGTAAAGTGCTCTTGCGACATCCAGCGGCGCGCCGCCCGGCGGCAGCAGACGGTCCGGGTGCAGATGGATTTGCTGCTTCATTGTCCTGCTCTTTCGGCCTGATGTTCGAGGGCGCGCATGGCGGCCTTGAGTTCGGCAAGACCCTTCATCCGGCCGATTTTCGGGTAGCCGGGCTGGGCGTCCAGCAGACTGTCTTCAAACATGTCCTGTCCATGATCGGCGCGCATGGGAATTTGCCAGTCGGATCGCCCGGCGCTGCGCCGGCGCAATTCTTCCTTGCGAACGGCGTCCAGCAGGGCAACCATGTCCGTATTGCCGTCCATATGTTCGCTTTCGTGGAAGGAATGCAGCCTTGCCGGAGCATCGTGAGGCTGGGGGCTTTCACTGCGCACATTGCGCAGGTGCAGAAAGTGAACCCGCGCGCCGAGCCGTGTCATCATGCCTGGAAGATCATTGTCGCTGCGCGCGCCCAGGGAACCGGAGCAAAGTGTGATGCCGTTTGACGGACTGTCGATCTGTTGCATGATCAGCCGGTAATCCGCCTCTGTCGACATGACACGCGGCAGCCCGAGCAGCGGAAAGGGCGGATCGTCCGGATGGCAGCAAAGCCGCAGGCCCAGCGCCTCGCAGACCGGCACCACCTCTGTCAGAAAATCGATCAGATGCTGGCGCAGGCGATCGGCATTGATGCCATGATATTGGCGCAGCAGGCCGCGCACGTCGTCGAGGCCAAGCGCCGTGGTTTCACCTGGCAGGCCGCAGACCACATTGCCGCACAGGACGGCCTTGCTCGCGGCACTCATCTGCGCCAGCCGTTCAGCCGCTGCGGCAACAATTTCCGCTGGGAACGCCTCTGCTGCACCGGGGCGATTGAGCAGATGAATGTCATAGAGGGCAAAGTCGATGAGGTCGAAGCGCATGCAGGTCACCCCATTGGGCAAGCGCCATTTGAGATCCGTGCGTGTCCAGTCGAGGATCGGCATGAAATTGTAGCAAATGACCTGGATGCCGGCTTTGGCGATATTCTGCAGGCTGATCTTGTAGGCCTCCATATGGGCCCGCCAGTTTCCGGTTTGCTGCTTGATGTCTTCGGAGACGGGCAGACTTTCCACCACCTCCCATGAAAGCCCGCTGTCAGAGCCGTCTTGCAACGTCGCAACCTCTTTTTGACGCTGCGCAATCTCCTGCGACGACCAGATGTCACCATAGGGGACATGGTGCAGGGCCGTGACAACACCCTGTGCACCCGCCTGCAGGATGTCATCCGTCAAAACCCGGTCCTGCGGTCCGAACCAACGCCAGGTGGATCTCATGCATTCCTCCTGCGAAGGCCATCCGGCCGTGTTGCATCACGGATTTTCAGCAGCATACGGATCATCAAGAATACCCCATTCAAAACACCAGGTTGGGCAGGAACAGAACCAGTTGAGGCACGAAAAGCAGCAGCAGAACCAGGGCGATGATGGCCACCAGGAAAGGCGCTGACTCGCGCACATAATCCTCTATGCGGCAGTTGATCAGACTGCATACGGTATACATCGCAACCCCGACCGGCGGGGTCATCGATCCAAGGGTGACGATGGTCATCATCAATATGCCGAAGTGAACCGGGTCAAAGCCGACCTGTTTGACGATGGGCACGAAGATGGGTGTCAGCAGCAACACCAGAACCGTGCTTTCGACAAACAGGCCCGCTATGAAAAGCATCAGCAATATGGTCGCGACAATGGCGACCGGAGACGACATGCCGGCAAGCAGCGCGGCGGCAATGGATTGCGGAACCTGTTCGAATATGATGGCAAAACCGATCATTCCCGAAAACAGGATGATCAGCATGATCATGCCGATATCCTGGACAGCGTGTGTGGCCGCGCGCCAGACCTTGTCGAGCGTCAGGTCACCATGCACCACAAAACCGATCACCAGCGCATAGACAACGGCAAAGGAGCCGACCTCCGAGGGGGTAAAGACGCCGCCGCGGATCGCCACGACCAGAAGAACCGGAAAGGCCAGTGCCCATTTGGCTTCGTAAAGGGCGTGAAAAAACGTGCGCATGTCGGGCCTTTTGGCGTCCCGGTCAACATAATTGCGCTTCTTAGCCACCAGATAGGCGGCGCACATCAAAAAGATCATCATCAGCAGGCCCGGCACGATGCCCGCCAGAAACAGCCGTCCGATGGAAACATTGCCCACATAGCCATAGAGAATGAGACCGAGGCTGGGCGGGATGGTCGCCGTGATCAGTGAACTCAGCGCAATCACCGCTGCCGAATAACCGCGTGAATAGCCATTCTCGTTCATCGTTGGCCCCAGAATACGTGCCTCCATCGCCGCATCGGCGACAGCTGATCCGGACACGCCGCCCATCAGGGTTGAAAGAATGATCGATACTTGCGCCAGTCCGCCTGACATCCAGGAAACAGCCACTTTGGAAAATCGGAACAGCCGCTCGGTGATCCCGCTTTCATTCATCAGGTGTCCGGCGAAGACGAAGAACGGTACCGCAAGCAGCGGAAAGCTCTGCGAGACGCTGGCGATCTTCTGGACACCGATGGATGTCGGCATCACATCGGACATCAGAAAAAACAGAAAGCCGGAAATGCCGATGGCAAAGGCCACCGGGGCGCCCAGAACAAGCAGCAGGAGAAAGACGATGCCCAGATAGATCATAGCAGCGCCTGTTCGGATGATTTCTCTGACTGGGAAAAGACAAGATCTGCCGCAGGCACATTTCGCTGCTTCCAGGCTTCCATGGCATTGGAGAGAATGGATGCGACCAGCAGGAGAGAGCCAAAGGGAACGGCGATGGTGACATAGGCGTAGGACAGGCCGCTGTCACCGAACAGGCGCTCCCGGTTCAGCAAGGTCAGATTGACGCCTTCCACTGTCAGGATGGCCAGAAAGGCAATGAACAATGCGGCAAGCAGCAATTCGATGATCAGGCGGCTGCGATGTCTCAGGTGGCGGATGGCGATATCCATGCCCAGATGCGCCCGGGCGCGCAGGGCTCTGGACGCCCCGACGAAACAAAGCCAGATGAAGAGCAACTGTGCGAGATCCACCGACCAGATCAGCGGGTGGCCGAATGTCCGCATGATTGCGGCGATAAACACCAGAAAGACGATCAGCCCCAGCAGGATGACGCCGCAAACCAGCTCGAAACGTTTGAGTACGTTGTTCATGGGAGACACTTTTCCGCAAGCACAAGGAAAACGCGGGCCTGCCCATTTCAGCAGACCCGCGGCAATTGTAGACCTATTGTGCTGCGATTGCGCGCAATGTGTCGCGCAGATCGCCATAACCGAGCAAATCGTAGACCGGTGCTGTTGCTTCCTTGAAGGGTGCGGTGTCAATTTCCGTGATGATGACACCCTTCTCGGTCAGTTCCTTTTCGATGCCGGCCAGCGCATCCTGCGTTCCGTAGGAGGCGATATCACCGGCTTTCAGGGCTTCTTCGCGAATGATGACCTGGGTTTCCGCAGGAAGGCTGTCAAACCATGCAGCACTGCCGACCAGACCGGTGATCAGGTTGATATGCCCGGTCTTGGTGATGTGGGTGACCACTTCATCCAGTTTGGAGCCGCGCGTCGCCGGATGCTGTGCTTCTGCCGCGTCAATGACGCCCTGTTGAAGGGCTGAGTAGACTTCGGTCCAGCCCATCGGCGTGGGTGTTGCGCCCATGGCCCGAATGGTTTCCATCCACACTGGTGCACCAGGCGTGCGCATGCGAACGCCGGCAAGGTCGGCTGTGCCGGTGATCGGCTTTTTGGTCAGCAGATGGCGTTCACCTTGCCACCAGTTGAAGGAAAGAACCTGAAGTCCGGAACTGTCATGCAGGCCTGCGACCCACTCTTCGAACAGATCGGAAGTAACGACCTTGCGGATGCCGTCATAGCCACTTGCAAGAAAGGGTGCGCCAAGGACGCCGAATTCCTTCTGAAAAACCGCCAGACGGCCGCCGTCAACCACGACCGCTACCGGTGCGCCCGCACGGGCCTGTTCCAGCACATCTTCGTCCTTGCCGAGTTGTGAACTGGGAAAAATCTTGATTTCGACCGTGCCGTCCGTGCGTTCGCTGACATTGTCGCGGAAGGCTTCAAGGCCTTTGAAAAGTGGATCGTCCTGAGTGAGCGCCGTATTGACACTCAAAGTGTAGTCGGCGGCCATTGCTGTGCCGCATAGAGCCACGGTCAGAACGCTGACCGCTGAAAAAAACTTCAACGCATTCATGATTATTTCCTCCCAAATGTTGACATCACGTATAACAAGTCAGATATGAATCTGAGTCACCGGAGGTTAGTATACTAATATACAATGGTCAATTCAGACACGCCAATACAATTGAATTCTCTTTCATGGGATTCAGTTTCACAGCGCCAGATGACGGCAGGAAACCGGGTTTATCAGGCATTGAAGGACGCAATTGTGCAATTGCAACTGCGCCCTGGAAATGCCTTGAGAGAGACTGAAATCTCCAAACAGCTTGGCGTCTCGCGGCAACCCGTGCGTGAAGCTTTTTTCAAACTGGCAGATGTGGGGCTGGTCGAAATACAGCCGCAGCGCGGAACATTTGTTCAGCTCATTTCACGCAAGGCTGTGGAAAATGCCCGTTTCATCCGTGAAGCGGTGGAGGTTGCCGTCGTGCGCAAGGCGGCGTTGGAAGCCAGTGATGCAAGCATAGCGGCCATCAAGACCCATCTGATCGAGCAGGAGCGGGCCGCCCTTGCCGATGATCACAGCGGCTTCCTGCGCAGCGATGAGGCCTTCCACGAGGCGATTGCCAATAGTGTCGACTGCAATCACGCCTGGCGCGTTGTCGAAGAACTCAAGGTACAGATGGACCGGGTGCGTTTTCTCAGCCTGCCGCAGGCAACGCCGATGACATCGATCATTGCCCAGCACCGCGATATCGCCGATGCGATCGCCTCGCGTTCGCCCGAACGGGCAGAAGAAGCGATGCGCGCCCATCTGAGCGAGATTCTGATATCCCTGCCTGTGCTTGCCGCCGAACAGTCGGAACTGTTCCGGACTTGATTTATCCCTGGTCTTGCCAATCTTGCCGGTCCTGTTCAAACAGTCTTGGCATGGCACGGAGGCAACCGCACCCTTAATGACGGCGGACATTGGGTCGCGGTTGACAACAAATTGGCAGCGGGGCATTTCCAGTGCGTCCAAAGTCAATTAGAATCATTCCAGGTCTCGATCAGAGTGGCTGAGCCAGCCTGAAAATTGTCTGTTGCCAAGCTTTGTGGTGCGGTTCTGTGGTTCTGTTCGGGGCGCCAGACCAGGGAGAATGCATGCCAATTATCACCGAAGAAATGGTCATCGCGCGTCTGTCGCGGGTCAAGGGGCCTGACCTGAAAGGCGACATTGTCTCGCTTGGCCTGGTCAATGGCATTCTGGTTCGCGAAGACAGGGTCATTTTTTCGGTCAACGTACCGGCCGAGCGTGCGCAGGAACTGGAACCCTTGCGGGCCGCTGCTGAAAAGGCTGTCATGATGATTGACGGCGTCAGCAAGGTGACAGCGGTCCTGACGGCCGAGCGGACGGCGGGATCCCCGTCCATCCAGTCTGCCCCCATTCGACCGGCGCCGAGCGCTGCCCAGGCGGCATCTGTGCCACCACCCATGCAGGCACAGGCCGCCCGAGCGCAAGCTGAACAGCCCAATCAGAAGGCCGGCGTGCCCGGCATCAGGTCCATTGTAGCCGTCGCTTCGGGCAAAGGTGGTGTGGGAAAATCAACGACATCGGTGAACCTGGCGCTGGCGCTGCAAGGCCTTGGCAAGAAAGTCGGCATTCTCGATGCCGATATCTATGGACCCTCCATGCCGCGTTTGCTTGGCATATCGGATCGGCCAACGGCCAATGGCCGCGTTCTGTCGCCGCTGGAGAGCTATGGTCTCAAGGTCATGTCCATGGGCTTTCTGGTGGATGAGGAAACACCGATGATCTGGCGTGGCCCGATGGTCATTTCGGCGCTGACCCAGATGCTGCGCGAGGTCGCCTGGGGCGAACTGGATCTACTGATTGTCGATATGCCGCCGGGCACCGGTGATGCGCAATTGACCATGGCGCAGCAGGTGCCTCTGGCCGGGGCGGTCATCGTCTCCACGCCGCAGGATATCGCCCTGATTGATGCGCGCAAAGGTTTGAACATGTTCCGCAAGGTGGACGTGCCGATTCTCGGCATCATAGAAAACATGTCGACCTTTATCTGTCCCAAATGCGGTGAACGATCCGATATATTCGGTCATGGCGGCGCCCGTGATGAAGCCGGCCGCATGGGCGTGCCGTTTCTCGGAGAGATTCCGCTGCATATGGATATTCGCAGCCATTCGGATGGCGGAACACCCGTCACCATTTCCATGCCGGATGGTCCCCATGCCGCAATATACAAGGAAATTGCGGCAGCGGTGATCAACCGTGTGGATATCGAAAGCGCCTCTGTTGGCGCTGGCGCGCCGAGCATTGTCTTTGAATAGGCAGAGGCTGGGCAGTGCGATTTGATCCGACCGTTCAGGAAAGGCCCAGCCAAATGGCACATCTCATCCTTTTGGTGTGCTTGCCAGTTTAGAATAATTCGTATCTAATCCTAAATCAGGAGGAGAGCGTTCTGCAAAATCACACTTTAAAAGTGAAGATAAGGGCGGAAGACGCCATGCGCGCAGACCTTTATGGTTTGCTCGGCAAGCTGCTTTTTGCGCCTCCCGATCAGAATTCTCTAAAAGCGCTTGCCGCTTTGTCCGGTGACGGAACCGACATGGGACTGGCTTTCAACACACTTGCCAAACTGGCCGCAGCGACCCCCGTGGCAACGGTCCGTCAGGAATATGACGGCCTGTTCATCGGTATGGGGCGCGGTGAATTGCTGCCCTACGGCTCCTATTACCTCACCGGTTTCCTGAACGAAAAACCCCTCGCCAAATTGCGCAATTCCATGGCTGCGCTGGGGATCGCGCGGCACGATGAGATCAAGGAGCCTGAAGATCATATCGGCTCATTGATGGAAATGATGGCGGGTCTGATTGCCGGGCGCTACGGCGAGCCGGCTTCGCTTGACATTCAACGCGAATTTTTCACCACGCATATCGAGCCGTGGGCAACACATTTTTACAAGGATCTGGAAGCCGCCGAATTGAGCAGGTTCTATCAGCCTGTGGGCACGCTCGGCAGGCTTTTCATGGACATTGAACTGGGTGCCTTCTCCATGGAATAGGCGCCAATTCATATGAGTGCGGCTTCGTCTGCGCATTCGGCCCAACCGGTCTGTTGATCGTTTTGGGTAAAGGAAGGACGGACATGGAGGGCCCTATGGTCAAAAACCCTGACGACAAAAGCGTCGCAGAACGGCGCGATTTCCTGAAACTTGCAAGTGCCGGCACTTTGCTGGGCGGTGCGGCAATCGCCACCGGCGGCAAGGCGCAGGCAGCTGTTCCTGCTGTTGAGCACGGCAGCGGTTACCGGGAAACGGATCACGTGAAAACCTATTACGAACTGTCCCGTTTCTAAGGACACCGGCACGGCCTGTGGCGTCAGCCGCAGGCAAAAATACCCTTGTGCAATTCAATTTTGGATTGTGAATGAATGCCGCAGAAGCCTTTGACTTCTGGAAACGCGAATTGGGAGAAATATCATGCTTAGGAAGAAGGTAGGTGGGGTTGCGAGAGGCCCCCGTCTGTCATCGACCATCGCTTCAATGTCGGATGCTACGGTCAATCGCCGTGACTTCTTGAAACGCTCCGGCCTGACGGTCGGCGGTCTCGCGGTCGCAGGTGCGTTGACAGCAGGCACGGCAACCAAAGCGACAGCCGCAGGTGCGGCGAACGGCAAGGTCGATATTGTCAAGTCAGTCTGCACCCATTGTTCCGTCGGTTGTACGGTGCTGGCAGAGGTCGTCGATGGGGTCTGGATCGGGCAGGAGCCTGCTTTCGATTCGCCCTTCAACCTCGGCGCGCATTGCGCCAAAGGTGCAGCAGTGCGCGAACACGCCCATGGCGAACGCCGACTGAAATATCCGATGAAGCTGGTTGACGGCAAATGGACCCGTCTTTCCTGGGATGATGCCATCAATGAGATTGGCGACTCCATGCTGAATATTCGCGAAGAGTCGGGGCCGGATTCGGTTTACTGGCTCGGATCCGCGAAGCACAACAATGAGCAGTCCTATCTGGTGCGCAAGTTTGCTGCCTATTGGGGCTCCAACAATGTGGATCACCAGGCGCGTATCTGTCACTCCACCACGGTTGCAGGTGTTGCCAACACCTGGGGCTACGGAGCGATGACAAACTCCTACAATGACATTCACAATTCCCGGGCGATATTCGTCATTGGCGGCAATCCTGCCGAAGCCCATCCGGTTTCTCTTCTTCACCTGCTGAAGGCGAAAGAGCAGAACAATGCGCCGATGATCGTCTGTGACCCGCGCTTTACCCGCACGGCAGCCCATGCCGACGAATATGTGCGTTTTCGTCCGGGCACCGATGTGGCGCTCGTATGGGGCATCCTTTGGCACATTTTTGAAAATGGCTGGGAGGACAAGGAGTTCATCCGCCAGCGTGTCTGGGGTATGGACCAGATCCGCAGTGAAGTCGCCAATTGGAATCCGCAGGAGGTTGAGCATGTTACCGGCGTTCCCGGCTCGCAGCTCAGGCGCGTAGCGCGCACGCTGGCCGAGAATCGTCCCGGTACCGTCATCTGGTGCATGGGTGGCACGCAGCATACCAATGGCAACAACAACACGCGCGCCTATTGCATCCTGCAACTGGCGCTGGGCAACATGGGCAAGGCGGGCGGCGGAACCAATATTTTCCGCGGCCATGACAATGTTCAGGGCGCCACAGATCTGGGCGTGCTGTCGCATACCCTGCCTGGTTACTATGGCCTGAGCGCCGGTGCCTGGGGCCATTGGTCCCGCGTTTGGGAAACCGATATCGACTATATCAAGGGCCGCTTTGCCGTCGTCAAGGACAAGAACGGCAAGGACAAGAACCTGATGACGGTGACCGGCATTCCGGTTTCGCGCTGGATTGACGGGGTGCTTGAAGACCCGGCCAATATGGACAATCCGAACAAGGTGCGCGGCATGGTCTTCTGGGGGCATGCGCCCAATTCCCAGACCCGCATGAAAGAAATGAAGACGGCAATGGAAAAACTCGACCTGCTGGTCGTGATCGATCCCTATCCGACTGTTTCTGCCGTGCTTTCTGACCGCACCGACGGCGTCTATCTGTTGCCGGCCTGTACGCAGTTTGAAACCTATGGTTCGGTAACGGCCTCCAACCGGTCGATCCAGTGGCGTGAAAAGGTGGTTGATCCGCTGTTTGAATCGCTGCCCGATCACACGATCGCCTACAAGCTGGCCAAAAAACTGGGTTTTGCCGACGAGATGTTCAAGAACATCAAGGTCGAGAACGACGAACCGCTGATCGAAGACATTACCCGCGAGTTCAACAGAGGCATGTGGACCATTGGCTATACCGGCCAGTCGCCCGAGCGCCTGCGTGAACATATGGCCCATCAGTATACGTTTGACAAAACGACGCTGCAGGCTGTGGGTGGCCCTCTCGACGGTGAATATTACGGTCTGCCATGGCCAAGCTGGGGCACGCCCGAGATGAAACATCCCGGGACGCCAATTCTCTACGATCCATCCAAGCCGGTGGCTGAAGGTGGTCTGACATTCCGCGCGCGCTTCGGCGTTGAACGGGATGGGGAAAACCTGCTGGCCGAAGGCTCCTGGTCGAAGGATTCGGAAATCGAAGACGGTTATCCCGAATTCACCATGGCCATGCTGACCAAACTGGGTTGGGACGGGGATCTGACGGCGGACGAAAAAGCATCCATCGACAAGGTTGCCGGCGAAAAGACCAACTGGAAAACCGACCTGTCAGGCGGTATCCAACGGGTGGCGATCAAACATGGCTGCGCGCCCTTCGGCAACGCCAAGGCCCGCACCGTGGTCTGGACTTTCCCTGATCCCATACCAACTCACCGCGAGCCGCTCTACACGCCGCGCCGTGATCTGCTGGATAAATATGCCACCTACGAAGATCGGAAATTCTACCGTCTTCCGACAGCCTATGCGTCTATCCAGAAGAATGACTTCTCCAAGGACTTCCCGATCATCCTCACCTCCGGCCGTCTGGTCGAATATGAGGGCGGCGGGGACGAGACACGGTCCAACCCGTGGCTTGCGGAACTGCAACAGGACATGTTCGTCGAAATCAACACGGCGGATGCCAATGATCTTGGCATTCGTGATGGGGAACAGGTCTGGGTGCACGGTCCCGAAGGTGCCAAGGTCAAGGTGATGGCCATGACCACGCAAAGGGTCGGCAAGGGTGTTGCCTTCATGCCGTTCCATTTCGGCGGGCATTTCGAAGGCAAGGATCTGAGAGACAAATATCCGGCGGGTGCTGATCCCTATGTGCTTGGTGAATCAAGCAATACGGCCCAGACCTATGGATATGATTCCGTCACCCAGATGCAAGAAACCAAAGCGACCTTGTGTCGTATCGAACGGGCATAGGGAGGAAAACGACTATGGCTAGAATGAAATTCCTTTGTGATGCCGAGCGTTGCATCGAATGCAATGCCTGTGTAACGGCCTGCAAGAACGAGCATGAAGTGCCCTGGGGGGTGAACCGCCGCCGGGTTGTCACCATCAATGATGGCAAGCCGGGCGAACGGTCGATCTCGGTCGCTTGCATGCATTGTTCTGATGCGCCGTGCCGTGCGGTGTGTCCGGTTGATTGCTTCTACGACACGGAAGAGGGCGTGGTTCTCCACTCCAAGGACCTGTGCATCGGTTGCGGTTATTGTTTCTACGCGTGCCCCTTTGGCGCGCCGCAATTCCCGCAGGCGTCGAATTTCGGTTCGCGTGGAAAGATGGACAAGTGCACCTTCTGTGCCGGAGGCCCCGAAGAGGACAATTCCTCGGCCGAGTTCCAGAAGTACGGTCGCAATCGCCTGGCTGAGGGCAAACTTCCGCTTTGCGCGGAAATGTGCTCGACCAAGGCGCTGCTCGCTGGTGACGGTGATGTTGTCTCTGCGGTGTACCGCGAGCGCGTCGTGTCCCGTGGGTTCGGCGCTGGCGCATGGGGCTGGGGCACTGCCTACGGCTCCAAGGTCGGCGGCTAGGCCGATCATCCCTGCCTGATGCGCGGGGACGATCACAGGACATGAGGCGGCTGCACCAGTGGCCGCCTTTTCTTTCGTTGAGCATGCTCAAACTCCGCGACCGGCACGATCGGTGCAGTCGCAAGAATTCCGGAGAGTTCAGATGAATGCGATGTCGAACAAAGCATCCTTCAACCAGAACCCAGGCCAGCAGAATCATGGTCACCAGAATCATGGTCACCAGAAACGAGGCGCCCGCAGTGCCGCCCTGAAACAGCGTGATCAGGCAAGATCTTTCATGGTCATTGCGCTGACGGTGCTGATGGCAATTTCCGCCCTCCTGTGGCTGCACAATTCCCCGGCCTCAGCTCAGGTGTCTGGCGCAGACAAACCGGTGGCTGGCGCCACACCCGGCGGCACGGACAGCGGTGCGTCCTCCGACGCGGAACTCTGGCGGCAAATACGCCACGGCGTAACCGGAACTGTTGTCGGACATAACAAGTCGGCGGGCCTGCTGATCCAGTCGGATGGCCAGCAATGGCGGCTCACCCGCAATGGTCCTCTGGCGATGTATTCGGCCTGGGCAATACTCGGTACGCTTCTATTGCTGTCCCTGTTTTTCGCTCTGCGCGGGCGCATCAGAATCTCCCATGGAAAATCCGGCAAGACAATGAAGCGCTTTTCAGGCATTGAGAGGATGGGCCATTGGCTGCTCGCCTCAAGCTTTATTCTGCTGGCGCTGACCGGTCTCAACCTGCTGTTCGGACGCAAACTGCTGATCCCGCTGATCGGCAAGGATGCTTTTTCCACCATCACGATTTTCGGCAAGTTCATCCATAATTATGTGGCTTTCGCCTTCATGCTGGGCCTGGTCATCGTGGCAATCCTCTGGCTGGTCCACAATATTCCAAACCGCCATGACGTCGTCTGGTTGTTGCGCGGTGGCGGCATGCTGGGTGGCGGCCATCCAAAGGCCCGCAAATTCAATGCCGGACAGAAGATCATTTTCTGGGTCGTTATCCTTTGCGGCATTTCCATTTCCATGTCCGGCTGGGCTTTGATGAATCCGTTCACCACAACAATGTTTGGTGATACATTCAGCTCACTCAACGACGCCTTTGGCACGCAATTGCCCACCGATGTGGCGCTCATTCAGGAACAGCAATATCAATCGCTCTGGCATACCATCATGGCCGTTTTCATGATCATGGTGGTGCTTGCACATATCTATATCGGCACGATCGGCATGGAGGGTGCGTTGGATGCCATGACCAGCGGCGATGTGGATACCAATTGGGCCAAGGAGCACCATTCTCTCTGGGTTGAGGAAGTGCAAGCCGGGAAGAAGGGCACTGCCGAAACCGGCAAAGAGTCCATACAGCCGGCTGAGTGATGACGGGAGTGGAGCAGCAGCATGTTCGGGCTGTCGCGATGGCATTGGCTTGACAGACTCATGATCGGCATAGCCGCAGGGCTGGTCTCCGGCATGGCCTGTGCAACGGAGCTGCCCGGCCAGTCGGATCGGCAATTGCCAGAACATCTGCCAGACCAATTGCCTGAACAACTCAATGGCCATGGTGGTCCAATCAAGGCAATTTCCATCTCCCGGGACGGCAAATATGCGCTCACGGCCTCATTTGATTATTCGATCATCTATTGGAAGCTTTCCGGGTTGGAGGGAACGATCCTGCATCGCCTGATTGGTCATGACAATGCGGTCAACGACGTGGCTTTCGTGCCGGGCACCACGCAGGCCGTCTCGGTCTCTGACGATGGATCACTGGGGATCTGGCAGCTTTCCAGCGGTGAACTCATCGCCCGCATTCCGTCGTCCGATCACAAGGTGGTGGATGTCGCCGTATCTGCAGACGGAACGCTTGCCGTTGCCGCGCGGTGGGACGGGACAGCCCGGCTCTATGATCTGGCAATGCAAAGGGAAGTGGCCGTCTTGAAAGCCCTCCGCGGCAACGTCAATGCTGCGATATTCTCATCGGATGACAAAGAGATCTACACGGCGGCCCATGACGGCGAAATCATCGAATGGGATGTCGCAAGCGCCACAATGTTGCGGCGGATCCATAGTCACGGTTGGGGCATCAACACCCTGACATTGATGGACGAGGATCGTCTGGTCTTTGGCGCGCTGGATGGAACAATGGGTGTCGTCAGCATCAGCCAGGCACAAAAGCTCACCGACCTTGCCAAGAGCAACCGTCCCATACAGTCTGTCAGGACATCGCTTGATGGCACGATGGTCGGTTATGGCGATGGCGCGGGCGCGATTGGTGTGTTTCTTGTCGAAAGTGGCGCGCAACTGGAAGACATGAGCGTCACATTCGGCCCGGTCTGGGATTTCGATTTTGTGCCAGGGACCATGCATGTCTATCACGTCGGCCTTGATGACTTTGCCGCCCTCAGGCGTATATCGCCGCGCGATTTCAGTCAGATCAAGTCCGCGCTTCCGAGGCGGTTTCAAATACGCGAAAGCGAAGATCCGGGCGAACTGGAATTCCAGCGCAAATGCAGCGTGTGTCACACGTTGACGCCGGATGATGGCAATCGGGCAGGGCCGACGCTGTATAATCTGTTTGGCCGCAAGGCCGGAACGCTGCCGGGCTATAGCTATTCTGCGGCGCTTCTGAACACCCAGATCGTATGGGATGAGACAACGGTGGGGCAATTGTTCGACGACGGGCCGGATGTGATGCTGCCGGGTACAAAAATGCCGATACAAAGGCTGAAAAGTGTCGAGAGGCGAGACGATCTCATTCGCTTTTTGAAGCAGGCGACAGCGCCGCCCCATTGAACGGGTCGCGCCCTGCCTTGATGGTCTGTGGTTTCAACACGCGGTTATGAAAAGGGAAGATGATGAAATCGGTTTTATTGGGGGTCGGCCTGATGGTTGTGGTGAGCGTCATTGCATGGGGCATCCTGGGCACGCAAAGGCAATCATCCGGTGACGCTTTCGTATCGAGCAATCATTCCGTGCGGTTGGATTAGGCGCTCTTGCGGATTCTTGCCCAGATTTGCCTTTGGTTGATGTTATGCGCGACAGCCGGTGCCCAACAGGGGGTGCTGGCCATGACGCCCTGCGAGAGCGACCCGGCAGGCAATGGTGCTCTTGATTTTGCCGGTCATATTGCATGTGCGGCCCGTTCTGTTGTCAGCATTTTGCCCGTCTGGCCAGACAATGCCAATCGCAACGAGGAACCGGAGGGGTCGGCAATCGTCGTCGGCGATGGCACGGTGCTGGCAACCGCCGATCACGTTCTCGGCCCGGCGCGCGACGTTTTTGTGCGCACGTCAGATGGTGTCAGCATGCGTGCAACCATTGCCCTGCGCGATGCGGCCACAGATATTGCCTTCTTGCGTATCGAAACACCTTTGCCGCCTGTGCGCTTTGCATCCTCTTTCGCAGTGGCACACAGGGCCTGTGCGATCGGCAACAGTTTTGGTCTGGATATATCTGTGGCTTGCGGAATTGTATCCGCTGTGCAGGTATCCGGCGTCGGGTTCAACCCGATCGAGGATTTTGTCCAGACCGATGCGGCGGTCAATCCCGGCATGTCCGGCGGTGCATTGGTCAATGAAGAAGGCGCGTTGATCGGTCTCCTGTCGGCCATATTCACCAAGGGCTCGGATTCCAATATCGGCGTGAATTTTGCCGTATCAGCGGCGCTGCTGCAGCGCGTTCTCGATGATTATCTGGATGATGGGATCGTTTCCCATCCAAAATCGGCTATGGTCGTGCGACCGACACAGGCTGTCACCAGTCCGGCCTTTGCGGGCATGCTGGTGGTGCGGGTGAAAGCGGGCTCAATAGAGGAAAAAGCCGGGATGCGGGCCGACGACGTCATCCTGTCCGCCAATGGAAGGCGGCTCAAAAGAGCCGGGTCCTATCGGGCCGCTGCGGCGTTGACGGGAAGCGGCAATCGCCTGACTCTGCGGGTTGCGCGCGGCGGCGATATCAAGGACATTGCATTTCATCTGGAATGAGCAAATGCAAGTGAAAGAAGGAAATGTCATGAGCGAAGATTTCAACATGTCAATGCGCAAGTTCCTCAAACAGGTGGGGGTAACGTCGCAGCAGGAAATCGAGCGGATCGTAAGGGAAAATGACCTGGGTGGTCGCAAGACGCTGGCTGTCAAGATGGTTTTGACGGCCGAGGGAACCGATCTCAATCACGTCGTTGAAAGCGAAATTGATCTTTCCGGAACCTGATTGGCTTGATGGAAAATTCCCTTCCGACATTTCCGCCGTTGTTGACCGGGCATGCTGTTTCCCCCGACACCGATGCAAGGGCGTGGGCCGCAGCACAGGCAGGGCAGGGGGCGCTCGGCGCCGGTGATATTGTCTGGTCACGGGACATTGCAAACCTGCGCTTTGCTCTGGTGCTGGAACCGGACGTGCCGCGAAGCCGCTGCGGGGAAATTCTGTTTGCCGGCCTGGTTGCCTTCGGCGACGCGGCAGGCGCTCTTGGCCCGGCTGAAATTTCGATAACCTATCAATGGCCATCGGCGATCCTGATGAATGATGCCAGGATTGGGTTTGCCGATCTTGTGATCAGCGATGAAGAGCAGGACGGTATTCCCCAATGGATGGTTCTGGGCTTTGATGTGCGCATTGCGCCGGTGACAACTGGCATCGAGCCGGGCCATGAAATCCACAGTTCAACAATGTGGGATGAAGGCTGCGGCGAGATCTCCCACACGCAATTGCTGGAATCGGTCGCGCGCCATATTGTCAACTGGATCCACACCTGGTCCGAGGAAGGGTTCAAACCAGTCCACCAGCACTGGCAGGGCCGGCTGTTTGCCAAGGTTCCGCTGGAAACGGGTGCGCTCGGTCTGGCCGACCATTCAGATGATCGCGAACTGATCGGACTGGATGAAACGGGCAATGCGCTGGTCAAACATGGTGGCAGCACAATCAATGTCCCCGTTGGTGACGCCCTTGAGCGGCTGCGCGCCGGACGCGCTTCCCAATGATGAAATTTCTGAAGACCATCCGTTTTGATCCGTCCGACAGCCAGGTTTTCGAAACGGCCGCCGGTCCCGATGAATGGGCCATTCCCGGTGGCTTTCGCTTTGCCAACGCGGTGGAAGATGAACTGGCAGGCAAGGAAAAACAGGCATTCAGCAACGGCTTCCTGTCGCTGGCCAGTTTCGGCTTTTCAACCTTCGTCTCGGTTGCCGAAATAAGCCCGGAAGAAAGGGACGAGATCACGGCCCGGCTGGTGCGGCACTTTATCGATCATTATGGTGCGCCATCGCCTGATGCCGCCGGGGCCGCCGCGCAACAGGAAATTGCCTTCGTGCTGGACCTGTGTGCCGAGGTACCGATCAACAGCGTTTTTACCCTGCGCCGCATTTTCGATGACAATGCTGCCATAAAAGAAGAGTTTCGCATCGTCGATGTGCCGGGCGAAACACGCCACGCCCGTGTCTGGGACGTGGTAGAGGAATGACTATGGAATTTTGGAAATCTGCGGGTATGCATCTGGTCGAGCGTGACGCGAATGGTTGGCTCAAGGTGACAGCGGATTATCTGCGGGCCTATCTGACGCGGCCGGAAATTCACCCGGTGGAAGAATCCTGCGCCGCTGAACATGCATTGTTTGAAAAGCTGATGGCTGATCCCTTTGCAGCTGTCTCAAATGATGAATTGAACGCGATTGCCGATCATGACACGGCGGACAATTACCGCGTTGTGCTGGCATTTCGTGACCATCTCGCCCGCCATGGAACGGTGGAATCGGCCTATGCGGCCCTTTTTGCCGGCGATACGATTTCCATCCCTCCGGTTTTCATCGACCAGATGGTGCATCTCATCCTGTGCAATATTCTGGCTGACACCGATGATGTCATGCAGTTGCGGGCCGCTGAACTGTTCTTTCGCGAACAGGCCGTGACAACGGGCGATGACCAACTGATGCTGGCGGACCAGGAAATCGTCGAGATGCGCAGCCAGAGCGGCTTTGGCGGCCTGGGACAATTGCTGGCGGAAGCTGGAACCCCGGCGCGGGAAATCGCCCTTGATGTCATGACCGAGGAGAACAAGTCGGCCTACTGGAAACGCTCCGACCAGTTCGACATGGCTGTGGATTTTCGTTTCACCCAACCGGCATCCGATGCGCTGGGCCGCGTCATGGAAGCCTGGGCAGGCCATTTCCTTGGAATACGCACACGCATTCAGGCGGTGAAATCCATCCGGGATGAAAGCTGGTCCTGGCATGTTGGATGTGATCAGGAATCCACAAAAATTCTCAATTGCCTGTATAATGGCGAGGATGTTGCCGAAGCCGACCTTTATCGTATCATCGCGCTCTATCGGATGGAGTTTCTGGATCCGGCAGACATGATGGAACAGGTGAGGGGAAAACCCGTCTATCTGGGGGTGGCAATGACGACCGACAGAAAGCTGGTTTTCAAACCGCAAAATCTTTTGACGAACCTGCCCATTCAACGGGGCTGACAGACACCGGGGGAGACAAATATGGCACATGCACAAACGTCACGCAGTTTTTGGGATACGCCCTATGCCAGGCTGCTGGCACTGGTGGTCGCGGCACTGATCGCATTTCTGCTCTACAGCAATTGGGCAAATGATATCGGCAAGCTGCTTTCCGGCGATGCAGGCCCCATCCCGATTGCCGCCAAACCCTCTCCTGTGACCGAGACAAATCCCGCATTAGCCAATTGCCTTGAAAAACGTGTAGGCGATGTCGAGCAGATGAAGCAGGAGGGCATCATCAATGACGCCCAATATGCATCATTCAAGGCCCGCGCGACGGATCTGTGCCAGGCGCAGCATCCGCTTTAGGGTCTGTTTTAATCGTCCATCAGGAAGTCATCGACACTCAGGCCCTTGCTTTCTGCTTCAAGGTAATCCTCGGTGGTGCGGGGTCGCGGGCGTGTTCCGGCGGAAAAGGGATCGTTGATGCTGTTTGCCTGAAACTCGATCCGGCATCTGTCACACATTTCCATGATGCGTGAGCGTTCCGCATCGGCAAACATCGCGTGTTTGCCGGCCAATTGTCCCTTGATCCGGTCGATGGTCGATTGGGTGGCAAAGGGTGTGCCGCATTCCACGCAGTTGAAGGGTTCCTCCTCATAGAGCGTAATGGGTTGCATGGCCTTGGGCGTGAAATCGATTTGCGAGACGAGTTTCAACGCGTTCTCCGGACAGGTATTGACGCACAGACCGCATTGCACGCAGGCACTTTCAACAAAACGCAGCTTTGGTTCGCCCGGCGTGTCGACCACGGCTGCCGATGGGCAGGCCGACGTGCAGGCCATGCACAGGGTGCAGGCCGTCTGGTCGATTTCCACCCGGCCATAGGGCGACTGGGCAGGCAGTGAAATCACGTCAGGCTGTGTGGGGGAGTGTTGGTGCAGCTTGGAAAAGGCCATGCGTGCCACATCGCGCTTCGAGCCGACAGGGTTGAAGGCCTCACCCGCAATCGGACTATGCTGGGGAAGCGACCACAATGCCTCTTCGATCCTGTCGGGATCAGCATCGCTCAGGAGACTGACGCGCAGGTCGTCGCCAAACCCCAGACCTGACAGGATCGTGTCGGCCAGATGGCATTCTGCCCGCAGTCCGCCCATCTCACCGTCCTTTGCCGGATCGCAGAGAAAAACGATATGCTGCGCGCCACCGGCAAACATGGACGCCATTTCGACATGACCCAAAGTGGTCGGTGCATGCATGGCAATCGGCAGGCAATTGGCCGGCAGCCCTCTGCCATAGCGCGCCATGGCGGCAATCAGGTCGCTGCCGAATGGCTCATCATGGATAAGCAGAGCCGGTTGTTTCCCACCGGCCGTATGATAGGCGCCGAGCAGCGTCTGGGCATGGCCGATCATATCTGCCCGCTCAGGATACTGATAGGAGATCGAACCGGTCGGGCAGGCGGCATGGCAAGCCCCGCATCCACCGCATATGCCGCTGTCGATCGATATGATGTCGCCAGCGTCGCTGATTGCGCCAGCCGGGCAAACATCAAGGCACTTGTTGCAGCCTGATTGTTTTGAGCGCGAATGGGCGCATGTCGTTGCATTGTAGTCGACGTAAAGGGGTTTTTCGAATTCGCCAACCATGTCGGAGAGTTCGATTGCGGCGCGCAAAACCGCTGCCGGATCGCCGGGATCGACGTGTTTGTAGCCGTCGCGGTGCCTATGGCCTGTAAACAGCGGCGCACCCCCCGAGATATCAAGTATCAGACTGCAATCGGACTTCGCGCCGTCGCGTGCCATCAGGAAATTCAGCCCACCACGTGATGAAGGCATGATGGGGGCATATTGATTGACCGTCAGCGAAAATGCGCCAAAGGATCCTTCGGCCTGGGCAATCTCGCCGCGATAGATTGGAACATCCGCGATCGCCGGCGGCAGCAGATCCTCGTCATCAGAAAGAAGCAGGGTGACCGAAAGTCTGGATGACAGGATTTTTGCCACGTCCAGCGCCTGTTGCCCGGCCCCATAGACCAGGCACATGCCGTCGGACTGGATCGATTTCAGCCGCGCCGGCCTGGAATTGTACTGCGCTGTTGCAAGCAGCGCGGCGATCTTCGGGCTGACGTCCGCAGCTTTTGCAGACCAGCCGGCGTTTTCTCTTATATTGACGAAAGACACCTGTTCCGACCGACCGTTTTCATCGGCGATCTCCTGAAACAGTGGCGCTTCCTGTGTGCATGCAACCAGCAGCGGGGCATCGTCTGCAAGGGCTCTTTCAAATGCGCCAATGCCGGAACGGCAAAGGTGGGTATGAATGACATCGACATCCTGTCCCAGTGCCTTTGTCAGTTTCGACGCATTGAGCGGCATGGATTTTTCGCAATCGCATATCAGGCACTTGTGTCCCGCTGGTATCATGCTTGTCTCCTCCCCGGTTGCACCAACCATAGCCCATGCAAACCCGGTTGTCCTATACATCCTTAGAAGTGTTCCAAAAGCGTATTCGTCCTTGGCACGCGCTGTGCTATCGTACACACTCTGTGGTCTTGGGTGCATGAAGGAGTGGCGCATTATTGTAAGTTCCATCGTTGACCGAGAAGTCAGTATCCCGCTTGGCATTGTTGTCGAGAAACGCAAATCATCCCATCCCTGGGCCGATTGGGTCTGGAAGCCGACGGCGGTTTTCCTGAACGGATCGCAGGATGCGTCCTGGGAAATTCTCGTGTCGGGTGATGATTTTACACAATATCATGCCGCGACTCTGCCCCTGACATTGCATCGCAAGGAAACGGAAGCATTGCGGCTGAACCTGATGCTCGATCAACCTGAACTCTATGTGGTGCTGCAGGAAAATGAAGATGCGACTTCCGAGTTTCCATATGTTCCGTTGATCGTGACCGCCTCTTCCTATGAAGCGCAGGATTACCACGATGCCGGAGATGACATTATCGAGAAAATCGCGATGCCCGAGGCTGTCGCAGCCTTTGTCCAGGCCTTCGTGGAAGAGCACCATGTCGATGTGGAATTCATCAAGAGACGTCGGGATCGACTGAATACCGAGGAGCAGAAATTCGGCAAGACGCCGATCTTCAAGACACACACAAAGCATTGACGGATAGAAAATGCCACCTGAAGACAAAACACAAGGGCGTTTATCCCGCTGGTCGAGGCAGAAGCTCGCCAGTGCAAAAGCCGATGCGGTTCCGGCCGTCGAGGTCGAGGAGGTCGTGCCGCAACCAAGCCCGCAGGAGGTGGAACGCCAGGCGGCCGAGGCTGCGGCTCTGGAGGCACAACTTGCCGCCAACCGGCAAGCGGCAGAAGCCGTTGATCTGACGACATTGGACGAGCGTTCGGATTTTTCGGTCTTTCTCAAGGAAGGTGTGCCGAAGCTTTTGAAAAAACAGGCCATGGCGGCGCTCTGGCGCTCCAATCCCGTCTACGCCAATGTCGATGGACTTGTCGATTACGGTGAGGATTTTGGCAGTCCCGATCTCATCATGAAGACGTTCAAATCAGCCTGGCAGGCCGGTCGTGGTTACCTGAAAGCCGTCGAGGAATTTACCGAAGGCGAGGCTGAAGACAAAGCGGTGGCGAGCGTTGATGTGGATGATCCTGAAGCCGGAGAAGAGGCTTTGGCGGAGCCAGATGAAACGGCGCTCCTGACAGATGGCGAAGCACCGCTGCCAGTCAGCGATGATGCCGCGGTGTTGAACGAACTGCCAGACAATTCGGCCCGGCCTGCGGAAATGGAACTGGAAGATGCCGAACCTGTACCGGCGCGCAAGGTATCACTGCGACGGCGTTTGATGATGGAAGACAACGGGTAGGCCTGTTTGGCCCGAAAAGCGGTTTAAACCTGTGGGTCGGCCAGATGGTTTCGCAGCATTTCCTGATAGGCTTTGGTCATTTCTTCCACATAGGGCTCATGCTCTGAAACCGCGACGACATTCTTTGCCACATGGGCATTGTAGCGGGCTGCCGCATAAAGAAAGGCCATATGCAGGTCGGTTGCCTGCACCGTCCTGTTCTCACGATTGGCCACATCAATAAAGCGATCGGCAATTTCGAGGAACAGGCGATCTGTCATGCCGCCGCTGGCCTCGGCGGTGCGCCGCTCCTTGCGGTTTGGCTTGTGTCCCTGTTCATCCATGATCTGTTCCTGGCTTGAATTGCCTCTGGTCAATTTGGGTCGCGGTGATCCGCAGAGCGTTTCCTCTAGCAGAAAACGCTCTGCGATATTGATCTGTTAAGTGCCGCCACTGGCATTGGCGTTGGGTGTGAACAGGGTCTCACCACCGATGGTATAGGATCCGATGATGTCCTGGGCTTTTTTGCTCACCAGCCATTCTTCCAGCTGCAGCGCAAGCTCGTCCTTGACGTGGGCGTGTTTTTCCTTGCTGATCGGCAGATAGGCGTATTGGTTGAAAAGAACCGGGTCGCCGGAAAAAAGTATTTTCGAATCGCCCTTGTTCTTGAATTTCAGCCAGCTGGCGCGATCGGAAATGACATAGGCATCCATGCCGACAGCTGTGTTCAGCGTTGCGCCCATGCCCGCGCCTGCTTCGCGGTACCAGCTCACATTAAAGCTTTCGGGGTTCTGGCCAGCGGTTTGCCACAGTGCGGTTTCCTTGCGATGGGTTCCGCTGTCATCGCCGCGGCTGACAAAGATGACCTCGGCGTCGGCAATTTTGGCCAGCGCCTCATTGGCTTTGCCGGCTGTCGAAATGCCGGCCGGATCGCTGCCGGGGCCGACGATGACAAAATCATTGTACATGATTTCACGTCTGTGGGTGCCGAAGCCTTCGGCGACAAATGTGTCTTCGGCATTTCTGGAATGAACCAGAATGGCATCGACATCGCCTGCGCGGCCGAGTTTGAGCGCCTGGCCTGTTCCCACCACGAGAAGGTGCACATCAAGGCCGAGATCCTTCTTGATTTCCGGCAACAGAATGTCAGACAGACCCGAGTTGTGGAATGATGTCGTGACCGCAACCTTGATGTCATCAGCCAGAGCGGCGGTGCTGAAGGCCGTTAAAAAAACAAGCCCCATGAGGGAGGAAATATATCTCATTCGACGATGTCTCCTGATAAAAATAATTTGGATTCCGGCGTTTTTGGTGTGTTGAAAAATGCCTCCGCCGTTGCACGCTCGTGTACCTGTCCTTGATATAAAAAAATGATGTCACTCGCAAGACGGCGCGCCTGGCCAAGATGATGGGTCGCCATGAGAATGCGCACCCCGTCAGCCTGTGCCGCCAGCAATAGACCTTCGATTTCCCGCGTCGCCTTGCCATCCAGATTGGCCGTTGGCTCGTCGAGAAACAGCACCTCCGGTTGGACGATCAGCGCGCGGGCGACGGCCAGTTTCTGCTTCTCGCCGCCCGAAAGCACCTCGGCATTTTGCTCCAGTGCATCGCCAAGACCGATGGTGTCCGCCCATTGAGCCGCCTGCGCCAGCGCCCGGTTTTTCACCTCGCCCCGCACGCGAAGCGGATAGGCGATGTTTTCCACCACCGTGCGGCGCATCATCACCGGCGTCTGGAATACAAAGGCCTGTCTGGCCCGCGCCTGCGCGGCCGGCAATTGCCATGTGACGCTGCCGCCACGCGGATGTTCCAGACCGTGCATGAGCCGCAGCAAGGTGGTCTTGCCCGATCCGTTGGGGCCCATGAAAATGGTGAAACCCGTGGAGTCGATGGTTGCGCTCATCGGACCGATGATGGTCTTGCCACCCTTGCGCACGGTCGCGTCTTTCAAGGTGAGCGGCAGAATGGAGGCTACCATGTGCTGGCCCTCTCGGTGCGCGAAATGGCGTGAATGGCCATATTGACCGCAATGGCAAGGGCGATCAGGATAAAGCCGAGGCCAAGGGCCAGTGAGAAATCACCCTTGCCGGTTTCCAGCGCTATGGCCGTTGTCAGCACCCGCGTCAGGTGATCGATATTGCCGCCGACAATCATGATGGCGCCGACCTCGCCGATCGCCCGGCCAAATCCGGCCAGCGATGCGGTGATCAGCGAGCGGCGCGCGTCCCATATCAGCGTGCGCATGCGCTGCCATTTTGTCGTGTTCAACGAGATCAGCAGGTCGTGGTAGGTGGCCCACAGGTCACGAATGGCCTGATGGGCGATGGACGCGATCAGCGGTGTTATGATGATGATCTGGGCGATGATCATTGCGGTCGGGGTGAACAGCAGACCAAGAACGCCAAACGGCCCGGATCGTGACAGCAGGATATAAACGAAGAGGCCCACGACAACAGGCGGCAGACCCATCAATGCATTGAGCAGCGAAATGGTGGCCCTGCGATAGCGAAACCGGTTGACCGCCAAAGCGGCGCCAAGGGGCAGGGCGATAGCCGAGGCAATGATCACCGCCGTAACGGTAACCTGCAATGATCGCAGGACAATTTCATAAAGATCGGCATTGAAGGAGGCAATCAGCCAGAAAGCCTCGATCATCCCCTGCCATAAATCACGCATGCGGTCCCTTGATCTTATTGTTCTGTTTTCTTGAGCGAACGGGCGTAGGCCACAATGGCTTCAATGTCGGAATAGTTCAACTCGACCGGGACAATGGACACAGGTTTATCGGGCGCAGACACTTCACCCTCGAAGCGGATCACAGCCGGGTGGGGCGGGCGGGTGTGAAAACTCTGAAACCGGTCTTCCCAATCGACAAGCGCCTTGACCAGAAGCGGAAAGGAGGGCGTGGAAGAAATGCCGCCAAAAACATTGACCTCGTCAACAACATGGCAGCGCGCGCAGTGAACAGCCGCGATCTTCGCACCCGCTGCAACCAGCGGCGCGGCATCCTGTGCCAGGCTTGCGACACTACCCCCCGGCACAATGAACAAGAAAAGCAGATAAGCCTTGATCCCCATGGTGAACTCCTCCCTGCGAAATCCCATGATGACCAATTTTGAACACGATGCAAAGGCGGGCGTAACCGTTCACCGACAGATACCAGAGCTGCTCCAGGGGGAGTGTCGCTTTGCTTCCTTCAAATCGGCCTTCTGACCGGCCTCACTGCCCTGAGGCGATGATCTGGCTGCGGCCGGTGCGGTTGAGAAAATAGAGGAAATCCGACAGCCTGTTTGCAAGGGCGTTCACGTGTGTACGCATCTGGTCGGCGGCGGCATTGCCATTGCCCGCCACGATGGCTTTGACAAAGGCCTCATGTTCGCTCAGTGAACTTTCCATGCGACCGGGCTGGTAGGTGATATGGCGTCGGTAAGGACCCAGAACACGGGCCACAGAGCGGGCGGAACTTGCACCACGCTGCTGGCGCTTGAAGCCCTGCGCAAGGCAAACGCTGTCCGCTTAGGCCTGATAAAGCCATTTCGAACAGATGTGCATGAGGCGATTGTGCAAAATTTCGCAGGCGAAGGGGTGGCCACAAAGGTGAATCACTGCCTCGAACTGGATCGAAGCCGCGACATGGCGGACGTGTCGCCCGAGCGGATCGCGGATCTGGTGCGTTCCTGTCTGGATTAGGGCTGCGACACGGTCCTGTGCTTCTGCACCAATTTCCGGGGCCTTGATGCCTGCAAGCAGATTTCGGCAATCAATCCGTCGGCGACATTGCTGGAATCTGTGGGGCTGACCCTGCACGCTGCCGGTACCAATGTTCGGAATTAGAAACGGGCTTTTGGCAAGCAGCCGGCTGGCTTCAATGTTGCCGTGTCTGGTGTATGTGTTTTGCCGAATACTGGCCTCGGGCATTGACGCTTGATGGGCCTCCTACGAGGCCGTTGGACCCAATGCCCGTCGTTGTTGTTGCAACTGGCTCCATTGCAATTCCCGGCACCAGGCCCACCGCAATATTCCGGGCTTCCAACCGTGCAATTTCATCGGCTGCCTGGCAACACGTCATGGGGTCGCCGGATTTCAACCGGACGACATTCTTGCCGCCCTTGACGAGGCTGATCATCATCTCGTTGGTTTCACATTCCTTGCCTTCGCCCACCAGCAAACGTTTTGCCTCGCGCCGGGCAAGTTCCAGAACGTCGCCTGAAACCAGATCGTCAAACAGGATGACATCGGCTGCCTGCAGTGCACGGACGGCTTTCAGGGTCAGCAGTTCGGCATCACCCGGTCCGGCGCCGACGAACGTCACCTTGCCGCCTTGATGCGATGGGGCGGTGCGGATCATTTCCACATCGCCAAGCAATGCTGCTTCGGCTTTATGATCCGGCGCCCTGGCAAATGCCCTGTCGACGAACCGCTCCCAGAAGGCCCGTCGCTGCGGGCCGGGTTTCAGCCTTTGATTGATGCTGCTGCGCAACTTTGCGGCAAGGCGCGCCCAATCCTGCAGGGCAGGCGGCAACAACACCTCAATGCGGCGGCGGATGGCCTGTCCGAGGATCGGCGCCGCGCCGTCGGTTGATATGGCGATGATCGCCGGTGAGCGGTTGACGATGCTGCCGAACTGAAAGCTGCAAAAGGCAGGCCTGTCGATCACATTGACCGGAAGGCCGCAGGCTCTGGCCGCCGTGAAGAAAGCCTCTGCCTCATCATCATTTTCAGCATCGGCCAGCGCCAGTTCAGCGCCTTCGAGACTATCAGGCCCCCATTGGCGGGCATGATGGACATATTGCCCGGGTTTTCCGGCCGCAATGATCTCTTTAAATTCGGGGGACAGTGTTTCGGCATAGACATGCACCCTGGCGCCGCTGGCGGCCAGCAATTCGGCCTTCCAGGCAGCCGCTTCGGTGCCGCCCGCCAGCACGATCTTTCTGGCCTTCAACTTGAAAAAGACAGGCAGGACCGCCAGTTCGCCGACGCGTTGGGAATGCCTCTGGCGGGCTTTGCGTGTCGTTCGTTCACTCGGCAGCAAGGATACGGTGTTCATTGATGATTCCACTGATTTCAGATCTGCAGGAGCCGCAATTTGTGCCCGCGTTCAGACGTTTTCCGATGGCCTCGACACTGATGCAGCCAGCACCGACGGCCAGGGCGATCTCATTGACCCCGACCGCGAAACACGAACAGACGATGGCGCCGCGATCGGGCACATCCTGTCCGGGCCTTCCGGCAACAAGACGAAAGCGCTCAAGGGGATTTTCATGCCGCGTTGCAAGCAATTCGCTTGCCCAGGCGCGGGAGACTTCAACGGGTGTTCTTGCCAGGAATATGGCCGCCTGCAAATGCGGGCCTTCAAACCATGCAAAGCGCTGTTGTCCGCTTCTGTCGTCCTCATAGGAAACGCTGGCCGCCTCGATGGAAAGGCCAAGTGCCCTTTGAACAAGATCCTTCGTTGTCATATCGGCATCGTCAAAGGCCAGTTCGACACGCCAACCTCCGGCACATCTTGCCCTGGCCCAATAGGCCGCTTCCATCTGTTCCGGCAATGTCCGGCAAATGGCAAAGCCGTAATGGCTCGCCGCGAATGGCCGGACCAGGGCGGGAACGTTCTTCGAGGCCGGCTGGCCCGAGATCGGGTCTGTTCGCGGCGCCACCAGCTTGTCCACCCGTGCATTGGACGCAAACTGATCTGTCCAGTGAATCGGCGCGAATATTGAGCCGCGCTGCTGGCGCGAAGTGATCAGGACGCGCACGCGAATGGTGCCATGGGCACTGTCCACATCGACGATATCGGCCTGGCCGAGGTCCAGCCGTTCGGCGTCCTGCGGGTGCATTTCGCAAAAGGGCTCAGCCATGTGAGCCGACAGTCGCGGGCTTTTCGCCGTGCGTGTCATCGTGTGCCAATGGTCGCGCACCCGCCCGGTATTCAGGCGCAACGGATAGGCCAGTTCGACGATGTCAGCGCGCTTTGTTTCCACTGCCACAAGGCGGGCTCTTCCATCCGGCGTATAGAAGCGACCCTTTGCGAAGAAACGGGTCTCACCGGGCATGTCTCCTTCGCGCTGTGGCCACTGGAAAGGTTCGAGCCCCTGATAGGTTTCCGCGCTGATGCGGCCATGAGCGCCGATATCGAAATCGCGCGTTCCAGCATTTCCCTGCGCCGAAAGGGACGCAAATTCGCGGAAAATCTGATCCGGTCCGGTGAAAGAAAAGGCCGCGTCAAATCCCAGGCGTTTTGACACTTCCGCCATCTGCCACCAGTCCGGCCTTGCCTCTCCGGGAAGAGGCAGGAAGTTGCGTTGCCGCGATATGCGGCGCTCGGAATTGGTAACCGTACCGTCCTTTTCGCCCCAGCCCGCAGAGGGCAGTTTCACATGGGCATGGCGCACGGTATCGGTCTGCGCCATGATATCGGAGACAACGACAAAGGGGCAATTGCTGATGGCCTCTTCCACGGCGCCGGCATCCGGCAGGCTGTCGACCGGATTGGTCGCCATGATCCAGATGGCCTTGATGCGACCATCGGCGACCGCTTCAAACAGTTCGACGGCCTTGAGGCCGGGCTTTGTGGCCATGAAAGGCGCGTTCCAGAAGTCCTGAACCAGATCCCGATGTTTCTGGTTGCCAAGATCCAAATGGCAGGCCAGCATGTTGGCAAGGCCGCCCACCTCGCGCCCGCCCATGGCATTGGGCTGGCCGGTCAGCGAAAGGGGCCCCATTCCGGGCCTGCCGATCCGGCCCGTGGCCAGGTGGCAATTGATGATGGCATTGACCTTGTCCGTGCCGCAGATCGACTGGTTAACGCCCTGGCTATAGGCCGTGACGGTTTTCTCGGTATTTGCGAACAGGTGATAGAATTGCGTCAGTTGCTGCGCGCTGAGGCCGGTCTGCTGCACCAGTTCTTCCATGGGCAGGGTGACAGCCGCTTCAAGGGCTGCATCGAAACCGCTGGTGTGATGATCCAGATAGGAATGATCAATCCGCTCCGAGGCAACAAGATGGGCAAACAATCCGGCAAACAGAGCGGTGTCGCCGTCCGGCCTGATGGCCAGATGCATGTCGGCCAGTTGCGCGGTCATGGTGCGGCGGGGGTCGATAAGCACGACTTTCATCTCCGGCCGGGCTTTTTTGGCCGCCTCAATGCGCTGGTAAAGCACCGGATGGCACCAGGCGAGATTCGAGCCCACTAGGACGATCAGGTCAGCCAGTTCAAGATCTTTGTAATTGCCGGGAACCGTGTCCGAGCCGAAGGCGCGCAGATGACCTGCAACGCTGGATGACATGCACAGGCGAGAATTCGTGTCGATATTGGCCGAACCGATAAAACCCTTCATCAGCTTGTTGGCAACGTAATAGTCTTCGCTCAGCAATTGCCCGGAAACATAAAAGGCGACGGAATCGGGTCCGTGTTCGCGGATCGCATCACCGAACTTTTGAGCGACCAGATCCAGAGATGCATCCCAGCTTGCCCGTTCCCCGTGAATCTCCGGGTAAAGCAGCCGACCTTCCATATCCAGTGTCTGGCCGAGCGCCGACCCCTTGGAACACAGACGTCCGAAATTGGCCGGATGATCCGGGTCGCCTTCTATCTTTACGCTACCGTCCGGTGTCGGCGTTGCCAGCACCCCGCATCCAACCCCGCAATAGGGGCAGGTGGTCCGGCAGGTGGAACTCATCGCGCGCCTCCGATATCGAGCAATATGGAATCACCGTCGAGCTTCACACCGAAACTCAATGTCCCGCCTTCATCAGCGCCCTGCGCCTGGCCAGTTTCCAGCGAAATAACCCAATTGTGCAAGGGGCAGGTCACGCAGCCATCATGGACAATGCCTTGCGAGAGCGGACCATTTTTGTGCGGGCATTTGTCTTCCAGCGCATAGATGTGATCGTCGACTGTCCTGAAAATGGCGATCGTCGTATCGCCGTTCTTCACACAGCGTGAACCGCGTCTCGGAATATCGCTGACGGCGCCGATGGCCACCCAGTTTTCGGTCAATGCGTTCATTCCGCAGCCTCCAGAGAAAGGGTCGCCATAGGCTGGAATTCGTGTTTGTCCTTGCCCGAAACGCGTTCGGACCACGGATCGACCTGGGCAAATTTCTGACTGAAGACAAAACGCTCGAAATAGGCCCTGCGTTTGTCTGCATCGTCCATGATCTGGCGGCGAACCTCGTCATAGCCGATGCGCCTGGACCATTTATAGATGCGCTCCAGGTAACGGCCCTGTTCGCGGTACATCTGAACCAGCGCCACGACGTGTTCCAGCGCCTCGTCTTCAGTTTTCACCATGCCGAGAATCTCGGTTCCCTTGATGTCGAGCCCGGCGGCGCCGGCAAAGTGAATTTCGAAGCCGCTGTCGACGCAAATGATTCCGACATCCTTGCAGGTCGCTTCCGAGCAGTTGCGCGGGCACCCGGAAACCGCCATCTTCACCTTGGCCGGGGTCCATGATCCCCACATGAACTTTTCAATGCGGATGCCAAGTCCGGTGGAATCCTGCGTGCCGAAACGGCACCAGTCGGTTCCAACGCAGGTTTTCACCGTGCGCAGGCCCTTTGCATAGGCCTGACCGGATACGAAACCCGCCTTGCCAAGGTCGCCCCAGACAGCCGGCAGGTCTTCCTTCCTGATGCCCAGCAGGTCGATGCGCTGCCCGCCGGTGACCTTGACCATCGGTATGTCGAATTTGTCGACCGTGTCGGCGATGGCGCGCAGCTCTTTCGAGGATGTGACACCGCCCCACATGCGCGGCACGACGGAATAGGTGCCATCCTTCTGGATATTGGCATGAACGCGTTCGTTGATGAAGCGGGACTGGTAATCATCGGCATATTCATCCGGCCAGTCGCACACCAGGTAATAGTTGAGGGCAGGGCGGCATTTGGCGCAGCCGCAGGAGGTCTTCCACTCCAGTTCCTGCATCACTGCCGGAATGGTCTTGAGTTGTTTTGCCACGATCAGCCGGCGCACATCGTCATGGCCCAGCTCAGTGCAACCGCACATGGGCTGAACGGCGGCGGGATTATAGGCCTCGCCAAGCGCCAGCGACAGCAACTGTTCGACAAGACCTGTACAGGACCCGCAGGAGGCAGAAGCCTTGGTGTGAGCGCGCACATCATCAAGCGAGTTCAGGTTTTTTCCAACAATTGCATTGCTGATCTTTGATTTGCAAACGCCGTTGCAGCCGCAGATTTCCGCATCATCCGGCAAGGCTGCAACGGCCGCCATGGGGTCCAGTGGGGATCCTCCCTGATAGGCCTGTCCGAAAATCAGCGTTTCACGCATGTCGCTGATATCGGTCTGTTTCTTCAGAAGGTCGAAAAACCATGGTCCATCCGACGTCTCCCCATAGAGCACGGCACCGATGATCCGGTCATCTTTCAGCACAAGCCTCTTGTAGACCCCCGCCGTTGCATCGCGCAGGACGATTTCCTGGCGGTCCTCGGCCTCGGCGAAATCGCCTGCCGAGTAAAGGTCAATGCCGGTGACCTTGAGCTTGGTTGCCGTGACAGAGCCTGTATAGGCGGCCTTGTTGCCACACAGGTTCTCGGCAATGGTCACAGCCATTTCGTAAAGCGGAGCGACCAGCCCGTAAACCTGGCTGCGGTGTTCGACACATTCGCCCAGCGCATAGATATCGGGGTCGGATGTCTGCATGTCGTCGCCCACCAGAATACCGCGATTGACGTCGAGGCCGGATTCTTTGGCAAGATCAATGCCCGGGCGAATGCCCACAGCCATGACAACGATGGCGGCATCGATCACGGTGCCATTGTCGAGTTTCACGCCCGCAACCTTGCCGTCCTTGCCGACGATTTCATGGGTGTTGGCCTTGGTGATGACATCGATGCCGCGATCGGCAAAGGCCTTTTCCAGAAGGTATCCGGCAGCCGGGTCGAGCTGGCGTTCCATCAAGCTCGGCATCAGGTGCAGCACAGTGACCTCCATGCCCTGCTGGCGCAGGCCGGCGGCAGCTTCCAGCCCCAGCAATCCGCCGCCTATGACGACGGCGCGGCCACCGGCGCGCGCAGCGCAGAGCATTTTCTCGACATCATCCAGATCCCTGTAGGTCAGTACGCCTTCAAGATCCTTGCCGGGCAGCGGAATGATAAAAGGGTTGGACCCGGTTGCCACAATCAGCGTGTCGTAGCTTGCGGTGATACCGTTGTCCGATGTCACGGTCTTTGCACCGCGGTCTATCCGGCTGACTTTGGATCCTTTGTGCAGGGTGATGCCCTGCTGTTCGTACCAGGCATCATCATGGGTGATGATGTCCTCGTAGGTCTTCTCGCCCGACAGAACCGGCGAGAGCATCAGGCGGTTGTAATTGACCCGGGGTTCGGCGTTGAACACCGTGACATCAAAGCCATCAGGTGAAAGCTCGAACAGGTGTTCCAGCATCCGGCCCGGGGCCATTCCATTTCCGACAACGACCAGTTTCTTTTTCATGTGCAGGTTCCCTATTCAGCCGCAGCGGGCATGCGGGCGGTTTTTGCCTGCCGTGCCATCCGGGTTGCGCGTTTCTGCTTGATGGATTCCAGCTGTTCTTCGCTGGGGTTTGCGCCACCCTCGTAGGCTTCGAGAAAATCAAGAAGCTCTTCGCGGTAGGCGTAATAATCGGGGTGACCGAGCAGCGCCGCGCGCGAACGCGGACGGGGCAGGTCAACCTCCATGATATTACCGATCCTGGCATTCGGTCCGTTGGACATCATGACGACCCGGTCGGCCAGCAGGATGGCTTCGTCGACATCATGGGTCACGCAGATGGCGGTAACCTGCGTTCGTTTCCACACGTCCATCAGAACGTCCTGCAATTCCCAGCGGGTCAGCGAGTCCAGCATGCCGAAGGGTTCATCCAGCAGCAGCAATTTGGGCGACAGGGCAAAGGCGCGGGCAATGCCGACGCGCTGTTTCATGCCGTTTGACAGGTCATCGGCCATCTTTTGCATGGAATCGCCAAGACCAACCTTGGAAAGGTAATATTCCACCACATCTCTGCGTTCTGCCCGGGTGGCGTTCGGATAAACCTTGTCCACACCCAAGGCGACATTGTCATAGGCTGAAAGCCATGGCAGCAGCGACGGTGCCTGGAAAACGACGGCCTTGTCCGGCCCGGCGCCGACGATATGCTTGCCGTCGAGAATAATGCCGCCTCTGCTGATCTCATTGAGGCCGGAAACCATGGAGAGCACGGTGGATTTTCCGCATCCTGAATGACCGATCAGCGTAATGAATTCGCCTTTCCTCATTTTCAGGTCGAACCCGTCGACGACAGTGAGCGGGCCCTTGGGTGTGGGGTAGACCTTCTGGATTTCACTGAACTCCAGATAACGTTCGTCATGGGCGGAAGCGCTTGCCTCCAAATAGGCGTCCGGCAACGGATCCGCTGCCTGGGTGATCGGCACAATGTTCGGCAAGGTAATGTCGCGTTCCAGGCCGGATCCGCGATCATTGCCAAGCTGCAGCAGATAATCTGTCACGGCAGCACGCAGGCGAATGAATTCATCATTGCTGTTCATCTCAGCCCGATCGCGTGGACGCGGCAGATCAACCCGGAACTCAGGGCCCAGCGTGGCGCTCGGCCCAGGTGTGAGCGGAATGATACGGTCAGCCAGCAGGATGGCTTCGTCGACGTCATTGGTGACGAGGATGATGGTCTTTTTCTCCTGCTCGCATATATCGGCAAATTCGTCCTGCAGCTTGGCGCGGGTCAGGGCATCGAGTGCCGAAAGCGGTTCGTCCATCAGCAGCAGTTCAGGGCGCATCGCAAGGGCGCGTGCAACAGCAACGCGCTGTCGCATGCCGCCGGACAATTCAGCCGGTTTGCGGTCGCGTGCGGCGGTGAGCCCGACCATGTTAATATAGGTCTCGGCAATGGACCTGCGTTCGGCCTTTGACTTTGCCTTGAAGACGGCGTCCACGGCGAGGCAGACATTGCCGGCAACCGATAGCCATGGCAGCAGTGAATAGGACTGGAAAACCACCCCGCGTTCGGGGCCTGGCCCGGTAATTTCCTTGCCCTTGAAGATAACGCCGCCTTCATCCGGCTTGATGAGGCCAGCAAGGGCCGAAATCAGGGTTGTTTTACCCGACCCGGAAAACCCGACGATGGCGATGAATTCTCCGTCCGCCACCTTGAGATTGATGTCTTTCAAAACCTCGGTGCGGTTCTTGCCCTCACCGTAATGTTTCGACAGGTTGGATATTTCCAAAAATGTCATGCTCGCCCCCTACCGGTTTGCCGAAAAGGTGAATGCACGCTGCAAAGCGAACATCAGGCGGTCCAGCATGAAGCCGAGAATGCCGATGGTCAGAACCGCGACCATGATTTTGGCGAGGGACTGCGAGGAGCCGTTCTGGAACTCATCCCAGACGAATTTGCCGAGGCCGGGATTCTGCGCCAGCATTTCCGCCGCAATCAGCACCATCCAGCCCACGCCAAGTGACAGGCGCATGCCGGTGAAGATCAGGGGCAGGGCCGAAGGCAGAACAAGTTTTGTAACTGTCTTCATGGTCGGCAGTTGCAGAACCTTGCCGACATTCATCAGGTCCTTGTCGATGGATGCAACGCCCAGGGCCGTATTGATGAGGGTTGGCCAAAGCGAGCAGAGCGTCACTGTTACCGCTGAAATCACCAGGGATTTCGGCATCAAATCACTGGTATCCACATAAAGTGCAGAGACGATCATCGTGACGATCGGCAACCATGCCAGTGGTGAAACGGGTTTGAAGATCTGAATCAGCGGATTGATCGCACCATTGAACGTTTTTGATAATCCGGATGCGATGCCCACCGGCACGGCAATCAGAGTCGCAATGAAAAACCCAAGCCCCACGGTGAACAGCGAGGTTACAATCTGGTCAAGATAGGTTGGTTTGCCCGTATAGGTGCGATATTTGACCTTGTCGGCCTTGCCATCGGCAACGAGCTTGTCGTTGCGCACATCCTGCCTTTGGTAGAAGGCATCAGCCTTGGCGCGTTCACGCTGATGGTCGCTTGCCAGATTGACTGCCTGCTCCCAGACCTGAACGGGACCGGGAATGGCTCCAAGAGAGGTTTGCACACGGGGCGCCAGGAATCCCCAGGCCAACAGGAAGATGGCGATGCCAAGCAGAGGAATGACAAGAACCTTCTTGAGTTCCTGCAATTGCGCGCGAGGGTCGTCGCCGGCCAGCAATTTCAAGATCGGTGTAAGCCAGCTGAAACCCAGGGCCTCAAGCCAACTGCTTGCCCGGTTGATCGCGGAGAAAATTTTTTCACGGCGCGGCGCGGCGAGCTCGGATGAGATTTCGTTAGTCGCATCGACCATAATGCAGATCCTTGCAGTGTTGAATATCAGACGGGCTGACCGATTGCGGTCAGCCCATTTTGGTTCTTGTTCAGCCGGAAACCTCATTGCCTTCAATCATCTGGTTGGACTTCAGACCGATCGAGAGGCTGTCGATATAGGCGTTGGGTTTTTTGCCGTCATAGGCGACACCATCAATGATGTCGGTAGCCGGCGTCGGCTCACGGTAGCCGTCGGAATCCCATGGGAAGTCCGCTGCATCGGCATTGCTGTCATCGACCACCAGTTTTGCAGCCTCAAGGTAGATATCCGGCCGGTAAACCGATTTGGCGACTTCTTCGTACCAGGCGTCATCCTTGTGGTCGGCAATCTGTCCCCAACGGCGCATTTGCGTGAGGTACCAGATAGCATCGGAATAGAAGGGATAAGTCGCATGGTATCGATAGAAGACATTGAAGTCCGGTACGTCGCGCTTGTCGCCCTTTTCATACTCGAAGGTGCCGGTCATGGAATTGGCGATGACTTCCGCGTCGGCGCCCACATATTCCGGGCGGGACAGGATTTCCACGGCTTCCACACGGTTGGCGTTGTCATTCTCGTCCAGCCATTTGGCAGCCCGGATGAGCGCCTTGGTCAGGGCCAGCGTGGTGTTGGGGTTTTCCTCGGTGAATGCCTTGGTAAGACCGAAGACTTTTTCGGGATTGTTCTTCCAGATTTCATAGTCGGTAATCACTGGAACGCCGATGCCCTTGAAAACAGCTTGTTGATTCCAGGGTTCTCCCACGCAGTAGCCGTCGATTGTTCCGGCTTCCAGAGTGGATGGCATCTGCGGTGGTGGGGTTACGGAAAGCAGCGCGTCAGCCTTGATCTGGCCGGAAATATCGGTTCCTGAATAGAAGCCGGGGTGAATGTCACCAGATGCCAGCCAGTAGCGCAATTCATAATTATGGGTGGATACCGGAAATACCATGCCCATGTTGAAAGACTTGCCATCGGCCTTGAAAGCATCGACCACCGGTTTGAGCGCATCCGCCTTGATCGGGTGAACCGGCTTGCCGTCATCGCCCATCGGGATATGCGGCTTCATCATTTCCCAGACTTCATTGGAAACGGTGATGCCATTGCCATTGAGATCCATTGAAAACGGCGTCACGATATGGGCCTTTGTTCCAAAGCCGATGGTCGCGGCCAGCGGCTGGCCTGCCAGCATGTGCGCGCCGTCAAGTTCACCGGTGATGACGCGGTCCAGCAGAACTTTCCAGTTGGCTTGTGGTTCGAGGGTAACGAACAATCCTTCTTCTTCGAAATAACCCTTCTCATAGGCGATGGCCAAAGGGGCCATGTCGGTGAGTTTGATGAATCCGAATTTCAATTCGTCTTTTTCAACATCAAGCATCTCTGCCGATGCTGTGGGAAGCGCGGTGGCTGCAAGCATGATTGAGCTGGCTGCCACCAAAAATGTCCGGCGTGTCGCGGTGCCTTTGCGCATTTCTGTTTCTCCGTTTGCTGGCTCCGTTGGAGCTCTTGATCTCGAGGGCATGGCCCAAACAAAAAAAGCCGCCGAATCGCAAGGGTGCACCGGGAGGAGGTAGCGCACTGTTACGGTTCGGCAGCTTTGCCTGAAGCGCCCGTCTTTGGACGCAATATTTCTTGATCCGGTTGGGATCACCAATACAAAAGCAATTTACATGCCAGTTTTTCAAAAATTAACAATATATAATGATATCAACGTGTTGATTTTAAATATCTGGAAATCAATTTTTCAATTGATGCAGCCGCAATGCACAAAAATGCATGAAATTTATGCAGTGCATAATAATTGTTCACGATCAATGGGGCTGATGATCAGGTTTTTTGTGACAGCACGTAGGCTTCAATCATATCCGGATCGAAAATCTTGCCATCAAAAAATCCATCGGGGCCAAGCAGCAGGCTGCCTTTGCTGGCACCGACTGGAACAGTGCGCGGCAGGCCACCTTCCACCTTGGAACTGGCAGCAGGCAACGGAATATCAAAAGTGGCCAAAGCGCTGCGATAGAGATCCGGCCGGTAGGTTTGAGAAATGGCCTCTGTCTGGCTGGCATCCCAGTCGGCGTGACCCCAGCGAACCATCTGGCTGTAAAACCACAGGGCATGGCTGCGCCAGGGAAAGTTGGCGGCCCGGGAAAAGGGAATGAAGAAATCTTCGACCTGATGAAGCGTGCCATCTGCTGTTTCGAATGCACCACTCAAGGATGGAAGCAGCGTTTCCGGCTCAATCCCGATATAGTGTACGCGGGAGAGCAGATGGGCCAGTTCCTCATGATTGTCACTCTTTTCGCACCACATGGCAGCACGGGTAAGGGCACGCAGAAGGGCTTTGAGAACCTCTGGATTCCTTTCTGCGAATTCGAGCGAGACACCGAGTACCTTTTCCGGGCTGGACCGCCAGATTTCCGATTTTGTTGTCATGATTACGCCGCTGCCATCACGCGCGGCCACTGAATTCCATGGCTCACCAACGCAGAATCCATCAATGCGGCCGGCCTTCAGGGCGTCGGGCATGTAGGGTGGTGGAATGATAACGATGTCCACGTCGCTCTCGGGATCAATGCCGCTTGCCGCGAGCCAATAACGCAAGTCGTAATTATGACCGGAATGGGGATGTACAACACCAAGAACCAGCTTTTTCAGTCCGCCAATTCTACGGCGCTGAACCTCGCCAAACAGGGCTTTGCTGCTGGGTGCTGCAGCGAATGCCGTTCCATCCGACGCGATGTTGAGACTCTCCCCAAGCCTGCGCGAAAGCGTGACGGCGTTGCCACCAAGACCAAGGGCCATGGGCGCAATGATCTCCAGCGGCATGGGTGTTAGGCCCAGCTTTGCCGCAATCGGCATGGGCGCCAGCATATGCGCCACTTCAAAATGGCCGATGGCCATGCGGTCGCGGATATTGGCCCATGAGTTTTCCCGCACCAGTGTCAGGTCTATGCCCTCATCCTCGGCAAAACCCTTTTCACTGCCGACAACCAGAATCGCGGAATCAATCAGTGGCAGAAAACCGGCATGGACAGGGAAAAGATCGTTTCTCACGGTTTCTGCTCCTGAGGTTCCAGTAGGTTTGATGCGGTGACGAGGCTCTGGGCTATTTCGGAAAGCTTTCTGTTCTGGTTCATCGCGGTTTTGCGCAACAACCGGTAAGCTTCCTCTTCACTGATGCCTCTCGCCTTGATCAAAATGGCTTTGGCCTGATCAACCGTCTTGCGGCCTTCCAGTTCACTGCGGACATCCGCCAGTTCCCGCGCCATGTGTGAAAATGCCTTGAAGCGGCTGATGGCCATGTCGAGGATGGGCTTGACCCGTTCCTTGCGAAGACCATCGACCACATAAGCGGAAACGCCTGCATCGACCGCTGCCTCGATGGAGCGTTGATCCGATTTGTCGACAAACATGGCAATCGGACGCTGCACGGAGCGCGTCAGGGCAAAAAGACCCTCCAGCATGTCGCGGTTGGGATTTTCGATATCAATGACAATTACATCGGGCTGGGACCGCTCAATATGCTGTGCAACCCCATCCAGTTCGTTGATGACGGAAACGGCCTGATATCCGGCCTCGCGCAGACCCGCCTCTATGATCGATGCGCGTATATGGTTTTCATCAATGACAAGAACAGACAATTGTACAACAGACATACGCCCATTGTGCGCATGCGAACAAATTGTGCAATGCAATATTTATCAAATGGCAAGAATTCTTCTAGAAACCGTCGGCATCAACAATGCTGCCCGGCACAGAACGCCCAAAGCGCTGTAATTGCTGGCGCAGTGCTTCGCGCTCCTCCAGCAGGTTCAACGCCAGCGCAATGCCGGCCTGGTTAACGCCGAGGTCGCGCTGCAGGTGCCAGGCGACACGAACTCTGGTGATGCTGACCGCAGAAAATTGCCAACGCTTCGGGTCGGGACCCTGTGGTTCGAGAACGCCCTCATTGACCAGTTCAACCACCCAATCGGTTTGCACACCGCAGGATTGGCACAATTGCGTCAGCGTCACCATTTCGATCACTTCACCGGGAAGCGCTTCTGAAGATCGATTTTCCATGGTTCACTTAACTCCCAACTTTGCGCGCGGATTGAAATCCATTTCGCGCTCCATCTGCTCGTAAAAGGCCCGGTCCTTGTCCGTTTTGGCCGGTGGCAGGACAATCTGCAGCACGGCATAAAGGTCACCCGCCGGTTTGCCGGGAATGCCGCGCCCCTTGAGCCGCAGTTTCTGCCCTGTATGTGCGCTTTTCGGCACAGTGAGGCCGACGACACCCGTAGGGGTGGGCGCCTTGACCTTTGCCCCCAATGCTGCTTCCCATGGCGCGATCGGCAGGTCGAAATAGACATCGCGCCCGTCGACACTGAAGACCGGGTCCTCGTGGAAATAAATCTCAAGATAAAGATCGCCTGCCTGGCCGCGGCCCACGCCGGGATTTCCCTGACCGGCCAGCCTGATGTGCTGCCCCTGGGTGATGCCCTTGGGAATCTTCACCTTGATGGTGCGTTCCTTGAGTTGCACATGGCCCGATGCGTCCACTTCCGGTGATCGCAGGGAAATCGACCTTGTCGCGCCTTCAAAAGCGTCCCTCAGGTCGATGGTGATTTTTGCGTGGTGGTCCTGCCCGGTGGCATGAAACTCCTGACGGCTGCGCTGTTGGCCACCAGCACCAGCTGCACGTGCCCGCCCAAACAGATTTTCAAAGAAATCGCTATAAGCGCCTTCATCGGCTGCGCCGGCACCGGCGCCGGAATATTCAAAGCCGCTATCCCATTCGGGTGGTGGGCGGAAATTCTGCCCTTCCTGCCAATTGGCCCCCAGTTGGTCATAGGCCGCACGTTTTTCCGGATCCTTGAGAACTTCATAGGCTTCGCCAAGCGCCTTGAACTTGTCTTCGGCGCCTTTCTCGTGGTTCACATCCGGATGGAATTTGCGCGCCAGTTTGCGGTAGGTGCTTTTGATCTCGTCCTGTGTGGCGGTGCGCTTCAGCCCGAGGGTTTCGTAATAGTCCTTGTAGTCCATTCAATTCACCTGATGGTCGCACATCCACCAGCGCCTGCTGTGTGGACAAATCCCGCTATTGGTCTTTGCGTAACCTTATCACGGTTTACGCAATTATTCTCAATATGCATTTTGAGCGATGCCCGCTTTGATGGAGGTCAATTGACTGTAAATGCCTCTATCGCCTGAATTTTCCGACACTGGATGATGCCACAGCCGTCAGGATGATCGCGCCCACAAGGATTTCCCGAATGTAGCTGTCGACGCTCATCTGGGTCAGCCCATTGTCGAGAACCCCGAGTATGAGCACGCCGACAAGGGTTGCCAATACCCGTGGCTCGCCTTCTTCGCTCATGGTCATGCCAAGAAACACGGCGGCGATGGCATCCAGCATCAGGCCGCTTCCCTGGGTGGGGTTGGCCGATGCGACCCGGCTTGCATACATCAGTCCACCAATGGCCGCCCCAAAGCCGGTCAGCGCAAAAGCCGCCATGCGCAGCCGCCGCACCTTGACCCCGGCGAGCCGAGCCGCCTCGTAATTGCCGCCAATGGCATAGAGGCGTCGACCGAAGGACGTCTGCTCCAGCACCAACCAGACGGCCGCCAGAACCACCAGAGCAAGGATGGAAAGATAGGGAATTTTGAGAGCCAACGTTCCGGCAAGTTCAATATCCACACCACCCCGGGCAAAACCGCTGAATGTCTTTGGTATGTCGCGGCCAAAGATCGTCTTGCCATCGCTCAGCCAGAACGCCAGACCACTGAACATGGTCAATGTGCCAAGCGTTGCCACAAAGGGCAAAATGCCAAGAATACTGACCAGAAAACCGTTGAAGAAGCCACCGAGAATGCCCATTGCCAATGCCGCTGCGACCCCTGCGGCCACCGGATAGCCCTGGCTGAAAAGAAGCGCTGCGGTAATGCCCGAGAGGCTTGCCATGGATCCGACGCTGAGGTCGAAATCTCCCATGACCATGACAAAGGTCATGGTGAAGGCAACCACCGCCAGCATGCTGATCTGTTGCGAAATATTCAGCCAGTTGCGCGCTGTCATGAACGTATCGGGCAGATTGAACCAGAAGAAGGCAACGATGGCGATGAAGCCGACCAGCGTTCCGTAGCGTTTGAACAGTGAGATCATGAAGCCGGATCCTTTGGTCTCAATCATAAAATTTCGCCAGCAGATCGGCGGGGCTCAGCCCGTCCGTTTCGATGATGCTATGCTGGGCCCCTTCGCGCATGATGAGGATGCGATCGCACATACCGATCAGTTCGGGCAGATCGGAAGATGTCATCACCACCGCTGCCCCTTCTGCGCTCCGCTCGCGGATCAATGTGTAGATGTCGAATTTGGCGCCAACATCGACACCGCGCGTCGGTTCATCCAGCAAAAGCAGCTCCGGTGCATCGCCAAGCGCCCGGGCGAAGACGACCTTTTGCTGGTTGCCACCACTGAGCTGATAGCAGGCCTGGTTCATGCCGCCGGATTTCAGCCGTACCTTTTTTCCCAGCGCATCTGCAAAACGTCGCTCGCGCCTGCGGCTGAGAAAGCCAGCAGCAAAGCTGAGTTTTTGCAGATGTGGCAGGTTGATATTATCGACAATCCTGCGCTGTAACATCAGCCCCTCGCGACGACGCTCCCTTGGTATATAGGCCACATGATTGCGCCAGGCCGCCGAGGGGTTTTGGGCAGCAATCGGTGAGCCATGGATTGTCACGTGTCCTGCCTGCACCCTGTCTACGCCGAGGAGAGCCAGCAGGACGGCGCTCTGCCCGGCATCTGCCAGACCGGCAATGCCGAGGATTTCGCCGCGATTGACCTGGAAATCCACGTCCCTGACCTGACGTGTGCGCAGAGCTTTCGTTTCCAGCAGGACATCTTCACCCTTGGCGGCGCGGCGCGGCGGGTAGCTATCCTTGACATCGCGCCCGGTCATCAGATGAATGACTTCATTCTTGTCGGTATCGGAAAGGTTGCGGGTCGCGATGGTCTGCCCGTCACGAAAAACGGTCACCCGGTCGCAGATCTCCATCACCTCGTTCATCCGGTGTGAGACATAGAGGATGGACGCACCCGACTGTTTGAGCTCGTCAATCACCTCAAACAACTTGCGCGATTCTGCACCGGTGAGCGCTGCTGTCGGCTCATCCATGACATAGAGCCGTGCCATGTTGTCTCCTGCGGAAATCAGTGTGGCAGCGATTTTCATCAGCATTTGATCACCGGTGCTTAACCGCGCCGCTTTGATCCGCGTGTCAATGTGGCTGACCTGCAATTTATCGAGGGCCGCGCGGGCCATGGCATTCAGTTTTCTCCAGTCCACCAGAGCGCCGAAGCGTCTTGGATAGGGCAGCCCGAGCATGATGTTTTCCGCCACGGACAGGTGTGGCACGATATTGAGTTCCTGATGGATGAAGCGCAGCCCGTGACGATAGGATTCCTGCGCGTCCGTGATGGTGACAGGCTTGCCATCGATGGTGGCCGCCATGCTGTCAGCCGCAGTGACGCCGGCCAGGATTTTGATAATCGTGCTTTTCCCGGCGCCATTTTCCCCCATCAGCGCATGCACTTCACCCGGTGCAATGTCCAGACGCGCATCTTTCAGGGCGATAGCGCCGGAATAGCTTTTGGAGACATGTGCGACTTCAAGAAAGGACATGGATGATACTGCGCAACGACGCTGTCCGAAGCGGAATGGGTTTTTGGGGCCTGTTCCGCTCCGAAATGGTATTAATCGAGATCTGCGACATTGGATGATGTCACCAGCGTGGTCGGAACATAGACGACGGGTTCCCGGATGGTTTCACCCTTGAGAAGACGTCCGACCATTTCTGCGGCCTTGTTGCCGATGCCGATGAAGTCCTGCGCCATGGAGGCTTCGAAATTGCCGCCGGTGGCGATGGCATCGCGGGCCTGCGGATTGGCATCCATGCCGACGATCACAATGCCTTCATCGGATCTTCCGGCATCTTCGATTGCCTGCAGTGCGCCGAGTGCCGGTTGGTCCCAGGCAGCCCAGACAGCCGCAATGCTGCCCTTGTCGGGATTGGCCGCCAGGATCGCTTCCATCTTTGCACGGGAATCGGCAATGCCGCCATCCTGCACATCGGGTGTGACGCGATCCACGATCTTGATGTCGGGAAAATTGCCAAAGATCGCATCGGCAACAACGCCGCGAATTTGCACGGGCGGAAAGGCGTCAAAAACAAACATCACGACGCGGCCCTTGCCGCCGATCCGGTTGGCAACATAGACGGCAGTTTCAGCCGCCATTGCATAACCATTGCTGGTCACATTTGTCGCCAGAAGTGGGTCAGAGCCAGAATCCATTCCAACGACGGGAATGCCCGCTTCCCTGGCAACTTCAAGTCCGGCTGCCACCTGTTGCGGGTCAACGTTGATGACGATGGCATCGACCTTCTGGTTGACCGCGTCTTCCAGACGGCTGATGACGGCAGCCACGTCGCCGGCGGTATCCACGATATTGGTCTCCCAACCGTTTTTCTCAGCCGCTGCCTTGAAGCCTTCGACATAAAACTGCGTGCCGGGTTGTGCCAGATAAGGCGTGATGACGGCCACCTTGCTTGCTGCCTGTGCCAAACCCATCGAAAGCCCGGTGGCAAGCACCATGGTGCCTGCAAGTCCGGCAATTGTTTTGAGTGTCTTGGATATACGCATGATCTTTTCTCCCAAATATGTGATCAAATTTTCAGTGATCCCCGATTTATTCAGCCCATTTGCCGGGCCTCTCGTATCCCGGATCAACACCCGGTTTTGATTCAGGCCGCGTTCCATGGCTGCCAGCCAGTCGCAGACTGTCTTCAGCTTAGGGCCAAACCGCCTGCGCCATCACTCACCAATAGGCCGTCGCAGCGCTATGGCCTGCAGTTTTCTGCACAATGCGGATGATTTTTGCAGCATTCAACTGCCCGTGATCTTCTTGCCTGAATCAATTGCGTAGATCCGGCCAAGCTCCGCATTGATGTCGCGTGTTGCCAGATAGGTCTCCTCATAGAGTTTGAACAAATCATTGTAGCGCCTGTGACGTGCAGCGTCCGGTTCGAATGTGCGATCGAATTTGACAATCTGTGCCAAAGCGTCTTCAAGCGTGCCAAACAGATTGGCCGCCACTGCCGCCATTGCCGAGGCACCCAGGACACCCGGATCCGATACCTTGGTCCGTTTCAGGCTGCGTCCAAGGATATCGGCGCGAATCTGGTTCCAGATATCGGATTGAAAGCCACCGCCACCGCAATTGATTGTATGCACCTCGGTTTGCGAAGACCTTTGCAGCGAATCCAGCAAAAGCCGCGCGGAAAACCCCACGCCTTCATAGACGGCACGTGCGATTTCACTGGCCCCCATGCGTGCATCGATCCCCACAAATGTACCACGTGCATGGATATCCCAGATGGGTGCCCGTTCGCCCTGCAGATGCGGAAGGAACAACGGGCAGGGGGCGTCGCGGTCAAGTGCCTCAACCCGTGCCGCCATCTCGGCAGGCGTGACATTGAACAGATCACAATACCAGGTGATGGAGGCGCCACCCGATTGCGTCGGGCCGATATGCACCTTCATGGCGTCATAGTCGGGAAACACCAGAACACCGGGGACCGGATGAACATCCGGGGAAACAATGGCGAGGACTTCGCTGGTTCCGCTCAGATACATGGCCTGCCGGTCGTCGTGCACGCCAACGCCGAACATGCCGGCCCAGGCATCCATTGTTGACACGCAAAGCGGAACCCCCGCGCAGGGCAGGTCCGCGCGCACCCTGCCGGCCAGGTCGGTGATCCGTGCCAGCGGTGCCAGCCGTTCCCGCGCCCCCGGAACCAGCCCTAGCAGTTTGGGGATATAGTCGAGATTCGTGTCCACCAGGCCAAAATTGGAAATCGGATCGGAAACGAATTCGCCTGTCAGCCTGTAGATGCAGAAATCCTTGGGAAGCATGACATATTGTGTCCTGTCCCAGATTTCGGGGTGATGTCGGGCCATCCATCGCATGCGGCTCAGGCAATGGCTCGCATCAATGCGCCGGGGAGATCCCCACCAGCTTGTCCGATCCTCGTCGCTTACCAGCACGTCCAGTTCTGCCGCCTCTCTGGCACAGCGCCCATCCTGCCAGACGATGGCAGGCGCCAGGCTGTTGCCATCCGCGTCGACGAAGACGTGGGTGTCTACCTGTGAGGTGATGCCAATGGCCTTCATGTTGCCAAGGTCGCGACCGGCGTTGAATTGCTCCAGCGCCTGCAGGATATGATGGATCCACAGCTCGGGATCCTGCTCGACAACGCCATTGGACGGTCGCATAGTGGGATAGGATGCCCGGTAGCAATCCAGCTCTGCGCCACCCGCATCAAACAGGATCGCCTTGACCGCGGTTGTTCCGACATCAATGCCGAGCAGCATTTCCTCAGCCATCCAAAGTCTCCCTGATCGAGCGAAGATAGTCTTCCAGAGCCTTCGCGCCCTTCATTCCCTCCAGCAAGGCGCGCGATCCAACCACCACACCATCGGCGCCACAGTCAATGGCCTGACGGCATTGCTCAGGCGTACTGATGCCGATGCCCAGAACAATGGGGGCGGTGAAGCCGGCATTTCTCAGCTGTTTCAGGCGCTGGCCACAGGTTCTGTCAAAGCCGCTGCGAATGCCGGTGCTGCCCTCACAGGCCTGAAGCATCACATAGCTTGAGGCGTTGCGGGCGCGTTCCACATGGCTTTCGTCAAAATGATAGGGCACAAGCGCCACGATTTTCACTCCCGCTTCAACCGCCTTTCGCTCAATTCCGAGCTGATGGTTGGTGCCAATTTCCGGCAAACACAAAAGCCCGTCGATGTCTTTCCAGTCATCTGACTTTTCTTTTGACGACGCATCGACGTCGCCCGATTGCAGCAGGTGGCGCGATGCATAGGCGAAAATCAGCGCAGCCGCATCGCAATCCGTTGCAGCCAGACGGTCCAGCACTGCCCGGGCATCGTGGACAGACCCGGCCCCTGTCGATCTTTTCATCGATGCGCGAACAGCCTCGCCGTCGAGATAGGGGTTATCGGACCGGATGCCCAATTCGAGAACATTGACCCCGCTCCGGCAATAGCTATCAACAAGCGAGGCCGCAAGCAGCGGGTCGCTGGTGGGCATATAGGCAACAAGGATGTTCTTGCCGCTTGTAACCACGGCGTCCATCCTGCTTTTTTGGGTTGGCTGAGAACGCATGTGTTTAAAGTGTCCGTGAAGCGGAGCTGACGCAAGCGCGAACCGGTCCCGGCAGAGAGCGCGATCGACAAACATTCCGGTTGCGGACAAATCATGCGGTTTGAGGACGAGAGCAGGCGGAAGAAAGAGGCCGCCATCTTATTTTTTGGCCGTGCGGGAAGGATATTCCCCGAAACGATCCATATAATATTTTGAAAAACGCCCGGCATGCCGGAAGCCGCATTGCTTCATCGCAGCCGCGACTGTGGTTTTTTCCGATAGCAACATTTTTCGCGCATGCATGAGACGGGTCTCCAGCACATATTGCATGGGCGTTGCGCTCAGATAATGCCGAAAGCCTTCGAAAACGGACCGTTCACTGACATCGGCGGCCTTTGCCAAAGCGGCGACAGAAACCGGGGAGGCCAGATTTTCCGAGATATACCGGGTGCAGGTGCGCACGTGTCTGGGCAGGATATTGGCAGAGGCATTGGGCAGCAGGGGCGTTTGATCGTGTTCAAGGCTCATCAGCAGGGCATCGACCACAGCGTGCGAAAGAGTGGAGGTTTCAATTTTCCAGGCGGGATCATGGGCAAAACGGACAAATTCTTCCATCAACAGCCCCATCAGGTTCCTGATGCGCCAGCCCTCGGGCGTCGAGAAATCAACGCTGGTCCGGAATATGGGATGCGTCCTCTCCGCTCTGCCGGTCAGCAGGTTCCAGCGCTTTAGCAGGAAATCTCGATCGATTTTCAACATGAATTGCGTTGTACCCGGCCGCCAGAATGAGACGAGACGTTGACCGGGTGAAATGATCAGGCCTGCTTCGGGGCGCGAATTGAAATCCTGGTTGTTGATGCGAATATCGACGCCGCCCTCCAGCGGCACTTCCAGCATGTAGAAATCCTCGAAATTATCCGGGTCGATGGTCACGCCCGCGCCATATCTCAGGATGTTCAGACTGCCTGCACTGACTTTTGTGCTGACATGGAGGAAGTCGAAGTCTGAAGCGCCGTTGCTCAATTTCAGGTCATGCGATTTGTACCGGCTGCACAGCAGCCTGTGGGCCTCGGCCGGTGAATGTGTCTGCGTCTGCGAAATGGCCTTGTTGGCGACAGACAGGCGGCCTGGGTCGAATGTCGCAAGCTGCAATGCACTGCGCCCGGCCATCGGAGCATCAAAGGCTGTGGCCTGACTGGGCCGCTCATGGTCAGTTGTGTGCACCTGTCGTCACTCCTGCTTGAGGGCGCCTATCACAAACTAGGTGATTTATGGTCGCTGTCAAAGGGGCACTTGTTTCAAGGTGATTGTGGCTGGACCAGTCTCTGTGCGTTTATGATGGTGTCAAACAGGGCATCGAGTTCGCTGGAAGCCTGTATCGTGTCCGCGCCGCCACAGGCTTGCCAATGCCTGGCAACGGGCTCAAGGATCCTGTCGATGTCGCTTTCACAGGAAAAGGTGCCGGTGATGGATTTGATTCGGGAATTGTCAAAGAGGGTCGAATGGGCCTTGTCCCCCAGCAAAGGGCCTTCCCAATCCGCATTGAAACGGATCAGATTGTCTGTCGGCACGTGCACAAGCTCCGCGGTTCTGCCGACCGCCCTTCCGATTGCCTGATAGATCGTGTTCCAGGTAAAGGCATTGTCGGATGTCAGGTGAAAGGCTTTGCCCAATGCCGCCTGTTTGCCAAACAGGCGAATAAAGGGCGCCGCAAAATCTTCTGCGCGTGTCAATGTCCAAAGGGATGTGCCGTCGCCCGGCACAATCACGGGTTTGCCCTGGATCAGCCGTGCAAGCAGCGTGTCGCCTTCCGAAAAGGCTGTTGGAAAGCGCGTGCGCACTGTGTGGCTCGGACGTACGATGGTGACCGGAAGGCCGTCCTGACCCATCAGGACAGTTTCACAGGCAGCCTTTTTCTGACTGTACTGCCAGAACGGATTGTCCAACGGCACATCTTCGGTGATTGGAAAGCGGGGCGCCGGCTTTTGATAGGCAGATGCCGACGATATGAAGATATATTGGCCGGTCTTGCCGGCAAACAGCGCCACGTCGCGTTGTGCATCCTGCGGTTCGAAGACGATGAACTGGCAGACGACATCATAGTGGCCCTGAGCCGCCGCCGCGTAGGAGACGTCGTCACGGAAGTCACCGGAGATCTGTCTTGCACCGCCGGGCAATTTGCCATTGGCACTGCCCCGGTTGAGGACACTGACATCGTGCCCGGCCGCGACAGCCTGTTGAACACAGGGCAATGATATCTGGCCGGTTCCGCCGATGAAAAGCACGCGAAGAGTCATGTGAAATCCCAATAGATATTCGACCATTCAAATTGAAGGCGTCACAACGTCCTGTCAAGTTGGGCTATTGGGCAGATCTGCAATGCGCAGAAAAGGGCATTGCAGTCTGCACGGAGTTCACATCAGTTTCGGCGCTTGCAATTATCCGCAGCAAAAACGCTTGTTTGGACCTAAATAATTTGCACTAGTGCGCTGGACAATTCATGTTGTCAGATGAAGGTGAATTCCTCACCAGGATAAAATGATGGATTTTGTATTCCTGTGGGCACTGGCTGGCCTCCAGATAAAGCATTTTGTAGCGGATTATTCCCTTCAGTGGGGATCGATGATCGCTGACAAACCTTACCTCAACAGGCCAGGTGGCTATATTCATGCAGCCATTCATATTGCCGGCACACTCCCGGTTCTATTGTTGTGCGGCCTGTCATTGGTCTCAGTGGCAATGCTGCTGGCGTTCGAGTTTGTCGTTCATTTTCTGACCGACTATATCAAGGGACGGCATGGTCTTGTTAACAAGGCCGATGCGCATACGCGCTCCTACTGGATCGCCCACGGTATAGACCAGCTGGTTCACCAACTGACCTATGTGATCATTTTGCTGTTCATGATTCTGGAACTGACCAATTGAATTCAGGCATTGGCACAGCGCGCCCGGCGGTTGTGCCTGCTGCAAGCAACCAAACCTCTGACCGCCCTGAAAAATCCTGAATAGGCGCCGACGGCGATATCTGGTTTTGCGGCAACCTGTTTTTCAATTGGCCTGCGTTTCAAGCGGTCTTGGCAGCACCACCAAAAACTCTCAATCAGCACATGGCTGAAATCAGTCGGGTGTTTCTTTGCTGTCCAGCACATGTGCCAGATCACTGGTTGTCGTTGCCAGTCGTCTGGCAAGTTCGCGTATCACCTCAACGGCAACCTCCGGAAATTCGTGGATGAGTTCCATGAGATTTTCGCGCTTGAGTTCCAGTACGGACAATTGGCCGCGCGCCCGCACGCCTGCCGTTCGCGGCACGTCGCAAAAAGCGGAAATTTCGCCGAAAAGCGCATTTCTTCCATGCACCGCCACAACCACCTGTTTGCCGCCGCTTTCAACGAGGATTTCGGCTTCACCCCGGACGATCAGATAGGCAGAGGTTCCGTTTGAATCCTTCTCAAAAACCATCTCTCCGTCTTCAAACACCCGCTGTGATGCAGTGTAGGCGATCAGTTTGAGTTTGCTCGGGTCGACACTTGAAAAAAGTGCGACCCTGCGCAGCATGGCCACATCATCTTTAAGTGTACTCATCAAGCCGCTCCAGTATCTCCGGTTCCATCATTATGCATTACTCATTTCAAGGCGTGGAGCGACTTGCTCAGGTGTGCCATCAATCGAAATTCTGCCGCCTTCCATCAATATGACGCGGTCAAAATCATCCCAGGGACCATTGTCGACAGGCACGCAGATGACACCCATTTGACGTTTTCCGTCTTCGCTTCCCAGAGACAGGATATCATGAATGATGGCCTTGCGCTCGACTGGATCCAACGCAGAAAGGGCGCGATTGAGGATGACCATATCCGGCTTCTTCAGCAATGCCCGGGCGACTTTGAGTTTCTGTGCCTGGCTGGTTGTCAGGTTCCTGCCGGCAACGCCGATGTCGTAGGAAAGACCGATGCGGAAAATAGTCTCGGATATATTGCGTTCCTCGAGGATTTTCTTGATCGCATTGAGAACCCGGTCGCGGGCGCCTGTTCGCCTGGCATCAATGCGTCCAAACAGAATGTTATCGATAATGGTCAATGACGGATTGAAACGTGCCGGGTCAAGGAATGCAACACAGTCATTGCCTTGCGCTCCCAAAGTTTCTGCAAGTTTTTTGCGGGCATTGAGCAATTGTGCCTGCAGCGCTTCGTTCAGCACACCAAATCGAGATTGTGTTTCGCTATAGCCAAATGCAAGTGCCAATATGGCGGTAACATCATTTGCCGGAGCAGTTGTGACCGTCTTGCCGGATGTCCGGTCCAACATCTGTTTCATGGCTGCAATCTGTTCGGGGGAGGGACCGCCGGTGCGTTGCAGCAGCATGCTGTCCTCGGTCAGATCGCCAAACAGTTCCACATTGTTTTCAGCCACCTCACGTCCCGCATCAAACAGCTGCGACATCAGGTCGGTTTCCTTGAGCACGCCAAGCATAGTCTTGTTGGACGGCAGGTTCTCCGGGTTGAATTGCGCATCAAGGGGTGTGCCGAAAATCAGGTTCTCGCCGATTGTCAGTTGATGATTGTATTTTTCCGGATCAAAAAATTCCACTGCACCGCTGAGTTCATCAGTTGATTTGTCATCGGCAAACTCGCGCCGTGCTTCCAGCAGACTGGCCTTGATCGTTTCATCACCTTCATCGTCCAGCGTGCGCAGCAAACCAAATTCAAGAACATCATTATACAGTCTGGTGCTCTGCATGACCGAAAGCAGGTGCGGCCAGAAGGCGTCATCGGGCCAGGACGGATTGGAAACCGGATCATCGACATCGTAGATCATGTCGACGTCGGCACTGACCATCACATCGTTTTCATAGTTGGCGAAATCGGCACCGGAACTGGCGTTCTTGATAACAGGCGCTGCATCCCCGACAAACGGCAATGTTTCGGCCAACGTGGCCTTTATGCTGCCGCCGGCATAGAACACATTGCTGTCGGCATAGCCGATGCGCTGACCCGTCTGCGATTCCGCTATGGAGTCCAGATCATTCCCGTCCAGCGTGATGGAGCCCGACCGCGCACGAAGCAACCGGCCCAGAACTTCAGCAACCTGTTCGGCACCGGAATCATTGCCACCGACAATGGCCACGGCTTCGCGCGGCGACAGGGTCGCTGAGAAGGACTCGATCACCGGCTGGTCCGATGAATCCACAACCGTAATATTGCTCAGTTTGTACCCTTCTTTTATGTGCGGCAGGACCTGGTCTGTTGCCACTTGCCGCTCATAGGGGACGATTTCGGTTTCTGCAAAATCCTCTACCGCCTGTTCATAGCGGATCTGGTTCATCAAACGCTGTTGATCCCAGTCGATAATACCCTTGATGGGTGCCGGCAAATCCTTGTAGGCGGCAATCGATGCAACCAAAGCACCAAGATCCATCCGGCCGGTAATAACCAGATAACCGCCAAGTAGGTAGAAAATGAATGCCAGGAGCTGGATGAGGAAATTATTGATGAATTTGACAAAGAACTTGCGCTGATAGAGCTCGAAGCGTGTGGCAAGAATGCCGCGCAATATGTTCCAGATATTTGCCCGGGCACGGTTGGTAACGCCATGCAGATGGACGTCATCCATTCCCTGGACATATTCGCCAATTCTGCCCGATAATCTGCGCGCTGCCCGCTGACGTCGACGTCCAAGCTCCAGCAAACGTCGCCTCAGGCGCGGGATGATCCATGCCTGGAACACCACGATCCCAAGCGTGATGGCCCCGAACATGGTGTTTTGCAGAAACAGGAACGTCATGCCTGTCAGCGCCTGGGCACCCAGGAAAACCGGCGCTGAGAAGGCGTCTCCGAAGAACTCCCCCAGCGGTTCGACTTCATCCTTGATGACGCTGGAAATCTCTGACGGCTTGACCTGGCGGATCTTGCCGATCGGATAACGCAGCACACGATCAAACAGCTCGTAGCGCAAGCGGCGCAGCAGGCTTTCACCAAGTTTGCCCTTGTAGGTATTGATATAGAGCTTGAACCAGCCGTTCAGAGCAACAGCCAGCAGAAAGGAAATACACAAGACCACCAGCATGGACGGCCGTTGCAGTTGGAAGCCGTCGAACAGCATGATCTGCTGATCGGTAAAATACTGCGTGAAAGGCAATGAGATCGAAAGAAAAGGTTGCGTGGCCTCAGGTGTCTCGAAGCCAACCGCCTGGATGGGGCCATTGACGATGAGTTTGGGCAATTGCAACATCAGGAAGTAGACTGGCATGGCTGCCAGTACAACTATGAATATCCATATCTGCTTACTTCGCGAATGGCGCCAGATATATTTTAGAAGGTTGCGCTCCAACTGATCTCCACCTCTTACGCGTCCCGATCCTCCTGCATCAAAAGACCATGATGCGGCTGTTTCTCAGATCCGGCTGCGTCAGTTATTATCCCCATTGCGGGTTTAACTCTTTATCCCCGCATCCTCTGTGTCAAGACACACAGACCAAACGAACCGGGCAAACCGGTCACAATTGTCCCATTTCCTGGAATTGGTACATTTGCCCCGAACCATCTGGCGCATTGCAAGCAATACGCCAGGCCCTTGTTTGGTGTTTTACATCTGGATGTTGAATTTTACATTAATCGGCTGAGGATTTTGCCCAGAGATTGACGCCTTCTTCGTTGGCATAGGTGTCGATCTCGGCAAGTTCCTGCGCCGTGAAGGTGAGATTGTTGATCGCACCGGCGCAATCCACCACCTGTTGCGGCCGTGATGCACCGATCAGCGCTGTGGTGATGCCACCGTCGCGCAGCACCCAGGCAATGGCCATTTGAGCCAAAGTCTGACCACGGCGTTTTGCGATGAGATCAAGCTGCCGGATGTTGTCTATGGCCTTCTCCGACAGAAATTCCGGCTTGAGCGATTTGTGCTGTGAAGCCCGGCTGCCTTCGGGGACGCCTTTGAGGTATTTGTTTGTCAGCATGCCCTGTGCCAGGGGCGTAAAGGCGATCGACCCGACACCAAGATCTTTCAGGGTATCCTTCAATCCATCCCGCTCAACCCATCGATTGATCATATTGTAGCTTGGCTGGTGAATGAGGCACGGTGTGCCCAGATCCTTCAGGATTGCGACAGCTTCACGTGTGCGCTGCGAATTGTAAGAAGAGATGCCGGCATAAAGCGCTTTGCCCGAACGCACGATCTGGTCGAGCGCACCCATTGTTTCTTCCAAAGGCGTATCCGGGTCAAACCGATGCGAATAGAAAATATCGACATAATCGAGCCCCAGGCGTTTCAAGCTCTGGTCGCAGGACGAAATCAAATATTTACGGCTGCCCCATTCTCCGTAGGGGCCTTCCCACATGCCGTATCCGGCTTTGCTGGAAATGATCAACTCATCCCTGTGATTGGCGAAATCGGTGCGCAGTATCTGCCCGAATGCGCGTTCCGCGCTGCCGGCCGGTGGTCCGTAATTATTGGCCAGATCGAAATGCGTGATCCCCAGATCGAAGGCCGTCCTGCAAATATCCCGTTTTGTATCAAACGGCGTGTCGTCGCCGAAATTGTGCCACAGACCAAGTGAAATAGCCGGTAATTTCAAACCGCTGTTACCGCAACGGTTATAGACCATATTGGCGTAGCGATCAGCATTGGGAGTATAGGTCATGCGCGTTCTCTTTCGACGTTCGTTTTGATGCGGGAACTGATATCCCCAGCCGCTCCTTTGTCTTTATGCATGGTCAATGAGCCTGTGTCCAACCTTGACACAGGCTCATCCTGCCTGGCGCGGCAATTTCATGTGCGACAAGCGCAGATCAGCCCGCTGGCGCAATGGTCACATGAGGTGTTCTTTGAAAAAGGCCACAGTGCGCTCTTCCGCCAGTTTCGCGGCCGCCTCATCGTAGCGTGGTGTTGTGTCGTTGTGGAAACCGTGATTGACACCCGGATAGATATGCGCGGTATAGGCTGTTCCAGCGGCCTTCAGCGCGGCTTCATAGGCAGGCCAACCGGCGTTGATCCGCTCATCGAGTTCTGCGTATTGAATGAGCAGTGCAGCCTCGATGTCCTTGACATCAGCGGCATCGGGCTGCCGCCCGTAAAAGGGAACGGCAGCCGCAAGTTCGGGATAGGCCACCGCAAGTGCATTGACGACACCGCCGCCATAGCAAAAGCCGACCGCGCCGACTTTGCCTGAGCAGTCGTCGCGCGCAATGAGATATTCAAAACCGGCAAAAAAATCATTCAGCAGTTTTTCACCGTCAACCGTGCGCTGCAGGTCACGCCCATCATTGTCATTGCCCGGATAGCCGCCGACCGATGTCAGGCCGTCCGGGGCAAGCGCCATGAAGCCGGCCTTTGCCATGCGGCGCGTAACATCTTCGATATAGGGGTTCAACCCGCGGTTCTCGTGAACAACCAGCACCGCCGGGAGTTTGCCCTTGGCCCCGGCCGGTCTTACCAGATAGGCATTGACCGATCCATTGCCATTGGGTGATGCATAGGTGATGCGGCTGGTCTCGATATCCGGATCATCCGGCGCTACCTGCTGGGCCAATGCGTAATTTGGCGAGAGCTGGTCCAGCAGCATGGCTGCCGTGACCCCTGCGGCGGCGTATTTTGCCGCGCCATCCAGAAACGCCCGCTTGGTTATTTTTCCATGGGCATAATAGTCGTAGAGATCCAGCAGTTTTTGCGGAAAGTCCTTGGCGGTCTTGCGTTGGATTGAGCTGTGTTCATTCATCGTTTTACTCCCGGTAAGCGATCAATTGCAGGTTTCAACACCTGCCTTCAATTTAGCGCGCCGCACTTCTTTGCCAAGAGTGAGGCCCATTTTCCTGGTCAATGATACTGCTCCAGGCGATACACCTTGAAAATACCTGCATCTGAGCCAGGCGGCAAAGCGGATCGTGAACTGTCGTGATTGGACATCGCCCATCGGCCTGTTCGATACCAGCATATAGATTTGTATATGTGGGCAAAGCCCGGAAAGACGGACACGATGGCCCGTAGGTATGTTGCATCAGCACTTGGCGCGTTTGCGGCAATGGCTCTGAGCCTTTTGATGACCCTTCCCGCTGCCGCGCAAACCGGCAGGCAGTTTGACCGTGTCGGATGGGTGGCCCATGTAAGCGCCTATTCATTTGATGCATTGAATACACGTTTGGATGCGGCCATCAGGGCAGAAAAAATGGGTCTTGTCACGCAGGCCAGTGCGTCGGCGGGGGCGCTCAGTCGGGGGGTAACGATACCGGGAAACCGGGTTGTCGGTGTCTACCGCAATGATTTTGCCGTTCGCATGCTTGAAGCAAGCCTTGCAGCAGGCATTGAGGCACCGATCCGTTTTTACGTTTCTGAAGATCCTGATGGTGGGGCGACCCTGTCCTACAAAACGCCGACCCATGTTTTCTCCCCCTATTTTGAAGAGGGTGAGACTGCCCTGCAAACATTGGCTGGCGAACTCGACCAGATCTTTGCCCGTATCGCCGCACGCGCTGCAGGATCATCGTGAAATGGAAATCCCTTGCCGGGTTCAGTTCACCACAAAGCCATGGGCAAACGGATCCCGGTCATCGATGAAAATCGTATTGAGACCGGTCATGCGCGCCCAACCGCCGATGGAGGGAATGATGGCATCGTGATCGCCCACCCGGGCAGTGCCTTCAATCCGGCCTTTGAAAATGGACCCGATGATGCTTTCGTGGATGAATTCATCACCCATTTTCAATTGTCCGCGTGCGGCCCAATGGGCCATGCGCGCCGAGGTGCCCGTGCCGCAGGGTGAGCGGTCTATGGCCCTGTCGCCATAAAAAACTGCATTGCGGGCGGTTGCTGTTGGCCCCGTTGTGGATGGCGTCGGCGCGCCGGTCCACAAAATGTGCGACAACCCCTGAATTTCAGGATGCTCGGGGTGAATGAACCGGTATTTTTCATTGAGGGCCGCGCGCAGGCCGGGGCTCCACCCGATGAGATCAATGGCGCGGTGATCGGCAAAGTCGCGAAAACCCGCCTGTGGTTCGACAATGGCGTAAAAATTGCCGCCATAGGCAACATCGACGGTGAGTTCACCAAGCCCGGGGCATTCCACGCTCAAACCAGTGGAATGCACGAAGGATGGCACGTTGGTCAGTCGCACCTCTTCAACAAAGCGGCCGTCCTGCCGATATTCCGCAATGACCAGACCAGCCGGCGTATCCAGCCGCAAAACACCTGGTGTCTTCGGGGTGACAAGCCCGTGCTCAATGGCCATTGTGACGGTGCCAATCGTCCCATGGCCGCACATCGGCAGACAGCCGGACGTCTCGATGAACAGCACGCCGACATCGCAATCGGCGCGTGTCGGCGGATAGAGAATCGAACCGGACATCAGGTCATGCCCTCGAGGCTCATACATCAGGCCGGTTCGGATCCAGTCATAGTCGGCCAGGAAATGAGCCCGGCGCTCAAGCATGCTGTCGCCATCAAGTTGAGGGCCGCCGCCCGCCACGACACGCACCGGGTTTCCGCAGGTATGCCCATCGATGCAAAAGAAACTGTGCTGTGCCATGGAGCGCTCAATATTGCGGGAGGTCCGGGCGGCAGGCGATGGCATCGCGAATGATGCGCTCTACACGGGCGCGGTGATCGCCTTTGAGCGGTTGGCGCGGCATCCGGACCCGGTCATTGCTGTTGATCTCAATCAGTTCGGCCAGTTTGATCTGCTGAACCAGATAGGTGGAGACATCCAGATCCAGCAGGGGGCGGAACCAGCGATAGATTTTAAGCGCCTCGGCGTGGCGGTTCTGCTGCATCAATTCATAGATCGCCACAGTTTCGCGCGGGAACGCCACGACCAGACCGGCGACCCAGCCGACAGCACCAACCGCCAAAGCTTCATAGGCCAGATTGTCCACTCCGGTCAGAACGTCGTAACGGTCACCCAGCATATTGAAGATTTCCGTTGCCCGGCGGATATCGTCCGAACTTTCCTTGATGGCCACGAACAGCGGCTCTTCTGCCAGCTCAACCATCATCTCAGGCGTGATGTCGACACGATATCCGACCCGGTTGGAATAGATCATCACCGGCAGACCGCCAGCCTGGGCGATGGCCTTCAGATTGGCGATCGTTTCATCGCGGTCCGTATGGTAAATCGGTGAAGGCACGACCATCAGGCCATCCGCTCCGGCCGATGCGGCCATTTTCGCCAGATCGCAGGCTTCTCTCGTGCCGGCCTCGGATATGGTCAGCAGGGCTGGTTTGTCGCCCGTGGCGCTCTTGCACAGACGCAAGACGTCGATGCGCTCCTCGTGAGAAAGCATATTGCCTTCCCCCAGGGTGCCGCAGGCGATCAGTCCATGGCAACCAGCATCCATCTGCAGGGCAAAGCAACGCTCCATTTCCGCATGGTCAAGGCTGAAATCCTCATTGAATTTGGTTGTTACTGCTGGAATGACACCGCGCCACATTGCTTCTTCCTTCTCTGACAGGTCTGCCTCTTTTGACAGGCGCATTGATTGTTCCGGCACTACCTGTTGTTGACAAGGTCTGGTACGGACAAGATAGTCCGTGTTTTAGAACGCTTCGGCAATCGTGTGAAGCGGTTTTCGTTGAGAGCGCGCGCAAAACAAGAACCTGGAACCTCTCGTCAATCAATGAAATCAGGACAGGTTCCAGCGGAACAGGGAAATTGTGGTGCGTCCAGACCAAAAGATACTCGTGCTTTTTGCCCATCCGGGGCAGCGCTATTCCCGAGCGAACAGGGACCTTTCAAAGGCTGCAAGCAGCGTTGACAATGTAACGTTGATTGACCTTTACGCTCTGTATCCGCGTTTCAAGATAAACATCGAAGTCGAACAACAGCGCCTCTTGGATCATGATGTGATCGTGTTTCAGTTCCCCTTGCTATGGTACTCGGTGCCCGCCCTTTTGAAGGAGTGGCAGGATCTGGTGCTTGAATATGGTTTTGCCTACGGCGAGGGCGGCGACAAATTGGCGGGGAAGTGTTTCACCTGTGTTGTCACGACCGGCGGGCCGGAAGAGTTCTACCGAGTTGGTGGGCGCAACAATTTCCCGCTTCGCGACCTGCTGTCACCGATTGAACAAACGGCCAGTCTGTGTGGCCTGCGTTTCGTCCCGCCCTATGCCCTTTTCGCTGCCCACAGCGCGGCAGGCGATGATCGTCTGCCACGCCATGTGGATGGCTATAAGCGGCTTCTTGAAGCGCTGCGCGATGATCAACTGGATATGGAAGCAGCCGACCAGATGCGGCTGCTTTCGGCTGAGACCCTGCCCTTGCGCCGCACCGCGCAAACCGGGGTGAAGCCATGACAGGCTTGCTGTTTCAGGTCTTCGTCTATCTGTGCGCCGCTGTGGTTGCCGTGCCCCTTGCCAAACGTCTCGGTCTGGGCTCGGTGCTTGGGTACCTGATCGCCGGGATCGTCATCGGGCCGCTTCTCGGGCTGGTCGGGTCGGAGACCCAGGGCATTCAGCATATCGCCGAATTCGGTGTCGTGATGATGCTGTTCCTCGTCGGGCTGGAACTGGAACCGCGCAGCCTGTGGAACATGCGTGGCAGGCTGCTTGGTTTGGGCGGCCTGCAGGTTGCTGTCACCATCGTGTTGGTGATGGCCGCAAGCATGGCGCTCGGCCAGCCGTGGACCGTATCCCTGGCCATCGGCCTGGTGTTTTCCCTTTCCTCAACGGCCATCGTTCTACAGACGTTGAATGAAAAGGGCCTGATGAAAAGCGTTGGTGGCCAGTCCGGCTTTTCCGTTCTGCTGTTTCAGGATATCGCGGTTATTCCGATGTTGGCGCTGATCCCGCTTCTGGCCCTGCCGGAACTGATGAATCATACATCTGACGTAGTGGCAGGTGCAGGTGCAGGTGCAGACGCTGGGCATCATGGCGCGGAAATGAGCCTGGTGGCGGGGCTTGTCGGATGGCAGATCGCTCTGGTCAACATCGCTGCAGTTGCCGCGGTTGTGGCTGGCGGACATTTTCTGACACGGCCGCTTTTTCGCTATATTGCCGCGGCCAAATTGCGGGAAATATTCACCGCAGCGGCTTTGCTGCTGGTGGTTGCCATTGCGTTCTTGATGACGCTGGTGGGGCTTTCACCGGCGCTGGGAACTTTTCTGGCCGGAGTCGTTTTGGCAAACAGCGAGTTCCGTCACGAACTGGAAAGCGACATTGAGCCCTTCAAAGGCCTATTGCTTGGTCTGTTTTTCATCACCGTGGGAGCGGGGATCAATTTTACCCTGCTGTTTGACAATTTGTGGATTGTCCTCGGCCTGACGATTGGGCTGATCCTCTTGAAGGCTGCCGTTCTGTTCTGTCTGTCTGTGCTTTTCTCCATGCGCTGGGCAGACCGCTGGCTATTCACGCTGGCGCTTGCCCAGGCCGGTGAATTTGGTTTCGTCCTGCTCTCGTTCACCACCAAGAATGCCGTTATCCCGCCGCAGATTGCCGATCTTCTGCTGCTTGTTGTCGCGCTTTCCATGTTGCTGACTCCGGCATTGTTCATTCTGTTCGACAGGGTGATTCTGCCGCGTCTCGATCAGGGACAACAACGCCCGGCTGATGAGATCACCGAACATGGAACGGCAATCATTGCCGGTATCGGTCGCTTCGGTCAGGTGATCAATCGCGTCCTGAAAGGCAATGGATACCAGACAGTGGTGCTTGATGTCAGCGCAGACATGATCGACATGTTCCGTAAATTCGGCATCCAGACCTATTATGGCGATGCGTCACGCCCCGATCTGCTCGATTCAGCCGGACTTGAGGACGCAAAACTGCTCGTGGTGGCGATTGATGATGTGGATCGGGCAGTCGAAATTGTCAGCCATGCGCGTCGCGAGCGACCTGACATTCATATTGTCGCGCGCGCCCGCAACCGCGAGCATGTCTATGCACTCTACAAGGCGGGGGCCAATGACATTGTGCGTGAAACATTCGACAGCGCGGTGCGTGCCTCGCGTTATTCGCTGGAGGCTTTCGGCGTTCATCCGCATGAGGCTGAAAAGCTGGTCACGGTCTATGTCGACCATGACCGTGATGCCATCAGGCGCCTTGCGCAGCTTTATGATCCGGACCTGACCATCACCGAAAATGAACCCTATATGAACTTGATGAAGGAAATTCAGGCTGAAACGGATGCCGCGCTCTCCAGTCATAGCCCGGATGTCCATGACCGGGTCAAGCGCGCCTGGTTGCCGCCGGGAAGCCGTCCTGATGAATTCGATTGATTGCAGACTGCAATGGGGCGGTTGAAGACCTTATCCAGATCCAAACCTCTGGTCCCCTGTGTTCTTCCGCGCTGGCACTGCTCGCAAAGAGATGATTTCTGTAAAGAATTGCCCGTGAGGTGATGACGGTTCTGTAAATATATGAATATATATATGGAACGGGGATCAACTGCGGCGTTGGCAATGCATGCAAGGGAATATCTATATGGGCGGTGATGGGCACAATCTGGAACTGTCGCCGCATGTATCTGATGAGATTCGCAAAACCACCTGTTACATGTGCGCCTGTCGTTGCGGCATCAATGTCCATCTGCGCAAAGGCGAGGATGGTCAGCCGAAAATCCGCTACATAGAGGGCAATCGCGATCATCCGATCAACCGCGGGGTACTGTGTGCGAAGGGTTCGGCCGGCATCATGCAACACTATTCACCCGCTCGGCTGAAAAAGCCGCTGCTGCGGGTGGGTGAGCGTGGCAAGGGCGCCTTCCGGGAAATCGAATGGGAAGAAGCCCTCGCACTGGCGAGTGAATGGCTGGGAGAGGTGCGTCAGCGCGATCCCAAAAAACTGGCCTTCTTTACCGGCCGCGATCAAAGCCAGTCGCTGACAGGCTGGTGGGCACAGCAATACGGAACACCGAATTTCGCCGCCCATGGCGGGTTCTGCTCGGTCAATATGGCCGCCGGTGGAATTTACACATTTGGCGGTGCCTTCTGGGAATTCGGTGCACCCGATTGGGACCGGACCGAACTGTTCATGATCTTCGGTGTGGCCGAGGATCATGATTCAAACCCGATCAAGATGGGGTTGGCCAAACTCAAGGATCGCGGCGTCAAGATCATCGGCGTCAATCCCGTGCGCACCGGCTACAATGCGATTGCCGACGAATGGGTTGGCATTACACCCGGCACCGATGGGTTGTTCATCCTGGCCCTTGTGCATGAACTCCTGAAAGCCGGCAGCATCGATCTTGACTATCTGCTGCGTTATACCAATGCGCCCTGGCTCGTGGTGCAAAACGAAGGGGCGGAAGACCATGGATTGTTTGCCCGCAATGAAGCCGGTGAGCCGCTGGTTTTCGACCGGCAGCAGGAGGTCTGTGTTTCTTCAAAAGGCAAGGCGGTAAAACCGGCGCTCAACGGGCAGGTCACCCTGCCGGACGGCCGCAAGGCGCGACCGGCATTCGAATTGCTCGCACAAAAATATCTCAGCGATGAATATGCACCGGAAGCCGTGTCAGAACGGACCGGTGTTTCGCCGTCGCAGATCCGCCGACTGGCCGGCGAAATTGCCCAGGCAGCCTTTGAAAGGGAGGTCGTCATCGATCAGCCCTGGACCGACATGAAGGGTGAACGTCACGAAAAGATGGTCGGACGCCCTGTGTCATTTCACGCGATGCGCGGCATATCGGCCCATTCCAACGGGTTTCAGACATGCCGGGCACTGCATCTGCTGCAAATCCTGCTTGGCTCCATCGACAGTCCCGGCGGATTTCGGTTCAAACCGCCCTATCCAAGGCCGATTGACGGTCAGCCCAAACCGCACGGGGGCTGCAAGCCCGGCGAACCGCTTGCCGGGCCGCATCTGGGCTTTTTGCGCGGACCCGAAGAGCTGCTGCTGGAAGACGATGGCATCACACCGCAACGTATAGACAAGGCATTCAGCTGGGATGCCCCCATGTCCTCGCATGGACTGATGCACATGGTCATTTCCAATGCCTGTGCCGGTGATCCCTATCCGGTTGATGTGCTGTTCATGTATATGGCCAATATGTCGTGGAACTCTTCAATGAATTCCGGCGGCGTGATGAAGATGCTGCAGGAAAAGGATGATAACGGCGACTATCGCATTCCCAAGATCATCTATTCGGATGCCTATAATTCCGAGATGGTGGCCTTTGCCGATCTTGTCCTGCCGGACACCACCTATCTGGAACGCCATGATTGCATATCGATCCTTGACCGGCCGATCTCCGAGCCCGAGGCCCTGGCCGATTCATTGCGCTGGCCGGTCGTGGACCCGGCAACACAGGGCGAGGGCCGTGATGTCCGCGGTTTTCAGTCGGTATTGCTGGATCTGGGCGGACGACTCGGACTGCCTGGCATGGTCAAGCCCGATGGCAGCGCCATTTACAAGGACTATGCCGATTACATGGTCAATCACCAGCGTCGCCCCGGCGTTGGACCGCTCGCCGGGTGGCGCGGTAAAGACGGTGAGCAGCAGGGTCGCGGCGAACCCAACCCAGAGCAGATCAATCGCTACATCGAAAACGGCGGGTTCTTTCAGGCGCATGTCCCGGCGGAAGCACAATATTTCAAGCACGCCAACAGGGCATGGTCAGACTGGGCCATTGAAATGGGCCTGCAGGACGGGCCGGTTGAAAATGTCTTTCAGCTCTATCTCGAACCCTTGCGCAAGTTCCAGCTTGCAGCCGAAGGTCATGGCAAACGCCTGCCGCCGGAAAGTCACCGCGCCCGGATAAAGGCGACCTTCGATCCTCTGCCGATCTGGTATCCGCCGTTTGAAGGCCAGCAGCTTGACGAGAATGAATTCCCCTATCATGCGATCACCCAGCGACCTGCCGCCATGTACCATTCATGGGGCTCGCAAAATGCTTGGCTACGCCAGATTCACGGCGCAAATCCCCTCTATGTGCCCGGTGCGATTTGCGATGAGGCCGGACTGGTCGATGGAGACTGGGCCTTTGTGACGTCGCATCACGGCCGGATCAAGGTTCCCGTGCGGCGGATGGAGGCGGTCAATGAAAAGACCCTTTGGACATGGAATGCCATCGGCAAACGTTCGGGTGCCTGGAATCTGGATGACGATGCACCGGAAGCCAAAAAGGGCTTCCTGTTAAACCATCTCATCCATGAATTGCTGCCACCCAAAGCCGATGGTCTGCGCTGGTCGAATTCCGACCCGATCACCGGGCAGGCCGCATGGTTCGATCTGCGTGTGCGCATTGAAAAGGCGGACCCACAGGACCATCCTGTCTCCTTGCCGCAGTTCGAACCACAGGAGGATGGTCTGGAGCAGCCTGCCCACCAATTGACATATGGCCGCGAATGGGGAGAGGGGACATGACCAGCCTGCCCGAAACAACCGAAAGAGCGCTCGGCCTGGTCATTGATCTGGACACCTGCGTTGGCTGTCATGCCTGTGTTGTCAATTGCAAGGAATGGAATACCGGCGGCTATGGCGCGCCTCTGGCGGATATGGATCCCTATGGCGCGGAGCCGGAGGGTGCCTGGCTGAACCGGATCCATACATTTGAAGTCAGTCCTGAGGATGCACCGGCCTCCATTGTGCACTTCCCAAAATCCTGCCTGCATTGCGCCGATGCGCCCTGTGTGACGGTCTGTCCAACCGGTGCGAGTTACAAGCGCTCCGAGGACGGCATCGTGCTGGTGGATGAATCCATGTGTATCGGCTGCGGACTGTGTGCCTGGTCCTGCCCCTATGGTGCGCGCGAGATGGATCCGGTGGAAAATGTCATGAAGAAATGCACCCTGTGCGTGGATCGCATTTACAACGACAATATTCCGGAAGAAGACCGGGTGCCTGCCTGCGTGCGCACCTGTCCATCCGGCGCGCGGCATTTTGGTGATTTTTCCGATCCCCAGTCGAATGTCTCGCAACTCGTTGCAGAACGTGGCGGCTTCGATCTGATGCCGGAAATGGGCACGGCGCCGGTCAACAAATATCTGCCGCCCCGACCCAAGGCAAAGCCGGAATGCGCAACGACAACAACACCGGCTTCAGTGCAGGCCGAGGTCGGTGGCTTTCTCGGCTGGCTTGACCGGGCGCTGGAAAAATTGGGGAAGGACTGACATGCATCCAGCCATTTCAGTCATTTTTTTCACAGTGACCTCCGGTGCAGGCTTTGGTCTGATCGCCATGATCGGGGCGGGCATGCCGCTGCCGGGCGGCCTGCTGTCAGCTTTTCTCATACCTGCGCTGGCAGGTGGCATGGCGATTGCCGGTCTGGTCGCCTCGACCTTCCATCTGGGACGCCCGGAGCGCGCCTGGCGGGCGTTCTCGCAATGGCGGTCATCGTGGCTTTCACGTGAGGGTGTTCTCGCCGTCACAACGCTGGTTCTCTTCGGGATCTATACTCTGATCTGGATGATGACCGGTGAAAGGCTATTTTGGCTGGGTCTGCCCCTGGCCATCTGCGCCCTGTTGACAGTCTACACGACGGCCATGATCTATGCGCAGTTGAAGACCATCCCCCATTGGCATACCGGCCTGACGCCGCTGTCTTATTTGACATTTTCTCTGGCGTGCGGCCTTGTCCTGGCGGGCAGTCTGGGGGGGCACCTCCAGCCTGGATCTCTGGCGGCGGGGCTTTCCTTTTTCGCCATCCTGATCGCCTGGCTTGTCAAATATCTCTGGTGGAAGCGGGCGCATGGAGCCAGCCTTTCAGCCTTCGGTTCCACGATGGAAACGGCGACAGGCCTGAGCGCGATCGGCAAGGTCAGGCTTTTGGAACGGCCCCATACCGGCGAAAATTATCTGACCCGTGAAATGGTCCATGTCATCGGTCGCAAACATGCATCCAAACTCAGGACCATTGCTGTTTTGCTCGGGGCAGGCTTGCCGCTTTTGATCGCCTTTGGTGTGTGGATTCTTTCGGCTTCGACGGTTTGGCTGGTGTTTGCCTTTGTCTCACTGATGACCGGGTTGTTTGTCGAGCGCTGGCTGTTCTTTGCTGAAGCCGAGCATGCCGTTTCGCTTTACTATGGTGGGCCTGAGACATAGAGCGTTTGATGATCAACTGTTTCCATTTGATCATCAAACGCTCTATCTTCTGTCACGACTTTCTCGCACCCCCATAGGCTTTTCCATACATGCTGCTTGATCGCCTGGCCCCCGTGCTGTTTGTTCTGCTGTGGTCGACCGGCTGGATTGTTGCGGGTTTTGCCACCCCGCATGCCGACCCATTGGTTTTCCTTGTCGTTCGCTATGGCGCCGCTGCACTGGTCCTCCTGTTTGTCTGTCTGGTTTTTCGGGCCGCCTGGCCAACGTCACGGGCTCAATGGGGGCATGCGATTTTCTCGGGGGTCCTGCTGCACGGTATTTATCTGGGTGGCATCTGGTGGGCAATCGACGCCGGCCTGCCAACCGCGCTTTCGGGATTGATCGCTGCTCTACAGCCGATATTGACGGCGATTTCGGCACCCTTTCTGATTGGAGAGCAACTGACCCGCAAGCAATGGATTGGCATCTGTTGCGGATTGTCCGGTCTGCTGATTGCCATTGTTCCGCGGCTGGTAATCCTGCAATGGTCCGAAATCGGCACGGCATTGGTTCCGCTCCTGGTCAATGTTGTATCGATGGCGGCCGTGACTGCCGGGACCATCTATCAGAAGCGGTACCTGCAAATCGGTGATCTGCGAACAACGGCAACGCTGCAATATGTCGGGGCGCTGGCATTCACGCTTCCATTTGCCATGCTGATGGAAGATATGCACATCAATTGGAATACAGAGTTGATTCTGGCTTTGATCTGGTCCGTGTTCGGTATCTCGATCGGAGCAATTGCCTTGCTGCTTTACCTGATCAGGCGTGGACAGGTGTCGCGCGCAGCATCGCTGATCTATCTGGTTCCACCCACCATTGCGATCCAGGCGTTCTTCTTTTTCGGCGAACAATTGACGCTCCCGATGGTTGTTGGAACGTTGATTGTCGTTCTGGGTGTGTATCTGACCAACAGGCGACCGGAAAACATTGCTCCTGCGGCAAAATAACGCCAGACCGAAAGCCCGAGACCGCCCCGATCAGTGCTTTCATGTCTTGTGGATTGCCTGAATTTGACCCTGCAGTGACTGGCTTTATGGCTGTTTCAGTGCGGCAGGCACCCACATTCTTCGCCTTGTATACCAATTTTGAATTTTCAGCTTCCAAGCCACAATTGTTTCGCTATGATTGCATCCAACTTCCCGTGAGATTACGGGAAGGAGACCGTATATACGGAAGAAGGGCCGAAAAATCGGCCCGACTAATTTGGGAGTAATATTGAATGTTGCCAAAATTGAAAATGGCGCTAGCCGCCGGTGTCGCACTGGCAGGACTGAGCGGCGCAGCACAGGCTGCCGATGTGAAATTCGGTTTCCTCGGTGGCGTCACCGGCCCGATCGAAAGCCTGACACCGGCGATCCTCGGTGCGGCCGAACTGGCTTTGGTACACGTCAATGAGCAGGGCGGATTGCTGGATGGCAAGACAATTGAACTTGTCGTTGGTGACACGACCTGTGCAGACGCAACGAAAGCTGCCGACGCAGCTGACCGTGCCGTCAATGTTGAGAATGTTGCAGCCATTGTCGGAGCCCTGTGTTCCGGCGCAACGATTTCAGCGGCAAACAATGCGGGCATTCCTGGCGGCGTAGCCATGATATCGCCTGCATCGACGTCACCATCGCTGACCACCCTTGACGACAAGGACCTGGTCTTCAGGACGGCCGCTTCCGACGCCTATCAGGTTGGCGTTTTGGCCCGTCTTATCGTGGCAGGCGGCAAGACGAATGTTGCCGTATCCTATGTCAACAATGACTACGGCAAGGCTTTCGCCGATGCCTTCGGTCCGGCATTCGAAGCTGAAGGCGGCACAATTGCTGCTTCTGAAGCGCACGAAGATGGCAAGGCGGACTACCGTGCGGAAATCGGCTCACTGTCTTCAACAGGCGCTGATGCATTGGTCATTCTCGCCTATGCCGATGGTTCGGGCCAGACAATCCTGCGCCAGGCACTTGAAGGTGGTGATTTTGAATCCTTCTACGGCGGTGACGGCATGATTTCTCAGGCATTGATCGATAACGTCCCTGCGGCGAACGGCAAAATCCTGATGACCCGTTCAACGACTCCGGATCTGCCTGGAACCGATGCCTTCATGGCTGCCGCTACTGCGGCAGGCGTCAATGGCAACGGAACCTATGCCTCCAACAGCTATGATGCTGCATTCATCCTGGCGCTTGCTGCTGAAAAGGCTGGAAGCACTGAGCGTGCCGCCATTGCCGGCGCCATTCGTGATGTTGCAAATGCGCCTGGTGAAGTGATCCTACCGGGTGAATGGGCAAAGGCGAAAGCCGCAATTGCCGCCGGCAAGGACGTCAACTATGAAGGCGCTGCAGGCAGCCAGGAATTCGACGCCAATGGCGATGTTCCCGGCACCTATTCAGTCACCGAATATATTGACGGAAAGATCGTCGATACCGGACCGGCTGAGTAAGCACTGTCAAGGAAACCCAAACAATGAAAAGGCCCGGAGCGATCCGGGCCTTTTTGCATGGTGATATGTTGTATGGGGCGAAAGTGCCGTGGGGTTATTGCCGCGCCACTCTCCGGATGCCGTTTCAGTGTCGTGCCTGACGCTCCGGCAGCAGCCCTTGAGGGGCGAGGCGAAGCACCAGAGTGATGGTCAGTCCAATGACAAATACCCGCATTTGCAGCGCCCGGCTGAGGAAGTCGCTTGGCGCTTCCCATCCCAGCCACTGATTCCCATAGGTGGCAATTGCGTCAAAGAGCATGACGGCCAAGGGTTCGGACATCACCCATACGATATAGACAAAGATCGCGCCGAAGATGGCACCGCGGTTGTTGCCTGATCCCCCCAGAATAACCATGACCCAGATCAGGAACGTATGATTGAGGTCAAGAAATCCGGACGGGTCGTAGATGGACGTGAAATGGATCAGCATGGCCCCGCCGATACCCATCAGCACGCAGCCCAGAATGAAAATCTCCAACCGGCGCCGGTTGACGTTCTTGCCCATTGCGCCGGCGGCTTCCTCATTGTCGCGGATGGCCCGCATCATGCGTCCCCAGGGGGAATGATAGGCGCGCTGCAGCAACAGATAGGTGATCAGCAGCGCCACGGCGACGACACTGAGGTAAGCAGCACGGGCGAACAGAAATTCGCCGTCTGCAGGCGAGGGAACCGGCCAGGGCATGGGAGAAACGGTCAGCGTTCCATTGGTCAGCCAGTCGGCATTCTTGAGGAAATGTTTGATGATCTGTGCGATGCCCAATGTGGCAATCGCCAGATAGTCGGAGCGCAGGCCCAGACAGATTTTACCAACGAACCATGCGATGATCCCGGCAATGACGCCAGCGATGATCCAGCCAAAGAACACCGGCAGACCAAGACCGCCCATCCAGCCGCTGGCCTTTTCAATCTCTTCGGACATGACGGTCATGTGAAACGACAGGACCAGGTAGGATACGGCAATAGCTATGGTGATCAGCAGGGCGCGCAGCCTTGGTCCGACGCCCCAGCGATTGGAATTGTTGGCAAGCCAGAGCGCAAGGGCGCAGGCAATCAGTTTGACAATGAACAGGCCTGCCAGCTCCGGTCCGCCGGAATTCCAGAAGTCCGGATTGCGCGGAAAGGTCATCAGCATGGATGAGGCGGCGCCTGCCGCAATGAACCCCATGATGCCCACATTGAACAACCCGGCATAGCCCCACTGGATCGTCAGGCCAAGGGCAATGATGCCATAACATCCGGCTTCAACCAGCATGCGGACCGAGTAAACAGCCCCCTGGCTGACAAAGATGACAAGAACCAGGACACCAAGCGCTGCAAACAGAGCGATGTCGCGCATGATTGGATTCTGTGTTTGACTGCTCATTACAGAACCCTCCCCTTGAAGATGCCCGTCGGCCGATAAATCAGCACGATGATCAGTATGAGGAATGGCACCATCAGCTTGTACTCGGTTGGAACCAGAGACATGTTGGATGGCAAGTCAAACCACAATTCATCCTTGAAAGGACGCAGAACGATGGACCAGTTGAACACTGCCAGCGTTTCGCAAAACCCGACGAGAAATCCACCGGCGATCGCGCCATAGGGCTGGCCGATGCCGCCAACGATGGTTGCGGCAAAGATCGGCAGCAGGATATTGAACGACAGGTCGGGTTTCAAAGTAACATCCATCGACAACATGGTGCCGGCAGCGCAGGCCAGTGAGCCGCCGATGATCCAGGTTGCCCAGACCACATGCTCCGTATTGATGCCGGTGATCCGGGCAAGGTCCGGATTGTCCGATACGGCGCGCATGGCCTTTCCCAAACGTGCTCGCGTCAGGAAAAAATGCAGTGCGATCACCGCGACTATGGTGAACAACATCAGCAAAATCTGTGGTTCGGTAACAACCAGTTTACGCGTCGCGCCTGGAATGGGGATGCGATAGATTTCCTTTGGTGCCTCCACGAACATGTCACGGGAACGCACACCCGCAAACAATCGAATGACACCTTGCAACATCAAGGTGACGCCAACCGAGGCCATCACCAGCACAACGGGTCGCGCGCCGGCCTGCCGTAACGGCTTGTAGAACATCTTGTCGAGACCGATGGCCAGGACTGCCGTGATGGCCATTGCCGGAAACATGACGACAAAGGCCAAAGGCAGCGGCAATGTAACGCCAAGGGCTGCCAGTGCTGCCGCCAGGATGAGCGTCACAAAGGCCCCCAATGTCATCAAGTCGCCATGGGCAAAATGCGCAAACCGCAAAATGCCGAATATCAGCGTCAGCCCAATGGCGCCAAGCGCGTATATGGATCCGATGATCAGCCCTGAGGTAATACCCTTGTTCAGAAAAAAGACGAGATCGTTCACGGTGTTTCTCCCTATCCGCCCAGAAAGCTTTTGGCGACGTCGGGGTTGTTCAAAAGGTTTTGCCCGGTATCGGTGTAGGAATTCTGGCCTCCGGCAAGCACGAAACCCTTGTGTGCAATTGCCAGCGCCTGTTTGGCGTTCTGTTCCACCATGGCGACGGTGACGCCCGTCTGGTTGATGGCGATGACCCGGTCGAAAATCTGCGACATGAACATCGGCGATAGACCGGCGGTCGGTTCATCCAGCAGGATAAGTTTTGGCTCGATCATCAGGGCTCTGCCGAAGGCGACCATCTGTCTTTGACCACCGGACAATTCTCCGGCCGGCTGATGGCGCTTATCCTTCAGCGGTGGGAATATGTCGTAGACATGATCCATGACCCTGCTGAAATCGTCGCGGCGGATATAGGCGCCCATTTCAAGATTTTCATGCACCGACAGTGTGGGAAAGACATTGTTTTCCTGTGGCACAAAGGAAATGCGATGACTGGCCAGTTGCTCGGATCCGATGCCGGTGATGTCTTCACCATCGAAATGGATGGACCCCTCCGTTATGTTCAGCATGCCGAAAATGGCTTTGAGCGTTGTTGATTTACCAGCGCCGTTTGGCCCCACAATGACGCCGATCTCGCCCGCTTCCAGGCTCAGATTGACGCCCTTGAGAATGCTCATGGCGCCGTATCCGGCGTGAAGATTCCTGATGTCTAGAAGGCTCAAGGCTGCGCCTCCGATGCGGGTTGTTCTGCGGCTGGGCTTGTGGCATTGCCGGTGGGTGATCCGCCGAAATAGGCCTCTATCACAGCTTCATTCTTCTGAATGTCCTCAATGTGTCCCTGCGTCATCACGGACCCTGCCGCCATCACAATGACCGGGTCGCATAAACGTGCAATCATGTCCATGTCGTGCTCAATCACAAAAAACGTATAGCCCAGTTCGGAATTGAGTCGTTCGATATTGAAAACCAGATCATTGAGCAAGGTGCGGTTGACGCCCGCTGCAATTTCGTCGAGCAAAACGACCTTGGCGTCGACCATCATCGTACGACCCAGCTCGAGCAATTTCTTCTGTCCACCGGACAGATTGCCTGCCAGTTCATTTTTCACATGGGTGATCTTCAGGAAATCCAGCACTTCTTCCGCCTTGCGCCGGACAGCGGTTTCCTCCCGCGCCACCCGTGCCGGCTGAAACCAGGCGGAGGACAGATTTTCACCGCTTTGCCTGTCCGGCACCATCATCAGGTTTTCCGTGACGGTCATATGCGAGAATTCATGCGCAATCTGAAATGTCCGCAATAGCCCGCGTCTGAACAACTCATGGGAGGGAAGGCCTGTAACATCCTTGCCATCAAGCAGAATCTGTCCCGATGTCGGCACATAGGCGCCCGCTACCATGTTGAAAAGAGTGGTTTTGCCGGCGCCATTGGGTCCGATCAGCCCCGTGATGGATCCCTTCTCGACGCTCAAGGTACATGCGTCGACGGCATGGAACCCGCCGAAACGTTTGGTTACACTGCGCACTTCGATAATTGCGTTCATGGTTCCCCGTTACAGTTGTGTTCGATTGGCCGCAATCAGCATCGGCAAACGGCTATCGTTGTTATGGGATTCCAATACCATTGACATGGCTGCTTGGAAAGTCCGCTCATAAATCAACAGCTTCGCTATCTGTGGAGCATTCTGATTGTATCATTACAATTATTTCAACCTGTTTGAAAATTAGCTGTTGATCTCGCCGGGAAAAGGTAGATGCTGTGGTTATCAATAAGCACCGCAAAGGTGCAGATCATCAAGCACCATTTCGGTGCGGATCGGGGAATGTATGCCGCTGGCGAATATGCTGTCAGCAAACTTGAGGTCGGACGCAGTTCTGACCGGATCAATATGTTCGCGGTTGGTGCTGGCGGGCAGGTCTTGTTTGCGCGCTAATCGGTACCCGAACCACCCGACTGCAACACAACAAATTTTGGGGACGATTGGATGACACTCCAGCGCGGCGCAAGCGTAGTTTTTGACAAGGTTCAAAAGAGTTACGACGGTGAAGTCCTTGTGGTGAAAAACCTCAATCTTGATATCAAGAAGGGCGAATTTCTCACCATGCTGGGGCCGTCCGGTTCAGGCAAGACCACCTGCCTGATGATGCTTGCAGGCTTTGAGCCGGCCAGCCACGGAGAGATCTACCTGAACGAAAAGCCCATCAACAACGTGCCCCCGCATAAGCGCGGCGTCGGGATGGTGTTTCAGAACTACGCCCTGTTTCCTCATATGACTGTTGCGGAAAATCTGGCTTTCCCCTTGCAGGTCCGCAAGATGAGCAAGGCCGAGCAGGAAGAAAAGGTCAAACGCGCCCTGGAAATGGTGGAGATGCCGCAATTCGGCTCGCGCCGGCCAGCGCAGCTTTCCGGTGGCCAGCAACAGCGAGTCGCTGTGGCGCGCGCCCTTGTTTTTGATCCGGACCTGATCCTGATGGATGAGCCGCTTGGCGCGCTTGACAAGCAATTGCGTGAGCAGATGCAATACGAAATCAAGCATATTCACGAGAACCTGGGTGTCACGGTGGTCTATGTCACCCATGACCAGACAGAGGCGCTGACCATGTCGGATCGCGTCGCGGTTTTCAATGATGGTGTCATTCAGCAACTATCGAGCCCTGACGAACTCTACGAGGCGCCGAAAAACTCTTTCGTTGCCCAGTTCATCGGCGAAAACAACAAGCTCAACGGGACGGTTACAGCCATCAATGGCAATATCTGCGATGTGCGCCTTGCCGATGGAACGATGCTCAAGGCGGATCGGGTGAATGTCGGTGCCGTGGGCGATGCGACGACGATTTCACTTCGTCCCGAACGCATTGAAACCGTGGTGAATGATGCCATGGAAAACAAGATTACCGGCCATATTGAAGAATTGATCTACCTTGGAGATCATATTCGGGTGCGCATGCGCGTCGCCGGAAATCCCGAGTTCATCGTCAAGGTTCGCAACCGGGCAGGGGAGCAGAAGCTTGCCCGCGGCCAGGAGATTCAGATCAGCTGGTTTGCAGACGACTGCAAAGCGCTTGATCCGGTTGGCTGACTACACCTCGTGGTTGGCCGCAAGAATGCGGTGAGAGATCGCCGTAAAGTAAACCGTTCGGGTCATTTTTCGAGCGGGATCACAATTGAAAGGAAATATATCCATGAAATTCAGATCAGTATTGATCGCCGCTACGGCGCTCACGATGGTATCATCGGTAGCTATGACTGCGGATATGACCATTGTATCCTGGGGCGGTGCCTATTCCGACTCCCAGAACAATGCCTACCACAAGCCCTATATGGCTGAAAATCCGGACGTCAACATCATCAATGATGAATCATCGGCTGAGGCTGTGGCAAAATTGCGTGCCATGAACGAAGCGGGCAATGTGACCTGGGATGTCGTTGATGTCGTCGCTTCCGATGCCATCCGCCTTTGTGACGAAGGCCTGGCCGAGGTTATCGACCCCGATACGGATCTGGCTCCAGCGCCGGACGGCACGTCGGCCGCCGATGATTTTGGCGACCTGCTTGTTTCGGAATGCTATATTCCACAGATCGTCTATTCCACCACCTTCGGATATCGCACAGACAAGGTCGGGGACACACCGCCGACTGATATCTGCGCCGTGTTTGATACGGAAACATACCCCGGCAAACGCGCGCTGGAAAAACGTCCGATCAACAATATGGAATGGGCTCTTCTTTGCGACGGTGTCGCCAAAGACGATATCTATGATGTTCTTTCCACCCCTGCCGGCGTCGATCAGGCCCTGGCCAAGCTTGAAACGATCAAGGATGATGTCGTCTGGTGGTCTTCAGGCTCAGAAACACCGCAGCTCCTTGCTGACGGCGAAGTTGTGATGGGATCCACCTACAATGGTCGTCTCTTCTCACTGATCGAAGAAGAAAAGCAGCCGGTTGCCATGTTGTGGGATGCACAGGTTTTCGATCTGGATGGCTGGATCATCCCGACCGGTCTTTCACCTGAACGTCTGGCTGCAGCCAAGAAATACGTCAAGTTCGCAACGGATACACAGCGTCTTGCTGACCAGGCCAAATACATCTCCTACGGCCCTGCACGCAAGTCATCGGCCCCGTTGGTCGGCAAGCATGCCGAGCTCGGAATCGATATGGCGCCACATATGCCAACCGATCCGAAAAACGCGACAAACACCTTCCTTTATAATTATGAGTGGTGGGCTGACAATCGCGACGATCTGGACGCCAAGTTCCAGGCGTGGCTGGCAAAAAATTAAGCCAGACCAGTAACTTCGGGACGGGGCCTCGTGGGCCCCGTTCCAACCCCTTCTACCTTGTGAAACCTAATCCGGGCAAAAGCCATGAGTGATACTAGTCAGGCAGACACCGCATTGACCACCCAGGACGGCGTTCCGCTGAAAGTCAGCATCGCCAGAGCCCTGCGCCGACAGAAAATTCGCGCGTTGTTGTTGGTCGCCCCCCTGTTTCTGTTCATCCTTCTGTCTTTTGTGGCGCCGATCGCCGACATGTTGTTCCGCTCGGTTGAAAATGATCTTGTGCCCAGCACATTGCCCAAAACGGTGGTTGCTCTTCAGGTATGGGATCAGCACTCCGGAACCCTGCCGCCCGAAGAGGTTTTTGCCGCCCTTGCTGCGGACCTCAAGGTTGCTACGAAAGCCAAGACCCATACGCGGGTTGGCTCACGATTGAATTACGAAAAACCCGGTATCTCAAGCCTGTTTCGCAAAACCGGCCGCCGGGTCGGCAAGTTCGAAGACGGCAATTACACCGAACAGTTCCTCAAGGCCGACAAGAAATGGGGCGATATTGAGGTCTGGCAAGTCATCAAACGTTTCAGCACACCTTTTACGGCCGGATATTTCCTCGCCGCAGTTGATGCCGAGCAAACGGAAGATGGCGTTCGGTTCAAGCCTGACGATGAACAGATCTACCTTTTCCTCTTCGGGCGAACGATGATCCTGTCCATTACGATCACAGCTTCCTGTATTCTGCTGGGCTATCCCATTGCCTTTCTGCTTTCCAGTCTGCCCTTGCGGTCATCCAATATGCTGATGATCCTCGTGTTGCTGCCCTTCTGGACATCATTGCTGGTGCGCACGTCCGCCTGGAAAGTTCTGTTACAACAACAGGGGGTGATCAATGACACGCTTGTCTGGCTGGGCATCGTTGGCGATGATTCACGGCTGGCGCTGATCAACAATCAGACGGGCACGATCATTGCCATGACCCACATTCTGTTGCCATTCATGATCCTGCCGCTGTTTTCGGTCATGAAGACCATATCGCCGACCTATATGCGTGCGGCGAAAAGCATGGGTGCCTCCGACTGGTATGCGTTCTGGCGGGTTTATTTTCCGCAAACCATCCCGGGCATCGGCGCCGGCAGCATTCTGGTCTTCATTCTGTCCATCGGCTACTACATCACGCCTGAACTGGTTGGCGGCACGTCCGGTATCTTCATATCCAACCGGATTGCCTACCATATCTCCTATTCTTTGAACTGGGGTCTGGCGGCTGCGCTGGGCGTCATCCTTCTGGCAATGGTCATGGTCCTGTACTGGATGTATGACCGGATTGTCGGCATTGACAACGTGAAGCTGGGATAATCTGATGTCATCACTTCCACCTTATGCTTCTCTCGGCCAGCGCACCTGGTTCTATACGTTCCGGTTCATCTGCGGGTTGATCTTTTTTTTCCTGATCTTCCCCATTCTGGTGATCATTCCATTGTCGTTCAATGCGGAGAATTTTTTCACCTTCACGCCGGAAATGTTGTCCTTTGATCCTGCCGGCTATTCTCTCAAGCATTACATGGATTTTTTCACCAGCCCTGACTGGCAGGCTGCCCTTCGCAACTCTGTCAGCATTGCACCTGCCGCCACCATACTGGCGACAGGATTTGGTACCCTGGCAGCAATTGGATTGTCTCAATCCCACATGCCTTTCCGCTCTGTTGTCATGGCGATGCTCATTTCACCGATGATCGTGCCACTGATTATTTCTGCTGCCGGCATGTATTTCTTCTATTCACGCATCGGACTTCAGGGCACCTATATCGGCGTCGTGATGGCGCATGCGGCGCTGGGAACGCCCTTCGTGATTATCACCGTGACGGCGACCCTCGTCGGGTTCGATCAGAGCCTGGTGCGGGCGGCGGCCAATCTGGGCGCCAACCCGGTCACCACTTTTTTCCGCGTGCAGATGCCATTGATTCTGCCGGGCGTCATTTCCGGCGCTCTATTTGCCTTCATCACCTCTTTTGATGAAGTGGTGGTGGTTCTGTTCCTCGGGTCCGCCTCCCAGAAAACACTGCCCTGGCAGATGTTCACTGGCCTTCGTGAGCAGATTTCACCGACGATTCTGGCGGTTGCGACCATTCTGGTGGCCATTTCCGTCTTGTTGCTGACAACGCTGGAGCTGCTGCGCCGCAGATCGGAACGGTTGCGCGGTCTTACACCGGGCTAAAGCAGTTCTATCTGAAACCGCTTTGGTGCGTTTCCTGTTAACTATAATTTTCTCTCTTTCCGGCATAATGCCAAATCAAGAGATCAAAGGAGATTATGGTAAAGGCAATGCGGTTGACGGGCAGTTTGACAGACAGGGCGATAGACGATTTTTCCTCGGCTTGCGCCGCCGTGTACGCGCATGTCCGGCCTGCCTATATCAAGGATGAAAACCTGCGTTATGTGGCGGCCAATGCCGCCTTTTGCGCGCTTGCCCGAACAAGTCTGCATAAGCTGATACGCAAAGACAGCGAGCAAGTGACCGCTGCCCTGTATAGCGCCTATACGGAAGAAATCGAGCGCCAGGTGCTGGATTTCGGGAAACACTTGACGGCATTGCAAATCTATCCGGACAATCAAAGGCAGTTCCACATAGAACTTCGTCCGGTCCGCGATGGCGAAGGGGCCAGCTTTGTCATGGGCCTCTTTGAGGCATGTGACGTGAACCAGCAGGAAGACCAACAGCTTTGCGCGGCGCAAGGGCAGCTATCCCAGGTTGCCCGTCTTTACTCTAAATCCGACACTTCAAACGTCTTTCAACTGCCTGTGCGCGACATGCCGCCCCAGCCGTCCGGCTGGCAGGGTTGGCAAACGGCGCTGGATGCCATTGAAGGCGCCATTGTCGTGTGGGATCCTGATTACCGTATCGTGGCCTGCAATCAGGCATTCGTGCAGAAATATCCTCTTGTTGCTGACTGGCGCACCGGACAGAGCCTCACCGAGCTGGTGACAAGGGTCGCCGAAGCCGGCCTTGCTGGCGAAGCGGAAAGGGATCCGCAGGCCTGGATAAGGGCGCGTGTTGCGGAAAGAAAAGCTGCAATCGACCAGCCCTTCACGATTGTGCATTCACACGGGACGTGCACGCTCTGGCGAAATGCAACAACCAAAACCGGCGATCGTATCTGCATCGCAACCGATATCAACGATATTGCCGGGACGGTGACGCAAGTGCCCGGCAACAAGAGGGAAGCGTCTGATTTCTTTTCGAATCTGAATCATGAAATTCGCACGCCAATGACTGGTATTTTCGGCCTGGCAGAAATGCTCGCCCGGTCTTGCGACGATCCAAAACACAAAAACATTGCCAATATTATCGCCCGGTCGACTCAGGCAGTCCAGACCATATTCAATGACATTCACGACTATTCAAGTGTGGAAACCGGCAATCTGATTCTGTCTCGTCAACCTTTCAATCTGCGCGGTATCGTGAACGAAGTGACGGCCATCATGGCGGCCCCCATTGCTGAAAAGGATATCGAGATTTCCGTCATTGCCGATGACGAAGTGCCGGAAACTCTGGTGGGAGATGCCATTCGGATTCGTCAGGTTCTCAACAATCTGGTCAGCAACGCAGTCAAACATACCGATGTCGGACAGGTTCGCATCAGACTTGAATGCACGCCATGCGCTGATGGCCATGCATCCGTCACCGTATCTGTTCACGACGCGGGAAAGGGTATTTCGCCTGAGAAACAGAAAGCCTTGTTCGATATCTTTGCGCTGACAAGGAAGGAACCTTCCGATCGGCACGAAGGATCCGGTCTCGGGCTGGCTTTGTGCGCCCGGCTGATTGCCCTGATGGGTGGTGAATTTGCAGTGGAAAGCCAGATCAACAAGGGATCCATTTTCCGGTTTACGCTATCCCTTCCAACCGGCGCATTGGCCGGCAAGTCACCTCTGGAATCCATGGACGCGCCACGCCCCCGCGTCCTGGTGCTCTGCGCCGACAGTGCTGTCAGACAAAAGGCGCTGCAAATGAGCACAGACCTGCCATTTGATACCTGTGTTGCCTTGGATGTTGACGAGGGTCGCAAGGTTTTGCGGGCAAACTGGCAATTGGACCTAGCGACCGATCTCGTCATTGTCTGCAGCGGAAGCGATATGGGGGCGGGACTGTCGGTTGTACAGAGCCTTTTTGATGACGCAAAACACCAGAACCCGCCATTGATTCTGTTGGGATCGGGTGAACGGCATTTTGGTGCGGATGAAATGAACAAGCTGGGGATCAGCGCTTTCGTTCATTCTGACAGCGGTTGTGATGAACTGCGCGCGACTGCCGTTCGTGTAATGGGCAAATTGCGCAACAGGCTATTGCCAGCCGACAACCAGAACAATGTTGCCCCGGGAAGGCCACGCAATGACGCGCCGACAATTCCAGCCACAGGATTCTCTCCCGCTGTGCATACCAATTCGCATGAAGTGGCAGGTGATCCGAGTGAAAAAAATCTGTCAGATGGAGAACGGACTGACGATCCCGTGCGGGTTCTGGTGGCGGAAGACAATGCCGTCAATCAGATCGTCTTTTCGCAGATCCTGCAGCAATTGGGTCTGACGTTTCGGGTTGTCAGCAATGGCATCAAGGCGATCGAGGACTGGAAAAAATATCGCCCGGACATCATTTTGATGGATGTCGCGATGCCCCTGATGGACGGGTTTGAAGCAACGCAGGCCATCCGCCAGGCTGAAGCGGAAATGGGTGTTCGCGTTCCCATCGTTGGGGTAACGGCCTATACATTCATGAATGATCATGAACGCTGCCTGGAAGCGGGAATGGACGACTGCCTGTGCAAGCCCGTCAGCCGACGCAAACTGCTGGAAAAACTGTCAAACCATTTGCCCGATCTGGACAGTGCCATGCTGGCTGAAACAGGCCGCAGCTGAAACGCCAATCGGCTTTTGAGGGTCTCATCGCGCACGCCTGCCGATGGACATGTCGCGTTTGCCCGTATGGCCAGGGCGCTTTTCAACAATGAACCCGGCCGCCTGCAGGTTGCGACGCACCCAGCCAGCGGCGCTATAGGTGGCAAAGCTGCCGCCGGCATTTGTGTGCTGATAGATTTCCGACATCAGCTCCAGTGACCACATCTGGCTGTTGCGCGCTGGGGAAAACCCGTCCAGAAACCATGCATCGGCCATACCGGACCAGGCCTGCAGGCTGGGCAGGGCATCACCGATATGCACCTCCAGCGAGACATTCTCATCAAAGGCGATACGCACGATTTGTGATGGCTGGTCCGGCCAGGCAGAGACGAGCTGATCACTGAGAGCAGAAAGCGTGGGCCAGGCATCAAGCGCCCGTGCCATGTCTGCAGCTTTCAATGGAAAGCGCTCGAAGCTGACAAAGTGCAAATTGCCCTTGTTTCCGGGCGCGGCCTGCCACTGACGCCATGTCTCTACAAAATTGAGGCCGGTTCCAAAGCCCAGTTCACCAATCGTGAAACGGCGCTGTTTCGACCAGCGCTGCAGCAGATCATTGCCGTTGACAAACACATGTGCGCATTCGGCGCGTCCGTCGGTACGGGAATAATAATGGTCGCCAAATGCGGTTGAATAGGGCATATCACCCGCATGCCATTCAATCGTATTTTCACTCGGACTGTTGTCCGACGCGTCGCTTCCTTGATTCATTGTCAGCTCCCGTGATGCCGCTCAGCCATACGCCTCTTGACGATGAAAATCGACCATTGTCCTGTGATCTGCTGATCATTGGGGCTGGTGTCGTCGGCCTGTGGATCGCACGCCTTGCCATGCAGGCCGGACTCAAGGTTATTCTGCTGGAAAAACGTCGCATCGGCGCCGGCGCCAGTGGTGGGCTTCTGGGGGCCTTGATGCCGCATATTCCCGAACAATGGGACAATGAAAAGCAGTTTCAGTTTGAAGCGCTGGACAGTCTGTCTGATGAGGTGCGCAGCATTGAACAAGAGACCGGCCTGTCATGCGGGTACCTGCGTTGTGGTCGGCTGCTGCCGCTCGCACGCGATCAGCATGTGGAAATGAAGATCGCCCGCCACGCGCTTGCACAGGACAAGTGGCAAAGCGCCCGGACCGGCTATGAATGGAAATTTATGCAATCGACCCCGTTGGAAGGTTGGCCGTCATTGGGGTCGATGCCCTATGGCATGTTCATGGAAACCCTGGCCGCGCGGATCAATCCCCGTCTTTATCTCGCCGCCCTAGCGGCAAGTCTGGTGCGCAATGTCAGCGTGATCGAAGGCGATGGTTTTCAGCAGTTTGAGGAAGGCACCGGTGCCATCCTTACGCAAAAGGGCAGGCGTATTGTCAGTGGCCATACGGTTTTTGCGGCTGGCCATGAAAGTTTTCAATTGCTCGGCGATATGCTGGACAGGCCCGCTGACGCCCTGGGCAAGGCCGTCAAGGGCCAGGCCGTCCTGTTGCAGGCCGGCACAGCGGCTGATCTGCCGCTGGTGTTTCAGGACGGCACCTATGTGGTGCCGCACGAAGATGGACAGGTCGCTGTCGGCTCCACCAGCGAAAATGAGTTTGCCAATGGCTTTGATACGGACAACAAGCTGGAAAAGCTGATTGACCGGGCGAGCGCCCTGTGTCCGCAACTGCAGGGCGCAAAGGTGCTGGAGCGCTGGGCCGGGCTTCGGCCGAAGAGCAAGCGGCGTGATCCGATGATCGGCTTTCTGCCGGGGCATCAGGGCGTCCTTGTGGCGACAGCCGGTTTCAAGATCACCTTTGCCATTGCCCACCGGATGGCCGGGTGCATTTTGAACCTTGTATCGGATGGCCACTCAACAGATTTGCCGCAGGCCTTCCATCTGGAAGCGCATTTGACCGAGGTCAAAGCCTGACCATGATCATCGGGTGTAGACAGGCTTGAACGAGACCAAATTCGGCCCATTTTCCCGTGTAGAATCCAGTTGACGGGAATTTCGCGTCCGAGACAAAAGGAGCAATGCACATGTCACTTCATATCGGCGATACAGCACCGAATTTCACCATAGCGACCACCAAGGGCGAGATTGACTTTCACAAGTGGAGTGGTGATTCTTGGGTGTTCTTTTTCAGCCATCCGGCAGATTTCACGCCCGTCTGTACAACCGAGATGGGCAAGACAGCACGCCTCTCCAAGGAATTCGCCAGCCGCAATGTCAAACCTCTGGGCCTGTCGACCGACACTGTTGCCGAGCACATGAAATGGATTGCGGATGTCAACGACACCCAGAATGCCGATCTGCAATTTCCCATTATTGCGGATGCCGATCTGGCTGTTTCCAAAACCTATGACATGATCCATCCGGGCGAAAGCAAGACAGAGGCTGTGCGTTCGGTCTTCATTATCGACCCGAACAAGAAAATTCGCCTGATGCTCACCTACCCGATGAATGTGGGTCGTAATTTTGATGAAATCCTGCGGGTGATCGACGCCCTGCAACTGGCTGACAAATATCGCGTTGCGACACCTGCCGATTGGCGTCCCGGCGACAAGGTCATCATCCCGCCCTCGATCAAGAATGACGAAGCGGAAGATATCTTCCCGCAGGGCTGGGATGAAATTCGTCCCTATCTGCGGCTCACCGAAGTCAAGTAGCGCGCCTGTCGCGTGATGGATCGACATGACGATCTGTCTTGATCAGACGTCCGGGGCAGGCACAGCGTCTTTCCCGGATGCTCTACCGAATGGAATCGCCGTGATCGATATCGAGTTCTATCCGGTCAGCGGCAAAAAAGCTTGTTGAATATTCAATGGGCGTGCCATCCACCTGTGCGTTGATGGCTTCCGTTTCCAGCACAATGGCACCGGGCGAAAGCTGCAGGTCGCTGAGCGTTGCGGGATCGGCGTGATGGGCTGAAATGCGTGTTGAGACACGCAGGTAGTCTGAAATTCCGTAAGATTTGAAAATGGCCGTGACGGACCCGAGCTTTTTGTAGCGTTCTGCAAAATCGGCAAAGCGTTCAGCCGGAAACCATGCCGTTGCTCTTGATACCGGCACGCCGTCTGCCGCATTGACTGTTTCGAGCCGCACCACCGGTGATCCCGGCTTCAGCCCAAGCGCCCTGGATACTTTTGCCGGCGCCTTTTCCACCGCGTGATCCTTCAGCAAACCAGCTTGTTTGCGTGTCTGCCCGGCCAGCCCTTCTGAAAAGCGTGTTCGTCGCCCAATCGGATATTGCAACCGTGCATGCCGCTCAATGAAGGTGCCGCGGCCCTGTTCCACCCGCAACACACCTTCCTGGGCAAGTGAGGCAATCGCACTGCGCACCGTGTGCCGGTTGACCGAGAAACGTTTTGCCAGTGCCACTTCGCCTGGAAGCCTGTGACTGTCGTCAAATTCACCATTGCTGATGGCAATGCGGATCTGATCGGCAATCTGTCGCCACAGGGAAATTCCGCTGCGTCGCTCGATAAAATCCATCGGATTTGGGCTCCTGTCATATGGGCGTCACCTTTGAATATTAGAGATAACCTCAAGGTGTACAATTGTCTAGATAAATAGACATGTGAGGATTGATTTCATGAGTGCTGCTGCTGCCCGGCGTCAGGGCAAAACGAATTCGAACGATGTCGAGGCAGATGTTGCCGATGCGGCGCGTAAAAAGGCCATGGATGTTCTGGCCAGTGCCAAGGCAAATGAATTGGCGGATGCTTGGGAATGCTGGGCCGACAGGCCGGATGTTGCCCCGCTGCGTGGCCCGGAAACGGGGCTGGTGATGATTCGTGGACGCATGGGCGGTGGCGGCGCGCCTTTCAATTTCGGTGAAGCAACGGTGACACGGGCAACGGTCAGATTGTCAAATGGCCAGGTCGGTCACGCCTATGCGCTTGGCACTGACAAGGACAAGGTGCGCCACGCAGCCATATTTGATGCGCTCTGGCAGGATGAAGGCACACGGCGCGCGGTGGAAGAACAGGTCGTTGCACCCATTCGCCAGAGGCTGGAGGCGCAGGACCAACAATGCCGCGAGGAAACAGCCGCTACGCGTGTCGATTTTTTCACCATGGTTCGCGGAGAAGACTGATGATCCCCATGCAAAGCGCCCCGGCATCAACCTATCAGGGTGGATTTTCCGAACCCGTATTCGACGCCCAGACGGTGTTCCGGCAGATCATGAACGCCATGGCCCGGCCCGGCACAATCGCAACATTCGCGCCTTTGACGAGCCCGCCTGCGCCGCTGCTTGCCGCCATGGGCAGCATCGCGGCAACCCTGTTTGACCAGGATACGACAATCTGGCTCGAACCGACCCTGAGCGCCAGCAGAGATGTGGTCAATTGGCTGACATTCCACACATCGGCACCGCTGACGACGCAGGCTTTCGAAGCTGACTTCGCGCTATTTGCCGATGCAAAGGCGCTTTCATCTTTCGAAAACCATGCGCAGGGGACCCAGGAATATCCCGATCGCTCCACCACGATCCTGTTGCAGATCGACAGTCTTCTGGGTGGTCCGCCTCTGCAATTGAGCGGGCCGGGGATCAGGGATCAGGCATGTATCACGCCCGTTGGCCTGCCGGACCTCTTTTGCCAGCAATGGGCTGCCAATGGACTGCGGTTTCCGCGCGGCGTCGATCTGATGCTGGTGGCCCCCGAGGGTGTGATCGCACTGCCACGCACAGTCAAGATAGCCATCGGATGAACCAGCCAGGGAAATATCCATCATGTATGTAGCTGTAAAGGGCGGGGAAACCGCCATCAACAATGCCCACCAATTGCTGGCGGATCGCCGGCGCGCAGACCGGTCCGTTCCGGCCATGCATCTCGAGCAGATCATCGGGCAGCTGGGTCTTGGCGTCGACCGGATCATGGCCGAAGGCTCGCTGTATGATTGCGAACTGGCCGCGCTCGCCTTCAAGCAGGCGCGCGGCGACATGATCGAGGCCATATTCCTGTTGCGGGCCTATCGCACGACCTTGCCGAGGTTTGGCTATTCCAACCCCATCGATACCGAAACAATGTTGATCGAGCGGCGGATATCGGCCACCTACAAGGATCTGCCCGGCGGGCAATTGCTTGGGCCGACCTTTGACTATACCCACCGCCTGCTCGATCCCGAATTGATGCAGGACCTGCCGGTAGAGGCCCCGACGACCCGTGAAGCCGAAACCGGACCGGCGCCGCGTGTATCGGAAATCCTGGCGCAGGAAGGTCTCATTGAAAATGACGGTGATCTGCCCGACGACCATCAGACCGGTGACCTGACGCGGCAGCCAACCGAGTTTCCCATGTCCCGCGACGTGCGCCTTCAGGCCCTGTCGCGCGGGGATGAAGGGTTCCTTCTGGCGCTCGGATATTCGACCCAGCGCGGATTTGCCCGCAGCCATCCCTTTGCCGGTGAAATCCGCATTGGCGAAGTGGATGTGGAGATTGATGTCCCGGAACTCGGCTTTGCGATCAACCTTGGCAGGATCCGGGTGACGGAGTGCCAGATGGTCAACCAGTTCTCCGGATCAGCCACGTCGCCACCGCAGTTCACCCGTGGTTATGGTCTTGTCTTCGGCCAGAGCGAGCGCAAGGCCATGGCCATGGCGCTGGTTGATCGCTCGCTCCGGGCACGGGAACTGGGTGAGGATATCACGGCGCCCGCGCAGGACGAGGAATTTGTCATCTCCCATTCCGACAATGTTCAGGCCACCGGCTTTGTCGAGCATCTGAAACTGCCTCATTATGTGGATTTCCAGGCTGAACTGGAACTTGTGCGCCGCATGCGCGCCGAACACGACCGCAACCGCCCCGATGGCAATGTCGGTGAAACGCCAAGTGAAACTCTGGAGGCGGCGCAATGAACAAACATTCGGAACTGGCAGTCTATAATTTCGCCTATCTGGACGAACAGACCAAAAGAATGATCCGCCGGGCCATTCTCAAAGCCATCGCCATTCCCGGCTATCAGGTGCCTTTCGCCAGCCGCGAAATGCCCATGCCCTATGGTTGGGGCACCGGCGGTGTGCAGGTCACTGCGTCCATTCTGGGGCCTGATGATACGCTCAAGGTGATCGACCAGGGCGCTGATGATACGACCAATGCCGTGTCGATCCGCGCCTTTTTCCAGAAGGTGGCGCATGTTGCGGTGACGACGCAAACCGCGCAGGCGACCATCATCCAGACCCGTCACCGCATCCCCGAAGAGACGCTCCAGGACAATCAGGTGCTTGTCTATCAGGTGCCGATCCCGGAGCCTTTGCGCTTTCTGGAACCGCGTGAGACAGAAACCCGGAAAATGCATGCGCTGGAAGAATACGGCCTGATGCATGTCAAACTCTATGAGGACATTGCCCGCAACGGCCATATCGCCACCACCTATGCCTATCCGGTCAAGGTCGAGGGACGTTACGTGATGGATCCGTCTCCGACGCCGAAATTCGACAATCCGAAAATGCACAGGTCACAGGCCCTGCAATTGTTCGGGGCGGGCCGCGAAAAACGCATCTATGCCATTCCACCCTATACGGATGTGGTCAGCCTTGATTTCGAGGACCATCCGTTCGAGGTGCAGCAATTCGAGGAACCCTGCGCCCTTTGTGCCGCAAGCGGCGTCTATCTCGACGAGGTCGTTCTGGATGACAGGGGCGGGCGGATGTTTGTCTGTTCCGATACCGATTATTGCGAAAAGCGCCGGGACAATGGCCATGTGGGCCATCTCAACGGCGAGACTGCGGGAGCTGTCAAATGAGTGATCATCCACTGTTGCGCGTCAATGCCATTACCAAATATTACGGCAGCCGTGTCGGCTGCACGGATGTTTCCTTCAATCTGTGGCCGGGCGAAGTGCTCGCCATCGTGGGCGAATCCGGCTCGGGAAAAACAACCCTGTTGAATGCCATCTCGACCAATCTGATGCCGACCTCCGGCACGGTGGAATATCGGATGCGCGACGGGCAATTTCGCGATCTCTATCGCATGGGCGAGGCCGAGCGGCGCTTTTTGATGCGCACGGACTGGGGATTTGTCCATCAGAACCCCGCCGACGGTCTGCGCATGACGGTGTCCGCCGGCGCCAATGTCGGTGAACGGCTGATGGCCATCGGCAACAGGCACTACGGCAACATTCGTCAGGAGGCCACCCAATGGCTGGGCCGCGTGGAAATCGATGCTGACCGGATCGACGACCAGCCGCGCGATTTTTCCGGCGGCATGCGCCAGCGCCTGCAGATTGCCCGCAATCTGGTGACGGGGCCAAGGCTGGTGTTCATGGATGAGCCGACCGGCGGGCTGGATGTCTCTGTTCAGGCGCGCTTGCTTGATCTGGTGCGCGGGCTTGTCAATGATCTGGGGCTGTCCGCCATTGTCGTGACCCATGACCTGGCGGTGGCGCGGCTTCTGTCCCATCGCATGATGGTGATGAAGGAGGGCAGGGTGATCGAACATGGTCTGACAGACCGCGTTCTCGATGACCCGCGCGAACCCTACACCCAATTGCTCGTTTCTTCCATCCTGCAAGTCTAGAGGGAAATCTGCCATGCCTACGCCACTGGTCGTTTCGGAAGTCGCCAAGAGTTTCACCATGCATCTGCGTGACGGGATCCAATTGCCCGTTGTCGAGAATGTGACCTTTGCGGTTGCCGCGGGAGAATGCGCCGTACTCGGCGGTCCTTCCGGCATCGGCAAAAGCTCCATTCTGAAAATGCTCTACGGCAACTACGGTGTCGATGCCGGACAGATCCTGATCACCCATGATCAGGAGACCGTCGATATTGCCAGTGCCGATCCGCGCACGGTTCTGGCGCTGCGTCGCGATGTGATCGGCTATGTCAGTCAGTTTCTGCGCACCGTGCCGCGTGTGGCAGCCGTTGATGTCGTCGCCGAACCGCTGGTGGCCCGGGGTGTTTCGCACGGCAAGGCGCGGGCGCGCGCAGTCGAACTGCTGGAGAAACTCAATCTGCCCGAACGCCTCTGGTCGCTTCCCCCGGCAACCTTTTCCGGCGGTGAACAGCAGCGGGTCAATATTGCCCGTGGCTTCATCACCGACCATCCATTGCTGCTGCTCGATGAACCGACCGCCTCGCTGGATGCGGCCAACAGGGCGGTTGTCGTTGAATTGATCCGCGCCAAAAAGGCGGCGGGCGTGGCGCTTCTGGGTATCTTTCACGACAATGATGTGCGCGCTGAAATTGCTGACCGCATCATTGATGTGTCCGGTTTTCGGGTGACCAGGGACGCTGCCTGATGAAACTCTCGGAGAAACCGTTCATCCACGAGACAGCGCAGGTACGTGACAGCGATCTTGGCCGCTACACGGAAATAGACGAACGCTGCCAGGTTGCCGAATGTGCATTGGGCGATTACTCCTATGTCATGCGTGACAGTGAGATCTGGGCAGCGACAATCGGCAAATTTGTCAATATCGCCAGCCATGTCCGCATCAATGCGACCAATCATCCGACATGGCGGGCAACCCAGCATCATTTCACCTATCGGGCAGGGGATTATTTCGAGGGTGAAGCCCATGAAACGGCATTTTTCGACTGGCGTCGCCAGCACGCCATCAGCATTGGCCATGACGTCTGGATCGGCCACGGCGCCACTGTGTTGCCGGGTGTGATAATCGGCAATGGCGCCGTTATCGGCGCCGGGGCTGTCGTGTCGAAGGATGTGGAAGCCTATACGATTGTCGGCGGCGTGGCGGCCAAATTGATCCGCAGGCGATTTTCAGAAGCAACCGCTGCCGCCATGGATGCCCTTGCCTGGTGGGACTGGGATCACCAGCGCATTCACGCGGCACTGGAGGATTTTCGCAACCTCGACGCCGAGCAATTTGTCGAAAAATTCTCCGTTCAATAGGGCCGCATGGCAATATGTTCGATGCCTGACCCGCCGGTTCCGCCGGCGGGTTTTCGATTCTGCGCGCCTCGACAACAGGCGGGAATCAATAGCCCAGGTGCGCAAAAAGGCTCGGCACTGTGGATTGTAACAATAGTGACATGAAAATGTCGTTGGACCTTCATGCGCAGCCTCTAACCGATTACCCACGAGCACTGGCCAGATGGCCGGGGCCAGACGGTCGGGGCCAGACGGATGGGGCCAGACGGATGGGGATTGAGATGCTGAAGCTTGAAGATGTGTCGCGACGGTTCGGTGATTTTACCGCAGTCAAAAACGTGTCCCTGACCATTCCGCAAGGACAGATGGTTGGCGTGATCGGTCGCTCGGGCGCCGGCAAATCGACATTGCTGCGCATGCTCAACCGGTTGATCGATCCCAGTGACGGCATTATCCGCTTCAATGAGACCCTTGTATCATCTCTCAGCGGTGCGGGACTGCGCAACTGGCAGCGCGACTGCGCCATGATCTTTCAGCAGTTCAATCTCGTTCCAAGACTGAATGTTCTGACCAATGTTCTGCTGGGGCGGCTGAACCATCGCTCGACCCTGCTCAACCTGATCGGCTCGTTTTCCATTGAGGAACGCGCCATGGCGATCGCATCGCTGGAGCGCCTTGGTATCGCCCAGACGGCGTTGCAGCGGGCCGGGACCCTGTCCGGCGGACAGCAGCAACGCGTTGCCATCGCCCGGGCGCTCATGCAGCAGCCTAAAATGCTGCTCGCCGACGAGCCCATTGCTTCGCTTGATCCGATGAACGCCAAGATCGTCATGGATTCCCTGCGCAGCATCAACGAGGAAGAGGGCATCACCGTCATCACCAATCTCCACACGCTTGATACGGCCCGGTCCTATTGCGAACGGGTGATCGGCATGTCTGCCGGTGCGGTTGTTTTTGACGGTCCGGCCAGCGAACTGACGCGGGCCGCCGTGAAAATGATCTACGGAGCCGATGGCGACGAATTGTCTGAAGACATCACATCAACGAGCCTCGGCGCGGTGCTTGGCGTGGAGAAGGAATCTGTGGGTCCGCTTGTGCCTGCCGCGTGATCGCGGGCCGGGATCATGATCGTAGCGCCCGCGTAAAGGGCAAATTGTTGCAAAACTGAATCTGACTGGGACAAAACAGGAGAAACCCATGTTCAAGAAAACACTTCTCGGTGCGGTGGCCATTACGGCCATGCTGACCGGTATGGTACAGGCTGAAGAATTGAAGGATTTCCGCATCGGCATCCTCGGGGGCGAAAACGAAGCCGACCGCCTGCGCAATTTCCAGTGCCTTGCCGATACACTTCCCGAAGTCCTCGGTGTTGAAAAAGTATCCTTGTTTCCAGCCGCTGACTATGACGGTGTGATCCAGGGGCTTCTGGGTGGAACCCTCGACTATGCCGAGCTTGGTTCTTCCGGCTATGCAAAGGTCTATCTGTCCGACCCGACAGCCGTTGAGCCGATCCTGACAACCATTCAGACAGACGGTTCGACCGGCTATTATTCCGTCATGGTTGCCCGCAAGGATTCCGGCATCAAGACGCTGGCCGACATGAAGGGCAAGAAAATCGGCTTTGCCGATCCTGATTCAACATCGGGCTTCCTGGTGCCAAGCGTATCGCTGCCAGGCGATATCGGCACAACCATTGAAGAATATTTTGGTGGCTCCGGCTTCGGTGGCGGTCATGAAAATCTTGTTCTGGAAGTTGTCAAAGGCAATTTTGATGCGGGCACAACCTGGTCTTCCGGCGTTGGCAAGTTTGAAGATGGTTACACATCCGGCAACCTGCGCAAGATGGTCGACAAGGGCATCCTCGACATGGGCGACCTGGTACAGGTCTGGCAGTCGCCGCAGATTCCCAATGGCCCGATTGTCGTTCGCTCCTCCATGGACCCGGACATGAAGACCAAATTCAAGGACTTCATGCTGGCATTGCCTGAAAAAGACGCTGAATGCTTCAGCGCGATCCAGGGCGGCGACTACAAGGGTTTCACGGAAGTTGATGTCGATTTCTACAAAACCATCATTGCAGCCCGCAAAGCCAAAATCGGCAGCTGATTGGCTGATTGAAATTGCGTCGCGACCGCTGAAAGGTCGCGACGCCTTTGTTTGCTTCCCATGGAATAATCTGCATGAGCACTGCGTTACCCAAGGTTCGCCTGTCGTCCCAAGGACAGCTCATCGAGCGTCATTGGCAGGAAATGCTGCGCACGCGGCGTTTCTACACCTGGGGCGGCGTACTGGCGCTTCTGGTGGTTCTTGCCGCGTCCCTGTGGTTTGCCAATGACTCCAATGCAGGCAAGTTTTTTGACCGTCTGCCGCACCTGTTTGATTTTGTCGGCGACCTGATCCCGCGCGACGGCTGGGAAATCTGGCGCGCTCTGTTTGATCTGCCGACCCCCTATGCCGATGGCAGTCTGAAATATAATTATCCCGACGGGCGCCATTACCTCACCGATACGTTCTACGTGCCGGAATACGTCTACAAGATGGTGGAAACCATCAACATCGCGCTGCTTGCAACATTGGTTGGTTTTGCCTTCGGCTTTGTCCTTTGTTTTCTTGCTGCATCCAATCTGACGAGCCGCCGCTGGCTGCGTTTTTTCGTTCGGCGGTTCATGGAGGTGCTGCGCGCCTTTCCCGAAATCGTCATTGCTGGATTCTTCCTCGCCATCCTGTCGCTGGGTCCCATTCCGGCGATCATGGCCGTTGCCATTCATACGATCGGGTCACTGGGGAAAATGTTCTTCGAGGTCGTGGAAAATGCTGATATGGGGTCCGACGAGGGTCTGCGCGCCGTGGGCGGCAACTGGGTGGAGCGCGTCTGGTTCGCCATCGTGCCGCAGGTCATGCCCAATTTCCTCTCCTACACATTGCTGCGCATGGAGATCAATGTGCGCGCCTCAACCATTATCGGCGCCGTTGGCGGTGGCGGGATCGGTGAATCCCTGCGGCTTTCCATCAGCCGGGGCCATGAGGCCAAGACATTGGCCATCGTCATTCTGCTGTTTACCACCATCGTGGCTGTCGATCAGTTTTCGGCCTATTTGCGCAAACGCATCGTCGGCAATCAGGCTTTCGCCTTTGGCAGTGGAGACTGACCCATGACAACGCTTACGGCCCAGTCGATCGAAGAGATCATGTCACGCCATCACGATGTCTTTCACCGGCCTTTGATGGAACGCTTGCGCGCACCGCTGATTGCTGCAGGTGTTGCTCTCTACATTGTTTTTGCCTGGTCGTTGTTTGGCATCGGCGCGACCCTTTCCAATGGCAATTGGGCCATTGCCGGCACCTATCTGGCTGACTGGATCAGCTATGAAGTGCGTCCGGATGTCGAATATGACGGCAACTATCTGAATGTCGAATTCCCGCGGTTTTCACCGCTGGGGGACAACCCGGATCCGCACTGGCTGCAAAAAGCCACAGCCCAGGTGGAGCGGCAGGCCGCGATGGAGGCCGGGGCCGGCATAGGCACGGAAAACAGCACGCAATCGGCTGGCAGCTTCATGGCGCCCGGCGCGCCCGGCACCCAGGCTGGTGGTCGGGGCCTGTCTGCCGGTAACAGCTTCATGGCGCCGCAAAATGATGCACCTGCAAACAGTCTGGCAGAACCGCTCGTGCCGGCCGAAGTGAAAACCGCACGGGAAACTGTGGTCACCCGTGTCAATCTCGCCATCGGCGCGGCAAAGGTGGAGATCATCCCCGGCCTGGTGCGCATTGATTACCGCGGCGAGCAACTGCTGATTGATGTCATCCCTGAACAAAGCGTCATTGCGCGCGGCGACCTGCCGTCGTGGGCCGTGCAGAAAGTCGTCGATGGCGACATCCTGATGCGCTTCGGCTTTGCCGGCAGTCTTGAGGTTGAAAATGACGAGGTAAAAATTCGCCAGCGCTTTCTTGGCTGGGAAAACTTCTGGTTCGACACACGATCACCGTATTGGAACAAGAACTTTTCGGAAATCTTTGGTCTGATTACTTCGGGCGAACGGATCGATCCGGACCGGTCCAATCTGGCGCTGGCCTGGAGCAATTTTCTCAACAATGCCGAATGGCAGCACGCCGATGTCTGGTTGAAGCTCCTGCAGACCATTGTCATGGCCTTTGTCGGCACTTTGTTTGCCTCCATTCTGGCCTTTCCGCTGGCCTTCATGGCTGCCCGCAACATCACGCCGAACCGTTTTCTCAATCAGTTCCTCAAGCGCCTGTTCGATTTTCTGCGTTGCGTCGACATGCTGATCTGGGCGCTGTTTTTCACCCGGGCCTTCGGGCCGGGGCCGCTGGCCGGCATCTCCGCCATCTTTTTCACCGATACGGGAACACTCGGCAAACTTTACGCCGAGTCGCTGGAGAACATTGACGACAGGCAACGCGAAGGCATACGGTCTGTCGGCGCTTCGCCGGTGCTGGTTCAGCGCTATGGCGTGGTGCCGCAGGTGCTGCCGCTGTTTGCCAGCCAGTCGCTGTATTTCTGGGAATCCAATACGCGTTCCGCCACCATAATCGGCGCGGTTGGCGCGGGCGGCATCGGCCTGAAACTATGGGAAGCCATGCGCACCAACGCAGATTGGGAAAATGTCGCCTATATGGTTTTGCTGATCCTGGCGACGGTTTTCATTTTTGACAATATATCGAATGCCATCCGCAAACGCCTGATGGGCAATGACAACAGATCGCACTGAACCGACTTTTCTTTTGGTGCATAAAGTCGTCGCATAAACATTCTATACAGACGGTCAGATGATTCTGAAGAATCGAGGAAGATGAATGCGCTACGCGATATATTTTACCCCCTCCGACAATGACCCCTTGCACCGGGTTGCCACCAATTGGCTGGGGCGCAATGCGTTTTCGGGCGAAACCATCGAGGCACCGGCGATCACCGGCTTGAATGATGCGGAGATTGCGTTCCACACGGCAGCGCCGCGACGCTATGGTTTCCACGGCACGCTGAAGGCCCCGTTTCATCTGGCGTCCGATAGCGGCGAGGATGCCTTGCTCGGCGCGATGGCAGCTTTCGCCCATGCCACGGCGCGCTTTGAGATTCCGCAAATGGAAATCAGACGGATCGGTCCATTCTTCGCGCTGGTACCCACAGGCCCCGTCTCGCCATTGAATGACCTTGCCGCCCGTGTCGTTCGCGATTTTGACTGGTTCCGTGCACCGATGAGCGATGCCGATATCGAGCGCCGCAACCCGCAAAAACTCAAACCTGCGCAATTGGCCAACCTGCATCGCTGGGGCTACCCTTATGTTTTTGAGGAATTTCGTTTTCACATGACCCTGACAGGGCCTGTCGAGGACAGCGATGTGATGCGGATTGAACAGGCGCTGCATACATTTTTTGATCCGGTTCTCAGTGAGCCGGTCGAAGTGCGTAACCTCGCACTCTTTATTGAAGAAGAACCTGGCGCACCCTTTCAGGTCCATTCGCTGTTTTCACTGGGTGAGGTGGAACAGCGCCGAACGGCATGAACATGGTCTGCATGCAATCAATGGCCCCGCATGCCGGCTTGAGACACAATTTCGGGGCAAGCCCATGGCCATCTGGTATCATGCTTGCCTGACGAGACAGCGATTGAACACGGAAACAGAATGACTGAATTGCTTTTGAAAAATGCCCGCATTGTCCTGGAAGACGAGATTGTGGAAGGCTCTGTCCTGATCCGCGATGGTCTGATTGTTGATATCGCAGGCAATACCGCTGTCACTGCGGGCGATGACATGGAAGGGGACTATGTCATTCCCGGTCTGGTCGAATTGCACACCGACCATCTGGAAGGCCATTATGCGCCGCGTCCGAAGGTCCGCTGGAACCCCTATGCGGCGGTCCAGGCCCATGATGCACAAATATGCGCCTCCGGCATTACCACCGTGCTTGATGCCCTGCGCATCGGCATGGACGATGAACAGGACATGCGAAGCGAAGACATGGTCCTGCTGGCCGATGCGATCAATGATGGCTGTCGCAGCAACCGCCTGCGCGCTGATCATTACCTGCATCTGCGCTGTGAAGTCTCCGCTCCCGACTGCCATGAGGGATTTGTCGCCTTTGATGATTATGACCGGGTGCGTCTGGTCTCCTTGATGGACCATGCGCCGGGCCAGCGCCAATTTGCCAGGATGGAAGCCTACAGCACCTATTATCAGGGCAAACTGAAAATGAGTGATACGGTTTTCCGGGCTTTCTGTGAAAGGCGCATTGCCGAATCCGAGGCCAATTCCAACCGTCACAGGATCATCCTGTCCGAGGCCTGCCGCAAACGCGGCATCGTGTTGGCCAGCCATGATGATGCCACGCTGCAACATGTCGATGAAGCCATTGAACAGGGCATTGAAGTGGCCGAGTTTCCAACCACATTCGAAGCGGCGAAAGCCTCGAAAGAGGCAGGGCTGGCCGTTTTGATGGGCGCACCCAATGTGGTGCGCGGCAGTTCCCATTCGGGCAATGTGGCAGCCAGCGAATTGGCCAGCCATGGCCTGCTGGATATTCTCTCTTCCGACTATATCCCCTTCAGCCTGATCCAGTCGGCCTTCTGCCTCGGCGATATGGTCGAGGGGATTACTTTGCCGCAGGCCATCCGGATGGTCTCGACCAATCCCGCCAAATCTTCCGGCCTTGATGATCGCGGCGCAATCTGCGTCGGCAAGCGCGGCGACCTGGTGCGTGTGGCCGTCGATCACCAGATCCCCATTGTGCGCACGGTCTGGCGGGAAGGTCGCCGGGTGGTCTGATGTCGCTTCTTGTGGAAAAAATCGCCGACAGGTCAGTACTCAAGCCGGTCGAAAACGGAACATTCATCGCCGTAGTCGGCGCCAGTGGCGCCGGCAAGGATACGCTGATGAATTTTGCCCGCGACGCGCTGAAGGACCGCCGGGATGTTTTTTTCGTGCAGCGGGTCATCACCCGGCCGACCGACGGGGCCACAGAGAATCATATTCCGGCGACAGATGCAGGCTTTGAAGGTCTGGTGCAAGACGGGCATTTTGCCTTTGCCTGGCAGGCCCATGGCCTGATGTATGGCCTGCCCGCCGAAATCGATGACCTGATTGCCGATGGCAAGACAGCCGTATGCAATGGCTCGCGGGCAGCCCTGGCCGGTCTGAAACAGCGTTACGCCAATTTCGTGGTGATCAATATCACCGCCCGCCGGGACGTGCTGGCCAGCCGTCTTGCCGCACGCGGGCGTGAAGATCGCGACCAGATCCTGCAACGGCTTGATCGCGGCAGAGAGCTGGATGCGCAATTGTCCGATGCCATTGTCATCGACAACAGCGGGGCAGTGGAAACGGCGGGCAAGGCGCTTGTCGAGGCGATTGTCTCCGCCGGAAAATCCACCCGCTGAGGGATCCGGGGCGTGCGGACAGTGAAACAGTTTCAATAAAAATTGCGCCTGTTGGCCGTCGAGTATTCCCGCCTCAGGTGTTATGGTCCTGTTTGCAAATTCAGGAGCAAAAACTTGTCAGAATATCCGCGCGACATGATCGGCTATGGCCGCAATACACCGGATCCGCAATGGCCCAATGATGCCAAGGTGGCCGTCCAGTTCGTCATCAATTACGAAGAAGGCGGCGAGAACAATATTCTGCACGGCGATGCGGCCTCAGAAGCCTTCCTGTCGGAAATCGTCGGCGCCGCGCCCTGGCCGGGGCAACGCCACATGAACATGGAATCGATCTATGAATATGGATCGCGTGCCGGGTTCTGGCGTCTTTGGCGCATGTTCACCGCACGGCAGATGCCGGTGACCGTCTTTGCCGTCGGCATGGCCATCCAGCGCAATCCCGATGCCGTTGCCGCCATGCAGGAAGCCGATTGGGAAATCGCCTCCCATGGTCTCAGATGGATTGAACACCGCGACTACACGCGCGAACAGGAAAAGGCCCTCGTCGATGAAGCCATCCGGGTGCACACTCAGGTGACCGGCAAACGCCCCGATGGCTGGTATACGGGGCGCAGTTCGCTGCATTCCGTCGACCTGGCCATAGAGGAGGGCGGCTTTGTCTATTCCTCCGATTCCTATGCGGATGATCTGCCCTATTGGGTCAAGGGGCCCAAGGCGCCACATCTGATCGTTCCCTATACGCTGGATGCCAACGATATGCGCTTTGCCACCCCGCAGGGCTTCAATTCCGGCGACCAGTTTTATACCTATCTGAAGGACAGTTTCGACACGCTTCTGGAAGAGGGCCGGCAGGGTGCGCCAAAGATGATGTCGGTCGGCCTGCACTGTCGCCTGGTTGGCCGCCCCGGCAGGGCTGCAGCGCTGGCGCGCTTTCTCGACTATGTCGCCTCCCACGAGGATGCATGGGTTGCACGGCGCATTGATATTGCCCGCCACTGGCATGACAACCACCAGCCGGATGGAGCGCTTTAGATGCGTGCGCGTGACGATTTTCTCGCCCGATGCGGCGGCGTTTTTGAACATTCCCAATGGGTGGCGGAACGCGCCTTCGACAGCGGTGCTATCGCCGACCCTGCGAAACGCAATGACGTTCACAAAGCCCTGTGCCAGGTCTTCCGGCAGGCAAGCCATGATGAAAGACTGGCCGTATTGCTGGCGCATCCGGACCTTGCGGGAAAACTCGCCATTTCCGGTGACCTCACAGAAGACTCAAAATCCGAGCAGGCTGGCGCCGGGCTGGATCGGCTGAGCGTTTCCGAACATGCGGAATTCACCCGTCTCAACGAACAATACCAGAGCCGTTTTGGTTTTCCCTTCATCATTGCGGTGAAGGGGCTTGGCAAGGACGACATCCTCGCCGCATTTCGTGCGCGCATCGCCAATACGGCGGAAGACGAATTTGAGACTGCCTGCGGGCAGGTTGAAAAGATTGCCGGGCTGCGGCTTGCTGCCATTTTGACGGAGTAGATGATGAACACACTTGTAAAGCCGGACGAACAGGCCGACGCATTGCCGGACTTCACCCATGGAGCCATCAATCTGGCCTCTGCCCGTCTGGGCGCCAGGGCGCTCTATTCCACGGACGAGTTTTTCGCACCGCTGGAACGCATGCTCAGTGACGATGCGCCGGTCTTCATTGCCGACAAGTTCGACGATCATGGCAAATGGATGGATGGCTGGGAATCGCGCCGCAAGCGGGTTGCCGGTCACGACTGGGGTGTCATCAAACTGGCCATGGCCGGGCGCATTGCCGGTTTTGATATTGATACCAGCCATTTCACAGGCAATTATCCGCCCCGCGCCAGCATCGAGGCCATCTGTCTGGAAGAGGGCGAGCCGGATGACAATTCCGATTGGACGGAGATCCTGGCCGCGACGGATCTGGGGCCTGGCGCGCATCATTTCTGTGCAATCGTCGACGAGGCCATGGCCACGCGCGTCTGGACGCATCTGCGCCTGCATATCTATCCCGATGGCGGTATTGCCCGTCTGCGGGTCTATGGTTCAGCGCATTTTGACTGGAACAGGGTTCCCGCCGATCAGGAGGTCGATCTGGCCTATGTGTTTCATGGGGGCCGGGCGCTGGCCTGGTCCGATGCCCATTTCGGTTCGCCCGATAGGCTGCTGGGCCCGGGACGCGGCGTCAATATGGGTGACGGATGGGAAACCGCCCGCCGCCGTGGCCCCGGCCATGACTGGGCGATCATTCGGCTCGGACACGCCGGGACGATCAGCCGGGTTGTGGTCGATACGGCCCATTTCAAAGGAAATTACCCCAGCCATTGCGACCTGCTGGGCGCCAATATTCCCGGTGTAACCGGCGTGCTTGATGATGCGCAGGTTGATGCTTCGAAAGACTGGACCCCGATATTGACCGGACAGAAATTGCAAATGGATCACATTCATGAGTTCACCGGAGATGCGATCGAGACAGACCGTTCCTTCACCCATATTCGCTTGAACATCCATCCCGATGGTGGTGTTTCCCGCCTGCGCATTTTCGGATACAAGGCCTGACATGTCTGACATTCTCACCGTAAAGCCTTTGACACGGCAGGATTTTGCCCCCTATGGCGATGTGCTGGAAATGGAGGGCGCCGAGATCAAACTGATCAATGGTGGCACGACCGAGCGCTTCCATGCCCTGTCGCAGGCCGAGATCCATGGCGACGGCAAGGCCAGCATCAGCATTTTTCGCGGCCAGCCACGGCGCTTTCCCTACGTTGTGGAGATGATGGAGCGCCATCCGCTGGGCAGCCAGTCCTTTTATCCCCTGAGCGAACGGCCCTGGCTGGTCATTGTCGCCGATGACGACAACGGCAGACCCGGTCGCCCGAAGGTTTTTTCAGCCACCGGCCTGCAGGGCATCAACTACCGCCCCAATATCTGGCACCACCCGCTGATGGCTCTGTGCGAGCCGACATCCTTCATCGTGGTTGACAGGGTTGGCAGCGGCATTAATCTTGAGGAATCAACCTATCCTTCGGCCTATCGCATCGAGCCGCAGGAACAGACATAGCCATGCATCAGGGAGTACAGGCATGACCGCACCCACAGGGCGATTGACAACCCATGTTCTGGACACCGCTTCGGGCAATCCGGCTGCAGGCCTTGTCATCGAACTTTATGGCCTCAGCGGAGAAAATCGCACGCTGATCAAGACGGTCACCACCAATGCGGATGGCCGCTGCGACGCGCCTTTGCTGGCCGATGAGTTAATGGCTGCGGGCACCTATGAACTGGTGTTTCATGCCGGCGACTATCTGCGGCTTGAGGGCATCCGGCTGCAAAAACCCGCCTTCCTCGACATCATCCCCATCCGCTTCGGCATCGCCGACAAGAACGCCCACTACCACGTGCCCCTGCTGATCTCACCTTATGGTTATTCGACCTATCGGGGCAGTTGATCGCACTGTTCTTGACAGGCGGGTCGCTACGTGCGCCCCGCCGCCAGTGCGAGGCCATCGGTCACGGCTGTGAAGACTTCGGAGAATGAATGTTCGGCGTTCGGGAAGAGCGCTGTCATTGTCTCGGAAACCATCGTCATCAGGCTGGAGCCGCCGACATAGATCACCCGTTCGACCTGTGAGGGATCAAGGCCTGCCATCCGCACTGTCTCAAGTGCGCCGGTGCGCAGATCACTGCTGTACGGCCGCAGAATTTCCTGCAGCGCCGCCTTCTGCAGCAGCGCGGTAAGACCCGGCTCAATTTTTTCAAGCGCGATTTCAACCTGCTGCTCTCCGCTGTTGACCTTGATCTTGCCACGTTCGACGGCAAAGGCCAGATCATGTCCGAGCCGGTCCTGCAATACGGTGACGAGGCGATCGATTTTATCCGGCTCCTGCGCGACCCGCTTCATGTCTTCGACCATCCGGAGTTTGTCGGCGGAATAGAGGAAGGGAATTTTTTCCCAGGTCGCCAGATCGTAGAAAATCGCGTTGGGCGCGGCGACAAGATCCGGACCAATCAGCTTGCGCAACTGTGAGCCCCGCCCGAGAAGCGGCATCACCCGATCGATACTGACCGAGCGGTCGAAATCGGTGCCGCCAATGCGAATGCCGTGATTGGCCAGGATTTCCACATCCCCATCGCCGGAGCGGAACAGCGAAAAATCCGAGGTGCCGCCACCCACATCGACGATCAAACCAATCGCCCGCGACTGCCCGGTTGCATCGCTGGCAATGGCGGCGGCTTCGGGTTCAGGCATGAAATCCACCTCCCGGAATCCCGCAGCCAGATAGCAGGCGCGCAGGTCCGCCTCGGCCTGATCCTCCCGCTTGTCCCCAAGGCCATGAAAGACCACCGGACGGCCTGACAGGGCGCGGTCAAAGACCAGACCGGTCTGGATCTCTGCGCGCATTTTGATTTCATGCAGAAAGCGCCCGATAATCTCGACGAAGGTCACGCGCTCATTGAGGATCTGGCGTTTCTCGTACATCAGTGTCGTGCCAAGCACACGCTTGAGCGCCCGCATGAAGCGCCCATGGGCGCCGTCGAGCAAGGCCTGGTTTGCCGGTTCGCCGATCAGCGTTTGCTTTGTATCGAAATCGAAGAAAAATGTGGTTGGCAGGTTGGTCTGACCGGGCGCTATTTCGATGCGCCGCGGCTTGCCATCGCAAAGATAGCCCGCTGCCGAATTTGAGGTGCCGAAATCCACACCCAACGCCTGGCCACGCTGCGCCATGCCTGATCCTTCCAAAGTGAAATGAAAGGCGAAGCTCTATGAGTGTCCGTGAGTGCGGTCAACCGGGTTTACGGTGATATTGCATGTTTTGCTTAGGTTTGATGCACCGTTGCTTACCGATGGAGCTATGGCCATGGGCAACTACGCAGGATGCTTCAAGCTGGCATCGAGTCGTCGGTCGGAAGCGTTGGCGGCTCCTACAACAATGCCTTTGCCAAGGCGATCGATGGCCTGTTCAAATCCGAACGGGTCTATCGCCAGGGGGCGTGGCGCAAGAGGCAGCACCTGGAAATAGCTCCCTCGGCTGGGTCGATAGGTTCAATAATTGGCGCCTGCTTGGGCCCATTGGGAACGCATCGCCAGCCGAAGAAGAACAGAACCGGAAGCGCGGCAGGTCGAGTTGGATCGAGGGCTGACGCATCAAGCGCGGTTCGCGGTGCAAAGGCAGAAAAAATTGACAATGGGTAACGTATATGTTACCAACATTCCCAATGATCAAACTTGTTGTCTACGTTACCGAGGCGGGAAAAACGCCGTTTGGCGATTGGTTCAATCGTCTCGATACAGCAGCCGCCCTGAAGGTAAGAACCGCCCTTGCGCGGATCGAGGCTGGCAACTTGGGTGACGTGAAGTCTGTCGGGCAAGGCGTGTCCGAACGACGGATCACCTTTGGCCCGGGCTACCGCGTCTATTTCGGCAAGGACGGCGATACGCTCGTGATCCTGCTATGTGGCGGGACGAAAAGGCGCCAATCAAAGGACATCGAACAGGCCAAAGCCTTTTGGGACGATTACAAGGCCCGTAAACGGAAAGGAGACTGACATGCCATTGACCAAAGACTTCAAAGACACGATCAAGGCACGCGCTGAGCGGGATCCTGAGTTTCGTGTGGGGTTGTTCCGCGAGGCAATTGAAGCAATGCTCAGCGACGATCTGGAGACCGGAAAGGTGCTCTTGCGCGACTACGTGAACGCCACCGTGGGGTTCGAGGCCTTGGCCCAGGACATGGACAAGGACCCCAAGAGCCTGATGCGTATGCTCAGCGCGAAAGGCAATCCGCGCGCGGATAATTTGCTGGCGATGGTTTCGCGTTTGAAGCAGCGCGAAGGCGTGAGTTTTTCGCTGACCCAAGACACCGCCTAGATCTTCGCTCAACACTCTGCGCCCAATCCTCCCATCGATACGAGAACGGCAGCTAGGTCCAATGGGGCAGCGAATTAAACCGCGACAAGTCTATTTACAAAGTTGCCGAATGGAGAGATGGCGAAAAACTGATCCCGGAAAGCTGGCTCGGGTAACTCCACTGCTCTATAAGATCTTGCCTTTATTGATGGCACTCAAACGGCACCCGGTATGAAAAAATCAGATCGAACCACCGACACGAGGATTTTCAATTTTCCTTTGATGCTATGCAGAGTAGAGCATGCCGTTGCTTTCTGAACGTTTTACCCAACGACATCAAACTGCTGGGTCCTACATATCATTTCAGGGCGCAGCGAAGTATATCGTTTCACCCCATGATTTCTTGCACCCATACGGCACCCCGCTTACATCGTTCGCTAGGTTTATGTGTTGAAGAGCGCACAGCCATGGGCATAGTTTGACCGTAGTACACATTGGAGCATCAGGCATGTTCACAGACGTGGCTCGGGAAAACTGGACAGCAGGGATAAGTGGAATTTCTGCCTGAGTTTGGCTTAGATGCCGGAAACAGGAGATAGCATGACTAGACGACCGCGCCGGAACCACACCCCGGCTTTCAAGGCGAAGGTGGCGCTTGCCGCCATCCGTGGCGAGCAGACGCTGGTAGAATTATCCCAGCAATTCGATGTCCACGCCAACCAGATCAAGCAATGGAAAAAACAACTCCTTGAGGGAGCGACGGGCGTTTTTGGCGGTGACGCGAAGACAGAAGCCGCTACTCCGGCTGTCGACATCAAAACACTTCATGCCAAAATAGGCGAACTGGCACTGGAGAACGATTTTTTGTCAGGTGCGCTCGGCAAGGCGGGATTGCTGGGCGGAAAGAAATGATCGACCGCACACACAGACTGTCCGTCGCGCGCCAGGCTAAGCTTCTCGGCTTCAGCCGTGGCAGCGTCTACTATCTGCCTCGTCCAGTGTCTGATGGCGATCTTGCCCTGATGCGGCGGATCGATGAGCTGCATCTCGACTATCCATTCGCGGGAAGTCGGATGTTGCAAGGGCTTTTGAAAGCGGAAGGGCTGGAAACTGGGCGGCTGCACGTTGCCACGCTTATGTAGAAAATGGGCATCAAGGCGATCTACCGCCGTCCGAACACCTCGAAACCAACGCCAGGCCACAAGGTCTATCCCTATCTCCTGCGCAAGCTGGCGGTCACCAGACCCAATCAGGTCTGGGCAACGGACATCACCTACATCCCCATGGCTCGCGGCTTCGTCTATCTCTGCGCTGTCATCGACTGGTTCTCTCGCCGGGTTCTGTCTTGGCGGCTGTCGATCACGCTGGAAACGGCCTTCTGTATCGAAGCGGTTGAGGAAGCGCTGGCCCGCCACGGCAAGCCTGACATCTTCAACACGGATCAGGGATCGCAGTTCACATCGATCGGCTTCACGGCGGTGCTGAAGAAGGCTGAAATCGCAATCTCGATGGACGGCAAGGGCGCATGGCGGGACAATGTCTTCGTCGAACGGCTTTGGCGGTCGATCAAATATGAGGAGGTCTACCTCCATGCCTATAAAACCGTGCCGGAAGCCCGAGCAGGCATAAGTCGATATCTGGCCTTCTATAACACCCGACGCCCACATTCATCCCTTGACCGGCAAACGCCGGATCAGGCTTACTTCAACGCGCTGACGCCAATCCTGGCGGCAGCATAATCGAGGTGGAAATCCACTTAGGCATACGCCCGAAACTGTTCAGACAAACCGAACCACCTCTCTGTGACATTGCAATACTGCAGTACAGCCTGAAATTTTTGGACATTTCCTGCACTTGCTAGATCAGATGGCCAGCAAACTCACAGTAGCGGGTCATACTGGCGGAACTTAGCATTTTGACGAGGGTAACGGCTGAATCGCAAGACTATGCCGCCAATCATTGCGTCGCATCGAACTTAGTAACCTCGGCGACGACGATAACGGCGTTGGGTCGGTTCTCCGAATTGGACGACCGGCAAGGGTTTTCCGTCAATAATTGACTTGGAAAATTCAGCCTTGGGAAAATCGAATAGGTATCGATTGTGACCTTGAGCCGCCGTCAGTAGGCACAGGTTGTCACCACCATAGTCAAAACCAACAATCCGGCCAAGCGATCCCCATTCCTTTAGAAGCCGTGTTTCCGTGTGATGAACCGTGTAGATGTCGACCCCGTCGAAACGGTCTGGGTAATTGTACTCTAACATCTGGGCATATTGCGCTAGGTCAGTAGGGCGACGTGTTGCATCTATGATCCAGATTACTTGATCATAAAATTTGGTACGTTTGACCACTTCGTCCAGCTTTATCGCGGAATGCTGAAATTCGATTGTGAGGCCGTAAGGGGTCTTAATGTCCGCGATATGTAGCTCGCCCTGCGCATCGCGCGCAGGGATTTCTTGCCAATCAGATGAGAACTGGTTCTTCCATGATCGATGCCATTCGGTCTCGTTCTCCCACCATTGGTCACAGTGGCGTCGCCCCTTGTGCGCCCAATGCCATATCTTCTCGGCACCACAACGGGCCAGCATTTCTGCTCCGCAGCCGGGGCAAGTCCCAACAGCTTTGGGCGTTGCTTCGATACGTTGACTGTTTGAGAGGGCATACCGCATTGTTGAGAGATGGGTATTTACTGACGAAATTCCAACAGGCTGTGGAATTTCTCCCTCTCCCCCTGATTACTTAATGCTTGAAAAGTTAAACCTAGGCGTGCACCTTGAAATCAATGTATTTTTTTTGGGTTTTTTTGAATGAATGTCAATTTGGCGAGTTCCGTACACGACGCAACCGCATCGGCGATGGGGTTTCGATATCAAGAACGCTTTGCACTGCTGGAATTGCTCGACTTAAAGGATGAAGAGGCTACAGTTGCAATTGAAGCTCTCGACGACGTGCAGCTTACAGCAAACGGAAGCGACCTGCTCGAACAGCTCAAGCACTCATTCGCGGCTCAACCTAAGCCGATTGATATCAAGTCTGCCAATCTGTGGACTACGTTGAGGATTTGGGCAGAAATATTACCTGTCATTGACATATCTAGTACCAGCTTTGCGCTGATCACAGTTGCGCCCTTGTCTCAAAATTCATTGTTGGAGTGCCTCCAAACGATGGGTTCGGATCGCTCGGGCCTGCTAACCGCGCTTGTTGCGGAGGCTGAACGTGTGGTGGAGGACGTGAGTGCGGCGGAATTGGCGAAAAAAAGTAAACCCCATACAAAGAGATCACCTGGTGCCAAGGCGTTTTTGTCTCTCGCCGACAAGGAAAAAGAAGGGCTGCTTGCAAAGATCGTGCTACGTCCGGATGCACCAAAAATTGACGCGTTGGAGGAAATGTTCGCGAAGCGTTTGGATACATACCCGGTACCGCAAAGAGAGACCCTTGCACGCAAGATCTATGAGTGGTGGGACCGTCAGGTCTTACTTTCATTTGAAGGCAAGAGAGATCGCTTCATCGCTCGCCATGAGATTCTGGAGCAGTTGTCGGAGACCAGTGCGACGCTGCACACTGAGACACTAATGGACAGCTTCAGCAGCAAACAGCCGCCCCCAGTCTTTCACACCGATGAAATGCTGGCAAAGCAGTGTGATTTGGTTGATGCGAAATCTGCAATGTTAAGGCGCGCGCGCATCTCTGAATGGCAAGCCCGGAACCAACGTTCTGCATGGTCTACCGAAGCGCCATCCAAGCACAGCAAGATCGTCGCGTATGATGAAAAGCTTGTTTTAGAGTGGGAATATCAGCACGAGACCGCACGTGAGAATGGGGACATAAATGATGAGGCGTCGCTTAAATCTGAGGGTCTAAATGTATTAAAATGGGCGCTGGAAGATGCCGCCGCAGAAGTCGGCAGTATCGAGAGTACTATAACCTCTCCCTTCTATGTGCGTGGAAGCTATCAGGTCTTGTCCATTCAAGGTCGTGTTGGGTGGCATCCAGAGTACATTGACAGATTGGGTTTCAAGAAATGACAGTAAGCTATGACCTCTATGCCGAAACAAACCCGGCATTTGTTTCTTTCTTGTTGTACCGTTTCGTCAAGAGTTTTTCTGCTGGTACATCTAACGCCCCACACATTTGCCTCGCATACCTAGCAGTGCCGATGGCTATGTCTGAGAGGCTTGAAGTGGGCTTTGCTTCAACAAATGCAGCGACTGGATTTTTAGCTTGGCTAAACCGCTTTCCAGAAAGTCGGGTTGGTCTACAAAGAGATGTGACCCATTCTAAGGATGTGACCGCTGCGGGACTTCGGGCAGCACTCCACAGCCAGTTGCTTAGCATGAAGTTCGATGGAACTTTGGAAATTGGCATAGCCAAAAAACCTCCAGAAAACGCAAAGGGAAAACTCTCTAGCGGTGCGAAAAATGCGGTTGCTCGGGCTGAACGTTTGGGAGGATGGATGTCGAAAGTCGGCAGCCCTGCGTTAATTTTTTCAGCATTGGAGGTGACCCCGTGAGCCGTTGGAACATTGTGCAAATTGCTTTTTACGGGGTAGGCGAAAGCCGCCGAACAATCGACCTACGTCAAGATGACGTTACGATTCTCACCGGGCGTTCAGGTACAGGTAAGTCGGCAATAATTGAGGCAATTGACTATTGTCTTGGTTCCAAGAGTTGCGATCTTCCGTACTTCGTTCGGAGACGGGCAATCGGAGTAGCAGTTCATTGGACTGACGGAAAAGTTGATATGCTCGTTGGACGTGTAGTCCCTGATGAGGGCAAAGGCACCGAGAAGATGTTTGTTCAAACTGGGGCAGGCCTAGCGCTACCGGGTTCGTTTGATCGTATGCAAGGACCGGCGCCACGGGCAACGGCCAAACAGTTGATCGAACGAGCTTTTAAGATCGCTGATATTGAAGATGCTGACGCAGACGAAAAATGGACGGTCGGCAAAGCAACAATTAGGCACATCACACCTTACCTCTATCTAACCGCTGATGTGATAATTAGTAAGTCAAAGCTTTTGCATGATTTTGATGACCCGGACAAAGTGCGCGATTTGAAGGCTACGATGCCGTATTTTTTGCAGGCAGTTGATCAAGAGACAGTATTGATACAACGAAGACTTCGACGACTCGAGGCTGCCTATGGTCGATTGGAACGCCAATCAAAGAGCCAACAAAAAAGTCGTTCGATGGTAACTCAAAGAGCATTGGCACTCCTCACCCAAGCTTCAGGTGTGGGGTTGATTGATGCGCCGCCGCCTGAGGCCGCCGAACCAGAATTGCTAGGTCTACTTCGACAGGTAACGGCCTTTGACATCAACCGGACAGATGTCGAACTCGGCGATCAGCTGGGACCACTCGAAGAATCCCGGAAACAGGCCGTGCGTTTGGTCGCGTCCAAGCGTGAGGAAAGGAATGCTCTACGCGCATTGGTAAAAGACTCCTCTGGATTCGAAACTACGGCTTCGGGGCAATATCAAAAATTAGGTCTTGTCGGGCACCTCAGCCTTGATGCAGGCGTTTGTCCTGTGTGCCAGAACCCTAGTGAAGTCGGCACAGAAATCGCGAAAAGTATCTCCAATTCTTTGACAATAATTGAACAAGAGGTGGCGTCTGTCCAACAAGTAGCCCCTGAATTAATCGAACAACTGGAGCAAGCGGAGGAAGCTCTGAAATCGACTAACGCACGCATCCAAGAGATTGAACGTCAAATACGGAGTGCTATTCAACAGAATGATGCTCTCAAACGTGCAGATAATGTCGCCCAAGCACGTGCAATGACCATTGGTAGAGTCGAGCAATTTCTAGAAACCACTGTTGAGGACTTCCAGCAACCTTCAGTCAATTTCAGCGGTCTTCAAGCTGAGATTGAAGAGTTGCGTGACTTAGTTGATCCGCAGGCGCTTCGGGACAAGATAGCACACGCAGAAAACATGGTTTCAAACTACTCGACGGAGATGCTGGCTCAGTTACCATCGACCGAACCATTGACCGGTGCTCGAATGCAATTTCTCGCCGATGGGAGAATTAAGGTCGTTGAGTCGGTGCGACAACGCTCGCTGAATATGGTCGAAGTTGGCTCAGATCAAAACTACCTCGCTATACACTTGGCGCTCCAATTCGGTTTACACAAACATTTTGAACAGGTTTCGTCGCCGGTTCCGGGTTTGTTAGTAATCGACCAGATCAGTCGACCCTACTATCCCGGAGACGGAAAAGCTCAAGATGAGCGGGATCTTTCCGAGATGAAAAGTGACGACGACCGGCGCGCCATGAGCCAGATCGTTGACTTCATCTTTGTGGAAACAGCTAGGGCTACCGGTCTTCAAGTCCTACTAATCGAGCATGCATATATGGCAAATGACGCCCGATATGTTGATGCAACTGTCGAACGCTGGACAAAGGAAAACGGGAAAAAATTGATCCCTGATGATTGGCCTGAACGTGGCTAATAATCAGTGTCGAAAATGATCGTGCGCTCAAGATTCGCTTTTCCGGCTTCAAAGTAATCACTTGTGATTGTAGCGAATGTCTTCTTCCTGCCCTTTTTCAAGAAGTCGATGTCGGCGGGTTGGTAATCAGGCTCGACGGCATTCAAATGGAATTGATCTGACCAATCCATTATGGCTCAGGCTGGTGGCACCCATATGGCACCCAAACAAAATGAGACGAGCAAAACCGATATGCTCAAAGTCAACTTTAGCCAGTTATATCAGATATTTAAATGGTGCCGGGGGCGGAATCGAACCACCGACACGAGGATTTTCAATCCGTGTTTCCGGTGCGGCCAACCCTACAAAATACTCTTCGCCGGCTTGCCCGCAACATAGGTCTCGACGATGGCGCGGTCGTCGCCCATGGTTTGCAGCAGGAAGAGTTCCTCGCTCAGCTTGGTCACTGTTTCCATTCTCAGCGCCATGGCCGGTGTGGCGTCGGCATTGAGCACCACCATGTCGGCCTCGCGGCCAGGTTCGATGGTGCCGATCCTGTCTTCCAGCGACAGCGCCCGGGCATTGCCGAGGGTGATGCGGTAGAAGCTTTCCAGCGGCGTCATGCGCTGGCCCTGCAATTGCAGGATCTTGTAGCCCTCATCTAGTGTCCGCAGCATTGAATAGCTGGAGCCGCCGCCGATATCGGTGGCAATGGCGATGCGCACCGGGTCGTCGCGCTCGTCCAGCGTTTTGAGGTCGAAGAGACCGCTGCCCAGGAACAGGTTGGAGGTCGGGCAGAAGACCGCGACCGAGCCGCTGGCCGACATGGCATCGGCCTCGCGGTCGCTGAGGTGGATGGAATGGCCGAACAGGCTTTTCGGACCCAGCAGGCCGTAGTGGTCATAGACCGCCACATAGTCATGGTGCTGCGGATAGAGCTCTTTGGTAAACTCGATTTCGGCGTGGTTTTCCGACAGATGGGTCTGCATGTGCAGGTCGGGAAATTCGCGCATCAGCGCGCCGGCCATGTCCAGCTGTTCGGGGCTGGAGGTAATGGCGAAACGCGGCGTGATGGCCACCATCTGGCGGCCCTTGCCGTGCCATTCCTCGATGATTGCCTTGGTGTCGTCATAGCCCGATTGCGGCGTGTCGAGCAGGGCAGGCGGCGCATTGCGGTCCATCATCACCTTGCCGGCGATCATGCGGAAATTGCGCCTGTGGCTTTCGCTGAAAAACGCCTCGGCGGAGCTCTTGTGAACGGAGCAATAGGCCACGGCGCTGGTTGTGCCATGGCGCACAAGCTCGTCGAAAAAGGCCTTGGCTATGCGCGCCGCGTGAACCGGATCAACAAATTTTTGCTCCTCGACGAATGTATAAGTATTGAGCCATTCGAGCAGCGCCGCCGCATAGGAGCCGATCACCTGCATTTGCGGAAAATGCAGATGGGTGTCGATGAAGCCGGGCATGATCAGATGGGGCCGGTGATCAATCGCGATGGCCTCCGCCGGTGCCTGTTGTTTCACGCTGGCATAATCGCCCGAGGCGATGATCACGCCGTCCGTGGTCAGCACCGCGCCATCTTCCTCATAGCTGTAGGATGATGTGTCATCGATGTCCCGGGGCACATCCTTGAAGGACAGAAGCCTTCCCCTGATCAGCCGTGATGTCACTGGGCATTCTCCGCTTTGGAGGCTGCGGCGCTTTCAAACCAGGCCACCAGCATCTTTCTTTCTTCAGGCGCGATCCGCGTGATATTGGCCGGTGGCATGGCGTGGCTGCGCCCGGCCTGCAGGTAGATTTCGAGCGCATGAGAGGCAATCTGTGCATCCTCTTCCAGCATGACGCCCTTGGGTGCGGCGATAATGCCTTCCCAGACGGGCTCCTGCGCGTGGCACATGGAGCAGCGCGACACGATCACGTCCCTTGCCACCGGGTAATGCGCATCGGCTGTAAAACGCGCAAAGGCCGGTGCAACCTGCATGGAGGCCTCTTCGCTTTCACCGGTCAGAATTTTCGGCACTGTCGACAGCCACATGATGAGGATGAACAGCACCAGCGTGACCAGCCATGTCCAGGTGGGATTGCCCTTGCGAGCATGACGCGTGTTGAACCAGTGGCGGATGGTGACACCCATCAGGAAGACCAGCGATGCAATCACCCAATTGTATTCGGTGGCAAAGGCCAGCGGATAATGGTTCGACAGCATCAGGAAGATCACCGGCAGGGTGAGGTAATTGTTGTGGGTCGAGCGCTGCTTGGCGATCTTGCCGTATTTCGGATCGGGTTTGCGCCCGGCAACCAGGTCGGCAACAACGATCTTCTGGTTGGGAATGATGATCAGCAGCACATTGGCCGACATGATTGTCGCCGTGATGGCCCCCAGGTGGACGAAGGACGCGCGGCCCGTGAACACCTGCGTAAAACCCCAGGCCATGGCAACGAGCACAAGATACAGGAACACCATAAGGAAGGTGTCGGAGTAGCCAAGCGAGGCCTTGCACAGAAAATTATAGGCGATCCAGCCAAAGACGATGGATGCCAGCGAGATGATGATCGCCACGGGGGCCGAAATATCCAGCACCTCCGGATTGATCAGATAGAGATCGGCGCCGGCATAATAGACGATGCACATCATCGCAAAGCCGGACATCCAGGTGGCATAGGATTCCCATTTGAACCAGGTCAGATGCTCCGGCATTTCGGCCGGGGCCACCAGATATTTCTGGATATGGTAGAAACCGCCGCCGTGCACCTGCCACTCCTCGCCGTGGACGCCTTCGGGCAATCCGGGGCGCTGGCGCAGGCCCAGATCCACGGCAATGAAATAGAAAGACGAGCCGATCCAGGCGATGGCCGTCACGACGTGCAGCCAGCGCGCGGCAAAAGACAGCCAGTCCCAGGCAATGGCAAATTCATACATGCGGCTTCCCCTTTGGTTTGCGCCATTTTGCAGGGCTTGGGCATTTTTTGAAAGCGAAAACTCACCGGATGACTTTCAAAAAAAACTAAATAATAATAGGAATGACCCATGTCATATTTTGAAAATATAAAGGTCTTCCTCCGGGTGGTCGAACTGGGCAATCTTTCTGCCGCCGGGCGCGATATGCGCCTGTCGCCGGCGGTCGCCAGCAATCGGGTGAAGGAACTGGAAAAATACCTGGGTGTACGCCTGTTCAACCGTACGACACGCCAGCTGACACCGACGGAACAGGGCAAGATTTTCTATGTTGGCGCCGGGCGCATCGTCAAGGCGGTGGAAGATGCCGAGGCGTCGATCGCATCGGTCTCCGGCCAGCCGAAGGGCACCATCCGGGTGACTGCGCCGCTGGGCTTTGGCCGCAGGTTCATTGCTTCCGGTATCCCGGAATTTCATGATCAATATCCTGATATCATGGTGCGCCTGCGCCTGTCGGACCACAATGTCGACATGCTGAAGGAAAGCATCGATCTGGCTTTCCGGCTGGGGGTGATTGAGGATTCCAGCCTGCGCATGCGCGGCCTGATGGATTGTGAACGGGTTCTATGCGCCGCGCCGGACTATTTCGTCAAACATTCCATGCCGCAGAGCATCGATGATCTGATCCACGGCAATCACAATTGCCTGCTGTTGCGCTTTCCCGGCTCCAATGAATATGTCTGGACCTTGCAGACGCCGGACGGTGTGCGCAAGATCGAGGTCAGCGGCGCTTTTGATTCCGATGATGGCGATGTGCTGCTGGAATGGGCGCTCAACGGCCACGGCATTGCCAACAGGCCGCGCTTCGAGGTGCATAAATATCTGAAATCAGGTCAGCTTGTCGAGGTTCTGCCAGACACACCGCCGGTGGAGGCGAAACTGGCGGTGATCTTTCCGCACAAGGATTTTCAGGATCCGAAATTGCGGCTGTTCATTGATTTCATGGCGGCCCGCTGCCAGAAGATGATCCGCGCTGCCCTGCAGTAGCGCGCCAGAGAATAAGGGAAAAACACCATGCAGAATTTGATCCTGCACCACGTATCAATACTGGCGCGCGATGTCGCCCGCTCCGTCGCCTTCTACCGCGATGTGATCGGACTGGAGCTTTTGAAAAGACCCAATTTTGCCTTCGACGGCGCTTGGTTTGCCTGCGGTGACCGCCAGATCCACATCATCGATCACCCGCCCGGAACCCACCGCAACAACCCGGCCGTCGACATCGCGGATGCGCATTTTGCCTTCCGCACCGATGATATGGATGCAGTGCTGGCCGATCTGACACGGCTTGGGTACAGCGAGACGGCTGAAGAGGGCGATCCAAAGCGGATGGTGCTTTTGCGCGACAGTCCCACCGGTTTCATCCAGGTCTATCTGAACGACCCCGATCTCAATGTTGTCGAGATCAACAACGCGCCAATGTGATCTTCGGTGTCAAACGGCAAAGGCCGTCATGATTTCTGCGGCCACCAGCGCGGCTATGACCTGCGGGCGCTTGTCGCGCACGGCGCTGCCGCCAATCGGACAGATCAGCCGGTCACTGTCGGATCTCTTGCCGCCTTCCTTCTCGTGCCAACTGGCAAACGTGGCGCGTTTTGTCTTTGAGCCGATCATGCCGACGTAGGCAGCGTCGTCGCGGGCCAGCGCCTGGCTGACGATGAGAAAATCAAGCGCATGATCATGCGTCGTCACCACAAAGGCGGAATGGGGCGGGGCTTGCCCGACCAGGCTTTCGGGCATGGCGGTCAGGTGTTTTTCTATTCCAGGCGGCGCGCCATCCAGTTCCGCCTGGCGCGTCTCCACCAGAATGATCCTGACCGGCAGCAGACTGAGCGCCGCGCATAACGCCTTGCCCACATGGCCTGCGCCAAATACCAGCACCTGGGGCAGCGCCTCATCCTGCCGGCGCATCGCGTCAACGAGGTCCTGCCTGGCGCCCCTGTCCAGCCGGTCGAGCACCAGCGTCACCCTTCCGCCGCAGCACTGGCCGATATCTGGTCCGAGCGGAATATCCATCGTCGCTTCGTTCTCGCCGGCGGCAAGCAGCGCGCGCGCCTCTTTGATGGCCATCAGTTCAAGCTGGCCGCCACCAATGGTGCCGAACAGGCCATCGGCTGCAACCAGCATCCATGTGCCGGCCTCGCGCGGCGTCGAGCCCAGCGCCTTGAGGACCGTCACTCGCACGATGGGGGCCTTGCGATCCAGGAATTGCGCCAGTTGCTCCGCCTGCAAAGCCATGGATCAGGCCTTTTTCATCCGCTCGACAGCCATCAGCACCCGTTCCGGCGTGGCCGGTGCGTCAAGCCGCGGGCAGACCCTGTATTCGGCCACGCTGGCCACCGCCATGGAGAGCGCCTCCAGCACCGAATTGGCCAGCATGAAGGGCGGTTCGCCCACGGCCTTGGAGCGGCGGATGGTGCGTTTGCTGTTGGTCGACCAGGCGGCCAGTGCGACATTGAAAATCTTCGGCTTGTCGGAGGCCAGTGGGATCTTGTAGGTGGAGGGCGCGTGGGTTCTCAAACGGCCTTTGTCATCCCACCACAATTCTTCCGTCGTCAACCAGCCCATGCCCTGCACGAAGGCGCCCTGCACCTGACCCAGGTCAATCGCCGGATTGAGCGAGCGGCCGACGTCATGCAGAATGTCGGCGCGGTCGACATGATATTCGCCGGTCAGCGTATCGATCGAGACTTCCGACACACAGGCGCCATAGGCAAAGTAGAAAAATGGCTGGCCCTGGCCCTTTTCGCGGTCCCAGTGGATTTCCGGCGTCTTGTAGAAACCCGCCGCCGAAAGCTGCACCCGGGCAAAATAGGCCTGCTGGATGAAGTCGGGGAAGGGGATCAGCTGATTGCCGACCTGCACATGGTTGGGAACGAAGCTGACCTGCTCTTCCGGCACGCCGTAATGTTCACAGGCAAAAGCGACCAGCCGCACCTTGATCTGCTGCGCCGCATTGGCCGCTGCCATGCCATTGAGGTCGGAGCCCGACGAGGCAGCCGTGGCCGAGGTGTTGGGAATCTTTTCGGTTGTCGTTGCGGTGATGCGGATATTTTCCTGATCCACCTGGAATTCGTCGGCCACAACCTGCGCCACCTTGGTATTGAGCCCCTGGCCCATTTCTGTGCCGCCATGGTTGAGGTGGATCGAGCCGTCCTGATAGATATGCACCAGCGCCCCGGCCTGATTGAACCAGGTGGCGGTGAAGGAAATGCCGAATTTGACCGGCGTCAGCGCGATACCCTTGCGAATGACCGGGCTGGTCTTGTTGTAGGCGATGACCGCTTCGCGCCGCGCCTGATAATCCGAGGTCCTTTCCACCTCGGCGACAATGCGCGCAATGATATTGTCTTCCACTGTCTGGTGGTAAGGCGTGATATTGCGCTCGTTCTCGCCGTAGAAATTGATCTTGCGGACTTCCAGCGGGTCCTTGCCCAGCGCATAGGCGATCTCTTCGATCACCCGCTCGCCGCCCAGCATGCCCTGTGGGCCGCCAAAGCCGCGAAACGCCGTGTTGGAAACCGTATTGGTCTTCATCGGCCGCGAGGCGAGTTTCACATTCGGCAGGAAATAACAATTGTCGACATGAAACAGCGCCCGGTCGGTGACCGGACCCGACAGATCCGATGAAAATCCGCAGCGCGCCGCGAAGGTTGCGTCAAGTCCCTCGATCCGCCCTTCATTGTCATAGGCCACATCATAGGCGACATGAAAATCGTGGCGCTTGCCCGTGGCGATCATGTCGTCGTCGCGGTCTGGCCGGATTTTCACCGCACGATTGTGTTTCTTGGCGGCGATGGCGGCAATGGCGGCAAACTGGTTGCCCTGTGTTTCCTTGCCGCCGAAACCGCCACCCATGCGGCGGGTCTTCACCGTCACGGCAGCAGAGGGCACGCCCAGCGCATGGCCCACCATGTGCTGCACTTCGCTTGGATGCTGTGTCGAGGAAAACACCGTCACCTCGTCATCCTCGCCAGGGATCGCCATGGCGATATGGCCTTCGAGATAGAAGTGATCCTGGCCACCGATGCGCATCTCGCCCTGCAACCGGTTGGTGGCGGAATTCAATGCCGAGGCCGCATCGCCATAGGCCAGCGTCAGGGGTTCGGTGACATGCGGATAATCCGCCGCCATGGCCGCAACCACATCGCTTTCAAACGGCCGGTCCTCATAGTCTATTTTTGCCAGCTGCGTCGCATGGCGGGCCGCCGCGCGGGTCTCGGCAATCACCGCAAACAGCGGCTGGCCGTAAAACTGGCATTGGCCATCGGCCAGCACCGGCTCGTCGTGGCGCGCCGAGGGGCTGATGTCATTGACGCCGGGCACATCCTTTGCGGTCAGTACATCGACGACGCCGGGTGCTGCACGCACGGCATCCAGATCCATCGACCGGATGCCCGCATGGGCCCGTTCGGAAAGACCCAGACAGCCATGCAATGTGCCGACGGGCGCATTCATGTCATCGAGATAATCGGCTGTGCCGGTAACGTGTTTATGGGCTGAATCATGCTGGCGCGGCTTGTGCACGCCGCCGGAGATCTCCGTGCTGGATGGTTTGACCTGTGTGTTCATGTCTTAAGCCTCCGCCATCTGGGGTGCATTGGAATGCCGGACCACCTGCACCGCTTCGCCCTGGGTTTCCAGATAGAACCGTTTGAGCAGGTTTTTGGCTGCCAGCATGCGGTATTGCGCCGAAGCGCGCCAGTCCGTCAGCGGCTTGTAATCCGCCTCAAAGGCGTCCACGGCCGCCTCGATGCTCGCTTCATTCCATGGGTTCCCCATGAGCGCCTTTTCCACGGCGCTGGCGCGTTTGGGCGTTGCTGCCATGCCGCCAAAGGCAATGCGCACCGATTGCACAAGGCCGGCCTCATCAAGTGTCAGGTGGAACGCACCGCAGACGGCGGAAATATCCTCGTCGCGGCGCTTGGAGACCTTGTAGGCGGCAAATTTTTCGCCTTTGCCAAGACGCGGCACATGCACTGCAGCGACAAAATCGCCTGGCTTGCGATCCTGCTTGCCATAGTCGATGAAAAAATCCTCCAGGGCGATGGTGCGGCTTTGCGTGCCCTGGCGCAGGGTGACGCTGGCGCCCAGCGCGATCAGCGGCGGCGGTGTGTCGCCGATGGGTGAACCATTGGCAATATTGCCGCCGACGGTGCCCATATTGCGCACCTGCTGCCCGCCGATGCGGTCCCAGAAGGCGCCCATGGTGGGAATATGCGCCGCCATCCATTCCGCCGCTTCGCTATAGGTGACACCGGCCCCGAAGGTCACGCCCTGCGCGTCCTCGGCTATGGTCTGCAGGTCAGCGATATTGTTGATGAAAACCGCCGGTGAAATATCGCGCATGTGTTTGGTGACCCACAGGCCGACATCGGTCGAACCGGCGACCACGGTCGCCTTCGGGTGGGCCTCCAGCACGTCGGCCAGATCATCGCCGCTTGCCGGGACAATGAATGTCCCCTCCGGCCCGGACACTTCCACCCGGCTGCCGTCTTTCAGTTCGGTAAGGGTCCTGGTGATGGCCTCATGGCTGACGACCAGCTTGTCATCGCCGTTGCTGCTTTCGCCCATGGCTTCCGCCGCGCGCATGATGGCCTCATAGCCGGTACAGCGGCACAGATTGCCCTGCAGCACCTTTTCAATGGTCGCCGCATCGGATTTCGGCGTTTCCAGCCATTGGCCATAAAGCGACATGACAATGCCCGGCGTACAGAAGCCGCATTGCGAGCCATGGTGATCCACCATCGCCTGCTGGATCGGATGCAGATTGCCGTTGACAGCAGCCAGATGTTCGATGGTCACCACATGGCAGGCATCAAGCGAGCCGACAAAGCGAATACAGGCATTGACCGATTCATAGGTCAGCCCGTCACTGGCAAGTCGCCCGACCAAAACAGTACAGGCCCCGCAATCGCCCTCGGCGCAGCCTTCCTTGGTCCCGGTCAGCCGTCTGTTCAGGCGCAGGAAATCCAGCAGCGTATCATTTGGAGAGACATTCTTCAGCACCACCACTTCATCATTGAGGACAAAGCGAAGCTCATCGCGGATCACCATATTCATGCCGTCTCCCTGCTGCTGCTTACAAAGGTTCCAATCTATCCTAACGCTAACGGCAGAAAAAGAACCTGTGCAAGTGCAAAAAGACTTTCAAGGGAATTGAGGGGGATGTACGAACAAATGGCATTGCCAATTTATCGCAAATTAGCCCAATATGAAGCTGTGAAATTCCTTGAGATTGCAGAGAGCAACTGGGAAGGGCGGCAAATGTAATTAAAAGGAATTTCCAAATTATTTGGTGGTCGTGCAGCGTCTTGACCAGAGGACTCTGTGCTGTCTACATCAACTCAAAGTTTTATCCCAATAAATTCAGGCCAAAGTAAATTGGATATCTGAAATTTGCTAAGATAGGGCGAATCTGGCACTGAGATGCTTGTCTTATGATTTCCCAGTTCTTGTGAAAGATTAAGAGATACTGGTCGGCAC
>JARGOF010000065.1 GCA_029212415.1 Rhizobiaceae bacterium | reverse complement strand
CCATCGTCGCTGCCACGTAGTCTATCCGGGCACGCAAACCGCTCGAATCGTCCCATTCCGAAATCTCGTCCGCCAATTGGCGCACCAGTCCAATGGCGTCGATTTCGCCCAGAATGGACGGCGTCTCGCGAATGGCCACTGCGCCTGGACCAAAGCGCTCGATTGTCAATCCGAGTTGGGACAGTTCATCTGCGCGGGCCACCAGACGATCACAATCCTCTTCCGGCAGATCGACGATTTCAGGGATCAGCAATACCTGGGAAGGGACCTGGTCTGCATGCAGCGATCGCTTCAGACTTTCATAGACCAGTCTTTCATGTGCCGCGTGCTGATCAACGATAACCAGTCCATCCTTGCTTTGCGCGACAATGTAATTTTCGTGCAATTGCGCGCGGGCGGCACCCAGGGGGTGATCCTGCTGTGGACCATCCACCCCTTCGTCCTCAGCTTGCGGGGGCGCGTCGCTTCGACCGGTGGGTGCCGAAAAGGCACTAAACGCGCGCTGACCATTATCAGAAAACCCCGTTCCTGACGGGCCGTCAAAGGGCCGGAAAGGTGACGCCGAAGGGTCATAGTCTGCCGAATTCATCTGGGATTGGGCGGCGAATTTTGAACCAAACCTTGGCCCAAAACCCGCAGTGAATGACGATGCCATGTCACGGGCGCCAACACTGGAGGCACGATCGCCATGCTGTGTCAGCGATTGCCGAATGGCTCCGATAATCAGACCGCGCAACAGGCCCGGATCGCGAAATCGGACATCGGCCTTGGCGGGGTGAACGTTGACGTCCACCTGGCTTGGGTCCAGCTTGATTGACAGCACGGCAACCGGATAACGGCCGCGCGGTATGGTGTCCGCATAGGCGCCACGCAATGCGGACAGGATCAATTTGTCCTGCACCGGGCGGCCATTGACAAAGGCGTATTGTTGCAGGGAATTGGCGCGATTGTAGGTCGGCACACAGGCATAGCCCGTCAGGGCAATGTGTTCCCGGACGGCGTCAATCGCGATGGCATTGTCAGCAAATTCGCTGCCGAGGACCTGGCTGATCCGGGCCAGTTCATCATCGCCCGTTGCGGGGTACTCGGTTGTTGTGCGGTCGGTGCCTGAAAGGGCAATGCGCACATGCGGAAAGGCAATTGCAATCCGTTTGACGATAGACGTGATGGCACCGGTCTCGGCGCGGTCACTTTTCAGAAATTTCAGTCGCGCAGGTGTCGCGTAGAAGATGTCCCTGACTTCAACCACTGTACCGCGATTGGCTGCTGCCGGTCTGACGGTCTGGACAAGGCCGCCGGCGATGCTGACCTCATAGCCGCTATCTGCCTCCCTTGTCCGGCTCTGGATGCGCAATTTGGCAACCGAACCGATAGAGGGCAGCGCTTCCCCACGAAAACCCAGCGTGGCGATCGCGTCAAGGCCGTCAGTCAATTTGGAAGTACAGTGCCGTTGAATCGCCAGGCTCAGATCCTGTGAATCCATGCCGCAACCGTCATCGGTCACCCGGATCAGCGCCTTGCCACCGCCAGCGGTCGCGATTTCGACACGCGTTGCGCCTGCATCAATGGCGTTCTCCACCAATTCCTTGACAACGCTCGCCGGTCGCTCGATCACTTCACCAGCAGCGATCTGGTTTATGAGGGTCTCTGAAAGATGTTTGACTGCCATGCGGCGATCATCCCGGATTCGGTGCCTGATTAAAAGATGGGTTAAGGGTTTATACGATCAATCTTTCCAGCTGGTGCGCATGATTTTCAATATATCAATTTCAGCGTCAGCGCTGCCGGCATGATTGCGGCAGTCAGCGCCATTATTCTTGCCATCTGCGCCATTGCGGCGCCCCAGCGGATGGAAGTGGATCTTGAACGGACCGGGTATTTGTCCACAATATTCCGTCTGAACCAACCGATCAGATCGTCAGCATATAAAACTTGAAACAAACTGTCTCCAAAACACTCAATAAACCAGTGTAAATTCAAGGGTTTGAGTATATTTTTATCCCAAGATCTAGAGCCGTTTGCTAGGGCTTTGTTAATAAAGCCGGGCCATCCTGCTGATCAGAAATGTGCTTTTCCATTCGCGTTGAGCACGTATTTTCTGGCATGCAGGGGCAGAGCAATGGCGGTTGAACTGGCCACCCGGGATTTGACATCAGGACTCGAGAATGACTCGATCGTTTACACCGACCGGCTCACCGGTCTGGGCAATGGCGTACGCCTGCGTGAAAAGATAACAAAACTGGTGGCTGAGCGGTCGCTTGATCCGGCGCCATTTGCCATCGGTTTGGTCAATCTGGATGGCTTCCGCCCGATCAAGGACCTGTTTGGTCGTGCGGCGGGTGATGATATCCTTTGTCAGGTCGCCCATCGTCTGCGCGCCTGCATGCCTGCCGGTTCGCTGGTCGTACGCCTGGATCAGGATGCTTTTGCATTTGTCCTGCCGCTGGTCTTTGACAAACTTGCTGCAGAGAAAATCAGTGACTTGTTCAGGGATGTCCTGGCGGCACCCTATGATCTGGACAAGAGGAATGTGCGGTTATCCGCATCTTTCGGTTTTGCAATCTATCCCTATGCCGGTGAAGATTATGCGCAATTGATGGAAAGCGCAGACACAGCCCTATACCGCTCGAAATGTCGTGGTCGTGGCCAGATCACCGTATATTCAAGAGACATTGCCGAGGAAATGAATCGCACGACACAACTGGAACAGGCGCTTCGACGTGCTGTTTTCGCAGATGAAGTGGAGGTTCATTTCCAGCCTATTGTCGATCTTGCCAGTGGTCATCCAATCGGTTTCGAAGCTCTGGCGCGTTGGACTGACGATGAATTGGGTTCGATTTCACCAGCCGTTTTCATTCCCTTGGCAGAGGAACGCGGTCTGATCGAACCTTTGACGGAAGCTTTGCTCAAGAAAGCGACCAAGGCAGCTTTGAGCTGGCCTGACGATATTTTCCTGTCCTTCAACCTGTCATCCGCCCAGCTTATTGATCCTCACACCTTCAAGAAAATTCTGACGATCATCCGAACAGCGGGTCTCGACACAAGGCGTCTGGAACTGGAAATAACCGAAACGGCGATGATGGCGGACCCCGATCTGGCCAACTCCATCATAAAGAGCCTGCGTGATGAGGGTATCTCGATCTCTCTCGATGATTTTGGAACCGGTCAGTCAAGCCTTGGTCGCCTGCGGGCAATCGCGCTGGACAAAGTCAAGATTGACAGGTCCTTTGTGTCAGAAATCACACGCGACAGAGCATCGGAACACATTATCAAGGCGATTGTCGCGCTCTGCGACGGTCTCGATTTGTGTGTTGTCGCAGAAGGTATCGAAACCGTTGAACAGGCCAATAAGCTCCTGGCACTTGGATGTTCCATCGGGCAGGGCTTCTTCCATGGCAGGCCGATGAATGCGACCGATGTGCTTGTCTACCTCGACGGTCTTGCGCCGGCGCGGCAGATTTCTTCATCAGCGACAGCCGCGAAGCGTCGCAGGCTGCCGCAAAGCAATAATCCAACCTTGCTCAGACCGACCTGATCAGAGCCGTCAGTTCCTCAACCCTTGAATTGACAAGCCCGGCATTGCCGCGCGTTTCCACATTCAGGCGCAGCAGCGGCTCTGTATTGGAGGCGCGCACATTGAAGCGCCAGTCATCAAATGCCATGCTGAGACCATCCGTGGTATCAACCATTGGATTGAACCGGCCAAAATGATCGGCGATCGTTGCCAGCACCTTTTTGGCGTCATTGACAGTGAAGTTGATTTCTCCGGAGCAGGGAAAGGCGCTGATGCGCTGTTCGACCATTTCGCTTAGCTTCATGCCATTGACGGAGAGTTCTGCGACCACGGCTAGCCAGGGCAGCATGCCGGTATCGCAGTAGCTGAAGTCCCTGAAATAATGGTGAGCGCTCATTTCACCGCCATAGACAGCATTTTCTTCACGCAACATCTGCTTGAAGAATGCGTGGCCGGTGCGGCACATCTTGGCCACCCCCCCGGCTGATTCCACCACATCAATGGTGTTCCAGGTCAGCCGCGGATCATAGAGAATAGTGCTGCCTGGTGCCTTGCGCAGCATGGTCTGTGCGATCAGGCCGACGATATAATACCCTTCGATGAACCGGCCCTGCTCGTCATAGAAGAAGCAGCGATCAAAATCACCATCCCAGGCCAGACCGAGATCGGCACCATGCTCGATCACCGCGCGACTGGCCCGCTCACGTTTTTCCGGCAACAATGGATTTGGTATGCCGTTGGGCAAGGTGGGATCAGGTTGGTGATCCACCTTGATGAATTCAAATGGCAGATGCTGCTCCAGCAGGTCAATGACCGGTCCGGCGCAGCCGTTGCCCGCATGACAGACAATCTTCAGAGGCTTGAGTGACAGGCCTTCGACCTGCTTCAAAAGATGGTCGATATAGGCCGTCTTGTGCAAATTGAGGGAGAGTTTTCCGCGGTTGGCATAATCTGCAACGACCGGAAATTCGCGATCCGAGTAAACCAGATTTTCCAGTGGCCCGAGCGCATTGTCCTGGGTGGCGGCCTGGGCGCCTTCAAGCACCATCTTGATTCCATTGTAATTTATTGGATTATGGCTTGCTGTCACCATCAGACCGGCGTCAGCGCCGCTGTGATCGGTATGAAAATAAACCTCTTCGGTTCCGCATTGCCCCAGCGGCTTGACATCAACGCCGCTATCGAGAAGCCCCTGGGCAAGCGCTGCCGCAAGGGCAGGGCTGTCCTGGCGCATATCATGGCCGACCACCACGCTCTTGCGTGGCTGCTGTGCTGCAACGGCCTGACCGAACCGGTAGGCGAAAGGCACATTGACCTGGCCGGGAATTTCACCGCGAATGTCGTAGGCTTTGAATGCTGAAGTCATGATCAGGATTGTCCGGTGTTGGAAACGGAAATGGGCTAAGGTAACAGGGCCGACACGTGTAGAAGATGGATAGGCATGCACTTTCCGGGATACCATTGCGTTAGTGCAGAAACAATATTCAATCAGTATTTCTGTGCAGCTGCCTTGTCCGCAATGGTAAACAAGACAGCCTGTTTCCATGCGATGCGCTTATCAAAGCACAACGTTTGGTTCGGCTTTGCCGTGCATGGGACGATCCAGCAGAAAGGTTTGGCCTGCATGCGGTTGCTGATCTGCCTGTTCGAGGCTCAAGCCGGTGCTGGCCGATGTGACAATCATCCGGTCTGCATGTGCTCCGATGAAGGCCGGACAGGTTATTCGGGCCGCCGGAAGGGTGATGGTCTCTACGCAGGCACCCGTCGGATCATAGGCTTTGACGCAGGCTCCGTCCCAGCGGGCGATCCAGATGATCCCATCAGCGTCCATGATGGCACCATCTGCCCAACCCGTGCTGTCCGTGTCCCGATCCAGAAACACCGCAGGCTCGCCCACCGGCAAGCCATTGGCGGGATCAAGGGCGACACGCATAACATTGCCGGTCGGCGTATCGGTGAAATGACCAACCGATCCGTCCGCGTTAAAGCATATGCTGTTTGGGACGCTGATCTGCGAATACAGAACCTGCATTTCACCGCGATGGAAATGGTAGATCGCACCTGCGCCCGTTTCAGCTTCCATCCCCATGGTGCCAATCCACATGGCGCCGCTGGGGTGCACACGGCTGTCGTTGGAGCGTGTTTTCGCATTGTCCGCCTCCAGCGCCTTGAGCAGGGACAGCGTGCCGTCAGCGGTTTTGCGCAGATAGAGACCATCATCGCAGATCAGCAATTGGCGATCACCATCGACCACAGCCAGGGCGCTGGCCATGCGCGGCAGATCATGGATGATGGCATGGTCCTGTGACAGGTTGCGCTCGATCAGCTTTTTGCCGAGGATGTCAAACCACCAGGCCCTGTTGCTGCCCGGATCATAGGTTGGCCCCTCGCCAAGCTGGCAATGGGTCGTTTCGAAAATGGCATAGGCCCGATTACCCGTGTTCATGCCAGCCTTGTTCATGTCAGACTCCAAAAATCGCATCATAGGCATCAATCGAAACGATGGCCCGCTTTTCTATTTCTGCTGCCGACATGCCCGGTTTATATAGACTGGAACCCAGACCGAAGGTGCGAATGCCGGCTTCGCGATAGTGGGCAAAATTATCATGGGATACACCGCCCACGGCGCCAATCTCCATATCCGCAGGAAGCACCGCCCTGATTGCGGCGATCCCGGCAGGGCCAAGAATATTTGCCGGAAAAAATTTCAGGGCGGAGGCGCCGGCCTTGACCGCGCTCAGCGCTTCGGTTGGCGTAAAGACCCCCGGCATGGTGATCATGCCATGCGTGCCGGCTCGGCCAATCACATCGGGATCGACATTGGGGCTGACCATCAACGAACCGCCAACCTTTGCCAGTCGGTCCACATCCTCGATGGTCAAAACAGTCCCGGCACCGATCAGGCAATGCGATGGGGCGGTTTTGACCGCGATGCGAATGGAATCAAAAGGCATCGGTGAATTGAGCGGTATTTCAATGGCCTCAAAACCGGCATTGACAAGAGCAACAATCGCCCCCGCTGTCTCTTCCGGTTTGATGCCACGCAGGATGGCAACGAGCGAGCGCTTCAAATGGGGCCAGTTTTTTGTCTGTGTCATGTTTTTATCGATCCGTCATTGTTTGGTAGAACGCCCGGTGGCCAGAATTTTTGAGCCGCTGTCAACAGCCCCGTGAGAACCGCCTTGTCTGCATCTGTGGTGGCAAATTGCAATCCCAGGCAGGTAAATGCTGCTTCGTAGAGGTCACGCAAGCGGCCTGAAGCAATCAGATGAATGGTGGTGTTTTCACCAGCATCACACAGGCAGCCAGCGATTTCAAATCCGATCAACAGGCCTGACAGACGCGCGTAATTGCGTTCCGGTTCGTTGGCGAAAAGCAACTGGCCGGCGCGAATGGAAAACAACAATCGGGAAAATTCTGCAGGCCTGTCAAAGGCGTCGCGCACGCCTGCCAGGAAGTCGATGTTGCCCGGGTCGCAGCTTTCGATGTCACCCATGGCGTGCTGCAAGATGGATTGCTGACGGATCAGGCCGAACAGTTCACCGGTCATGCAGGTTGCAAAGCCGGTGACGCTGCCCGATTGCACCTGCACCCATTTCGAATGGGTGCCGGGCATGCAGAAAAATGCCGACTGGGAATGCGATGCAAGCCCGCCCAGCAATTGCGTTTCCTCGCCGCGCATGACATCGGGCCGTTCCGGATTGCGCTGGGCAATGCCGGGCAGTATGCGAATATCGCGCTGCGGATCATCGATCCGCACGGCCCTGTCCACGATGTCGAGAAGTCTGGCCGGCACGTTCAGATAGTCTGCCTCCAGCCAGCCCTGGCGGGCTCCGGCCATGCCACAGATGACAACCGGCAGGGAAGGCGGCGCGCCAAAGGCCTGTAAATGCGTCTGCAGAATATCTGCAAAACCGGATGCTGCGGCGTGAACCATGCCTTCAGCGCTGCGCCGCTCGGCCAGCACCTGCCCGCCTTGGGACATCAGCCAGATGCGAAAACTCGATGTGCCCCAGTCAACGGCTGCAAAACGTGCTGTCATGCCTACCCCGTCACCACAACGCCGCCATCAACCACCAGGGCCTGACCGGTCATCATGCGCGAAGCGGAGGAGGCAAGGAAAAGCGTCGGCGCCACAATGTCTTCCGGCAGAATTTCCTCTTTGATGCATTGCCGCTCGATATGGTCGGCCAATGCCTGTGGCGTCACCCATAGGTCCCTTTGCCGATCGGTCAGGACCCAGCCGGGCATCAGCGCGTTGACGCGGATATTATCCGCGCCCAGTTCCCGTGCCAGCCCGCGTGTCAGACCTGTTATCGCCGATTTTGCCGCCACATAGGCCGGATAGCCGGCATTGCCCATCATGTAGGAGATGGACGAAAAATTGATGATCGACCCATAGCCGGCTTCACGCATGTCCTGCGCAATTGCCTGGGCGGTGAAAAAATGTGGTCTGAGATTGATTGCCATGGACTGGTCCCAGTCCTCGACGCAATAGTCTTGCAGGCCATGGCGGTTGTCCGAGGCGGCATTGTTGACCAGAACGGTGATCGGCCCATGGGCTTCTCGGGCCTTGGTTATGGAGGATTGCAGGGCTTCGATATCGGTGATGTCACAGGCCATGAAAAGCGGCCTGTTGCCATACTCGGCTTCCAGCCGGTCACACAATGCGCTGGCATCCGAACGCTGTACAAAGGCCACTTTCGCGCCTTGCGAGACGAAACCTTCCGTCAGCCAGGCACCAATGCCTGATCCGCCGCCGGTAATGAAGATCGATTGACCTTTGAGGTCATTGAATTGCGCTGTCTGTTTCATGCTGCCTCTTCCATCGGGCTTGTTGGAACCGCTGTTTTCTCGGGAAACGGAAAGGACCGTGCCCAATTGCCTGTGGTCCGTCCCTGTTTGACCGGTTTCAAATCCGGTTGTCCTGCCAGATGCGGGCGCGCAGGCAGGAAAAAAGAACCGTTGACGGACTGCAGTGATATTGCTGTGCAGCCCCGGTTCTTCGTGCCCCAGTTCTTTATGCTCCAGTTCTTGATTCCCCTGCAATCAGGTGCCTGGAAACCTGTAATCGCTGAACTGCTTCCTTAGTGTGGTCTTCTGGATCTTGCCAGTTGCCGTATGCGGGATATCGTCAACAAAGGCGACATCGTCGGGCAACCACCATTTGGCAATATCGTTGCGGATGAAATCCAGAATGGATTCCTTCGACGGGTCGCAGCCCTGCCGGCGCACGATGACCAGCAATGGCCGCTCATCCCATTTGGGATGGGCAATACCGATCACGGCTGCTTCCGCGACCTCCGGGTGCCCGACAGCCAGATTTTCCAGCTCGATGGTGGAAATCCACTCACCGCCGGATTTGATGACGTCCTTGGCGCGGTCGGTGATCTGCATGTAGCCGTGTTCATCCACATGGGCGACATCACCCGTGTCAAACCAGTTTTCCGCATCGAACTGCTCTGCGCCCTGACCCTTGAAATAAGCGGAGGAAACCGCAGGGCCGCGCACCTTCAGCCGTCCAAAGGACTTTGCATCCCAGGGCAGCGGATTGTTCTCGTCGTCGGTCACCTTCATTTCAACTGTGAATGGCGGGTGGCCCTGTTTGGCCTGCAGATCCAGTCTGGCCTGGCCTGTCAGGTTCTTGTATTCCGGTTTCAGGGTGCACACGGTGCCAAGCGGGCTCATTTCGGTCATGCCCCAGGCGTGTATGACCTCGACGCCATAGGTTTCCTGGAAGGTCTTGATCATGGCCGGTGGGCAGGCCGCGCCGCCAATGACCACCCGTTGCAGATCAGGCAATGATCCGCCGACCTTGGCCAGATGCTCCAGCAGCATCAGCCAGACGGTTGGCACCGCCGCCGTCATGGTCACGCGTTCTTCTGTCAGAATCTGATAGATGGAAGCCCCATCCATGCCGGCGCCCGGCATCACCATGCTGGCGCCAACCATCGGACAGACAAAGGCGGTCGACCAGCCATTGGCGTGAAACAGCGGCACCACGGGCATCATCCTGTCGTTGGACGAAAGATTCAGCATGTCCGGCTGCGCCCCGGTCATGGCATGCAGCACATTTGATCGGTGGGAATAGACAACGCCCTTGGGATCGCCCGTCGTACCGGACGTATAGCACATGCCGGCGGCCGTGCCTTCGTCGAATTCACGCCAGGCATAGTCGGCATCCGCCTCGTTGATCCAGTCTTCATAGGCAACGGCATTGGCAAGTTTTGTCTGCGGCATATGGGCCGCATCGGTCAGCACAACAACCTTGGCAAGGCTGGGCACCTTGTCGGCGATGGCTTCGATAATGGGCAGAAAGGTCAGGTCGACAAACAGCAACTTGTCCGTCGCATCATTCATGATCCAGGCGATCTGGTCGGGAAAAAGCCGCGGATTGAGCGTGTGGTAGACAGCGCCCATGCCGAGAATGCCATACCAGGCTTCCAGATGCCGCCAGGTATTCCAGGCCATGGTGGCGACCCGGTCGCCCATGGTGATGCCGTCCTTTTCAAGGCGTTTGGCAACCTGCCGCGCCCGCTCATGAATGTTGCGGTAATTGGTGCGATGCATCGGGCCTTCGATGGACCGTGATATGACCTCCCGATCGCCGTGATAAAGGGCGGCATGGTCCATGATCTTGTGGCACAACAGCGGCCATTCCTGCATTAGTCCGCGCATGCGGCATCTCCTCCGAATTTGTTGCCGGTGTTCTCCCACACCGATTATGCCCGAGTATGGCGATGTTCAGCCTCAAGGAAAAGATGTAATATCAAGTTCTTCGGGAATAATGCGCATTTCATTTTCATTTGGTTGGTGGCCTTCAACCAAGGTTACTGCAAGCAATGCACTTGCTTCAATTGCGTCACCTTGGTAATGCCTCTGCCTGAAAACCGGTCATGCGCCGCGGGCCTGCGAATGGTCTGGCCGTAAACTCAGTTGGTCAGGCAATTTCCCTTCGTATATCATGCTCGGGTTCGTATTGGCTTTTACCTTTCGACGGTGTCAATCCGTCAGATCCTAGGCGCAACTATGATGACCGCAGCCATGATTTCCATTGTCATTCCGTGCAAAAACGAAGCGGACAATATTCCACCCCTGCTCGACGAGATTGAACAGCATCTGCGTGACCGGCAGATCGAGGTGATCGTCGTCAATGACGGCTCCAGTGATGACACCGCCGGGGTGCTGTCCCTTGAAGCGGCAAAACGGCCCTTTGCGGTGCGCCATATTCGCCACCAGTTCTCCGTTGGCCAGAGCCTGTCGCTGCGCAGCGGTGTCCTCGCCGCCCATGGGGCGATCATCGCGACCATTGACGGCGATGGCCAGAATGACCCGCAATATATCGGGCCGCTGGTCGACACCCTGCTTGAGGCAGGCCCGGCGATCGGCATCGCCTGCGGCCAGAGGATCAAGCGCAAGGATACGAAACTCAAACAATTGTCATCACGTTTTGCCAATTGGCTGCGCGGTTCGATCCTCAACGACAAGACCCGCGATTCGGGCTGCGGTCTCAAGGTCGTCCACGCCGAAATTTTCCGCCGCCTGCCGTTTTTCAACGGAACCCACCGTTTCTTGCCGGCCCTGGTGATCCAGGAGGGGTTTGATGTTGTCGCAATGGACGTTCTGGACAGGCCGCGCCGCTTTGGCACCTCCAATTATGGCATATTGGATCGCGGTCTGCGTGGTGCGCTTGATCTTTTTGGCGTCTGGTGGCTAAAGCTGCGCCGCAACAAAATGCCAATTGCTGAGGAAGTGCATGATGGTTGAGGTTTTCGTTCCCATTATCGCGTGGTTTCGCGTGGTTTTTGTCGAGCAGTTCAATGGCTGGATTCTTCTGGGTTTCCTGGCGCAGGCCTGTTTTACCATGCGTTTCGTGGTGCAATGGCTGGCTTCGGAGCGGGCCAAACGCAGTGTCGTGCCGGTGGCCTTCTGGTTTTTTTCGCTTTTTGGCGGTGTGCTGCTGCTCATTTATGCCATTCAGCGTCAGGACCCGGTGTTCATTGCCGGTCAGGGCATGGGATTGTTCATCTATGTGCGTAACCTTTGGCTGATCGCCAATGAAAAAAAGGCCGCCGTTGCCGATACTCAGTGAGATCACTTGTCCGCCAAGTCATGTATAAGGTTAATGATTCGGTTTTGGTCGCTTCCGCAGTAAACCGAAAGTCATTATTGGCAAGTCAACGCGTAATTGAAATGGACAGAGCCCATCAACCAGTCAGGCGAAAAAACGATGCAGTCTGAAGGGCCATTCGGCGAACGGAGCGTTTTGCTTCGTTATCTGATGCTGTTTCTGCTGACTTTGGCCGTGCTGGTGCCCGGAATTGCGCAACTGCCGCCCATCGACCGCGATGAGGCCCGTTATATTCAGGCCACCAAACAGATGGTCCAGACGGGCGACTATATCGACATCAGATTTCAGGAAGCGCCCCGCTACAAGAAGCCCATCGGCATCTATTGGCTGCAATCCATCTCCGTTGCGCTGACGGGCCAGGGCGAGGATGCGCCGGTCTGGGCCTACCGCATGGTGTCAGTCATCGGCATGGCGCTGTCTGTCGTGGCGCTCTATTGGGTCGGGCAGGGGCTCTTTGGGCCGACCATCGGGCTGATCGCGGCGCTGATGCTGGCTGGAATGTTTGGCGCAGGCTTTGAGGGGCGACTGGCAAAGACGGATTCCGTTCTTTTGTTGCTGTCGATCATTACGCAGGGCTGCCTTGCCCGCATCTATGTCAGCCGGCGAAACGGCGATGCCGCAGCCCCCTCGCTGACCTGGTACTTCTGGATTGCGCAGGGCGCGGCGATCCTCATCAAGGGGCCGATCACGCCCCTGCTCAGCCTGCTGACCATTGTGTTTCTGCTGCTGTTTGACAAGAACCGCGACCGCAAATGGCTGCTGGATCTCAAACCGCTGCGCGGCATCGCACTGGCTGTGCTGATTGCCTTGCCCTGGCTGGTGCTGATCACCTGGAAGAGCGGTGGCGCCTTCTGGCAGGAGGCGCTCGGCAAGGATATGCTTGGCAAGGTGGCAGGTGGACAGGAGTCTCACGGCGCACCGCCCGGCTATTATATCCTGACCTATTCGCTCTACATGTGGCCCTTCGGGCTGATTGCCATCATCGGCCTGACCCATGCCCTGCGGCGCATGTTCACCGATGCACGGCTGCTGTTCTGCATCGCTTGGTATATCCCGCTCTGGCTGTTCTTCGAAATTGTTCCAACCAAATTGCCGCATTATGTGCTGCCCGCCTATCCGGCCATTCTGCTGCTGGGCGGCTGGTTCCTCAGCCTTGCCGGGGCGCAGGCGCCCGTGCCGCTTTTGTGGCAAAGATTGCTGCATGGCATCACCGGCCTTGGTGTTGTCATTGTCACCTTTGCCTTTGTCGCGCTGGCCGTGGTCATGCCGATCTATATTGGCAGTGGCTTTTCGCCCTGGAGCATTCCATCGGTGCTGCTGTTGCTGGTGGCGGCGTGGTTTGCCATTGGCTTCGAGATGATGGTCGAGCCGGTCAAACGGGTGTTTGTCACGACCATCGCCGCAACGACGGCCTATGGTCTGCTCTTCGGGGTGGTTCTGCCGCATATCGATCAAATGTGGGTCAGCCGTCAGATTGCAACCCAGTTCCATCTGCAAAAGGCCTGCAAGGATTCCGTGCTGGCATCAGCAACCTTCCACGAGCCAAGCCTGGTTTTCCTGGCCGGCACAAAAACGCTGCTGGCAGGTCCCGACAGCGCCGCCCAGCACATCATGGCCGATCCCGAATGCGCTCTGGCCGCCGTGCCCGCTGCCGATGCACCGGCATTCCTGGCAGCCCTCAGCGCCAGCGGCGCCAAGGCCGAAGGCAGCGAGCCGATTTCCGGCTTCAACTATTCCAAGGGCAAGGAAATATCAATCACGCTCTATCACATCGTGCAGGAGTGAACTGGTAAGGCTTCACAAAGGCTCCAGCCCGCACCAGTCGGCGATGAACAGGGCTGTGGCCTGGGTGACCCGGCGCACGGACTCCAGATCGACCCTTTCGTTGAAACCGTGGATTGCTTCGGCCTTCGGGCCGTAGACCAGGGTCGGCGTATCGGCATAGAGGCCGAAAAAGCGGGCATCCGTGGTCGCCGTGATCGCAACCTTGTCGAGCGCCTTTCCGTTGACGCTTTGATGGGCCCTTTCAAGCGCGCTGATGGCCTGGCCGGCCGTATCGTCCTTGTGCTGTGACAGCGCGTATCCCTCGGCCAGAAACCCGTGATAGACGATTTCCGGCCTGTTGTTGGCAAGGAAGGGATGCTGGCTTGCCGCCTCCATGATCGTGCTCTCGATCTCGCGACGTGCCTCATCAATGTCCTGCCCCGGAAAAATCCCCATACGCACGTCAAAAACGCACCAGGCCGGCACCGATGAGGCCCAGTCGCCGCCCTGGATCCTGCCGATATTGAGGTTCAGCGGGTGGTGATTGTGCCCATAGTCGCAATGGCGGCCTTCGGGCCTGTTCCAGCGGTTTTCCAAATCGTGCAGGGCGGCGATAAGCGGGATGGCGGCCTCGATGGCGTTGGAGCCGCTGCCGGCTGTCGCCACATGCACGGGAATGCCGCGCAGATGCACCTCCAGCCAGATGACGCCGACCTGTGCCGTCACGAGATCTTCGTCGAAGGGTTCGGGGATCAGCGCGGCATCGGCGCGGTAGCCCCTTTGCAGGCAGGCCAGAGCGCCATTGCCGGTGCATTCTTCCTCGACCACCGACTGGAAATGCACATTGGAGGCCGGGGCAAAGCCGAGGGACTTGAGCGCATCCAATGCGAAAAGGTTGGAGGCAAGCCCGGCCTTCATGTCGCCCGAGCCTCGCCCATAGAGCCAGCCATCGTCCACATGTGGCGCGTAGGGGTTGGCATCCCACATATCCAGCGGGCCTTCCGGCACCACATCGATATGGCCATTGAGGATCAGCGATCTGCCGGCATTGCTGCGGCTGTCATGGGTGCCAACCACGTTGACGGCATCATCGTAATTTCCGATGACCGGCGAGAAGCCCGGCAGGTGCGCAATGTCGTTGACGTCGATCAGCCAGCGATCCGTCCGGTACCCGCGTTCGGTTAGTTCGCCAGCCATGAAATTCTGCGCGGATTGTTCCTTGCCGCGTGTGGAGGGATGCGATGTCAGTTCGGCAAGAAAAGCGATTTCTTCATCAAAAAGCCCGTCAACGGCCTGCATGATGGCGGTTTTTTGTGCGTCGTCCATGAAAAACTCCCGCGTCAGAAGGTTGGAATGGCGCCGTCCGGCACGATCAGCTTCGTGCCGGTGGCATCAATGACGTCCTGCAGGTCGGTGCCCTCGGCGATCTCCGTCAGGCGCAGCCCTTCAGGCGTGACATCACAGACGGCCATATCACTATAGATCCGGTTGACACAGGCCGCCGCCGTCAATGGCAGGGTGCAGCGCTCTAGAATTTTCGGATTGCCCTTCTTGTCGGTATGGGTGGTCAGAACGCCGACCCGGCGCGCCTTTTGCGCCAGTTCGATGGCACCGCCGACACCGGGTGAAAAGCGTCCGGGAATGATCCAGTTGGCCAGATCGCCATTGCCCGCAACCTCGAAGGCGCCCAGCAGGGTCAGGTCCAGCCGGCCGCTGCGCACGATGGCAAAGGACACGGCGCTGTCGAAGTAGGAGGTGCCGGCAATGGGTGAGACATAGGCGCCGCCCGCATCGATCAGGTTGCGGTCGGCCTCTTCGGGCGAAAGCTGCGGCCCCACCCCGGCAATGCCGTTTTCCGAATGCAGACAGATCGCCATGGTGCGATCCACATGGTGGAGAACCTGGGTCGGCAGGCCGATCCCCAGATTGACCGTCATGCCCGGCAGAATGTCTCGGGCAGCGCGGCGCAGCATGCGTTCCCTAGCGTCTGACAACACCATAGACCTCCGGCAATTGCTTGAGCGCCACGAGTTGGTCCACGAACGGGCCGGGCGTATGGACATTCTCGGGCTTGATGAGGCCCTGATCGACGATGGCCTCGGCCTCCGCGATGGTGCAATGGGCTGCCATGGCCATCAGCGGATTGAAGTTTCGCGCGGCAGCAGCATAATACAGATTGCCGAATGTATCGGCCGTTTCGGCATGGACCAGCGCAAAATCAGCTTTCAGCGCCGGTTCCAGGATGCCTGTGACCCCGTTGACGCTGACCTGTTCCTTGCCCTCGGCCAGCGGCGTGCCCATGCCGATATCCGTGACAAACCCCAAAAGGCCTGCGCCGGCGATGCGAATGCGTTCGGCCAGAATGCCCTGCGCGACAAATTCGACTTTGAGTGCGCCGTCATTCATCATGGCGATGGCCCGTGCATTGAGGCCGATATGGCTGGCGACCAGCTTTGACACCTGGCCGTTTTCCAGCAGCCAGTCGACACCCATGCCCATTTCATTGGCGTCATTCTTGATGATGGTGAGATCTTTTGCCCCTTGGCGCACCAGTTCCTCGATCAGGCAAAAGGGTGTGCCGGGCACACCAAAGCCGCCGAGCATGACGCTGGCGCCATCATGGATGCGTGCGATGGCCGATCCGATATCAGCCGATTTGTCAGGCATCACCATCAGGCGTGCAGCAGGATGTTCATGATCCGCCTTTCAGGGTTTCAAACAAGGCACCGCCGAGGATCATCGGTGTCTCACCTAGGATCGGGGTGAAGCCGAGCCGCGCATAGGCCGCGCGTGCATCGGCGTTGGAATTGCTGACGCTGAGTTTCAGATAGGCGGCGCCCCACTCCTCTGCGCCAAGTTTTCCGGCTGCCGCCAGCAGGCGTCGGCCAAGGCCTTCACCGCGCATCCTCTCTTCAATCCACAGATCGGAAACCAGAACGCCGGGCGCGCCCATGACGGTTGAAAACACCCGTGAGAACATCGCCGCACCGACCATGTCTTCGCCGCGCTCCGCCAGAAGGGCGATGAAACTGGGTGAGGGGCCGAAACCGGCGCGTTCGATGGCCGCGTCACTGGCGTGATGCGTATCACCGAGATGGGCGGAAAGCTTGGCCAGAGACCGGTTCAGGCGGGCTGCATCTGCGGCCTTTGCCCGGCGTATTGTGACAGCGGTCATGGCTCAACGCTCCCTTCGGTTCAGATCCCGCAGCGCGGGCGGGCAGCTCATGCCGATCCCTATTCTCATACGGCCACCGGCCATTTGCCGGTAATCTCGTCCATGAACTGCGCCAGCGAGCGGGTCAGCACATCAATGATTTCGTCCACATGGTCGGCTGTGGCAATCATCGGCGGACAGACCAGGAAATGGTCGCCTTCCAGACCGTCGCGGGTGCGCCGCGAATAGATGATCAGACCATTGTCATGGGCGATATCGACGAGACGGTTATAGGCATTTAGGCCAGGGGGCAGTGGCGCCATCGTGTCCCGGTCGGAAACCAGTTCATAGGCCAGCAGCAGGCCCTTGCCGCGCACATCGCCGATGATTTCAAAGCGTTGGCTCAGCGCCTGCAGGCGCGCTTTCAGCAGATCGCCGATATGCGCCGCATTGCCGATCATGCCTTCCGCCTCGATCTCCTGCATCACCGCCAGCCCGGTTGCGCAGGCCAGCGGGTTGCCGGCATAGGTGAAACCATGGGCAAAGCCGCCGGCATCCATCACTGCGTCAACAATCCGCTCATGGGCGATCACTGCGCCCAGCGCCGCATAACCGGCGCCAAAACCCTTGGACAGGGTAATGATATCCGGTGCGCCGTCCCAATGTTCACCGCCGAAGAAACGACCGGTGCGTCCGCCGCCCGACATGACTTCGTCATGGATCAGAATGATGCCGTAGCGATTGCAGATGTCGCGAATGCGCGCCATGTATCCGGCAGGCGGCACCAATGCGCCGGTCGAAGCGCCGCCGATGGGCTCGACAATAAAGGCAAGCACGCTGTCCGGCCCCTCGGCAAGGATCTTCGCCTCCAGCATGTCGGCATAGTGCAATCCCGTTGCCGGATCATCCATATCCATCTTGTCCAGATAGGCGCGCGGCGCCGATATCTTCGGCATCGCCTGCATCATCGGCTCGAATGGCTGGGTCAGCGGCGTATAGCCGGTGAGCGCCAGCGCGCCCAGGGTGCAGCCGTGATAGCTGGGCGTGCGCGAAATCACCTTCCAGCGTGATGCCTGGCCGATGGCCACGGCATATTGCCGGGCCAGTTTGATGCCGCTTTCCACCGCCTCGGAGCCGCCGGAGACAAAAAACACCCGCTCCAGGCCCTCCGGCGCAAGGCCTGCTGTCTTGGCGGCCAGCCGTTCCGCCGGCTCGGTCTCGAAATGCAGCCGGTAGCCGAAGGTGGATTTCTCCATCTGCCGGCGCATGGCTTCCAGCACCCGCGGGTTCGAATGGCCGATATTGGACACCATTGCCCCCGACGAGCCGTCCAGATAGCGCTTGCCGTCGACATCCCACATATAGACGCCGCGCGCCATGTCGAGCATGGGGCGCTTGTTTCTGCTCTGGTAGAAGAGATGCGAGCGGGGAGCTTCAGTCATTGAACACCTGTTGCAAAAAGGATTTCGTCCGGTCTTCCTGCGGCGCGCGGAAAACCAGTGATGGCGGGCCTTCCTCGACCACCAGCCCATCGGCCATGAAGATCACATGGTCGGATACATCTTCGGCAAAGCGCAGATCATGGGTGACAATGATCATCGTCATGTCTTCTTCGGCCAGGGCTTTCATCACCCGGTTGACCTCGCCCACCAGTTCGGGATCAAGCGCCGAGGTCACCTCGTCGAACAGCATCAATTTGGGGTTCATGGCCAGCGAGCGGGCAATCGCCACGCGCTGCTTCTGGCCGCCGGAGAGTTTCGAGGGGTAATAGTCTCCCCGATCGGAAAGCCCCACCTTGTCCAGCAGCTTTTTCGCCTGTTCGATCGCCTCGGCCTTGTTCACCCGGCCCAGCATCAGTGGCGCCATGGTGACATTCTCGATGGCTGTGAGATGCGGGAACAGGTTGAAGTGCTGAAATACCATGCCGATGTTCTGGCGCAATCGGTTGAGATGCGCCTCGCGCTGGCGGTGCGGCAGCTTCTGGTTGACCAGTTCCCCGTCAAACCAGATTTCACCCTCGGTGACCTCTTCCAGCTGGTTGATGGTGCGCAGCAGGGTGGACTTGCCCGAGCCGCTGGCACCGATCAGGGCAAAAATCTGGCCCTGGTCGATATCCATGTCGATGCCCTTGAGGACCTGCAGCGATCCGAAGTTCTTCTTCAGGCCGCGAATCTTGACGATGGGTTCGCTCATAATCGGAAATCCTGTGCTGACGGACTATCTGTACTGGGCCGAGCGGCGTTCTGCGACACGCACCGCCTGCTCGAGACCAAGGTTGAGGACATAGTAGATTGCCCCGGCGGCGATATAGAATTCGAACGGGCGGAAACTGTCGGAAATCGCCCGTTGCGCCGACAGTGTCAGCTCCATCACGCCGATGACCGAGACCAGCGCGCTCTCTTTCAAAAGCGCGATCATCATGTTGCCCAGCGCCGGCGTCACATTGGCGACGGCCTGCGGCACGATCGCCTTGCGCATGGCCTGGAACTGGCTAAGCCCGAGGCTGCGCGCCGCTTCATACTGGCCCTTGTCCACGGCAACGATGGCCGAACGGATGATTTCGGAATTATAGACCGCGAAATGCAGGCTGAGCGCAATCACCCCGGCGACAAAGGCGTTGAGATCCAGGCCGATCTGCACCAGCCCGAAATAGATCAAAAACAGCTGCAGCAGCAGCGGCGTGCCCATGAACAACCAGGCAAAACCGGCAACCGGCCAGCGAATGATCGCATGGCGGTTCAGTTGCAGCACCGCAAACACCACGCCACCGGCAAGGCTGAAGAACATCGACAGGACCGTCAGCGCGATGGTCCACAAAGTGCCCTTCCAAAGGATGTCGGCATAGGCGGGCAGAATGGAGAAATCGAGACCCATGTCAGGACTCCAGCGCTACGCGTTCGTCGATCTTTTTTACCCCGAAGGAAAAGACCGTGACGATCGCCAGATAAAAGATGGATGCAAGAATGAACATCTCGAAAGGTTTGTAGGTCGACGAGATATAGCGGTGCGCCGTATAGGACAGCTCCAGCACCGAAATGGTCGAGACGATGGCCGAACCCTTGATCAGCGCAATGGCATTGACCCCCAGCGGGCGCACCATCATGCGGGCCGCCTGCGGCAGGATCACCCGGCGCATGACCTGCGTCTGGCCAAGGCCCAGGCATCGCCCGGCTTCGGTCTGTCCCTTGTCGACGGAGAGAATGGCGCCGCGGATCGTCTCGCACATATAGGCGCCGATATTGATGCCAAGGCCAATGACACCGGCTTCAAAGGGACCCAGGTGGATGCCGATCTGCGGACCGCCGAAATAGAGCAGAAAGAGCTGGATCAGCGCCGGCGTTCCGCGAAAGACGCTGACATAGGCGCGTGCCGGCCAGCGCAGCAGCACATTGCGCGAAAGGCTGGCGAGCGCTGCGGCAAACCCCAGGATCAGCCCCAAGATGATGGCCAGCATCGAGACCTCGATGGTGACCCATGCCGCTTCGGCAAAAAACGGCCAGATACGTCCGATCAGCGCAAAATCCATGGGAGCCTCAATGGTGGTCTGTGCGTTTGAGCATCGGCAGCCGGCGAATTTCTTTCACCAGCCCGATGGTTTCCTCGACGGCGGCTTCGAAATATTGACGTCCCGTTTCCGCATCGGCCACGGTCGGATCACCCATCGTGCCATCCGGCGAGGCCGCCGACCACCAGCGCATCAGCATGGCGCGGCTGCCGCCGGCGGCAAGGTCGAGGTTGAAATAGCGGCTGGACGGATCGTGGACGATCTGGCTGGCCGCCTTTTCCGGATAGACATGTTCGGGATCCAGATGCATGTACATCGCCGCCTCGAATTCGCCCGCATGGGCAATGCCGCCGGTCGGCGATTTGCGGATGGCGTTGATGCGATCCGACATCAGGTTCCAGTAGGAGGCGGAAACGCAGATGATGTCGTTTTCAATCACCGTCTTGCGGGCAGCCAGATCGAGAACCGGATGGTTCGATCCATGGCTGTTGAGCAGCAGGATGCGGCGGAAACCGTGATGGGCGAGCGATTTGGTCACATCGGTGACAAAGGCGATCAATGTCTCGGGCTGGATCCAGATGACGCCCGGAAAATCCTTGTGGTGTTCGTTGAAGCCGTAGGGGATCGACGGCATGATCAGCACATCTTCCGGCGAGCGCACGGCGACCTCGCGGGCAATCGATGTGCCCAGCAGCGTATCGGTGTCGAGCACCATATGCGGCCCGTGGTCTTCCGTGGCTGCCACCGGCAGGATGATCACCCGGTCCTTGTCGGCGTCACGGACCTCTTCCCATGTCAGTTTTCCGTAGTCTGTTTTCATGGTGGGTTCCTTCCGCCTGTTGCCTGGAATGTGAAACGGGCACCCGCCCGGCAGGTGCCGGGCGGATGCAAAAGCAGAGCGTCGCGCCTAGCGGATATCCGCACCGACCCATTCGACGGAGATCTTTTCGTAAGTGCCGTCGGCCATCATGTCATCAAGCGCCTTTTGCATGGCGGCTGCCAGCTCCGGGTTTCCCTTGCGGATGGCCATGCCGACGCCGACACTGGCGCCTTCGATATCGGACAGGTCAAGTTCGCGGATTGGCTGCTTGTCCTTGGTGATCGCCACACGGCCCGGAATGGAATCGATGATCAGCGCATCAATGCGGCCATTCTTGAGTTCCAGCATCAGTTCCGGCAGGCCCTTGTAGGTCTTCAGCGTCCAGTCCATGTCGGATTGTTCGCGGGCCCATTTTTCATGGGTTTCACCCAGCGTCACACCGACTGTCTTGCCCTTCAGGTCGTCCATGCCCATGACGGCGCTATCGGCGCCGACGAAGATTGCCCGGCCGGCGGAATAATAGGGGCCGACAAAGTCCACCACTTCCATGCGCTTGGGCGTGATGCTCATGCTGCCGATGATCGTGTCGTATTTTCCGGCCATCAGTCCGGCGAGAATGCCGTCCCAGGCGGTGGTGACGATTTCCGGTTCGACGCCCAGTCGCTTGGCAATTTCCTTGCCGATGGAAACGTCAAAGCCGACCACTTCGTTTTGCTCGTTGACCAGCGAAAACGGCGGATAGGCGCCTGTCAGCGCGATGGACAGCTTGCCATTGGCCTTGATCGTGTCCAGTTCATCGGCATGCGCGGGGGCGGACAATGCCACCCCGGCGAAAATCATTGCGGCCATCAGGCCCTTCATCTGCGTGAGCATAGGATGCTCCTTTCCTGTCAATGTGAAATTTGAAAACAACCCCGTGCGCCATTGCCCCCTGCCGGGGCAACAACATATTCGGATAATGGAATAGGTGAGACCATTCTCAAAATAGATAATGACAATAGTAACTATTCATGGTTTCTATGACCCATGGCCGATACTGTGAAACAAGGCAGCGCCGGACGGGCGTTTGACTGGAACCTGCTGCACACATTTGTCGTGCTGGCGGAAGCCGGCAGCGTCACAGGCGCCGCCGAGCGGCTCGGCCGCAAGCAGCCCAGCGTCTCCAATGCCCTGCGCCGCCTGGAAGAGCAGATCGGCAAGCGGCTGATCGACCGCTCGCCGGGGCATTTCCAACTGACCGACGCCGGACGCCTGCTGCACCGCGAGGCGCTGGATATCTACGGCTCGGTCACCCGGTTGAACAACCTGATGCGCGATGTGACGGACGAGATCCGCGGCCATGTCCATATCGCCATGGCCAGCCACGTCGTCTGCCCGTTGTTTGACGATGCCCTGCGGGCCTTTCACGAGGCCCATCCCAAGGCGACCATGACGCTCGATGTGATGGCCAGCGTATCAGCCCTTACGGAAGTGACGGCGCGCCGCGCCTCGCTGGCCATCTGTCTGGTGCACGAGCGCAGCGCCAAGCTGGAATATCGCAGGCTCTACCGCGAATTCTTCGGCCTCTTCTGCGGCCCCGGCCACCCGCTCTTTGGCCGCAAGGGCCTGTCCAAGGCGGACCTGAAGGGCCATTCTTCGGTCTCTTTCCTGACCGACCGGCTGGACGACGTGCTGCGCCCGGTGGCGCTGATCCGCGCCGAGGCGGGCCTAGACCAACATGTGGTCGGTCGCTCCTCCCATCTGGAAGAAATCCGCCGCATGACGATCGCCGGCCTCGGCATCAGCGCGCTTCCCGTCCACGTGGTGGCCCGCGACGTGGCCGAAGGCCTGCTCTGGCGCCTGCCGCCCTACGACGATCCACCGGCCATAGATGTGCACATGGTGTGGAACCCGATGGAACGCATGAACCGCGCGGAACAGGCTTTTGTCGATGCGCTGACCGCCAAGATCGAGGAAACGGCGATTGAGCGGCGGACATATTTGTAGCGTCTTCACGCCTGTTTGTTGTGTCTTCACGCCGTACGCGCCTATCGGCGCTGGCTCCAGACGGGGCGGGGCATAGGCCCAGGCGCGCCATTGACCGTTAACTGGCGCGCTTGCCGCCTTCGGCGGGAACGGTGCCTGTCAGCAAGGCAGTGCCTGCAGCGCCCGGTGCCTTACTTCGGGGCACTCAACAGGCTGCGACCGCAGCCCGGCCAACTTTTTGGCCGCACCCTGTGTAGGCAGGCGCTTCAGCGCCGCTCGCCGTGAACAGAAAAGATCCACGAAGCTGCAGCGCAGCTCCGCGTTCTCCGGAAAACTCTTCTGAGGTGCGGCACATGGGTGC
>JARGOF010000012.1:36007-146675 GCA_029212415.1 Rhizobiaceae bacterium | reverse complement strand
GTATCTCTTAATCTTTCACAAGAACTGGGAAATCATAAGACAAGCGCTTCATGATCAAATGGAATCGTTTGGTGGCGGAAAGCCGGTTCACTCGGCATCTGCTGTCATTGCAAGGAAACCGATACTGGTCGCAAATTGTTGGCGATTCCCGCGAACCTGATTGGACAATACGCCATGAAAGAAACGATACTTCCCGGCAATCCCGATGCGCAATCACCGGCAGGCGCCGATATCCGATTCATCATGGATGGCGCCAATGGCAATATGATTCACAGCACGGTTCCCCCGAAACAGGTCAATAGAGCAACCATTCATCAGACGGTGAGCGAGTTCTGGTACATCCTTGAGGGGCAGGGCGAAATCTGGCGGCGCGATGGGGTATCGGAACGCATTACTCCGCTTTTTGCCGGAACTTCCATCGACATTCCGGTCGGAACAGCTTTTCAGTACCGAAACGTCGGTGATGTCGATCTGAAATTTATCTGCATTTCCATGCCGCCATGGCCGGGTGACCAGGAAGCAAGCTATCTGGATGGGGTGTGGCAGCCCTCGCTATAGGACTTCTTGCAGCCGTTCATTCGAAATATTTGTAAATGGTCAAAGGAGCTACAACAATGCGGACCATTGGTGCGTTGATTTTCCCCGGTTTTGAATTGCTGGACCTGTTCGGGCCAATGGAGATGTTTGGACTCCTTGGCGATGATTATGAACTTCATCTGATCGCCGAGCGCGAAGGGGCTGTTGAAAGCGGACACAAGCTTTCTGCAATGGCCAGTCTGTCGATACATGAACATTGCGCCTTCGACATCCTGTTTGTCCCCGGTGGAAAAGGCACGCGCAGGGAAGTCGAAAATCAGGCTCTTCTGGATTGGCTTGTTGCTGCAAGCAAAAATGCAGAATTCGTTCTCAGTGTGTGCACCGGCAGCGCTTTGCTCGCCAGGGCTGGGTTGCTCGATGGCAGGCATGCAACAACCAACAAGGCAGCCTTCTCCTGGGTTGAATCACAGGGGCCGCGGGTTCTTTGGGAGCGTCAGGCCCGCTGGGTGGAGGATGAGCATTTCATAACATCATCTGGCGTATCTGCGGGCATGGACATGAGCCTTGGTGCGATTGCCAGGATGCACGGAATGCAGCGCGCGAAAGATGTTGCACAATTTTGTGAATATGAATGGCAGCAGGATCCGAGCTGGGATCCCTTCGCAAAAATTCACGGCCTCGTGTGATTAACCCGATCAACGCTCCAGAAGGGCGACGGCTTCCACATGGGGTGACCAGACGAACTGGTCGATCGGAGTGACTGATCGGATTCGAAAGCCGCCATCCAGCAGGATGCGCAGATCGCGCGCCAATGTCGCCGGGTTGCAGGAGACCGCTGCCACCTTGCCGACCTTGGATTTTGCAAGTTCTTCAGCCTGTTCCTGTGCACCCGCTCTCGGCGGATCAAACGTCACGCCGTCGATTTTCTTGAGATCGGCCGGCTGAAGCGGACGGCGATAAAGATCGCGCTTTTCCACGCTGATGGGCTTGAGCCCCTTTGCATGGCGTGCGGCCTGGTCCAGTGCGGCCATGGCCGGGCCATCGGACTCGACCGCATGCACTGCCGATTGCCGTGCCAGTTCGAAGGTGAATGTGCCACTTCCCGAAAACAGGTCCGCCACCCGCTTCAACCCGCTGAGGTGTTCGGCAACGATGGCCACCATCCGGTCCTGTGCCTCCACACTGGCCTGGACAAAGCCGATTGGCGGCGGCGACACGTCGACACCGGAAAAACGGATGATCGGCTTGTGGGCTTCCACCAGGGTCTCGCTGCCAAGAGACAATCGGGCAAATCCAAGTTGCAGGGCCAGAGCTGTCGCCTGTTGCCGCTGCTTTTCTGAAAGCTGGCTCATGTTCTCAATGGACACATCAAGCCCCGTGAGGGTTGCGAGCACCTGCAGTCTGAACGATTTGCCGCTGCGGGCGAGCAGGTTTGCAAGGCTGCGAAAAGCATCAAGGCGTTTGGTGATGGCCGGGCTCAGAACCGTGCAATGTTTGATGTCCACGATATTGTGCGTGCCGGCCTGATTGAATCCAAACAACAGGCCATTGCGTGTCGATTGGGCAGAAAAGACCGCGCGTCGCCGCCCCAGGGGCGAGCATTGGACGGTTTGAAGAACATCCGCCTCGATACCGCGCGACGCAAGGGCATCAACGACCAATTGCCGTTTCCAGACATAGTAGGCATCCATGTTCATATGCTGCAGTGCGCAGCCGCCACAGGATTTTCCCTGCGGACCGAAATAGGAACAGGGTGGTTCGACGCGCTCCGGTGACGGCTGGTCGACACTGAGCAATTGCCCCTTGTTTTTCTGCTGATCGATGGTGACGGTTTCACCGGGAAGGGTAAAGCCGACATAGATTGGTCCTTCGGGACCATCCGCGATGCCGTCACCCTGCGCGCCCAAATGGGAAATTGTTACTGTTTGTGTGGTCATGATTTTATGCCTCCCAGGAGGAATTCAAGATTGCCATCGCTGCCACTGATGGGAGAGGGGATTGTACCAATGTTTTTCCAGCCGGGCTGGCGGTCCAGCCATCGGGCCAGATCCCTGGCGATTTCAGGACCGAGATCCGGATCTTTCAACAGACCGCCCTTGCCGATGGCCTCGCGTCCTGCCTCAAATTGTGGTTTGACGAGCAGGATGCAAAAACAGCCTTCTGATGCCAGTTTCAGAGCAGGCGGCAGGGCAAGTTTCAAGGAAATGAAGCTGACATCACTGACGAGTGTGCCGATCCTCCGCCCCGCCAGGATACCTGGATCAAGAGCGCGCGCATTGACGCCTTCATGGCTGCTGATGCGCCTGTCGTGCTCCAGCGATGGATGCAATTGACCATGGCCGACATCCACTGCCGTGACATGCAAGGCGCCGCGTTCCAGCAAGACCTGCGTAAAGCCACCCGTCGAAGCGCCAATATCAAGTGCGTTGCGACCTGAGACATTGACGTCGAAATGATCCAGTCCGGCAATCAGCTTGAGGGCCGCGCGCGATACATAGTTCTGCGCCGCGTCGCAAACCGACAGTGCGCTGTTGCGCAGAATTCGGGTTCCCGGTTTGGTGCACAATTGACCATCAACCTGAACGGAGCCACGCGCGATCGCGTCTCGGGCGCGCGCCCGTGTTGCGAAATGTCCGGCCTGGGTCAAAAGCAGATCGAGGCGAACCCGGTCTGCATCGTCATGTTGCGGTTGTGTCATGGCCTCTCATGGCTGCTGCCGGGCATGGAGGCAAGCTATAAATGCTATTGAGTGCCGAAACCGGAGCTTTCGTCGTGAACGGCTCTAACGGTTGCTTTGAATGTCCATGCTCTGCTCGCATTGCCTGACCTGACAACGACGGTTGTCCTTGGACGGCACGGAGGCTGATATGACCTGTTCACCGCTTTGGCAGAATTCCCGGCTTTTCACGTAAAGATCATAAAGGGTGAGTTGTGAATCGCGTGGTGACGGGTAGCGCAGGATCGCCGCACCATCATTTTGCAATATTGTTTGTATGCGCTGGCATGTCAGTGCGGGTGCGTTATATCGGCTGACCGCCTGTGCAGGTATGCATATTGCGAGCAGACATAGTGCCAGAAGTATCCTCTTCATATCGTCATATTCCCCGTCTGACAGATATTGTTCTATTGGTTATGGTTTTTATAATTAGAACAAGTTGCAATCACATCACAATGTTTGTTCAAATGCAAAGAATTACATAAACAAACCGTCAGTATCAAAGGTGAACAGCAGCCAGATTGCCGAAAAAAATTCCACGCAATCAAAAGTTTCACTCGCCAACTTGATTTTGTAAACATCATCGGGACTGCTGGTAATCCCTTAAAAGCCAGACAACTCCAATGGAGTGTCGTCGCCAGAAAAGACCTACCTGCCATTCTGGTCAGACCGTGTCTGCACGCATTGCCTGACCCGACAGCGCTTGTTGTCGCTTGAGGGAACGAAAGCTGATTGGGCATGTTCGCCGCTCTGACAGAACACCGGATTCATCACATAGACATCATAGAGTGTCAGTTGGGTATTGCGCGGCGATGGATATCGCAAGACTGCAGAACCCTCACTTTGCAAAATTGCCTGTATACGCTGGCAGGTAAGCGCTGATGTATCGTAGCGGTTGATTGCCTGAGCGGGCATGCTGACAGCCAGCAGACAAATTGCCAGAACGATCCTCTTCATCCGGTGGTTTCCTCCCCGTAGATGTCAAACAGATTTGGTCTGTTGATGTGACCATGCATCTTGCGTGCATTGAACATCAATCACAGCACAATATGAATTCAATTGTAAAGTGATGACGGGGATTATGCATCACCTGGCACAATTACGCGATGTTTGACGGCTATTTTTGGCATATGGGCGGTAGGGGACAGTTGCTTGACCCGCGTGCCGCATACCCCGCAATCAGACCCGGTGCTCAATACAACTGATCGAAGGCAATGGACCGGTTTCAGGAATTGAGCAGGTCCGAAAACAGGTTTCGTCGATGCTCACGGTTGGCTGGCTCCAGCGTACCATCGGCGGAATTGCGCATTTCGATGGGCGGGTACAGGACGTGGGTTTCGCCAATGGTGTGCGATCCACGCATGTCACCGAGCTTTTTACTGACAATGGCGATGACGGCGGTTTCGATTTTCTTGTCGTATTTCGAACCGGCAAAAGCCACGTTGGCAGAAACGCCCGTAAAGCATAGAGCTATTGCCGCAGCTCCCAGAATTGCTTTGCACATCGTTTGATTTCCCCACATCAATCAAGATGCAAGCCTAACAAAAACGATGGCAGAATGGGCAGAAAGGTCTTGTTAACCTTAACAGGCGATATTTTGGAATTTTTTCAAGCCTGTGTGCTTGAGACTGCTTTGTCAGTGCCCAGAGCGCGAAAGACCGCGGCGACGATGCCTTTGCGGTCGAGTCCGGCGCGTGCATACATGGCCTCGGGCTTGGCCTGGTCCATGAACAGATCGGGCATGACAAGCGGACGGAATTTCAGACCCTGGTCAAGCATGCCTTGATGGGCAAGATATTGCATGACATGGGAGCCAAAACCGCCCACGGCACCTTCTTCCACCGTCAGCAGTACCTCGTGATTGCGCGCCAGTTGATCGATCAGAGCGGTGTCGAGAGGTTTGGCGAAACGGGCGTCGACCACTGTTGTCGGCAGGCCATGCGCCTCAAGGTCTTCAGCCGCCAGCAGGCAGTCTGCCAAACGCGTTCCAAATGACAGCAAGGCAATCTTGCTGCCTTCCTTGATGATACGGCCCTTGCCGATTTCAAGGATGGAGCCGCGTTCGGGCAAGTCAATGCCCACGCCTTCGCCGCGCGGATAACGGAAGGATATGGGACCTTCATCATAGGCCGCAGCTGTACGCACCATATGTTTCAGTTCGGCCTCGTCGGCAGCCGCCATGACGACGAAACCGGGCAGGGTCGCCAGATAGGTCGTATCGAACGAACCTGCATGGGTTGGTCCGTCAGCACCGACAAAGCCGGCCCGGTCGATGGCAAAGCGCACCGGCAATCCCTGGATGGCCACATCGTGGACAACCTGATCGTAGGCACGCTGCAAAAAGGTTGAATAGAGTGCGGCAAACGGCTTGTAGCCTTCCGAGGCCATGCCGGCGGCAAAGGTTATGGCGTGTTGTTCTGCAATGCCGACATCGAAACAGCGATCGGGATAAATATCAACAAATTTGTCCAGTCCGGTTCCCGATGGCATGGCTGCCGTGATAGCGACAATTTTCTCATCATGGGCAGCTTCCTCAATCAATGCGTCGGCAAAAACCTTGGTATAGCTGGGCGCATTTGGAGTCGCCTTGGCCTGGGTTCCGGTAATAACATCGAATTTCGACACACCGTGATATTTATCGCTGGCCGCCTCGGCCGGTGCATAGCCCTTGCCCTTTTGGGTAACGACATGAATGAGAACCGGCCCCTGGCCGTTGTCACGCACATTGCGCAACACCGGCAGCAGATGATCAAAATTGTGCCCGTCTATCGGCCCGATGTGGTAGAAACCCAGTTCTTCAAACAATGTGCCACCGGTGACATAGCCACGCGCATGTTCCACTGCGCGGGTGATGGCCCGGTCGACTGTCTTGCCCAGATAGGCCGTCAACTTCTTACCCACCTCCCGCATGCCCATATAGGTTCGTCCGGAGGCGAGGCGCGCCAGATAGGCGCTCATGGCGCCGGTCGGCTGGGCGATCGACATGTCATTGTCGTTCAGAATGACGATCAGCCGTGCATCCAGTGCGCCGGCATTGTTCAGTGCTTCATAGGCCATGCCTGCTGACATGGCGCCATCGCCGATGACGGATATGACATTGCGCTGTTTGCCCGAAAGGGCGCTGGCAACCGCCATGCCCAGTCCGGCGGATATCGAAGTGGAGGAATGCGCTGCGCCAAAGGGATCATATTCGCTTTCAGCCCGTTTGGTGAAGCCTGACAGCCCGTTTTCCTGACGCAATGTGCGAATGCTCTCGCGCCGACCCGTCAGGATCTTGTGCGGATAACATTGATGACCGACATCAAAAATGAGCCGATCTTCAGGGGTGTTGAATATCTTGTGGATGGCAAGTGTCAGTTCAACAACACCCAGACCTGCACCCAGATGCCCACCGGTGACCGAAACCGCGTCAATCATCTCTGCCCGCAGTTCTTCGGCCAGCTGTGGCATATCCCGATCGTCAATGTCCTTCAGGTCCGCAGGAAATGTCACGCGGTCGAGGAGCGGCGTTTCGGGTCTGTTGGTCACGTCAGATGCTTTCGTCACTGTGTCAATCAAACTGCTAAAATTCCAAAAGAACTCAATATTGACCCATATCGTTAGCCACGGGAGGTAAAGCAAGTGGGCAATACCCGCAACCCGCACTATAGGCCGTTGCTTCTTGTGCTGCAGAAAATTCGGGAAAATCAGCCCGAAATTTTATGGAAAACGCCTATTCGGCGTCCAGGGGTTCGGTGCCCGCTGCCGCACCGCTGCGATCAAGGCGGATTTTTTCAATGCGGTTTTCAGCGGCCTTCAATTGTTTTTCACAATGCAGTTTGAGAGCCTCGCCACGCTCATATATCTCGATGGATTTGTTGAGCGGCACATCACCCGTCTCGAGACTGGCGACAATTTTCTCCAATTGGTCGAGCGCCTGCTCAAAGCTCATCGCCGCAATGTCGTCATTGCTTTGTGTTGGTTCGCTCATGTCATCATCCTCTCATCAGGCGATTTATGTGTGATGCACCCGACTCAGCCAGTCCGACCAGATCATAACCACCTTCCAGCAGGCTTACGAGGCGATTGTCACAGCAGCGCTGGGCAATGTCCATCAATTTGCCGGTTGCCCAGTCAAAATCATCCTCTGTCAGATTGATCTGCGCAAGCGGGTCGCGGTGGTGCGCATCAAATCCGGCTGAAATAATGATCAGATCCGGCCGCATGTTTTCCAGCGCCGGCAGGATGCGCGACCGGAATGCTTCACGAAACAGATTGCCCGACGACTGGGCTGAAAGGGGTGCGTTGAAAATATTGCCGGCCCCGACCTCATCCTTCGCGCCGGTTCCTGGAAAAAGCGGCATCTGATGGGTGGAACAATAAAGAACGCTGGCATCATCCCAGAAGATATCCTGCGTGCCATTGCCGTGGTGTACATCCCAATCCACGATGGCAATGCGTTCTGCGCCATGAGTCTGTTGTGCGTAACGTGCGGCGATGGCCGCCTGATTGAAGAAGCAGAAACCCATGGCCTTGTCTTTTTCCGCATGGTGCCCCGGCGGACGGGCGGCAACAAAAACATTGTCGGCTTCGCCGCGAAAGACACTGTCCACACCAGCCAGCGCGCCACCCACCGCAGTCAATGCCGCTTCCATGCTTTTCGCACTGGCAGTGGTATCGGCATCAATATGCGCCATGCCTTCCTCTGGAATGGCTTTCTTCACCTTCTTCAGATGGTCCTCGCTATGGACCAGCAGGACTGTGCTTTCATCGGCCTGTGGCGACAGCACCCGATCCAGATCGTCAAACAATTCACGCTCCAGCGCCTTTTCAAGCGCGCGCAACCGCTCAGGGCGTTCCGGATGGCCCTCGGGGGTCAGATGTTCAAGGTGAATCGGATTGGTATAGAGACGGGTTGTCATGGTGCACCTGAATAAAAACGACGAACGCGCATAGCGGCAACATCGCTCACTGCGATCCTGCCACTGGTACAGCGATCAGGGGAGACAGACAAGCAGTCACCCTTCGACGACAATGGTTTTTGCGATGGCGATGCCAAAACCTTCCAGCCCGACATAATGACGTTTGCGCGATGCAAAAAGTTCGATGGAAGTAATTCCGAGGTCCTTGAGAATCTGCGCTCCCAGACCGATCTCCAGCCATTCACTCTCGCGCTCCATGGCCTCGCCGTGAATTTCGCGTTCTCCAGCCGCTGTGCGACCGCTTCCAAGATTGCCAACGCCGACAGAACCTTCGCGCAAATAGACAATCACGCCGCGGCCATGCTCGGCAATGCGCCGCATATAGTCATTGATGGGCGGCTGTTTGCCGAAGACGTCTTCGACCACCACCTCCTTGTGCAGCCTGACCGGAATATTCACGCCGTCGCGAATGTCGCCAAAAACCACGGCAATATGATGCATCGGGTCCCAGGGCAGGGAATAGGTATAGGCGGTTGCCTTGCCAAAGGGTGTTTCAACGGAAAAGGCTTCACCCTTTTCAATCAGGGTTTCCTTGCGCTGCCGGTAGGCAATGAGATCGGCAACCGATACATGTTTCAGGCCATGGGTCGCTGCGAATTCGGTGACCTGTGCGCCCTGGGTCACAGTGCCGTCGTCATTGACAAGTTCACTGATGACACCGACGGGGGGAAGATCCACCAGTCGGCAAAGATCAACGGCGGCTTCCGTGTGACCCGAGCGCATCAGCACACCGCCTTCACGTGCAATGAGCGGGAAAATATGGCCGGGACGAACAAAATCGACAGCACCCGCATTGGGGTTGGCCAGGTTGCGCACCGTCAGGGTCCTGTCGTCTGCCGAAATGCCGGTTGTCGTACCGTGTTTGTAGTCCACTGACACTGTGAAGGCGGTTGCGTGCGGTGCATCGTTTTCGGCCACCATGGCGGTCAAATTAAGCCGTTTTGCCTCACTGCGAGGCATTGGCGTACAGACGATGCCGGACGTGTGACGAACGATGAAAGCCATTTTTTCCGGTGTGCAATGAACGGCAGCGACAATCAGGTCACCCTCGTTTTCACGGCCGTCATCATCGGTAACGACAACAATTTCACCGGCTTCAAAAGCACGCAGCGCCTCTACAACGCGGGTCTGATCATATGCCATAAAACCTGTATCCTTTTTCAACAGTTCTTCGGGCATGATGCCGTGGCTTCAATGGAAAGTCCTGCTGGAATCCACTGATTATGATACCCGGCCCGTCTGGCCCCTGTGCCGCAGGTAATGATCGGCAAGTGTACATGCAAGCATGGCCTCGCCAATGGGAACGGCGCGAATGCCGACGCAGGGATCATGCCGGCCTTTTGTGCGCACATCCACCTCGTTGCCGTCCGCATCAACGCTCCGCCTCTCGGTCAGGATCGATGAGGTTGGTTTGACGGCAAACCGCGCGATGATCGGTTGCCCTGTCGATATCCCGCCGGCGATGCCGCCGGCATGGTTGGACAGGAAGATCGGCTTGCCGTCGGCGCCCATGCGCATTTCATCGGCATTGTCTTCTCCGCGGAAGGTGGCAGCGTCAAATCCATTGCCGATCTCGACCGCCTTGACGGCATTGATGGACATGAGATTGGAAGCGATGTCCTGATCGAGTTTGGCGTAAACCGGTGCGCCAAGCCCGGCTGGCACGCCCTCAGCGACAACCTCGATAATGGCACCAACCGAGGACCCGGCCTTGCGAATCTCGTCGAGGTAGGCTTCCCAAAGCGGCACGGTCTGAGGATCAGGACAGAAGAACGGGTTGTCGTTGATTGTATCCCAGTCCCACCGCTCACGATTGATCTTGATGTCACCAATTTGCACCAAAGCGCCGCGAATGGTTACATCGGGCAGCACCTTTCGCGCCAGGCCACCAGCCGCCACCCGCGCTGCGGTTTCGCGCGCCGAGGAACGCCCGCCGCCGCGATAATCCCGGATGCCGTATTTGACATCATAGGTATAATCCGCGTGGCCCGGCCTATAGCGCTTGGCGATTTCCGAATAATCCTTTGAACGTTGATCGGTGTTTTCGATCATCATCGAGACCGGCGTTCCGGTTGTGATCAATGTCTGTCCATCATCCTGCGGCATGACGCCGGAGAGGACACGCACAGCATCAGCTTCGCGTCTTTGCGTGACGAACCGCGATTGCCCCGGCTTTCTCTTGTCCAGCCAGTGCTGCAATTCGTTTTCTGTAAAGGCAATGCCCGGAGGACAGCCATCAACAACACAACCCAGTGCAAGGCCGTGGCTTTCGCCCCAGGTGGTTACACGAAACAGGTGGCCGAAGGTGTTGTGTGACATGCATCTTGCCTGAAGCTTTGGGCTGAAACCGAAGACCGATGGGGAGATCGGTTTGAGCAACTGGTTGTGTTTTGAATTCGCACCGGCGCTGTTGCGCGGCGAAAACGTCCCATGTGCTATTTCGTCTATGCAGTTTTTAGCGAGCGGTCAAATCTGAATTGCTCTGACGGTGTGGCGCTGGATGTTCGCGCCAATCTGCGATGAAATCGCCAAAGCGAAATTCGACCTGTCAATCATCAATCCATTGGATTGAATCGCCCTCGATTTTCAGTATCCGGTCCTGCGGGGTCGGCAGGTCAGCGGCTTCATTTCCTGGCGTGCCTGCAACCAGGTGAAACAGGGTCCGAATGACACCGCCATGGCTGACGCATACGGTAGGCGAAGTGACATCCTTGAGCCAGGCACCGATACGCCAGGCCAGGATTTCATAGCTTTCGGCATTTTCACCAGGTGGTATGAAATTCCATTTGTCATTGCTGCGTTGCGCAACGCGATCAGGCACATGGACTGCAAGTTCATCCAGTGTGTGACCTTCCCAGTCACCAAAAGACACTTCGATCAACCGGTCATCCAGCCGATAATCGCCAGCCTCCAGCGACATGGCCTTGCGCACGAGCTCCATGGTTTCGCGTGTTCGCTGCATCGGGCTTGCAACAAAGTCGAATTCGCCGACATCTTTGCCGAGAACGTCCTTCAGGTTCTGACCATTGTGATTGGCCTGCCGACGACCGGTCGCATTCAGGGGAATATCCTGGGTTCCCTGAAGCCGCGCTTCAAGGTTCCAGTCCGTTTCCCCATGCCGGATGACATAGATCAGCGGTTTTGACGCGACCATGGTGATATATCCCTGCTCGGGTGCGGCGTTGTACTAATCTTTGATGACAGAAATATCGGGAGCATCAACAGCCTTCATGCCGATCGTGTGGTAACCGGAATCAACATGATGCACTTCGCCGGTCACGGCCGATGACATATCTGAAAGCAGATAAAGCGCAGACTGGCCGACTTCATCCGTCGTGACTGTCCGTTTGAGCGGCGCGTTATATTCGTTCCATTTCAGAATATAGCGGAAATCGCCGATGCCGGACGCTGCCAATGTCTTGATGGGCCCAGCGGAAATCGCATTCACGCGAATGCCGCGGCTGCCCATATCAACAGCCAGATAGCGTACCGTTGCTTCCAGAGCAGCCTTTGCAACACCCATGACATTGTAATGCGGCATGACCTTTTCGGCGCCATAATAGGTCAGGGTCAGAATGGATCCACCGTCATTCATGATCATTTCGGCACGACGCGACAGGGCGGCCAGAGAAAAGACGGATATCTCCATGGTCCGACTGAAATTTTCGCGCGTTGTGTTGATGAACCGGCCGGTCAATTGATCCTTGTCGGAAAACGCAATGGCATGGACGAGAAAATCGATCTTCCCCCAAATTTTTTCCAGTTCGGCAAAGACCGCATCCATGCTCTCCGGATCTGTCACATCACAATGTCCAACCACATGTGCGCCCAGTTCCGCAGCGAGCGGTTCAACCCGCTTCTTCAGCGCATCACCCTGATAGGTCATGGCGAGCTCGGCTCCCGCGTCGGCACAGGCCTTGGCAATCCCCCAAGCAATCGACCGATTGTTGGCGACGCCCATAATAACGCCGCGTTTGCCTTTCATCAGGCCTGCCGTCAGAACCATATCCCACTCCTTACACATTGTTACCGTTGGCTATGACACAGCAAACACGTGCGTTCAAGACGCAAGCGTCGCTCATGAACCGGTCATGCACCGGTTCATGCAGTGGAGACGCAGATTTGACACACTGGTGATGTGAATCAATTCAAATCGGCACTTTTTGTGAATGAAATCAGCTTTTGGTCACGCAGATTCTGAGGGTTCAGTATATACGAACACATCTGCTGCCAGGCTTGTTTTAACAGGTTTATTTCGCCAGGCTTGTTTTGACAGTCCTGGCCAGGTCTTATCTCAATGGAATATATTTTCCATGGAACGCGCTTTCCATGTGTATCAGCTTTGCTGGTCCAGCGCGTTGAGGGTCCAGCCTTTTGTCATGCGGGTCCGGCAAATCTCGCCGGTATATTGTGCGATGCCATCATAGCTGTGTTTGGATACGATGAAATCGCGGCAGACCTTGCCGACTGAGCTTTCTTCCCGGATGAAGCTCACTGTGCCCGAATTTCCATTCTCACTGTTGAACCAAGGGATTTCCTGAACAAATCCTGATCCCAATTCTGCTTGAGCGACCGTATCGCGAATGACACGTTTATCTGTGTCATCTTCACCGGAAACAGGTATGGATCCTGAATACAGACTGGTATCCGGTCCGCCGGTTACATCAAGCCCCATGCCTCCCATGCAGCCACTTGTTGATACAAGCGTGACAAGCAGGATCATCATGGACCCGAGAATGTTGACATTATTTGTATGCAATCTGTTGCTCTTGATTGTGTGGCTACTATGATTCAATACCTGTAAAGTTGACTTGAAGTAAATATGTGAGGCGCGAAAAAGACCATGGTCGATGACAAGATAGCATCAAATGATGATTTTACTCTCTCCGACGAGCCTTTGGCGCTTTTTTCGCAATGGCTGGACGATGCCGTGGCGCAGGAAGTGAATGATCCCAATGCGCTGTCACTGGCAACCGTTGACGAAGATGGCCTTCCCAATGTGAGAATGGTTCTGCTCAAGGGGTTCGACCAGCAGGGCTTTACGATCTACACCAATTTCGAGAGCCAAAAAGGCACGGAATTGCTGAGCGCCAAGAAGGCGGCCATGTGCTTCCACTGGAAGTCATTGCGCAGGCAGGTGCGCATCCGCGGTGATGTCTCTGTTGTCAGTGATGCGGAAGCCGATGCCTATTATGCCACGCGGCCGCGCGGCAGTCGGATTGGCGCCTGGGCCTCCAGGCAGTCACGCGCCATGGAAAGCCGTTTTGCCCTGGAAAAGGCCGTTGCCGAATATACCGCGAAATATCCGATCGGTGCGATTCCCCGCCCGCCGCATTGGTCAGGCTTCCGCTTGGCACCGACATCAATCGAGTTCTGGCATGATCGCAAGTTCAGGCTGCACGACCGTGTGGTCTTCAAACGTGATTCTGTCGGCGACGAATGGCAAAAGACCAGACTTTATCCCTGACAGGCAGAAGCCGTGACAGGCAGATATGCCCAAGGCCATCAATCCTCCGAAACAGGATTGATTTCGCGGCCTCTTGACCGGAAGGGTATGCCCGTGAGCAGCCCCTCGACACAACGGGTGTTCTGATACAGGCCGTTCAGGGATATCCGTGGCAAGGCCGTTGGTCTGGTGCCGTCGCCGGCGGCCAGCAGCCCCGGACAGGTCGTGACAGCTGCGTCATAGCCGGCCTGCGCTACCGCATCAAACTCGCGCCCACCCGCCGCTCTTTTGCCTCCATAGGGATAGGCAAAGCTTTTGGGCCGGTCGCCGGTGAGCGTTTCGATGAGGTCACCCGACCGTTTGATCTCTGAAGCCAGGCGTGCCGGATCAGTTCGGGCAAGGTTTACATGGCTGACGGTATGGGCACCCAGACGAACAAGGGGGATGGCGCTAAGGTCGCGCAAAGCCGCTTCGTCAAGGGTTTCCCGTTCTACAATGGACACCGGATCAATGCCGGCCCGGCAGGCCGCCTTGTTCAGGGCGGATACAAATGCATCCTCGTTGTTCACGTCGAACTGATCGCTGACAAGGCTGAAGGCCGCTCTTTTTTCAAGATTGGTCCTGGTCCGGAAACTTTGTTCACCGCCATCCAGATCCAGGGTCAAATGGTCGGTTTTTCTCAACAATTCTTCCAGTGTGATCCACCACATTGTACGCGAACGGTCGGTGAAACCCGACGTGATGAAAATCGTGAAGGGGATATTGTGCCTGGCAAAGACCGGCAGGGCATAATCGACATTGTCACGATACCCGTCATCCAGCGTGAAGGCCATGTAGCGGTTTTTGTTTTCTGGATCATTCACCAGCCTCGGCAGGTCATCAACATGCGCGGCAATCCATCCCTTCTTTTGCAATGAAGCAATTGTCGCCTCAAGAAATTGTGGCGTGACGGAGAGGTATGAATTCGGTTCAAAGGAAAAATCCGAGCCGGGACGGACATGGTGCAGCGTAAAGATCACGCCTTTGTAATTGTTTTGCGGCAGCAGGTGGAACCGACTTGCCAGAGACAGCAATTCCAGCCCGCCACGAATTGCCAGCCATTTCGCCGCGTGGCGACACCATATGCGGTATTGTGTCAGTTTCGTTTGGATCGGCATGCTTGATCGGTCACCGGTTATGAGCGCAACCTGCGCAATGCAGCGTCACTACCAGACATGCTAGATATATTTGTTTAACCGTCGATAAATCCTGATGGTGCTGCCTACATCAGGTCTTCCCCAATCAGGTCTGGGTTCCGCCAACGGTCATCTGGTCCATCCGCAGGTGTGGCTGTCCGACACCGACCGGCACGCTCTGGCCGGCTTTGCCGCACATGCCTATGCCGGTATCGAGTTTGGAATCATTGCCAACCATGGAAACCCTTTGCATGGCTTGCGGGCCATTGCCGATCAACATGGCGCCCTTGATTGGCGCGCCAACCTTGCCGTCTTCAATCATGTAGGCTTCTGTGCAGCCAAAGACGAATTTTCCTGACGTGATATCAACCTGACCGCCGCCAAAGGATACCGCATAGATGCCTTTTTTGACCGACGCGATGATTTCGTCGGGCGTCTTGTCACCACCCAGCATATAGGTGTTGGTCATGCGCGGCATTGGCTGGTGAGCATGGGATTGCCGCCGCCCGTTGCCGGTGGGCTTTACGCCCATCAGCCGTGCATTTTGGCGATCCTGCATGAAGCCAACCAAAATGCCATCTTCAATCAGCACATTATAGCCGGAAGGCGTTCCTTCATCATCAACGGTCAAAGAGCCACGCCGCCCATCAATCGTGCCATCATCAACGATGGTGACCCCTTTGGAGGCAACTTGCTTGCCCATCAGGCCGGCAAAGGCAGAGGTCTTCTTCCTGTTGAAATCACCCTCCAGGCCATGGCCGACGGCTTCGTGCAGCATGACACCGGGCCAGCCTGCGCCGAGAACCATGTCAAAGGTGCCTGCCGGTGCCGGGATTGCCCGAAGATTGACAAGCGCCTGTCGCAACGCTTCATCTGCACCGGTCTGCCAGGAATCCTCGGCTATGAATTCGCCGAATCCGCGTCGCCCGCCAGCACCATAGGAGCCGCTTTCCTGGCGGTCTCCCTCGCCAACGACAACGCTGATACTCAATCGTGTCAATGGTCGGATATCTCGCACGATCGCGCCATCGGCCCTTAGAATTGTCACAACCTGCCATCCGGCGGCAAGCGCTGCAGAAACCTGCCGGACTTTCGGATCCTTTTCCCGCAGATACGAATCGACCCGCTGCAACAATTGCACCTTCTCGGCAAAACCGGGCGAACCAATCGGGTTCTCATCGCCATATAGGTGTTTGTTGGTGCGGGCAGGGGGCGCGGCATAGGTGCCCGTATACCCACGTGTCACGGCCGATACGGCATCCGAGGCGCGCAGCAGGGCTGCCTCCGAGAGATCGCCCGAATGTGCATAGCCGACGGCTTCTGCCGCCACCGATCGCAACCCGAAGCCCTGGTCACAGGAAAAATTGCCTGATTTCAAACGGCCATCGTCGAACATCAGCGATTCAACCTGGGAATATTCCACAAAGAGCTCACCGTCATCCGCACCTTGCAGCGCGTTGCTGACAATCTGGGCGACGCGCTCTTCGGCGCAGTCAAAGCTCTTTAGCAGGTCATTTTTCATGGGTTCGTCCGCAATGTTTCGGTCAAGGAATTTGTCCCGTGCAATCGGGATCGGTGTCATGACACTATATAAGGGTATGCGTCTGCATTATCCAATGGGATTGCAGCCAAAGGGGTTTTTGCGCAAATCAAACGGGCAATAGGCCAAAATCCGCATCTGCTTTCAGGTGCGGAGATTTCAAATCAGACTACCATACGGAATTGTCCGTGATTGTTCAGGGCAGGGCGGCGAAGCCGTCGGTGAAACCGGTCAGGTCCACGGGAATGCCGATTCCCTCCTCAGGCGTCTGAAAGACGATGAAGGTCGCTGTCATTCCAGCCTGCAAGGTTTTCAACAGCGTTTCTTCCAGAATGACTTCCGCGTAGCAGCCATCGGCAAAACAGCGCACGAAATAGGCCCGGCCAATGTCTTTGCCGTCGATGTTCAGACCGAGACCATTGGGAAGAAGCACACCCAGAGGCGCCAATACCCGAAGCACACGCGCCTGATTGTCCGCAGTCTTTAGCACCACGACCGACAGACCCATTTCCGGTCGGTCCTCGGCGATCACATTTTGCATCAGGGCACATTGTTCGCTGGAGGCTCCGGCCGGTTGATCACAAACAATGGACCATGCGCCGTGATTGGCGCGCACCGTCCCGGATTGTTGTGCCATGCCGACTGTTGCCGTCGTGGCGAAAACCGCGGCCAATGAAAGCAGTGGCATTTTATTCATGATGGTTCGTAGCATTTTAGCTCCAGCGCGATGCGAATCAGTCTTGCCAGTTTGCCGGAACAGACTGGTTGTTGAAAAGTGTCCATTTTTTCCCAAGTTGCAATAGGAAGGCCAGATATTTGGAAAATGCGGCAACATTGCTGTGATAGAGCCCCTAAATTCTATTGTTTTTCAACAGTGACCAAACAAATTCGTGCGAAATATTTTTTTCAGCCTATACCGTTTAACAGGCCACGAAGTGCTGTTGACCATGACAGGTGCATAAAATGTCGCACACAAACACCTGTCAGCCAGTTGCGATTGGCTCTAAACTATGGTTTGAAGCGCTGTCAAATTAAGGGATTATGCGTTGTTGCAGGTGCAGCCGCGTATGCTCGAGGGAGAAATGTTGTGAGAAATTCGCTTCATGCAGTCTGGGCTTTGTTTGCTCCACTGCTTTTGGCAACACAGGCCATGGCCGCACAGCCAACTGAATGGCAGACCGGTTTTCAACCGGCAGCCACCGATATCATGAGCGAGGTTACCTGGTTCAATGATTATACTTTGTGGTTCATTGTGCCGATTACCGTGCTGGTGCTGCTGCTTTTGGTGATTGTCGTGGTGCGTTTTCGCGCCAGTGCCAATCCGGTACCCTCGAAGACAAGTCACAATACGACCATCGAAGTCATCTGGACTGTTGGCCCTGTTGTCATCTTGTTGTTCCTGGCAATCCCGTCATTCCAGCTTTTGACGGCGCAATATACACCGCCTGATGAGCCGCAATTGACCATCAAGGCGACGGGCAACCAGTGGTACTGGGGTTACGAATATCAGGTAGAGCAGGAAGTCTCCTTTGATTCGCTGCTGTTGAGCGATAGCGATCGTGCTTCCTACGGCAAGGAAAGCCGCGCGGAATATCCACGGCTTCTGGCTGTTGATAATGAAGTGGTTGTGCCTGTCGACATGACTGTCCGCCTGCTGGTAACCGCAAGTGACGTCCTTCATTCCTTCGCGATGCCGGCATTCGGCATCAAAATGGATGCTGTGCCTGGCCGCTTGAATGAAACATGGTTCAAGGCCAACCGCGAAGGGCTCTATTATGGGCAATGTTCGGAATTGTGCGGCAAGGACCACGCCTATATGCCCATTGGCATCCGTGTCGTGTCGGTTGAACAATATGGAGCGTGGCTGGCAGCCGCTGCTGATGACGTCGAGGCCGCCAATGCACAATTGATGGCATCGATCACGGATACGGACAAAACCGTTGAGCTCGCTGCCAACGAAGCACAGAAGATCGAGGAGTAAGACCATGGCCGGTTCAACCGCAGCTCATGATGCGCACGACCACAAACCTGTCGGTTTCGTGACTCGTTGGCTCTTTTCCACAAACCACAAGGATATCGGCACCCTCTACCTGATCTTCGCGATCATTGCCGGTATCATTGGCGGTACACTGTCTGTTTTCATGCGGTGGGAACTTGCCGAACCCGGCATTCAGATTTTCCATGGCCTTGCAGGCATGGTGTATGGTCTGGACGGCGATGCTGCCATTGATGGTGGCAAACACATGTACAATGTGTTCACCACGGCCCATGGCCTGATCATGATCTTTTTCATGGTGATGCCGGCATTGATCGGTGGGTTTGCCAACTGGATGGTTCCCATCATGATCGGCGCGCCTGATATGGCGTTCCCGCGCATGAACAACATATCGTTCTGGCTGCTGCCTCCCGCCTTTATTCTCCTGCTGCTCTCAATGTTTGTTGAGGGGCCGGTCGGTGCTTACGGAACCGGCGGTGGCTGGACGATTTATCCGCCACTCTCGACGACCGGCCAGCCAGGTCCTGCCATGGACTTTGCGATTCTGTCGCTGCACATTGCCGGCGCATCGTCAATTCTTGGTGCAATCAATTTCATCACCACGATTTTCAACATGCGTGCGCCTGGAATGACGCTGCACAAGATGCCGCTGTTTGCCTGGTCCGTGCTGATTACAGCCTTCCTCTTGCTTCTTTCGCTGCCTGTTCTGGCCGGTGGCATCACCATGCTGCTGACGGATCGCAATTTCGGCACATCGTTCTTCTCGCCTGACGGTGGTGGGGATCCGATTCTGTTCCAGCACCTGTTCTGGTTCTTTGGTCATCCGGAAGTCTATATTCTGATCCTGCCCGGTTTCGGCATTGTCAGCCACATTGTGTCGACCTTTTCGCGCAAGCCGGTGTTCGGCTATCTCGGGATGGCCTACGCCATGGTCGCCATTGGCGCCGTCGGCTTCATCGTTTGGGCGCACCACATGTTCACGGTGGGCCTGTCGCTCGATACACAGCGTTACTTCGTGTTTGCAACCATGGTCATCGCGGTGCCGACAGGGGTGAAGATCTTCTCATGGATTGCCACCATGTGGGGCGGTTCGCTGACCATGCGTACGCCGATGCTCTGGGCTCTCGGGTTCATCTTCCTGTTCACCGTTGGCGGTGTGACAGGGGTGCAGCTGGCCAATGCCGGTCTCGACCGTGCAATGCATGACACCTATTACGTGGTGGCCCATTTCCACTATGTCCTGTCGCTCGGCGCTGTTTTCGCGATTTTCGCTGCCTGGTACTACTGGTTCCCGAAAATGACCGGATACATGTACAACTCCTTTCTGGCCAAAGCCCATTTCTGGGTGATGTTCATCGGTGTTAATCTGGTGTTCTTCCCGCAGCATTTCCTGGGTCTTGCCGGCATGCCGCGCCGCTACATTGACTACCCTGATGCCTTTGCCGGCTGGAATGCGGTCTCATCCTATGGTTCCTATATTTCGGCCATCGGTGTACTGATCTTCCTGGTGGGTATCGTCGAAGCCTTTTCCAAGAAACGCGTGGCTGGCGATAATCCCTGGGGTGAGGGTGCAACAACGCTCGAATGGACACTCAGCTCACCACCGCCGGTTCACCAGTGGGAGCAGCTGCCGCGCATCAAATAGCGGGCAGCAATATACTTCAAGAACAGCACGGGCCGCCAAGGCGGCCCTTGGTACCCCCAGCAACAGGCGATTGAAAAGATACGATGGCTATAACCGGCGAACATGAAAGTCTTACAGGATCGCAGATCGGCTTGTCCGAAGCTGATCCACGGGACTATTTTGAGCTGCTCAAGCCGCGCGTCATGTCGCTTGTCGTGTTCACGGCATTTGTTGGCCTGATCATGGCGCCCGGCACAATCCATCCATTCTTTGGAGCCGTTGCAATCCTCTGCATTGCTGTGGGCGCAGGCGCCTCCGGGGCGCTCAACATGTGGTACGACGCGGATATCGATGCGATCATGTCGCGCACAGCGCGTCGGCCGATACCCGATGGTCGCGTCACCCGCAGTGAAGCGCTGATATTCGGTCTGGTGCTGTCGGCATTTTCCGTGATGACACTCGGGTTGTTGGTCAATTGGGTTGCATCCGCCCTGCTGGCTTTCACCATCTTCTTCTATGCCGTTGTCTATACGATGTGGCTCAAGCGTTCGACGCCGCAGAACATCGTGATCGGTGGAGCAGCCGGAGCCTTTCCTCCGATGATCGGCTGGGCCAGCGTGACCGGTTCGATCTCCTGGGACAGTGTCGTTCTCTTCCTCATCATATTCCTTTGGACACCACCGCATTTCTGGGCGCTCGCCCTGTTCAAACAGACTGACTATGGCAACGCCGGCGTGCCGATGATGCCAAATGTTGCCGGTGTGCGTTCCACGCAAAAACAGATTCTGGCCTATGCGCTTGTCACAGCCTTTGTTGGCGTTCTTCCCTATTTCATGGGTTTTGCCGGTCTGGCCTATGGCCTGTTGGCCGCAGGGCTTGGCATCGGTTTCGTCTGGTATGCCTTTCAGGTCTATCGCATGGACGCCGATGACAAGGTCATGAAGCCGGCCAAGGCGATGTTTGGTTATTCACTGATCTATCTGTTTGGCCTGTTTGCCATGCTGTTGATCGACAGTGCGCTGACCCGGTTCGGGGTGTGGGCATGAATGAACTCTACGAATTGACGCCAAAGCAGAAAAAATCCCGGCGCCGCCGCTCCATTGCCATTGCCGTGGTTCTGGTATCGCTGGTCGTGCTCTTCTATGTGGCAACCATCATCAAGTTTGGCCCGGCCATTCTTGCCCGGCCATTGTAGGTATGGATATGGACAACAGGCAGATACAGGCAGACAGCAATCCACCTGGCAACAAGGCGCGCGGCAATCGCATGATTGTGGCCGTGTGTGCAAGTGTTGTGGTTGGTATGGTAGGCATGGCCTATGCTTCCGTACCATTGTACCAGCTTTTTTGTCAGGTTACCGGTTATGGCGGCACGACGCAGCGGGTGGAGCAATATTCAGAAACCGTGCTGGATCGCAAGATAGATGTGCGTTTCGACGCCAATACGTCCAATGCCCTGAATTGGGAGTTCAAGCCTGTTCAGCGCGATGTGGAAATGCGCATTGGCGAGACCGTGCAAATATCCTATTTGGCGACGAATACGGGTGCGACAGCCAGCAGCGGCAAGGCGACTTTCAATGTCACACCGCAGGTGGCCGGCGCCTATTTCAACAAGGTGGAATGTTTCTGCTTTACCGAAACGGAGTTGCAACCGGGTGAAAGCCTGGACATGCCAGTGGTCTTCTTTATTGATCCGGCCATTGTTGATGCTCCGGAAACAAAGAATATCAATACCATAACGCTGTCTTACACATTTTATCCCCTGCATGAGGACAAACCGGTGGCCCGCGCCTCCGGTTCCGTGCAAGAGGATGCGGACAGGCTCTGACAACACATGGCTTGCGGGCAACCGCGGCTACAACGAAAAGGCTATTCGGGGACTTTCAAATGGCTGATGCGCATCAAAAGAACCATGACTATCACATAATCGATCCAAGCCCATGGCCATTTATCGGCTCCGTTGGCGCCTTGGTAATGGCATTTGGCGGCATCATCTATATGCGCTATCTGTCCGGCGATACCCTTGATTTGTTTGGCCTCGAAATGGCCAATCCATGGGTCTTCTTCCTTGGTCTGGCCATTGTCCTCTACACGATGTACGCGTGGTGGGCCGATTGTATCAAGGAAGCCCATGAGGGCTATCATACGCCTGTTGTATCGCTGCATCTGCGTTATGGCATGATGATGTTCATTGCCTCTGAAGTCATGTTCTTCGTTGCCTGGTTCTGGGCCTTTTTCGATGCCAGTATCTTTGCTGGTGAAGCAGCCCAGGTAGCACGCGTCGCCCATACGGGTGGCCAATGGCCACCGGTGGATATCGAGATACTCGATCCCTTCCATTTGCCGCTCTACAATACGATCATCCTGCTGTTGTCCGGTACAGCCTTGACCTGGGGGCATCACGCTCTGCTGCATGGAAACCGCAAGGGACTGGTGCAGGGGCTGGCAATCACCATTGCACTTGGTATTCTGTTCTCCTTTGTGCAGGCCTATGAATATATTCATGCGCCATTTGCCTTCAAGGATTCGATCTATGGTTCGACGTTCTTCATGGCTACCGGCTTCCATGGTTTTCACGTTATTGTCGGAACCATCTTCCTGATTGTCTGCCTTATTCGCGCCGCAGCAGGAGACTTCACACCGAAGCAGCATTTTGGCCTCGAGGCAGCTGCCTGGTATTGGCATTTCGTTGACGTTGTCTGGCTGTTCCTGTTCTTCACGATCTATGTGTGGGCATCCTGGGGCGTCGAGATTATCGGCCACTGATACAAATCCGGTCAAATTCAATTGGCCTGAAAGAATACAATTGGGGAGGGGGCGCAGCACATGGTGCGGGCGCCCCCAATCTTTTTGGCGGGACAAAAAAACCTCTGGATAGACGACGCGTAATTTGAATGGAGCAATGACATGGACAAGCAGGACCAGGCCCTCTACCCGCCGGTTGACCCTATCGCAGCCGGGCTGAAAGGCCGTTGCCCGCGTTGCGGCGAGGGAAAGCTGTTCGACGGATATCTGAGCGTCAAGAAATCCTGCGGCAATTGCGGTCTGGATTACGGTTTTGCCGATGCCGGTGATGGACCTGCCGTCTTTGTCATCCTGTTCATCGGTTTTCTGATGGTCGGTCTGGCGCTTTGGACAGAGGTCACCTACCAGCCGCCTCTGTGGCTGCATTTCATCCTTTGGATACCGCTGACCATTGGTCTTTGTCTGTGGTTGCTGCGGGCGCTCAAGGGTGTTCTGATCGATCTGCAGTACAAGAACAGCGCCCAGGAAGGCCAGATAAACAATGACTAGAGCAGTCAGCAAGGGTACCGGCGCTGACAAGCCGATCTCCCCCGTGGGGACATCGGATGGAACGAAGCGTGGTTCCAGACGGCCGGGGTTTTTCTTTTACCTTTTCACCCTGGTTGCTTTTTGCATTTTGCTCCTGCTTGGCAATTGGCAGGTGCAGCGCCTCCAATGGAAGGAGGCTCTTGTCGCAACCATCGGCAGTCGCATGCAGCAGGCGCCCGTCACGCTGGCCGATGCCCGTGCGCTGTGGGACAAGAGCGGGGATGTGGACTACCTTCCGGTGCATTTTACCGGCGCTTTTATAAACGATCAGGAACAATATTATCTCGCCACCCATGAAGGGCAATCGGGCTGGTATGTCTATACGCCGATGCGGCTTTCTGATGGTGGGATGCTGATCGTCAATCGCGGTTTCATTGCCTACGACCAGCGGGATGTCTCCCGAAGGACCTGGCAGCCAATCGAAGGTACCGTGGAGATTGTCGGTCTCGCCCGCAACAGGCTCGACAAGAAACCCGGTTGGGTGGTGCCGGAAAATGCGCCGCAGGAACGCACCTGGTACTGGAAGGATATCGACGCCATGGCCAGCGCCATGGGATTGGATGAAAACCGGCTGGTGCCATTTTTTGTGGATGTTTCGACAACCAATGGAGCCACCAATGCCGGGCCGGTCGGCAACGTCACCCGCGTTGTGCTGCCCAACAATCACCTGCAATATGCTGTGACCTGGTTTGGCCTGGCACTGGCTTTGCTCGCAGTTGCCGCCTTCTTCGTCTGGCGTGCTTTCCGACCGCAGGACTGACTGCCGGGATTTTGCTATCCGTTATGATCTGGCCATATTCCTGATGGACAATTCGCCGGTACCATCAGGAGCTACAATCGGCTAGAAGAACGAACAGAATTGCTTTGGGATAGATCTATGACAAACTCTGCTAAGCCGCCTCTGGCCATACGACTATGTGGGCCTCGCGGATTTTGTGCCGGCGTAGACCGGGCCATCCAGATTGTTGTTCTGGCGCTGAAAAAATACGGCGCGCCCGTCTATGTTCGCCACGAGATTGTCCACAATCGCTATGTTGTCGAAGGTCTGCAGGCCAGAGGTGCGGTCTTTGTCGAGGAACTTGATGAGATCCCGCCGGAACACCAACAGCAGCCGGTGATATTTTCTGCCCATGGCGTTCCAAAATCGGTGCCAGAAGATGCGCGTGCGCGCAATCTGTTCTACCTCGATGCCACTTGCCCTCTGGTCTCGAAGGTCCACAAACAGGCGATGCGTCATCAGCGCCTTGGCCGCCATGTCATATTGATCGGCCATGCCGGACACCCCGAGGTCATCGGAACAATGGGACAATTGCCGCAGGGAGCAGTGAGTCTCGTGGAGACCGTTGAGGATGCGCAGAATTACACCCCCATCGACCCAGATAACCTGGGCTTTGTCACGCAAACGACGCTGTCGGTGGAAGATACGGCGGGTATTGTCGATATCCTGAAGAACAGATTTTCCAATATGATGGCGCCATCGGCTGAATCAATCTGCTATGCCACGACCAATCGACAGGATGCCGTCAAGGCAGCAGCCCCGGGTTGTGATCTCTTTCTTGTTGTCGGCGCCCCCAATTCGTCCAATTCACGCCGACTCGTCGAAGTCGCCCTGAGGGCAGGGGCGACGAATTCTCTTCTTGTGCAACGCGCCGGGGAAATTCCCTGGCAGGACATAGATGGCAGGGACATACACACGATCGGACTTTCAGCAGGTGCCTCTGCACCGCAGATCATCGTTGATGAAATCATCGATGCTTTTCGTGCGCGTTTTGACGTGACTGTTGAGCTTGCCGAAACAGCTATTGAGAATGAAAATTTTCCGGTCATGAGTGTTTTGCGGGACGTCGAACTGACATCTGTCGATATGGCATTTGTCAATGGACATGCGGACAGTTGACCCCTCCGGTTCCTTGCCGGGAATGCACAGGTCTTGATTTGCCTGAAACGTGTAAAGAACATGCTGCGATCCATTGAAATCGGGCGTGGCAGGCATTAGGACGATGCAACACGCTCTATCTGAAAGGCATCCCATTGGCGGTCTATACCGACATATCCGAAGCGGAACTCCGCACGTTCCTGACCACCTATGACGTAGGTGAACTGACCTCTTACAAGGGTATTGCCGAGGGTGTTGAGAATTCCAACTTTCTGCTGCACACAAGCAAGAGCGCCTATATTCTGACGCTCTACGAAAAACGCGTTGACCGCGATGATCTGCCGTTCTTTCTTGGTCTGATGGAGCATCTGGCAAAAAAGGGCATGTCCTGTCCGCTGCCGGTGCACAACAGCGAGGGGCATGCATTGGGTGAGCTGGCCGGTCGCCCAGCGGCCCTGATCACCTTTCTGGAAGGCATGTGGCCAAGGCGACCCACCGCAAACCATTGCAGTGAAGTCGGCAAGGTCATTGCGCAAATGCACCTGGCCGGACAGGATTTCTGGCTGACCCGCAAGAATGCATTGTCGGTTGGCAATTGGCGTCCCCTTTGGGACCTTTCAGCATCACGGGCCAATGAAGTCGAGGCAGATCTGGACACGGAAATCGAGACGGATCTGACACTGCTGGAAGCCGGATGGCCAGCAGGCCTGCCGTCCGGTGTGATTCATGCCGATGCCTTTCCCGACAATGTGTTTTTCCTTGGGGAGCAGTTTTCCGGTCTCATAGATTTCTATTTCGCCTGCAATGATTTTCTGGTTTACGATGTGGCGATCCTCCTCAATGCCTGGTGCTTTGAGAAAGATGGGTCTTTTAATGTGACCAAGGGCATGGCGCTGCTTGCCGGCTATCAATCCGTCAGGCCATTGAGCGCTGAGGAGGCTGATGCTTTGCCGATGCTGGCGCACGGTTCGGCATTGCGTTTTTTCCTCACGCGTCTCCATGACTGGCTGGTGGTGTCTGACGGGGCGATGGTGGTTAAAAAGGACCCGATGGAATATCTGCGCTATGTGCGTTTTCATCGCAACGTGGTTTCAGCCACTGAATACGGGCTTCGCAGAATGGATGATATCTCTTGAAACACGTGAAGATTTACACCGACGGCGCCTGTTCAGGCAATCCTGGGCCGGGTGGCTGGGGCGCCATCCTGCGTCATGGAGAGACAGACAGGGAACTGTCTGGAGGTGCGGCCGATACCACAAACAATCGCATGGAACTGATGGCCGCCATCAGCTCGCTCAAAGCGCTGAAAACGCCTTGCAAGGTGGACCTTTATACCGACTCCTCCTATGTCCGCGATGGCATCAACGGATGGATAAACGGCTGGAAAAGGAACGGCTGGAAGACGGCTGCCAGAAAGCCGGTGAAAAACGCCGACCTCTGGCAGGAATTGGATAGTGCCCGCAACGGCCATGAAGTGACATGGCATTGGGTGAAGGGGCACGCCGGTCACCCGGAAAATGAGCGGGCGGATGAACTCGCCCGCACAGCCATGGAGCCGTTTAAAACCGGTCGGCGTTAGAGCTGTTCGAGAATGGCTGCAGCTCCGGATGTCACTGCTTCCCGTGGCGTTTCTTCCAGATTGATTGCTGTGACAACCCCGTCTTCAACGATCATCGAATAGCGCTTGGAGCGTACGCCCATTGCGCCGGCTGACAGGTCCATATCCATTCCGATGGCTTTTGAGAAAGCGGCATTCCAATCCGCCAGAAAGCGAATCTTGCCTTCTGCGCCGGTGTCCTTGGCCCATGCGTTCATCACGTGACCATCGTTGACCGAAAGCACGATAATTTCGTCAACGCCCTTGGCCAGAATGGCCTCGCGATGTTCGATATAGCCGGGAAGATGGCTGATATGACAGGTCGGGGTAAAGGCGCCTGGAACGGCAAACAATACAATTTTCTTGCCCGCAAATATTTCGGCTGTTGAAGCCATGTTCTGGCCGTCCGGTGTTGCTTCCAGCAATGAAAGCTCGGGAAGTTTGTCGCCAATGGATATAGTCATGTGTCTGATCCTTGAAATGAAGAGTCGATAGACGAAAGAGTTTGTTTATCATAGTTGACGGAGGAGCCACTGCGGTTCCCTTTTGGCCGCCAATCTGTTGTTTAAATAGAAGTTTGTGCGTCTTTGTCCAGCATTTCGATGGAAAAGCCTGGCTTATATCAAGGATGGGACAGCTCGGTCTCCATGCTGCGGCCCGATGCTTTGACCAGAACACGTATGCCATTGACCGAAAGTGGGGCTGCATCTTCGGAAACGTCAATCGCACTGTCAAATGTTGCGATGTTGTTTGTTTGGCTGATGAGGCGTGGTGTCTCGAAATACCAGCCGGCAGGGCCCGTGACAAACAGCTCTGCCTCTTTCGCCCCATCAGGCAATGCGATGGCCAACGTCAACCGGGCATCGTCTTTGTCCAGCGCGGCCGAGACGATGTCAAACCCTTTGCCCGGCTGTTCCGGCAGAGCCATGAAAGCTTTGTGAACCAATCGCTTTTCGAAGGCGTTGGCCGGCGTTTTGGGGTCGATCGTGACGACAAAACTTGTCTGAAACGGAATGCAGATGGACTGGCACAGACCCAGAAAGACATTCGCCTCCAACGTACTTGCCGTGCCTGCATTGTCCTGTGACAACGTTAAGGGGAAGGCGACCGGATAGGTGTAACCTGCCCAGGTGGAATAATCGTCCTTGATGCGTTCAGGCGCCGGGAAGTGAATGACCGCGTCCTTGATATTTGTGCTGCCATCGAACTCAAGGGACGGCGGCACGCCCGCCTCACCGGGATCACGCCAATAGGTTTTCCAACCAGGCAGGAGATCGACATCGAGGACTGCCCTTATTGATCCATCTTCTGACGGTTCAAGCGCTGTGATGCGAATTCTGCCGCCCTCCGTTTCGGACCAGGCGCTGGATGCGGCAAAGGTTTGCACGGGCGCGATACAGCTCAAGATGAGGACTGTTGCCAGCCCGGTGGCGATTGAAAGGGCGCGGGGTGCGAAAAGGCGGTTTGATCTGTAAATCATGGCTGCAATTTAGTCGCCCGTACCCCATTGCGCCAGTCACAACCGGACGATTTCAATTCATATTCCGGTGATCAGACATGGCCAATCCAGGGATATTGCCATTTCGGTTTTGAAACAGTCAAAGTGGAATGTTGATCGCTACGGCCCTTGAATTCTGTGCGAGATGCCAGAGCAAATTCTGATCAAGAGATTCCATTTGATCAGAAAATGATCTAGGCTGAATCATGGACAAATTACATGAAAGCCTCTTGGGTGATGAAGAGCGCGGGTGTTTCGACGGCCAGTTTCTGCTTGCCATGCCCGGATTATCAGACAGCAATTTCTCGCGAACAGTCATCTTTATCTGCGCGCATAACAGCAGCGGCGCCGTGGGATTTGTGCTCAACCGCGATCAGCCATCGTCCTTTGCCGAATTGATGGTTCAATTGGAATTGCTCAAGCCTGAGGATGCTGGCGAATTGCCGGATGCGGTTGCGGCTATGAGTGTTCAGACCGGAGGCCCGGTCGATGCCGGCAGGGGATTTGTCTTGCATTCCAATGATTACAAGAGCGATGCAACCCTGTCGATCACCGAAAATTTGAGCATGACGGCGACAGTCGACATATTGAGGGCCATTGTCGCCGGCAAGGGCCCGGCACGTGCGACGCTGATGCTGGGTTATTCAGGCTGGGGTGCCGGCCAGCTGGAAAGTGAAGTCACCGCCAACGGCTGGCTGACCTGTCCGGCGGTCGAGGACATCATTTTCGATCCGGTGCTGGACAATAAATACGACCGCGCTTTTGCGTCAATGGGAATTGACCCCGCCATGCTGTCCAGCGAGTGCGGCGAAGCCTGATAATAGACAGGGATGATTACCGAGGCACGTCCAATAACCATCATTCAGGCGAACCAAAAGAATGGCCTGTCCGTTCCGCAATTTCCGTTGGCGCATCGCCTGGTTCTGCTCTGCTTTTACCCTGACCAAAAGCGCTTGAAACATCACATCACGACAAACGGTTTTAACCAAGCCGTGTTAAAACAGCTCAATGCCTGACACGGTCGACAATCCGACATCAGATTGATGGAACAAACACATATTACATGTGCGGGAAATGTTCCCGCAGGAGTTTCAGCGCTGCGCTTGAACTGATGGGTGGTCCAAACAGGAAGCTTTGCGCGTAGTCGCAACCCAGATCAGCCAATTCCTCGGCGTCCTGCTCCGATTCCACGCCTTCGGCCACGATATTCATATCCAGGTCCCTTGCCATGGCAATGATGGAGCGCAACAGGACGAGCTGTTTTTCGTTTGTTGCGCGCACCAGAGACTGGTCGATCTTGATCGTGTCAAACGGGAAACGCGTCAGATAGGAGAGCGACGAATGTCCTGTTCCGAAATCATCCAGAGCCAGTTGAATGCCCAGATCCTTCAGCTTTGACAACACGCGTGCCGCCTGTTCCGGATTTTGCATCACCACGGATTCGGTCAGTTCCAGCTTGAGCGTCTGGGCCTTGCAGCCGGTCTTGGTCAGCACAGAGCGGATGTCCGAATAAAGGTCGTTGCGCAGCAATTGCGAACTCGACAGATTGACTGACATGAAGACCGGTATCTGGCCGAGAGCCCTGTACCAGGATGCAATGTCCTCGCAGGACTGCTGCAGTGCAAACATGCCGATTTCCTGAATCAGGTCCGAGCTTTCTGCAATCGGTATGAATTCCGAAGGCGGGATGTTGCCCTTGCGTGGATGATCCCACCGCATCAGCGCTTCAAAGCCGCCAATTTCGGCACTCTCGATATCCACAATGGGTTGATAGACCATTGTGAGTTCCTTGCGCTCAAGCGCGCGGCGCAGATCCGATTCGATCTGCAGCCTGTCCGTGCCCGCCGCGCGGAATGCCGGACGATAGGGCTCTATACGGTTACCACCAACGCGTTTGGCCTGATACATGGCCAGTTCCGCGTCCTTGACCAGTTCCAGCGGCGAGGATTTTTCACCAACCCAGGTGACCAGTCCGATGGAGGCCGTCAGGATGATTTCCTGCTGGCCGAAATTGATCGGCACCATGATGGCCTTGTTGATGCCTTCGGCAAACGCGGCAACCCGGTTGGCGTCGCGCTGCGAAAGAAGGATCAGGCCGAATTGGTCGCCGCTGATACGGGCGAGGGTATCCTGCGGCTTGAGAAGACGCTTCAGGCGCCGTGCGATGGTCAGCAGGATTGTATCGCCGGCTGAAATGCCAAGCTCGTCATTGACCTGCTTGAAGCGGTCTATATCGATGGCGAAGATTGTCGGGCGCACGCCATCCTGGGCATTTGCCAGGGCAATGATGGAACCCAGCCTGTCCAGAAACAGCTCTCTGTTGGGCAAGCCTGTCAGATTGTCATGCACGGCATCATGCAAAAGGCGTTCCTCGGAACTCTTCTGCTCGGTCACGTCGATCAGGGTGCCCACACAACGGATGACTTCACCGTCGGAGCCGACAACCGGGCGGGCCCGCAATGACAGCCAATGGTAGTGGCCGTCTTCCGCACGGATGCGGAACTGATGGTTGATGCGGCCGCGGCGATGTTCCAGTACGACATCCAGAATGGCCCGGAACCGATCGCGGTCATCGGGGTGGATGCGCGGCAGCCAGTTGCGTGCAGGGCCGAACAGGCTGCCGGGCGAAAGACCCAGCTGCTTGCTCACATCAGGTATCGTCACAATACGGTCGCGGGGCACATCCCAGTCCCAGACAATGTCGCCAGACCCAGTCAAAGCCAGCGACTGGCGCTCCAGGTCAGAGAACAGACCGTTGTGATGCGCACCGCCGGCAAAGGCATGCTGCATCACTGTAAAGCCGATCAGCAGAACGATTAGAACCAGACCACCGCCGAGCGCCGGCTGAACAATATCATTGGCCAATTGGCCGGTGACCGTCAGCCAGGCGCCGAACAGCCAGCAGATAATCAACACCCAGGTCGGGATCAGCATGATCGCCCGGTCGTAGCGGTTGAAGCCCAGATAGGCGATCAGACCAGTGCCCGCAATCACGGTGGCCGCGAAGGATATGCGGGCAATGCCGGTGGCAATGGCCGGGTCGAAAAGCGCGACGCCCGACAGGCTCGCCAGACCGGCAATCCAGGCCATGGTGGCAAAGCTCAGGTTCGTGTGCCAGCGGTTCAAATTGAGATAGGTGAAGAGAAAGACAACCAGACCGGCCGCCAGGGTGATCTCGGTCCCGGCCCGCCAGATACGTTCATCGGTTGGCGTCGTGCTGACCAGTTTCGACAGAAAGCCGAAATCGACGCAGATGTAGGCGAGCACTGCCCAGGCCAGCGCGGCCGTAGCGGGCAGTACGGAGGTGCCTTTCACAACGAACAGGATGGTCAGGAAGACCGCCAGAAGTCCGGCAATGCCAAGGACGATACCCCTGTAAAGCGTAAATGAATTCACCGTATCCTTGTAGGCTTCCGGCTCCCACAAATAGAGCTGCGGCAATTCCGGAGACGTCAGTTCAGCAACAAAGGTTACGATCGCCCCGGGATTGAGCGTGATGTGAAATACGTCGGCCTCATCACTGGGCACCCGATCAAGCGCGAAGCCTTCGCTGGGCGTGATGGAGACAATGCGCTCCGAGCCAAGATCAGGCCACAGCAATCCTGAATCGACCAGACGAAAGTGCGGCGCAACAATCAGGCGGTCCAGCTGTTCATCGGAAACATTGGCCAGCGAAAAAACAGCCCAATCGCCTCCGTGGTCTTCCGTGCTGGCGCGAATCTCGATCCGGCGCACGATGCCATCGGCATCCGGTGCGGTTGACGTCTGAAAGCCATCTCCGCGTTGCGGAAAAACCTGCGTCGTTGCGGTCAGGTCAAGAGCTGTATCGTCCCGAGAAATTCTGACCGGTTCGGTGGCTTGAACCGATGCAATGAAAAACAGCAGCGTTACAAGCGTTAAAACACCAAGCAGAATAGGCTGCAGTTTTTGAATGAACCGAGTATTTTGACCATACATAAAGCTAATCACGTTCCGGGTTTCGGGCTGATTTGTTGTTGTTCTTGACCATCTCCCAACCGGTCGGAAGCAAGCAAAGCATATAGCTGATGATCACGCCACTTACCATTGATATTTAGATAGCCTCTCAGGTAGCCTTCGTACTGAAAATTGGCCTTTTCAAGGAGCCGAACAGAACGCTTGTTATCGGGAATACAAGCCGCTTCAATTCTATGCAACTGCAAGACATCAAAGATATATGGAATAGTGGCCCTTAGACCAGCCAGCATGAGACCTTTTCCGGCGTTTTCTTCGGCCATCCAATAGCCAATCATGCAACTTTGTGCCGCAGCACGGCGGATATTGCTGATATTCAGTCCACCAACCAGCCGATTGTCATCGGACAGGAACAGGAACAGGGGCAAAGCCTTGCCTTCCCGATATTCCTGTTCATAACGCCAGACCCGTCGGTGGAATGACCGTCTGGTCAGATCATCGGCCGGCCAGATTGGTTCCCAGGGCTGAAGAAACTGGCTGCTTGCTGCACGTGTTTCGGCCCATGTCTTGTAATCCTGCCGCACAGGCATGCGCAGAAAGACCTGCTCGCCATCAATGCGCAAGGCCGATTCGCGCCGCGACAGAAGCCGAAGTGGTGACACGATGAGCCCTAACTGGTTGCTGCCTGACGCATGCCATTGACCGCAAGGCTGGCCTCTAGTTCACCGAGCGATATCAGCCTGTTGACGGGCCCGACGGCGGACAGGGTGATCGGCGAGTCGAAAAACAGCCTTCCCGAAAGATCAACCAGGCGTTTGGACGTTATCTTGGACAGGCGCTCCATCAATTCTTCATTGGGTATGGGGCGACCGTAGAGGAGCATTTGCCGTGCAATCTGGCTGGCGCGTGCAGCCGGGCTTTCCTGCGCCATCAGCAGACCGGCCCGGATCTGGGTGCGGGCCCTGTCGATCTCGGAGGTATCGATGTGGTTGGCCACCTTGCGCAATTCTTCCAGAATAACCGGCACCAGTTCGGGAATATCATCCTGGCCAGTTGCTGCATGGATGGCGAAAACGCCCGAATCGGAAAAGCCCCAGTGCATGGCATAGACGGAATAACAAAGACCGCGGTGTTCGCGAACCTCCTGAAACAACCGTGACGACATGCCGCCGCCAAGCACATTGGCCAGGATCTGGGAGGCATAGAAATCGCGGGCATGATAGGCGCGGCCTTCAAAGCCGATCAGCAATTGCACATCCATCAGATCGCGTTTTTCGCGATATTCTCCACCACTGTAGTGAGCAGGTGCAGACTTGATATCGCCGCTATAGGTTACCGGGACGCTGGCAAATTGTTCTTCAACCTGCCGCACAATCACATCGTGATCCACAGCGCCGGCCGCGACGACGATCATCTTGTCGGCGGTGTAGTTGCGATTGAGGTAGTCGCGAATCTGTTGAGGTGTGAAGGACTGCACGGATTCAGGTGTGCCGAGAATCGACCTGCCAATGGGCTGATCATGATAGGCAGCGGAGGAAAACTTATCAAAAACCACATCGTCAGGCGTGTCCATGGCCGCGCCGATTTCCTGCAGGATGACGTGCTTTTCACGATGAAGTTCGGTTTCATCCAGCAAGGAATTGGTCAGAATATCGGCCAGAATATCGATGGCCAGCGGCACATCGTCCTTCAGGACTCGCGCATAATAGGATGTTGTTTCCGTCGACGTCGCGGCATTGACTTCTCCGCCGACATTTTCGATTTCCTCGGCAATCTGCCGTGCCGATCGACGTGACGTGCCCTTGAAAGCCATATGCTCCAGCAGATGGGCGATGCCATGTTCACTTGCGGTTTCGTCGCGGGAACCGGATTTGATCCACACGCCCAGAGCAACACTCTCCAGATGGGGCATTCTTTCGGTAACGACGGTCAACCCACTGGGTAAACGTGTACACTCAACATTCATATTTTGTTCCGTGTTAACTTGGCAGCACCTGCATTTCGGGCGATGTAGGTCTCGATCACGTCGAGATCAGGCTGCAATTTGTCAAATCTCTCCTCCCGAACCATCAGATCAGAGAGCCACGATGGGAGAGCGGGGTCAATACCGCTGGCTGATTTAACCGCATCGGGGAATTTTGCCGGGTGGGCTGTCGCCAGGGTTATCATCGGCGCATTGGGCTTTTCAAAACGTTTGGACACGTGCACGCCCACAGCCGTATGCGGATCCAGCAGGTAACCGGCCCGCTGATGCATTTCAGCAATCATTGCGTCCGTTTGCTTGCGTGTTGCCTTGCCCGCAGAAAAAATCTTGCGCATTGCCTTCAAGGCTTGCGGGTCGATGGTAAATGCACCCGACTGCTTTAATCCGGACATATATTGCCGGATTTGTGACGCATCCCGATCATGGCACTCAAACAGCAACCTTTCGAAATTCGATGATATCTGGATATCCATCGACGGTGACGTGGTTGCCGTCACAGCGCGCATTTCATAACGACCGGTCCGCAAGGTTCTGGCCAATATGTCGTTTTCATTGGTTGCGATGACGAGTTTTGCAATCGGCAGCCCCATTTGCATGGCGCAATAGCCTGCAAATATATCGCCGAAATTTCCGGTCGGAACGGTGAAGGATACCTTCCGGTCCGGGGCACCGAGGGAGAGCGCACTGGTGAAATAATAGACGATCTGGGCCATGATACGGGCCCAATTGATTGAATTGACACCTGACAGATTGACCCGGTCGCGAAAGGCCGCGTCGTTGAACATTGCCTTGACCAAATTCTGGCAGTCATCAAAATTTCCGGTGACCGAAAGTGCGTGGACATTTGGCGCGCCCGATGTGGTCATTTGTCGCTGTTGAACAGGCGACACCAATTGATGGGGAAAAAGAATGAAAATATCCGCATTGTCGAGACCTGCAAAGGCCTCGATTGCTGCGCCACCGGTATCTCCCGACGTTGCACCGACAATGGTCGCGCGTTGGCCTCGTTGGCGCAGGACATGATCCATCAATCGCGAAAGCAACTGCATGGCAACATCCTTGAAGGCAAGGGTCGGACCGTGGAACAATTCGAGAATGAAGCTGTTTTCCCCCGTCTGAACCAATGGGGCAACGGCCGGATGGCGAAAGCTGCCATAGGCCTCATCGACCATTTTTCGGAAATCCTCGGCCTCGATGTCGCTTTCGACAAAGGGCAACAACAACGTGTAGGCGATGTCCTGATAGGATTTTCCGCGCAGGGCCCGAATATCCTTTTTGGAAAATTGCGGCCATTGGGCGGGAACGTAAAGGCCGCCATCGCGGGCCAATCCGGTCAAGAGTGCATCACTGAAGCCGAGAGTTGCAGCTTCACCCCTTGTGGAAACATATTGCAAAGGTTCGTTCCTGTTCCTGTCGGCGAATGTCGCGAATGCGCGCAGGCTATTGTGGTGAAATGTTGCGCTGGTATAGAACATCGAAAAGACTCGTTAAAGAGCAGAAATTGAGCTACCACAAAATCGTCCAGCTTGGGTATTACTCCGTCTGGACATTTGTTTTCGAGAAGGGCTGGGTATTGTGTCGGTAAATTTGGTTCGAGCAGGTTCACTCCTGTTGTTGGCGTCTCTGATCGCCGGATGTAATTCGTCAGGCGGGGGCGCCCTTAAGCTTGGCAATCAACAAGTCAGCAACAAGACTGGTGGCGGAGTGGATCCTCAAACGGGTTCCCGGGTTGTGCAAGGTGTTTGCCCGAAGGTGGAACTGCGCGAGGGCACGGCCTATTTCAGAAAATATGCCCGCGGCGGTGAAGATGATCCGACCAAGGTGCTTTACCAGGCAGCAATTGCCGATACGACGCGCCAGTGCAGCATTACCGGCGACCAGATGACAATCAATCTTGTCGTGGCCGGACGTGCTGCGGCCGGCCCGGCCGGAAAATCCGGTCCGATCCAATTGCCGATCCGTGTTGCCGTTGTGGAAAAGGGGTCCAACTCGGTACTCTATTCCGAACTGACCCCCTATCAGACAAATTTGCCTGAGGGGACACCGACAACACAGTTCCTGTTCAGCAAGCCCGATGTCACGATACCGATTGCCGCATCTAGAACGGTGCGTGTGTTTGTCGGTTTTGATGAAGGCCCATCCAAAAAACGCTAGTCTCTGGAACAGCCACCCGAATCATCAGGACTGTCTTTCAGGTGCGGGCTTTCTAGAGATCCGCACTCCAGCCTGACAGGGCTTCAACGACTGCGGGCAGATCCATCATGCGATTGATGACGGTCTCGGCACCGGCTTGCGTCAGGTGGTCTGCGTGAGATGGGTAGCTGTGCGATGCACCGGTAAATCCGATCACCCGCATGCCCGCAGCTTTTGCGCCGGCGATTCCGTGCACGGAATCCTCGATGACGATCGTTTTTCCGACATCGGCCTGCATTTGTTCTGCCGCATGGAGAAACACATCCGGGGCTGGCTTGGTCCGCTTGTCTGCGACCTCTACGGCAGAGAAAATATTCGGTGCAAACAAATTGATGTAACCCGTTCGCTTCAACATGGAATCCAGTCTGCGCGACGATGAGTTGGAGCAGATGCAGCGTTTGTAGGGCAGGCGGCTGATCGCCTGCGGGACACCTGGGATGGCCTTGACGCTCTTTGCCAGCTTTTCATCCAGCAATTGTTCGGAGCGTTCCAGAAGGCTGGCCTGCAGGGGTATGCTGGCTTCCTTTTCAACCGCCAGCAAAATGCTTTTCCAGTCCATACCGGCATAGCGTTCGACCATCTCGGCGGCATCAATCGGAAAACCGGCGTCGGTCAGCAACTTCGCCTCAAGCTGGGCTGCGATGATTTCTGAATCGACGAGCACGCCGTCGCAATCAAAAATGATGAGGTCAAAGCCTGTCATTGTCGTGTCCTGGTCCGGAGGGTGGAGATTGACCGCGCAAGTACACCATGGTCAGGTTTGGCACAATGGGCACAATGGTGAAGCTGGTCCTTCGTGGCATTGCGCGTGCGGTTTATTCATTTCGTTGTCAATTTGATAACCATATTGAGTAACCATAGCCCGAGTTTCTCAGAGTAGCGTATTCGGGTGTCACATGTCAGTTCTTTCCCTTGCCGATTTCAAGCAGGCCCCTTCGCCTGCACCTTCCTATCTCAATACAATCATCAAGGGCGACTGCGTTGCAGCACTTGAGGCATTGCCGGAAAATTCGGTGGATGTGATCTTTGCTGATCCGCCCTACAATCTGCAACTCGGCGGCGATCTGCTGCGTCCGGATCATTCAAAAGTGGATGCCGTGGACAATGCCTGGGACCAGTTTGAATCCTTTCAGGCCTATGATGCATTCACCCGCGCCTGGCTGCTGGCCTGCCGCCGGGTTCTCAAGCCCAGCGGGACCATATGGGTCATCGGCTCCTATCATAATATTTTCCGGGTCGGCACGGTTCTGCAGGATCTCAATTTCTGGATCCTCAATGACGTCATCTGGCGCAAGACAAATCCGATGCCGAACTTTCGTGGACGAAGGTTCCAGAATGCCCATGAAACCATGATCTGGGCGAGCCAGAGTGCCGATGCCAAAGGCTACACATTCAATTATGAATCGATGAAGGCTGCCAATGAAGATGTGCAGATGCGCTCCGACTGGCTGTTTCCGATCTGCAGTGGCGGCGAACGCATGAAGGGCGAGGACGGCAAAAAAGCCCATCCCACGCAAAAACCCGAAGCACTGCTGGCGCGGGTGTTGATGTCTTCCACAAAACCCGGCGATGTTGTGCTCGATCCGTTTTTTGGTTCGGGCACCACAGGGGCCGTGGCCAAACGTCTGGGACGCAATTTTGTCGGCATCGAACGTGAGCAGGACTACATCGATGTTGCAACCCGGCGCATTGCCGAGGTGACAACGCTTGGCTCGGTGGAATTGACCGTCATGACCGGAAAGAAGGCAGAGCCGCGGGTCGCATTCAATGTTCTGCTCGATACCGGCCTGATGAAGCCCGGCACGCGGCTGCATTGTTCAAAGCGCCGCCATAGCGCCATCGTGCGGGCGGACGGCACGCTTTCCAGTGGTGAACACTCGGGGTCCATTCACCGGTTGGGCGCTCTGCTTCAGGGGCTGGATGCCTGTAACGGCTGGACATTCTGGCACTATGAGGAAGCCGACAAACTGCTTCCGATCGATGCGTTGCGTGCGATTGTCCGTCAGGAAATGGCCAAGACCGGCGTTTGAACAGGCAATCTGATCGACGACCTCAGGCGGGCAAACCAAAACGCTTGAGGTCGCGCTTCAGCGTGTCGGCGTCGGTGAACAGAACGGCGTTCCATCCGGCTGCCTTTGCACCGGCGACATTGGGCGGGCTGTCATCGATAAACAGTGTGGATGCCGGTTCGAGCTCGAATTGGGCGCTGTGTGTCTCGTAAATTTCCCTGTCAGGCTTGAGCAATTGAATGTCGCCTGAAACGGTAATTCCCCTTGTTTCATTGAGGAAGGGGAAGCGCTGGCGTGCATTGGCCAGTGTGTCTGATGCAAAATTGGTCAGCAGGGTGACATCGTATCCCTTGGCGATCAGGTTGCGCATGAGTGCAACGCTGTCTTCATAGGCATGGGGTGTCATCTCGGGCCAATGGGCGCGAAAGGCCCTTATGTTGGTCTCCTGTTGCGGATATTGCGCAATCAGCAGGTCTTCTGCTTCCGACCACGGTCGGCCACGGTCCTGTTCAAGATTCCATTCATGGGTGCAGACATTGTCAAAAAACCAATTGCGTTCGGCTTCATCAGGCAGGATTCTGCGAAAGGGAAGATGCGGATCGTAGTGAATCAGCACGCGCCCGATATCGAAAACGACGTGTTTGATGGTGTTTTGCATCAGCAGTGTTCTTTCCTGAAATGGGTCAAACCGGTTTCAAAGCGATGGCAATCGCCTTTTTCATGACAGTCGGCAATGCTTCCTGCATCAGATCAGCTTCTGCAGACCACCAACCCTCTTCCACATTGGTCTTTATTGCCAGATCGGCGCGATAGACATCAAGCCGCAACTCAAAATGCGTAAAGATATGTTTGATTGTTCCCGCCATGCGCCAATTGTCGGCGAAGGGTGCGGCCTCTACGCCCAGTGCACCGTCCTGGCCGGCTGTCCATTTGCTGGTCGGCACTTCCGTCATACCGCCGAGCAGGCCGGTCGGGATCCGCCTGCGCACCAGCACTGCGCCGTCAGGAGCGACGGCAACAAAGGCGGCGCCGCGGCGCACCGGCCGTTGTTTTTTGGGCGCCTTGAATGGAAAAAGTTCAACTTTGGGGCTGCCCGAAACAAGGCAATGCACGCTGATCGGACAGCGGGAACAGGCCGGTCGTTTTGGGGTGCAGATCGTCGCCCCCAGATCCATCATGGCCTGAGCAAAATCTCCAGGTCGGTCGATCGGGGTCAGGCGTGACATTTCCTCTTTGATCTGCGGTTTTGCCGCGGGCAGGGGCGTGGTCAATTTTTTCAGCCGGGCAATCACCCGTTCGATATTGCCATCAACGACGCTGGCGTGTCTGTTGAAAGCAATGGCGCAAATGGCTGCAGCGGTGTAATCGCCGATCCCCGGCAGGCTCTTGAGTGCGTCTTCACTGTCCGGGAACTGTCCATTGTATTGCCGGGCGATGGATTCAGCGCATTTTTTCAGGTTTCGTGCCCGAGAGTAATAACCAAGTCCGGCCCAGGCCTTCATGATGTCCTCATCATCAGCGTCAGCCAGTGCCGTGACATCCGGCCAGCGTTCAACAAAGGACAGAAAATAGGGCCTGACCGCCTGCACGGTGGTCTGCTGCAGCATGATTTCGGAGAGCCAGACATGATAGGGGTTCGGACGAACGCCCTTCAGGCCACGTCCCGGCGCTATGCGCCATGGGAATTCCCTGTGGCTTTGGTCGTACCAGGCGAGCAACGCTGGAGTGATGGCGGCGTTCCTGTCGTCGTGAGCATGTGTTGACATTGCAGTTGGCAGCACCGGGTTGTAAGCTATGTTCACCTCATGGCAAGATGGTGTGTTGTTTTTCAGGCGTAATTCACTTCTCAGGCGTAATCCACAGGGCACCCGCATTTCATGGCCGGTTATAAAGACGTAATCCAGATAAGCGAGATCGCCAATGGCGTTCTTGATCCGGTATTGGCCAAACGGGCAGGCATCAACTCGATGTTGCTGGGCATGTGGGATGAAATCGTGGGGAGCGAATTTGCCGATTGCACCCGGCCCGAGAAAATCAAATGGCCACGGCGGGCAAGTCAGAGTGACGCCTTTGTTCCCGGGACATTGACGATTGCCTGTGAAGGGGCACGGGCCCTGTTTCTTGCCCATACGCAGGATCAATTGGTGCAGAGGCTGAACAGCATATTCGGCTTTCATGCTGTCGACCGCATCAAGATTGTTCAAAAACCGGTATCAAACACGGCGCGCGCTCCCAAACCGCTCCGTGCGCTTTCGCCGGAACGCCAGAAGCAACTTGAAAACATGATGTCCGGCATTGAAAACCAGAACCTTCGCGATGCGCTGGCACGGCTGGGAAAGGCCGTGATCGACAAGCAGCAGAGCTCGAAATAACGTTGTTGTGACCATCAGGATGGCAAAATGGTTGTTCTGCCCTAATTGAGCCTGTAACACACCCATAATTGCTGTTCCGTCCTGATTGGATGTCGAGAAAGGTCATTCGAATGCTCATGTCGCCTAAAGTTCTATTTCCTGTATTTCCCAAACTGGCCGCTGTCGCAGCCCTGACACTGGTCTTGTCAGCCTGCAACGATAGCGCAGAGGAAGCCGGCAAACAGCCTGATTCCAAAAACACCACTTCCATGACCGACCAGACCGATGTGGCAAATGCAGCCTCTGAGGACGTGAAAACCGATGCGGGTATGACTGCATCTGTGGACAGGGAAGCCATCACCTCGGCGACCAAGGCCGTTGATCTGCCAAAATCTGACGGTGATGTGGACATGGCTGAAGTGCTCAAGCCGGGTCCGATGGAAGAAATGTTCCTGGGTGATGCGGACGCACCGGTCAAGATCGTTGAATATATGTCGATGACCTGTCCGCATTGTGCCAATTTCCACAACAATACGTTCAAGCAGATCATCAAGGATTATGCGGACACGGGCAAGGTTCAGTTTATCGTGCGTGAATTCCCTTTTGATCCGCGCGCAACGGGAGCGATCATGCTGGCACGCTGTGCACCCAACGACCGGTTCTTCCCAATGATTGAAGTATTGATGCAGCAGCAAAGCAACTGGGCAAGAGCAGAAGACGCGCGCACGGCATTGTTTGATATTTCAAAACTTGCCGGTTTTACACAGGAGTCCTTCGAAGCATGCTTGACGAACCAGAAACTTGTGGATGATGTGAATGCTGTCAGAACCAAAGGTGCTGAGGAATTCGGAGTGTCTTCCACACCGACATTTCTGATTAACGGCAAGCGGTATTCTGGGAACATGTCTGTTGAACAGATGTCGGCACTCATTGATAGTCTGCTTTAAAACAGACACCTGTGGCGGGGTGGTTGGAACGCGCCGCGTTCTGACCCGCCGCCATGTATCTCTGCGTCTGCCTCCCGCGCCATTTGGTGTGCGCTCATGAAGTTCACCAAATTGCGCCTGATGGGCTTCAAATCATTTGTGGAGCCCACCGAATTTGTCATCGAGCGTGGTCTGACCGGCGTGGTCGGGCCCAATGGCTGCGGTAAATCCAACCTGGTTGAAGCCATGCGTTGGGTTATGGGGGAAAATTCCTACAAGAACATGCGTGCCTCGGGCATGGATGACGTGATATTTTCCGGTTCAGGCAATCGCCCGGCCCGCAATACGGCGGAAGTCGGCCTTTATCTCGACAATGAAGATCGCTCGGCGCCGGCCGCTTTCAACAATGACGACGAAGTGCAGGTGTCGCGGCGCATAGAGCGTGAATCCGGTTCGGTTTACCGCATCAATGGCAAGGAAGCCCGCGCCAAGGATGTGCAATTGCTGTTTGCCGATGCATCCACCGGCGCGCGGTCGCCATCCATGGTGGGCCAGGGCCGCATTGGCGAGTTGATCCAGGCAAAGCCGCAGGCACGGCGTCAATTGCTCGAAGAGGCAGCCGGCATTTCCGGCCTTCATTCCCGTCGCCACGAAGCTGAACTGCGCCTGCGGGCAGCCGAAACCAATCTGGAACGGCTCGATGATGTCACATCGGAACTGGAAAGCCAGATCGAGAGCCTGAAGCGCCAGTCAAGGCAGGCCAACCGTTTCAAGATGATCTCAGCCGATATCCGCCAGGCTGAAGCCACTTTGCTGCATATCCGCTGGACGGAAGCCAAGAGCGCGGAGGCGGAATCGGAATCGGCGCTGTCCTCGGCAACCAGCCATGTGGCCGAACAGGCGCAGGTACAGATGGAAGCGGCAAAACAGCAGGCCATTTCCGCCAGCAAATTACCGGAAATGCGCGAAAGTGAAGCCAAGGTTGCGGCCGCCTTGCAACGTCTGCAGATTGCCCGCAGCCAGATCGAGGACGAGGCTGAGCGCGTTGCCAAACGAAAATCCGAGATAGAGCGGCGATTGGCGCAATTGCGTGAGGATATCGCCCGCGAAGAACAGATGGTCGTCGACAATGCCGGTATTCTGGAAAGACTGGAAGCCGAAGAGGCCGAACTGGTCGGGGTCCTGTCCCAGAGCGATGTCCAGTCCGTGGCCGCCGAGACGGAATTCAAACAGGCACAGGCCAAACTGACGGAAAGTGAAACGGCGCTTGGAACCGTCACGGCAGAACGCGCAGAAGCCTCTGCCATGCGCAGCCAGCTTGAACGCGCGATCCGCGATACAGGCGAGCGAAAAGCCCGTCTTGACCGGCAGGTTTCCGATGCCGGAAAGGAATTGGCGCAGATTGCCGGAAAAATTGCGGAACTGCCCGACCCGATCGAAAAGAAAAAACTGGTCGAGGCAGCGGAAGCCAGGGTGGTTGATTTTGAGGCGAGGCTCAACGCTCTTGAAGAAGCCATTGAAGAGGAACGGCGCAATGAGGTGACATTGCGTCAGCCGGTTCAGGAAGCGCGTTCCAATCTCAATCGTGTTGAGACGGAGTCGCGGACAATCTCCGGCATCCTCAACGCCGGCACCGGCAATGACCTGTTTCCGCCGGTGGTCGAGAAAATCAAGGTTGATCGCGGTTTCGAAGCGGCGCTTGGCGCGGCGCTGGGTGATGATCTCGATCAGCCCGACGATTCGGCGGCCCCGGCCCATTGGGCAATTGTCACGCCTGTTGGTGAAGACCCGGGCCTGCCATCCGGATTGGACACGCTGGCAGCCCATGTTGCAGCGCCGCAGGCACTGGCGCGTCGGCTTGCGCAGATCGGCATTGTCGACTCCATTGATGAGGGCAATGCGAGGCGCGGTGAACTCAGACCCGGTCAAAGACTGGTAAGCCGGGATGGTGCCCTGTGGCGTTGGGACGGTTTCACCGCTGGTGCTGATGCACCGACGGCGGCAGCACTGCGCCTGGCACAGAAAAACAGACTGGCAGAACTTGAAGCCGAAGCCGTAGAGGCGACCAGGGTGCTGAGAGACGCGGAAGCTGTTTTGCGCAAGACAGAGGAAAATCTCAAGCAACAGGGCGAGCAGCAACGCACCATGCGCGAGCAATTGCGCGATGAACAACGGGCGCTGGTTCTGGCGCGAGAGGTCCACGCGGCGGCGGAAAAGGCCGCAGGCCAATATGCAAGCAGGCGCGCAGTCCTGGCCGAATCGCAAAACCAACTGGCCGTACAGCTTGAAGAAGCGCTGGCGCAATTGAGAGAGGCAGAAGCCTCCCTGACCACTGCACCGGCATTGGATGTTCTGCAGGAACGGTTGCAGCGCCTGTCTGCCGAAGTGGCAACAGACCGTGGGAAGCTCGCGGAAACGCGTGCCAATTTTGAAGGTTTGCGGCGTGAGAATGAGGCGCGGCAGAGGCGCTTGGCCTCCATTGCCCAGGAACGTGAAAGCTGGACCAAACGGGCCGGCAATGCCCAGGCACACATAGCGACACTGAAGGAACGGCTGGCTGAGACGACGGTGGAAGCGGCTAAAATCGAGGACGCGCCGGGCGAAATAGACCAGCAGAGACGCCAGTTGATGAACCAATTGTCCAAAGCCGAAGTGGAGCGAAAGGAAGCTGCTGACAAGCTGGTCATTGCCGAGGAGCGGCAACGTCAACTCGATCAGGCTGCAGTCAAGGCCATAGAGGTGCTTTCACAGAGCAGAGAATTGCGCGGCCGCGCCGAGGAGCGATTGCATGCCGCAAAGGAACGACGTACGGAGACGGAGAGCCGTATCCGCGAAACATTGAAATGTGCGCCGCACGAGGCCATGAAACAGACGGGTCTGGCTTCCGATGATCATTTGCCCGATCCCGAACAGGTCGATCGCAAGCTCGAACGCCTGAAAATCGAGAGAGAAAGACTGGGTGCAGTCAATCTGCGCGCCGAGGAAGAGCAAAAGGAACTTTCCGAGCGTTTGGAAACCATCATCGTCGAGCGCGAAGATGTCATCGAGGCGATTAGCAAGCTTCGTCAGGCCATCCAGGACCTCAACAGGGAGGGCAGGGAACGCCTTCTCAAGGCATTTGATGTGGTCAATGAGCAGTTCACGCGCCTTTTCACCCATCTGTTTGGCGGTGGAACGGCCGAACTGCAACTGATCGAATCAGACGACCCACTCAATGCCGGCCTTGAAATTCTTGCCCGGCCACCGGGAAAGAAACCGCAGACCATGACGCTTCTGTCCGGCGGTGAGCAGGCGTTGACCGCCATGGCCTTGATATTCGCGGTCTTTTTGACAAATCCCGCGCCGATCTGTGTGCTGGACGAGGTGGATGCCCCGCTCGACGATCATAATGTGGAGCGTTTCTGCAATCTGATGGACGAGATGGCTGCCTCAACGGAAACGCGGTTTGTCATCATCACCCACAATCCGATCACCATGGCGCGGATGAACCGTCTTTTCGGCGTCACCATGGCTGAGCAGGGGGTTTCTCAACTGGTATCGGTCGACCTGCAAACAGCCGAGCAGCTGCGCGACGCTGTCTGACGTGTTCCACTTTAAATTTCAATCGATAAAATAGGAAATCCGGTGCTCAACACTATGGCGCATGGCCCTGTTGATCGGCTATGTGAAGCCAAACCGATCCGGATTGGAGTACGACGATGACCAAATGGGTTTATACATTCGGCGATGGCAGTGCCGAGGGCAATGCCACAGATCGTAACCTGCTGGGGGGCAAAGGTGCGAATCTTGCCGAAATGTGCAATCTGGGTCTTCCCGTGCCGCCGGGCATGACGATCACCACCGAAATATGCACCTGGTATTATGACAATGGCCGCAGCTATCCCGACGAACTTGTCGGGCAGGTTGCCGCTGCACTTGAGCATGTCGCCAATCTGACAGGCCGAAAATTCGGTGATCCGCAGCGCCCCCTGTTGCTGTCGGTACGTTCGGGCGCACGCGCTTCCATGCCTGGGATGATGGATACTGTTCTCAATCTTGGATTGAACGATGAATCCGTCCTTGTAATGGCCCGGGAGGTGGGTGACGAGCGTTTTGCCTATGACAGTTATCGCCGTTTCATCCAGATGTACGGCAATGTTGTCATGGGACTGGACCATGATGTGTTCGAGGAAATTCTCGAGGATGAGAAGGCCCAGTTCGGGCATGCACTGGACACGGATCTCACTGCAGACGAATGGAAGCAAGTCATTGCCCGCTACAAGCAGACGTTGCTTGAGGAACTGGAAGAACCTTTCCCACAGGATTGCGATCAACAGCTGTGGGGAGCGATCGGTGCTGTTTTTTCCAGCTGGATGAACCCGCGCGCCATTACCTATCGGCAATTGCACAATATTCCGGCCAAATGGGGCACCGCTGTCAATGTCCAGGCCATGGTCTTTGGCAATTTGGGCGATACATCGGCAACCGGCGTCGCCTTTACCCGAAATCCGTCCACCGGTGAAAACAAGCTCTACGGAGAATTTCTCGTCAATGCTCAGGGTGAAGACGTTGTTGCCGGCATTCGCACCCCGCAGAATATTACCGAAGATGCACGCATAGAGGCAGGTTCCGACAAGCCATCGCTGGAAAAGCTGATGCCGGAAGCTTTTGCCGACTTCAATACAATATGTCAGCGCCTCGAGGGGCACTACAGCGATATGCAGGATCTGGAATTCACCATCGAGCAAGGCAAATTGTGGATGTTGCAGACCCGTGCGGGCAAGCGAACGGCAAAAGCGGCTCTGAAAATTGCCGTGGAGATGGCTCAGAGCGGTTTGATTACCAAGCAGGAGGCGGTGATGCGCATTGATCCGGCATCACTTGACCAATTGTTGCACCCGACCATCGATCCGCACGCGGAACGCGACATCATTGGCCGGGGGCTTCCCGCCTCACCGGGCGCAGCCACGGGCGAGATCGTGTTTACCTCGGAAGAAGCCGTTGCTCTGGCCGAGGCCGGTCGCAAGTCCATTCTGGTGCGTATGGAAACCAGCCCGGAAGACATACACGGCATGCATGCAGCCGACGGTATCTTGACCACACGCGGCGGCATGACAAGCCACGCAGCCGTGGTGGCGCGCGGCATGGGAACACCTTGTGTATCAGGGGCCGGCAGTTTGCGTGTTGATACGCGCAATCAGATGTTGATGACTGTCGGTGGTCGCCTGAAAGCCGGTGATATCATCACGGTTGACGGTTCGACCGGTCAGGTCCTCCGGGGTGCCGTGGCCATGCTGCAGCCCGAACTCTCCGGTGACTTTGGCATGATCATGGAGTGGGCCGATGAAACACGGCGCATGCGGATACGCACCAATGCCGAGACACCTGCCGATGCGCGAGCTGCGCGTTCCTTCGGTGCTGAAGGGATCGGCCTGTGCCGCACGGAACACATGTTCTTTGAGGGGGATCGCATTACAGCCATGCGGGAAATGATCCTGGCTGACAATGAAATCGGTCGTCGTGCCGCTCTGGCAAAATTGCTGCCGATGCAGCGATCAGATTTTGTCGAGCTTTTTGAAATCATGCGCGGCTTGCCGGTGACAATCCGGCTGCTTGATCCGCCTCTGCACGAGTTCCTGCCAAAGACAGATGAGGAAATCATCGAAGTTGCTGCTGCCATGGGGGTGCCCGCTGAACAATTGCGCGAGCGAACAGAGGCCTTGCATGAATTCAACCCGATGCTTGGTCATCGTGGCTGCCGATTGGCGGTCTCCTATCCCGAGATTGCAGAAATGCAGGCCCGTGCGATATTCGAGGCAGCCCTTGAGGCAGGTAAAAACAGCGGTGAACTGGTGGTTCCGGAAATCATGGTGCCACTGGTTGGCCTGAGCGAGGAACTGCGCTTCGTCAAGGCGCGCATTGACGCCGTGGCGCGCGAAGTGATGGAAGAGGCAGGCCAGACGGTCGACTATCTGGTCGGCACAATGATCGAATTGCCCCGGGCCGTCATCCGCGCCCACCGCATTGCCGAAGACGCCGAGTTCTTTTCTTTCGGAACCAATGATCTGACCCAGACAACCTATGGTATTTCCCGCGATGACGCCTCGGCATTTCTGACGACCTATCAGCAGAAAGGCATCATTGACCGGGACCCCTTTGTCACCATCGATATTGACGGGGTTGGAGAATTGATCCGCATGGCGACAGACAAGGGCAGGGCGACCCGCCCTGACATCAAGCTCGGCATCTGCGGAGAGCATGGTGGTGATCCGCAATCGATTCACTTCTGCGAGATGATCGGGCTGGACTATGTGTCCTGCTCACCCTTCCGCGTGCCCATTGCCAAATTGGCGGCGGCACAGGCAGCGCTGGAAGCGATCAACAGCGTTTCGAAATAGGTTCCGCCAGAAACTTTAGCCGCCAGAAACTTTAGCCGGCAGAGGCTTCTGCTCGGCACTGGTTTTGCGTGACGTAATACTCTGTATCGTCCAGTGCGTCTTCAAGCCTGTCGAACAGGGCATTGAGTTCATCCTCGCTGATGATCATCGGCGGGCAGATGGCGATTGTATCGCCGATGGCCCGCAAGATGGCCCCGCGCTTTTCCAGATAGGCAGCGGTCTTGGCGGCAATGCCGAGTGACGGCAGGAACGACCGTTTGCTGGCCTTGTGGGCAACCAGTTCGATCCCGCCCATCAGTCCCGATGTACGCACTTCGCCAACCAGCGGATGCTCTGCCAGAGCCTGCGCGCGTTTTTCAAACAGCGGTATCAATCCGCGCACCCGGCCCAGAATGTCGCGCTTCTGGTAGATCTCGATGGCTTTGACACCAAGGGCGCAGCCAAGCGGATGCCCACCATAGGTAAAGCCATGGCCGAAGGTGCCGATTTCAGCCGAAATATCCATATAGGCCTGATAGATGTCGTCAGGAACCATGACCGCACCCAGCGGCGCATAGGCGGCGGTCATCTGTTTGGCCGCCGATATGGTTCTGGGCACCATATTGTGGGTCTGGCACCCCCACCAATTGCCGGTTCGGCAAAATCCGTTGATGACCTCATCATCAATCAGCATGATGTCATATTCATCGAGGATCGGCTGAATGGCCTGAAAATAGCCAGCCGAGGGCGGGATGACACCGCCAGCGCCCATGACCGGTTCGGCAATCATCGCCGCGATGGTATCGGGGTCTTCACGTTCAATGAGATCGCGCAGGGATTTTGCCATCCGGGCGGTGAATGCCGCTTCCGTCTCACCCTCATGCCCGTAGCGATAATAGTGGGGGCAATCGGCATGCAGAACACGGTCAACCGGCAAATCAAAGCCCCGGTGATTGTTCGGAAGGCCGGTCAGCGAACCGGTCATGATGGTGACCCCGTGATAGGCCTTGATGCGCGAAATGATCTTTTTCTTCTTCGGCTTGCCGCGGGCGTTGTTGTAATACCAGGCAAGCTTGACCTGGGTGTCATTGGCCTCCGATCCCGAAGAGGTGAAGAACACCTTGGAAATGGGGACGGGTGCCAGTTCCTTGAGCTTTTCCGCAAGTTCGATGGCCGGTTCCGTACCCTTGGCGCCAAACAGATGGTAGAAGGGCAGGGTCTGCAATTGCTGTGTTGCCGCGTCGATCAGCTCCTGGTCACCGAAGCCAAGACCGGCGCACCACAGACCGGACATGCCCTCGATATATTCCTTGCCCTGCGTATCATAGATGAAAACACCCTGGCCTCTTTCGACCACCATTGCACCGGTCTCTGACAATTTGTGCAGGGGCGTATAGGGATGCAGAATGGCATCAATGTCACGTTGTTGCACATTGCTCAGCGGCGGTTTCATATTCATGGTCAATATCCTGTCTTGATTTGCGCCATCGTATCGCGGCAGGCCTCTGGCTGTCGACAGGAAGGAAGCAATGCAAACGCCTTTTTTGCGAGCAAATTGCCGCGCCACGCAACAAGGCGGCTGTATGCAAAACCTTGCCATCAGCCTATTCCGATAAGCCGGCACTTGGGTTAAACCTCTATCCATCTGCCAACAGGCCAAACCACATGAAAATTCACTATGATCGCCCCGTCTCCCATGCCGCATTCTGGTCGTTTCGTTTTGCTCTGTTTGCCTTCGTGCTGTTTGTTATTTCAGCAGGCCTGCATTGGTTTGCAATCATGGAGTCGGAAACATTTCTGGCGCTGTTCCTTATCGCCACAGCTTCGGCGCTGCTGGCCTTTCTGCTGGCCTGTTACGGGATCCTCCAGTTGTGGATGGTCGGAGCCAAGGGCGGCCGGGCGTCGGCAAAGGCCGTGCTGCTGGCAATCTGTGTTCTGGTTCCTGCCAGTGGCGTCGCCTGGCGTGCCTACAGCCTGCCGCAACTGTACGATATTTCGACCGATACAACGGATGTTCCTGCCTTCATTGAGCCCATCACCCACGAAGCCAACTGGCTATCGGCTTTGAACCTGGAAGCAGCTGCACCCTATGCGGGCCAGATGGAAGCCTATCCTCAGATAACCGGTCGGCGTTACGAGGGCGCTTTGGATCGGGTGTTTGACGCGGTCAATCTTGTCGCCGCCAACAGGGGCATCCGTGTCATTGCCAGCAAAATGCCCGAACCGGACAATCCCGAATCGGCTGCAATCGATCAGGAACCCTTGTCATCGGATGAAACCTCTGAGTCGGATGCGGCTGCACCCGATGATGATGAGGAAAACGATCAACCCATTGCGCACCCTGATGAGACTTCGGACGGTGATGCGGATTTTCCCGAGCCGGTGATCCCGGTTCCCGCTCAGATTGTCTTGCAGGGTGTGGCGCGGGCACCGATGCTGGGAACACTCTCAGACGTCAGCATTCGCCTCAGCGAAGAAGCCGAAACAACCTTTGTCGACATGCGGTCCGTATCCCGTTTCGGGCCCCATGATTTTGGCGCCAATGCCCAGATTATTTCAGATTTTCTCACCGCACTCGACGCAGAACTGGTGGGCCTTTCCGTTCGCTGAATTATTTGAGAAAAAACGCGCCATTGATGGATGGAGCATCCTCGGTTTCCACGATGCCGCGAGAAACCATATCCTCCAGATGCGCCAACAGGGACAGGGCTGCGGCACCGTGCAGGCGCGCATCGGTGTCCCGGTAAATCACCGTGACCATATCGGCAATCGTGCGATCACCCTTGGACAGGCGGTCCAGCACGGCTGCTTCGCGCATTTTTCTGTGGGTGCGAAGCGCCCGGACAAACCGGTCCGGTTCCTCGACCGCTCCACCATGGCCGGGCAGATAATATTGGTCATCGCGTTCGAGCATTTTGTCCAGCGATTCCATATAGTCCGACATCGAGCCATCCGGTGGCGCCACAATGGATGTTGCCCAGGCCATGACGTGATCGGCTGAAAAGACGATTCCCTCGTTCTCCAGCGCAAAGGATGCGTGATTGGCTGTATGTCCCGGCGTATGCAGCACCCGCAAGGCCCAGCCATCGCCGTCGATCAACTGGCCATCGCTGGCCTCGATATCCGGCTGGAAATCCATATCCGAACTTTCTTCCAGCGGATTGACCTCACCAACAAACAGAGGTCTTGCTGCGCGGTGCCTGCCTTCGGCAACAATCGGTGCGCCGGTCTCATCGGCCAGTCGGCGTGCCAGCGGCGAGTGATCCTTGTGGGTATGGCTGACCATGATATGGGAAACAGTGCGACCCCTGAGCGCTGCAAGCAAAGCGGCGTAATGGCTCTCAATGGCAGGGCCGGGGTCAATCACCGCCACCGAATCTTTGCCGATGATGTAGCTGTTGGTCCCATGAAATGTCAGCGGGCCGCTATTGGGCGCGGTTATGCGCTGGATATCGGGGCCGACAGAAATTGCTTCCCCATGGGCTGGCGTGAATTCGGTCGAGAACTTGGGGTGTGCCATGGGTGAGGAAACTCAGTTTGTTTGTCCGGGGATCAAGTGCCAGTCTACTTGCAGCCGCTAGGCAAAGTTAATATACCAGCTTGAAGCCTGTGTCATTGGCGGCATCAGGCAAGCAGATGATTTTTCTGGAGAGATGTGATGACAATGATTGCTCCCACCCGTTCCCTGGCGGAGAACCTGGCTTCTGACAAACCGCTGCTTCGCTTTGCCTGGTATGCATTGCTGGCCGTCGGCGGCACATTGTTGCTGACCCTTTCGGCCAAGACGAAGGTATTCCTCGGGCCCGTTGACCTGTCGCTGCAGACTCTGGCTGTTTTTGCCATTGCCGCAACATTCGGCATGCGCCTTGGCGTGGCGACCCTGCTTCTTTACATGGCTGAAGGCATGATGGGATTGCCGGTGTTTCAGGGCACGCCTGAAAAAGGCGTCGGCATTGCCTATATGATGGGCTCGACCGGCGGATATCTGGCTGGTTTTGTGGTGGCTGCAGCGATTGTCGGCTGGGCTGCGGATCGCGGTTGGGATCGCAGTGTCGGCAAGATGTTTGCTGCTGTTTTGACCGCCGAAGTCTTGATGATGGCGCTGGGGTTTGCCTGGCTTGCAACGCTGATCGGCGCTGAGAAGTCCTGGCAGTTCGGTGTGGTGCCCTTTATCGCGGGCGACCTGATCAAAGTGGCGCTGGCCTCGACACTGGTTCCGGCTCTATGGGCCGTATTGCGCAAACTGCGCGGCTGATTATCAAAAATCCTTTATGTTGAAAAAGGCGGGTGGGTTTCCATCCGCCTTTTATGCAGCCCCTATGCGCAGCATGTCGAGGACATGAATGACACCCACTGCTGTTCCCGCATCTTCCACAACCAGAGCACCGACCCTGTTGTCCTGAACCATCTTCAAAGCCGATGCCAACAGCATGTCCGGCTCTACGGTCAGACCGCCAACAGTCATGATGTCATCGACAATGGCGGTGCTTGTATCCACATGCGCGTTGCGCCGCAGGTCACCATCGGTGATGACCCCGCGCAGATGTCCGTTGTCATCTGTGACGACGACCAGACCAAAACCCTTGTCGGAAATCGTCTTGATAGCGTCTATCAAAAGGGTGCCGGCCTTGACCAGAGGCAAAGCATCGCCCGAATGCATGGCGTCGCGGACCAGCGTCAGACTGGCGCCGAGAGAGCCACCGGGGTGAAAATGCCTGAAATCGCGCTCCGAAAAACCCCGCCGGACCAGCAGGCCGATTGCCAGCGTGTCGCAGACCATCATCTGCATCAGTGTCGAGGTGGTCGGAGCCAGCCCCAAGGGGCAGGCCTCTTCAACCATTGGCAGGACAAGCGCCACCGTGGCGCTGCGTGCCAGCGTGCTTTGTGATTGTGCGGTCACGGCAATCAGCGGAATGTCGCTGCGTCTGGCGTGATAAACGACATCTGACAATTCCTTGGTTTCGCCGGACCAGGATATGGCGACAACACAATCATCGGGCGTGATCATGCCCAGATCCCCATGGCTTGCTTCCGTTGCATGAACAAACAATGCCGGCGTGCCGGTGGACGCCAGGGTGGCTGCTGTCTTGGCGCCGACATGGCCGCTTTTGCCAACACCGGTGACGATGACCCGTCCACGCATCTGGGCGATAATGCCGACAGCTTCGATAATGGCATCGCCCAGCGCACCATCCAGTTCGCCCAGCACCGTATCAATACCGTCCCTGGATGTACGGGCAGCTTTCAGGATTTCGGTGCGCAGATTTCTTTCCGGTGACATTTACAAAACCTGTTGTTTGGCGAGATCATCAAATGCCTTGAGCCGGGCCAGCATCGCTTTCATCTGGTCGATCGGGATCATGTTTGGTCCGTCGGACGGCGCGGCGTCGGGATTGTCGTGGGTCTCGATAAAGACCGAGGCGCAGCCGACCGCCAGGGCCGCCCTTGCCAGGACCGGTGCGTATTCGCGTTGCCCGCCCGACGATGCGCCCTGGCCACCCGGCTGTTGCACCGAATGGGTTGCATCAAAGACAATCGGATAGCCGGTCTCGGCCATCTTCGGCAGACCGCGAAAGTCTGTGACCAGCGTATTGTAGCCGAAGGTCGTGCCACGTTCGCAAAGCAGAATATTGCTGTTGCCGGTGGCGGCTATTTTCTCGGCGACATTGGCCATGTCCCAGGGGGCCAGAAACTGGCCCTTCTTCACATTGATTGCCTTTCCAGTCTCCCCTGCAGCCAGAAGCAGATCTGTCTGGCGGCACAGATAGGCTGGAATTTGCAGAATATCCACGGCTTCGGCGGCGTGCGCTGCCTGTTGCCGTTCATGAATGTCGGTAATCACCGGGCAGCCGAATTTCTCGCGCACTTCGGCAAGGATTGCCAGACCATTGTCGATACCGACACCGCGCTGGCCGGAAACCGAGGAACGATTGGCCTTGTCATAGGACGATTTGTAAACCAGCGGAATGCCCAGATCCTGTGTTATCGACACCAGTTCTGCGGCGATGTCCATGGCGTGTTCACGGCTTTCAATCTGGCAGGGACCAGCAATCAGCACGAATGGATGATCGTTGGAAAAGGTGACGGGGCCGACCTTTACGGATTTGCTCTGTGACAAGAATTTACTCCATTGGTCCAAACGTCTTTTTCAATGCACCAGGCGGACTGGCGATGCTGGTGTGTGCGGTATGCCATAATGGCCGGCAATTCAAGTTTTCATCAATTTTATAAGGCGGTTTGTTATGGCCTGATCCCGGTTGTTTACCGACCGGAGGCAACGATCTCAGCCACGTAATCCCCTATGGAAAGACAGGACGTCAGGCCGGGCGATTCCATGCCAAAGAGCTGCGTCAGCCCGTCAATACCGTTGTCACGCGGAGACTGGATGACAAAATCCGCCGGTGCCATGCCGGTGCCGATCATTTTTGGCCGGATGCCGCAATAGGAGGGCACAAGTGCATTGGCAGGCAGGTTCGGCCAGTAGCTGCGTATGTCGTCTTCGAAGAGTTTTTCCTTGCCGGTTGCTACACTGTAATCGAGTTCCTCGCCTTCCATCCACTCGACATCGGGGCCGAAACGCGCCTGACCGGCGAGATCACGGGTGAAGTGAATACCCAGCGAGCCGTCGCCCGGCATGGGATAGATCAGTTGGCGGAACGGTGTGGCGTGACCGGACAGGGCATAATAATTGCCTTTCGAAAGCAGATGCGGAGGGATCGAAGCTGGCGACAGGCCGGGAACTGATCGGGCAATATCCCAGGCCCCGTGGCCTGCAGCATTGACAAAATCATTGCAGGTGATAACGGCGGGTTCTACGCCGTCAACGGACACTTTCAACCGGCCATTCGCCGGCTCCAGCGATGTGACGCGGCTGTTGAAAGCAATCATGGCGCCCGCATCCTCGGCGTCGCCGCGCAGCGCCAGCATCAGCGCATGACTGTCTACAATGCCGGTAGAGGGTGAGGAGAGAGCCCCGACACAGAACAGCTCTGGCTCCAGTGCCATAGCCTCTTTCGCCGAAATGGCACTGATGTCATCGACACCATTGGCAATGGCGTGTTCCCGGATGGACGCAAGGCCGGGCAGGTCCTCCTCCCGCGCCGCGACAATCAGCTTTCCGGTGCGCTCATGGCCGATGCCATGGTCCTGACAATAGGCATAGAGCGCCGGTTTGCCAGAAACGCATAGCCGCGCTTTCAGCGAACCGGCTGCATAATAGATGCCGGCATGAATGACTTCGGAATTGCGCGCGCTGGTGTGCGAGCCGATGATGTTTTCCGCCTCAATGATGACAACCTCGCGCCCGGCCAGCGCCAAGGCGCGGGCAATGCCCAGACCAACAACGCCGCCGCCGGCAACAATACAGTCAATATGGTCCATAGGGCTCGTCATCCTCTGCAAGTCTGGTTCCATTGCAACGGGTAACGCAATGCATCGTCGCAGACAAGATCGTTCGAACATCGCGAACCCATTCCGAACACCTGAGCTGAAAAGGCAGTTGCAACTTTTCGATTATTGGGCGGGAGGCTTTGCCAAAGAGGTTCTGGCCACGTCGCAGGTTTCACGCACCTGTCGATCTCCATGCAGCAAGCCCGGTTTGGGCGCCTGGGTTCGCTCGATCAGATGATCCGGCAAAGGACCCATGGCAATAAAACGCTTTGTTTCATCTTCCAGCAGCCGATTGATCTGGATCATGGTATCAGACCGGCTGCCGTTTATGATGATCATGCCAGTGCTGTGCGTGTTGGCGATGAAACTGTAACGGGAGCATTCATGACGGATTTGGCGGAGCAGACTCAGAAACCCACCGAAGATCAACAGGACCCAAGGCACCGGCTGGCATTGATGCGGCATGACCCCGAGGCGATCCGTCGGGTTTTCGAGGATGGTGAATATCCCTATAAAAAGAAGATCAGCCGAAGTGCCTATGAAAACCACAAGGCCGAACTGCAGGTCGAATTGCTCAAATTGCAGGAATGGGTAAAGGCAACGGGCGAGAAGATCGTGGTGCTTTTCGAAGGCCGCGATGCGGCAGGAAAAGGCGGAACGATCAAACGCTTTACCGAGCATCTCAACCCGCGCGGTGCCAGAGTTGTGGCGCTCGAAAAGCCGACCGAACGCGAAGCGACGCAATGGTATTTCCAGCGCTATATCGAGCATCTGCCAGCCGGTGGAGAAATCGTGTTTTTCGACCGTTCCTGGTACAACAGGGCCGGTGTGGAGCGGGTGATGGGTTTTTGTACGCCCAACGATTACCTGGAATTCATGCGGCAGGCGCCCCAGGTCGAGCAAATGATTGTTCGAAGCGGTGTTCGCCTGTTCAAATACTGGTATTCGGTCACCCGTGAAGAGCAGCTGCGCCGATTCAAATCGCGCGAGAACGAACAGCTCAAAAAGTGGAAACTGTCACCCATCGACCTGCAGTCACTGGACAAATGGGATGACTACACCGAAGCCAAGGAGGCCATGTTCTTCTATACCGATACAGCCGATGCGCCCTGGACGGTGGTCAAATCCAATGACAAGAAAAGAGCGCGTCTGAATTGCATGAAACACTTTTTGTCGTCGATTCCCTACGCCAACAAGGATGTCCATGTGGTCGGTCATGCCGACCGGCTGATTATCGGATCAAGTGCCGATGTCATTCGCAACAACCAGCATATTCTTGGCAGCAGCCTGCATCCGGAGCAGCGCAAATCCACCTCCGAGGAGAGTGTGTCTCTGGCGGTTTGATCTGGTCAGGATTTCTTCAATTCCTGACCTTGCGCTGCCAGGGTGCGCATGGATTTGGCAAACAACGTCACGTCAATGCCCACGGCCACGAACAGGGCCCCAAGGTCGACGCTCTTCTGAGCAAAGTCCGGCGTGGTTGCCAGGATGCCGCCGGCCTTGTCGCTGTTGCGAATACGGGTCATCGCATCGGCGATGGCCTCCTGCACCTCCGGCGCATTGGGATTTCCGAGATAGCCAAGATCGGCGGCCAGATCGGACGGGCCGATAAACACGCCATCGATGCCGTCAACCTCGAGAATGTCATCCAGCGCGGCAAGCCCGGCCTTGTTTTCGATTTGCACCAGCAGGCATATCTGCTCATCTGCCGTTGCCAGATAGTCGCCGATGGCTGCAAAGCGGGAGGCCCGCGCCAGTGCCGAGCCGACACCGCGCACGCCGTTCGGCGGATAGTGCACGGCGCGCACCAATTGTTCAGCCTGCTGGCGCGATTCCACCATCGGAACAAGCAGGGATTGCGCCCCGATATCCAGCGCCTGTTTGATCATCCACGTCTCGCCGACAGGCAGGCGCACGACGGCATGGGAGGGTGAAGCCGCGATTGCCTGCAATTGCGCCAATGTTGATCTGATGTCATTGGGCGCGTGCTCACCATCGACAAGCAGCCAGTCGAAACCAGCCGTCGCGGAGATTTCAGCCACATAGGGGTCTGCCATTCCGACCCAGCAGCCGATCTGAAGCTGTTTTTTCTTCAGGGCATCCTTGAAGGGGTTGAATGGTGCAGGCATGGCGTTTTCCTTTAAGATGGGCGGCGGGTCAGGCGAAATTCTGTGTGACTGTGCCGAATGGACCGAAATCAGCAAAAAAGGCATCGCCGGGGCGTGCCTCGATGGGGCGAATGAACGAGCCGGACAGCACGATCTCACCGGGCTTTATGGATTGGCCATAGGCAGCAAGTCGTGCGACCAGCCAGATAATGCCCGCGACGGGATCATTGAGCACGCCGGCACCAAGCCCGGTTTCCTCCACCTCGTCGTTGCGCATGACAATTGCGCCGACGCGGCGAAGGTCTAATTGCCTGGGATCATGACGCGCCTTGCCAAGCACCAGTCCGGCATTGGCTGCATTGTCGGCGATTGTGTCGACAATCGTTCGTACCTGCCCGGATTCGGGGTCCTGACGCAGGATACGTGTGTCCAGAATCTCCAGCGACGGGGCGACATAATCCGTTGCCGCCAGAACCTCGTCACGCGTGACCGTCGGGCCTGACAGGCCCTGCTTCATCACAAAGGCGATTTCCGCTTCCACCCGTGGCTGAATGAACCGGCCTTCCGGCACAGTGCCTTCATCGGCAAACAGCATATCGTCAAACAGAATGCCGCTGTCGGGAATGTTGATCTTCAGCGCGTCCTGCATGGCTTTTGACGTCAGGCCGATTTTCCAGCCAACACTTTTACCGCCTGCTTCGCGCCGGGTCCTGACCAGCGCATCCTGCACACCATAGGCGTCATCCATGTTCATGCCGGGGAAGCGAAGCGACAGAAGGCCGATCTGCTTTCGGTTGTTTTCGGCGGCGAACAGATCCTCTGCCGCCGTTTGGATTTGCTGTTTGGAGAGGTTCAAATCTCGTCCTCCACGCTGTTGCGAAGTATGCCAATGCCTTCGCCTTCAATTTCGATGACGTCGCCGGGCTTGAGGAATCGTGGAGGATCAAACCGCGCGCCTGCGCCTGTCGGCGTGCCGGTAACGATGATGTCACCGGGGACAAGCGTCGTAAAGGTGGAAATATAGGCGATCTGTCTGGGTATGGAAAACAGCATGCGGCTGGTGCGGTCATCCTGACGGGTCTCGCCATTCACCCGTGTGGTCAGGCGGATATCCTCCAACTGGGCGGAATCCGCGAAAGGCACGAGCCAGGGACCCATGGCACCGGAATTGTCGAAATTCTTGCCCTGGGTGACGTTGAATTTTGCATGGCGCACCCAATCGCGCAGCGTTCCCTCATTGCACAGGCTGAGGGCGGCGATGTGATCATAGGCTTGTGCCTCGTCGATGTGGCGTCCGCCTTTGCCGATGACGACAACGATCTCGCCTTCATAGTCGAGCTTGTCGGACGCCTTGGGGCGGATCAACGGTTGCTCATGACCGGTGAACGAGCGGGGAAAACGGATGAAAAGCGACATGTTATCCGGCGCTTCCTTCCCGTCCTTGTACTCGGCATTGCGATCGGGAAAATTCACCCCCACGCAGATGATTTTCTCCGGATTGGCAATGGGCAATTCATAGGTGAATGTGCCATTTGGATGGGTGACGCTGCGCCCTTGCGCAGCTTCGACCAATTGATTGAGGGCGCCGGCTTCGATGACCTCCCGCAGGCCTTTCCATGCGGGGAAATCAGGTGAAAGGGCGATCATTCCGTCATCGGCCACGGCGCCATAAAATCGCTCTCCGCCTGCGGAGTAGCTTGCCAGTTTCTGTGTCATTCGGTACCTGCTAATATCGAGGAAAAACGGGGTTGCCTGACGTGCTCAGGGCGCGATGATCGGCTGGGCTTTGAGGCGCGATTCCTTCAGCTCAACACCGGTAAACAGGCTGCCCTCCTCAAACCAGGATCGCGGCGCCGGAGCACCCCAGAGCGTCTGGCGCTGCGGGTCTTTCAGGTCCCATTTGATGGGTTCGTGGTCCGGATCAACGGTCTGGTAATCGGAGCTGTAGATTTCAATCCGGTTGCCATCGGGATCGCGTATATAGAGGAAAAACGCGTTGGAGATGCCGTGGCGACCGGGGCCGCGTTCGATATTGTGCAAATATCCGGTGGTTGCCATCAGGTCCAGCAGATCAATGATGGCGAGCGGGTTGGGCACCCAGAATGCTGTGTGATGCAGGCGCGGTCCGAGGCCATTGGTAAAGGCCATGTCGTGCACGCCGCCTTTGCGGTGCATCCAGGCAGCCCAGATGTGACCGGTTTCCTCATCCTCAGTATATTCCGTCGTGCGGAAGCCGATCTCGTTGTAGAAATCAACTGCACCATTCACATCGGCAGAAAAACAATTGAAGTGGTCGATCCTCAGGGGTTTGACGCCCTTGTACAGCTTGTACTGCTGGTGGATCGGCTCCAACCGGTCCATCTTGACGTAAAATTCCAGCGGAATGCCCCATGGGTCGCAGGTCCGCAAGGTCTTGCCCATGTAGGGGCGCTCGACCCAGGCCGTTGGCAGGCCTTTTTCGTCAAAAAACGCTTTGGCTTTTTCCAGGTCCGGTTCGTCAAAGAGTTTGAAACCGAGGACATTGACGACCGGCGTGGCAGATTTGACCAGCGCTATGCAATGGTGTCCGCGTTCTTCCAGCGCTCGCAGATAGATGCGCTCATTGTCTTCGTAGGTGACCTGCAGGCCCAGGGTGTCGACATAGAATGCCCTGGAGGCTGCAAGATCCGTAACTGCAAATTCCACATGGCTGAGCCGGATGATGTTGAACGGTGGATAGAGTACGGGTGCGGGCACTGGCATAGGGGTTTCCTCCCAAATGAATCGTCAATTCTGTTGTGTTTCAGGGGTCTGCCTTTTCAGGCATCCGGTCTTGCTTTCTCAGGCACCCAGTCTTGCAATCGGGTGTTTTCCGATGGCCAGACCAATATGCTTTTGTTCCATGTAGAAATCAAAGGACCAATCGCCGCCGTCACGACCGATGCCGCTGGCCTTTACGCCACCGAAGGGTGTGGGCAGATGTCTGACATTTTCCGAATTCACCCAGATCATCCCGGCCTCCAGCCCATTTGCAAATCGCAGTGAGCGGGTCAGGTCGTTGGTCCAGATATAGCCGGTCAGGCCGTATTCGATGCCGTTGGCAATTTCCAGCGCTTCTTCTTCGCTGGTAAATGTCAGCGTTGTCAGCACGGGACCGAATATTTCTTCCTGGGCAATGCGCATATCAGGGCGGGCATTGGTGAACAAGGTTGGATTGACATAGAATCCTTCACTTTCCGGCATGGTACCGCCGGCGGCTACGGTGGCGCCGTCGCTCCGGGCAATGTCAAAATAGGAGGTCACCTTGTCGTAGTGGTCCTTGGCAATCAGCGGACCCATCTCGGTTTTTGGATCGAGAGGATGACCGACGCGGATATTGTTGACGCGCTCAATCAGCTTTTGCTGGAATGTTTCGGCAATGGTGTCCTGCAGCAGCAGGCGGCTTGAGGATGTGCAACGCTCGCCATTGAGCGAGTAGATCATGAAGATGGCCGCATCCAGCGCGCGATCAAGGTCGGCGTCGTCAAACACGATGACCGGGTTTTTGCCGCCCAGTTCAAAATGCACGCGTTTGAGCGTGTCTGCGCCCTGCTTCATGATCATCGAGCCGGTACGGCTTTCACCGACAAAGGCAATGGCCTTGATGTCGCGGTGTTCCGTCAGCGCCTTGCCGGCATCCTCGCCAAATCCGTTGATCAGGTTCCACACGCCATCCGGCAAACCGGCATCGGCGGCAATCTCCATCAGCAAACGCGCGGTGAGGGGGGACAATTCGGCGGGCTTGTGCACAACCGTACAACCGGCGGCCAGCGCCGGCGCGATTTTCCAGGTGGACAGCATGAAGGGCGTATTCCATGGCGTAATGATGCCGACTGGCCCGATCGGAACGCGTGTGGTGATGTTCATCAATGTCGGTGAAGGCAGGCTCTGCCCGTCGCGTGACGACGCTACCTTGTCAGCGAAAAAGCGGAAATTTTCAGCGCCGCGCAGCGCAGCCTTGGACATGAAGCGCAGGGCCTGGCCGGTATCCCAGCATTCACAAAGGGCAATTTCTTCTGAACGGGCCACAATGCCATCGGCAATGCGGTGCAAAATGGCCTTGCGTTCGCTTGCTTTCATGTCACGCCAGGCGGGAAAGGCCGCCTTGGCGGCACGCGCTGCCGCGTCGACATCGTCAGCCCCGCCTTTGGCGACTGTGCAGATCAGGCTGCCGTCCACCGGTGAGCGGGTTTCAAAGGTCTCGCCCGAGCGGGCGGGGACGTTCTTGCCATTGATATGGTTTTGAATGCCATCCTGCCTGAACCGTGCCAGATGGGTTTCAAGCGTTGCAATATTGTCGTCAAGACCGGGCTGGTGATCTGTCATGGGGCGTTCCTTGTGTCTCAGGAGTCTGTGAGAAATTTTCGGATGGAGTTGACCTTCGGGCTCAATTCCGGGTCGATGTCGCGCATTTCAAAGGATAGTGCGACCGGGTGCTGGTCGATGATTGGCTGTAGAAATTGCTCGGCGGCGGCAAAGATATGTGCTGTGGCGGCCTTGCGCGCATCAAGCGGCCGGCCGGCGCGCAGCCGCACGGAAATGTCAATAAATCCATTCTGCGGATTGCCGTCTGCGATAGCATAGGTTGCGCATCGAATGGCCCGCACCCGGATGCCGGCCTTCGGGAACAGACCGGTTTCAATGCCTGCAAGGCGCAATGTTTCACACAGTGCCGCAATGTCGGCATGGGCCTCCATATTGGCGGAATATTCAATTGAAAAATGTGGCACGAACCATGGTTCCCTGAGCTTCAGATCTAACAATTAACATGTTAAGCATAAATTGCTGTGTTCTGTCAAGGCAGATTGAAATCTGCGGAACGTAGAAAACATGTTAAATGATAAATCTCATTATAAAACCTTCAGCACGGATAGGCAAATCCTCAAAATAGGGTTGCATTGTCGCAGGCATCTTCAGGGTCTGTTGATTTGGATGTCTCGACTTGAGGGCTGGCTTGCGGAACAAATCAGGATCATTCAGTCTGTCGGCGATTCGCCAGATTAGCCATTTCTGCAGTACCCTGCGCAATATGGACACGATTGCCTTGCCAAAGCCCAATAGTTCCAGTCTCCAGCCCCTGTCAAACAGCCAGGCCCGCCGCCTGTTCCTTGCCCGTCACGGATTGTGCGACAATCCTGCTGGCCCCTTGAGCAATCAGCAGCTTCTGACATTGATCGAGCGCCTGGGTTTTGTGCAGCTGGACAGCATCAATACAGTCGAGCGGGCACATCACATGATCCTGCGTGCCCGCCGGCAGAGCTACCGGCCACACCAGTTGAAATCCCTACTGGAGGAAGAGGCAGGTCTCTTCGAGCATTGGACCCATGACGCCGCCGCCATTCCAGCCCGTTTCTACCCGTTCTGGAAAATGCGTTTTGCCCGTGACGAAGTCAGACTGAAAGCCCGCTGGCGCAATTGGAGGCGGGATGGCTTTGAGGAAAAATTCGACGCCGTCCTCAATCACATCCGTGACAATGGCCCGACCATGTCGCGCGATCTGGGCAACGGAGAAAAAAAGGGCAGTGGCGGATGGTGGGATTGGCACCCGTCCAAGACCGCGATTGAATATTTGTGGCGTACCGGCGCATTGGCCGTGTGCCATCGCGAGAGTTTCCAGAAAGCCTATGATCTTTCTGAACGGGTCATCGCGCGGGAACATCTTGATCAGCATCCATCGGAGAGCGAGGTTGTCGACTGGGCCTGTTCCAGCGCCCTGGAGCGCCTCGGGTTTGCCACCTCCGGCGAACTGGCCGCTTTCTGGGATACGGTTACCCCGGCGGAAACAAAAGCCTGGTGCGCCGCCAGGCTGGGCAAGGAACTGATCGAAGTCGAGATCGATTCTGCCGACGGTCGAGGCCGTCAGCGGGTTTTTGCCCGCCCGGACATTTTCGACGAGGCGGCGGCAAGCCCGGAGCCGCCGGGCCGTATGCGCATTCTCAGCCCCTTTGATCCGGCCATAAGGGACCGCAAACGCACGGAGCGGCTGTTTGGCTTCCATTACCGCATTGAGGTTTTCGTGCCGGCGCCCAAGCGCAAATACGGCTACTACGTCTTTCCCCTGCTGGAGGCAGACAGGCTGATTGGCAGGATTGACATGAAGTGCCAGCGCGACACGGCAACATTGCAAGTGACGGCCCTGTGGTTGGAGCCAGGGATCAAGCCGGGCCGGGGGCGCATGAAGCAATTGGAAGCCGAGCTTGGCAGGATGGCGCGTTTCACCAATTGCGACAGGATTGATTTTGCCGATGGGTGGTTAAAGACGACCGGTCAAGCACTTTGAACATCTGCAAAAGGCACCAGGCGTCCGCAAGGTGCAAGCGATCTGTTGCATAACCGTAAAGTTCATCACGTCTTTATTGTGCGGCGACCGTGCGCTTTTCGGCGCTGATTGCGACCACGGTATTTGGCAGAAATGCGTCAATTTCGGCTTCGGATATGGCGTGTGAATAGTAATAGCCCTGAGCCAATTGCCCTCCGAGGCTTACCAAAGTGTCCATTTCTTCCCTGGTCTCAACACCTTCAACAACGCAACCAAGACCCATGTCGCGGCTGAGCGCCAGCAGTGATTTGACGATCTTGTAGCTTGCGGGGTTTTTGTCGATGTCTGAAACAAAGCTGCGGTCAATCTTGATTTTTGTCAGCGGCAGGGCGTGCAACTGACTAAGGCTCGAATAGCCGGTTCCGAAATCGTCAAGCGCAATGCCGCAGCCCAGCGTCTTGAGGGTTTCAATGGCGGTCTTCGCTCGCGCAAAGTCATACATCATCGCGGTTTCGGTGATTTCGAGATCGAGGCGCTGTGGATCTATGCCGCTTGCCATGATCGTGCCCACAATGCGCACCGCGCCGTCCGGCGAGCAAATGTCCTGGGTGGAAAGGTTGAAAGACAGTCCCACATCCTCGGGCCAGCTGGCGGCTGTGACGAGTGCTTTTTCCAGAATGATGCGTGTCAGTCCGCCAACAAGGCCGGCGCGTTCAGCCACGGGAATGAAAAGTGCCGGTGGCACATTCCCAAGGACAGGATTGTTCCATCGCGCCAGTGCTTCAAACGCTCTTGTTTTCCGCGTTTTGATATCAACGATGGGTTGATAGACAACGCTCAGTTCCCTGTCGAGATCGGCGTTGCGCAGTGCTTGCTCGATGCGGCTGCTCTGTTCAATTTCGACTACATGGTCAATGGAGAACAGGAAGGCATGGCCGCGGTTGGTGCGTTTGCCGTGATAAAGTGCATAGTCAGCCCGCTCATAGAGCTCATGAACATTGTCAGCCAGATGGGGAAAGGTCGAAAAGCCGATCGATCCGGAGATTTGCACAGTCGCATCGGCCAATACGAAAGGGGACCGCAAGGCGGTGCAGATCTGCTCGCCCTTTGCCAGCAGGTCAGAATCGCTACCGCAATCGCGAATAATCAGGGCAAATTCGTCGCCACCCAGCCGCGAGACAAGCATATTGCGGTCCGCCAGCGATACCAAAAGCCGCCCGACATCCCCGAGCAGACTGTCACCCACCACGTGACCATACAAATCATTGACCGGTTTGAAGCCATCCAGATCAATGATGCCGACAGCGAGGCGTTGTCCCTTTGCTCTGGCATCGTAAAAGGTCTCCGTGAGGTTGTAGAAGAACTTGCGTCGATTCGTCAGGCCAGTCAGGCTGTCATGATTGGCCAGTCGGAAATTTTCTTCATTGACGGTCTCCAGCCGGGTGCGCGCATCCACGGCAGCGGCAAAATGACGGAATTGTACGGCAACCACCATGAGCAGGGCGCCTGACACGAGAAATGTGTTGATCGCCATTCCAATGAAAGAGGGAATGCCCGAAAAGCTGAAGTAGAGGACGAAGGGTATATTGATAATGATCGCCACCATGAAGGCGGCGGACCGCAACTGCAGCAGGCAGATGATGACACCAACCCCGGTGATGGCCATGAAAAACGCGATATTGCCGCGCATGTAGGGGTCGCCGTAGGGATAAAGTGATAGCGACCAGGCGGTGATGGCAACCCCGATGAGCAATGCAAACAGGTTGGTGCGCGTCAGTGCCTTGCGGGCGGCCTCTATTGTCGGAACAATGTGCCGTGATCGCAACCAGCCGATGATGCGAATGCAACACACCAAGGTGAAAAACACCGGAACATAGATCGCCAACAGTGGTGGGGCAGAGTCAATGAACGTGATGGCAAGTGCCCAGGCGCTTATCAGCATGATGGCATACATCAGTGGAACCTGACTGGAGAAAACCTCAAACTGGGCTTTCAGCAGTTCCGGGTTCTCGTCGGTTACAGATATGAAACGACGAACGCGAACGAGCAATGACTTCAACAACAATTTGGGCAATCCCCATGCCAGATCCAGCCGGAAGCATCCGTGGAACTTCTCAGTATATACGAAGTATCTGTTAAATTTGAGTTTCAGAAATCAATGTGATTTTGGCTTTTATTGTTCCATTCCATAAAATTTTATAGCCTGTGTCTGCAAGGCGGTGGCCTTTGTCAATACGTTGATTGTACAGCTTTCAATCGTTGGCGGGATTCTACTGCACTGAAAACGGCTGACGGAAACATAGTGGAAGGCAATGTCAGTTGCGTGAAATCAGGATTGCTCATCCAGACAAAGTGAAGACGCATTGCCGGAGTGAAGGCGAGGCGGCTGGACAGGACCCGTTGCAAAGAATGCTGTGCTGAATAGGCTACAGACGCGATGATTCACATTGGCAACAGATATCTGCAACCCTTAGAAAAATTGGTCGGAGTGAGAGGATTTGAACCTCCGCCCCCCTCGTCCCGAACGAGGTGCGCTACCAGGCTGCGCTACACTCCGACAATGATGGCGAGCCCAAGGGCGGCGATGCCCCGTTGACCATCTCAGGCTTTGATAATCAGGAAAATATTTGTCGTCAAGCGGCAATATTCGTGGCTGATCGACGCCATGACAAATATGCGTTTTCTGCCTGAAACAGCCCTTTTGAGTGGTTGTAATCGATTTAAATATCACTATTGTGCCCGCAAATGCTCTCGGCCAGCAGGAAGCCCATATTCAAAACGCAGTGTTCTGGTGTTCCGGACGCCAGGCCAAAGCTGTTGAATGAGGTCCGGGACTGATTTCACAGCGATGGACAATGCCGGGGAAAGCTCCAAATTGACGGTCGCAGCAAGGACGGACAGGACATGAAGCGCTCACGGGTCAATGACATTGTGCGGCAGGCCGATGATTTTATCCGGTCTTTCGGTTTCCGGTTGCCGCCCTTTGCTTATCTTTCCCCCGCTGACATGCAGCGCCGCCGCGCCGAATTGGGCAACGTCATCAATGCACGGCTGGGGTGGGACATCACTGATTATGGTGAGGGCCGGTTTGACGAAATGGGGCTGTTTCTCTTTACCACGCGCAACGGTTCACTGGCTGATCTGAAGAGCGGTCGGGGCATGTGTTACGCGGAAAAAATCATGATATCGCGGCAGGACCAATTGTCGCCGATGCACCGCCACCTGCTGAAAACCGAAGACATCATCAATCGCGGCGGTGCAAAACTTGCCATCCAGATGTTTGAATCGGATGCTGATGGAAGGCCGGATGAAGGGGCTTTGGTCCCGGTCGTCTGTGACGGCATGGCCCGCACGCTTGGCGGTGGTGAGACCCTGATCCTGGAGCCGGGCGAAAGTGTCACGTTGCACCCTGGCAATTGGCACGCCTTCTGGGGGGAGGGCGGCGATGTGCTCATCGGCGAAGTCTCGACTGTCAATGATGACCTGACCGACAATCTTTTCCGTGAACCGATCGGGCGGTTTTCCAACATAGAAGAAGATGTGGACCCGATCCATCTTCTGGTCTCTGACTACGAAAGCTGGCTTTCATGATTATCTGCTGCGGTGAAGCCCTGATCGACATGCTGCCTCGAAAACTGCCGGATGGTGAAAGCGCGCTGCTGCCGGTCGCTGGTGGTGCTGTCTACAACACGGCAATTGCCCTCGGCCGTCTGGGCGTCGAGACCGGTTTTTTCTCCGGCCTTTCGACTGACATGTTCGGTCGCCAATTGCTGCAGGAACTGGAACGCAGCCATGTCGACAGCAGCTTTTGCGTGCGTTCTGACCGTCCCACGACCCTGGCCTTCGTCGAACTGACAAACGGCCATGCCAAATATGTGTTTTATGATGAACAGACCGCCTTGCGGATGCTTGCTGCAACGGACCTTCCGCAACTGGATAATGACGTCGAGGCATTGCATTTCGGCGCAATCAGCCTGATTTCCGAACCCTGCGGGTCGACCTATGAGGCTTTGCTGCTGCGTGAGGCGGATCGGCGCGTCATTTCTCTTGATCCCAATATCCGCGCGAATTTCATTCCGGATGCCGACAGCCACAGGCAACGCATGCACCGGATGATCGCAAAAAGCGATATCATCAAAGTCTCCGACGAGGATCTGGCCTGGTTGGAGCCGGATCGCGATGCCGACACGGCCATTGAGGGCTGGCTGGCCGGCGGCGCCGCGATCGTTGTGGTGACACGCGGGGCCAAGGGCGCAAGTTCCACGACCAGATCCGGCAAGATCGATGTGCCATCGCAGCGCATTGAGGTTGTCGACACGGTGGGCGCCGGTGACAGCTTCGACGCGGGATTTCTGGCTGGCATCAAACAGGCAGGCCGTTTGAGCAAAGCCGGCCTGCGCGACATCACGGCAGATGAACTGGAAGCCGCCCTGCACCTGGCGGCATCCGTCGCTGCGGTCACCGTCTCACGCGCCGGCGCAAACCCGCCTTGGAAGAGTGAGCTGGGATAGGTTGCGGGGAAACCTGCCGGTATCGCAGGGCAACAACGGCAGGGATATTGCGGATCACTGGTCATGGATGGAGCTGGGCAGCTGTGCTGCAGCCTATAGTTGATTTCCTTCTGTTCCCGGGCGGCCATTCCAGCGACCGAAATACCAACCCAATATTGTGTAAACGCGCGCTGCGCGGACCGTCGCTGTCAAACCATCACGTGTTTTTCGATGTAATCTGCGGCCTGATGGCTTTTCAGCGCCCTGGTCCACAGTTGATTGATCACGCTGTTGTACAATTCCGTCGCATCGGGCGCTGCGGTAATGGTTGCCACGCCAAGTCGCACGTTGGCAAACGCACCCAATCTGAACGGGCTGACAGCAACGGATTTTTTGGTGGCCTGGCGAAAAATCTGAAGACTGGCGCCGGGCAGGGAATCCACGATGACGCCCACTTGAACACCGATGGGCTGTTCGCGCAAAAGGGTGATGATATTTTGCACTTCAATACGTGCGATCTCGCGCCTTTTGCCCAGATCGACCCCTTCCGGATTGTGGGAGCCCACGAAGCCGAGGCGAACAAATTGCGTTAATTCCGCAGCGGACACCAGACTGATAATACTGGGTGATTTCTTTTTGTAGTTTTCTTTTCTGCGCGATAGCACATCGATCAATACGTCAATTTCCTTGATTGCCTGCGCATAATCTTCGACGTCTTTGGGAATGCTTTCCGTCAGAACGTCTGGCAGAAATCTGTCGTATAGATCGGTTGTCAGAAGATAGGAGATCGGCCCGAAAAGAACGGTGATCTGATCCACGTTTTCTTCGAGTTGGCGCATCCGTTCAAAGAAGCTGATGGCAGACGCAATGTATTCGACACCAGCGCCCAAGAGTGTTGGAAGAGACACATCCAGCAGGTCGGCAATCTTGACCAGCGTATCAATTTTTGCCGATTGTCCCGATTCATATCTGTAAATCGCGGCGCGTGATACACCGGCCCGCTTGGCCAGTTCCTCCGGCGACATGCCTGCTCCCAGGCGAAACGCCTTCATGCGCTCGCCGATTTCTTCCACTGAGATGCCATGGTTCATTTGCCAGTATCCTGCTGTCTCCTCCTGCCGTACCACTCCTCGGCATTGGCAAGGGGAAATGGCACACCAGTCGCAAAAAGAAAAGTATTATCAGAAAATTCTCAAAAATGAGAATTTTCTTTAGAATTAGATTATTCTTGACAACATCAGGTGTGCTTTATAGATTTTCCGCTTCATCGTTCACAACCGAGGAATTATTGAAAATGTTGTTCACGCCTTCCCATTTAACACGACGTGCTTTGCTCGTCGTCAGCACGCTTGCTTTGACGTCATCTACAGTCTGGGCAGCGGATTTTACTGCAAAAATCGGGCATCTTGAGTCTGACCAACAGTCACGCCACGTTCATCTGTTGAAGGTTGCTGAACTGGTGAAGGATCGCACCAACGGGGCCGTTGAGTTTCAGATCTTTCCATCTGCGCAGCTGGGCAATCAGCGTGAGATGACCGAAGGCGTCCAGTTGGGCACATTGGAAGCAACCGTTTCCCCCGCTGCCTTTATCGGCGGTTTCAATCCGGTTGTCTCAATTCTGGACATTCCTTTCCTGCTCCCGGCGGACGCTGACAAGGCCCAGGCCCTGCGCGAAGGAGAATTCGGGGCTGCTCTTCTGGATTCATTCTCCACCAAGGGTGTTGTCGCCGTTGCGCTTTGGCCAAATGGCCTGAAAAACTTCACATCAAACAAGCCGCTTGAAGATGTCGACTCGTTCAAGGGCCAAAAGTTCCGCACGATGGATTCCAAGATCCTGATCGAGCAGTTCGATGCCCTGGGCGCATCTGCGATCGCATTGCCATTTGGCGAGCTTTACACATCGCTGCAAACAGGCGTTGTCGATGGACAGGAAAACCCGCTCGATACCATTCAGCGGATGAAATTTGACGAAGTGCAAAAGTACCTGGTGGTTTCCGAGCATGGCGCCATGGAAGATGTGGCCATGTTCAACCCGGCCTGGTGGAACAGTCTGCCAGAGGAATATCGCACGATCATCACCGATGCTTTCAACGAGGTCGTTCCCGAGCTTCGGGCCCATAAGGCCGCGGCTGTTGAAGCTGCTCTTGCTGCAATCAAGGAGGGTGACATCAATGTTCGTGTTGCTTCCGATGATGAAAAGGCGGCGCTTCGCGAGAAGATGTATGAAAAAGCCAAGGCTGCCTATGTCGAACGCGCAGGCGATGCAGGCAAGAATCTGATTGCTGTCTATGAAAAGGCCTATTCGGAACTCCAATAGTTCAAGCCACAGGCGAGAGGCGGTCCATTGCGATCGCCTTTCGTTTTTCCAAAAGGGTCGCCCTGGTCGCGCTCATACATAGCTGGTGAAAATGCGATATCTACGTCGATTGGAGCGGGTGTTCCTCGTTTCCATCTTTCTTTCCATGGTGGCCCTGTTCGCAGTAAACGTGCTTGCACGTGAAATAGGGGGCACTTTCGCAAGCCAATTGGCCTGGGTCGATGAGGCTGTCCGGTTGATGAATATCTTCCTGGTGTTCGGCGCCCTTGGCCTTGCTTTGGAAAGGGGCCGTCACGTTGGTATCGACACGCTGAGAGAAGCGCTTCCACAATTTGCAAGAAATACGATCCGCAAGATCATTGATGCTGTCGGCTGCCTGTTCTGTGCTTACATGGCCTATCTGGCCTATCAACTTGTTGTCTTTGTTCTGAACACCGGGCAGAGAAGTCCGACCCTGGATGTCCCGATGGGCTGGATCTATGTGGCGCCAGTCATCGGTTTTGGTCTCCTCTCGTTCCGCTATCTTCTCAGTTTTCTTTCGACCATCGATCGCTTCGCTTCGACAAAAGATGACGATGAAACGCCCTCGGTTGAAGGAGCGAATCCATGATCTTTCTCGTTATTCTCCTTGCTGTCGTCATGCTCATCGCGGGCTTTGAAATGTTTCTGGTGCTTGGGGTTCCGGCGCTTGCCACAAAGGCAATCTTTTACGGTTCCATGCCTGACCTTGCCTTCATTCAGAAGACATTGGGCGGCATCAATCACACCACCTTGCTGGCCATTCCATTCTTCATATTTGCCGCCCAATTGATGGGTTCAGGTCAGATCGCCAGCCGTTTGACCGGATTGGTCAAGGCACTCGTCGGCCACAAGCGTGGTGGTATGGGCTACACGGTCATTGGCGGTTCGATGGCATTTGGCTCAGTTTCCGGATCCGCGCCGGCAACGGTCGCCGCCATGGGCCGCATGGTCTATCCGCAAATGCGCTCCGTCGGATTTTCTGACAAATTCAGCCTGGGTCTTTTGGTGGCAAGTGCTGAAACCGCTTTGCTGATTCCGCCTTCGATCACCTTCATCATTTACGGATGGATGACCGGTTCTTCCATCTCACGGCTGTTTGCCGGAGGCCTTGCCGTTGGCCTGGTTCTTGGCCTGGCCTTTGCCGTCCTTGTCAAGCTGGAAGCCAAACGGTCCGGTGTTCAATCCTTTGAAAAAACCTCTGGCCGGGAAAAGCTCAAGGCCCTGCGTGATGCCGGCTGGTCGCTGGGAATGCCTGCCATCATTCTCGGCGGTATTTATGCCGGGTTCTTTACGCCGACGGAAGCAGCGGCCGTCAGTGTTGTCTACGCAATCCTGATTGAAGCCTTTGTCTACAAGAACCTCGGATTTTCAAAACTGGTTGAATTGACCGAACGGGCTGCCATTTCAACCGCCACAATCTTCATTCTGCTGGCGATGGGCGCCGTCCTGGCATTCTTCATCACGCTGGCACAGGTGCCGGCCCAGATCACCGAGTTCCTGACGGCAATCGATGCCGGACCAATCACATTCCTGCTGGCGGTCAATGTCTGCTTTCTGATCGCGGGCATGTTCATTGATCCCAACTCGGCCCTGCTCATTCTCGTTCCGCCTTTGTATCCGGTCGCTGTCGCGCTTGGCATAGATCCGATCCATTTTGGAATGATCGTGACACTGAATATCGGCATGGGGATGATCACCCCGCCATTTGGTCTGGATATCTTTGTTGCCTCATCAACGCTGAACAAGCCGGTCATGAGCATCATCAAAGGTGTCTGGCCGTTTGTCGTCGCCAACATCGTCGTATTGATGATCATCACCTATGTCCCGTCGATATCTCTCTTCATCCCGAACCTGATTTTTGGTCAATAGGAGGCAGTCATGCGCACTATGGCTCTTGAAACGCCTGACATTGGGGATGAGGTCAAACCAATCCACGAGGTCGATTGCGTTGTTAAAAGCAATGCCCCGGTCAACGGCGAATATCGTCTGCTGGTTCTCGACGCACCGCTGAAAATTCTCGACTGTGAGCCCGGTCAATTCTTTCATTTGCTCTGCCCGATATCAGGCAATTTGCAGCCCTATCTGCGCCGGCCAATGAGCATCTACGGCTATTATCCGGACAAGGGCGAATTGCATTTCCTGTACAAGGTGACGGGTGAGGGCACCGCCGCGATGGCCACCATGAAGAAGGGTGACACGTTCAATGTTCTGGGGCCACTCGGCAAGGGCTTTGACATCTTGCCCAATTGGCAAAATCTGCTGCTTGTTGCGCGTGGCGTTGGTCTCGCGACCCTGGCGCCGCTTGCTCTGGAAGCACGTCGCCTGAACCGGAACCTCACTGCGATCTGCAGTGCGCGCTCGAAGAGCGTTCTCATGTCTCTCGACTATTTTCGGGACCTTGGCGTGAATGTCATTGCTCTAACCGATGAAGAGGCCACGTCGAGCGTCGGAAACATGCGCAGGATCATTGAAGCCCTGATCGCCAATGAGGGCGTCGATGCCATGTATACCTGTGGGTCAAACCGTATTTTGAAATTGCTGCAGGACGTCGGCAAATCGCACAGGATTCCGGGGCAGATTGCGCTTGAACAGCAAATGGCCTGCGGGTTTGGCATGTGCCAGTGCTGCGTCAGGGCTTTTCACAGAGAGGGCCTCATCGTCAACGAGCGGGTGTGCACAGAAGGTCCGGTGTTTGATTTGCAGGAGGCCATCGGATGTTAGATCTGACAACGAAAATCGGCACATTGAAGCTTAAGAATCCGATCATGCCGGCGTCCGGCACATTCTCCGAAGATCTCGCCCGGGTCTTTGATCTCGACCTTATAGGAGCGCATGTCACCAAGACGATTACCCGGGAAAAGCGCAGTGGCAATCCGACACCGCGTGTGTGCGAAGTGCGCGGTTCCATGCTCAATTCGATTGGCATTCCCAGCAAGGGGGTTGAAGCATTCCTTGCAAACGTCATTCCATTCTATGCGCAATATGATGCGCCGTTGATCGTCAGTATCTCGGCAGGCAGTGCCGACGAATTTGCCTCTTTGTGCGAAGACGTCAGCGTGCCCGGTGTCGCTGCCATTGAAGTGAATATCTCCTGCCCGAATATTGAAGAAGATGGAAAAGCATTTGCCATGCGCCCGTCGACGACGGAAGCGGTCATGCGAAAACTGCGAAATGCAACGGATCTGCCACTTTGGGCAAAGCTCACCCCCAATACCGGTGAGACGACGGAGGTTGCAAAAGCGGCGGAAGCTGCCGGTGCGGACGCTCTTGTTGTCTCCAACACACTTTTGGCGATGGCCATCGATATCCATACGCGTCGCCCGAAACTTGGAAATCTGATGGGTGGCCTGTCCGGGCCTGCCTTCAAACCCATTGCATTGCGCATGGCCTATCAATGCGCCAAATCGGTCGACATTCCGGTCATTGGCTGTGGCGGCATTTCAAACCTTGAGGATGTGATCGAATATCTGATTGCCGGCGCAGTGGCGGTTCAGGTTGGCACGGCCACATTTATAGAGCCAAAAATCATGGTGAACATGGTTGAGGGCCTTGAGGCCTATCTGAAAACCCAGGGGCTGCAGACCGTCAGCCAATTGGTTGGGTCTGTGGACGATGGAGAAGTGTCTGACGGTTTGGTCTTTATGGAGGCTGCGCCATGAACACCATCAATAGAGAAATTCGCGCCGAAGGCCTCATGGGAAAATTTGATGCCGAAGGGGCAGCTGCCCGACTGTTTGAGGATGTCGCGGCCTTCTCGGCAGACACGGCAGGGGTCAGTCGCCCGGCATTCTCGGCTATGGAAACCAGAACGCTGAAATATCTTGAAGACTATGCCCATGGGCAAGGGCTGGCCGTCCACTATGATGCCGGGAAAAATGCTGTTTTTTCATTGCCGGAAGATGCGGAAGCAAAGAAGTTTATTCTGGTGGGATCCCATGTGGACAGCGTGCCCAACGGTGGCAATTTCGACGGCCTGGCAGGTGTGATCGCCGGACTGTTGTGTCTGGCGCGCGCCAGATACGAAGGCACGCGCTTCTCCAAACCGGTCAAGGTGATCGCCATGCGCGGTGAGGAAAGCGCCTGGTTCGGCCCCTGTTATGTCGCCTCCAAGGCGCTGCTGGGCAAACTTGAAGAGGATGAAATCAAGGCGACGCACAAGGGTGACGGACGCGATCTCGGGACGCATATGTCCGAAATCGGGATCAACATGAACCGCGTGCGCCAGCACCTGCCATTGATGGATCCCAAGACGATCGACTCCTATATCGAACTGCACATCGAGCAGGGGCCGCTTCTGATTGAAAAGGACATGCCGGCCGCTGTGGTGTCGGGCATTCGCGGCAATATTCGTTACCGGAACATCAGATGCATCGGCGAACCAGGCCATTCAGGTGCTGTCCCGAGAGCCTACCGAAAAGACCCGGTGCTGGCGATGGCGGATCTTCTGACGCGTCTGGATGAGAGCTGGCTGACCATTTTGCAAAAGGGTGAAGATCTCGTCATCACATGCGGCATGGTGGCGACGGATCCCCAGCGTCATGCGCTCACGCGCATTCCCGATCTGGTGGATTTCAGTCTGGATTTGCGCAGCCAAAGCGCCGAGGCGCTGGATGACATACGCACGCTGCTGATGCAGGAAATCAGAACGGTTGAAAAAGAGCGCGGCGTGACATTTGAACGCGACGGGGAAATGTATACAGCGCCGGCACTGTGTGACAGTGAGATGATTGATGGTCTCTCGGAATCAATGGCGCGCGTCGGCCAGAAGCCCTTCACCATGCCCTCGGGCGGTGGCCACGATGCGGCCGTCTTTGCCAATGCCGGCATCCCCTCAGCAATGATTTTTGTTCGCAACAGAAACGGTTCTCACAATCCGGATGAAGCGATGGAAATTGCCGATCTCATTGCAGGCACGGATATCATCTTCAATTACCTGACGGAGGTGGCGCAATGAGTGTTTCACAATTCGTCATGCGGCGCCCGGATGATTGGCATTTGCATCTGCGTGACGGTCACATTCTGGGTGCTGTGATCGGGCATTCAAGCGCGAACTTTGCCCGTGCCATCATCATGCCCAATCTCGTTCCGCCGGTGGTGACAACTGAGCAGGCCGCCCAATACAAAAGCCGGATTACATCGCGTATTCCGGCGGGACATGAATTCGAGCCTCTGATGACCCTCTATCTGACTGAGGAGACCCGGATCGAGGATGTGAAAGCAGGGGCGCAATCGGGTCTGATCAAAGCGCTGAAACTTTATCCTGCCGGGGCGACCACCAATTCGGACAGCGGTATTGCAGATTTCGACAATGTCATTCCCGTGCTGGAAACGATGGCAGAGATCGGCTTGCCACTCCTGGTCCACGGCGAAGTCACCGATTCCGATATTGATATCTTCGACAGGGAAGCCATCTTCATCGAGCGCGTTCTTCATCCGATACGCTGCAGGGTCCCGGACCTGCGTGTGGTCATGGAGCATGTGACCACATCGGATGGGATCGATTATGTTTTGTCACAGGGTGACAATATTGCGGCAACGATCACGACCCACCATCTGATCATCAATCGCAACGCCTATCTGGTGGGTGGCATCAAACCTCATTATTATTGTTTGCCCGTCGCCAAACGCGAAGACCATCGGCTGGCGCTCGTCGCTGCTGCCACATCCGGAAACTCAAAATTCTTCCTTGGCACGGATTCCGCGCCGCACCTGGATGGTGCCAAAATTTCTGCCTGCGGCTGCGCCGGTATCTACACTTCAATCAATACGCTGAACTGTCTGGCGCACGTCTTTGAAGACAATGATGCGCTCGACAATCTGGAAGCCTTTGCATCGCTCAATGGGCCTGCCTTTTACCGACTGCCCGTGAATGAGGAACGGCTCAAATTCAGCCGGTCCGATGAGCCGGTTTCATTTCCCGAACAGATTTCCGTTCAAAATGACCACGTCACTGTGTTTGATCCGGGGTTTCCATTGTTTTGGCAGCACGAACCTATTAACGCTCTGGAGGTTTGAGCCAATAGATCTTCCAAAAGGATATCGCCATGATTCCCAGTTCCTTCCCCGACCGTGAATTGATTGCGGAACTGACTGCCAAAATGTTGCTTGAAATCGATGCGGTTCATTTTCGCACGGAAAAGCCGTTCATGTTTACCTCGGGTCTCGCGAGCCCCGTCTATATCGATTGCCGCAAGCTGATTTCCTATCCGCGCATTCGCAATACCCTGATGGATTTCACCGCAGGTATCGTCATGCGCGACATCGGTTTCGAACAGATCGACAGCGTTACCGGCGGCGAAACGGCGGGCATTCCATTTGCAGCCTGGCTTGCCGACAAATTGAACCTGCCAATGCACTATGTGCGCAAGAAACCGAAAGGTTTTGGACGTGATGCGCAGATTGAAGGCAATTCCATTGAAGGCAAACGGGTTCTGCTTGTCGAGGATCTGACGACAGACGGCGGTAGCAAGATCAAATTCTGCGAAGCCATCCGCACAGCCGGTGCGCAGATCACCGATACCGTCGTCGTTTTCTACTACGACATTTTTCCGCAATCGCGCGAGAACCTCGAAAAGATCGGCCTGAACCTGCATTACCTTGCAACATGGCGCGATGTTCTTGCCGTTTGCAAGAAGCAGGCATACTTCGACCCTGAAACGCTGAAACAGGTGGAGAGTTTCCTGGATGATCCTCTTGCCTGGTCCGGCGCGAATGGCGGGGCGACACAAATATCTGCTCTCAACAAGAAGGACTAGTTCAATGCGTATTTCGGATCTTCTGGATATCATCGAAAATCAAGGCAAAGGTGTGCGCTCCTATATCGAGTGCGCCCGCATATGCCAGGAGCGCATCAATGAAAAACCGGAGGATGCTGCCTCCTATTATCTGCTGAAAATTGCGGCCAATCGGTTTGTCGACGCCTATGACGATCAACCCCTGTTGAGCAACCTGGCAGACAGCGAATTCCTCAACTTCAAGAATTATGTCGACCAGTTGCACGCCGCTGAACAGGAAGCCGATCCGGCCATGAAACTGAGCACTTTGAACCGTGTTGCGCATGAAATTGCCAATCACAAACTTCTGCGATCCGCTGTTTGAGGATCTGCCACATGCGGCAGATCGAAAGACGATATTGTGGCGGGAATGGTTGAACGAAGGGGCAGGGGCATTTGCAATCTCGTTCTCCGTCAACCGCAACAGGTCACCCAGCACGGCAAACTCCCGTGCGGGTGTTTTTTGAAGCAGCCGGATACGCGCCATTGAGGCGGGCAGAAACAATCGGCCGACCAGTCGGCGACACAGTTTGGCTGAAGATGCTGGAGAAGCAAACAGGACGGTTTTCATGGCGGAAAAGAAGGCAGGAAGAAAAAAGGAGATTGATAAAACTGTCACGGTAACAGATCAAATAATTTGCGCAACACCGTTGACGATTGACCAAAGTAAATCGTCGTCGTGACAATGATAGAAGTTTTTCCGAAGGGCTTAATCATCATATAGAACAAGTCCATCCGTCAGCCAAATTTTCTAGGTATATTGCTCAAGCAAACCATCAATCTATATGGCCAGCGTCCCGTAATAATTGCTTTCCCGCCAAGTCAATCGGTGTATACGAAATGAATTCATCCGCATTAACAATGCCGAGGTTTAACTGAGCTATTAAGCGACTATCGCCCTTCCCCCAAAGCAATGCAATTCCTTTGGGAGCAAGGATATCACGTGCTCCACCGTTCCGTCGAATCCGTTTCATATAGTCGTGCTGCTGCGCAAGTGCTTGGACTTGGAGGCGAGATATGGGTCTTCGCTGAATCCTCTCAAAAAGTGCAGCGATGCGATTTGTCCCGCTACCCGATGCCAGTATTTGATTTCTATCTACTAAAGAAAGCGCCTCCCAAAAGTTTTGAGGATATGGATGCCCCCTAAGTATCCACCAAATGTTAACGTGCGCGGCAGCGCGGAGTCCGCCCTTACCATCTTGGTTGGTGCTTCCCCGCATGTATTCAGGGTGACAGATTACAATGCCAATATCACACTTTGCCAATTTCTCATTGGCTCGAACTAGCATTGCCGGCTTGCCCATAACTTCACGGGGAAGCATCCAACTGCGAGCGATCGTATTCTTTATGTCTACTTCGACTCCATCAACGGACATGTCTAGCACCGAGCCTTTCGGAACTTTTAGAAAGTTGCGGATTAGGATTTCTACCTTAGTGCCGACATAGGTCTTTTCGGTTTTTTCAGTCTCGCCGAGAGTGAACCGATTTGTCCTCGGCGCATCAATCACTTCGTCAAAGGCCTGCCTGAGAATTAATGGTATCTTTTCTGAAAAAATGTCGAAGCCGCCAGCTTTGTGAAGAATCGCGTTCACCAATGGCTCGAGAATTAAATAGTCTTGATGAGTGTGATCGAGCGGTGCTTGTGACATGCCGCCGATCATCCTCCGGCATGATTATCAAAGGGTTAATCAATTCAACCCGCAAGTGCCGAAACGGGAAATATCTTTCTCGTTTGAATCGCACAGCGAAGCTGCTCAGCCACAGCCTTGGCTACAGGAGGCGGAAATGCATTTCCAACCTGGCGGTAAGAAGCGGTCTTCCGTCCCGAAAACAGCCAATCGTCGCCAAAGCCTTGAATACGAGCGGCCATCCGAACCGTCAGCTTTGGCATTCCAACAAAGTCGCGCTCAGGGGCTTCGTCCGCAATTCCCATTCCATTCACTCCAAGGGCTGCCCAAGCTTTCTTTGATCTTGTGGGGCCGAGGTCAGGTCCACCATGCTTCTTGGAGCCACCGACCAGCGTAGGGGCTATATCGTTTGCACGCTGAGCCCAAGCCTTTGCACCGCGCCATTCCCTTGCGTTCATGAGGTCTAGTAGTTTGCGACCGACTGTCGGCGCGACCGATTTGGAAACTGCAGGCCATTCAAAATGTTCTTTAATATCATTGCGCAACGCCACGATAATTACCCGCGGACGAAGTTGTGGCACCCCATAGTCAGAAGCGTTCAAAAGCTGCCAATCGGCCTCATATCCGAGCTTCTGTAGTTCTCCTTTGATGTGCCCGCGGTAGTCTTCGAACGCCGCGCCGAGGAAACCTCGGACGTTCTCAATCATGACGGCCTTTGGCCTAGTCTCGTCAACAAGCCTGATTGCGGCGGGGAAAAGGTTCCGTTCATCCTTCTCACCAAGCTGTTTACCCGCAATCGAAAATGGCGGGCATGGAAGCCCCCCGGCCAATAAATCTATTCCCTTGTAGCCCAAGCCATCGAACAGGCTGAGATCTTCCTCATGAACCGTCCATTCAGGACGGTTTAATCGCAAAGTCTGGCAACAATCGCGATCTATCTCAATGACCCCGGCATGGTCAAAGCCCGCAAGCTCCAAACCTCTTGCCTGACCGCCTGCGCCAGCGCACATTTCAAGGGATGAGAGTGCCATTTCTGTCTCCTTCGAACGGAACATAACAAGAACATTCCTGCCATAGCACACCGACGAACTCGAAGCAACTATTACACCGTAAATGTATCCATAGACGGTTTACTGAACCTTGCGGGCATGAACGTAAAGGGAATCCACAGATTTAACTGCCGTTCTCTAGGAAAGTGATAATTCGTCGCTCCGCTGTTGGCATATCGCGCAGCTCGCATTCCCAGATCACTAAGATGTCCCAGCCCAAAGTCTTTAACTTTTCTAGATTGGCCGAGTCACGGGCAACATTACGATCCATTTTGGGACCCAGTAGGCCGTATTCGATTTTGCTGGCGATTGTGCCTCGCGGCACTCAGGATTATATCTAAGGTGTGCATGCCAAAAACAACCCCTTACTTCGATGATCCTTCGTCTTGGGCCAAACACTATATCCGGTTTGCCAGGCAGGTCTTTGCGGTGTAGGCGATAGCGATAGCCCAGCGAATGAACCAAGCGGCGCACCTTCATTTCAGGAAGCGTATCCTTGCTCCGAATGCGAGCCATCATACTGCTACGCTGATGAGGATTCTTGGGCATCTTTGATCGGGCTATCCCAAAGCGCGTGGAGCGGTAATTTCTGAAGCAACAAATTGGCGAAATTTGAGTGGCGAGTTCTCGAGAATAAGCTTCGAGTGGCGGAACTCGGTTGACCATTTTTGAAGTGACAAATCGGGCTGGGGACACACCAGTGTCGAAATACCGCTTTGAACTATGGCCCGCATACAAGATGAGCAAGGGAAAAGTGTGGCGTAAATCGAACACCCGGCGAGCTTTATACCGCTTCTGGCTGCAGAGTAGATGGCTGCTCGCTCGGCATGCTCAACCCAAAATATTTTTGCGATATCGTCATTGACGTGTATCCCTTGGGGGAGATTCAATTCACTGAATAGCTCGTTGCACGCGGATGCCACGACTTTTCCATCCGAATTGGCAACCACAACGCCAATTTGCCTGGAGGAAATAGGACTTCCTAGCCTGCGCTCCGACGCGAGCGCCATCAATTCAATATCAGTTTGTTCCACGCTGCATCCTTGCGGTTTCCCCACGCGATTTGGTGGTGTATGCCTACTGATGTGGCCAAAAAAGGTTATTATGACATGATGCTGACACATGATGAGATTCCATTACGCATTACGGTGACAGTTTACTAAATCCCTTAATTATGCCATAAGTCTTGCATGGCTCGTATCGCTCGCCTTGTCGTTCCCGGTCTCCCGCATCATGTAACCCAGCGGGGCAACAGGCGCGGGCAGGTGTTTTTCGAGGAAGCCGACTATGCGCTCTATCTGGATATGCTGGCAGAGAGCGCAGCGCGCGCCCGATGTGAAATATGGGCCTATTGCCTGATGCCAAACCATGTTCATTTCATTCTGGTTCCGTCCGAGGAAGATGGCCTTCGCCGGACCTTTGCCGATCTGCATCGCCGCTATACGGGCTACATCAATGCCAGGGCGCGGACCACGGGACATCTGTGGCAGGGGCGCTATGGATCCGTAGTGATGGATGAAACGCATCTGTTCCACGCTATCCGCTATGTCACGCTCAATCCCGTGCGGGCAGGGCTGGTCAAACGCGCAGAGGAATGGCCGTGGTCGAGCGCCCGCGCCCACCTGAAAGGTCATGACAATGGCGTTGTAAACGTGGCGCCGGTACTGGAGCGTGTCGGTGATTTCCAGCAGTTCCTGGGCGAACCAATCGATGAAGATGCCGCCTATGCACCATTGAGGCGGGCCGAAACAATCGGCCGACCTGTCGGCGACACGGAGTGGCTGAAGAGGCTGGAGAAGCAGACCGGCCGTGTTCTCATGGCGCAAAAGAGGGGTAGGAAACCGAATAAAGGGATTGAGTAAACTGTCACCGTAATTGATGGCGGCGGCGGGACGGCGCCGGTCACGTCGTCGACGATCGCCAGGGTGAAGTTGGGTGGCTTGGCCGCGCCCACTTTCATCGCGACTGCAGGGCTTTATCACAGCCTGCAGGATTTGTAATTTGATCTTGTTCAAGCCGTAGGGTGGTCGATGATTGGCTCTACTTTATCAAATCATAGGCTTCGCTGAAGCCGGAAAGTCTGATTGGCAGGGAGATCTGCTGTTTCTGCAGATTGTTGAAGTTAAGGCTCATTTCTGTACCCTTCATCAACTGAGCGAGGCGCTCCTTGTCGACATTCAAAGTGACGTAACACCCTGACGCTTCACAGGTCTCAATGGACAGTGTTTCAGGTTTTGTACTGTCCACCTGGATAGTCACGCCATCGGCAATCGACAGACCCAGCGGAAGTTCAATCAGCATGAGCGTTTCTGCGCTGCCTGCTGCGCCCGTTTGCAAGGTAACCTTTGCAAATTGCTTGCCTGTCTCGCGAACGAACACCCTTTGTTCCATGGCACACACGAGGGGCACTTTGCGTGAGGACGCCGAACATTGTGTGCTCCAATTTGCGTTGCCTGCGGCATCCGTGGGTTGCTGGGCCTGGACTGCCACCGGACTGCTGATTTCGATCATCAGCATCACAATTCCGGGCAACAGGGCTATGCCAATATGCTTGGTCATGGCGGAATAATTCATCAATGCAGCACACTTTCCAATTTCAGATACATGACCCGTTTCAGATACATGACCCATTTCGTTTACAGGGACGGTTTCAAGTTACAGGGTTTCAAGTTACAGGCAGGCCATTATTCCACCCTTGGAATGGCCCACCCTTAGAATGGCGTCCCTTAGAATGGCCGTCCCTTAGAATGGCAGGGCAAACTTCACAGATCCATACAGAACCTGCGTATCGTTGCCCTTCTGTATGCCGGCACCCATGCGGAAGTTCATTCCATCTTCGGATACCACATCAAATCCACCTTCCAGGAAGCCCAGATATTTATCTCTGCCGGCCTTGGTCACGAAGGATGGAACGCCGCCAGGGACACCGGCTGCGGCTGACAGGCCGGCAGCAACTGATGGATCATCACCGCCGAAATTATAGACAGCGCCCACCTTGATCTTGGGTCTGACAACTGCTGAACGCACCTGAAACTCGCCGCCAAACTCGATGCTTGGCGTGATCGCCCAATAGGTCTGGGCTCGTGCATCAACAGTCAGGCCCAACAGTCCGCCGCCTGTTTCCGTGAACCCGTCCTGACGCATGTGGGTTGCACCAATATCCAGAGTAGGAAGCGCATAGACATTTGACGCTTGCAACAGGTGAGAAATCCTCAAATGTGTCGACACATACTTGATGTCCTGTGTTCCGAATGCGACGCCGCCAACGCTGCCCAGATCGATTGTTCGCATGGTGTCGAAGGATCCTTTTCCACCAACAACCGATGCAGCAAGTGTTGTTGCATCGTGGCGGTATTTGAGAACCATGCCGGCCTGACGACGCGTTCCTTCACTCGTGGCATTGGGGCCAGCCTTGCCTGATGGCGTTTCAAACGAACCGGCGATGCCCAGATACCAGTTTTCGGCGAAATTGCCCTGAAACCCGCCGACAATACGGTTTGTCTTTTCGTGATAATCGAAGTTTTTACTGTTCCCGTCATAATCATGAGTCATCCGGGATACCTGCAGCCAAAGGCAGTTTTCTTCCGACACAAACCGATAGTTTCCGTCCTGACGACGGCAACTCATCATCGAATTGTTGAAGTTGTCAATGCCGACAAGTGAGGTCGTCAGGTTTGTGGCATAGGCTTCCGGGCTCAGGGAATCGTATGCTTTTTGCAGTTCATCGAGCGTTTCAAGGACAAACAATGTGCCAACAAAAGGATCGAGTGTGGGCGTGCCGCCTGCAAGCTGAAGATTATTGACGAAATCGCCAATTGCTGTCTGATTGCTGTTCAGACCCGTGGGTGAGAAATCAATTTCATAGCTGAGTTCCACATTGTTCAAATCCGGGTACAGAATGTCGTATTTCGTCACGGCGGACGCCGGTGCGTCAAGAACCAGTTCGGGGACGGTAACATCCCCGGCCGCATTCAAGATGGTCACGGTACGATAACCCGGCGATGCCTTGTTCGGATTGACGATAAAGAGATCGACTTCGCCGTTGAGCTCGGCTGTTCCCGAAACGTTGATGCGATCGGCCAGACCATTCACCGCATCGCCCGCAACGAAGTCGAGATCGACTTCAAATGCGCCTTGGGATTCCTGTTTCAGACTTCCGTTCAGTTCGCTGGTCAGGACCGTGGTGGTAAAGCCCGTGCCGCCGGGAGCGAAGAAACCGACATTCTTGAAAAGTTGCGCCGAGTTGCCAAGGTTGATTGACAGGCCCGCTTCAAGCCGTGCGGCGATCTTGTTGTCGAACAGGTTGGTTCCCAGCCCCAGAGCGACATTGCCCATCATGGTACCGAAATTGTCAATCGTCTCATCGCCCTGTTCACCAAACACGGCCATTCCGGCAATGTCGCCTGTGGCCTTGAGCGTGCCCCAGTTGGTCAGCTTGTTGGTGGCGCCGTCAAGGAAACCGACCCCGGCCCCCGTGGACGATCCGCCCTGAACCGTTCCGCTGACGATTTCAACGTCGAGATCGCCGTTGCTTGTGCCGCCTTCGCTTTGGACCAGAATTGCAAATGAATTGTCACCTGTCGCCGTAATGTCTCCCGTTTGCTTGACCGTCACGCGTTTCGCGCTGCCGGCATCTCCTGCAGACCCGGTCTTCTTGAAGGCTGCAATGGGCGAACCTGAATCATTGACCACACCACCGCCACCGCCAATCGATTGTGCAAAAATGCCGTGTGAATTTTCACCCGATGTCTTGATGGTGTTCTTGCTGATGACTGTGACTTCGCCGCCATTGCCACCAGCGCCGGCATCGGCGCCAAAAGTAGCGATGCCTGTTGCGCCTGCGGCATAGCCGCCGCCGCCGCCGACGGATTGTGCGACAATAGCGCTTGCATTGTTGCCGGTCGTTTCAACCGTGCCGTCATTCTCCACCAGCACCATCGCGCCATTGCCGCCATCCGAACCGTTCCTGCCAATCGTCACGATGCCGAGCGATTTGGCCGTCATGCCGCCACCGCCGCCGACGGACTGCGCAAATATGCCAACAGAATAGTCACCGATGGTCTTGATGGCGCCACCGACCTTGTTTCTGATGGTCGCCGTGCCTGCAGATCCCGAGGCGCCAGACTTGCCGCCCAGTACAACGGCACCAAGCCCGTCGCCACCAAAACCGCCGCCGCCTGCGATGGATTGGGCCAGCAGACCAATCGAAAATTCCTTGCTGGTATTCACGATGGCAGAGTTTTCGATCAGGACATTCTCGCTGTCTCCGGCACCGCCGCCGCTACCGCCCAGGGAGACCAGATTCGGCGCTTCAATATCGCCGATCGGGGTTTGAGCCTCTTCGCGTCCACCACCGGTGCCGCCGCCGCCGCCGACCGATTGCGCGAAGACACCGTGGGAAACATTTCCGAACGTATCGATGCGGCCAAAGTTGAATATATCCACCGTGCCGCCATCGCCACCGGAGGAGCCGTTGCCACCCAGCGAGAGAAGGCTGAGTGCGCCGCCGCCGCCGGTGCCGCCGCCGCCGCCGACCGATTGTGCAAATATTGCCGACGAGAAGTCTCCGGTTGTCGATATCGTTCCCCGGTTGGTAACCTCGACTTCCAGGCCGTTTCCTGTTGAGCCGGCATTGCCGCCAATATCAATACGTCCCGAACCGGCGCCGCCCTGACCGCCGCCGCCACCGACAGACTGGGCAAATATACCGCCGGAGAACATGCTGCCGGTGGCGACGATGGCTGACGTTGCCTCGTTGTTGACAACAACCTTGCCGCCATCCCCGGCACCTGAATTAACACCCAGAATACCGTCCAGTCGTCCACCACCGATGCCGACCTTGCCTGACTTGCCGGCCAATGCATTGCCACCGGTGCCGCCACCGCCACCAATGGATTGTGCGAATATGGCCCAGGACCCTTTGCCCTCGACGGAAATATTGCCCTTGTTGGTGATGTCGATAAGTTTGCCGGCTCCTGCAGCGCCACCGCTGCCGCCAATGGCGATTTCCAACTCGTTGACCTTGGTTCTCTCCAGCTTCTCCAGAATGAAATCAGGCTCGCCAATAATGGGAATTTCAAACGGCAGCAATTCGTCGGTTCCAAGGGCTGCATGCCCGCCGGTGCCGCCACCGCCACCGATCGACTGGGCGTTGATCCCGTGGGCTGAAATACCCGTTGTCCAGATGAGGTCGTTGCTCACTACCTTTACAGTATTGGCGTCATTACCGGTTCCGCCAAAGCCGCCAATAGCCAGGTTGATCTTGAGGTTGCTTTTTTCCTTGTCAGGCGCTTCCTCGGTATCGCCCGTCGATACTTTCTTCTTCTGGCCCAGGATCAGAGACAATGAGTTTGCCTGCCCGCCGGCACCGCCGCCGCCGCCAATCGACTGGGCGCGGATACCGTCAGAGCCATTGCCTGTGGTATGGATTCCGCCGGAATGACTTATATCAACCAGTTTTGAAATCGCGCCGCTGCCGCCCTTGCCGCCAACAGTGATGTTGGCGTTGACAACTTTTCCTTCGCCCGAGCCTTTTGCGCCGACAATGCCGGTGAAACTTCCGCCACCGGTTCCGCCGCCGCCGCCCAGGGATTGTGCAAAGATGCCGATGGCCTCGGATCCAGTGGTCTGGATCATCGCCAGGTTCCTGACGTAGACCTCACCGCCGACATTCCCGCTGCCGCCACCACCGCCAACCGAGATTGCCAGGTTGTGGTTGGTTTTCTCACCGCTTATCCCGAATACGGCAGATGCCGCAAATCCGCCATTGCCGCCACTGCCGCCAATGGATTGGGCCAATATGCCATGCGCTGCGGACCCTTCGGTGAATATGGAACCGGCTGCATCGAGCGTGACATTCTGCGCAAACCCGCCGGAGCCAGCCCAACCGCCCACTGTGGCGCTGAGGTTCTTGGCATTTGTACCACCCATTGCCGCGCTGATCGCCATGCCGCCATTGCCGCCGCCGCCGCCGATGGATTGCGCCAGCAGGCCAACTGATTTTTCGCCTTTGGTGTAAACCGTACCGATATAGTCGAGATCGACGATGCCGCCCGTGCCGCCTTCGCCACCGAAGCCGCCAACGGATACGGAGATTTCCTTGGAACTTCCAGAGCCTGTCTGGGCGCCGATGGAGCCCGACAGGGAGAACCCGCCATTACCGCCGCCGCCGCCGACGGATTGCGCCAGAATGCCCATCGCGTTATCGCCTTCGGTCGCTATGGCTCCGGCACTGTTGACCGTTACCTTCTTACCGTCGGAGCCTTCGCCGCCGAAACCGCCAATGGCAGCGGAGACCGACGTGGTCTTGCCGTTGCCGACCGAAAGTGCGCCAGCCATGCTGAAACCGCCGCTGCCGCCGCCGCCGCCAATGGACTGCGCCAGAATGCCGTTTGCGCCATCGCCCAGCGTCAAAATGTTGTCAACATTGGTCACGGTAACCGTGCCGGCAACATTGGCGCTGCCGCCCGTGCCACCCACTGCGACCGAAATATTGGCCTTTGCATCGCCTGCGGTCACTGAAAGTGCGCCGCTGAAACCGCCATTACCGCCGCCGCCGCCAACGGACTGGGCGAAAATGCCGTTGGAATCGCCACCCTGGGTGTAGATCGTCGCCACATCGTCCACGAGGGCGATGCCGACATTGTTGTTGACAGTGACTGCCTTGGCCACAGCGCCAATGCCGCCCGCCCCACCGATTGATACGGCAGCACCTGCATCACCCTTGACTGTCAAGGTGCCTGTAAGAGCAAAGCCGCCATTGCCACCGCCGCCGCCGATGGATTGGGCCAGAATGCCGTTTGACTGCTCTTTCGCGGTCGTCAATGTGCCTTGGTGGTCGACCTGCACCGTACCGGCATCGCTGCCATTGCCGGCTGCGCCACCGACCGAAACGGAGGCACTCAGTTTTTTCGAGCCCGAAAGCGACATGGCGCCGCCGCCATTGCCGCCGCCGCCGCCAACCGATTGGGCAAATATGGCATTTGCCGCAGAGCCGGCGGTTGAAACATTGCCGGTGACATCAGCCACCACATTGTTGCCAGCGCCGCCGGCGCCACCTGCGCCGCCAACGCTTACAGCCGCCGCGCCACCATCGAGAGCCGCTGCCAGCGAACCGGAAAAGCCGCCATTGCCGCCGCCGCCGCCAACGGACTGCACCAGGATACCATGCGCAACATCGCCGCCGGTTGAAATATTTCCGGTCTGGGTAACCGAGGCCAGACCGCCATCACCGGCAGCGTTGCCTTTGCCGCCAATGGATACGCCAACCGCGCCTTTGCCCGTCGTCAAGGCGCCTGCAACACTGAACCCGCCATTGCCGCCGCCGCCGCCGACGGACTGCGTGAAGATACCGATCGAGCCTTCCTCGAGGGTCGTGATCGTGCCTGTGCTTGTCACCTGAACGCGTTTGCCGTCGCCGCCGGTTTCGCCGCTGCCGCCGATGCCGACACTGGCCGCAGCCTTGCTGCTGGCCGAAAGCGCGATCGAGAACCCGCCATTGCCGCCACCGCCGCCGATGGATTGGGCAAATATGCCGAAGGATTGCTTGCCCATCGTATAAATATTGTGGCCGGAGAAAACATCGACGTCATTTGAGTGCGAACCGACACCACCGCTGCCGCCAATGGCTGCGGAAAGACCCACACCGCCAAGCGACACCGCGCCGGTGCCGGCAAAGCCGCCATTGCCGCCGGAGCCGCCGACTGCCTGAGCGAAAATACCGGAAGACTTGTCCCCCTTGGTCATCAATGTGATGTCATCGGTTCCCGGCACAACCGTGCCGCCCAGATAGCCTGAATCCACATAGACGGTTCCCGGCGTGCCGCCTGTACCACCAGAGCCGCCAATGGCAAGGTTGGCAGCCAGTGCGCCGGTTGAGAACCCGCCGGAGATCGCATAGCCGCCATTGCCGCCGCCGCCGCCCACGGACTGGGCGAAAATGCCATCGGACATGGCAAGAGCGGTCTTTATCGTTCCGGTGGTGGTTACCTTGACCTTTTCAGCCGTGCTGCCGAGGCCGCCCGAGCCACCCAGGGACACGCCGAGCGCCACCGTGTTGGAAGCCGAAAGAGAAAGCGCAAATCCGCCATTGCCGCCACTGCCGCCGATCGACTGGGCGACGATTGCGCTGGAAAAGGCGCCCCTGGTTTCAAGCGCACCATGATGGGTTACATCGACCACCTGGGCGTGGCTGCCATTGCCGCCAGCGCCGCCGAAACTTGCTGCCAGGGCACCCGTGCCCCCGGCTGCAAATGTGCCTGTCCATCCACCGGTGCCGCCGCCGCCGCCGATTGACTGGGCGAGAATCGCGTTCGCAGCACCGCCCTCGGTCAAAATATCACCGGTCGATACCAGGGTAACGACATTGCCGTTTGAACCGTCGCCGCCAGCGCCGCCAAAGCCCAGCGCCACTGCCGCAGTGCCGCCAAGGGATGCCGAAACGGCATAGCCGCCCGAGCCGCCGCCGCCGCCGACAGATTGCGCGAATATGCCATGGGATAGTGCGTTGTGGGTCGTGATGTTGCCCTCATTGGTAACGTTCACGGTCTCGGAATGACCGCCCGCGCCGCCGCCGCCGCCCAGCGCAAGGCTGCCGCCGAAGACGCCGCCCGCTGCCGCAGCGACCGAACCGCCGCCATTGCCGCCGCCGCCGCCGATGGATTGCGCCTGGATGCCGTGTGAACGTTCACCGGAGGTTTCAATGACTGTCTTCGTGTCGACAACAACCTTGCCGCCCACATTGCCGGCGCCGCCGGCGCCGCCAATCGACACCGCAATGGACGCGACATCGCTGGCTGCCGCTGAAATAGCCAGCCCGCCATTGCCGCCGCCGCCGCCGATGGACTGGGCAAAGATACCAATGGAATCATTCAGGTGCGTGGTCACCGACCCGCTGTGTCTGGCAATGACGGAGCCGGCCTTGCCGCCGCCGCCCGCGCCGCCGCCCATGGCGAAGGATGCCGAAAAGCCGGGCCCTGCAGACAAGGCGATGGCGTAGCCGCCATTGCCGCCGCCGCCGCCGATGGATTGCGCCTGGATACCGTGCGAACGTTCGCCCGCGCTGGCAAATTCTCCGGTCTCGATATCGCTCGTATCGAGATCGTCGACATTGATGGCCACGTCATTGTCGTCAAAGGCATTGAGATAGACGTTGCCACCATCCCCACCGATACCACCCTTGCCGCCAATCGCGACCGCGATGCCGACACCGACAGCCATGCTGCCGCCGCCATTGCCGCCGCCGCCGCCAACCGACTGGGCAAACAGGCCAACCGAATTGCCCTGGCTGGTTGTGATCTTGCCGGAATTGTTGACGAAAACATTCTTTCCGTCGCCGCCGACGCCACCGTCGCCGCCGATCGACACAACGCCGCCACTGAAGCCGCCATTGCCGCCGCCGCCGCCAACCGACTGGGCAAACAGGCCATTCGAATTCTGGCCGGCGGTGAATATTTCACCCGTATTGGTGACATAGACTTCGTCGGCATCGCCGCCGACCCCGCCTTTGCCGCCAATGGAAGCCACGCCGGCGCTCAGGCCGCCATTGCCGCCGCCGCCGCCAACCGACTGGGCGAACAGGCCGACGGCGTCCGAGCCGCCGGTCACCAGCGTGCCGGTGTTCTTGACAGTAACCTTGCCGCCGCCGCCGCCGCCGCCGGCAGAACCGCCGACAGATGACAGGCCGACACTGACGCCGCCATTGCCGCCGCCGCCGCCGACGCTTTGGGCAAAGACTGCATGCGAGCGCGTTCCCGCTGTGGTGACATCCTGCGCATTGCTGGCATAGACTTCGCCGCCCTGGGTGGTGCCGCTGCCGCCGCCGCCAATCGAAATGATGCCGGTAGAATCGCCACCATCGCCACCGCCGCCGCCGACGCTTTGCGCGTAAATCCCGACCGAATTGGTGCCATAGGTGCGCAACAGGCCATTGCCGGTGGTAATGACTTCGACATAGCCGCCAGCGCCACCGCTATTGCCCCCGGCGCCAAGGCCAAAAGCCCCCCCGGCACTGCCGCCGGCCCCGCCACCGCCGCCGATACTCTGGGCGAGAATGGCGTGCGAATTCTTCAGTTGGGTGGTAATCGATCCCGAATTTCCGACTCTTGCCGTGCCGCCCGAACCTGCGCTGCCGCCACTGCCGCCAAAGGCCACCAACCCGCCGCCGTCACCGCCGGCGCCGCCAAAACCACCAATCGACTGGGCCAGAATGCCGTAGGAGTCCTCTCCATTTGTATTAATCTCACCGGAATTGCTGACATAAACGGCACCGCCGGGCGCTGCACCGCTGCCTTCGCCGGAATCGGCGGAAATACCGCCCGCATCACCGCCGGAGCCGCCCTGGCCACCAACGCTCTGAACAAATATGCCATGGGAAAATGTTCCGGTGGTGGATATTTTCGAGGCACTCACGACCGTCGCGGCGCCGCCACCGGCCGCAAATCCGCCATTGCCACCATCGGTATCAAAACCAAAATCATCGTCACCGCCGGGGCCGCCATTGCCGCCGATGCTTTCAGCCAGGATGCCATGGGCATTGTTGCCGGTGGTTTGAATCTCACCCTTGCTGTCGATATAGGCAATGCCGCCCGGTGTACCCGGACCGCCAGGTCCTCCGTCGGGCCCCAGGAATGAGCCGTCGGATCCTGTATAACCATTCTGGCCAATGCTCAGGGCGTGGACGCCCACCGCATTGATGGTCTTGAGCAGTTTCGCGCCGCCATCATAGTTGATGCGGATATCACCGCCGTTTCGGTAGCCACCATTATCCGTGACCAGAGAAATGCCCACTGTTCCGCTGACCGGTGTGATGTCGGCGGAAAGGTTGTTGACATTGAGAACATCGACAGTGGCTTCGGCCGTCACAGCGCCAAAGAGTGATTCAATGGACAATATGCCTGGGTCCACGCCGCTGACGGTGATGGAGGCTACACCGCTCGCATTGGTCGTGGCCGTATTGGACGAAAGGGCATAGTCCAGAAGGGCATCCAGTTCCGGTGACAAAGGTCCCAGTTGGCTGGATTTCCTGAATTTGACTTCGTAATTTTGAACCGGCGTTCCGCCCACTTTGACTGTCAGCGAGACAGCGCCGTTCTTTGCACCGGTGATCGAATAGGCGAGCGGACTGCTGAACCCCACCCCGCCGGAAACATCACCGTTACAGTCTATCTCTCCCGGATCGCCCACAAAACAAGCGGCCAGCGCCTCTGGCGGCATGGCAAAACCGGCCATCAATGCGCCGAGGGCCGCAGCAGAAAGCCAGGCGAACGAGTACGAAAACTGCTTGCCGGAAATTCGTGTCCGGTCCTGCGGCCAATAAATGGCCGAGGTCGTGAAAAGGACGTTGCGCATTCCGGACACTCCTGTCGTGCAAAGACAATTGCACCATTGCTTGTCCTGAAAACCGGTCGGTATCAGGCCAGGCAGTCGATTCAATTGCCGCACGAATTCAGTTCCCGGCAGAACAATTCAACCGGGACAACATATTTGTATTGAAAAAGGTGCCGGACCTGCTCGATGCCACCGCCCCATTCGGTGCCACTGCCGCCATGCGGCGCAGGCAAAACATTTTCCCCATCTCCGCTTTCAAGCCTGAGGCATTTACGGCCCCGGCACAAGCAGAATCTTAAGGCATTATTAATATGCGCAAGGATGGAGACCTTTTGTGGTTGAATCGCAACGCTGTATCTGGTCGCCCGGTAAACGCAAATCTTGTCAAGATGCGCGGGCAGGTCTGTTTGAAGAGGCCGACCGGGCGCTGAACCTTGATAGGCTGGTCGCGCGTGCTGGGCGCGCCCGACACGAGATCTGGCCCATTTGCCTCATGGTCAGCATGCTCCTGTCATTCTGGTTCGGTCTGACGCAGATGGCCGGCGCCGAACCTGTGTCGCCCGCGCCGAGGCTTTGCCGGCCACGTCCCGAGGCTTTGCCGGCCACGTCAATGCATGGACACGGACCACGGGGCATCTGTGGCCGGGAGGCTACGGATCCGTGGTGATGGATGAACGCACCTGTTCAACGCTATGCGTTATGTTGCATCATGTTTTGATCGGTAATTGGTTGTGATCCGACGATGTTTGAATATGTGACAGTTGAAGATGGCATGGAATTGGGAAGCCTTGATGCATTCAGGCCCTTCAAATGCATTGTTCTGATTTCGCAAGAAGTCTCCGAGGAATGGCAGCATAAGATAAGCACGTGGCTGGTCGCCTCCGGTTGCCTCTACATGATGGCATGGGGTCACAAATGCGAAACCTGGGACGATAGCGTCGACTTTGCGCATCTTGAACAATCCGGTTGGGACGTTGCGAGCGACGATCAATTCGTTATCACCACCTGGCATTCTGATGAGTCACTTGAGGATGTCTTCTTTTTCGCCAAATGCATCGCGCAGCATCCCACTGTTGAGCTTGAAAAACTGGTTGTTCTCGATATTGGCGCTGCCGACCGCAGGGAATTCCTGCAGACCATCTTTGACCGCGTTTAGCTTTTGCTAAGGCACTGCGATAACGTTCTGAGGAATCCGCCAATCTGAGCGGGCCGCAACTTCTTGAGGGCAAACGATTGGCCAACCCGATCAGCACAATGAATCTTAGAAACTGACTTTCCCAGATCCACCCCGATTGTCACAACATTTGACATGGACGTGTCCTCTATTGATTTCCTTTGACACAACCGTGGATGTCTCATTTTGCAATCGTTACGGGTGCCCATACCAACGACCCCAATGAAGGATGCACATTGCATCGCGTGGTCGCGATCGACCGAGACGCATTGGACACGGGTGCCGATCGATTTTCAGTTTATTGGGGACCGCTTACCATCCTGTACATTGCAGCCGATTGTCTGCATATAGAGCCAATTGACGGCGGGGTGCTCCGCCTTTGCATTTTCACAAGTTGATCCAACATGGGGATCTGGCCGTGTCGCGTCTGACGATCCTCTCGAAATCCCGCTACGACATCCTTCTCCTCAGCATCGCGCTGCTCGGGCTGGTGGTGGGCACGGCCCTGTATTTTGCCAATGCGCCAGCATCCGGGCTGGCCTGGTCGGCCGGGACGGTGCCGGTTCTGGCGGGTTTGCTTGTACAGATTGTCCGCTCCCTGCGACGCGGCGATGTCGGGCTTGACGTCGTGGCGGCCCTCTCGATGTCGGCAGCATTGGCCTTCGGCCAACCGCTGGCGGGCAATGTCATCGCGCTGATGTATTCGGGCGGTCAACTGCTCGAGACGTTTGCTGCAGGGCGCGCGCGCCAGGAAATGACGGCCCTGCTGGGAAGGGTCGCGCGCACCGCCATGCGCTACGCCGGAACATCACTCAGCGAGGTCCCGATCACCGCCATCGTGCCAGGCGATCGATTGCTGATCCGCCAGGGCGAGGTCCTTCCGGTGGACGGCCATGTCGCCAGCGGCACGGCGCAACTCGACATGTCCGCCTTGACGGGCGAGTCGCTGCCAGCGCAGGTTTCAGCGGGCGGCGAAGTGCTCAGCGGCTCGACGCTCGTCGGCGCGCCCTTCGACCTGGTCGCGACCCGGCCTGCGGCAGAGAGCACCTATGCCGGCATCGTGCGTCTGGTGGAAGCAGCACAAAGCAGCAAGGCGCCCATGGCCCGCCTGGCAGATCGCTATTCGATCGCGTTCCTCATACTGACTGTTGCGCTGGCAGGTGCCGCCTGGGCACTGACCATGGATCCGCTGCGGGCGCTGGCCGTGCTGGTGGTCGCTACGCCCTGTCCCCTGATCCTGGCCGTGCCGGTCGCCATCATTTCAGGTGTGTCGCGCACCGCGCGCATTGGCGTTCTGGTCAAGAATGGCGGAATGATCGAAGCAATGGCCAGCATCCAGACCGCAGTTTTCGACAAGACGGGAACACTGACCGGCGGACATGCCGCAGTCACGGCCATCCATGCTGCTGCGGGCTTTTCCGAAGATGAAATCCTGCGCCTTGCGGCAAGCCTTGATCAGGCGTCCAGCCATGTCGTGGCTCAGGCGCTCCTGCTGGCGGCTTCAGAGCGCAAACTCGCCCTTTCTCCACCCGGCAATGCGGTTGAAACCGCCGGTGAAGGCATCATCGGGATTGTCGACCAGTGCCAGGTGGCGGTCGGCGGTGTGCCCTATGTGACCGGCAAGCTGACGCGGGGTGAATTCGCAAATGTTGCAGGTGGTGCGTCTGGAGATGCCCAGGGTGATGCGCAAGGTGATGCCCATGGTAATGCCATGACGGTGGCGGTGGCAGTTGACGGCGCGCCTGCCGGGATGATCGTGCTGCAGGACCGGGTTCGTGCCGACGCACGGCGATCGCTTGATGCCTTCCGCGCCGCCGGTATTTCCCGCATCGTCCTTGCCTCGGGCGATCGCAAAGATATCGCATCGTCCATAGGAGCAGAGCTTGGCGTCGATCTGGCGCTGGGTGAGTTAACGCCGGCCGAGAAGGTCGCAGTGGTTCAGCGGGAAGCAGTAAACGGACCGGTGATGATGGTGGGCGACGGTGTCAACGATGCCCCAGCGCTTGCCGCAGCGGCTGTCGGTGTGGCAATGGGCGCGCGCGGAACAGCCGCGTCCTCTGAGGCATCCGGGGTGGTGCTGCTGGTTGATGCACTGGCGCCCCTGGCCAAGGCTCTGGTCATCGCCAAGCGAACCCGACGCATTGCCTTGCAGAGTGTCCTTGTCGGTCTGGGGCTGTCGATCGCTGCCATGATTGCCGCCGCATTCGGCTTTCTGCCGCCAATTCAGGGCGCGCTTTTGCAGGAAGTCATTGATGTGGCCGTCATTTTGAACGCGCTGCGCGCCTTGCGATGATCGGTGCTGTTTTCAGCCCGATTTCCTGCACATTATCGTACAAGCGTATTGCCTTTGTACTGAATCATTCCATGGCAAAATGGGTTTACTCAGCAAGGCTGGGGTGATCTTCGATCATTCTTTCGGCAATATTCCGACGCCATTGCAACCGGCGTCATGTCGTGCGGGCGTGCGCAGGCCTTCCGCGTCGCGGTCCGCTTTGACGAGCAGACATCGGTGGTCGGCAACTTCAAGATGCGGCAAATCCTGGCGCTTTGTTGCGACATCACGCCCATTGCGACTCAGAACGATCAGGTGTTTAGTATTACATGGTCACGAGCGAGACAGGCATTTAAGCGGTCTGCAATATGATCCGGAGCCGCAACAGCGTTCTGATTGAACATCGGTATGTCGGGCAGCCATTATCGGCAGACCATAAGATATCTGTTGGCGACAGGCTGCGACCAGGCCGTCATATGCCAAAGCTGCGTTTGCTCATGGATGATTGGTGGCTCTGTGTCCTTCGCGATTCAGCCAAATGGTTCGGACGTCAAAACGCGGGTATCTGCGCCTTGTCTTGGGCGATAGGGAACAAATACTGTTACCAAACGTTATAATTCGTGGATGCTTGCCAAGCGGTAACGCGCAAGGACAGCATCCCCACAACGTCGCTGGACGGAGGGCACATGCCACATACCGATATAACGCGCCGAAGTTTTCTTGCTGCGGCTGCCGCACTTGGGGTCAGCGCCGTGGTGCGCCCCCTGAAACATGCGCAGGCGGCGATGATGCCTTCACCCGTCGGACAGGATGCGGGCTGGTTTGCCGGGGGACGCCTGCGCTATCGGCGGGACGGCATGGCCAAGGTTACGGGCAGCAAGGTGTTTGCCATCGATATGCGCGCCCGTGATCTGGAAGGCTGGCCCGATCAGCAATCCTACGCATTGACCCTGCATGTGCCGCGCGCGGACCGTGTGTATCTGGGCCTTGATCTGTCTGTCCTTGAACCGGATCTGGCGCCGGACGTTCTGGTCGATTCGGATCGGCTGGCCAAAGATGGCGTTGCGATGCCCGAGGCTGATTTCTACGGCGACTTTTTCCTGAAGCCCGGCAGCGTTTCGCCCATGCTGGGACAGCCGGTGGCTTTGGGAATCTGGCACGATTACGAACGCTTCCGCGCAGCGCGCAAGAAGTTGCAGTTCAACAACGACATCTTTCGCTTTGGTGATCCCGCAGATCCGCCGACACGCGCGCCTTACGGCGCTGCGCGTTTTGTCCGCATTGGCGGCGATGATCCGCGCGGCACCGATCGGTTTTCACCGATGAAGGATCTTGTCGTCTGGCCGGATACGGATGAAAAGGGCGTGCATTGGCCCGGCGACGATCACCCCGCCTTCGGCGAGGCCATGCGCCATTCAGCACAGATCCAGGCACAAATGAAAAATCCACCACAGGGCTGGCGCGTCTTTGCACGCGATTTCCGCAGCCAATCGGTCGATCCCTGTGCGATGGAAATGGAAAACGGGCTCGGCTGGTACCAGGCGGGCACCGGTCACCTGCATGTCGTCGGTGCGACCCAGTCGCCCTATGCGGCGGCGCATCACATTCTGGAGATGATGTCCGCCAGCAAAATGCGCCTTTCAAATCTCGACTTTGTGACCGGTTATACCGTTGGCTATGGCCAGAAGGAACACCAGTCCTTCCCCTATTACGTCGCTATGGCTGCACTTTATGGGGACGGCAGGCCGGTTCGACTGGCTCTGGATCGCTGGCAACATTTCCAGTTCGGGCTGAAGCGCCACCCTTTCGACATTCGCACAGCCTTGGCGGTTGATGAGGACGGGCATTTTCAGGCCATGTCCTGCGACATGACGGGCGATGGCGGCGGTGTGATGAATTTCAGCCCTTCGGTCGGGACAGTGGCAGTCACTGCCGCGCAATCGGTCTATTATCTGCCAAAAAGCGACCTGTCGGTACAGGTGCTGCCTTCCATCGGCGTGACGTCCGGGTCGATGCGCGGCTACGGCACGCTGCAATCCATGTCCACGACGGAGATGCTGGTCGACGAAATTGCCACCGAGATGGGTATCGATGCGATCGAATTGCGCCGAAGAAACGTCATTCAAAGCGGCATGAAGAACACGCAGGGTGCGGTGCCTTCAGGATATCTCCGCATCGGTGAAATTCTGGATATGGCGCAGCAGGATCCCATGTGGACGGAACGCGCTGCACGAAAGGTGGCCTATGAGGCCGCAAACCCCGGCATGCTCTACGGACTGGGGTTTGCATCCGTGCAAAAGGATTTCGGTACAGGTGCCGAGGCGGCGGTGGTCCAGCTTGAAATCACCCGCCAAGGCCGACTGAAGATGCGTCACGTCGCAGCAGAGATCGGGGCCGGGGCGACCACCGCGCAGATGCTGGTGACCGAGCCCTACCTGGGGCGCCCGGCAGACGAGGTGGAATTTTCCGTACAGCATTGGCCGCAAATGCCTTTGCACACCAAGGATGAACCCTACACAACAGCGCAAGAGGATGAAAATCGACTGGCGCAGGATCCCCATTGGGTGCCACGCTTTACCTCGCCGCGCTCGGCTTCGAATTCGGCTTATTATTTTACCCATGCAACCCAGCAGGCCGCGCAATTGTTGCTGCGACTGGCGCTGTGGCCGGCGGCGCTGTCGATCTGGGGGGCGGGGCCTGCCGGCGGGCAGATGCGACCCGAGCCCTTGCGTTTCGAGGATGCAAAGTGGCGTGACGGCATGCTGGTGGCCCGTTCGATGGAGCCCCTGACGATGCAGCGGCTGGCCGAACGCGCCCATGCCGATGGCAACATCACCGGTGTTTGCGTCCACACCTTCAACCGGTGGGCCTGGGCCGAGGCCGATTTCGACATTGACGGCCGGACATTCCGCGCGCCAATCGATGCGCTGTCAGTAAAATGGGGCGACGGTGCAGATGCCGCGAAGAAGGCCCGGATGACCGATGGCGGCTATGCGTTTCAGCCGCGGGTGAAGGCCTATTACCCGCCGGTGCAACGCAACAATGCGGGCACGGTCTATTATGCCCCCTGCGCCACCATGGTGGAGCTTGGGGTGGCGACAGGATCAGGCAAGGTGACAATCCTGTCCCACAAGACCTGGCTGGAATGCGGCACCCAGATTGTACCCGAGCTGGTTTCAGGTCAGATGCAGGGTGGCATTGCCATGGGGATCGGACACGCCCTGTATGAGGAATTGCCGACCGGGCCTGATGGTCCGGGCAACGGGACGTGGAATTACAGCCGCTACCACCTGCCGCGCGCCTCCGAGGTTGGCGTGTGGACCCAGACGGGGCATGTGCTGCCGGCCCTGTCGGGCGAGGATCCGCCAAAGGGCATGGCCGAAGTGGGGATGATTCCGATTGTCGGTGCCTGTGCCAACGCGATTGCCCATGCCACGGGCCATCGTTTCTATCATCTGCCAATCAGCGCGACGCGCATTCAGGAGGTGCTGTGATGGCCGAAAGGATCAATTTTTCCGCCACGATCAACGGTCAGAAGGTCGGTCCGATGAACCTTCCGCAAGATCTGATGATGATCGAATTGCTGCAGGAATACCTGAACCTCACCGGAACCCGTCTGTCCTGCGGGCAGGGCGTGTGCAGCGCCTGCCGGATTATCGTCGATGATCCTGTAAGGGGAAGCTATACGGTGCCTGCCTGCGTGACCGGCATCGCGTGGTTGAACGGCAAATCAGTCCGCACGATCGAAGGCATCGCCGAACAGGATGACCAGGGCTCGCCGCTTCCTTCAGCCATTCAAAAGGCGTTTCTGGAACATTTTTCGTTCCAGTGCAGCTATTGCACGCCCGGTTTCGTCAATGCGGCAACCGTGCTGGTTGAACAGCTTGAGGGTTCGCCGATCCCCGCCGATAAAGTCGAGGATGCGGTGCTTGAGGCGCTTGACGCCCATATCTGCCGCTGCACCGGCTATGTACGGTATTATCAGGCGGTGCGGGATGTCATCCTGAAAACCCCCGGCCTGACCACTGAAAATCCTGCCGCGACGGAGCGTGCGTCATGACCAGAGTGTTGCGTATTTTTGGTCTTCTGGCATTGGTCGGCATCGTTGCCGTGGCTGCACTCTTCTGGATCGGACGCGGCAGTGGTGACATTCCGCCCGCCAGTGTCGATTTTGCCAACCTCGACGCTGATCAGCGTCAAAAGTTGCTGACACGGGGCGAATGGGTGGCGCATGCATCAGATTGCGCGGCCTGCCATACGGATCCGTCCGGTGGGTCCGATCTTGCTGGCGGATTGCCGATGGAGACCCCCATGGGTTCGATCTTCGGCACCAACATCACCCCCTCCAAAGATTTTGGCATCGGCGGCTGGAGCGCTGACGACCTTTACCGTGCCGTCGCATGGGGTGTGGCACCGGGAGGGAAGAACCTCTATCCTGCGATGCCTTACACGAGCTATCATCAGATCACGCGGGCCGATTCCGACGCGCTGTGGGTGTGGCTGATGGATCAGCGTGCAGTGGATAAACCGAACAAATCCAATGATCTGATCTTCCCGTTCAACATCCGTCCTGCGGTTGCCTTGTGGAATGCGCTGTTCCGCCCCGATGCAGAGCCGTTTCAATCGAACGACAGCCAGCTGCAGCAAGGTGAATATCTGGTCGATGTGCTGGGCCATTGCGGTGAATGTCATACCCCGCGCAATCTTGCCTATGCGCTGACTGACGATCATCTGGCCGGCGCGGTGATCGAGAATGCCTATGCTCCCGATCTGCGTCCGGATGCTCTGGCCCGGCGCGGTTGGACGCAGGACGACATGGTCGCGTTTCTGCATCGCGGATTGTCGCCGCAGGGCGTGATGACCTTTGGCATGTTTCCGGTGCTGTCGCATTCCACCAGTCACCTGTCCAATGACGATCTGACCGCAATGACGGCCTATCTGACCGCCGGACATACGATGCCCGGGCCGCAGGTGCGCGCACCCACAGATGCCTTGTCACGCGAAGGGCAACTGCTCTACACAGGCCTTTGTGCCGGGTGTCACGGGGATGAAGGCGCGGGCCAGCCGAACTCGTCGGTGCGCCTGGATGTCAACACCACGGCGATGTACGCCAATCCGCTGAACCTGATCCGGGTCATTTCAGAGGGCATTCCCGAGCGCGATCTGGCCCAGGGTGAACGTATGCAGGCCATGCCGGCCTTTGGCGCCATGCTGTCCGATCAGCAGATCGCCCAACTGGTCAATTACCTGCGTCAACGCTGGGGTGGCCGTCCTGGGGACGTGACAGCCGAGGCTGTGGGGTCGGCGATCGAAAAGCGCCATACGACGCAATAACAGTTTGCCGGGAAAGAATGTTCCCGGCATTTCTCCGGCCAAATCAAGGATTCTAACGGTTTCCAGGTGGACATAAATCCGGTGACACTTTTCTGAACCCCCAAATAGAAAGAGGAGCAAGGCTGGTATCGCTCAATTTATTGTCCACGAGATCTAAAACCTCAATAATCACCCATTTTAGCCAAGCCGTATCCCAACACGCCACTCACCCAAGCGTCGCAATCACCGTTCCAAGTCCTGACATCTCGACGCGAATCTCCCCGGGGCCCTTGTGATACCAGATCGGGCTGTGGGTTCCGCACAGGACAGTCTGGCCTGCCTCAAGCGTCAGGCCGCGGGCGGCCAGGTGGTTGGCCAGCCACAGGACGGCTTCGACCGGCGGCTGCGGGGCCGCGCCTGTCACGTCGTGGACGATCTTGCCATCGATCGACACCACGGTGTGGATCGCGTCTGCATCCAGTTGATCGGGGGAGGCGCCTGACCCGCCCCGCACGGCGCCGACGTTGGAAATGTTCTGGGCGATCGCATCGGCGATATGGACCGATTGCATATCGGCGTTGCGCATGTCGAGCAGCTCCAGGGCCGGCACGAAGCGGTCAATGGCACGCATCACCTGTTCCCTGTCGAACGGTACGCCCTGCGGCGACAGGGTCGTGCCCATCACGGCAGCGATCTCCGGTTCAAAGGCAAATTCGGTGTAGTCGGAGACCTTCAGCGCAGCCGGACTGTCATGGCTCTGGTCACCGAAAATCCGACCGCTGACCGGATCCTCCAGTTTGAACCGCGCCAGCAGCGCCGGTGAATTGGCGGCGATCTTCCATCCTGCGACGGGCGCGCGGTTGCCGCTGCTGATCAGCGCTTCGGCCAGGGCGTCCTGAATTTGATAGGCTTCCTCTGTCTGGCGTGGCGGGTTTGTTGCGTAGGCCTGGTAGGGTGCGCCCTCCAGCGTATCGCGCATGATCTGCCCGGTGATGTCTTTATCTGCGCTCATGTGATCATCCTTTTAAAGTCTGTTATCCAGCCCAATCCATCCATGGTCGGCCCGGCCGGGTTGTATTCGGCTGACACATCATCATCGTAGCCCGTGCGGTGCAAGGCAGCGAAAGCCGCCGCAAATGCGATATTACCGGTGCCCGGCTCATGCCTTCCTTCTGTGTCGGCGAACTGGACGTGGCCGATATGCTGTCCAGCCTGCGCAATGGCTGCGCAAAGATCAGGCTCGGTGCGGGCCATATGATAGAAGTCGAATTGCAGCGCAAGGTTGGGGTGCGAGAGTTCTGTCAGCAGTTCCAGTGCCGGGCGCAAGCCGGTCAGGAAAAAACCCGGCACATCCATTGGATTGACCGGTTCCACCATCACCTGCACGCCGATTTTTTCCATCACGTCCGCCGTATGCAGAAGATTGTCTTTCAACACCTGTCTGCAAAGCGCCAAATCTGCGCCTGGGGCAGGGCGCCCGGCAAGGACGTTGACCTTGCGCACGCCCAGAGCCTCGGCATGCGCGGCGCAGGTCGCAACCGCTGCGCGAAAGGCCTGTTCCTGGCCTGGCAGTGCCGCCAGCCCGACCGCATCGCCCGGGCCGCGGGGCACATTGATGAGCGTGATCGGCAGTCCCGTGTTGCCTGCAGCCGCCTGCAGGGCCGCGATATCGCCCGCCTCGGGAAACTGAATTTCGACGGCTTCAAACCCGGCCTGCTGCGCCGCTGCCAGCCGTTCCGCCAGCGGCAATTCCATGAAGAGCATCGAAATATTGGCGATCAATCGCATTTGCGGGTCCTCAAATTCTGATGTTGACAGCAAGCGCTATTCAGTGATCTATTTCAAGCATAAATATTCTATGGCAAGAACATCTTGGGGATAAAATCATGTCTGGACCGAATGGCAAAAAACTGAGGTCTCGGATCACCACCGATGGCATCGACCGGGCGCCGCACCGCGCTTTCATGCGGGCGATGGGCCTTGATGATGCGGCGATTGCCAAGCCGATGGTTGGCGTTGTCAGTCAGAAGGGCGAGGTGACGCCCTGCAATATGACCCATTATGCGCAGGTGGACTATGCCAAGGAAGGCGTGGCCATGGCCGGTGGCACTCCGCGTGAATTCACCACCATTTCCGTCTCCGACGGCGTCGGCATGAACCACGAAGGCATGAAGTTTTCCCTGGTCAGCCGGGAAATCATCGCTGACAGTATCGAGGCCGTCATTCACGGCCACGCCTATGACGGTCTGGTCGGCTATGGCGGCTGTGACAAGACGCTTCCGGGCGTCATCATGGGCATGGTGCGCTGTAATGTGCCTTCCGTCTTCGTCTATGGCGGCTCGGCTCTTCCCGGTCGCTTTGACGGACGGGATGTGTCGGTTCTCGATACCTATGAAGCTGTCGGTGCTGTTCAGGCAGGCACCATGAGTGAAGATGAACTCACCCAAATCGAAGAGGCCTGCAAACCGACCATCGGCGCCTGCGCCGGTCAATTTACCGCCAATACGATGGCCATGGTTTCAGAGGCCCTGGGCCTGACGGTTCCCAATTCCGCGATGATCCCGGGCGTCTATTCGCAGCGCAAGGGCGTCGGGCACAAGGCCGGGGCACTGGTTATGGAGATGATTGAGCGGGGCGGTCCTTTGCCGCGCGAGATCGTCACCCGCAAGGCGCTGGAAAATGCCTGCGCCATTGTGGCGGCAACCGGCGGCTCGACCAATACCGCGCTGCATATCCCGGCCATCGCCCATGAGGCAGGAATCAAGTTCACCGCCGACGAGGTCGCCGAAGTGCTGCAACGCACCCCCTTCATCGGCAACCTGCGTCCCGGCGGCAAATATCACGCCAAGGATGTCTATGAAATCGGCGGCGCGCATGTGGTCATCAAGGAACTGATCGCCCATGGGTTCATGCATGGCGACACCATGACGGTCACCGGCCGCACATTGGCCGAAGAGGTAGCGGACGCTCCGGCCCCTGACGGCGAAATCATCAGAACCGTCGAAAATGCGATCATGTCATCGGGCGGCGTTGTCGTGCTCAAGGGCAACCTTTGCCCGGATGGCGCGCTGCTCAAGGTCGCGGGACTGAAGGCGCTGGTCTTCACCGGCACGGCGCGGGTTTTTGAAAGCGAAGATGATGCAGTCGAAGCGGTTCATTCGCGCGATTACAAGGAAGGTCAGGTCCTCATCGTACGCAACGAGGGGCCGGTCGGTGGGCCGGGCATGCGCGAGATGCTGGGGCTGACGGCACTGATTTACGGCCAGGGCATGGGCGAAAAAGTGGCGCTGTTGACCGATGGTCGGTTCTCCGGCGCAACACGCGGCATGTGTATCGGCCATGCCGCGCCGGAAGCGGCCATTGGCGGCCCGCTGGGACTGGTCCAAAATGGCGACTCGATCACCATTGACGGCAAGCAGGCCACCATTACGCTGAATGTCCCGGATGAGGAACTGGCACGCCGTCGCGCCGGCTGGACAAAACCGGAAACCCGGCACAAGGGCGGGCTTCTGTCGAAATATGCGGCCACGGTCGGCCAGGCCCATGAGGGTGCCGTCACCCATGCCGGCAATGCCCAATGGCCAACGCCCCGCCGCTGATGGCCGGAAAACCAGATTGAACAGGAATAATTGATGACCCAGAATCCGACACTTGGCTATATCGGCACCGGCCTGATGGGAACCCCGATGGCAGGCCGTCTGCTCAGCGCCGGAAACAAGCTTGTGGTCTGGAACCGCACGGCAAAAAAGGCGCAGCCACTGGTCGATCAAGGGGCGATCATGGGCGAGAGTGCCGCGGATGTGGCCCGCCAGGCCGACATTGTGTTCATGTGCCTGACCGATACAAAGGCCGTCGAGGCGGCAGTTTTTGGTCCGGGTGGTATTGCCGAAGGCGCCAGCAAGGGCGCCATTCTGGTCGATTTTTCCTCGATCCAGCCAGAGGCCACGCGGCAGATGTCGGCGCGGCTGATGGAATTGACGGGCATGCACTGGATTGATGCACCGGTCTCCGGCGGCGTGCCGGGCGCGGAAGCCGGCACTTTGGCGATCATGGCGGGCGGCGATGAAGATGCCTTCAAGAGGGTTGAGCCGATTGTGCTGCAAATGGCAGCGCGGTTTACGCTGATGGGGCCAATCGGCGCCGGTCAGACGACCAAATTGTGCAATCAGGTGATTGTCGGCTGTACCATGGCCGTATTGGCCGAGGCGACGCGGCTTGCCACCAACGCGGGCGTGGATGCCAGCCGCTTGCCAGAAGCCCTTGCGGGTGGTTTTGCCGACAGCAAGCCCTTGCAGTTGTTTGTTCCACGCATGGTCGATGCGCAGCACAATCCGCCGCTGGGCCATGTCTATACAATGCTCAAGGATCTGGATTCCGTTTGTGATCTGGCCCGATCGTGTACATCGCCCGTTCCGTTTACCGCGATGGCCGCCGAACAATTCCGTTTGCTGACAGTGCGTGGCGGCGAGGAGGCCGATGCATTGGAGATTTACAAACTGAGTGCGCCGAGCGCATTGTAAAACGAAATACGATGCAGAAGACCAACCTAACAGGGAGAAACCCATGAAGCATTTCAAGACCATTATCCTATCCGCGGCGATTGCCGCGATCAGCCTTCCGGCATTCGCACAGGAAGTGAAAACCTTGCGCGTCGGCAGTTGGCTGCCGCCCCATCACCTGATCGTTTCGGGTATCCTGAAGCCTTGGGCCGCAGCAATTGAGGACGAGACGGACGGTTCCCTGAAGTTCGAATTCATGACATCGGCACTTGGACCGCCACCTGCGCAATTCGACCTGTTGCTCGATCAGGCCTTTGATGTGGGTTACGGCGTCAGCGGCCACAATGCCGGTCGTTTCACCATGACGCAGGTAATGGATCTGCCGTTCATGTCGCCTGACCCATGGGGTGGATCGGCTGCCGCCTGGCAGACCTATGCACGATATGGCGCAGATTACGGCGAACATGACGGCGCCCATGTCGTCGGGCTCTTCACCCACTCCAATCCGAACATCAACATGGCCAATGGCCGCGTCGAAAAACTGTCGGACCTCAAGGGCAAAACAATCCGCGTCGGTGGTAATGTCACCGGTCGCATGATGACGGAACTTGGCGCTTCGCCGGTACAGCTGCCGCCAACCGAGGCGCAGACTGCCATGTCACGTGGCGTGGCGGACGGCATTACTTTTCCATCCGAATCCATCGATTTCTTTGGAATTACGCCGGTCATCAAGTCGATCACACGCATTCCCGGCGGTCTGTATACGGACACCTTCTGGGTGGCCTTCAACCAGGACAGCTGGGACGGCCTGAGCGATGAACAGCGCGCTGCCGTTGAAAAGCACTCCGGCATGGCCATCGCTTTGCTGTCGGGTTTTGCCTGGGCAAATGGCGACACCTATGGCGAAAAGAAGCTTGTCGAACAGGGTGTTGAATTCCTGACCCTGTCTGATGAGGATGTTGCCGAGGCCCGTGAAACCCTGAAGCCGCTGGAAGCCGAATGGCTTGCACAGGCCAAGGAAAAGGGTTTTGACGGTGAAGCGATCCTCACCTACGCACGCGATATGGTCGAGAATTATCGTGCCGACAAGGTCGTGAACGTCGCCCAGTAAACACTGGGTCGATAAAGACTGATAAGCAACATGCTGGCGGCATCGCCTCAAAACGGTGCCGCCGGACCAAGAGCAACTGCCATCCAGGCTGGACCCCCATGAACCAAGTCATTGCCCTTTTCGACCGCCTCTGTCTGGTCCTTGGATGGTTGTCCGGCTTCATTGCGGCCTTCGTCATGGCCGTGACCTTTACCGGTGTGGTCATGCGGTATCTGCTGCGCAGCCCGCTGATGGGTGGCTTTGAAATGATCGAGATCGGCATGGGTCTGATCGTCTTTACGGCGCTGCCTCTGATGGTGCGCAAAGGCGGCAATATCTGCGTGACGGTGCTTTCCGACCGCTTCTCGCCGCTGTGGTCTCGCATCACCACATTCCTTTCACAAAGTGTCGGCGCAGTGCTGATGGCATTCATCTCCTGGCGCGTCTGGCTGCAGGGAGAACGGCTGCTGACCTACAATGAGGTAACGATGGAATTGCGGGTGCCCAAAGGTTTAATCGCCCAGAGCATGGCCGTCTTGCTGATGGTCACAGCACTGGCCTTCGTCTTTTGCGCCCTGGAGGCATTGCGCCGTTCCCAGACCCGCGCCTCTGCCGGTACGGGATCAATCTGATGGGTGTCTGGGAAATTGCAGCGCTGTCTTTCGGCGGTATTTTTATTTTGATGATGGGCGGTTTGCCGATTGCGCTGGCGATGCTGCTGGTCGGACTTGGCGGCATCTGGCTCAACATCTCCGAGCGCACCGCGATGGGGATGATCGGGCAATTGCCGATCAACGCCACCATGTCCTATGAATTGTCGGTCCTGCCGATGTTCATCCTGATGGGGGTCTTCGTGACGCGGGCGCGCATGTCGGAAGATCTCTATCGCCTCTGCCACGGTTTTGTCGGGCACATGCGCGGCGGACTTGCTGCGGCGACAATTCTTGCCTGTGGCGGCTTTTCCGCGCTCAGCGGGTCGTCTCTGGCAACGGCCGCGACAATGGCCAAGGTTGCCGTGCCCGAAATGCGCCGCTACGGCTATTCCGATGGTTTTGCGGCCTCCTCGGTCGCCGCCGGCGGCACCCTGGGCATCCTGATCCCGCCGTCGGTGATCCTGGTGCTCTACGGCATCGCCACCGGTACTGACATTGGCGCGTTGTTTCTTGCCGGCATTCTGCCGGGCCTGCTGGCCATTGCGCTCTATCTGGCTGCGGTTCGCGTGGTCGCACAGATCAATCCTGCCAGCGCCCCCGCCGCACCGCGCGTCGACTGGGCGACACGGCTGCACTACATCCGCAGCGTCGGGCCGATCCTTCTGTTGTTCCTGGGGATCATTCTGGGCCTCTATCAGGGGGTCTTCACGCCGACCGAGGCGGGCGGTGTCGGGGCCACCGGTGCCCTGGCCTTTGCCCTTTGGCGACGCACGCTGTCCTGGCAGGGATTTGTTGGCTCGCTGCTGGAAACCGTGCAAACCACCGCGAGCCTGTTTCTCGTGCTGATCGGGGCGCTGGTTTTCTCCAACTTCATGAATCTCATTGGCTTGCCCGGTGCGATTTCCGATCTCATTACGACGCTTGATCTTGGCCCCATGGCCGTGATCTTCGTTATCCTGGGGATCTATCTTGTGCTCGGCATGTTCATGGAAAGCCTGTCGATGATCCTGCTGACAATCCCGATATTCTTTCCGATTGTCACCCATCTGGGCTTCGACGCCATCTGGTTCGGCATTTTCGCAGTCATGGTCACTGAACTGTCGCTGATTACTCCGCCTGTCGGGCTCAATCTTTTTGTCATCAAATCGGTGATTGAGGATCTGTCCATCAGCGCGGTTTATCGCAGTATCATACCCTTCGTGATTGCCGACCTCATACGGATTATCATCATCATTGCATTCCCCTGGTTGGTCATGGTCTTGCCATTGATGGCCAGATAGGAGGCATCATGGCGCGCAGCTTTGCCAAGGAACAGGAAGCCGATTGTCCGCCGCCCTTTGAAACGCTTGATCACGGCATTCTGCATGAATTCGTCGGCATGTATCTGCGCGTTGCCTATGAGGTGGCCTATGAGGATTTTACCAAACGTCTGGGCGCAGAGGCCTTGCGGCCCGGATATTTCACCATCCTCACCCTGATTGTGCTCAATCCGCGCATCAGCCAGACACAGATCGGCATGGCCTCCGAAAGGGACAAGTCCAGCATCACCATTGCGCTGCGCTGGATGGAGGACAACGGATTGATCACCCGCCATCCCTCAGCGCAGGACAGGCGCACCCATATGTGCGTTGCAACCCCGGCGGGGATCGAAATGCAGGCGAGGATGCAGGCGAAGTCACTGGCCCATCTGACCGCCCTTGGCAATGCCATCGGCCCTGAGCGCCGGGCTGATTTCATCCAGACGCTCAAGGATTTGATCCATGAAATGCGCCAGGCGGATATTCCCTGACGTGGTGACTGGAATCCCCGTGACAGAAATAGGGCAGGACCCTGGCTGAGACGGCAAGGCGGCCTCCTGACTGGCTGCAACAAAACAGAGCCCTGATGGAGCGACGCTGCTTCAAAACCTAAAATGGGTTGCATCATGATTTGTCCGCTTTACCCAAGGATGCGCTCGTTCAATAGTTTTCAACCACAAAAAGTTCAAAAAAATGTAGATTTATGAGGCAACCGAAAGTTCCTGCAAAGTCGCGATAGGAACTGACGGAATAATTTGTGTGGGAAAAGCACATCATCTCAGTATTATTGAAATGAGAACTCTTTTTTCCACTTGTGAAGAATTTGCCGGCATGCGATTCGGAAGTATTGGCCGTCGCTGACGAATCAGTGTGGCTGGTTTCGGAAAAATCAATTTTTGATTTGCACGCATTGTGAAGGGAATTTTTAATGCCGGTTTTCAGGCTCCGTACCAACATGTTGCTGTCCTGTGTGGCCTTGTCTTGTCTGATGGCTGCACCGGCCGCTTTGGCCGACGAATTTACGATCTCCGAGCCTGTATCGACCACCAATGGCGGCTTCACCCTGGATGGCGGGGACACGCTGACCATCACCAGCGATGGTGCGATCAACCAGACATCGGGCGGTCAGAACGCCGTCAACGCCACAGGCGCCTCCAATGTCATCGTCCACGACGGGGGAATCTCCACCACGAAAGGTGCCGCAAAGGGTATTTACGTCAAGGTGGGGGGCGCCGGAGACGTCACCATTCTTGGAAACGGCGATATTGTAACGTCCGGTGGAAACTCGACAGCCGTGGAACTGCTGCTCGTCAATGGCAATTCCATATTCAATGCAGGCAATGTAACCGCCACGGGCGGCGGATCGAAGGGGGTTTATACGCAGATCTACAATGGCGACAGCCGTGTCACAGTGGGCGATGTTGAAACCCAGGGTGGTGGGGCCGAGGCGATATATACCAACATAACAGGGGCAGGTTCCAGCTGGATTTCAACGGGCAATATAACCACTTTGGGCAATGGATCCGAGGCCATTCAGGTCGTTATTTCGGGGGCCGGCAATGCGGAAATCGTGGCCGGGGACGTAACAACCTATGGCGCGGGAGCCAAGGCGGTCAAAGCTTCCGTTTCAAATGGTAACATCAACCTGATCGCCGGAAATATCACGACCTATGATAATGCCGAGGCAGTTTACCTGACTGCCAGTATCGGCAATATCACCATTGCGGCCAATGATATCCATACGGAAGGTTATGGCGCTGAGGGCGTGTATGCAACTGTCAGCACCGGTGACATCAGCACAACGCTCAACAATGTCACAACGCTCGAAGAAGGGGCCACTGGCATATACAATCGCGTCAATACGAGCGGCAATATTACGATCGTGGCAAACGACATTCAAACGTCCGGCTCGGGTGTTGCCGGCGTTGATTCCTATGTGA
>JARGOF010000012.1:0-35907 GCA_029212415.1 Rhizobiaceae bacterium | reverse complement strand
GCAAACGACATTCAAACGTCCGGCTCGGGTGTTGCCGGCGTTGATTCCTATGTGATGGCGGGAGCAAGCCAGATCACTGTCCATAATGTTTCGACAAAGGGTGACGGGGCGGAAGGAATCAAGTCCGAAATCAAAACGACTGGCAACAGTTCTGTGACAGCCAACATGATTCAAACGCAGGGACAGGGTTCGGAGGCGGTTTATGTAAGGGTCGCGACCGGCAACAGCGCCATCGTCGTCAATGCCATTGAAACGGATGGTATGGGCGCGCGCGGCGTTGATTCAATCATCTCGGGTACCGGTGACAACATCGTCACTGTGGGCAGTGTCAGAACGACAGGGCTTGGCGCGGAAGGTGTCTATTCTCAGGTGAACAATGGCGTCAATACAATTCGCGTCAACAGCGCCGTGACATTGGAGAATGGAGCCGATGCCATCTATGCGTATGTCAGCGGAATGGGACAGAATGTGGCCTATCTCCAGGATATTCACACCAGCGGTGATGGCGCACAAGGCTTTTATGGCTGGGTCAATGATGGCGACAACATCGTTTATGCTTCCGGACGGATCGAAACTCTGGGCGGAGGCGCCCATGGTATTTGGGCAGTGACAAATGATGGTGAAAACAATGTCACCGTGGATGGCACCGTGACGACCAGCGGTGATGGGGCGCATGGCGTTTATACGCAGTTCAACACCGGCAGCAACACAATCACCAACAACGGGTCTGTGCTTGTTCATGGCGTCGATGCTTTCGGCATCTATGCCGATCCGCCAACGGCCGGAACAAACACGATCAACAATTATGGCCGTGTCGTCAGCACGCAATCCTTCGCCATCAAGTTCGACGACAGCGACTTGAATACGCTCAATCTGTTTGCGCCATCCTATATTGGCGGCGCCATGGACCTGACCTTTCTTGACGTCTTGAACATCACGACAGGTGCCAGCCAGTCGGCATTGTGGGATTTCTCCAGCATGCCCGGCGGCGTTGTTCCAGATGTCAGCGGCGACGTTCCCTATTTCTTCAACGCATCGATGCAGTTTGCGACGATCGATCCGAGCGCCTTCGCGGCGGCGCCAAACATGCTGGCGGATTTTTCCGGCATGTCATCGGCGCTGTTGTCGGACAATGCACGGGCACGCAATGTCTGGTTCAGCACCTATGGCGCTTTGATGAACTACGATGGTGACGGCTCCGCGACACTGGATCAGGATGTGGATACGACAGCCCTGGCGCTCGGCGCAAACCTGATCGCGGAAGACGACAGAACGCTGGGCGCAATGATCGGTTACGGCTGGCAGAGACTGGATGTATCGTCAGACATTGCATCCTCCTATTCGAACGAGACGAAGGGGCTTTTCGGCGGCGTCCACGGCACCAGGGAATTTGACGGATGGATCATCGATGCATCGCTTTCCGGCGGTCATCTGGCCCATGAGGACTCGCGCTTCGTCAACGACAATCTGGCGGACAACAACGGACAGACATTGGGGCAGTCCTACGGAGCCGCCGACTATGACAGTTGGTGGTTCAGCCACAAGCTGAAGGTCGCCCGCACCTATGCTATGGATGGCGATATTTCAATAATGCCGAGCGTGCAGGCGATGTATTCGTCACAATTCATCGATGGCTATGAAGAAACCGGAACCAACGCGAATGCCCAGGTGGGCAGCAGGAATGTTTCCGTCGGAGAGATCAAGGCAGAACTGGCAAGCAGCAAGCATGTCGGCAACGCGGTCCTTTCGAGCCGGATCGGCTATCGCTATCTGGCCAATCTGGGTGACGATGGCGTCAGTGTGGGCATGATCGGGCAGACCCAGAACGTTTCCTTCCTGTTTGACAATACATCATCTGCCTATGCCGGTTTTGCTCTGGATCTGGTTTCAAGCGACAGTCTGGAAATCGGTTTTTCGGCAAATGGTATATATGGTGACAGCACGCTCGGCGGTTCTCTCAAAGGCCGCGTTGCGCTCAAATACTAGGCATATGCGGGATGCCTGATCAGGCATCCCAGCCTCTCTGCGTGGTGGCATTGGTTGATGTGCCACCACGATGGCCTGATGATACCAAGGCCGAACCTATCATAATGGCGCTCTTGCTTCGCCAAGCGTCTGGAGCAGCGGCAATTTGCGCCACAGCCAGAAGACAACGACCATTTTCACCAGGCAGGGAACCAGGGCATAGGACAGACCAAGCGTGGCCGTCACGCCGTCGCCGCCAAGACTGCCGGGCTGATAGCCGAGCAGCCCCAGCAGCGGCAGCATCAGACCGGTGGCCAGCGCCAGTGAGGCTTTTGACAGGAATGTCAGGATGGAGAAATGGCTGGAGGCGGATGCCTGGTCGCCGCGGTGTGCAATGTAATCGGCCATCATCGATGGTGGCAGGGACAGGTCCGCGCCAAGCGCAATGCCAGACAGAATGCAGATGGCAGCATAGGCTTCCCGGTCACCCGGCCCCAGCAGGGCGGCCCAACTGAAGGTTGCTATGGCCAGCGTGATGCTGAAGATCCAGCAGCGATACTTGCCGACAGACCGCGAAACCCGTTGCCACAGGGGCATGGCGAGTGCGCCGCTGAGGAAATACAGAAGCAGGAAGAGGCCCGTGTCGGCTTCGGCCTGCAACCAGTCGCGGATGTAGAAAATCACCAGCACTGCAGGCACCGCGCTGGCGAAGCCGTTGAGGAATGTGATGCCGAAAAAATGCCGTATCCAGGCGGATTTCAGCAGCGATAGCATCGCGACGGGTTTCACTGCCCTTGCCGGCACGTCAATGGTGGCCTTTCCCATCCACCGCAGGAACAGCCATGAGGTCAGGGCAAGAATCGGGATGTAGATCACGCTCAACGTGTGAAAGGCGGCCGGCGCGTCGACCAGGCTTCCCAGAAGGGTGGGCGCAATGGCAGCGGCCAGAAGGCCGACCAGCCCGAGCGCTTCGCGCCAGGCTGTGATGCTGGTACGCTCGTTTTGCGTTGCATGCCACAGCCCGCCAAGCGCCTGGAAATTGATGCTGACGATGCTGAACCCGGTCGTGCAAATGAAAACGCCAAGTGCAAACCAGATCAGCGGCCAGGTCGCGATAGGGTGGAAGATCATCCAGAACCCGCCGCCGAGCATGGCGATGCCAAGCGCCATGGTTTGCTTGCGCCAGCGGCTGAACAGATCGCTGGTGCGCCCGATCCACGGATCCTGAACCGCATCAATGATCCGCAACAGCAAGAGCGTCGCACCCAGGGTGGTGAGCGGAACGCCCAATTCGCTGGCATAGAAATCAGGCGCGTGCAGATAGATCGGTATGCCGGCAAAAGCCAATGGAAAGGCAAGCGCGCCATACATGAGCAGCGCCGCCCTTGTCAGGCCGACCTTCGGTTCTGTTGTCAAGAATTTGTCCCAAGCAGCCTTCTTCGAAACCCGGGATCAGATGCAGCCTGACCGAGCCAGATATTGAAAAAGCGCCTGGAAAATTCCGTGTCGTTGATCTGACCGATTTTCTTGCCATTTCGATAAAAGATCGCGTGTCCCTTTTCGTCCCGTATACCGGTGATGCTGATGCCCGGCGCTACATCTGGAAAAATGCCGTCCATTTGCCGTTGCCATCTATTCAGCACAGCCTGGTTGTTGAAACCCTGTTTGCGCATTTCCGACACCGACAGTTCGGCAATTTGCGTCCCGGATATTTTGCGAAGGTAGGAAAGCGTCAAGGCATAGGGCGCATCGGCGCTCCAGCGGCCGGATGGCGCATAGAGCCGGGCGTCGAAGACGTTCCAGACCAGATACTTCAACCGCGCCTTGCCGACCAGTTCTGCCGCAGGAACATGCAGCGATGCAACGCGCAATTCAGCCCGCGCAGGCCCATGAAACAGGGTCACGAGCAGCAAAAGTGCGACGAGGAGATTGGCCATGAGAAACCCTGAAAGCAGCTTGTGCTTGTCGAGGCTGCCAGCCTTCGCCAGAGCGCGTGGCCCGTTGCTTTCGTGGCGTTTCGCTGTGGTGTTGTACATGCCTGTTCCTTTCGCACCTGAGTAACCAGATTGATGGGGCAGGGCCTCCAACCAAATCGATATGGTAGGGTTACGTCCGAAAGGTCGCATTGGTTCACATCAAACAGAGATGGCCATGTGCGGGCAGGTCGAACCGGGCTCAAATGTGTAAACAGGCCGATGGCAGCCATTGCGGCCGATCAGGCAAAAAATCAGGCCCATTCTCAAACATGTCTGACCAGATTTCCTTGCGCAATTCCGTGCCACGGACAAAACCGTTGGCCCAGGCGCTGGTGCTGACCTTTGCTGTTACCTCTCCACCAACAATGGCAAATACCCCTCACCACTGCTCAACTGGGCATTCACATGGTTCCACTGCCTGCCGACCAACGTCATGAAACGGGTGGCCTCATCCATGTCTTCAAAGACAAGATCGCCATCTGCGCTCGATCCGCTTTGAATGATCGGAATATATTCACTGCGCAGGATGGTATCCGGGCAACAGGCAAGCGCCGCGAGAAACCCGTCAAGTGCCTCGACATTGGGCACCAGACGGCCTTGATGCGGGCCAGAAAACCCTGCAATTCATCAAGTTCGCTCTCGCTCGGTTCTGCAGACTTCAGAGCCATCGGTTCCATACTCCACGTGTTGTTTTTCGGTTCGATGAGAAACTGAAAAGCAATTCATGGATTATTGGTTTTTCGTGCTCCATCCAAATATTGCTGATGAGAACGCCTATTTTCGGAAAACCGTAGCATCGGTCAAAGCTCTCGCGCAGCGCTCTGACAGGGTTTGTGGAGAGGCTGGCGTTGCGCATCGGTCTTAAAAAAATTATCGGGTTCTGACAGTTGTGCCGTAGGCAAGGAAGCTCTCAAAAACGGCAATCTGTCAAATTTTGATCAAGGCTTTTTCGGGCATGTCATTCGTGCGTGCTAGAGACGTATGCATTCAACATATTTCCAGGGAGATCGGCGGTTGCCATAACCATGGGAGTTGTATGAGATCATGACACCAACCTGATACCAGCATTCGTATTTTTCTTCTGCGCTAATTGCTCTTCCCACAGACCGGCTTCAATCTGCTTGGTCAGCAATTCAACAAGCAGCTCGTTCGGCATTGGCTTTCCAAACAAAAAGCCTTGGACCAATTGGCAGCCTTCCTTGTTGAGAGCATTCAAATGTTCTTCGGTTTCCACGCCTTCGGCCAGAACGGGAATCTTCAAACTGTTTCCCAGGATCATCGTGGACTTCAAGATTGCGGAAGAATGCGCATTCGTATCGATGTCCTTGATGAATTCGCGATCAATCTTGATCTTGTCGAAAGGAAAATTGTGCAGTGTCGCGAGTGTTGAGTATCCGGTGCCATAGTCATCGATGGCGATTTGAACACCCAGCTCTTTGAGTTTGCGGATGACATTAAGCGCCAGTGAGGCAACACTGATGATACCGCTTTCGGTAACCTCGAGTTCAAGGCGCGTTGGGGCAAGTCCCGTGTCTTCCAGAACCTGTTTTACCTGATCGGGAAAACCGGGGTCAGCAAGCTGCTTGGCCGAGACATTGACGGCAACCTTTACCGGAACTGTCCACTGCGCAGCTTGCGAACAGGCTTCGCGCAGCACCCACGCACCCAATTCATTGATGAAGCCCGTCTCCTCGGCAATCGGAATGAATACGTCTGGAGCTACGTGCCCTTTTGCCGGATTATGCCAACGCGCCAAGGCTTCCACACCGGCAATTTTTCGGGTTTGGGCATCATTTTGTAATTGGTAATGGACAGAAAGTTCGTTGTTCTCAATTGCATATGCGAGCAACATTCCAAGGGTCGTGCGTTCCTTGTTTGCTCTGTTCATCGCCATGTCGTAGCCAACAACACTGTCCTTGCCACTACTCTTTGCATGGTACATTGCCAAATCAGCATTTTCCATCAGCTTGATCGGGTCCAGGCTGTCCCAGGGAAACAATGAATAGCCGATGCTGGCCCTTGTTGAAATGTCGGCGTCATTCCACAGGACAGGCTGCCGAATTGCTGTCAAAATACGCTCTGCAAATTCGTTGGCATCGTCTTTGCCACGAATGCCGGTTTTGAGCGCCAGGAATTCATCACCCCCGAAACGTCCGATCAATTCCCCCTCTCCAAGTATATTTGAAATGTGGAAACTGATTGTTTTCAAGAGATGGTCACCGGCAAAGTGCCCATAAACGTCGTTGATGCGTTTGAAGCGATCAAGATCTATCCCAACAACGGCGATTCCCGTGCCATCCTGCAGTGGCGCCGATATCAGGTCTTTCAGGTGTTTCTCGCAGCCGTAGCGATTGGGGATACCTGTGAGCTGATCATGCAACGCGAGATACTTGTAGTGTGCCGACGTTTCGTCCGCGTTCTTCATGTCAATGAGGCTGGTGATGAATGTCGTCAGATAAAGGCATCCCATCAAAACAACAATGCCGGCGCCAAGTGTGGCATTGGAAATAAGCTTCACGGCTTCAGCGTCCAACTGCGCTGGCACCAACGTCAGGCCATTCATGCCGGTGAAGTGCATCAGGGCGACAGCAGCAACAAAGAGGACTGGGCCAAGGGAACTGAAATATTTGGTGAGCCGTCGTGCCGTGATTGAGACGGATAGACCACCAGTGACAGTGCCAAGCACGAACGAGACGATCACGCTTGCAACGTCCCACTGCATGCCGCCCTGAATTTTCATCGCGGCCATACCCGTGTAGTGCATCAGGCTGATACCCAAACCCAGTATCGCGCCGCCAGTCACGATGCGCAGTGTGTTTGCTTTCCGGATTGCAATTGCGAAACCAAGCATGGTCATGCAAATGACAATGATCAGGGACGAGATCGTCAACGTCAGTTCATAGCCAAGAATAATATCGCTTTTATAGGCAAGCATCGAAACAAAGTGGGTGCTCCAGATGGTGCCGCCGCCGATCATGCCGGCGAGTATCAGCCAGAGTATCTGGATGTCTTTGTTGGTGTCTTGAGCGCGGGTGAACAGCCGCATTGTGACGACTGAGCCAATCACCAGGGTAAGGACGGCCCAAACCAATAGGATAGGATCGTGCTGATAAACGACGCAATTGAACAGGTTTTGCATGGGCCACCATTTGTTTCAGGTATTGTGAAGCAAAGCGGGTTAATGAGTTAACAGGAAACCGGACAGATTCGTGCAATCATCCCATATGTTTTTCTCTTCATTGGAAAAGTACGATTTACGGTTTATTGAATATTAATTCAAAGACGCACATGCGAGCTGTCTTGAATTTGCTCCCGGTTTCTTCAACAACACAGGATTCTATCCTGCCTATTGGCAATCATACTGGATCAATCCGAATTGATGGCTGCGTACCGGTTCCGTCTTCAAAACTCACATTCCATAAACCTTTTCCGCAATTTAGGCTTTGGATTAATGCGGCGGTATGTTGGGTTATGCCACTGTAATTTCGATTCGGTTCAAGATCACGATTGGTATCCATGCGCTTATTTTCTTCTACTGTGGCCTGGCAGCTTGCCGTCCGATTTTTTCGCAGTCTCGCCCAGATCACCTGCTCCCTCGCTCTGCTTCTGGCTCTTTTTACACTCATTGCCCCGGCGGCCGTTCTGGCTCAGGAGAAAACCTCCGACGCGCCTCTGACCGTAGGCCTTTATGTCAGTCCGCCATTCGTCATGGAGGAAAACGGCGCCTATACGGGCATGGCGATCGACATCTGGGAGAATCTTTCGCGCAAACTTGATCTGGATTTCGAATACCGCAATTTCGAGAATTTTGGCGATTTGCTGGATGAGACTGCAGCGGGCACGGTGGATGTTGCAGTCACCAATGTCACCATTACGCGGGCGCGGGCCGAGCGGGTTGATTTTACCCAGCCGTGGTTTGATTCAGGCCTCAGGATCATGGTCAATGAGGACCGCGGTGTCGGTTTTCGAGCGCTGGTCGAAGGCCTGTCGAATGCCGGCTATCTGCGCGCCTATGGCTGGCTGGCTCTGGTCATCATCGGGTCAACCTTGCTGCTCACTCTGTTCGACCGCCGGTTCAACAAACAATTCCCCTCGGCCTGGCGGGAAGGTGTAGCGGAAAGCTTCTACGTGGTGATGTCGGTGGCGACCTCCGGGCGCATGCCGGGTCGGCCAAATCTTTTCGGCTGGATTGGCCGCATCATGCAGGCTCTTTGGCTGGTATGCGGTATCGCGGTTCTGGCCTATGTCACCTCCTCGGTGACAAGTGTCATGACCTCACTGTCGCTGACCAACAATATAAACAGTTATGCCGATCTTCGTGACAGGCCGGTTGGCGTGCAATCCGGCAGCACCGCTGAGGAACAGGCGCGTGAAGACGGCTTGTCCATAAGCACCTATCCGGGCATCGAAGCTTTGGCAAAGGCGCTGTTGAGCGAAGAGATCGAAGCCGTGATCGGCGACGCCCCGGTGCTGGAATATTATGCCACGACCCATCCGAACCTGCCGCTCAATGTGGTCGGCAAGATCTTTGCGCCGGACAAATACGGTTTTGCCCTGACCCGCGACAGTCCCTACACCAAGCGCATGACCGTCGAGATTCTCGGCGCCCGCGAACAGGAGCAGATCGAAAAGCTTCGCAAGGGCTATTTCGGCGATGATCCTTAAGCCGCAAAGCCGTCAGGCAAGGCCCACCTGGGCGTGGATGGGACCGGCATCATCGGGACGACTGGCGATGGCGGCTTCAAGGGTCTTGCGGATTTCCTGGCTCGCATCGTCATCAAATAGATTGTTCAGCTCGTGCGGATCCTTTGTCAGATCATACAATTCCCCAGCGCCGGAATTGAGATCGATGGTCATCTTGTGGGTCCTTGTGCGCACGGTGCGAAGGCTGAGCGCCACACCGGCGCGTGTCGGCAGCAACTCCCATTCGTTCAGGGCAAAGTCGCGCGTGGCGTCGCCCTCGATGAGAGGCCGCAGCGATTGACCGTGTTGGTCCAGCAGCGGTGCAGAGCCGGTATAATCGGCAAATGTAGCCCCCAGATCCAGTGTTGAAACCGGCTCCTCCACGCGCTTGCCTGCGGGCACGCCCGGACCCTTGACGATCATCGGCACCTTCAGCAGTCCTTCATAATGCATCGGGCCCTTGAGGATCAGGCCATGATCTCCCAGCCAGTCGCCATGGTCGGAAATGTAGAAAACCAGCGTATTGTCCGCCAGGCCGGCATCGTCCAGCGCCATCAGGATGCGCCCGACATTGTGATCGATCAGGGAAATCTGGCCATAGGTATTGGCAATGATTTCGCGCAACTGTTCGTCGGACTGTTCCTGTATGCGACTATAGGCCTTGCGGATTTCTGCATCCTGCTTGCGTCCGGTCGGCTCGGACGAGAGAACGGCCTCGTGCCACCAGGGCCGGTTTTCAAAGGTGCGGGTCCGGTGTTCGGGCAGATCAACATCCGCTGGATCATGCAGCCGTGACCAGGGCTCGGGCGCATCGAAGGGGTGATGCGGGTCCGGAAAGCTGACCCAGGAGCAAAACGGCTGCTCCGCATCACGCCCGTGTTTGAGCCATTCAATGGCCCTGTCTGCCGTCCAGGTGGAATTGTGCCAGGCAACCGGTAGCTCCGAATGCCAGGTCTGTGCGGCGCCCTTGGTATCGCCCGCATTGCGGCGGTACAATTCGTTTTTCTCGTCCCCGCGGCCATCCGCATAGAACCAGCGCTCGTAGTGCTGGCCTGCCGGTGGCTTTTCGGGCAGGAACCAATTGTGCCCGACCAGCATCAGCTCGACATGTTCGAAGCCCATATAGGGGCCGAACCAGGTGTCGGGGTAATCGGACGAGGATTTCAGGCATTCGGGCGTTCCGGTTTTTTCGAATGTGTGGAACGTCGAAAAATGCGCCTTGCCGAAAAAGGATGTCTCATAGCCGTTGCCGCCAAGGCTGCCGGCAAATCCCTTTGACCCGATCTCAGGGGCCAGGTCGATGCCATTATCGTGAACGCCGTGGGTGCGGCATAGCTGTCCGGTCAGGATCGAGGCGCGCGCCGGCTGACAGACCACACAGGGCGTGATGCAGGCGTCAAAATGGGTGCCCTGGGCAGCAAGCAGGTCAAGATGTGGCGTTTTGACTGCGCGACCTTTGAAACCAAAACAATCGGCGCGCTGCTGGTCGGCGGAGATGAGCAATATGTTCGGCTGTTTCATTTGGACTCCGGTTTTTTACGTGACGCTAGGAAAATGATCGCGACAGACAGCACCATGAAGGCTGCCGCAATGGGATTATTAAGCAGAAAGAATGGATCGCTGCCGGTTGCATCGAAGGCCTGACGTGCCGTTGCCTCCAGCTTGCCGCCGAGAATGAAGGCGATCACGAAGGGCAGGGGAGAGATGGCCAGCAGGCGCATGCCATAACCGAGCAGCCCGAAGGCCAATGTGAACCAGATCACCTCAAGGCGCGTTTCCTGAACGTAAATGGCCGTCAGCGTCAACAATAGCACCACGGGCAGCAGCAATTGCTTCGGCACCCTTGCCATGACGCCCATGGAGCGCATGAACAATCCGCCAATCGTCCAGTTGAGAAAATTGGCGACGAACATGGCGGTGAACAGGCCAAACGCGATGACCAGTTCCGGGTTGACCGCATCGGTTGTGAACTTGAACACCGACGGTCCGGGATTGAAGCCGCCGATACTATCGGCCGCCAGGATCAGAAACACGGCGGCGGTATTGCCGGGGATGCCCAGCGACAGGACAGGGATCAGGTTTGCACCCGAGACGGAGGAATTGGCAGCCTCTGTCGCTGCAATGCCCTCCATGGCCCCCTCGCCAAAGGCGGGTTCGTCGAGTTTGGCCCTTTTTTCGTGCCGCCGCTGGCCCATCGTATAGCCGATGGTTGCCGCCAGGGTTGAACCGATGCCGGGCAGGGCGCCGACCATGGTGCCGACGATCGCTGACCTGCCGATATAGGGCATCAATTTGCGGATATCGCCAAGGCTGAGCCTGTCACTGCCGATTTCGATCTGCGGCACCGGGCGGGAAGCAACGTCCCTATGGCGCCATTGCCCGGCCAGTTCATGAAACACGGCGCCAATGATCAGCACACCGAGGATGGCCGGCCCCAGCGTGATTCCCTGGCTCAAGGCTTCGGTTCCCATCGACAGCCGTGGATAAAAATCTGCGCCCGTACCGATGAACGCGACAAGCAGGCCAAGCCCGGTCGAGATCAGTCCCTTGGCAGCCGAACCGCCGACGGCGGCTGCGATAAAGGACAGCGACAGGATCAGCAGGGCAGTCTTTTCCGGCAGGTCCAGATATTGCTCCACCAGCAGCGCCAGAAACGGCGCGCAGATGACCAGCACGACATCCGAAAACGTATCGCCGCTGACGGAGGCGAAATGCGCCACGCGCAGGGCCTTTTTCGCATGGCCCTTCTGTGCCATGGGGTAACCGTCAAGCGTCGTCATATAGGCGTCGGGCGTGCCCGGCGTGTTGAACAGGATCGCCGGAACCGCGCCGCCAATTGTTGCGCCCTTCATGATGCCGATGAGAAAGCCCATGACCGGCAAAAGGGCGTCCGGCGTATAGCCGAAGACCGAAATCAGGATCGGCAGTGAAATGGCCATGGCAACGGGGCCGGCCAGCCCGGGTGTCGCGCCAACGACAATGCCCAGCAGAAAGCCGCAAAGGATCATCAAGAGCGTGATGGAAATCGGCAGGCCGAAGATTGAAAAGAGCTCGGGGCCCTGAAAAACCGCCAGTACACCCAACCAGATATAGTCAAGTGTGCCCATCATAAGTCGCCGTTCGGGGGCAACAGAAGATCATCGAACGGCAGATCGAAAATGGCGATCATTGCGGCAATTGCCAAGAGGGCCACGACCAGCGCGCGCAGGCTGAAGCGGCCCTCGGTCAGGCTGATCGTGCCGCAGATGGCCAGGGTGCCTCCCAGCACATAACCAAGCCACTTCCAGGGCGCTGTGTCGCGCAGCAGGCGATATTCAAGGTCATTGCCCTGTATGGCGTTGACCACCTGGACGGCCAGAGGGCCGGCATAGCGCATCAGCACAAAGCTCAGGACCAACATCGCAAAAATGCGGGCAACGAATTTCACGCTTGCTGCGTCGATCGCGGGGGGCGTGTCGCTCTTGCCTTCCAGCAGCATCAAAAGCCCGCCCCCGATCAGCAGAAACAGAGCGGCTACGGTGGGGGCAAGGGCATCACCGATTGCCACCTGTCGGCGCACCTTCTCAATCAAACCCGTGTCGGAATCGAGCGGTATCCAGACAAACAGCAGCAACAGCGCCAGAGCTGTAAAAAACAGACCGGTCATGACGTTGGTGTTTTGAAAAAGCGGCTTTTTCATCATGGATCCGGTGGGTCACTGCAATGGGCGTCGCGGAAACGGGATTTGGCGGAAACGGGATTTAACGAATACAGATCCTGCCGGACAGGCCAGTGGCCGGCCCGACAGGGTTTTGGGATTATTCAGAGGCCGCTTTGAGCAAGGCGCCGGCAGCATCGTAACTCGTCTGCAGCATGGCGTCCAAATCACTGCCACTGATCACCACCGCACTGCCGAAGGCTTTCTTGATGTAGCCGCCGGCCTTGGTGGTGTCGTCGGTAACAACACCCGCAATGGCATCAATCAGCGCTGTCCTTGCATCCTCAGGCATGCCCGCAGGGCCGACAAACACGAATTGGCCATCGGCATTGAAGGCAACCCCCAGATCCGCCAAAGTCGGTGCGTCGGGCGTCTGATTCAGAGGTTCGGAAAGCCCTGACGCCAGGTTGACCAGATCGCCAGCTGCGACGCCCTTGGCCTGGATGCCGGCCATGAAGCCGACGTCAAGATCGCCGGCATTCACCCCGTCCATCACGGCCTTGCCGCCCCTGACCGAAACAATGTTCAGCGAGACGCCCTGCGCCTTGCCGAGCAAATAGGCCAGATCAGCCAGTTTCGGGCTCATGACGCCGAACCGGATTTGCTCGCCGCCCTTGCCGGCAGCAACCATGTCACCAAAGGACGTCCACCCCTTGGAGCTCGGCGCCACGACACCCATCTGGAAACCGGCTGTGGTGGTCAGGCCGGTAAAATCGGCAGGTTTCATACCGGCTTTCGGTGCAGCCGCCATATTGTATCCAAAGGTCTCGGTCACCGTCATGCCGATGGCGGTGCCATCATTGGCAGCGTCCTTCAGCGCCGCAGCCATATTCAGGCCGCCCTTGCCGGTGACCTGTTCGGGGATGAATTTCCATCCCAGCTTTGCCTCAAGCGCTTCGGCGATCAGCCGCGCCTGGGTGTCAGCGCCGCCGCCGGCACGAAAAGCGATCATCAGTTTGATGGGCCCTGGCGGTGTCCAGTCGGCGGCCAGCGTGGCGCCGGTGCTGGCGGTCAGGGCCACGGCCGCGACCAGAATTCTCCTGAAAACTTTCATGTTCTTCTCCCGGTTGTTATGCCTGTACGAAAGCCAAAAACAGATGATCTGTCAACTAAATTCGTTGACGGGTCAACTAATAGCTGCCAATCTGCAGCACCAGAAGGGGCTGAAAATGTCACAAACTGTAAAAATTGATGTTGCCGACAGCATGTATCCGCTTCAGCAACTGATGACCTACAAATTTGCCCGCCTGAACGCCAAAATGACGGCACAGGCCGCCAGAATCCTCAAGGAAACCAGTGATCTCTCGCTGAGCCAATGGCGCATCGTCAGTTTCCTGAACCAGCGCCAAAGCGCCACAATGGCCGAATTCGTGCGCTTTTCAGGATTTGACAAGGGGCAGATGAGCCGCACCGTCAAGGAACTTGTGCGGGCCGGTCTGGTGATCGGTGAAATCGGCACCAAGGATCAAAGGACGCAGGAACTGCGGTTGACGGATCTGGGGCGCGCAACCTTTGAAAAGGCCCGGCCGTCCATGCGGGGCCGCCAGGCTTCGCTGCTCAATTGCCTGAGTGAAGCCGAACGCAAGACTTTTTACGCCGTTCTCGACAAGCTCGAGCAAAGGGTGGATCAATTGGAGGAAGAGGCTTGAAACGACCCAACCTACTGGTCATCATGTCCGATGAACACCAGGGGCGGGCGCTCGGCTGCGCCGGCCATCCGCTGGTGCGCACACCCCATCTGGATGCATTGGCCAGCCGCGGCACGCGCTTCGAAAACGCCTATACGCCGAGCCCCATCTGCGTACCGGCACGGGCCAGTTTCGCCACCGGGCGCTATGTGCACCAGACCCGGCTTTGGGACAATGCCATGCCCTATACGGGCAGCATCAAGGGGTGGGGCCACGCCCTGCAGGAAAAGGGCGTACCGGTGGAATCCATCGGTAAGCTGCATTACCGCGACGCCGAAGATCCGGCCGGTTTCGACGTCGAACATATCCCGATGATGGTGCAGGATGGCATTGGAATGGCCTGGGCGCTGATCCGCGATGAAGATCAAAGGCTGCAGCCGGGCAAACGCATGCTGGGTGACCACATCGGCGCTGGCCACAGCAAGTATACGGACTATGATCAGGCCGTCACCCGGCATACGCGAAGCTGGCTTGAGACACGCGCCGCATCCGATGATGAACGGCCCTGGTGCCTCTATGTTGGCCTCGTCGCGCCGCATTTTCCGCTGATCGTTCCGCAGGAATATTTTGATCTCTATCCCGCCGATCAACTGGCGCCGACGAAACTGCGGCCCAAGGACGGATATCGGCGACACCCCTGGGTGGAAAAGCTCAACGCGGTGATGGACACCGAGGCGCATTTCGTCGACGAGGAGGAGCGGCTGCGCGCTATATCCTCCTATTTCGGCCTGTGCTCCTGGCTTGATTTCAATGTTGGTGACATTCTTTCGGCGCTGCAGGAGAACGGCTATCTGGACGACACCACGGTCGTCTATACCTCCGATCACGGCGACAATGTCGGGGCGCGCGGTCTTTGGGGCAAGTCCAACCTCTACCAGGAGAGCGTCAATATTCCGCTGATCATGGCCGGCCCGGATATTCCGGTGGGGGTCTGTCAAACGCCGGTCTCGCTGCTTGACCTGTCGAAAACCATTGCCCTGCATTTTGGCACGGATATCGAAGGCACCCCGCAATTGGCCTCGCTCACAGACGTGGCCGGGCAGGAAAACCAGCCGGACAGGCCTGCCTTCAGCGAATATCACGCCATCGGTTCCGTCTCGGGTGGCTATATGCTGCGCAAGGGGCGCTGGAAATACCACCATTATGTCGGTTTCCCGCCCGAACTGTTCGACCTGGAAACCGACCCCGAAGAACTGACTGATCTGGCAGCCGATCCCGCGCACCGCGACGTGGTTTGCGAGATGGAAAGGCAATTGCGATTGTTTGTCGACCCGGATGCGGTGAATGCGCAGGCCATGGCCGACCAGGCCGCGCTGGTCACCCAACTGGGCGGACCGGACATCGTCAAGGGTCTCGGCCCGAAAGCCGCCACCCCGCCACCGGAGATATGACATGAAACTGACGATCCTCGGCTCCGGCTCGCCGGAAGCCTGTGTGCGCCGGGCCTCCAGCGGCTATCTGCTGGAAGTCGGCGAAGACAGGATCCTGTTTGATTGCGGCGGCGGGGTTTTTGACAATCTGCTGCGATCAGGGCGTCTGCCGCGCGATATCACCCATCTGTTTTTCACCCATCTGCATTCCGATCACATGATGGATTATGCGCGTCTGGTGCATGCCGCATGGGATGAAGGCGCGCCGCCGCTGAAGGTCTGGGGACCAAAGCCCATTGCCCGTCAGAGTGAAGGCTATTTCGGCCGCAATGGCGTCTTGGCGCCCGATCTGATCGCCCGCACGGAACTCAAGCCCAGTCAGGAAGTCTGGGTCTCGCGCGGCGGCACCCTGCCGCGCGCCTGGCCAGCGCCCGTCGTCACCGAGATTGCCCCGGGATTTGCTTATCAAGGCAATGGCTGGACCTTGAAATCCTGCGCCGTGCCACACGCCCAGCCGGCCTTCGACTGCATGGCGTTTTCGGTTGAGGCCGGGGGCAAAAAATTCGTCTATTCCGGAGATGCCGCAATCTGCGACCCGCTCAAAACGCTGGCTCAAAATGCCGATGTGCTGCTGCACTGGTGCTATCGCCTGTCCATCGATCCGATCCACCCGGCCATCAGCGCCATGTCACCCACTCCGGCAGACACGGCCAGGATGGCTGAGGCCGCTGGTGTGAAAAAACTCCTGCTCAGCCATTTTCGCATTCACATGGACACAGAAGAGGGGCACGCCAGTGCCCATGCGGACCTTAAAGACCATTTTGCCGGGCCTGCGGAAATCATCGAAGATCTCAATGCCTATGAGATATGATTGAGGGGGATGCCTGGCCCTTTGCCCTGACTTACCGTTCGAAAAGGCTCAGGGCCCTGTAGAATTCCGGTGCCAGACGCGCTGCGCCCTGTGCGTTCAGATGGTCGCGATCGCGAAACAGGAAAAAACCTTCATCCGCCGGGGAGCAGGTTGGCTCATTGTCAGGGCACAGATGTGGAAATGTCTCAAACAGAGCAACATTGTCATTTTCTTCAACGATTGTGCGAATTTGCGCATGGATTTGCGCGACCGGTTTCAGCAGCGCCGCGCGGTTCTTTGCACAGATCAATGGATAGGACGGATTACAGGCTCGGATATCTTCAAAATCGAACATCGGCGGTGGTCCGACCAGCATGAGATTCAGTCCCTCAGCCTTGAGATCTTTTGCCAGAACGTTGACCGCATCCAGCCATCGGGGCACGGTCTCATGAATGGTCATTCTTTCATTTCTTCTGATATACAAACGTGACAGGACAACCACATCACCAGGTTTCCACACGGCCCTGGCATCCTGATACAGGGCAAGGCGCGGGGCAAAGTCTGTGTCTTTGTCATTCGGAAACCTCTTTCCCGGCGTCTCGACCAGGTGAAAACCGAGCCCGTAACGGGTGCGCAGCTCAATCAGCATCCCCTGCAGATGGCCTGCATGGCTGTCTCCCATTACCCAAAGGGTTCTGGCATCGCCCCCCGGTATGGGCGGAAACGTACAGGCCGCAAACGTATTGTCCTTGAGGCGTCGACCATCGCCATCGATGGCACATGTGTGCACAAAGGAAAGCCCACTTTCCGGCAGAGGCAGAAACCCTTCACCCAATGCTTTTTCAATGACGGCATGATTGATGCCAATGGCAGCCAATAGCTGTTTTCTATAGTCGAGGCTGGCTGCGATCAGCAGACATGCAAGGCCAACGGATGCAACGGCGAAAGCGAAATAGTTTCGCTTTCTTCTCGGCAAGGGAGCACGGCGGAAAGGCTGCTCGACAAAATGATAGGAAATGCTGGCGGCAACAACAGCACAAACAATGGCCAGCGCTTTTGATGCGAAGAAGCTTCTGGGCGCCAAAAGGCCAAAGGTCAGAAACGGCCAGTGCCAAAGGTAGAGCGAATAGGAGGTTTTACCCAGATACCTGGCCACGCCATTGGTCAAAATGGGCAGCTGATTTTGCGGAAATGCGCCAATGACCAGCAGAAGGCAGACAAAGGTGACAGCGGCCAGATTGTTCCAGGGGACCAGACGTGCCGGTACAAGGAACAGAGTAAACAGCAGTGCAAGGAGCACCATCGCCAGCCCGCGGCTATACGGCAGGCGGAAGCACAATCCACTCCTGTGAACAAACAGTGCCGCCAGAACGCCGGTTCCAAGCTCCCAGAACCGTGTCCCCATCCAGTAATAGGTGGCGACCGGATGGCTGTCGTGAAATCCGACAAATGCGCCAAAAGATGCCGCAGCGAGCAGTGCAATGCTTGTTGTGAAAATCGTGTTTCTGCTGGTGGAAGAGCGCTGCATTGCCAACCAGAACAGCACTGGAAACAGCAGATAGAATTGTTCCTCGACCCCCAGCGACCAGGTATGGGTAAATGAATTGTATCTGGCCGTGGCTGCGAAGTAGTCGAGTTCCTGAAAATACAGGGACAGGTTCGAAAAGCCCAGCAATGCGGCCATGCCTGTTTGAATTGAAGCCGCAGGTGTCGGGTCAATCAGCAGTGTCACGCCGCTCGTTATTGCAACACAGACAAGCAGCGCCGGCAGCAATCGCTTGATGCGGCGCAATAAAAACGCGGATAAAAACGCGCCTGCATCGCTGCGTTTTTGGGGCAATAGAGACTGGGTGATCACAAAGCCCGAAATGACGAAGAAAACATCCACGCCAAGAAAACCGCCTGGAAACCAGGTCTCAAAGGCATGGCCTGCAATGACGGCAATGACCGCAATGGCGCGCAGGCCGTCAATGTCACTCCGGTATTGCCATTGTCCGGAATCAGAATCATTGTTGGTCTTGTTTATCAAATGAGATTCCAATGATTTGCTCTTGTCTGGATCGCACTGGCCCGTTCGTTTCGCTCTCCCCCAAATGAGCACGAACGAACCTGCATTCGACACCATACAGTCGCGCGCGCGTCAACCAGAGAAAGCCTCAAAAACATCGCCCAACTTTGTCACAGGCAATTCCCATCCGGTATAGGCGCCGCGTGCGAGATGTATCTACCGCTCGGCATGTCGAATGTGAACTGTTCCGCTCCTGTCAGTCATTGATATTTTGTGAATATCCAAAAGCTGACACAGGGCGCTACACAAAGGCCGCCGCTCGCGTGGATTATGAATGAAAACCAGATGGCAAGTGGCTACGCGCTATGGAGCCAGTCGTGCTCGTCACGCATCAAAGGAAAATGGCTGGGGCGGCTGGATTCGAACCAGCGGTGGCGATACCAAAAACCGCTGCCTTACCACTTGGCTACGCCCCAATCAGTCAGACCCCTTGGGCCGACCGGAACCAGCGTTTAGCATCTCCGGATAATATTTCAAGCACTCTGTGTTGAAAATGGACGGTTTTTTCATTCAATCAACAATCAACCGGGGTTGCGGCGATCCCGTGCGATCAGGTGACGCGAAACCGTGCGGTCAGTTGCAGGCCGACGATGGCGATGACCATCAGCAGCCACATGGGATCAATGCGCCGCAGGAAGAAGGTCTCCAGAAAGGAAAGCAGGGTCATGAAGACCAGAATCATCATGAACAGATCGGCCAGATTCCTGTTGGAAGGGAAACGCTCCGAGCGAACATAATGAATGCAGGGCATGACAATCAGCGCCCAGAAGACCACACCCGCCCCGATGACGCCCATGGTCAAAAGCATGTCGATATAATTGTTATGTCCATGGATGATGCCGCGAAAATCCCATTCAGCCTCGTATGGAAACTCCAGACCGGTGACCGTCGGCGTGCCCCAGAAACTGTCATAGCCTGTGCCAAACCACAGGTGCTGGGCGATGTTCTCGATGCCAAAACCCCAAAGGGTGACGCGCCCGGTAAAGGTCGGATCCTCCAGGATCATGGCGGTTATATCGGCAAGGGTTGGCGAATAGAGTGTTCCGATTGTCAACAGGCCGATGCCCAGCAGCGTAACGACATAAAGCACCAGCGTCAGCGCCGGAAGCGCCAGAAGCCGGCCTGCGGTGACGATCAGGATGGCAATGGGCAACAGGGCTGTCGTTGTCTTGGAGCCCGTTTGCAGCAGGAAGAAAAGCGCCAGAATGGCGATCAGCGCGCCTATAAAGCGGAATTTCGACCGCCACAGATAGATCCCGAACATGACATAGGCGGACATCACCGGACCGGCCAGGTTCTTGTGGGCAAAATGGCCCCGCCACAGGCCCGCATGTTGCGCTTCGCGGCCTTCTGCGCCGTGGATTGCCAGATCAGGGCGAAGGAAAACCCCCAGATAATTGATCGCCAGCAGCATGAGAATGGCGGTTGCACATATATATTGGAAGGCCCGCTCGCTCGGCGGCAGCAGCACGAAGCTGGCGGCAATCAGCATGCCGACCAGGGTCAGTATGACGGAACGGGCGGCACCGCCGGGATCGGGCGCCACGACAATGGAAATACTCAGCACAAGCGCAATGCCGATCCAGGCGGGCGAGGCAAAGAGGCCCAGCAGACGGGTGCTGATCAGCGTCGTCAATGCCAGGGCGACAACAAGACCGGCGATGGCAAATCCGACCTGGTTGAGCAGGTCTCCGTGCACCGGTTCCAGCACGATGACGCTGCTGGCGTTGAACGGGCGCAGCGAGAGCATCAGCAACAGGAAGGCACAAAGGGCGAGCAGGCTTGCCAGGGCGCGCTTGAGTTCTTCGATGCGATCGGCATTCTCACGGACCAGCGCAGGAAGTGAATAATCCAGGTCCTGATCAGGAATTATCGTCGCCATGGCCCTCTGGTCAGTCCTTCGCTTGCCCAAGTCTTCTCAGCATTTATCCTTCAGGAATGGCATGCGTGCCAAGACCTTTGCCGAATATGGTTAACGCTTCGTATCCAGACAGCGGATTATACGCTGCGAGGGGCCTGATTGAAGGTCAAGCTACCGGTCAGACGTCTCCCAGCGCGGATTGATCCAGGGTTGCAGATTGGAGCGGGGCAGGGGCGATTTGCCGAGAATATAATCGGATGCCTTCTCGCCGACCATGATGGACGGACCGTTGAGGTTGCCGTTGGTGATCTCCGGAAAAATCGAGGAATCGGCGACCCGCAGCCGGTCAACACCAATCACCCGGCATTGCGCATCAACCACACTCATCGGGTCGTCTGTCCTGCCCATTTTGCAGGTGCCGCAGGGGTGATAGGCGCTTTCCGCATGTTCGGCGATAAAGGCATCAAGCTGATCATCCGTTTGCACAGCGGCGCCCGGCGATATTTCCGCCCCCCGATAGGGATCAAAAGCCTTCTGCTGAAAGATGTCGCGTGTCAGCCGGATGCAATGGCGAAATTCCGCCCAGTCATCAGGCGCGCTCATATAGTTGAAGCGGATGACAGGCGCATCTGTCGCCTCTGCCGAGCGCAGGGTGACATTGCCGCGCGATTTTGAGCGCATCGGACCCACATGGGCCTGAAAGCCGTGGGACTTTGCGGCGGCCTTGCCGTCGTAGCGAATGGCCACCGGGATGAAGTGGTATTGAATGTCGGGATATTTGATGCCGGGGCGCGAGCGCAGGAAGGCCGCCACCTCGAAATGATTGGAGGTGCCAAGGCCTGTCTTGAAAAACAGCCATTCGGCGCCGATCAGCCCCTTGGAAAAGAGGTTCAGTTTTGAATAGAGCGTGATCGGTTTGATGCTCTCCTGCTGGACATAAAGCTCCAGATGGTCCTGCAGATTGGCGCCGACCCCGGGGCGGTCGGCGATGACCTCGATGCCCATGTCACGCAGATGCGCCGCCGGGCCGATGCCAGACAGCATCAGCAATTTGGGCGAGTTGAAGGACGAGGCTGCGACAATGACCTCACGGTTTGCGCCGATTGTCTCGATCTTGCCGCCGCGCTGGATTTCAACACCGACGGCCTGGCCGTTTTCGATGATGATCCTGCGCGCCAGGCCTTTGACCAATTGCAGGTTGGAGCGCTTCAGCGCAGGCCTGAGATAGGCATTGGCCGCCGACCAGCGCCGTCCCCGATAGATCGTCTGTTCCATCGGTCCGAAGCCTTCCTGCTTCTCGCCGTTATAGTCTTCGGTCACCTCAAACCCGGCCTGTTGTCCGGCCTTGATGAAGCTTTCATAGAGCGGGTTTTTCTGATCGCCACGGCGGATATGCAGCGGGCCTTTGGTGCCGCGCCAGCCCTCCTGTCCGCCATGGGCATGTTCCATGCGCTGGAAATAGGGCAGCACATCCGCATAGGCCCAGCCGTCGGCGCCGGCCTCGGCCCAGCCGTCAAAATCTTCCGCATGGCCGCGCACATAGACCATGCCGTTGATGGAGGAGGAGCCGCCAATGACCTTGCCGCGCGGCGCGGCGAGCCGACGCCCGCCCAGATGCGGTTCCGGTTCGGTTTCATACCCCCAGTCGTAGATTCCCATGCTCATGGGATAGGACAGGGCGGCCGGCATCTGGATGAAGGGTCCGGCATCGGTGCCGCCATATTCCAGCACGATGACTGTATTCTTGCCGTCCTCGGACAGCCGGCTGGCCATGGCTGATCCGGCGGAACCCGAACCGATAATGACAAAATCCGCTTGCATGTTTGAACTCGTTTCTGTCTGGCTCAATAGGGGCTGTCAACCGGGCCGGTCGCCACGTAGACGCTTTTGATCTGACTGTAATATTCAAGCGCGGCGCGGGAATTCTCCCGCCCGACACCGGAGCGCTTGTAGCCCCCGAAGGGCGCTTCCACGGGTGCAAGATTATAGGTGTTGATCCAGCAACTGCCGGCCTTGAGCTGGGCAATGACCCGGTGGCCGCGTGAAAGGTCCCGGGTAAAGACACCCGCCGAAAGACCAAACTCCGTATCATTGGCGCGCGCGATCACCTCGTCTTCGTCCTCAAACACCAGGACGCTCATCACCGGCCCGAAAATCTCTTCGCGGGCAATGCGCATGTCGTCGGTTACATCGGCAAAAATGGTGGGTTCCATGAAGAAACCCTCTTCCATGCCTTGCAAATTGAGGCGATTGCCGCCTGTGACGAGTTTCGCGCCCTCATCGCGGCCGATGGCGACATAGTCCATCACCTTGTCGCGCTGGGCGGCACTGACCAGCGGTCCCATCTGGGTGGCCTCGTCACCCGGATCGCCGATGCGAATGGACTGCGTGCGGGCAATGGCCCTGTCCAGAAATTCATTGAGACGTGATTTCTGCACAAAGACCCGCGTACCATTGGAACAGACCTGTCCGCTGGAGTAGAAGTTGCCCAGCAGCGCGCCGCCGACGGCATCATCCAGATCAGCATCTTCAAAAACGATGATCGGAGACTTGCCACCGAGCTCCATTGTCACATGGCGAATGCCGGCAGCGGCCGCCGCCATGACCTTCTTGCCCGTGGGCACTGATCCCGTCAGTGAAACCTTGTCGACCTGTGGATGGGTGCTGAGCGCCGCGCCCACATCGCCGTAGCCCTGGATCACATTGTAAACGCCCGCAGGCAATCCGGCCTCATGCAGGATCTTGGCAACCTCCAGGGCGCACAGCGGTGTGATTTCCGAGGGTTTGAAAATCATCGCATTGCCGCAGGCCAGCGCCGGTGCGCCTTTCCAGCAGGCAATTTGGGTCGGATAGTTCCACGCGCCAAGGCCGACACAGACGCCCAGCGGCTCGCGCCGCGTATAGACAAAATCACCACCCAGATCGATGTATTCGCCGTTGATCGTTGCAGCCAGCCCGCCGAAATATTCCAGCGCATCGGCGCCTGATGTGGCATCGGCCACCAGAGTTTCCTGAATGGGCTTGCCGGTGTCCAGCGTTTCCAGTTCAGACAGGGCGCGGTTGCGCTCGCGCATGATGTCGCAGGCCCGGCGCAGCACCCGGCCGCGCTCCGTCCCGGTCATTTTGGCCCAGACCTTCTGGCCCTCGACAGCAGCCTTGATGGCCTGCTCGACGATGGATGGCGTGGCGGAATGCAATCTGGCAATCACCTCACCGGTGGCCGGATAGATGCATTCGATCAATGGACCATTCGTATCCTCGACAAATTCACCATTGATGAAATGCGAGGCTTTGGGTTGTGCTCGAAGGTCTGTCATTATCATTCTCCGCGTCTATTCTCCTCTGGGAAAGCGTTTGCTTTCTTCCAGGATGTTGAGGTCCATGTGGTTGCGCATAAAACGTTCGGATGCCTTTTGCAGCGGCTGGTAGTCCCAGGGGTAATAGGCACCATTGCGCAGGGCCTCATAGACCACCCAACGCCGCGCCTGACTTTCGCGCACAGCGCCGTCGAATTGCTCCAGGTCCCAGCGCGCCCTGGCCATGGCGGCAAATATTTCAGCAATGTCTGCGTGATCGGTCGTTGCCGCCAGATTGACCTGTTCCAACGGGTCGTTTTGCAGATCAAACAGCTGCGGCGGATCCAATGCGCAGGCGACATATTTGAACTGGTTCTGCCGGATGCACACCAGCGGCGCATAGGACCCCTCGGCCGCATATTCCATCAGCACCGGCGATAGCCGCTCTTCACCCTGCATCAGGGGCAGGAGGCTTTCCCCATCGGTCCACGGCATGATGGCCTCCAGACTGGCGCCGGCCAGATCGGCAAGGGTCGGATTGATATCCAGATTGGACACCGGCGCATCGATGCGGGCGGGCGCAATGCCCGGACCCGAGATCATCAGGGGCACCCGCGATGACCCTTCAAAAAAGCTCATCTTGAACCACAGGCCGCGCTCGCCCAGCATGTCACCGTGATCCGAGCAGAAGAGGATCATCGTATCATCGCGCATGCGGGTGGCCTCGAGCACCGCCATCAGTTCGCCGACCTTGTCGTCGAGATAGGAAATATTGGCGAAATAGCCGCGCCGCGCTCGTCTCACATTGTCCTTGGTAATATCAAACTTGCGGTAATCATTGGCCAGGTAAAGACGTTGCGAATGGGCGTCCTGTTCATCAAAGGGGATCGGCCCGATCTCCGGTTCCAGATGCGGGCAATCTTCATAAAGGTCCCAATATTTGCGCCGCGCTAAGTAGGGGTCATGGGGATGGGTAAAGGAGACCGTCAGACACCAGGGCCGGGCCTTGTCTTCATCGGACTGGCGGGCGAGTTGATAGAGTTTCTGGGTGGCGTAGAAGGCCACCTCATCATCATATTCCATCTGGTTGGAGGTCTCCGCAATGCCGGCACCCGTCACCGAGCCCAGATTGTGATACCACCAGTCAATGCGCTCACCGGGTTTGCGATAATCCGGCGTCCAACCGAAATCCGCCGGATAGATATCGGTCGTCAACCGCTCCTCGAAGCCGTGCAGCTGATCGGGCCCGACAAAATGCATCTTGCCCGACAGGCATGTGTAATAGCCGTGCCTGCGCAGATGATGCGCATAGGTCGGAATGTCGGAGCCGAATTCGGCGGCATTGTCGAAGACGCGGGTGCGGCTTGGCAATTGCCCGGACATGAAGGAGGCGCGGCCGGGGGCACAGAGCGGTGAGGCGGTGTAATTGTTGGCAAAACGGGCCGAGCGCGCGGCCAGCGCCTTGAGATGCGGCGCATGCAGCCAGTCGGCAGGCCCGTCTGGAAACAGGGTGCCATTGAGCTGGTCAACCATGATGATCAGAATATTCGGATTGCTGGTGCTCAAGATCCACGGCCTTTGGTTTGTTTGCGCGTTGTCGCAAGGCGATTGCGGCTTTGGCAGCGCGTTTTCAGGCTTGCTGCACGGTTGCGTGCGTGTCCTGCCCGGGACAACATACCATCTATTATTTTTAATTGAATGTTCATTCAAGAAAAAATTCTCTGACGCCCATGGCTTGATTGCCACGCCGCACATGCCCACGTGTGCTAAAGCGGAATTCTTCCGATGGCGCCTGAGCGAAATTCATTGCATTTGAATGCTGATGCCGCCCTCAGGATCGTTTATGGATTGATTTTGGCGGGAAAGCCGCTATGCCGTTGGTAGCAAATCATGAATATAGATTTTGAGGTGAAACGTGCACAAGACAACCGATTTTTACATTGATGGCGCCTGGGTGGCTCCTGCGGTGCCGAATGATTTTGACGTCATCAATCCGGCCACTGAAGAAGCCTGTGGCACCATTTCTCTGGGTTCCAAGGCGGATGTCGATCGCGCGGTCGCGGCTGCGAAAAAGGCTTTTGTCACCTACAGCCAGACAAGCCGGGAAGAGCGCCTGGCGCTTGTCCAGAAACTTCTGGTCGTTATGGAAAAATACAATGAAGAGATGGCACAGGCTGTTTCCCAGGAGATGGGTGCGCCGATCAGTCTTGCCAGAGGCGATCAGGCCGGAGCTGGTCCGTTCCACGTCGGCGGGTTCATCAAAGCCCTTTCCGAATACAAATTCGAGGAAGACTACAACGATAGCGGCGAACATATCGTTCATGAGCCCATCGGTGTCTGCGGTCTGATTACCCCCTGGAACTGGCCGGTCAACCAGATGGCGCTGAAAGTCGTGCCTGCTCTGGCCGTTGGTTGCACCTGTGTGCTCAAGCCCAGCGAGATTGCGCCCCTGTCGGCCCTGGTTTTTGCCAAGATGATCGACGAAGCGGGTTTCCCCAAGGGTGTATTCAACCTGATCAACGGCGAGGGCCCGGTCGTCGGCGAAGCCATGTCGCGCCATCCCGATATTGACATGATGTCCTTCACCGGATCGACACGCGCCGGTACGGCGGTCACCCGTGCGGCCTCTGAAACCGTCAAGCGGGTAACCCTTGAACTGGGCGGCAAATCGCCGAATATCATCTTTGACGATGTGGATCTTCCGGCAGCCATCAAACGCGGCGTTCGCAGTTGCATGAACAATACCGGTCAATCCTGCAATGCGCCGACCAGAATGCTGGTGCAACGGTCCGTCTATGAAGATGCCGTCACGCTTGCCGGTGAAGCAGCCGAAAGCGTCCAGGTGGGCGATCCGACCGTCGAAGGTCGCCATATCGGTCCGCTGGTCAGCGAAGCCCAGTACAACAAGGTTCAGGGACTCATCCAGATTGCCATTGACGAAGGTGCCCGTGTGGTTGCCGGTGGCACCGGGCGTCCTGCCGGTTTCAATCGCGGCTATTTTGTGCGTCCGACAGTCTTTGCCGATGTCGACAATCAGATGACCATTGCGCGTGAAGAGGTTTTCGGGCCGGTGCTGGCGATGATTCCCTTCGATACCGAAGAAGAGGCCATCGCCATTGCCAATGATACACCCTACGGGCTGGCTGCCTATGTGCAAAGCAGTGATCAGGCCAAGGCCCGCCGCGTTGCCCGCCAGCTGCGCGCCGGCATGGTGCTGATCAATGGCGCCGGTCGTCCGGCCGGAAGCCCGTTTGGCGGCTACAAGCAGTCCGGTATAGGCCGTGAAGGCGGCCGCTGGGGTCTTGAGGATTTCCTCGAAGTCAAAGCCATAAGCGGATACTGAGACAGTTTTGAAGGGTGCGGTGCAATAGAGATATTGCATCCGCCTGCGGATATTGTTAAAGGTTGAACAAATATGGGCGGGCAAGCTTTTGCCCGTTCTTGCACCGTCCATCCCCAGTCGGGTCGGGCGTAGATCAACGGGCCTGGTCGCGCATTGCCGGGCATTGCGGAGGCTGAGGCATGACTGCAGCGATTACAGGTTGGGCACACTCGAAATTCGGAAAGCACGCCGACGAGACCATTGAGTCTCTGGTGGTCGGGGTTGCATCCGAGGCGATGAAACATGCCGGGCTTGAACCCGGCGATGTGGATGAAATCGTGCTGGGGCACTTCAATGCCGGTTTCAGTCGGCAGGATTTCACCGCAAGCCTGGTGCTGCAGGCCGATGATGCCTTGCGTTTCAAACCGGCCACACGGGTTGAAAATGCCTGCGCCACCGGTTCGGCGGCGATCCATCAGGGATTGAAGACCATCCGCGCCGGCGGCGCGCGCAATGTTCTGGTCGTCGGCGTCGAGCAGATGACCACAACGCCCGGACCGCAGATTGGTGAAAACCTCAAACGCGCCTCCTATCTGCCGGAAGACGATTCAATACCCGGTGGCTTTGCCGGCGTCTTCGGCAAGATCGCTGATGCCTATTACCAGCGCCATGGCGACCAGTCCGATGCTCTGGCCATGCTGGCCGCAAAAAACCACAAGAATGGCGTCGGCAATCCCTATGCGCAGATGCGCAAGGATCTGGGGTTTGATTTCTGTCGCACCGAAAGTGAGAAGAACCCCTTTGTTGCAGGCCCGTTGAAGCGGACCGACTGCTCGCTGGTCTCCGACGGGGCGGCGGCCGTTGTCCTCACCGATCTGGAAACCGCCATGCATGCGCCGCGCGCCATCATGTTCCGCGCCGCCGAACATGTTCAGGATTTTCTGCCCATGTCCAAACGCGATATCCTGCTTTTTGAAGGCTGTGAACTGGGCTGGCAGCGCGCCTTGAAAAATGCCGGTATCACTTTGGATGATCTGTCCTTTGTGGAAACCCATGACTGCTTCACCATTGCCGAACTGATTGAATATGAGGCGATGGGCCTGGCCAAACGCGGCCAGGGTGGCGCCGTCGCCCTGTCCGGTGAAACTGCCAAGGATGGACGCCTGCCGGTCAATCCATCGGGCGGTCTGAAAGCCAAGGGACACCCGATCGGCGCAACCGGCGTATCAATGCATGTCCTGACATCCATGCAGCTGTGTGGCGAGGCGGGTGATATTCAGGTTCCCGGCGCCAAGCTGGGCGGCATTTTCAATATGGGCGGCGCGGCGGTTGCCAATTATGTTTCCATCATGGAACGTGTTCGCTGATTGTGCCAATTTTGCTGATTGTACATGTGTTGAACAGGGGCACCCTTGCCCCGGCAACCCCTTGAGAGGAACGAGATGACCATATTGGTGACCGGTGGCGCCGGCTATATCGGCAGTCACATGGTCTGGAAATTGCTGGATGCAGGCGAGCGCGTCATCGTGCTGGACCGTCTGTCAACCGGCTTTGACTGGGCTGTTCCCGCAGAGGCGAAACTGGTGGTTGGTGATATCGGCGATCAGGATCTGGTGGAAACTTTGCTTGGCGAAAATGAGATAAAATCAGTCTTTCACTTTGCTGGCTCGGTGGTTGTGCCTGATTCCGTCAGCGACCCGCTCAGCTACTATCTCAACAATACGGTCAAATCCCGCACCCTGATCGAAGCATGCGTGCATCAGGGTGTCAGCGAGTTCATTTTCTCCTCGACAGCGGCTGTCTACGGCACCCCGGCTGAGGCCATCCCGGTCAAGGAAGACGCCGCGCTTCGGCCGGAATCGCCCTACGGCAATTCCAAGCTGATGACCGAAATGATGTTGCGCGATGTCGCGGCGGCCCATCCGCTGCACTACGCCTGCTTGCGCTATTTCAATGTGGCCGGCGCCGATCCTTTGGGCCGCACCGGCCAATCGACGCCCAAGGCGACCCATCTGATCAAGGCAGCCTGCGAGGCTGCCTTGTCGAAACGACCCGAAATGCGGGTCTTTGGCACCGACTATCCAACGCCGGATGGCACATGCATTCGCGACTATATCCATATAACCGACCTCATCGAGGCGCATTATCTGGCGCTTCAGCACCTGCGTAATGAGGGTGGCAATCTCATTGCCAATTGCGGCTATGGGCATGGTCTTTCGGTTTTCGAGGTCATTGACATGGTCAAACAGGTCAGTGGTCAGGATTTTGACGTTGTGCTGTCGGATCGACGCGCCGGAGACGCCGTCAGCGTCGTTGCCGATTCCAGTCTGATCAAACGCCAACTTGGATGGCAGCCAGGGCATGACAACCTGCAGGAGATTGTGACACACGCGCTCGCCTGGGAGGCTGCACTGGAGCGCCGCAACAATAAGGCCTGACATCTTCAGGAAGGCGATGCGGTCTTTGAGCCCATCGCCAGAAGCAATTCAAACCGATGCCGGGAGCACGTCATGGGCTATACACCGAGATTCTGGAACTGGATTGCTGCCCGTTACGCCCGGCAACCGGTCGGCGATGAAAAATCCTATCAACTCAAATTGGCCAAGACGCAGGAATATCTGGACAGCGACATGCAGGTGCTCGAGTTCGGTTGTGGAACCGGTTCGACCGCGCTGGCCCATGCACCCCATGTCGGCTCGATCCTGGCCATTGATTTTGCTGAAAAGATGATCGACATCGCCCGCCAGAAGGCCATGGATCAGAGCATAACAAATGTCGATTTCAAGGTCATGGCCATCGAAGACCTGCCGCCATCACAAAACCAGTTCGACGCGGTGCTGGGGCTCAATGTGCTGCATTTGCTGGCGGACAAGACGGCGGCACTGCAGGCTGTCATGCGCCTTTTGAAACCAGGCGGGATCTTCGTATCGTCAACCATTTGCGCCGGCGAACTGAATTTTGTGGTGCGCAGCCTGTTGCCTCTCGGCGGTTTTCTGGGACTGATACCCAGTATCGACATATTTCGTGCCCATCAGCTTTGCGACGAATTGAAGAAGGCCGGTTTTCATATCGACTATCAATGGCAACCCGGTTCGGCAAAATCTGTCTTCATCATAGCCCGGAAACCTCAGGTCTAGCTGCACATGGGGATAATCTTTACCCGCCGAACATTCCGGGCAGTTGGCACGTGACGTTGGAATTCGAGGTGAGATCATGAGCAATCCCCTATTGGTGGAAGTGACCCGGGCAGGGCGTGTGGAAAGCAGGCATCGCGGTTGCGCCATAGTCGTGGATGATCGCGGCAAGAGCCTGTTCAGCCTGGGTGCCATTGAAACGCCCGTCTATCCGCGTTCTGCCGTCAAGGCCATGCAGGCCTTGCCTCTGGTCGAAAGCGGCGCGGCTGACCACTACGGTTTTGGTGCCAGAGAGCTTGCCCTTGCCTGCGCCTCCCATTCCGGTGAACCAGAACACGCCGAACTGGCCGCCGCCATGCTGGCCAAGGCGGGACTGTCAGAAGCGGCGCTGGAATGCGGTTGCCATTGGCCCATGGGCGAAATGGCCGCCATTGAACTGGCAAGAACCGGAGCGGAACCATCACAATTGCACAACAATTGCTCCGGCAAACACGCAGGATTCCTCTGCGCTGCCTGCCACAGAGGCATCGATCCTGCAGGCTATATCCACTATGACCATGCCATACAGACCACGGTAAAGGATACGATGGCAGAGCTGACCGGCGTGTCGCTTGGTGTCGAAAACAGCGGCATAGACGGTTGCGGCATTCCGACTTTTGCCTTGCCGCTTCAGGCCATTGCCCATGGCTTTGCAAAGATGGCCAGCGGCACCGGTCTGGAGCCCATTCGGGCAGGCGCATCCAAAACGCTCATGGATGCCTGCATGGCCGAACCCTTCTATGTCGCCGGCAGCAAAAGAGCCTGTACGCGTTTGATGCAGACAGCACCGGGCAGGATATTTGCAAAATTTGGCGCCGAAGGTGTCTATTGTGCTGCCCTGCCTCGCCAGGGCATTGCCATTGCGCTCAAATGCGATGATGGCGCTGATAGGGCGGCCGAAGCCATGGTCGCGGCCCTGCTGGCGCGCTATTGCAAATCGGATGCCGCGATAAACGAAGCATTGATGGCGCAGGCCAACAGGCCCCTGAAAAACCGCAACGGCCTGGACGTTGGAACCATTCGGGTAACAGACGCCTTGCTGTGAACCCGGTTTATCGGGCTGCGATCGGACGCGCTTCAGGCAGCAAGAATGATTCTGATATCAACCCGATAGCATGGTCTGTTGATTCACATTGTGATCCGCGCAGAGCCCGTCGCCATCAGGCGCCACTGGGCTCCCACAGCTGGATCGGATTGCCTTCCGGATCGCACAATCTGGCGAAACGGCCATTGGGATAGGTTTCTTCATCAATCTCGACGGTAATGTCTGCCGAGCGCAGCTGAGCGACCATGGCATCCAAATTGTGAACCCGGAAATTGATCATCCATTGTTGTGAGGTTGCGCCAAAATAGTCGGTGCCCTGTTCGAAAGGGGCAAAGACCGTCGGGCCCGCGTTTTGCTGCCAGCACGGCGCATCGTAGTCTGTCGGTGCTTCTCCGACGCCCAGATGTCTGTCGTACCATCGCGCCAATGCGCGCGGATCGCCTGCGCGAAAAAACACGCCGCCGATGCCCAATACTTTTTCCATCGTGCATCCATTCTGCTGTCCGACAGTCTCGCGAAGAAGGATAACGCCGAACAATTCCCGCATCAATCCCTTGCTCCACTGGTATAAATTGCAATCGGCAATTGTTTGCGGCCCTTTGCGCCTCTATAGATGGACCTATCGAATGGCAAAGGGCAAAGCGCGATCATGCTTCAGGACGGAAAAATATATCTGGGAACCAGCCGCAATGCGGATGATTCCATCAACAAGGGTGAATATCTCGACCTGGGCTACGCCAATCGTCATGGACTGATCACGGGCGCGACGGGAACCGGTAAAACCGTGACCCTGCAAATTCTCGCAGAAAGCTTTTCCAATGCCGGTGTGCCGGTCTTCTGTGCGGATGTGAAGGGCGATCTTTCAGGCATTGCCGCCATCGGCGAATACAAGGATTTTCTGGAAAAACGCGCCAATATGATTGGCCTTGATCCCTATGATTTTCAGGAATTCCCCGTCATTTTCTGGGATCTGTTCGGCGCCAAGGGACACCGGGTCCGCACCACGCTCACCGAAATGGGCCCGCTGCTGCTCGCCCGACTGATGGACATGACCGATGCGCAGGAGGGCGTGCTCAATATTGCCTTCAAGATTGCCGACGAAAACGGCCTTGCGCTGCTGGACATGAAGGACCTGCAGGCGATGCTGGCCTATCTGGCTGAACATTCCAAGGAACTCTCCGGCATCTATGGCAATATTTCCAAACAATCGGTTGGCGCCATCCAGCGCGATCTGCTGGTTCTGGAGCGTCAGGGGGCGGAAAATTTCTTTGGTGAACCGGCGCTGAAAATCAGTGACATCATGCGTACAACACCCGATGGTCGTGGCGCGATCAGCGTTCTGGCTGCAGACCAGTTGATGATGAACCCGCGCCTCTATGGCACATTCCTTCTGTGGCTGCTTTCCGAGCTGTTTGAAGAGCTGCCGGAAATCGGCGATCCGGAAAAACCCCGCCTTGTGTTCTTTTTCGATGAGGCCCATCTGTTGTTTGATGAGGCCCCCAAGATATTGATTGATCGGGTTGAACAGGTGGTGCGCCTCATTCGGTCCAAGGGTGTCGGCGTCTATTTTGTGACGCAGAATCCGCTGGATGTTCCGGAGACTGTTCTTTCCCAACAGGGCAACCGTATCCAGCATGCGCTGCGCGCCTATACGCCGCGTGAGCAAAAGGCGGTCAAGATCGCCGCCTCGACCTTTCGTCCCAATCCCGATTTTGATTGTTTTGAAGCCATCACCCAGCTCGGCGTCGGCGAAGCGCTTGTCTCAACGCTTGAATCCAAGGGCGTACCCTCGATTGTTCAGCGTACATTGATCAGGCCACCGGCCTCCCGGCTTGGCCCGGTGGATGAAAGCGAGCGCCGCAAGGTGATGGCCGTCAGCCCGGTTGCCAATATCTATGACGAGGACCTTGATCGCAACTCGGCCTATGAAATCCTGAAAAAACGTGCCGAAGACGCGGCCAGGGCCGAAGAGGAAAAACGCCGGCACGAAGAAGAGGACGAAGAGGAAATTCAGGAGAGTCGTCGCTGGACTTTGCCCGGTTTTGGCGACGAGGAAGATGATGATGACTATGATGACCGCGGTCGGAAAAAATCATCCAAACGCAAAAAGCCCAAGTCCACGCGCCCGCGGGCCAGACGCCAGTCGGTTGCCGAAGCGGCGATGAAATCCGCCGCCCGCTCCGTCGCCAGTTCTCTGGGGCGTGCACTGGTGCGTGGCATTCTGGGAAGCCTCAAGAAAGGGCTTTGATCCGACAATCCCCGGAAAGATCTCTGTCCCCACATTGGCGGGCAGAGATTCGAGAATCACAGATCGCGCCCCCAGGTCTGGCCGACCAGAACCTTGCCGAAACTGTGATGCGGCTCTTCTTCCAGCAATTCAAATCCGGCGGTCTCATAAATGCGGCAGGCTGATACCAGCACATCATTGGTCCAAAGAACCATCCGCTTGTAGCCTTTGGACCGGGCAAAGCCGATGGCTTCATCCACCAGTCGCCAACCCAGTCCAAGGCCGCGTGCTGAGGCATCCACATACAAGAGACGCAGCTTGGCCGTCTCATCGTCCTGATGCATGACGAAGACCGAACCGACAACCTCGCCCTCCATCTCTGCAACCCAGCACCGTTCCTTTTCCGGATTGAAATGACGGATAAAATTTCCGACGATCTCGGCCACCAGTGCCTCGAAGGTCCAGTCCAATCCATATTCCTGGTGATAAAGGATGGCATGCTGGTGCACGATCCAACCCATGTCACCGGGTCTCGGGTCACGCAGCGTGAAGCCTCTCTCTGCGAGACCATCATCGCCAAGCAACCTTCTGATGTGGCCCATGGCGCCCGTGAGTTTCCCGCGCTCGATGTCCGAAAGGGGGGCAAGGAGTGCGGCCACTTCCTGCGCTGATGCAAGGTCCAGGTCATTGAACACGTCGCGGCCCTTGTCTGTCAGCGTCAGGGCAAGCCGCTTGGCGTTGTCGGGCGACGGCGTTCTTGCGATCAATCCATCATTTTCCAGGCCGGATACCAGACGGCTGAGGTAGCCATTGTCCATGCGCAGGATAACACCAAGCTGGCGCGCCGAAGGCGGGGCATCAGGCCGGGCATTGGCGATCTCGTAAAGGATACGCACCTGCTGCAACGTGTAGTCGGAGGCCAGCATACGGTCATTCAACGCGCCAACCAGGCGTGTGTGAAACCGATTGAATTGCCGCACCGATGCGATAGCCGCATCACCAATCTTGCTGCCTGAATGATCGTTCACGGTGATAAATCTCCATATGTTGCTTTTGTCAACATATGGAGATGCGTGTTAAAGTCAATGCCCGGAAAGGCTGCTGTCAGTGAACCGGGTGGCCGATTACAATTGCTGCAGACTGGGAAGAACAACATCCGGTGGAAAATCCAGATATTCGTCCGGATTGGATGCGCGATTGATCCATACGGTCCTGAAACCGAATTTGCTGGCGCCGGCAATGTCCCATCGATTGGACGATTGAAATGAAACGGCGTTAGGGTAGAGACGGTAGGCCGTGGTGGCCATTTCGTAGACGGCAGGTGCCGTCTTGAATGTGCCGACATCTTCAACCGAGAAAATGTCGTCAAGAATTGTATCCAGTGCCGCGTTTTGCACGGCCGATTCGAGCATTTCCCTGGAGCCGTTGGACAGGATGGCAAGCTTTGCACCCTGATCCTTCAAAGCCTTCAGAACAGTTGGGACTTCCTCGTAACAGTCCAGTTTCCAATAGGCTTCCAGCAGGGTATCGCGATGCGAGGAAGCAACGGAGGGGACGCGTTCAATGGCAAAATCGAGCGCCTGCTCGGTCAGCTTCCAGAAATCGACATAGGCACCCATCAGTGAGCGAACCCAGGAATATTCCAATTGTTTGTTACGCCAGATTTCCGACAGCAGTAGGCCATCCGGTCCGATATCCGAGGCATGGCGGCGCACGGCCGCATGAACATCGAAAAGCGTGCCATAGGCATCAAAAACATAGGCCTCGTGTTGAATAGCGGGCGGCATGATATAAGTCCTTTCATCGTGCGCTGCAGCATGTTCTGGCGCGCCGTCTGCGTCAAGGGCATGCTGCGCATGTTTCAGGTCGGTAGCAAAGCTTTGAGACACGCTGAGGGGGCTGTCTGTGTAACCCGGTGACGTGGTTCGCCGACAAGAGATGGTGGCCTGCGAACGCGCCTGTGAAAGGCCACCTGAGACAACAGGTCCATCCCTGGTCTCTTGACCTTGCATCGACAATCACTTTCAGTGCATGGATCAGCTTTGATCTCTGGAGCAACCCGGAGAGGTCAATCCATTTTGAGGAAACAGTCATGACCGTGAATACCAGTGCGCAGACCATCACCTGGACCTATGTGGAGGGTGATTGGCATGAGGGCAACGTCCCGCTTCTGGGACCCCGTTCGCACGCCATGTGGCTCGGGACCTCGGTGTTTGACGGTGCCCGCTGGTTTGAAAACGTTGCCCCGGATCTCGATCGCCATTGCGCCCGCGTCAATGATTCTGCGCTGGCGCTTGGTCTCAAGCCGACCATGAACCCCGATGCCATCGTCAAGCTGGCGCATGAGGGGTTGAAAAAATTTGACGGCAAGACGGCGGTCTATATCCGGCCGATGTATTGGGCAGAGCATGGTGGCTACATGTCGGTGCCCGCCGATCCTGAATCGACCCGCTTTTGCCTTTGCCTCTATGAGGCGCCGATGTTGGAATCCAAGGGTTTTTCGGTAACAGTGTCGCCATTTCGAAGGCCGACCGCCGAGACCATGCCGACCAATGCCAAGAGCGGCTGTCTTTATCCGAACAATGGCCGAGCCATCCATGAAGCAAAATCGCGCGGTTTTGACAACGCCCTGGTCCTCGACATGCTCGGCAATGTTGCTGAAACCGGTTCCTCCAATATCTTCATG
>JARGOF010000064.1 GCA_029212415.1 Rhizobiaceae bacterium | reverse complement strand
GTATCTCTTAATCTTTCACAAGAACTGGGAAATCATAAGACAAGCGCTTCATGATTAAATGGAAGCATTTGACCGAATCGATTTTGGTCGCTGATCCGGTCAAAACTTCGTTTCTTCGAAACGATGTTATGACCTCCTCGTTTGTTGGGCGCGCTATCTTATCGGAAAACCGCTACGCACTTTTCCGGAAGCGCTAAAGGCGACTTGGGCGCGGTGGTGCCTCCACCATAAGCGCAAGTCAACGCGAGCAGCGGGCAAAATCGATCGGCCCGCTCTGTATATGCCGAAAAGCGCCTTTTCCTCTATGGGTGGGGAAAGCCGGCCCCCCCTGTTCACTGGCAAGGCTACGTTGCGCCGCTTGCCCGATGCACCACATCGCGCTGCGCGACGCGTCTTGCCGAGTGAACCGGCTTTCCGCCATCAAATGTTTCCATTTGATCATGAAACGCTCTAGCCGCCGGGAAAAGGCTCCCCGATTTCAGTCGTCATGACCTTCCACGACAAGCATTTCGGCGTCGGCCACAGTGATGCGGATCGCCCGTGCAGCCTGATAGGCGTCACTGTTGTAACATTGCATGGCAGCTTCCATGGAAGGAAACTCGATCACGACATTGCGGGCGCGCGCTTGCCCTTCCAGCACCTCGAAGGGACCGCCACGGGCAAGGAATTTTGCACCATATTTTTCAAAGGCAGGTTTTGCCATCGAGACGTAATCCTTGTAGCGCTCCGGGTCTTTGACGTCCACGCGCGCTATCCAGTAAGCCTTTGCCATCGTATCCTCCTCAAGGGTGCAGGTCTTTTCTGTCGTTGATTGCTCAGTTATCCAGCGCCATGTTCATTTCTGACAAAATCGCCGTTGCCGCTTCCAGCGGATCATCGGCAGCAACAATCGGCCGGCCGACAACGAGATGGCTGGAACCGTCACGCAGGGCATCGCCGGGTGTTACAACCCGTTTCTGATCACCATGGTCAGCGCCTTTGGGGCGAATGCCTGGCGTAACGACAGCCATATCCGGCCCGACGATCTTGCGCACCAGAGCCGATTCTGCCGCCGAGCAGACAATGCCGCCCATGCCAGCCTGCGCCGCCTGTTTCGCGCGGTGTGCCACCAATGCCTGTGGATCATCGCCATAACCGGCGTCGATCATGTCCTGCTGATCCATCGAGGTCAGCACGGTCACTCCCAGAAGACAAAGATCCGAACCGCGCGCCGCTTCCACCGCGGCCTTCATGGCTTTCGGGTAGGCATGGATGGTCAGCATGGACACATTCATTCTGACGATGTTCTCGACAGCCTTTGCAACCGTATTGTCGATATCAAGCAGTTTCACGTCGAGAAAGACACGTTTGCCGTCGGCAATCAGCTCCTGGGCAAATTCCAGGCCACCGGCAAAAACCAGTTGGTAACCGATTTTGTAAAAACCGACGGCGTCACCCAGTTGTGAGACCAGTGTTGCTGCCTTGTCTGTGGTCGCGACATCAAGTCCGACGATCAGGCGGTCTTTTGCATCCTGCATGGTTCTGCCTCTGATGGTTTGATCACAGAGTTGGTGGATCTGTGTTTCAAGAATCTGGTTTAAGCGATGGCTTTGGGCCGTGCAATGGTCAATTGCGCGAACCGTGGCGTTTGCAATGGTCTATCAGGGATTTGCAGGTCCTGTTGAGGATGCCCGCCGTTCGCTCATCGGTCAGCCTGCCATCTTCATCGAATGCAGCCGCGGCGTCACTGACGGAGCATTGTTCGGTAATGATCTGGGTGCCGACGGCCATCATGACCGAGCGCAAATGGTTGAGGCTGCGAATGCCGCCCAGCCTGCCATTGGAGGCCGAACCGAGAGCAATATAGCGGCCATTCCAGGCCTTGAATGGTTTTTCCCCGTCACGCGCAATCAGACTGACCCAGTCAATGGCGTTCTTGAGCAGTGGCGCAATGGAAGCATTATATTCCGGACTGGCGATAAACAGGCCATCGTGCGCAGCAATCATGCGCCCAAGCTTCATGGCGTTTTCGGGGATACCCTTTTGCTTCTTCAGATCTTCATTGACGAGGGGCAGCGGATAATCCAGCAGCGATATGCGCGTGACATCGCCGCCGAATTGGGCCAGTGCCAGTTGAGCAGCGTCGGCAAGTTTGCCATTGATGGAACCTGATCGTGTCGACCCGGCAACCACGAGTATGGAGGGTGTCATTGTCGAACTCCTGTATTTGCAGCCTCTGGGGCGTTTCAGGTCCGCCGGTACATCCACATCTGCGCTGGCGGAATGTTGCGGATCTCCCAGCCGAACCGCGTCACTGAATAGTGACCAAGGCCGGCTGGTACGGGCGATGCCAGACCATAGGAAAACTGCAGCATGGGACGCCCCCGGGGGATCCGGTTCAACACATCCTCCAGCAATGCAATTCTCTTCTCAAGTGGAAAATTCAAAAGCGGAATGCCGGAAATCACACAGTCGAAATGCTGGGTTTTCAGGGCGCCGAGCGTATCATTGAGTTGGAATGCATCGCCCTGTATGAGCTGGATGTCGGGGAGTTCGTAAGCCAGATGCTTGCAGAATTCGGGGGAATATTCCACTGCGACGATATTCTGCGGCTCAATTCCGCGCCGCAGCAGGGCCTTTGTCACAACGCCTGTGCCGGGACCAAGCTCGAGTATCGGTAGATTGGAGGCCGGATTGGCAACGCTTGCCATGCGCCTTGCCATATAGATTGAGGTCGGCACGATTGCGCCGACGCTTTTTGGTTGTGAAACGAGGCCCTTGAAAAAACGAAGATTCCGGTTGAGGTGCCTGGCGACATGTTGTGGCAAGTGATGCCGCATTCACGCAATTCCTCTATGAGAGCGATAAAATCCTGCAACCGTGGCCCGGCCGTTGTCAGCCAGTCCGAACGAAAATATATGCGGGCATTTTCCCCTTTTGGCGCATCCTTCAACCTTCGCCGGATTCCATTGTCACCTGCTGGAAGCAACAATAGAGCGCGTGCGGTAAAACTGAAGTTCGCCCACACTGGGTCGCACTAGGCGGAAAACTTCAGATTCAGGACATCAGTCGCTCAATGTATCGAAAAAGTGCCTCATTCTGGAAAAGAAACCGGAAGATTCTGGATTGTTCTCCTTGGATGACAAGGATTCAAACTCTTCCAGCAGTTCTCTTTGTTTTTTGGTCAGATGCTGTGGTGTCTCGATCGAGATCTGGATGTACAGATCGCCGGTTTGTGGCGACCGAAGAACAGGCATGCCCTTTGACTTCAGCCGGAACTGTTTTCCAGCCTGCGTGCCTTCGGGAACCTTGACGCGCGTCTTTGCGCCATCCAGCGTGACCACTTCAAACTGGCCGCCAAGTGCAGCGGTCGTCATGGAGATGGGAACATTGCAATAAAGATCGGCACCATCGCGTTGAAAAAATTCATGCGGCCTGACGGACAGGAAGATGTAGAGATCGCCCGATGGGCTGCCCCGCATGCCGGCTTCGCCTTCGCCGGCCAACCGTATGCGCGTGCCGTCTTCAATGCCTGCCGGAATATTGACCGACAGCGACCGCTCTTCGGTAACGCGCCCCTGACCGGAACATTTTGTACAGGGATCGGAGATTGTCTCGCCGCGGCCATGACAGGTCGGGCAGGTCCGTTCGACCGAGAAAAATCCCTGCGATGCTCTGACACGTCCGGCCCCATGGCACATGCTGCAGGTGTCCGCATTGGTACCGGGCTTTGCGCCGGAACCCGAACATTGATCACATTGTACGGAAGAGGGCACACGAACCTGCGCGGTCTTGCCGGCATAGGCCTCTTCCAGCGTGACTTCCATATTGTAACGCAGATCAGCGCCGCGTTCACGCGCAGTGGAGGAACGGCGTGAACGGCCACCCCCCATCATGTCACCGAAAATATCTTCGAAAATATCCGAGAATCCGCCGGCACCGGCACCACCGCCGCCGCCGCCAAATCCACCTGGGCCACCCTGCTCAAAGGCCGCATGGCCGTATTGATCATAGGCCGCACGTTTTTGCGGATCCTTGAGCATCTCATAGGCTTCATTGATTTCTTTGAATTTGCGCTCAGAATCGGCATCATCCGGATTCTTGTCCGGATGGCATTGCATCGCCAGCTTGCGAAAGGCGCTTTTCAGGTCCTTTGCACTGGCGCTCTTTGTAACACCGAGAATTTGGTAATAGTCAACCTTGGCCATAAATGTGCTCCGCGGAACGAATTTCGCCCGACTTGATCCGGTCGCTTCGTAGGGGTTCCATGGGAACCATTGTAAAATGACTGGAATTATTTCCCGACAGTGTCAAACACTGATTGCCGGAAAACCCTTTGGGGCGATTGGCCGGTGTGGCATTGCATTGCAAAACCACACCGGCAGTCCGGCTTAAGCCGATTTTTTCTCTTCGTCGTCGTCGTCGTTGACTTCTTCAAAATCAGCGTCGACAACATCGTCATTTTCAGAGGCTGAGTCAGCCGCCGCATCCGCCTGGGCAGCTTCTGCCTGCTGGGCCTCATACATGGCCTGACCAAGCTTCATGGCAGCCTCGGACAATGTCTGTGTCTTGGCCTTGATGTCTTCTGCATCAGGCGTTTCAGCCTCGACAGCAGTTTTCAGGGCCGTAAGACCGTCCTCGATTGCCTTGCGCTCTTCTTCGCCAACCTTGTCACCGTAATCAGCCAATGACTTTTCAGTCGAATGAATCAGACTTTCTGCCTGGTTCTTGGCTTCAACAGCATCACGGCGGGCCTTGTCAGACTCGGCGTTGCTCTCGGCGTCCTTGATCATCTGCTCGATATCGTCATCGGACAGGCCACCCGAGGCCTGAATACGAATCTGATGCTCTTTGCCTGTGCCCTTGTCTTTTGCAGACACATTGACAATGCCGTTGGCATCAATATCGAAAGTGACCTCAATCTGCGGAACACCGCGCGGTGCCGGCGGGATGCCAACCAGGTCGAATTGACCAAGCATCTTGTTGTCGGCAGCCATTTCACGTTCGCCCTGGGCGACGCGAATAGTCACGGCATTCTGATTGTCATCGGCCGTCGAGAACGTCTGCGACTTCTTGGTCGGGATCGTCGTGTTGCGATCGATCAGGCGGGTAAAGACACCACCCAATGTTTCGATACCCAGCGACAATGGTGTCACATCAAGCAGCAGAACGTCTTTCACATCGCCCTGCAACACACCGGCCTGAATGGCCGCGCCCATGGCAACCACTTCATCCGGGTTCACACCCTTGTGCGGCTCCCTGCCAAAGAACTGTTTGACGACTTCCTGAACTTTCGGCATGCGTGTCATGCCGCCAACCAGAACAACCTCGTCGATATCACTGGCGCTGATTCCGGCATCCTTGATGGCCGCTTTACAGGGCGCAACAGTCCGCTGAACCAGATCATCAACAAGGCTCTCGAACTTCGAGCGCGTCAGCTTCATGGTCAAGTGCTTGGGACCGCTCTTGTCAGCGGTGATGAACGGCAGGTTGATTTCAGTCTGAGCCGAAGAGGACAATTCGATCTTGGCTTTTTCAGCAGCTTCCTTCAGCCGCTGCAGCGCAAGTTTGTCACCCTTGAGGTCGATGCCCTGATCCTTCTTGAATTCCTTCGCGAGATATTCAACCAGACGCATGTCAAAGTCTTCACCGCCAAGGAACGTATCGCCATTGGTCGATTTCACTTCAAAGACGCCATCGCCGATTTCCAGAACGGAAATATCGAAGGTACCACCGCCCAGATCGTAGACGGCAATCGTCTTGCCTTCTTTTTTGTCAAGACCATAGGCCAGTGCGGCAGCGGTTGGCTCGTTGATGATACGCAGAACTTCAAGACCGGCGATCTTGCCGGCGTCCTTGGTTGCCTGACGCTGTGCATCATTGAAATAGGCAGGAACGGTGATCACGGCCTTTTCAACGGTTTCACCAAGATAGGCTTCTGCCGTTTCCTTCATCTTCTGAAGGATCATTGCGGAAATCTGAGAAGGTGAATAGCTTGTGCCGCCGCCTTCAACCCATGCATCGCCATTATCACCCTTGGTGATCTTGTAAGGCACAAGGTGTTTGTCTTTTTCCACCAGCTTGTCGTCGTAACGACGGCCGATAAGACGTTTGACTGCAAACAGCGTGTTTTCAGGGTTGGTGACAGCCTGGCGTTTTGCCGGTTGTCCGGTCAGGCGTTCACCATCGTCGCTGAACGCAACCATTGAAGGCGTTGTACGCGCGCCTTCGGCATTCTCGATGACCTTCGCGTCTCCACCGTCCATGACGGCGACACAGGAGTTGGTCGTTCCCAAATCGATACCAATAACTTTTGCCATTTTCTACATTCTCCTTGAAGCGAACTGTCCGGACCCGAAACGGCATTCCATGTGACAGTCCCTAGCGGCATGGTCCCTCGATACCCCGAAAGGCGTCGTGTTGAGCCGTATATAAGAAAGCCGTTATGGGACTGCAAGGCAGGATACGGATTCGACTTTCGCTCTTTGCGTTTCCGCCGATAGCATTACAGACAGCCTGTTGAAAAGCCCTGAATCCATTGAGCAGGATATTTCTGCGAATTCAGCCCCTTTAACAAGAAAAAACCGCCTTACGTCAATCGAATTCATAAAGCAGATCAATGCGATATGGTTGCACTGAAAGTGCTTTGCTACCAGTGTTGCCATTCAAAGACCGCTCACCGGCGACACAATCCTGTCTTCCGCAATCGACCCGAACCGATCGCAATTACAAGAAAAAATTCATCATCCCAACGCATTGCGCCTTCAGAATCGGACGCCGAGCCGACCGCCGACGGACTCCAGTCCCGGATTGCTGGCGGCAAGATAGGCATTGGAAAAATGATTGTAGAAAGCCTGCAGGGTCACTTTTTCGGTTACGTCATAACCAATGCTCGCCTGCAGAAGAAACAGAAAGGACGAACCCAGATCCTTTGTCGAGCCGGATATACTGTTGGTGGTCACCTGAGAACTGTTCCACGAACCGCCACCGGAAAATCCGAGATAAAGGCGCTCCGTCACGTGTGCTTCCCAATTCAATCCCGCATAGACGACATGGATCGGGTCATCGGAAATGGCAATCTCCGTACCCAGCAGGGGACGCGGCGAACCAATGACGTCAAGAAAGTCCGGCGAGGGCGCCAGCACTTCTGCATTGATGATTGCACCGGAGAAATTGTTGGGTGAGGCCGGCCCGGTATCAAAAGCGGCACCGCCAAAGCGGACTTCCCAGATATCGGAATATTTTCCGACCTTGATCTCGCCCAATATCGTATCGTCTGCTGCGAGTGTAGGGCCCGCCAGACCGACAGCCAGCAAAGCGGCCAGCGCAAATCTGCTCAAAAGCGGCATTGTCTCAACATCTCCAACGAATCTCATTTGGCCATAAAAGACCGCGCGATGGACGAGATTTCAAGCGCTTTGCAACTGCAGAAGAGAAAAAGTAAAGATTTGTTGCAATTGCGCACCATAACGCAAGTCATGGTTAACTGAGCGTAAACATTACCGGATATGCCTGGCAGCGGTCGCGAGAAGTGCCTCTGCCAGACTTGTGCAGGCCAGACTTGAGCAGGAATGACAGCAATCTGCACATTCGGGATTGTGCGACGTGTTTAATTGCGCAGAAGAATGTCCAGCAGCGTTGTTGATTCGCCCGCAGCCTCTGGACCACCAATATTGGCAGGCGGCTGCCGCTTTCGCGTTGAGCCGGTCAGGTCATGCGATACGCCTGAAACGGGAACTTCAAGCGGTGTGGCACCCTCGGCTATTTCGCCTCGAGGTCTTCGCACCTGATCGTTGGAAGGACGGGTGACCGGCACCGCGATGCTTGCCGGATTATCCGGCAGAACGTATTGGCCGGGCAGTCGGGCGCTTGCGACCCCCTCGTGTGCCCCTTCCATGAAAGTCTTCCATGCAAGCGCCGGCAGGGCACCACCCGTTACATTTTTTGTTGGTTTGCCGTCATCATTGCCAAACCAGACACCTGTTGTCAGATTCGCCGTATAGCCGACAAAGAGCGCATCGCGAAAGGCCTGGCTGGTGCCGGTCTTGCCGGCGGCCTGGTGATTGATCAGCTGTGCTTTTCGCCCCGTGCCATCGCTCACCACCCGCACCAGCATGGCATTCATCATTTCCACGATATGAGGTGTCAGAACCCTGGGGGGATTGTCGTAGGTATTCTCATAAAGCACCTTGCCGTCCGTTGTGCTGACCCGTTTGATGATGTGCGGGGTCGCCTTGTAACCACCATTCATGAAAGGCGCATAGGCTGCCGTCAGTTCCGTGAGGGTGACTTCCGACGTTCCAAGGGCTATCGAGGCGTTGGCTTCCAGAGCGGATTCAATCCCCAGTCGCCGTGCCGTTTTGGCGACATTTCTGGGTCCGACTTCCATCACAAGCTGAGCGGCAATCGTGTTGAGCGATTTTGACAGGGCATCGGACAGGGTGACCGGCCCGCGGTATTTGTCGTCATAATTGGATGGCGTCCATTTGCCGATACGGATCGGCGCGTCATTGCGCACCGACAGAGGCGTGCGCCCCATTTCCAGCGCCGCCACATAGACAAAGGGCTTGAAGGCGGAGCCCGGCTGGCGTTTGGCCTTGGTTGCCCGGTCAAATTGACTGGTGGAATAATCATAGCCTCCCACCAGCGCACGAATGGCGCCGGTGCCATCAATGGAGACCAGCGCACCCTGGGAAACATCAAGCTTGCCGCCGTCGCGATCAATGGCGCTGCGGATGGCGTGTTCTGCCTGCTGCTGCAGGGAAAAATCGATGGTCGTGTCGACGATCAGGTCGCGCGTCACCTTGCCGCCGATCAAGCTCTCGATCTGATCCATGACCAGGTCTGCACCATAATTTTCCGCGCCGCTCCAGTAGCTCTTGGTTTTGGTGGGAGCCCGCGTCATGGCCGTGGTGATTTCCCGGTCGGTTACAAAACCCTCTTCGCGCATGGCTTCGAGCACCAGCTGCGCCCGTGCTTCCGCCGCATCGGGATCGCGTGCCGGTGAAAGGCGCGACGGTGCTTTCAGCAATCCGGCGAGCAGGGCTGCCTGGGCGAGATTGACGTCTCTGGCCGGCTTTTTGAAATAGCGCCGGGAGGCAGCCTCCACGCCATAGGAACCGGAGCCGAAATAGACCCGGTTCAGATACATTTCCAGGATCTGGTCCTTGGAGAACTTGTGCTCCAGCCAGGCGGCCAGCAACACTTCCTGTACCTTGCGCTCCAGCGTGCGTTCGGGAGACAGAAACAGGTTCTTGGCCAGTTGCTGAGTCAGCGTGGACCCACCCTGCACCATCCGGCCGGCAATGACATTGCTGATCATGGCACGGGCCAGACCGATGGGATCGACTCCAAAATGGGAATAAAAGCGTCTGTCCTCGATGGCCACGACGGCCTGCGGAATATAGGGGGACATGCGCGCCAGCGTCAGGGCTTCACCACCGGTGGCACCGCGGTTGGCCATCGATTTGCCATTGGCGGAGAGGATTTTGACGTTGGGTGGACGGTCAGGAACACTCCAGGTCGTGGCGCTTGGCATGCGCGCGCCATAGAAGGCGACAAGCCCGCCAACGCCGATGCACAGCCAGATACCGACCACGAAACACCAGTACAAGGTGCGCTTGACGAAGGTGGGAAATGCTCTGCGGGCCGTGCCGGACCGCGATTTCGGTCCGCGTTTGCCTTTGCCGCGGCCAGAGGTATTCTTGCCACGGGGCTTCTTTCCTGCAGCACCAATCCTGTCCTTGGAACTGGCGCGCAGGTCATCACCCCTGGCATCGTCCTGCCTGTCGATTGTGGGCTCGATGCGGGTTGGTTTTTTACGTTTTCCGGCCATGGGTTCCATAGGGTTGGTGCGTGATGCGTCAGTGGACTTTAAATGCGGCCATTTAAGGGGGCGTTAATTGTGTTGCGAATACCCCGTGTTCATCTGGTGCCCCGCCTTCCTCTGATAGGAAGCCTTCATCCGATAGGAAGCCTTCATCTGATAGAAGCCCTTCATCTGCGGCGTTAAGACTTCCTTGGATCATCTTTGTTAGGCTTGCGCCGAATTTCAAGCGATCAGATCGGGGTCCAGTCATGGCAAATGCGCACATGCGATCGACAGTGTCGGCCGCCGCCAAACCGGCCAAAAACTATGTTCATATTGAATCCGGACGTGTCGACTGGGTTGATTACCTGAAGGGCTTTTGCATTCTGCTCGTGGTGATGCTGCATTCCGTTGCCGGCGTCGAAAAGGCAGTCGGAGCCGATGGCTGGATGCATGTCTTTGTCGAGGTTGCCCAGCCGATGCGCATGCCGGCGTTCTTTATGGCCTCTGGTCTGTTTCTCATGCGGACCATTGATCGGCCGATGGCCGTTTTTACTGACCGGAAAATTGTACATTTTGCCTATTTCTATGTGCTTTGGCTGACCATCCAGTTTGCTTTCAAGGCGCCCGGCATGATGTCGGAAGGCGGCATTGCCGCGCCCCTGACCAATTATGCGCTGGCCTTTGTCCAGCCCTTTGGAACCCTGTGGTTCATTTATGCATTGCCGGTATTTTTCATCGTGACACGCTGGCTGCGGCCGGTGTCGCCACTGCTGGTCGTTGCCCTGGCCGCATTGTTGCAGGTCCTGCCGATCCACACGCCATCCATGCTGGTCAACGAATTTGCCCATTATTTTGTCTGGTTTTACGCCGGCTATGCCTTTTCCGGACGCTTTTTTGACCTGGCACAGCGCGCATCAAACAGACCGGCAATGATGCTGACGGCCTCACTTGGCATCATTGTGGTGACCTGGCTCGCCACGCGCTGGCAGGTGCCCCTTGCCGGCTGGCCGCACTGGGTGACATCCGGCATGGATGGCAAGACCTTGCCCTTTTCGCAGATGCCGCTGGTTTCGCTGCTTCTGGGCATGGCGGGTATTGTCGCGCTGGTCTCGATCAGTGCCGTGCTGGCAAGCCGCCAGCAGGCCAGATTCATCCGCTGGTGCGGCAGCCATTCGATCGTGATCTATCTGGCTTTCTTCCTGCCCATGGCGACCAGCCGCGCCGTCTTTTTGAAACTCGGGATCATTTCCGATATCGGCACCGTCTCCCTGATGGTCTGGATCGCAGCGGTCATAGGGCCGATCATCCTGTTCTGGCTCGTGGAAAAAACCGGCTATGGCCGGTTCCTGTTCGAGCGGCCGCAATGGGCAAAGCTTCCCGATGCCAACCGATCAGGCCGTGAAAAACCGACACAGGCCTGAGACAGCATTGGCTGAGACATGCACTAAGCCCGGAAGGTTATTTCGCCAGCGCGTCCATGATGCGGATCCATGAGCGCACACCCTTGTGGAAGGAACGCACGTCATATTTCTCGTTGGGCGAGTGGATGCAGTCATCCTCCAGGGCAAAGCCGACAAGCAGCGATTGCATGCCGAGCCTTGCCTGAAAATCGCCGACGATCGGAATCGAACCACCCATGCCGATGATCGCTGTGGGCTTTCCCCATTCTTCCTGCAGCGCAGCCTTTGCCTTGACAAGTTCGGGCAGGTCGAAGGGAAGGTGAATGGCGCCGGAGGTTCCATGTTTGGTGAATGTGACGGAACAATCTGCCGGAATGCGCTGTTTTACGAAGTCCCGGAAATTGGATCGGATGGCATCCGGGTCCTGATCGCCAACCAGCCGGAACGACACCTTGGCTGACGCCTCGGCGGCAATCACCGTCTTGAAGCCTTCGCCGGTGTAGCCACCCGTTATGCCATTGACTTCAGCGGTGGGTCTGGCCCAGGTCAGTTCCAGCAGGGACCGGCCTTTTTCGCCCGATGGTATGGAAAGGCCGATATCGGCGAGGAAGTCTTCGGCCGTGCGCCCCAGCCCGTCCCACATGGCCTTGATATCCTCGGGTGTTTCCTTGACGCCATCATAGAAATTGGCAATCGTCACCCGCCCGTCGTCATCATGCATGTCGGCCAGAATGCGGGTCAGAATATGAATGGGATTGGCCGCAGCCCCGCCATAATGGCCGGAATGAAGATCACGGTTTGCCGCCTTGACGGTGATTTCCTCACCCGTCAGGCCGCGCAGACTGACGGAGATCGCTGGCGTTTGTGCATCCCACATGCCCGTATCACAGACCATGGCCAGATCAGCCTTGAGTTCATCGGCATTGGCCTGCAGAAACGGCTTGAGCGATGTCGAACCGGATTCCTCTTCCCCTTCAAAAAGGATCGAGACGCGGCAAGGCAGTGAACCGTGGGTCTCCTTATAGGCACGGCAGGCCTCCACAAAGGTCATCAACTGTCCCTTGTCGTCACTGGTGCCACGCCCGAAGATTGCCTTGCGGCCCGGTGAGACCTCCCTTATTTCCGGCTCGAATGGATCGCTTGACCACAAGGCGATCGGATCGACGGGCTGGACGTCATAATGGCCATAGAAGAGTACGTGGGGCGCGCCCTGCGGTCCATCGTGATGGGCAACAACCATCGGATGGCCTGGCGTATCGCGAATGCTGGCTGAAAAGCCCAGTTCATTCAGCCTGTCCACCAGCCATTGCGCCGCCTTGCGACATTCTGGTGCATAGGCCGGATCGGTCGATATGGATTTGATCCGCACCAGTTCACACAGTCGCTCGAGGCTTGCGTCCAGATTGCTGTCTGCCTTGGAAAGTGCAGCGGTAAGATCGGTCATGGTCGGTGCTCCTGGAAATGGGAATCAGAGCGGCGATTGTAGTTTGGTCAGCGACAAGTGGAAACGGGGGAGGTGCTAAATATTCCGGCGCGATTGTCTCACGTCCAGTAGCGCAAAATTTACATAAAAACGCCACCGTGACTGGAGGGGGGTTAGTCACGGTGGCGTTGGGTATTTGAGCGGCGACCCGGAGAGGGGGGATGAGGTCGCCGCTCCTGTCCGGCGTGGCGGGGGACATGCCTCTCGCCAGACATCGGCATATTCGCTTGCCGGTCCTATGAATTTGGGTGAAAAATTGTGGCAATTCAAGGACACAATCAAAGAAAAAGCACACAACCGCGTTATAGAGTGATTGCGCTGGCCAGTTACCCCCTTAATTTGGCTGGTTTTACTGCATAGTTTAAAATTGTAATGGAATGGACGGCTCCCAATTGGGGCGTGCACGACGGAAATAATGCGATTCGGTCCGGATGCAAACCGCGGCGGGCGTGTCAAAAAACCCCAACGTCGGGCACCATTCTCTTGAGCGCGATCAGATGGGTTTGGCAACGGATGCTTGAAAGAACAAACCGACTTCAGGCAAGACCGGACAAAATGCTTCGGGATATTTTTAACGTCACCCCATTGATCGGCATGGACCTTGTTGAATGGCTGCGTTATCCCTGTCGCCATGAAAAAAGACGATCATCTCTTCCTGATTGACGGTTCCGGTTATATTTTCCGAGCCTATCACGCCCTGCCGCCCCTGACGCGCAAATCCGATGGTTTGCCGGTTGGGGCCGTTGCCGGCTTTTGCAACATGATCTGGAAGCTGCTTGCAGAGGCGCGTGACACATCCGTTGGTGTGACGCCGACTCACCTTGCGGTGATTTTTGACCATTCGTCAAAGACCTTCCGCAAGGAACTCTATCCCGAATACAAGGCAAACCGCTCCGCTCCGCCCGAAGATCTGGTCCCGCAATTCGGGCTGATCCGGCAGGCAACGCAGGCTTTCAATATACCCTGCATCGAGATGGAGGGTTTTGAAGCCGATGATCTGATCGCGACCTTTGCGCGCCAGGCGGAAAAACTGGGTGCCCACACGACCATCATTTCGTCTGACAAGGATCTGATGCAATTGGTCTCCGATCACATCAGCATGTATGATTCGATGAAGGATCGGCAGATTGGCGTGGCGGACGTTATCGAGAAATGGGGCGTTGCACCGGAGAAAATGATCGACCTGCAATCGCTCGCCGGTGATTCGACCGACAATATCCCGGGCGTTCCCGGCATAGGCCCCAAGACGGCGGCGCAGCTGCTGGATACCTATGGGGACCTCGACACATTGCTCGAGCGGGCAGCCGAGATCAAACAGAACAAGCGACGCGAAAACCTCATTGAATTTGCCGATCAGGCACGGCTGTCGCGCCAATTGGTCACGCTGCGGACCGATGCACCGGTCGTCGATGATCTGGGCAGTTTCCATCTGGAGCCGCAGAATGGACCAAAACTGGTCGCCTTTTTGAAAGCCATGAGCTTTGCCACTTTGACACGCCGGGTGGCCGAAGCAACCGATACGGATGCTGCGGCCATTGAACCGGCCCTTATCGAGGTCGAATGGGGCAAGGCGGCGCGCGGTCCTGATCTGGACGCCGGTGACAATGGGGAAGCCGCCGCTCAGGCAGGCGATTCCGCCGCCAATGGAGATCTCGCACCTGGCGAGGAGCAGCACAGCGGCTGGACGCCGGCAGCGCTGGCCGATGCCCGCGCCACCGCCGCCTCCACCGCAAAGATCGATCATGGCAATTATCAATGCATCCGCGACCTTGCGGCGCTTGACGCATTCATTGCTGCAGCCCGCGAAACCGGCGTTGTGGCCTTCGACACGGAAACCACGTCGCTCGACGCGATGCAGGCCGAACTGGTCGGCTTTTCGCTGGCCTATCAGCCACAGGATGCCACGTCACCTTTCAGCGCGCCCATTCAGGCTGCCTATGTGCCGCTTGCGCACAAGAGCGGCATGGACGATCTGCTGGGCGGCGGCAAGGCGGACGGCCAGATGGATATGGACGAGGCCATTGGCCGGCTGAAGAGCTTGCTTGAGGATACGTCGATCCTCAAGATCGCCCAGAATCTCAAATACGACTGGCTGATCATGAAGCGCTACGGCATAGAAGTGCAGGGCTTTGATGATACGATGCTGCTGTCCTATGCGCTGGATGCGGGGCTTGGCGGGCAGGGCATGGACGCTTTGTCCGAGCGCTGGCTGGGCCACAAGCCAATCCCCTTCAAGGAGGTTGCAGGCAGTGGCAAATCCTTGATCACATTCGATTTTGTCGAGATAGACAAGGCCACCGCCTATGCGGCGGAAGATGCCGATGTCACCCTGCGCCTGTGGCAGGTGCTCAAGCCGCGTCTGGCGGCCGAAGGCCTGGCATCCGTCTATGAACGGCTGGAGCGGCCGATGGTGCCTGTGCTTGCGCGCATGGAAGCCCGCGGCATCCAGGTGGACCGGCAGATCCTGTCGCGCCTGTCGGGCGAATTTGCGCAGGCCGCAGCCGCACTGGAAAGTGAAATCCACACGCTGGCCGGGGAAAATTTCAATGTGGGTTCGCCCAAGCAACTGGGTGAAATCCTGTTTGGCAAAATGTCCTTGCCGGGCGGTTCAAAAACCAAGTCCGGTCAATGGTCGACATCGGCGCAGGTGCTGGAAGACCTGGCTGCTGCAGGGCATGAATTGCCGCGCAAGATTGTCGACTGGCGGCAATTGAGCAAGCTGAGATCAACCTATACGGACGCCTTGCCGGGGTTCATCAATCCTCAGACAAAACGTGTCCACACATCCTATTCGCTGGCCGCCACGACGACCGGCCGGCTGTCCTCCTCGGACCCCAACCTGCAGAATATTCCGATCCGCACGCTGGAAGGCCGCAAGATCCGCACGGCCTTTGTCTGCGAGCCCGGCAACAAGCTGGTCTCGGCCGACTATTCCCAGATCGAACTGCGCGTGCTGGCCCATGTGGCTGATATTGATGCGCTCAAACAGGCCTTTGCCGAGGGCCTGGATATTCACGCCATGACGGCATCCGAAATGTTTGGCGTGCCGATCAAGGACATGCCGCCGGAAGTGCGCCGACGCGCCAAGGCCATCAATTTTGGCATTATCTATGGCATATCCGCCTTTGGCCTGGCCAATCAGCTTGGCATTGGCCGCTCCGAGGCTGGCGATTATATCAAGACCTATTTCGAGCGATTCCCCGGCATCAAGGACTATATGGACGAGACCAAGGCCTTTGCCCGCGAACACGGCTATGTGGAAACGATCTTCGGTCGCCGGGCCCATTACCCGGAAATCCGCTCCAGCAATCCGCAGATGCGCGCTTTCAACGAGCGCGCTGCCATCAATGCGCCCATTCAGGGCTCTGCTGCCGACGTCATCCGCCGCGCCATGGTCAAGATGGAGCCGGCCCTTGATGCCAAGCGCCTTGGCGCCCGCATGCTTTTGCAGGTGCATGACGAATTGATTTTCGAAGTGCCCGAAGACGAGGTGGAAAAGACCATCGATCTGGTCACGGACGTCATGGAAAACGCCGCCATGCCGGCTGTTTCCATGAAAGTCCCCCTGAAGGTCGAGGCCAGCGCCGCATCCAATTGGGATGAGGCGCATTAGATTTCAGCTACCGGCTGGTCAGCCGATCAAGCAGATTTGTCATTTGATACAGGGCGATTGCGACCAGAACAGACACCAGTGCAACCGTCCATATCATGCCGTAGTCAAGATAACCCCGCGACTGATTGAGCAAATTGCCAAGACCCCTGCCCGTCGCCAGCCATTCGGCAATCATCACACCCAGCAGTGCTTTTGGCATGGCCAGTCGCGCCGCGACAAACAACCAGCTGCGGCTGGCAGGAATGGCGACCATGCGCAATTTCTGCAGAGTTGATGCGCCGTAGGAATCGACGAGGTCGAAGGCGGATCGGGGAATGAGGGCAAAGCCCTGCGCAAGGACTACAAAGGCGGCGAAAAAAGTAACCGAAATGGTGATGACGAGGGTCACGGTGATGCCACGCCCGAAAATAAGCACGGCCAGCGGTGTGAGTGCCACGAGTGGCATGGTCTGGGTGACGAGGGCAAACGGCAGCAGCGCCCGCATGATGGTTGGCGCGGCAAAGGAAATCAGTGCGAGCGCAAAGGCTGTCGCCAGGCCGATGAGCATGCCGATGATCGTTATCGGGATGGTTTGCGCCAGCGCTGCAAGTATTTTGACCTGGGCGGCGGCGCTGAATTTGGAAAAGAACAGATAGTCGATCACGCCCAGTGGTGTTTTTGCAATGATGGGCGACAGCTGTGCGATCACCAGCAGCAACTGCCATAACAGGAAGGGCGCCAGGATGGCCGCAACGCCCATTGCAACTCTTGAAACGGCATTGTCCTGCTTGGCATCGTAGGATCTGGGCGGTGCGATCAGTGTGACGGAGCGATTGGTGCCGGTTGTGATATGCGCAACAAATGCGGCCAGTACATAGCCAATTCCGGCAATGGCGGTCGCCGTCAATCCTATTCCCCACAGGCGGTCCGGCTCGGCCCGCCCAAGTGAGCCGAGCAGATAGGTCCCTAGGCCCCATCGCGCACCGCTGCCGAATTCAGCCAGCACGGCGCCCAGCACCGCGGCCGGTGCCGCCACCTGAAAACCACTCATGATGGCCGGAAGCGCCGCTCGAAATCTGACCAGCAGCAGCATTTTAGTCCTGCCGCCGCCATAGGCGGAAACGAGATCTGCGATTCGTGGATCAATATCGCGCAAGCCGGCAAGCGTTGCGGTCATGCTGGGAAAATAGACCAGCAGAGCAGCAAGTGTCACCTGTGCCACTTCTGCGTCGAGGGCGATCACCAAAACGGGGACAATGGCAATGGGCGGCACCGCAAATATGGCGATATTGATGCCGCGCATCAGGCGCTCGCTGGCAGGCCAAAGGCAGAAGCAGACGGCCGCTGCCACGGCAACCAGATTACCGATGATAAATCCGAGGCTTGAGATTTTCAGTGTAGCGAGCACGTGAGGCCAGTATTCACCGCGCTCGGCAAACAGTCTGACCAGGATGGCAGTTGGGGCCGGCAATGTTCCATCAGCGACCCAGCGCCAATGACCGGCTGCTTCCCATAGCAGAAGAATGGAAGCGATCAGGACCGCTGTGCCAACCCATGAACGATCGCTCTTCATCTGCTTGAAGCCTCGGCCTGAGGTTCGAGCCAGGCACTGATTTCATCACACAATTTGTGGAATTCGGGATCGCGAAACAGCGCGGGCGCACGCGGCCGCTCAAAGGGTATGGCAATATTTGCCAGAATGCCTGCTGGCCGGTTTGAAAGCACAATGACCCGGTCGGCCAGATAGACAGCCTCATCAACACCATGGGTAATGAGCAAAGTTGTCGGTCGGGCGGCAGACCATATGCGCTGCAATTCAAGATTCATCTGCCTGCGCAGGATCAGGTCAAGCGCGCCGAATGGTTCATCCATCAGCAACAGACGTGGCCGGGTTGCCAGAGACCTGGCAATGGCAACACGCTGGCGCATGCCGCCTGACAGTTCGGCCGGCCTTGCCTTTTCGAATCCCTCAAGGCCCACCAGCCGTATCAGTTCACCAATATGATCCGGGCTGTCGGGCTGTCTGCCCAGCACTTCAAACGGCAACAGGATATTGTCTTCGACGTTGCGCCAGGGCAGCAGGGCGGCATCCTGGAAAGCGACGCCGACCGCGCCGGTTTTGCGCATGGCGGCAGGATTTTCATTTCCGGCCAAAATGGTTCCGGCATCGGCCAATTCCAGCCCCAGCGCCAGCCGCAGCAAAGTCGATTTACCGCATCCCGATGGTCCAAGCAATGCCGTGAAGGAGCCAGCCGGACAATTCAGGTCCAGTCCGTCGAGTACCGGCAGGGCCTGCCCCTTGATCTGGAATGCCTTTTTGACACCAGTGAAAGAGAGAGGCAGACCCTGCATTATTTAACCCTGTATCTCGGCAAGAAGACTTGTATCGAACATATCAGCTGTGGCCGCGATGCCAATGCGGTTGAGGGTTTCCACATTGGCGGCAATCCCTGCTTCGTCCATCGCAAATATGCCGGACGCATGCTCCATCAGCGGTTTTTGCGCAAAATTGAAGAAAACCTCGTTTTCAATGGTCCGCCCGGTCCCCTTGAACCAGGAATCGGCAAATTTCGGTGGATAGGCTGCCGGATCGGCAAAATTGGCATCCCAGCCCATGCGGCTGGCCTTGAGCCAGGCGACCAGCTCGGCACGTTTGTTCTTGAGCACATCTTCGGTCACAACCACAGTGTCGTTGTAGGTTTTATATCCGAAATCATAGAGCAGGAAGCTCGTTGCCTTTTCACCCTGCTGCTCGATCGTGTAGGGAACATTGGTGGTGAAATCAAGAGAGGCGTCTATTTCCCCCTTCAGCAGCGGCGTCGGATCATAGGCATAGGGCACAATATTCACGTCGGCCCGGTCAATCCCGTTGATGGCAAGCATGGCTTCGACGGAAATCACATTGACCGGCGGCACGGCGAGGGTCTTGCCCTTGAGTTCCTGCGGGGAGTTGATCGGCGCCTTGGCCAGTGACACGATGCCGATCGGGTTTTTCTGATATTGCGCTGCGATGATCTTGAAGGGCGCGCCCTGATCGACAATCGCCTTGATAGTGGTGTCGGGCGTGGTCAGCGCCAGATCGGCCTTGCCGGCAATGATGGCGCTTTCGGGAATGACATCCGGCCCACCGGAAAGATAGGTCAGATCCAGTGCGTTGTCGCTGTAATACCCATTGTCGATTGCTGCAAAATATCCACAGAATTCAGCGTCATTGATCCAGGCAGCCTGCATCGTCAGCGGCGTTGCTGCGCCAGCTGTGCGCAGGGTGGCCGGCATTGCCGCCAGGGTTGCGCCAACCCCCATTGTTCTGACGAATTGGCGGCGGTTGAGATAAAATGTCATGGCAATTCTCCATTTGTATAGGGAATGTTCGGGAGGTGGAAACGTCTCGGTCAAAGACCGTGCATACGGCGCAATTCCTGCAGCGGCGGTGTATTTTCAATCTGCTCGGGCTCCAGCAGATCCCAATGGATCCCGCGCGGGCGGACAGCCCGGTTTTCCACCCGGCGCATGCCGCTGGGTGTTGCGATATAGTCGACAAGAATATCCGTGGGACTTGGAAACAACTTGTCTTCGACAACCTGCACATCGTGAACGATCGCGGTCACCGGCGTTTGACTGTCGACTATGCCAAGCTCGGTGAACATGCCCCATTCCAGGTCGAAAAATCCATGACCCTTGCCGAACCGCACGCCGTCCAGTGAGACCGCAGACGCGCCGGTGACCATGAAGTCAAAGCGGCCTTTCTCGGCGATTTCCTCAAGTGAAATCCTGCGCCCGAAATGCTCCAGGCCATCAAGCCAGGCAGCGAAAAGCTCCTGACCGGCGGGCACCATGTCAGGCTCCAGCAAATAAAATCCGCGATATATGCCATAGGTGGAAACAACCATTGACTTGCCCGCCTGCAGCATGCGCTTGCGCAATTCGACAAGGCAGTTGTCCGGCGTGATAAAGGCATATTGACCATCCTGGTAGAATGGTTGGGATTCAATATGATCCGTCGCCCGGTCAGAGCCGATGAAATCCGGGATCACTTCGGAGAAATTCAGATGGAAACGAGAGTCCGGCAGTGCCACATCGGCAAGTTTGGACCAGATTTTTTCCCGGACAATTTTTGTTTTGGTCACGGCGATGTCCCGTTTGTTTCTAAAAAAGTAATTACTGAAACAAGAGTTTCATAAACCTGTGGACTTGTCACGCAATTTTTTTTAAGTGGTGGAAAAGACTGATATCGATAGGGTGGCCTGAACACACGGCCGTCAGGATGGGACCATATGGGCACACGACTTGCGTTACGCATTCAGGAGCGGTTTGAGGACCTGACGCGTTCCGAGCAAAAACTTGCCCAGTTTCTGCTGGATCGTCCCGACGAAATACTGGGAACATCGGCCACTGAACTGGCCGGATTTGCGGGCGTATCAAAGGCCACTGCGGCGCGATTGTTCCGCAATCTCGGATATTCTGATTTCAACGATGTGCGTCTTCAGGCGCGTGAGGAACGCAATCGGACCGGTCCGGTGCAGCAGATACCGATGCCGCAGGTTTCTGCGACCGCTGCCACGACGGTTCCTGTTCATCTGCAGGTGGAAACGGCAAACCTCATACGGACCTTCGAGGAGTTACGCTCAGATGTTCTCAATCAGGCGGCCGAGCAACTTGCCGCTGCCGGGCGGGTCTGGGTCGCTGGCCTCGGGATTGAAAACGGGCTTGCCCAATATCTTCGCACATTGCTGGCGCGGGTGCGGCCCGGGGTCCACCTGATTTCCGAAAACGCATCCATCTGGCCGGAGGAGCTGGCATCCACCGGGCCAAATGATGCGCTCGTCATCATTGCCGTACGTCCCTGGCCGCAACACATATCGACAATGCTGAATTTTGCTAAAACCACCCGGCTCAAGTCCATCGTCATTACCGATCCGACCAATGTTGGCAAGGCACAGCGCAAGGGTGCACTGGTTCTCAATTGTCATGTCTCGACGCCATGGTCCGAGTTGACGCAGACCAGTGTTTTGAGCATGGCCCAACTGCTGGCCAGTGCGCTGATCAATCGGTTGGGCCAGAAGGCGGAAATCCGCAGAAATCTCATTGCCAACCTAGCAGAAGAGTTTGAAGACGACCGCGACCGCTGAGGCATTGCAGATGGCTATCGATTGACGGAGACCTGATCTGCCAGCACTTCATATATTTACCGATTATCGATAATTTCAGCTTGACCTTGCGACCCGCTTCATGGTTGCTTCGAGAAGGGTTTTTGAAAGGATCAGGTATATGGCCATGGATGCGGGCATCATCGGACTGGGGATCATGGGCTCGGCCATGGCGGGCAATCTGCTGGCCGCCGGTCACACTGTCATCGGCTATGACATTGATGAAACGGCGCGGGCAAAACTGCAATCGGCCGGCGGGACGGTGGCGACCTCCGCCGGTGACGTTGCGGCCCACGCACCGATCGTGCTTTTGTCGCTGCCCAGCAGCAAGGCCTTCCGCGATGTCACCGACGATATCTGCGCCAAGGGTGCCAGGGGCTGCATAGTCGTTGAATGCAGCACACTGCCTATCGAGGACAAGCTGGTTTCGCGCGATGCGCTGGCCGATCATGGCATCATCCTGATCGACTGTCCGGTCAGCGGCACGGGCGCCCAGGCGGTCGAGGCCGATCTGGTGATGCTGGCCAGCGGCGACAGGCAAGCGGTTGAAAAATGCCGGCTGATCTTCGATGCGATGTCGCGTGAAACCCACTATCTGGGTGAATTCGGCAATGGCATGAAGATGAAATTCGTCGCCAATCTGCTTGTCTCCATTCACAATGTCGCGGCAGCCGAAGCGCTGGTTCTGGCGCAGAAGGCCGGGCTGGATCCGCAGCAGACCTATGACGTGATCCGTGCCGGAGCCGGTTCGTCGCGCATGTTCGAGGTGCGCGGTCCGATGATGGTCGAGCAGACCTATGAACCGGCGACGATGAAGCTGGATGTATGGCGCAAGGATGTCGAGCTGATCGCGGCCTTTGCGGGCAGTCTCGATTGCCCGACACCGCTGTTTGCCCAATCGGAGCCGCTTTATGCCAGCGCCCGGGCGCGCGGCATGGGCGCACAGGATACAGCCGCCATCAAAAGCATCCTTGAAATGATGGCCGGCATCGATGAGGCCTGACATTCAGGCGCTGCAATAATATCTCTTTGAACCTGACGGAGGACATTACCTTGCCCGCCCCGCTTCTTGGTACGCTACGCCCGCAGATCCATCGTTTTCCATTGGGTCATTTTGAAGTCACAACCATGCTGGACGGCGCCATTATCATGGATGGGATCAGTCCGCCCTTTGGCATTGACCAGAGCGCCGCGACCATCGAGGCCCACGCGAAGGAAAACCTGCTTCCCGTGGGCAACCTGGAAAACACCTTTTCGCCCAATCTCGTCAATACCGGCGAACAGCTGGTGCTCTTTGACACGGGGTTTGGCGAGATCGGCCTCAAGCTGGGTGCGGGCAATCTGCAAAGCCTGCTGACAACCGCTGGCTACAAGGTGCAGGATGTGGATATCGTGGTGCTGACCCACGCCCACCCCGATCATATCGGCGGATTGTTTCACGACGGCAAGCCGACATTCCCCAATGCCCGCTACGTGATGGGCCAGGTCGAGTTTGACGCCTGGAAAAGCGGCGAGAAGATCCCCGCGCAGCGCGCACAAAACCGCGATCTGTTCCTGCGCCTTGTCGTGCCTCTGGCCGACCGGATGACATTCATCGATCCGGGCGATGAGGTGGTGGCGGGCATTCGGGCGGTAGAAGCCTTTGGCCATTCGCTCGGCCACATGGCCTATCACATCGAGAGCGAAGGCCAATCGCTGCTGCTATGGGGTGATGTGGTCAATCATTACGCATTTTCCCTGCAAAGGCCGCACTGGCAGGTCAGTTTTGATGATGACAAGCAGATGGCCGTGGCAACGCGCCAGCGCATCCTCGACATGGTCGCCACCGACCGGCTGCTCGTTCTGGGCCATCACATGCCCTTTCCCGCCGTCGGCTATGTCGAACGGCTGAACGGCACCTATCGCTGGCTGCCGGCAAGCTATCAATTGCGGGTGTAGAACGGAACAGACCGGTGATCAGGTGCCAGTTGATCAGGCGTCAGGTGAAGCAGCCGCCACTGAAGAATCCGCCTGTTCGTCGCGGCCCGGCTTGTTGTCGAGGACATGGGTGCGGGCGACGGCATGGGCGTGTTTGGCATTGCCGGAGAGGATTGCGTCGACAATCATCTGATGGGATTCGGTCAGTTCCAGAAGGTTGCGGCTGCTGCGTGAAACATTGACCATGGTGCGCATCTTGACGTTCAGCATCTCCCACAGGTCCAGCAGGACCTTGTTGCCGGCGCCCTCTACAATGATGCGGTGAAACGCCATATTGTGGTCGGCAAACGCGATGGAATCGCTCTTGTTGGCGGCTTTTTTCATGCCGCGGATGCAGGTCATCAGGCCGGCCGTCACGTGCCGCGCGCCTGCCGTGACCAGTTCGGTGGCATAGGCTTCCAGTTCGGCGCGCACATCGTAGATCTCGCGCAATTCCTCATTGGTGATCACCCGGACCCGCGCGCCCTTGTTGCGCAGCGTCTCGATGACACCCATGGCTTCCAGTTCCCGCAGGGCCTCGCGAACCGGGGCCTGGCTGGTCGCCATTTCCGCAGCGATCTTCAGCTCGATCAGCCGGTCACCGGGTTTCAGAGCGCCGCTCATGATGCGGCTCAAAAGCCGGTCCCTTATTTGCTGGGAAAGCGATTCGCGGAGGAGAGGCTGGGCGAGTGACATGGCGTGAGGCTGCTGAATTCTTTTGTTCTAGGGTGGAAATAATCTGTTTGATCGCCGCACCGTATAGTCGTTTGGCGAAAAAAGCCAAGCCAAATCCCCTCCTTTCAGGGGAAAACAGAATTTTACTCGATTATCATTGAACGATTATCGATAATATTTGACTCGCCGTTTGGGACGTGTTTCATTGCTAGCGAATTGATTGATCGAGACATCGCACACCGTGATTGTCTTCTCCCAAGGAATTGTGGATGACCAGTGAAAGCCTGATCAAGACATCAAGTGAAATGCCAATCCCAGACAGGATGAAGGCCTGGGTTCTGGGTGATCCGGACCAGCTGACATTGACCGACAAGCCCGTCCCGATGCCGGCGCGCGCGGAAATCCTCGTGCGTATCGACGCCGTGGCCATCTGCGCCACTGATCTGGAAATCATCCATTACGGCACCCCGGCGTTGATTGAGGGCGGACCACCCTTTAACAAGAACTTCACGCCGGGCCACGAATATATGGGCACTGTTGCAGCGCTCGGACCGGGTGTTGACGAGTTCGAAATCGGTGATCGGGTGACCGTCGAGATTCATTCCGGCTGCGGGCAATG
>JARGOF010000063.1 GCA_029212415.1 Rhizobiaceae bacterium | reverse complement strand
TTGTCCCCACCTTCAGTTGATCAATAAGTCCCCAGAAGCAAACTTAAATTGTTTCACTGTCTCTGTGAAACAATTTTGCTTCAAATCGCGCGTTCATACAAAAAACCGTCCAGCAAGATGATTGCTCATCGGATGCACCCATTCAACCTATGGATCGGCAATGTACAACAGGCCAAGTGCTCAGCGTTAATGGGTGTCTATTCCGGTATAATTGCTGCACCCGGGTCACGTCCGCCCATGAAGGTTCCGGTGATCTGGCCATCGTCGCCATTTGCGTAAAACTGTCCGATGGTGCCCGCTGCGACAAATTCTCCGTCATTGACCAATGCGCCTGAGACAATGCCTTGGCTGAAGCCGTCGCCGTAGAGATCACCTATGTAGAGTGCCTGTGTCGCACTGGATGCATCCGAAACGGTCGAGTCATAGTAACCGGTTCTAATATTGTCGGTGAAATTTCCGGACTGATCAATCAATCCAATGGCCATTTCGAATTCTCCGGACCGGTCGGCCAGATCGATATTCAGACTGAACTCTCCCTTGGCGATATATTGGCCATATTCATTACTGGCAACATTGGCAAGGACTGTTCCATCAAAGGATGCATCAGTCGGGCCTCCAGCCACCAGGTCATCCGGGTTGGTGATGTCGCCTGCGACCCAAGTTCCCATATGAACGAATTCACTGCGTTCGTTGACACTTTCGCCGTCTTCAACGAGCGTGGTGATGCGGGTTCCCCACCATCCCCAATCGGCAAAGCTGCAATCGGTGCAATGGGTATAGCTGGTTCTTTCTTCGGATTCGAGCGGTGTGGCGCGACCGGAAACCATATAGGAACTTGTCGACGTGACTGCCACGGTTCCACTGTCAACAGGAACTGTATCGTAGCCTTCTTCGCCGTCTATTCTCTCCAGAAATGAAATTTGGGTGTTTTCCGGATTGGAGTTGTGTGTCGCCCCAAATATGTTGTCATCGACAAAGGCATTTTCCCCAAAATCGGTTTCGAATTCGCCAACGTCAACCTCCCGTTCAACGGAGCCGAATGGCAAGGCAAAACCTTCGGTAAGCAGCCCTTCGTCCTCAGGACCGACACCGAAAACATTATAGACTATACCAAGCGCCGAGACTTCACTTGAGGCCGCATCAATCGTCACGGAAAAATTGGGAGAAATACCCTCCCCAACAGGCATTGCCACAGTGTAGGGAACGCCAGTTTCATCAGCACTGGATTCAGCCAGTCCAACCATAAAGCCGGTCCGGGTGCGCGTGGTTCGGTCAAAGTCGTCGATAGGCTCTTCGCTTTCCAGATCGGCGACATGGATCGTGCCGAAATGGTGGTCGGTCAGGTAGCCCGATCCTTCTTCTTCCTCGCATTCATCCATGCAAAAGCCGGAGGAAAAATCAGTGAATGTCTCGCTTGGATCAAGCATGTTGCCGAGCACAAAGTTTTCCGCATTGGGACCATAGGCGTAGCCACCGTTCGCGCCTGCGAGCGACTGCACGGAACCGCCAGTCATGTTGTACACCGGCCCATAGGCATTGGCACGGAAACTGCCCGTACGATTGCTGGTGATGCCGATGTTGCCATTTTCCAGTTCCACACCGCCGCCGGCCGTGACGAATATTGCGCTTTTCTGTCCGTCTTCCGTATCGGAAATATCGATCCAGGTGAGGAACGTCTTGAAAAAACCCTCGTCGCGCTCGACGACACGAAGATCCATTTGGGCCGTATTGTCCAGAGAACCGTATAGCTGCGGATTGAAAAAGGGAACGCTGGTGACCGATTCCGTGCTCGTGCCTGTGTCTATTGCGATGGTGAATTCAGGTGTCGATGAACAGGACGTGGTACAACTGGACCCCGAAGTTGTGCTCCCTGTCCCTGGTGAGGCAATGAAATTCTGTATCGGATCGCGCGTCAGCGAATAGGTTCGGATGCTCGTTTCCGTGTCTTCGGCAAGCAGCAGTTCAACGTCGGTTTCCGTTCCGGTGATGATATAGAAGGGGTCGGCCGGATTGCCTTCGACGCCGAGCAAATAGGCGGCGAAATCACTCTGGCCGGCGTAGACAGTGCCTCCGACCGTGCCCGATGGCGATGTACCGCTCACATCGGTGATTTCCTCAAGGCCTTCATCGCCCTCGGTACCAGTAAAATCCGGCAGGACGAAGGAGCCACCGGATGGACCAGAGGCTATGAGGTTTCCACCAGACTTGGTCAGCGTCACGGTATAATCGGTTGCCTCGGTGGAACCGACCAAACCGCGTGAACCCGCGTCGAGTATGGGATCGTCGCCTTCCTGAAGGAAAATGGCCTGGTAGCCACCATCCTTGTTGGTTGGCGCACTGACAATTCGCGCATTTCCGGTGATTTCTTCTTCGACGTCGACGTCGGCAACCTCGTCCACATCGGTAATGGAATCGTCCACTTCATCCAGATCACTGGACTGTACCGGGCGGTCAGTGGGAACCGGGATACCCCCGGAGAGTGACGTGGAATTGGCCGTTCCAACGCCTGAATCGGCAACCGCACCATCTGTCGGCGGCTTCTTGGCGCCTCCGGTCTTGCCCCTACGACCGGCCAGACTGGTCTGCAATGCACTTGCATCCCCGGAGGTCCGTGGCGTTATTGTGGTTCTACCGTTTGGAGATACCCGGAGAGTAAAGCCTGGCTGGAAAAGGCGCTGACTTCCACCATCTCTGCCCAGAAATGACATCTCATCACCGAATATCATGGAAAAGCTGGCACTGTTTCCCTGTACGTCGCCCTCAACCATAGCGCCACGAATACCAATGGACCCTGCCGGTGTATTGATGGTTGCGCCGCCCTTCTTGCGGCTGGTCTGGCCACCAATGAAGCGGAAGGCGCCTTTGGCCACACTGGCAACGACTGTCGCGTTGCCGGTGTTTGGATCGTAAACAAATTCATCAATAGTCAATTGGCTGTTGGGCCCAACCGTAAAGGTGGTTCCATCGACCAGAAGGATCTGAACGAGGCCTTCCGCGTCCGTTGAGATCTTTTCGTTGTGAATGACATTTTGACCCAGAGAAATGATTTTCGTCGCGCCGCTGCGCGTGCTCTTGGCATCAAGATTGACCGCGGCTGCAACACCGACTTTGGTTGCGGAAATTGCCGGGCTGGTTCCATAGGTGCACAGAGCCAGAACCGCGACGCCTGCAAGAAGCCGCGCCTTGTTTTGATTGCCTGCTATCTGAGACATGATTTCACCAAATCTTTACGAGGGAAAGTGTCGTTCCGAAATTGTTGTGCTCACGTGTCGTATAGTTTGAATCCACGTAACGGTAATCAACTTCCCCGAGTAGGGAAATTTTGTTCTTGATTGGAATATTGAGTGAAGCCTGGGCTATATATTCCATATCTTCCTGGCTTTCCGAGATATTCACAATCGGGTCCGGGTCGTCATATTGCTTGTAAAGAACGCCAACCGATGTGCCAAACACCCACTTCTGCTTGTCCTTGAACGGCGAGTCGAAGGCAAAGTTTGACCCGATTTGAGCGCCGTAGCTGGTGAAGCTGAGATAATCCGCACTGGCCAGGCTGCGGGTTATGCCCGCCGAATAATTAAGGGCACGTGTCTGATTGACCAGGTATTGGCCGGATGAAAGAAACCGAATTTCATGGCCATCGCGGTCACTGGCCGAAGGAACCGTCGGTGAATTATAGAAGGTTTTGTAGCGATATTCCAACTTGGTTGAGGTTGAAAGACGCGCATGCGGCCTTGATACGACCCGCGTGCCCGCGCCAAAGAAGGAAGCGTAAAAATCCTCATGCAGGAAAGCGCCTGCTGCAATGCCGTAAACGCCCAGCGCTGCATTATCTATACCAAAACGACCGAGATCAAAGGCAGGCCCCAGCGTTATTTCAGCCTGGGCCAGATCAAACTGCTCCAGTTCAAACTGTTTCGAACCGTAGCTGACCAGATCGAATTCCAGTGATGTCCCTTGCTGGGGCAACTTACGCGACACATGGAATTTTCCGGATGTATAGGCATTGCCGTCGGCTGTGGCCTGCGAATTTGCATTGAGCTCGAAAGGCAGCCCGTTGAGAATGATGATCTCTCCATTGGGACCACGATTTGCGTTGGTCTGATAGCGAGCACCGACACGGGTTTGCGCCGTATAGGTTGTCAATTTGCCGGCCTGAACAATGCCTGTCAGATATTGGTTGACCTTGGCGCGCACTTCTTCGGGCACGTTCTCGCCGGATATGGCTGCTTCAAAATAGGTCTGGGCAGTCGTGTAGGCAGACAGACGATAGTAAAGGAGACCAAGCTCCAGTTGCAATCTCGGCAAGCCCGGCGAAAAGATCAACATGCGTTCCAGTGTGGAGATGGCGGCCTCCAGATCGCCAACCTTGATGGACAGGGTTGCGTATTGGAAGGCTGTATCAAGATCATCCGGCTGGGAAAGCATGCGCGTGAACAATTGTTTGCGCTTGGCCTGAATGACGGCTTCCGCCTTCGCATTCACTTGGGGGCGGGCAGTTTTCTTCGCCGCGCGATCCGTCGCTGTCTGAGCGAGCGATTGTGTTACCGTATTTGCCGCAAGCAAACACATTCCCGAAGCAAAGCACAGTGCAAATCTGGTATATCTATACATACGGCCCCCTGCCGGTCTCTCAATCAATATCTGATCGCATTTAGCGTTTCGCTGTCAAATACAAAAGATTGCGAAACGTCCAATTTGGACAAAAACACCACAATTTGTGGCAATAATGGAACATAATGGCCGTATTTTATACAATTTGTGCACTTTTCAATATTCTGTGATGTGCCGAGAAGGCAGTATGTACACATACTTTACTGCGGTGTTCTCATGACGAAAGAAAGATCAGTGATACTTGGTCTACCAACCAAATCCCCTGTAAGCCTGAATGGGGTCAATCGAGCAGATCTGCCGGTGATTCGACCGGAAGAAGCGTTTCTGCAAAACAATCTGGTTCAGCCGTCGACAGGAAAACAGGTGCCATGAGCAAGTATTTCGAAGAATTGGACTATAGACCAACACCGATTGGTGCGCTCAGTCTGCGCCGCAGACGGGAAATGTCCTTGGGTGTGGATGTTTTCGAGATCAAGCTGGGTGAAGAATTCCTGATGTCGAGCCTGTTCACCACATCCGAAATCGCGCTGTCTCATCTGGGATTGGCCGAACTGAACGGATCAAACCTTGATGTTGTTGTTGGTGGCCTCGGTCTTGGTTACACGGCGGAGGCTGTTCTCGAGTCAACAGCAGTCAGCTCCCTTCTTGTCGTGGACGCGCTGGAGGCCATTATCGAGTGGCACGAGACCGGACTGTTGCCACTCGGGCCAAAGCTGTCAGCAGATGCCAGATGCCGGTTTGTGCTTGGTGATTTTTTTGCTTTGGCGGCATCGCCAGAGGGTTTTGACCCGGATCAACCTTCGCGGCAATTTGATGCCATTCTGGTCGATATCGATCATTCGCCTGAGTTTTTTCTCGACCCGGCAAATGCAGCATTCTACAGCCTCGAAGGCCTGCAGAGGCTGATCGACCATCTGCGACCAGGTGGTGTGTTCGGGCTATGGTCCAATGATCTTCCCGATGCAACTTTCACAGCCCGTCTGGCTGAGGCTTTTGCCGAGGCGCGGGCCGTAGAGGTGCCGTTTCACAATCCGCTACAAAACGCGACCTTTACCCAGACGGTTTATCTGGCACGCAAGGGTGTTTGAGCTTCGGCAGTTCAATGCAATAGGGCCAGGTATTTGGACAAACAAGCGGGGTTGCGTTGCACCAACGACCTGCCATTCTTGCAAACAAGCCCAAGCTGTAAGATAGTCAGGCATCACTTCTGGTTGTAATTCCGGCTTCTGTCTGTCTTCGCAAACCCGGTCGTGCGGGGCCTGTGACGTCCAGGCTGAAAGTCGCTGTCGTACAGGGGATCGGATTCGCAATGAGGATATTCCAGACAGGCCTTTTCATACCGTCCTTGATCGCGGCGATCCTCTGCTCCGCCTCTCTTGCGCTGGCCGAAGGGCCTTCATCCGTCTCGGATCGGTGCACACCATTCAGCAAATCATTTCCCAAGGATGCAGAATTCACCATTCAGTCCTGGTCCCATAAGGCTGATGACGAAGACCTGTTTTCCAACATCATTCTCAAGGTGGTTCCAACGATTGCCGGACAGGCTGTGGCCATTGTCGAGGAAGAGAAGCCGGATATTGATGGGCAAGAGCAACGCGCTGGCTCTGAACAGATCACCAGGAGCCGGGCACTCGTTCTGACGGATGCAGGTGACGCACTCAAAAAACAGAAATTCCCTCTGAACCAAAAGGGTTTACTGCCGGGAGAGGGCATTACAATCAGCCTCAATGCGCCCTTGAACATTGATGTTGCAGATTGGACGATGACGCAAAGAAAAGCCCTGATAGAGGATGGCAAATTTTCTGATTCGATGGTGGTCGCCGACAATGAAACCGGAGGGCTTTTCGCTTTTGATCTGACGACATCGGGTGCCGTCAGAAGACAGGTGGCTGCCGCCGCTTTGACCGGTCTGAAATTTGCCAAGGGCACAGAGATTACCGTCAATGATTTTGACCCGGAGAAAATGACAGTGTCGATTTTCTCCGACACGACGCCTGCGCCGATCTTTGCCGATGCACATGAACTGACGTTCCCGTTGCCGTATCCCGGTACTTTATCCATGGTTCCGGCTCAACAAAGCATTGGAAGCCTTTCTGTGCTGGCGCCCCATCGCGCCCTGGAGCGCACGGCGCAGCATCTGGGGCTGACGCACAGCAATATTGCTTTTGGACAGGCAACCTATCGCGGGTGCATCAGTCTCAAAAAACTGAAAGACAAACACAAGACATGGTCCGAACTTGGTGACGCAGACCTCATCTGGGTGGAAATCGGCAACATAGCGCCAACCAGTTCAACGGCAGGTGCTGCCCAGGTCAGTTTCAACATTCCATCGCTGCCGCGCTATAGCGCGCCACCAGCGCCCGGTTCACAGGCAGTCGAAGATATCTATGCGCCAGGCATGGCCGATACACTGGCCAATTGGCTGTGGGGAGGGCATGAAAATACCCGGATCGTGCTCTTGGCGTCTGATGGTAATCGTATTGTCTATTCCGGTGCTACAACGCAATTCATCGATAATCGCTGGGGTGCGACCACGGGCAGTATTCTGGCATTCCTGATCGCCTATGGAATGATTGTTTTCTATTGGAAGGCAAACACCAAAAACAAACCGGCAGGGTTGTGGAGTCAGATAAGACCGCTCAACCTGGTGCGCGGCCACGATGGAACCGCAAGCCTTTCCAACCTTCAGCTTCTGTGGTGGACGCTGGCGGTTTTCGGGTTGATGATCTTTGTGTGGATTGCCACCGGTGGCCTTGCAACGCTCAATCAGACCATCATCTGGCTGCTTGGTGTGGGCGGTGTCGGCTCACTGGCCGCGAAAGCAGTGGCGATCAACGCAAGCCGCAACATGCCAGCCAAGGCTCAAATCCAGGGGCAGAATGACCAGGTGGACGTCAGCCCCTGGCAGTTGATTTCGGTCGATAACAGGCTGGACCTGACCAAATTGCAAATGCTGCTGTTTACGATCATTGCCGGCATTTATGTCGTAACGACCGTGTGGAGCAAAGTTGCCTTTCCCGAGATTCCCACGGAACTTCTGGCGCTGATGGGGATCAGCAATGGTGTCTATGTTCTGGGAAAATTGACCAATTCAGACCCGCTGGCGGACAATCCCCACGCCAGGATCGTCGGTCTGGAATATGAATTGTTCCTGCGAAACGGCGTCATTGCCGAGCAGGGCGCCAAACACGATGCACTGGTGGCTGAAATCGCCGCGCTGGAAGCAATGGCGGAACAAGGCACCGGTGAGAAGGAAAGACTGGCGGCGCTCAAGAAGCAGCAGGCGGAGCTGACAGTTCTGACCAAAACGCAGAATGAAGAAAAGGCAGCGCTGGAAAAGCAAATTGCAGAGGCAAAGGCCAGTCTGAAAAGCGGCTGAGGCCAAGCCTGATCAGAAAGAGCCTGATCAGGCAGGGCCGTTTTCCGGTTTGGTCAGGATGAGGCGCGCAATCTCGCTGGCTTCGCGCAAGTGTTTGCGACAGGCAGCCGCAGCCTCGTGCGGCTCTCGCGCCGCAATGGCGTCGTATATGTCACGCATGCGTTTGGGGCCTGTGCGGGTTCGCTCGCCTGTACCTAGCGTCAGCACCCGCAAAAGGCTGATCCGGCCGTTCAGCCGATCAACGATTTCCCAGGCAATATGTTTGCCTGCAACAGTGAAGATGGTCTTGTAAAAAGCCGTCGTTGCATCAAGCATGGCAGCCGGGTTTTCTGCGTGGGTGCCGGTTTCAAGATTTTCCAGCGCCATGCGCAATTCTTCAAGACCGGATCGTGTAATGGATTGCGCACAGGCCGCTGCCGCCTCTGATTCCAGCAAAGAGCGAATTTCATAAATCTGACGTGCCGTATCCCAGTCTATGCGCGCAACGGCTGGCCCCTGATTGGGGATCACCTCTATCAACCCTTCCGATTCCAGATGGCGAATGACTTCGCGAATAACGGTTCGGCTTACCCCCATCTGCTCACACAACACGCGTTCCACCAGTCGTTGTCCAGGCTGGAATATGCCTGCAATTATGGCGTTGCGGACCTTTTCCAGTGCAATTTCACGCAATGTGGAAGGGGGGTGTTCAATGCGAAGGCTGCTGAAATCGCTCATGTCGTTTTGGCTCGTGTATCGTTAAAACAAACATTGACTTACCATACTATGGTATACCATATTACAAAAAATTGAACCATGGTGAATTTTATGGCTGCGCAGATCAGAAAAACCCTTTTGCACGTGGAAAAGACCTTTATTGAGGGCGGAAAATCTGCGGACCAGCCGCTGTTGATGGTTGCAGCCGCGGCGGTTGTCGCCAATCCCTGGGCCGGGCAGGAGTTTGTTGAAGACCTGCGCCCCGGCATACAGGATGCCGCACCTGGCCTTGGCCAGTTGCTCACCGGGATGATCATTGATGCAATTGGTTCTGGTGAAGCCGTGGAAGGATATGGCAAGGCCGCTATGGTTGGCCTGAATGGCGAAGTCGAGCATGGCTCCGGTCTCATTCACACCCTGCGGTTCGGCAATTTCTACCGCGAAGCAGTCGGCGCCAAATCCTATTTGTCCTTCACCAATATTCGCGGCGCAGCAAACGCGCCCATCATGATACCGCTGATGGACAAGAATGATGCAGGACGGCGGTCGCATTATCTGACCATCCAGTTTTCCATTCCCGACGCACCGAATGCCGACGAGATTGTTGTGGCTCTCGGCGCATCGGTTGGCGGCCGGGTGCATCACCGCATTGGTGACCGCTATCAGGATTTGAAGGAACTGGGTCATGATGTTGACAATCCTGCCGCGGTCTAAGACCAGAAGCGGCGCGGCCTATCACGAATGTGGTTCCGGTGAACCGCTGATATTGCTTCACGGAGTAGGGCTTCGCGCCGAAGTCTGGCAGCCACAACTGGACGCCCTCTCGGATCGTTGGCGCATCTATGCCGTCGATCTTCCCGGTCATGGCCAGAGCAAACCCTTGGGCAAATCGGCCGATCTGGAAGATTATGTTTCCTGGCTTGAGCAATTCATCCTTGATCTGAAGCTCGGGCCTGCCAATATTGCCGGCCATTCGCTGGGCGCGTTGATAGCCCTCGGCGTGACGGTCAGTGCACCAACTCTGGTTCGCCGGGTAGCCCTGCTCAATGCCGTTCACCGGCGCAGCCGGCAGGCATCCCTGGATATCGCCGACAGGGCCAGGCAGATCAGCAGCGGCAGGATCAATCACGAAGAGCCCCTGAAACGCTGGTTCACCAGCCTGCCCAAGGAAAATGCAGCCCGCAAATTGACAGCATCACTGCTTTCCAGCGTTGATCCACGCGGCTATGCGACTGCCTATTCCGCCTTTGCGCGGGGCGATTCCATCTATGCCGACAGGCTGTCGGAGATTTCCTGTCCGGCGCTTTTTCTGACGGGTGAGGATGACCCGAATTCTACCCCTGAAATGACCCGCTTCATGGCCAGTTGCGTTGTTGACAGCGTGTGTGTCGTGGTTGCCGGACATCGCCATATGCTTGGCCTTACGGCACCGGGGTTGGTCAATGAGGCGCTGGTTTCCTGGCTCGAGAGGAAAAAACAAGATGACACAGAGTGATCAGCGCCAATTGCGCGATGCCTTTGGCGCATTCATGACCGGCGTGACCGTGGTCACCAGTCACAATCTGCAAGGCCAGCCCATCGGCTTTACCGCCAACTCGTTCACCAGTGTGTCACTGGACCCGCCGCTCTTGCTGATTTCACTGGCAAAAACATCCGGCAACCACGCGGCCATGACAGCGGCCAGCGGTTTTGCCGTCAACATTCTGTCTGAAGATCAGGAATCCGTTTCCAACAATTTCGCCCGTCCGGTCGAAGACCGGTTTGCCGCGGTGGAATGGTCTCAAGGCTCGCATGGTGCGCCCATTCTCACCCAGGTTGCTGCCTGGTTTGACTGTTCAATGCACCAGGTGGTTGATGCAGGTGACCATACGCTGCTGATCGGACGGATTGAGGCCTTCGACAATATCGGCCTGAACGGTCTGGGCTATGTGCGTGGCAGCTATTTCAGACCGTCACTGGAGGGACAGGGAGCCGAAGCCCTGCGATCAGGCTCGGGCATTCGCATTGGCGCCGTGTTGGAGTGGCAGGGCCAGATCCTGCTTGAGGAGAAGGGCGACGGCGGGCTCGATCTGCCGTCCGTGCTGCTTGACGGATCGAACCGGAAAACCTCGCATCAGCAACATCTGGTCAATGTCATGGGCCCTTCGGTCTCGGTCGGATTCGTATATTCCGTCTATGAAGACGTCGGGCGGGGCACCCATAATATCATCTACCATTGTACGTCGACGCAGGGAGAGCAGCTTTGCGGCCTGTTCTGCCCTATCGATGACATGCCGATGGACCGCATTGCCGACCCGGCGACAAGGGACATCCTGAAACGGTACATCCGTGAACAGGCGATCGGCGATTTCGGGATTTATACGGGAAACGAGCAGAGCGGACATGTCCGACAATTGGCAAGAGGTACGTAAAGATGGATTTTTCCCTTTTCGCCCATCTTGAGCGCATCGATGCGTCTCAAAACCAGCAGAAGCTTTATGAAGAGTTCCTGCAATTGTGCGAGATCGCTGACAGGGGTGGTATGCGCACCATATGGACCGGTGAGCACCATGGGATGAATTTTACCATAGCGCCCAATCCCTTCCTCAGTCTGGTGGATCTGGCGCGGCGCACGAAAAATGTCCGGCTCGGCACGGGAACGATTGTGGCGCCCTTCTGGCATCCGGTCAAACTTGCCGGTGAGGCGGCGATGACCGATCTTTTGACCGATGGCCGGCTGGAATTGGGCTTTGCGCGCGGCGCCTATTCCTATGAATATGAACGGCTGGTGCCCGGCATGGACGCCTGGCAGGCCGGTCAGCGCCTGCGGGAGATTTTGCCTGCGGTCGTAAAAATATGGCAAGGCGACTACGCCCATGATGGCCAGTTCTGGCAATTCCCGTCGACAACCTCCGCGCCGCAACCGGTTCAAAAACCGCACCCGCCGATCTGGGTGGCCGCCAGAGATCCCAACAGTCATGAATTTGCCGTGGCAAACGGTTTCAATGTGCAGGTGACGCCCCTGTGGCAGGGTGATGAGGAGGTTGAAACGCTGATGCAACGGTTCAACGAGGCCTGTGCCGTCAATGCTCATATTTCCCGGCCGAAGATCATGCTTCTGCGCCATACCTATGTGGGTGAGGGTGAAGACGATGTTGTACAGGGCGCCCGGGAGATCAACACCTTTTACAATTATTTTGGCGCCTGGTTCAAAAATGAGCGGCCGGTAAGCCAGGGCCTGATCAAAAAGCTCACGCCAGCGGAAATTGATGCCCATCCCATCTATTCCCCGCAGACCATGCGTCAATGCAATGTCATCGGCGATGCGCCCTGCGTGATTGACAGGCTCAAACACTACGAACAATTGGGTTATGACGAATATTCATTCTGGATCGACAGCGGCATGAGTTTCGAACGCAAGAAGGCATCGCTGCAGCGATTCATCGAGCAGGTGATGCCGGCCTTTGACAGGAGGTCCTGATGCAACGTTTTCAGCACTATATTGACGGAACATTCGAATTTGGCCTCGACTCCTTTGAGAGTATCGACCCGGCGAGTGGCAAACCGTGGGCCCTGATGCCTCGGGCTCAAGCTGAGGATGTCGATCGGGCAGTTCTGGCCGCCGGGATGGCCCTGTCGTCCGGCCCCTGGCCGGACATGACGGCAACCGCGAGGGGCAAATTGCTCTACCGGTTGGCAGATCTGGTGGCACAGAACGCGCAACGCCTGGCGGAACTTGAGACCCGCGACACCGGCAAGATCATTCGTGAGACTTCGGCGCAGATTACCTATGTTGCGGATTATTATCGCTATTACGCGGGTCTGGCAGACAAGATCGAAGGCGCGCATCTGCCGATCGACAAGCCGGATATGGATGTCTGGCTGCGTCGCGAACCAATTGGGGTCGTGGCTGCCGTGGTTCCCTGGAACAGTCAATTGTTCCTTTCGGCGGTGAAGATCGGGCCTGCCCTTGCTGCAGGCTGCACTTTGGTCGTCAAGGCCTCGGAGGATGGCCCCGCACCGATGCTGGAACTGGCCCGACTGATCCACGAAGCGGGCTTTCCGTCCGGCGTTGTCAATATTCTGACCGGTTTTGGAGACGAATGCGGTGCGCATCTGACCAGCCACAGGGGCATTTCGCATATTGCCTTCACTGGTGGACCACAGACCGCCAGGCAGATCATCCGCAATTCAGCCGAAAATCTGGCAAGCACGTCGCTTGAACTGGGCGGCAAATCACCCTTCATCGTTTTTGACGATGCCGATCTGGAAAGCGCAGCCAACGCCCAGATAGCCGGCATTTTTGCCGCCACCGGTCAAAGCTGTGTTGCCGGCTCCAGACTGTTGGTACAGGCGTCGGTCAAGGAGCGTTTCCTGACCATCCTGAGGGAAAAGGCAAAGGACATCATCATCGGCGTGCCGCAGAACAATGCGACGGAAGTGGGACCGCTTTGCACCAAAAGACAGCAGCAGTTGATCGATACGCATGTCAGGCAATCCATTCAGGATGGCGCCGATCCGGTTTTTGGAGGCACCGTGCCCGATAGAGCGGGTTATTTCTATCCGCCGACCCTGCTTGATTGTGATCATGTCGAGGCCAGTGCCTGGGAGAATGAACTGTTCGGGCCGGTTCTTTGTGCGCGCAGTTTCAGCTCCGAAGATGAAGCCCTGGCTATGGCCAATGACACCCCATACGGACTGGCGGCAGGCATTTTCACCAACAATCTGACACGCGCCCACCGGCTAGTGCGCCGCATCAATGCGGGCGTCGTCTGGATCAACACCTATAGGGCGGTGTCACCCATTGCACCCTTTGGCGGATCAGGCCTGTCAGGGCAGGGACGTGAGGGCGGACTGCAGGCCGCCCTGGACTACACAAAGATCAAAACCGTCTGGTTGCGTACTTCGGATGAGCCGATACCCGATCCCTTTGTCATGCGTTGAGGTGGCAGTCGGTAGGGTTTTCAGTCTATGGCACGGTAGCGCTGGGCCAGATCATCCATCGCCTTGAAATAGGGGCCCGGCCCGAAGCTGATACGTGCAACACCAAGGGAGGCCAGCGTCGTCATATCCGGCGCTCCGCCGCGCATCATGACGTTTACCGGCATTGTGACCTGATCACATATCTCGGCAATCAGCTCCGGCTGGACCAGACCCGGAACGAAAAAGCCGCTTGCGCCGGCATCCTGATAGGCTGCAGCCCGGGCTTTGGCCTCCGGGATCAGATCCTTGTGCTTGTCCTGGTCAGTCTCCTTGAGGAAAAGGTCGGTTCTCGCATTGATGAAAAGTGGAACACCCGCCTGTTTTGCGGCGCCTCTTGCAGCTTCCAATCTCAGGCACTGCTCAATTTCCGGATACAGACCGGATCCACCGACGATCTGATCTTCAAAATTGATACCAATTGCACCGGCATTTATGACGTGTGCAACATTGGCACCCACGTCGACAGGCTCAACTGCAAAACACCCTTCGAAATCCACAGAGAGCGGCAAGTCAACGGTCACGGCAATGCGGCGGATGATTTGCAGCAGGAATTCCAGCGGGATATTCTCACCATCTGCAAATCCCTGGGCTGCAGCAACCGAAAGACTGCCGGTTGCGATTGCCTGAGCTCCGGCTTTGGCAATGACATTGGCGCTTCCTGCGTCCCATATATTATATAATATCAGTGTCTTGCCTGAAATGTGCAGCTCAGCAAAATCACGTGCTTTATCAAGTTGTGACATGGTCACCTCCCGGGCCAGATGCTTCAAGGTCAAGGAACTTGCGTTCCAGTTCGATCAATTGCTGTTTGCGCCAAAGGCCGCCGCCATAGCCCGTTAGCGAGCCGTCGGCGCCAAGGACCCGGTGGCAGGGAATGATCAGCGCAATCTGGTTGGCGCCATTGGCACGCGCCACGGCACGCGTAGCAGAGGGCTTTCCGATATTGGATGCTATGTCGCCATAGCTGCGTGTTTCACCCGCCGGTATCTGTTGCAACGCTTCCCAGACAGTGCGTGTGAAGGCAGTGCCATGCATGACGAGCGGAACGTTGAAGCTGGCTGATTTGGCGCTGAAATACAGGCCCAGTTCAGCCTCGAGCTGATCAATGATGTCGTTTCGGCCAAGGCCTATGTCTCCACGCACCATGCTGCGCAATTTGCGCAGTTCCGCTGGCAAGGCCTTGCGGGCGGCAAATTCCAGCAAATGTAGAGCATGCTCATCACAGACGGCGATCATGGGACCGAGCGGTGTGGCAATCCAGTCCGCCTTGAGGCGTTCCTTGCCGGAAAAACTGCCAGGAGACTGACCGAGAAGGTTTGCGAAGGCGGTGCGAAAGCCGCTTGCAGAATCAAATCCCGCATCCAGTTGCGCATCAATGACCCGGCCGCCATTTGAAAGTCTCTCAAAACCCTGGCGGATACGGCTCAGTCGCGCCATTTCGAGAAAGGTGATGTCAAATTGCCGCTTGAAACTGCGCCGAACTGTGGAAGGGTCAAGGCCCAGTGCGATAATATCACGCTCGCTCCAGCGGCGTGCAGGTTGTTTCTCGAGCGCAGCCAGCAATACCGCAATTGCCGGATCGGCATCAGCTTGCGGTGCCATGGGATGACACCGTTTGCACGGTCGAAAGCCCGCCTCCAGGCAAAGGGCAACAGTTTCAAGGAAACGGCAATTTTCCTTTTTCGGTTTGCGGGCCGGGCAGGTCAGGCGACAGAAGACCCCGGTCGACGTGACACCAACATAGGCACGGCCATCAAAGCGTGCGTCGCGGCACACAAGAGCATCATAGAGGACATCAGCGTCTGGAAGTTGAAACAACATCCCGGCAGGATAAACCAATCCGGATTCTTTTGCCGCCTGAAATCGGGCGTCTATTTGTTTTTGCGGGTAGTGTGACGGCACACCCGGAGCAGACTGTGGTTCCGTTACAGGGTCTCCACCTCACAATGGCGCAGGCACCATTGCCCTGCCATTTTCCCGTTCCAACGGCGACCGGTCAAATTCCTTCACATATCCATTCATGCGGCCTTGTGGCGCCTTGTGGCGGCAATACGGAAGCGATTGGCGACAAAGGCTGCATCACTCAGGCAGGCATTGCCAGCAGGATTTGCGCCGGTGACATGGTAGTCGCTGAAGGCTGCGCTCTGGTTGACAAATATGCCGCCCGTGAGATTGACGGAGAGGTTCACGCCCGCCAGGGCAAAGGCGTCCGAAGCATCATCGACCACGGTGTCATCCGTGGCATAGATGGCAGCGGTGATGGCGCCCTTTTGCGCGGCCAGCGAAGAGGCCGCATGGATGGCGTCTTCGACATCGCGGGTGGCGATGACGAAACTGATGGGGCCGAAATGTTCGTGTTCGTGGACCTTGCTGTTCTGGTCCGTGATTTTCAGGATGAGCGGTGTGGCCGTCCGCGCGTCGCCCATCGTGTCGATGGGCGTTGACGTGCGAAGAATGTCCCCCAGTTTTGTCGCGGCCCGGACACGTTCGGCCGTCGCTGCACTGGCAAGCGCACCGCAGACATTGGCTGCCCGTTCAGGATCAGACAGCAATTTGTCCACCGCGTTGCGGATTCCATCGGCCACTTCGTCGAAACTCCTGTGTCCATCCTCCGTTTCAATGCCGGATTGCGGAACATAGATATTCTGCGGTGCCGTGCACATCTGGCCGCTGTAGAGCGACAGGGAAAAGGCAATATTGGAGCACATGCCACGGAAATTGTCCGTTGAGGCCACCACGATCGAATTGACGCCGGCTTCTTCCGTATAGACCTTTGTGTCCGGTCCGGCATGCGTGCGCACCCAGGTGCCGAAAGCATTGGATCCGGTGAAATCGACGATACGGACGGATGGATCCGTCACCAGCGTTTTGGTGATCTCGGCGCCGGGTTCATCGACTGCAAGAAGCAGCGCGTCCGGATTGAAGCCTGCCTCGCGCAGCACCTCACGGCCGATACTGACGGTCAGTGCCAGAGGCAGGATCGCAGCGGGATGCGGCTTGACGATCGTCGCATTGCCGGTTGCCAGACTGGCAAACAGGCCGGGATAGGAGTTCCAGGTGGGAAAGGTTGCGCAGCCAATCACCAGAGCCAGGCCACGCGGCACAACGCGATAGATCTTCTCCAGCACCAATGGATCATGTTTGCCCTGTGGCTTGGTCCAAATGGCCTTTGCCGGGGTTCGTGTCATTTCGGCGTAGGCGTAGGCGAGGGCCTCCAGTCCGCGATCCTGCGCATGTGGGCCGCCCGCCTGAAACGCCATCATGAAGGCCTGACCGGTGGTGTGGGATACGGCATGGGCCATTTCAAAGCTTCTGGCGTTCAGTCGATGGAGAATTTCAAGGCAGACGCCCACGCGTTCCTCAATCGTGGCCTTTGCCCAGTCCTTCTCAGCGGCTTGCGCCGCAGCGATCAGTTGCGGCGGAGTTGGATTTGGATATTTTACATTGAGTTCAATACCATAGGGGGATGTTTCTAAACCAATGGATTGACCGTTGCCCGGATGCCCATCGATCACATATTCATTGTCGAGCAGAGCCTGGAAGGCCTTTTGCCCATCATCGCGGGCACTTTCCCCATAGATTTTTCCGCTGGCAACCTCGGGATAGGGCGAGAAATATTCCCTGGTGCGGGATGCATTCAATGCCTTGTCGAGTGTTGCCTTGTGTGTTTGAAAAAAACCGCTCATGCTCGTCTCCTCTGACAGTTGAAGCCGTCTGGATGTTCAGAACAGTAATCATTGACCAACCGGTCGGTTTATGCAAATTATTTTATCGACGCAGTTTTCACGGTCGGTTTTGGTGAGGAGAAAACAATGAACAATGATTCCGTGCTGGTCGAGAATGCTGACGGCGCCATGGTCATCACGCTCAATCGACCTGACAGGCTCAATGCCTTCAATGTTCAGCAACATCTCAGCCTGATGGAAGCCTTGAATGAAGCTGAAGCAAATCCGCAGTGCCGCGCTGTGGTGCTGACAGGTGCGGGCAGGGGGTTTTGTGCAGGGCAGGATCTTGGAGATCGCGACCCATCCGGAGGGGCGCCTGATCTGGGTGAGACGATCGATGCCTATTTCAATCCGCTGGTGCGAAAACTGCGGTCAATGGATATTCCCGTCATCTGCGCCGTCAACGGTGTTGCCGCAGGCGCGGGGGCCAATATCGCCCTGGCCTGCGATATCGTTCTGGCTGCCCGTTCGGCGCGGTTCATTCAGGCGTTCAGCAAGATCGGTCTGGTGCCCGATAGCGGCGGCACCTGGACAATCACCCATCTGGTGGGTGAGGCACGTGCAAAGGCGATCATGTTGACAGGTGAACCCGTGGGCGCTGAAAAAGCCGAGAACTGGGGCATGATCTGGAAAGCCATCGATGATGGCGAACTGATGACCGAGGCCTTGAAGCTCGCTGCCAGCCTTGCCAAGGGCGCCAGTGTGGGCTTGGGGCTGACGAAGTCCCTGGTTCATGCCGCCGCAACCAACACGTTTGACCAGCAGCTTGATCTGGAGCGCGACACGCAACGTATCGCAGGCCGGACCCCGGATTATGCCGAGGGTGTGCGTGCTTTTCTGGAAAAGCGTCCCGCCCGTTTCACCGGACAGATGAACGAGGAGAATTGAGCCCGATGGCTGTTTCAACACCAGACCTCTCGCAGATGACTGCGGACGAGATTGCAAAGGCCAGTGCCGCGGCCATGTGGGCCGGAGACAATGCCTGCCGTCATCTGCAAATGGAGCTTGTGGACGTGTCGGCGGGGAGGGCTCAACTGTCCATGGAGGTGCAGGATTTCATGACCAATGGCCATGGAATGTGCCATGGCGGCTATATGTTCACACTGGCTGACAGTGCCTTTGCCTACGCCTGCAATAGCTACAATCAGAACGCTGTTGCCCAGCATTGTTCGGTGACATTTCTGGCTCCCGTCAAATGCGGTGAGGTTTTGACGGCAACGGCGCGCGAAGTCAGCCGAACCGGCCGCAGCGGGCTCTACGATATCCGCGTGACGCGCGACAATGGCGAGGCCGTCGCAGAGTTTCGCGGACATTCGCGAACAATAAAGGGGGCCTGGCTGCCACAGCAGGGTCAATAATCGACAAACGAAGGGAGGAGCAACCACATGCACGTCGAACCGCAAGATACACTCAACAATCCGGCAAAAATTTCCGCGTCAAAAATTGCGGGTCTCGAGGCCATTGAAACCGCGTCACGTGACGAGATTTCAGCGCTGCAGTTCAAACGCATGCAACAAACCTTGCGGCGCGCCTATGAGCATTCGCCCTTCTACAAAAAGCATTTCGACCAGCATGGCGTGCACCCTGATGACCTGCAGGGACTTGAAGATCTGGCGCGTTTTCCCTTCACAGTCAAAAAGGATCTGCGGGATAATTATCCCTACGGCATGTTTGCCGTTCCGCGTGAACAACTTGCCCGTCTGCACGCCTCCTCAGGCACCACCGGAAAACCCACCGTGGTCGGCTATACGCGCAATGACGTGGATATGTGGGCCCAGGTGGTTGCCCGCTCGATTTATGCCAGTGGCGGCAGGCCCGGCGACATGGTGCATGTGGCCTATGGCTACGGGCTGTTTACCGGTGGACTTGGCGCCCACTATGGAGCGGAAAAACTTGGCTGTACCGTGGTGCCTGTCTCGGGTGGCATGACCGAGCGGCAGGTGACGCTGATCGAGGATTTCAAACCGCGTATCATCATGATCACGCCCTCCTATCTGCTGTCGGTCCTCGACGAGTTTCGCAGGATTGGTCTCGATCCGCGTCAATCGTCGCTGGAGGTGGGTATTTTTGGCGCTGAACCCTGGACCAATGCAATGCGTCAGGAAATCGAAGACGCATTCGGCATGGATGCCGTTGATATTTATGGACTGTCCGAAATCATTGGCCCGGGCGTGGCCAACGAATGTGTGGAGACAAAGGACGGCCTGCATATCTGGGAGGACCATTTCTATCCGGAGGTCATTGATCCGGATACGGGTGAGGTGCTGCCGGACGGGCAGAAAGGCGAGTTGGTATTTACCTCGCTGACCAAAGAGGCCTTTCCGATCATTCGCTACCGGACCCGGGACCTGACACGGCTGTTGCCCGGCACGGCGCGCAGCATGCGGCGGATGGAGAAGGTGACCGGCCGTTCAGACGACATGATGATCGTGCGTGGCGTCAATGTCTTTCCAACGCAGATTGAAGAGCAGATTCTCAAATGCACAGGTCTCGCGCCGCATTACCAGATTGAGCTGACACGCGAGGGCCGTATGGACACGATGACCATCATGGTTGAATCAACGCATAGTGCATCCGCGCATGCCGACCGGAACGGCAGCAGTGTGGAGCTTTCCAGCCATATCAAAAGCGTGATCGGCTTGTCGGCCAGCATTCAAGTGCATGAACCCGGCAGCGTCGAGCGCTCGGGCGGGAAAGCACGTCGCGTCGTGGATAAACGCGATATCGGCTAATGAAACGCATCATGAGATAACTGTATCACACTGTTATCTTGTATTAATATTGGAATATAAAGTGGCAAGAACCAAAGCTGTTGATTACGAGGCAAAGCGAGAGGCAATCTTGCATTCTGCGGCAAGATTGTTTGCCGATGTTGGCTATGACCGATCCTCAATGTCACAACTGGCAACAGCCTGCGGCGTTTCAAAAGCGCTGCTTTACCATTATTATTCCGGCAAGGACGCGCTGCTTTTTGATGTGATCAGCGCCCATCTGATTGAACTGTGCAAGACAGTTGAAGAGGCTGATCGGCCATCCGCGCCGGCGGAAGACCGCCTGCATTTTCTGGTCAAGGCCTTGCTCGACGCCTACCGTGACGCCGATCACGAACACAAGGTTCAGATCAATGAGATGAAACATCTTGCCGAAGACCGGCAGGAAGAGATCAGGGAACTGGAAAGACGACTGGTCGCGCGTTTTGCCGATGCCGTTCATGGCGCCAGTCCGGATCTGGATGGCAACCTGCTCAAACCGGTGACCATGTCGCTGTTTGGAATGCTCAACTGGCACTATATGTGGTTCCGTCCGCAGGGGGAAATCAGCCGCGATGATTATGCCCGCATTGCCAGCCGTCTGATCATTGATGGTGCACGCGGATTGGCAGGCGCTTGATCAAGACGGCTTGGAGGGGCCATAAATGGTCCATGGCTGATTCTCCCATTACCCAATTGGAAGCGCTGATTGATGACTTCCATTCACAGGAACGCATCCGTGTCTGGTCGCTGGTGATCACCATTTTTGGGGATGCCGTGATCCCCCGGGGTGGCGAATTGTGGCTCGGATCTCTGCAGGCGCTGATGGACCGGTTGCGCATTGAACCCAGCGCCGTGCGCGCCGCCATGTCCCGTCTGACAGCCGATGGCTGGCTGACGCGATTGCGGGTGGGCCGCAAGAGTTTTTATCGGCTTGCTGAAACAGGTGAGGCAGAATTTGCCGAAGGAGCCAGAAAGATCTACGACTCGCGCCGCTCGAGCTGGTCCGGAGACTGGACCATCATTGTGCTGTCCGCAGAAGCCGGAGAAAGCCGCGAGGCCCGCCGCGAAGAGCTTCGTGCGGCCGGATTTGGAGCACTCGGGCCAAACATGTTCATTCGCCCGGACAATCCGGATAACAAGGTGGTGCCGGCTGTCCTGCCCGGCGAATTCCATTTCTTTTCGCAGTTGAACGAACAATCAATGCCCCGGGCACTGGTTGCCCAGGCGTGGCAGCTGTCTGATGTGGAAAAACACTACGCGGATTTTGCCCGTGCTTTCAAACCATTGTCGGTTGCCCTTTCCACCGGTGCGGAGCTGGATCCGCTTTCGGCGATGGCGGCGCGCAGCCTGATGATCCACCAGTTTCGCCGCATTGCACTGCGTGACCCGCTGTTCCCGGCTGAATTGACGCCGGTCGACTGGAAAGGTGACAAGGCCCGGGTCCTGGCATCCCTGATCTATCGCAGACTGGCGGGTTCGAGTGAACGCTGGCTTGATGGTTGCCGCGATTCCGAAGGCCGCGCCTTCAACAAGGCCGCCAGCAATATTGCAAACCGATTCGGTGTCTGATTTTTTTTGCGTTACGAAAACAATATTGACTGACAGATATTCGTAACGTATTATTGCCCTATCAAATCGGAAGGAGCCGGGCATGTATTCTCAGGGTCTTATTGGTGCGGATGGTAAAACCCATGAAGATGCGGCGTTTCTGGCTGCCTTCCAGGCGCGCATTGATGCCGAACAGAAAATCGAACCCAATGATCCAATGCCAGAAGGATACCGCAAGACACTGGTGCGGCAGATTTCCCAACACGCACATTCCGAAATCATCGGCATGCAGCCGGAGGGAAACTGGATAAGCCGTGCACCGACCCTGCGCCGCAAGGCTGCCTTGCTGGCAAAGGTTCAGGACGAGGGTGGTCATGGACTGTACCTCTATTCGGCTGCCGAAACACTCGGTGTCAGCCGTGAGGAGATGACAGAACAATTGCTCAGTGGCGCTGCGAAATATTCCTCCATTTTCAACTATCCGGCGCTGACCTGGGCCGATATCGGCGCCATAGGCTGGCTTGTCGATGGCGCTGCGATCATGAACCAGATCGTTCTGTGTCGCTGTTCCTACGGGCCCTATGCGCGCGCCATGATCCGCATCTGCAAGGAAGAGAGCTTTCACCAGCGTCAGGGCTATGAAATCATGATTGCCCTTTGCAATGGCTCCGAGGAACAAAAGGAACTGGCACAGGATGCGCTCAACCGTTTCTGGTGGCCCTCGTTGATGATGTTCGGTCCGCCGGAAGGTGAATCGGTCCATTCCAATCAATCGATGATCTGGAAAATCAAGCGTTTCTCCAATGATGACCTGCGCGACAAATTCATCAATGCATCCGTGCCCCAGGCAGAAAAACTGGGATTGACCATTCCGGATCCCGATCTGAAATGGAATGAGGCAAAGCAGGGCTATGATCATGGCGAGATCGATTGGGACGAGTTCTGGCGGGTGGTCAAGGGCGATGGCATTTGCAATCGTGAGCGGCTGAAGAACCGGCGGCGCGTCGACCGGGATGGCGCCTGGGTGCGCGAAGCGGCCATGGCGCATGCACAAAAGCGCGCGGCCAGAACGGCCAGTGCACGTATCGCCGCCGAATAGTGCACAGCAATCGTTTACCCGAATATCAATGAACCGGAACTTGGCAGAGGTTTGATGCAATGAGTGAAGCTGCAATGCCCCTATGGGAAGTGTTCATCAGGGCGCGCAATGGCCTGAGCCATAAACATGCCGGATCAATCCATGCGACGGACGCCGAAATGGCGCTGCATGCGGCGCGCGATGTCTATACGCGGCGCGGTGAGGGGCAGAGCATCTGGGTGGTGCGTTCCAGTGATATCGTTGCCTCCGACCCGGTCGACAAGGACATGATGTTTGAACCGACGGCCTCGAAAATCTACCGGCATCCAACCTTTTACGAGATTCCTGACGATGTCGGGAACATGTGAGCCGATGATGACATCCAACCAGACCCTGTTTTCATACGTTTTGCGACTGGCCGATGATCATCTCATCCTCAGTCAGCGGCTGGGTGAATGGTGCGGTGAAGCGCCAACCCTCGAAGAAGATCTGGCGCTCGCCAATATTGCTCTGGACCTGATCGGGCAGGCGCGCGCGCTCTATGCCTATGCGGGGCAGGTCGAAGGCAAGGGCCGCGACGAGGACCAGCTCGCCTTCATGCGCTATGAGCGCGATTACCAAAATCTGCTGATCACCGAACAGCCGAATGGCGATTTTGCCCATACGATCGTGCGCCAGTTTTTCATCTCTGCCTATATGGATCCCTTCTGGCGCAGGATGGAAGGTTCCAAGGATGACATGCTGGCCGCGATTGCCGCAAAGGCAAGCAAGGAAGTCACCTACCATCTGCGTCATACGTCGGAATGGGTCATTCGACTGGGTGACGGCACCCGCGAAAGCCACGAACGGATGGTCGAGGCGCTGGATGATCTGATGATGTTTACGGGCGAATTGTTCGAGATGGACGCTGTTGCACAGGAGATGCTGCAATCGGGTGTCGGGGTGGATGCTTCGGACCTGAAAGCGGAATGGCAACATACGGTGCAAACCATATTGCAGGAAGCAACGCTTGAACTGCCAAAGGCAGGCCATATGCAGACCGGTGGCCGCATGGGGCGCCATAGCGAGCATCTGGGCCATATTCTCAGCGAATTGCAATATATGCAACGCAGCTTTCCCGGTCTGACCTGGTGACGATGTCGTGACCCGCACCCCAGATCAACATGATCAACATGACCAACATGCGTCACAGCAATCGCTTCAGCAGGCTGCCTGGGCTGCGGCAGCCGCTGTTCCGGATCCCGAGATCCCCGTGGTGACCATCGCCGACCTGGGCATCCTTCGCTCCATTGCGCTGGATGAAGAGGGCTGCATCGTTGCACAGGTAACGCCAACCTATTCGGGATGTCCGGCAACCAACCTCATCCAGCAGATGGTTCTGGAAGCACTGCACGAGGCCGGGTTTGAGAATGTCCGGGTGGAATCAGTGCTCAGTCCGGCCTGGACCACGGACTGGATCAGCAGCGAGGGACGTGAAAAGCTTCGCCAGTTCGGCATCGCGCCTCCCACCGAGACGTCCAATTCAAAACGCGCACTGTTTGGTGAGACACTTGTCACCTGCCCGCATTGTGGCTCGGGCGAAACGGAACGTGTCAGCGAATTTGGCTCCACCCCCTGCAAGGCGCTCTATCGTTGCCTGGCTTGCCGGGAGCCCTTTGATTATTTCAAATGCCATTGAGGAGAATACGGTGCCACGCTTTCATTCACTGATGGTTGCAGATGTCCGGCGTGAAACGGATGATGCCGTGTCCATTGCCTTTGCGGTGCCGGACAATGCCCGCGATGCATTTGCTTTCGTTCCGGGCCAGTATCTGACCCTGCGCACTGACGTCGACGGGCAGGCGGTTCAAAGAACCTATTCCATCTGCAGCGGTCTTGATGAGGGTGAATTGCGCGTGGCGATCAAACGGGTTGATGGCGGCGTGTTCTCCAGTTTTGCCAATGACAATCTGCTGGCCGGCATGCAAATGGATGTGATGGCACCGCAGGGGCGCTTTACCGCCGAACCCTCATCGCTTGAAGGCAACCATTATGTCGCCTTTGCCGCCGGTTCAGGCGTGACGCCCATCTTGTCCATTGTCAAAACCAAGCTGGCCAGTGAGCCGGACAGCACGTTTACGCTGTTTTATGGCAATCGCGACCGCGGCTCCGTGCTGTTTCGCGAACAGTTGGAAGACCTCAAGGACAAGTTCATTCAACGCTTTACACTGGTGCATGTACTTAGCAGGGAAGGCCAGGATGTCGATCTTTTGCATGGCCGCCTGGATGCCGAGCACATAAGGCGGTTTGCCGATGCAGGCCTGTTTGATCCCCGGTCCGTAACACGGATATTTCTGTGTGGGCCCGGCGACATGATCGAGATCGGGCGCCAGACGCTGGCAGCCATGGGCGTTGCGGCAGAGCGCATTCGCTTCGAGATGTTTACCCCGGTTCATGACGGAACAGCCCCTGCCAGGGTGGTGTCTGAAAAAGCCCGGCAGGTCGCTGACAAGGGTGTGGAGATTGAAACGGTTCTGGATGGTTCAAGGCAGATTTTCACCATGGGCGCAAAGGATGACAGCGTCATCGATGCTGCGCACAGGCAGGGCATAGAATTGCCCTTTTCCTGCAAGGGTGGCATGTGCTGCACCTGCCGCGCGAAGCTGGTTGAGGGCAAGGTTGAAATGGTGGCCAATTA
>JARGOF010000011.1 GCA_029212415.1 Rhizobiaceae bacterium | reverse complement strand
CGAAGCCAGATACGCGACATACATTTCCAGATTTACCTTTTTGAACTCAGCGACGCCATAGGTGCGCGCGGTTCACGTTCCAATGAGGAGACCAACTGATGGCTCTCGCAACCAGAAAAAAACAAAAGCCCGCAATCACCATGACGCGCTCCGATCATCAACGGCTTTCGAACCTCGCCGAATCCCTGCCCACTTCGGCTGTTTCGGTAGCCGGTGAACTCTTTGTCGAACTCGATCGGGCGCGCATCGTCACAGACGGGAGAATTTCAGACAAGATCGTGCGGATGGGATCCGTTCTGCGCTTTACCAGCGATTTGGGTGAAGACAGAACTGTCACTCTGGGGATGCCCGGTGAGGCAGACATCGCGAAGAACAGGATCTCGATCCTCACACCGATAGGCGTGGCGCTGATCGGCCTGTCTGTGGGACAGTCTATCGACTGGACTGCGCGTGACGGGCGCGTCCACCGTCTGACCGTTGAAAGCGTCAACGCACCCGGTGCAATATCCAGGATGCCCGTATCAGCCGCGCTACAGTCATGAACGGGATTCGCTTTCTGCCCCGCTTCTCTTTGATGGGTGGCTGCCTCATCGCAGGATCCTAGCCCCTGCGCCGCTGCCTGCGGCCAGGGGATCCTCCAAACCACGTTCAATCGTTCATGACGTTCCCGCATGGGGAGCGATGGAGACCTGCGATGTCAAACCAGACCTGCACCCTTACCAACAGAGATTTTACCACCCTTGAATTCATGCGTGCCCGTTGCCGCGGAACACAGGACCCGCTCGCGCCGATCCTGAAGAGAAAAATCGATACGGCGCGCGTGGTGTTCCAAAGTGATATCCCCGCGCATGTCGCGACAATAAACAGCCGCGTCATTTTTCGTGTGAATGGGAACGCCCCGGATACGCGGGTGCTCTCCAAAGACGGATCATCATACCCGGTCGGCATATCGCTCCCCGTTACCACTGCGCGCGGACTGGCGTTGGTGGGTCTTGCCGAGGGCGAGGCGTTCCTGCTGCTCAACCAGGAGGGCTGCGAGGAACGCATCTTTCTGGAGAAAGTCCTGTATCAGCCAGAAGCAGCAAGACGCAAAAGGCAAGGTGTGGAAAACCCGGCGCGCGCCAAACCCACACTCAGACTTGTTCATGGCTCGCTCGACACCCCATCAATGTGTATCCCAGGCAGACAGGAGGATTTTGACGATCCTGGACCGTCGGCAGCGTAAACACTTGCGGGGCGCATGCCGACAAATACCAACCAGTGCGCCATCAACACATTGTCTTGGCGACTGCCTTGTTGCCATTATGCGCGACTCAATGGCGGGCGAAGGGATTCTCTTTCCTTCCCCGCGATTGCGACGGATGCGGCCGTTTCCTGCTTTTTGAACACCCGCATGGGCGGCCCTCATGCATTGCGCCCGACACGGCAGTGCGGCTAAAGAAGTCAGCAACCCGACGTGCAGCGCCGAAAAGCCCCTCAGTCCCGCGGTGCGGCCACGGCTAAACGGCTGGCAACGGCCTGTGCCGCCTGTTCCATTTTCAATGTGCATTGTTCAAGCTGTGCCGTATCCAGCCAAACGGTGATGAATGCGGCGCTGATTGCGGCGGCCGGGTGGCCGCTGTCATCGCGCACGGCCACGCCGATGCCGCTGACGCCATGGGTGAAAAGCCCCTGATGACTGGCATGCCGTCCCTCCCGCGCCAAAGCCAAAGCCCGATTGAATGCCGCTTCATCAAAAGAGGGCCTGGTGCGAAAGCGTGGCATGTTGCGCGCGACAATGGCTGCAATTTCATTATCAGACTGGGCGGCCAACAGCGCCATACTGCCGGCGCCGAGACCCAGCGGATGCCGCGACCCGACCTCAAGCACCAAGGTACGAATCTGTGCTCCGCTCTCAACACGCGCCACGCAGACAGCGTCATCGCCGGAACGCACACTCAGATAGATCGTCTGACCGATTTCAAGACTGAGCGAATCAAGGATGTCGCCGGCGACCAGGTCCAGTGAATGACGGTGTGAGGCGCTCAAACCCAACAGGGCCAGATCCGAACCCAGGAAAACCCGTCGGCTGCCCTCCGCGCGTTCCAGCCACCCGAGTTCCTCCAGCATCTGCATCACCCGGTAGACCGTGGGCCTCGGCAGGCCGGTTGCCCTGACGATGTCTGCCGCCGAAACGCCCTTTTGTCCACCCGCGGCAACAGCACGCAATATCCGGGCTGCCCTGGAAAGACTGCCGGTCTTCCCCATCGTCTCCAAAGGCGCCGCCAATTCCAATCCGTCAGGCGCTTCGCGCTGTGTGGTCGTTGCGTTTGTAACGAAAGATTTCATGAATATTCTCATTTAATGGACGTTGCCAAGATAATGCTAAACAAGATAAGTAATTGCAATAGCCACCATGGAATTACATATTAGACGCGATATTGGAGGGTTTTTGCATTCCATTTTCGGCTTCCACAAGGCAATAGCAAGATCAATCAATTTCAATGGATCTTCATTTTGTCCGATAAATGGACATTATGCCCTGTCAAAAGTGGGTCTGGAATGTATTACGAGAGTGGCGCTACCTTCGACGTGACGCCTTCCGTTCATCAGCAGCCTACCGATAAAGAGCCCCCAAAACGTCACCTAAGCGCGTAGGGGCATCCGTCCGCGCAGAATGACCGCATAGAAAGGTACAGAAATGAATGAGACGATTGATACACAGGTTCTGGTCATTGGAGCCGGCCCCGTCGGATTGACGCTCGCCCTCGACCTTGCATCGCGGGGCTTGCAGGTGACGGTGGTGGAAACCCGCAGTTTCGGCGAGGCGCCCAGCGTCAAATGCAATCATGTTTCCGCCCGTTCCATGGAGATTTTCCGCCGGCTCGGCGTCTCTGAAAAAGTGCGGGCAGCTGGCCTGCCGGATGATTTCCCGCACGACGTGTCCTATCGCACGTCGGCCACGGGCGTCGAACTGACGCGGATCAAGATCCCGTCCCGCAATGGCCGAAAGACTGGGGCGGAAGGCCCGGATACGCACTGGCCGACGCCTGAAGCTCCGCATCGCGTCAACCAGATCTATCTGGAACCGGTGCTCAATGAACATGCCGCTGCCGCTGCTGGAATTCGCCTCTTGAACCGCACCCGGATCGTCGATTTCACTCAGGACGCCAAAGGCGTGACGGCAACGGCCCTTGATCTGGAAACGGGCGAAAAGACAGCGATTCGCAGCGCCTTCATGATTGGTTGTGACGGTGGACGGTCCTTCGTGCGTAAAGAAATCGGCGCCCGGTTTATCGGCGATGCCGTGGTCCAGCGGGTGCAATCCACCTATATTCGCGCGCCCGGCCTTCTGGATTTGCTGAAAGCCGGTCCGGCATGGGCGATGTTCTCACTCAACCCCAGACGCAGTGGCAATACCTACGCCATCGATGGCAAGGAAAAATGGCTGGTTCACAATTATCTGCGGGACGACGAACCGGATTTCGAATCCGTCGACAGGGATCGGTCGATCCGCACCATCCTGGGCGTTGACGATGACTTTGAAATTGAAGTGCTCAACAAGGAAGACTGGTTTGGACGCCGCCTTGTTGCGGACAAGTTCCGCGATCGCAGAGTGTTCATCTGTGGCGACGCCGCGCACCTGTGGGTGCCCTATGCCGGCTACGGGATGAATGCCGGCATCGCTGACGCCGCGAACCTTGCGTGGTTGATGGCAGCCCATTTGCAGGGCTGGGCGCCAATCGAAATCCTGAATGCACATGAAGCCGAACGCCAGCCGATCACGGAGCAGGTCTCGCGTTTCGCCATGAACCACGCCCACAAGATGGCGCAACAACGCGGCAGCGTTCCCGCAGATATTGAAGCCGAAGGTCCGGAGGCAGAGCAAAAGCGCGCTGAACTGGGCCGCCGTGCCTATGATCTTAATGTTCGGCAATATTGCTGCGGCGGGCTTAATTTCGGCTATTATTACGACACCTCTCCGATCATTTGCTACGATGGCGTGGCCCAACCGGACTATTCAATGGATATGTTCGAATCATCCACGGTTCCAGGCTGCCGAGCCCCGCATTTCTGGCTTGAAGACGGGCGTTCCCTCTATGATGCAATGGGCAGTGGTTTCGCATTGTTGCGGCTTGACCCTGACGTGGACGCCTCCGCCTTTGAGGAAGCAGCAGCGCAATGTGGCCTGCCGTTCACACTGCTGGATGTGACCGCCAAAGAAGCGGGCGCAGCCTACGGCACGAAGCTCGTTTTGGTGCGGCCTGACCAGCATGTTGCATGGCGGGGTGATGCCTTGCCCAAAGACACCCATGCGTTCGTCGATAGGATACGGGGTGCGGGTATGGCAGCGGTGTGATGGCGTGAAGTTGCTGCAAGCGGCTCAAGGGCTGCCGATACACCCTTCAGTCGTTGATATGGGAGAGTTTTCGCAGAAGCACCAGGAGCTTGTCATAATCCTCGTAGCCAAAGGCCTCGACGATGCCCTTGTTGATCCTGGTGCTCTCTTCGACCAGGGGCGCCATCACCGTCTTGCCGTGCTCGGTCAGAACCACGTAACTCGCCCGCAGGTCCGAGGTGCTTGCGATTCGCTCAACCATATTGCGCTGTTCCAGAGACTTGAGAATTCTCGAGATACTCACTTTGTGGATACAGGAACGGGCCGAGATTTCCACCGCTGTCAGTGAATTCTGATCGCAGAGCAGCCGCAACACCCGCCACTGCTGCTCAGACAGTTTCTGCCTGTGCAGCAGGGTCCGAAAGCGCGAAACCACCGCTTCACGTCCGCGCGTGCAGGCGATTGCAAGGGAACGATCCATATATTTCAGATCACCCATGACTCGTTGGTATTTTTCTTCGGCCGTCTCGGTCTTGTTCATGCAAATATTGCCTGTTCGCTTTCTGGATTTTCGCCCCTGAATCCCCAATCGGGGAGAGGATAGAAGCCGCATCCGCAGATTGCAATTCGCAAGCATCTAAAGCGCTTAACGATCGAAGAGCATCTTTCCGGGATTCATGACACCCTGTGGATCGAAGGTTTCCTTCACCCTGGTCAGCAGATCATATTCGACATCACTCTTCTGGCGCCTCACCTGATCGCGAAACAGCGCGCCAACTCCGTGTTCGGCAACAACAGAGCCACCAAAGGACCAGATGAGTTCATCGATGACATCGTAGATCTCATCCTTGATGCCGGTTTTTCCTACTTCAGGATCGAGATAGGCCGTGTAGTGGATGTTGCCATCCCCGACGTGGCTGACGGCATAGCATATCGCATCTGAACATAGTCCATGCACCTTCGCCTGTGCGGCCACAAGAAAATCGGAAATGCGGTCAACGGAAACCGACACGTCCCATTTGAGCATCGTATAGCCCTTGAAATACTGGTGCGGGATCATCTGCTCGCGCAGTTCCCAAAGATTTCGTTCCTGTGTGCCTGAACTGGCCAGCACCCCATCAGCGATCACCTCACTGTACGAACCCTTCTCGAAGAGAGCCATCAGGTGCTCCTCCACGCTGCTGCGATCAGACATGCGGATGAGCACATACCAATCGGCGCGTGTCTCCATTGGGCGCTTGATGTCCGGGTAGCGTTGCAGCGCTTTTTCGATGCCGATGCCTGGCATGAGCTCGAAGGCTGTCAGCCGCTCACCGGCAATCTGTCGTCCCAACTGATAGAGCTCGATCAGCCGCGACACATCCGAGAGCGCAACCAGCATGGACTGGGATACGGCCTGCTCGGGATGCAGTTTGAAGGCCAGCTTGGTGATGATCCCCAATGTGCCTTCCGAGCCAATGAACAATTGCTTGAGATCGAATCCCGAATTGTCCTTTATCAGCCGGCGCAAACCATTCCAGACCCGGCCATCAGGAAGCACGACTTCCAGCCCAAGAACCTGTTCACGGGTCGTCCCGTAGCGCAAAACGTTCAGCCCCCCACCATTGGTGCCGACCGCTCCACCAACGGTTGCCGCGCCGCGCGCGCCCCAGTCAGGCGCAAACAACAGCCCATTTTGCGCCGCGGTCTCCTGCAGCACCTGCATCACGCAGCCTGCTTCCACAGTCACCGTGGCATTGGCGACATTCAGGTCAATGATGCGGTTCATGCGCTTTAAAGAGAGCACAATTGTCGGTGATTTTTCTGTCGGAATTGCCATGCGGCAGAGGTTCGTATTGCCGCCCTGGGGGATGATCGCGATCCCGTTTGCACAACACACAGCGGTGATTCTGGAAACTTCCTCTGTCGATTCCGGTCGCAAAACGAGCAAACAATCTTCACCGGAGCCGGTAATATCACCGAGCAATTCGGGAGCATCCTCGACCGCCAACCAGCCTTTTTTGCCGACGATAAGCTTCAGTTCTTCAATGATTTTTTCCATTTTTTGCGACTCTTTCCTAGGTTGTCCCAACCGCGATCGGCTGACCTGTTAACGGGCACATGAGGCCGTGGTCCAATTGCGATTTTACACTGACAACAGTTTTTCCCATTTGACGGCGCCTGGCAATAAGGTTAACATGTTTATTAGAAAGCAAGCACTATTCATTGGAGGAAACACATGAAAATCAAGCAAGCTATCGCCCTCGCAGCTGTTGCATTCTGCACTTTGCAGCAACCGGCACAGGCTGAATTCAAAAACATAACAATCGGGACAAACCCCTCAGGGTCCTCGTTCTACCTGATCGGAAGCGGCTTTGCGAAGCTGTTCCAGGAGGAGCTGGGTGTTCGCACCAATGCACAGCCTTTTGCCGGGTCTTCGGTCTATCTGCCGGCCATCTCTGTGGGCGACATGACACTTGGACTTGCATCCACAGTGGACTCCGGTCTGGCCTATACGGGCGGCGCCGGATACCCGCAGGAACTTCCCAACCTGAGGGCCATCGCCAACGTCTGGAACATTCCCTACGCATTTATCACCCGTGCCGATTCCGGCATCATGACCGCCGACGATCTGCGCGGCAAGCGCGTGATGGGCGAACTTCCTGCATCGCAGGCCCTGACCGAGATCAACAAGGCAATCGTCGCTTCGGGCGGGTTGAAGCTTGAGGATGTCGATTTCATGACCAGTGGTGGCCTGATGGACGGTATCAGTGCGGTTGTTGAAGGTCGCGCGGATGCTGCCCCGGTGGCGACATCCATGCCGGTTCTGGTTGAATCACAGGCATCCGTCGATGGTGGTCTGCGGATCGTCGGCAACGGCAGCCTCGGCAATGATGCATTCTTCGCCAAATCAGTGGCTGGTGTATCCGCCGGCGTCGTCAAGGAAACCGAAAAGCGTCCATACATCATCGGTGAAACACCCGTTGTGACCTACAATACACTTCTGGTCGGTGCAGAAGCCATTTCGGATGATGATGCATACGCTCTGGCCAAGACGCTCTACGACAATTGGGAAACGATGCAGAAAAACATCGGCCAATTGCGCAGCGTTCCAAAAGACAAACTGCCGCTTGCGACCTCTTCGATTCCCTACCATGCAGGCGCCGTCAAGTTCTACAAGGAAGTCGGCCTCTGGACAGAACAACACGAAGCGAACCAGGCTCGGTTCTAATCGTCAAACCTCAAGAGCCCTTCCCGTCACTTGCGAGCGACGGGAAGGGCCACTATTGCTTATCCTGGGTGGAGTTTCATGGAACGGATCAATCGCATCGTCCTCGTCGTGACGGTGATTGCCGCACCGGTGATCGGCGTACTTTGGGCGCTCAACGTGCCTCAGATGCTCGGGCTTTCATTTGTCACACAACAGATTGTCGCCGTCATGCTGGGTCTGGCTGTTGCCGGTGGCCTGCTGTCGCATCCCTATCCCCGCTCCCTTCCAATTATTGATCTGATCCTTGCGCTGGCCGGTGCCGGAACGTGGATCTGGTACGCTTACAACTTCAAGGGCTGGATGGTGACCATGGCCTACCGGACGCCCGATATGTGGATTCCGGGCGCCATCGCTCTGGTGTTGATGGCTGAAGCCCTGCGCAAATCAATGGGTATTGTGATTGCCGCGCTGGTCTGGGTCATCGCCGCCTATGGTTTCTTCGGTGACATGATACCAGGCCTGCTGGAGGCCTCTGTTTTTGCGCCGACGCGCACAATCCTTTATCTCTATGCCGACAGCAATGGCGTTCCCGGCCTGGTGATCACGGTGATCGTCACACTGGTGCTGCCCTTCATGGTCTTCGGCAAGGTGCTTGAAGTCGCCAATGGCATGACTTTTTTCAACAATCTTGCGCTTGGCGCTGTCGGACACCGCCGCGGTGGCCCGGCAAAAGTGGCAATCGTCGCCTCCGGCTTCTTCGGGACGATGTCCGGCTCCACCGTGGCCAACATCATGTCCACCGGGGTGTTCACAATCCCGATGATGATCCGCACCGGCATGACACGGGTCCAGGCCGCAGCGATCGAGGCCGTGGCATCGAACGGCGGTCAGATTGCCCCACCGATCATGGGTGCGACCGCCTTCATCATGGCGGAAGTTCTGCAGGTGCCTTATTCCGAAATCGTCATTGCCGCTTCGATCCCTGCCTTTCTCTATTTTCTGGTGCTCTTCTTCAAGGTCGATGCCATGGCCAGCGCCAACGGATTGACCGGGCTCGACAAGTCCGAGATCCCCTCGGTCAAGGAGACGCTCAAGGGTGGATGGGAAATCCTGATCTCAATTGCGGTCCTGTTCTACATGCTCTTTGGCACGGGTTATAATCCCGGTCTTTGCGCGCTGATCGCGTCAGCAACCATGCTGGTGGTCTACTCGGTGAAAATCGGCTTCCGCTACGACCTGCCCCTGCTCGGTCGCGCTCTGTACAATCTGGGCCGTGAACTTGGCCCCCTACTGCTGATTGGTGGCGCTGCCGGTGTCATCATCGGGCTGATGAACTCCACCGGCTTTGCATTTCAACTCTCTCTGGCGCTCACCCATATGGCCAGCGCTTACGGTCTGATCGCCCTGCTTCTGCTCTCGGCGCTGGTGGCGATCATCCTCGGCATGGGGATGCCCACGGCCGCGGTCTATATCGTGCTCGTCACCGTTGTTGCACCAACCATGATCGATCTCGGCGTCGCACCGATTTCCGCACATATGTTCCTGCTGTATTTTGGCCTGATGAGCATGGTCACACCGCCAATTGCGATCGGCAGTATCGTCGCGGCACGGCTGGCCGAGGCCAATATGTGGCAGACCGGCTTTCTCGGAATGCGCATCGGCATCGTTGCCTACTGCATGCCATTCGTCTGGGTCTACAACCCGGCACTGCTGCTAGAAGGCACGCCTTCGGAAATTGCGATCGTGGTCTCCAACTCGCTTGCCGGGGCCTATCTGCTCAAACTGTCGATGCTTCCCGCCCCCAGGGTCGCGGTGCCAGGCTGGCTCTACGGCAAGCTGATGATGGTTGCCGGCCTCGCCGTCATGACCGCCACCGCCTATCTGGGAACCAACGGCATGGCCCCCGTCCTTGTCACAGTCATCGCGGTTGTGCTGGCGGTGATTATCACGCGGGCCAGCTCCAGCGACCAAAACAAGACCGCCGCCGCACGGGCATGAGATCCAGGGATTTCGCCATGGCGTCGCTTGACATATACAGTAAACATGTTAACTTCTTTTGAAGCAACACCCCATGAGTTCAGGAGGAAATCGCCATGACCCATCCGAGCAAGGCTGCGGATTTCGTTGACTGGCGTCGCGGACAGATCAGCCGCGAAATTTATGTCAGCGAAGATGTCTACCGTCGCGAATTGGAAACGCTTTTCACCCGCGCATGGCTGTTTGTCGGCCATGAGAGCCAGATCCCCAATCCGGGTGATTTCTTCACATCCCGTATGGGCGAGGAATCGGTCATTCTGGTGCGCGACAAGGCAGGCGTGATTCACGTTCTGCTCAACAGCTGCCGCCATCGTGGCATGAAGGTCTGCCGTTACGAATCGGGCAACACCTCATTGTTTACCTGCCCCTATCACTCATGGACCTATACGACGGACGGACGCATCCGCGGCATTCCGCTCTACAAGGCCCTCTATGAAGGCAATCTCAACAGGGACGAGTGGTCGCTCGTCGAGGTCGCCAAGCTTCATAACTACAAGGGCACGATCTGGGCAACCTGGGACCCTGATGCGCCGGATTTCCTGACTTATCTGGGTGACGCGAAGATCCATCTCGATCAGGCGCTGGATTGTCGCGATGGCCGGCCCGGCGGCTCGGAAGTCATCGGCGTGCACAAATGGGTTTTTCCTGCCAACTGGAAATTTGCTGCCGAGAATTTTCTCGGCGACACCTATCACAACCCCAGCCACCGCTCTGTCGACATGATCGGCATCGGCCCCTCGGCTCTGGAAGGTGTGAAAGGGCGGCGCGACAATGAACTCGAGCAGGCCCAGCACGTATGGTGCAGTTTCCCGGCAGGCCATGGCGTGCATTCAGCGGTGCAGCCTGAAGGCTATGAGTTTGTCGATCAGTTCAAAAACGATCCCGAAATTGCCGACTACTTCCGCTACTGCCACGAGGAGCGCAAACGCCGCCTTGGCGAAGACGCGCGGTTCCTGCCCTTCGTCGGCACGATCTTCCCCAACACCTCCTATCACGGTCGCCAACCGCGCAGCCTGTGCTCCTGGCACCCGCACAGTGCCAATGAGACCGAAGGCTGGCGCTTCTTCCTGGTCGACGCAGATGCACCGACCAAGATCAAGGATTTCCTGCGCACCTATTACATGCGCTATTCAGGCCCGGCAGGCATGACCGAGCAAGACGACATGGAAAACTGGCTCTACGCCACAAAGGCTTCCATGGGAACGATCGCACGCCGTCACAACTTCAACTACACCCAGTCCATGGGCGCCAGCGAGCTCAACCCCGTGGTCAACGGCATTGAAGTGCGCGGTGATGTCTCGCAACAGGTGACCGAACATATGGCGGTCGGCTTTTACCGCCGCTGGGCGCAATATCTCGATCAGGAACCCTGGGATGTTCTCATGGGCAAGGGCGACGAACGTTTCACCCCAAAGGCGGCGGCGGAATGACCAATACGCCCGCATCGGTCAAAGACACCATTGTCATGTCCGGAGCGACCTTCGGGATCGGCCACGACATTGCCGTTTACCTGGCTGAGGCAGGCTGGCGGGTCGTTGGCTTCGGGCTTGAAAAAGCGCCCGTCTCCAGTGTGGCGAATGCATCGGTTGACGCCTTGAACGCGGATGCACAGGCCAGAGGTCTGTCTCTTGAATTTCTCGTCGGTGATGTCACCTCGCAAAGCGATGTGGCCAATGTCATCGAGGTCGCACTGCGCGATGGCGCGCGGCTGCACGGGGTGGTCAACAATGCCGCCATTGGTCCTCTCGGCACGATTCTCGACACGGAGCCGGATCTGTTCCAGCGCATTCTTGAAGTCAATCTGAAAGGCCCTTACCAATTGTGCCGGGCAGCTCTGCCCCACATGATTGCAGCCGGTGGCGGGCGGATCGTCAATGTCGGCTCGGGCGCCGGCTATGGCAAACCGAATATGGCAGCCTATTCCACCAGCAAGGGGGGCTTGCTCGCCTTTTCGGCCTCCCTGGCGCTGGATTTCTTTGCCGACGGGATTGCGGTCAATACGGTCATCCCGGGCGGCGGCGGAATCATCTCCGGCATGAGTCTTGGACGGGTGTCCGGCGATGCACAAAAGCTTCAGGCCAAGGCCGTCGGCACGGTTGCCGGCCGCTTCATGAATGGCCAGGATCTCGCCGGCGCCATCCGCTTTTTAATGTCACCCGAAGCCCAGGCCATTTCCGGCACGGTCATTGATGTCGGGTGCTTTGCGCATCAGGGGTCATCGGCCCCGCTCCCGAAACGCGCCTGAACCAGGAGAAACAAGATGGACGCAACCGTCGAAACCCCGCGCATCCTCCGCGATGACGCCTATTACACTTTGCGCCGTGAGATCGAAGAGTTCTATTACGACGAAGCCGAATGCATCGACACCCGCCGTTTTACCGAATGGCTCGACATGCTGCATGAAGACCTGCGGTATTTCATGCCCATGCGGCACAATGTCAAATTCGGCCAGCACGCCGAACGCGAGAACACCCGTGAAGACGAAGGCATCAGCTGGTTCAACGAGGACAAGTGGACTGTCACCAAGCGGGTCGAGCAGATTCTCACCGGCGTTCACTATGCCGAGGAACCGCTGTCTCGCACCACCCATATGATTACCAATGTGCAGGTGCTGCAAGCCCTCCCCGATGCGGCCTCCGCTCAGGAGGTGCACACATCCTGCCGCTTCCACACCTATTTGAACCGGGTGGAATACGAGACCTACAACTTCGTTGGCAAGCGCTACGACCGATTGGTACGGGTCGATGGCGACTGGAAAGTCCGCCACCGCAAGATCCTCCTCGACCAGAACATCCTGCAGGCCAAAAACCTGTCCACTTTCTTCTGATGACGCCGCTAAGGAGCCGAAAATGGCACGACTAGTCCTGAATACAACCACCGACCTGCTCAAGGTGCCCGAAGGCGCCACGATTGTGCTGCTTGATGGGCGCACGGGAAAGGTGGCTGAAAACATGGGTGACGGTCAGTGGCTCAGCCTGATGTTCGATGATGGCGAAGAGGAACTTGCCCACAGCCAGGACATCAAGGAAGTCCACGAACCCGAGTAAGGAACGAGCCGATGTTACGCATGAGCTACATGCCGAGCGATTTCCATCCGATTCTGCTGGTTCTCGGCACCCCCGAACAACTTCTGATCCTCGCTGATGCGCTGGAGGCCTTTTCCCAGAAGGGCGGCAATGCCGTGCTGAATGATGCCGGTGTGTTCTCTACTGATACAAGGGTGACACTGGAGGAAATCGACCTTGAGGGTGAACGGAAGCCCGGGTTGTGGCAGGTCGAAAAGGGCGCAACGGACCTGGTCTGGCGTCTGCCAAAGAACTACGCCTGGATTTTTTCGAATGAGGTGGCCAACCTTGCCAACTCGGGCGAGCCCGCAGGATCGGTGACGCTCGAATGCGATGTTCTCAGTGAAATTCGCGTCAAGGTTTCCATTGGTGAGTGGGAAGAAGACTACCTCACCGACGATTTCAGATGAGGATCAAATGACCCAACGCGTCGTGATCATCGGCGGTGGTCAGGCCGCCGTCTCAGCCGCCCTGCGCCTTCGCTCCCAGAGCTTCGAAGGCAGCATAGAGATTCTTTGCGAAGAGCCTGGCCTGCCCTATCAAAGGCCACCGCTTTCGAAAAAATACCTCAAGGGCGAACTTGATCGCGAAAGGCTGCACCTGCGCCCCGAAGAGGTTTATCAGGATCTGAAGATCACCCTTCACCGCGAGACCCAGGCCCACTTTATTGACCGGCTGAAAAAACGCGTCGCCACCAGAAACAGGGGCGCAATTGCCTACGACAAATTGATCCTGGCGACCGGCGCAACGCCGCGCTGCCTGCCGACAAGCGTCGGCGGCGATCTCGAAAACGTCTATACCTGCCGCTCCCTCGCAGACGCTGACCTGCTGGCTGGGGAGGTGCGCCCCGGCCAGCGGTTGCTGGTGGTGGGCGGTGGATACATTGGCCTGGAAATGGCGGCAGTCGCGATTGATCTTGGCCTCGAAGTCACATTGATTGAAATGCAGGACCGGATCTTGAACCGTGTTGCTGCACACGAAACCGCCCAATGGTTTCGCAAACTTCACCTTGACCGGGGTGTTGACCTGCGCGAAGGCGTCGGGCTCGAGCGGCTCATCGCTGACGGGAAACGCGCCACGCTTGCCGCCTTGAGCGATGGCTCGGCAGTCGGCGTCGATCTTGTTGTCGCGGGCATCGGGGTCAGCGCAAACGATCGGTTGGCGCGCTCAGCCGGGCTTTTCGTCGAGAACGGCGTGCTGACAGATGAAAGCTGCCTGACCTCGGATCCGGACATCTACGCCATCGGCGACTGCGCCGCCTTTCCTTTCCGTGGCGAGATGACCCGGCTCGAGTCGGTCCAGAATGCCTGCGATCAGGGCGAATACGTGGCCGAACACATTCTCGGGCAGGCGCCGGCAAACTATTTGCCTGAACCCTGGTTCTGGTCCGATCAATATGACGTTTCACTCAAGATTGCCGGATTCAATCGGGGTTTTGATCATGTCGTCACACGTCCCGGCGAAAAACCCGGCGCCATTTCGCTGTGGTATTTCATCGGTGAACGCCTGCTGGCCGTTGACGCGATGAATGACGCAAAGGCCTATATGATGGGCAAGCGCTGGCTTGCAAAAGGGCAATCGCCCGACCAGATCGCCCTGGCCGATCCAGGCCTGCCGATCAAGGACATCCCCACAAAAGACACACAGGCGGCTGCGGCCGCCTAAGCACGCACATGAGCGAGGAAAACAAATGTCTGACCCGAAGACCAAATTGCCTACCGGGGGCGAGGCGCTTTGCACCGCGCTCGTCGAGAATGGCGCCGACACGCTCTTTGCAATTCCCGGCATCCAGCTCGACTGGGCCGTGGATGCGCTTTCGCAGCGGCCGGATATTTCTGTCTTCGTGCCACGCCATGAGCAATCCGTAAGCTATATGGCCGATGGCTACGCGCGGGTTACCGGGCGACCGGGTGTCGGTATGGTGGTGCCTGGTCCAGGCATGCTGAATGCCACCGCCGGCCTGAGCACCGCATACGCCTGCAATTCGCCGGTGGTCTTTCTTGTCGGTCAGATCCACTCGCAGGCAATCGGCAAGGGATACGGCAACCTTCACGAAATTCCCGATCAGAGTGGCGTCTTGCGGGGATTGTCAAAATCCCATGAGTTGGTCATGGATGCCGGGCGCATTCCCGGCGCTGTCTCCAATGCGTTCAACAGCGCGATGGAGGGGCGGCGCAGACCGGCAACTGTGGAAGTTCCCTTCGACATGCTGATGGCGCGCTCAGCACCAAATGCACCTGCCGCCGAAGCATCAGACGCACCGGGCACAAACATCGATCCCCAGGCCATCGAGACGGCTGCAAAGCTGCTCGACGGCGCTGAATTTCCGGTGATCTATATTGGTGGCGGCGCGATGGACGCGGGCGCTGACATCCTGGCCCTTGCCGAACGCATGGGTGCGGCCGTCATTGCCAGCGACAACGGGCGCGGCGCCATACCCGATAGTGCTCCCCTTTCCTTTACGTCGCTTGCCGGTCGGCCGCTTTTTTCACGCGCCGATGTCGTTCTCGTCATCGGTTCGCGTTTCATGGACATCATGACACCGGAGCCCAGCTGGCCGCAGGACAGCAAGACCTACATCTACCTCAATATCGACCCCACGGACATGACCAGCCCGCGCAAGGCGGCGGTGGAAATCGAGGCCGATGCGGCCATCGGCGCGCGCGCGCTGGCAGAAGCCGTGTCACCGCGCACGGTTCTCGATGCAGCAACTGCGACACGCATCAAACGCTGGGCACAGGATCAAATCGAGGCAACCGGCACATTGTGGCACTATGTCAAAGCGCTGCGCGATGCACTGCCCGATGACGGCATTTTCGTCAACGAATTGACACAGGTGGGTTATTTTGCCCGGATTGCCTTCGAGTGCCGCCAACCGCGTACGATTATCGGCCCCGGTTATCAGGGAACGCTGGGCTACAGTTTTCCCACCGCGCTGGGCGCTGCCGTGGGCGGGGCCGGACGCCGGGTCTTTTCAATCACCGGCGATGGCGGATTTGGCTGGTCGATGCAGGAATTGGCAACAGCAAGGCGCTACAATCTTCCGGTGACACTGGTGGTCTTCAATGATGGCCACTATGGCAATGTGCGTTCGATCCAGTCATCGACCTTCGGGCGCAACTACATCACCGAACTCAGCAACCCGGATTTCGCACAGCTGGCAAGCGCCTTCGGCATCGATTTCACCCGTGCGACCTCACCGGCCGAACTTGAAGCTGCTCTCAGCCAAAGCGTGCAAACGGATGGACCGGTCCTGGTGGAAGTGCCCGTTGGCAAATTGGCCAGCCCCTGGCCTTTCCTGCGCCTGCGACCGATGGGCGGCGGCAGCGACGTCAACTACGACAACCTCTTTGCGAAATAAGCGAGACAATCACGATGGCTCTGGACCAGACCCGTATCGATGCCCTGCGCGACCGGCCGCTCGGCGACATGAAAAACTTTATCGATGGTGACTGGCGATCCAGCGCCGGTGGCGACCGTATCGACGTTACAAGCCCCGGTACGGGCGCACCAATCGCAACGCTCATCGACAGCAGCGAGGCCGATGTCGAAACCGCCATCGCCGCAGCGCGGCGCAGCTTCGAGGCCGGTGTTTGGTCACGCATGGCCCCGGCGCAACGCAAGGCCACTCTGTTCCGTCTTGCCGCACTGATTGAAAGAGACGCTCTGGAACTTGCGGTGCTGGGTGTACGTGACAATGGCACTGAAATCTCCATGGCCATCGGCGCAGAACCCGGCAGCGCGGCGACAACGTTCCGCTTCTACGCCGAAGCGCTCGACAAGATGAACGGAGATATCACGCCCACCGCACCCGGGATCCTCAGTCTGATCCATCGCGAAGCTGCCGGGGTGGTCGGTGCCATCGTTCCTTGGAATTTCCCCATGATGATCGGGGCCTGGAAAAGTGCCCCGGCGCTGGCTGCCGGGAATTCCGTGGTGCTCAAGCCATCCGAGGCGGCCTCCCTCACATTGCTGAAGCTCGCCGAACTGGCCAGCGAGGCGGGCGTTCCCGATGGGGTGTTTAACGTGGTCACCGGGCGCGGCTCTGCCGGACGGATAATCGCCTTGAGCAATGACGTCGATGTTCTCACCTTTACCGGCTCCGGCGCTGTGGGCCGTCAACTGCTGCACTACGCCGCCGATTCCAATTTCAAGCCTGTGCATCTGGAATTGGGCGGCAAATCGCCGAATGTGGTTTTCGCCGATTGCGGCGACCTGGCCGCCGTGGCGCGCCAGTCCGCCCGCGCGATCTTTGCCAATTCCGGGCAGGTTTGCGTTGCCGCAAGCAGGCTGCTGGTGCAGGACGCAATTTACGACGATTTCCTTTCCCATATTTGCGCGGCGGCGGATCAGACCATCGTCGGCGATCCCCTCAGCCTTGGCAGTCAGGCTGGTGCGATTGGCACTGCAGCACAATTGGAAAAGAACAGCGCCTTCGTGGAGCGTGCCAGGCAGGCCGGTGACAAAGTGCTGGCCGGTGGCGACCCCATCTCGGCAGAGGGTTTTTACTTCCGCCCGACCGTTATCGAGGCAAGCAGCGAAAACAGCCCAATCGTGCAGGAAGAGGTCTTCGGGCCGATCCTGTCGGTGCAGCGCTTCCACGATGAGGAAGAAGCCGTCAGGCTGGCAAACAGCACGACCTATGGGCTTGCTTCAGGGGTCTGGACCCAGAATCTTTCCCGTGCGCATCGCATGGTCGAGCGGCTTCAGGCCGGTGTGGTCCACGTCAATTGTTATGGCGGCGCGGATATCACCGCCCCCCTGGTGGGACACAAGCAATCGGGCAACGGCTTTGATCGCTCATTTGCGGCAATCGAGAAATATCAGAAACGAAAGACTGCCTGGATCCGCACGGCCTGAGCCGCGGTCGAATGGCAATTTGAATTTGGAGAAGCAAAATGGTGACGATCACCTTTATCGAACCGGACGCGACGCAAAAAATCGTGGAATCCACCCTCGGACTGTCGGTGATGGAAGTCGCGGTGCGCAACAATATTCAGGGCATTGCCGCGGAATGCGGAGGCCAGTGCTCCTGCGCCACCTGCCACATCCATATTGAAGAGCCTCATTTCAAGATTGTCGGTGCCCCCGTCGACGACGAGGAGGACATGCTGGACTTCTCAGACAGCAGAAAGCCGAACTCCCGGCTTGGATGTCAGGTCACGGTGACAGAAGAGCTCAATGGCATGATTGTGCGCGTTGTGGGTGACGAATGATGCGGCCAAACGGCGTCTGACCTACACGTTTGTTGGTATCGCCGAGACCCCATACACTCCAATTTAACGCAGAATGTCGCAAGGGATTTGCCCGTTCAGCGGGACCCGATCGTGGACGACATTTTCTGGGCCTGCGCCAGCGTTCCGCGCATGCGGATATCGGTTTTCAGTTTGAGGCTGGGTCTTCGTGGCTTGCCTTGCAAGCGATCAACAATCATGCGCGCAGCTAGCCGGCCCATCTTGCGATGCGGCACGTGCACCGTTGTGATCTGCGGTTCGGTCAGAGTCGCAAGCTCGATATCGTCAAAGCCTGTTATCGAGAGTTCACGCGGAACGGAAAACCCCATCGCCTTGGCCTTGCGCAACGCACCGACAGCAAGCACGTCATTGCCGCACATGATCACTGTGGGTTTTTCAGATTTTGACATGAGCTGTTCGAGAGCTATTTCGCCGGATTCGACTGAATAGGTTGTTTCGACGACCGTCAGATTTTCCGGCAGCAGCCCGAACTCCTTGAGGGCGTCCGAAATTCCGACGACACGCTCTCTTGCGCGGTCGTTGTTATCGGTAAAGGCTGAAATACACCCTATTCTTGTATGCCCCAGACGCAGGACCTCCCGGGTCAAACCGGCCATGGCTTCACGGTTGTCAAAGCCGATGGACAATTGCGGCGTATCCTGTTGATAGACCCAGGCCACAAGGATCGGAACGCCGCGCTCCTTCAGAAACTGATAGGTTTTCTGGCTGCGATCATAGCCGATGAGCAACAATGCATCCGCCCCACGGGCCACGAGCATCCGGATTTGTTCCTCTTCAATATCCTGCCGATAGGATGAGCTTGCGACAAGCAGCGTATAGCCATGCCTGATCAGTTCCTCCTGGAATGCCTGAATGCCCCTGGCAAAAATGGCATTTTCCATTGTTGGAATAATCGCTCCAATCGTCTGGGTGCGTTTCGCAGCCATGGCCCGTGCGCCAAAATTTGGCGTGTAGCCAAGGCTGTCGATTGCCAGGGCAACTTTCTCACGGGTCTTTGTTTTTACGGCCTCGGGTGAACTGAGGTAGCGCGAAACGGTTGCCGTCGACACACCCGCCAGCCGCGCGACATCGACCATCGTCGGAAAATTTGTGCCGCTGTGTTCCGGCATCTTCTGCCCCCGTAAAATCGCTGTTTTGCCGCTTATCAATATGTATCCTTCGATCCGCCTGAGTGAAAGCTCTTTTGGTGACAGCAGCCACATCAGCGAATGCAAGCTGTTACATATTGTGAATGTAACAGCTTGCATTTCAAAATGTAACAGCTTACAAATTGCTTGAACCGGCATCAGATCATCGACAGGAGAAACCATGTTGTTGTCCATTTCAGGTGTGTTTTTTGCAGCATTCATTGGCAATGTTGTCTTGGGTTCAAGCTCCAATTCTCCGCTCGTCGGGGATGTTGGGGAAATGCTGTTGCTGTTTGCAACCTCGGTATTCTTTGTGGCTGCGATCCTGAAACGGGCGGCTGAAGACACCGAAAGCAAACGGAATAGATGAAGCAATTGTGCTTCGATTTTTGGGAGGAAATCTATGTCAAATCCAACAAATGAATTGCAGTCTGCGGCACGCCGCAACTTCATGAAGCTGACCAGCGCAGGTGCATTCACTGCTGCAATGGTTGCAGGTGTTGCCGGAACGCTGTGGTCGTCCGAATCTGTTGCCCAGACAGCATCAGAGGAAAAAGAGCGCGAAGCTGCCGCGGACCATATCATGACGATTGCGACCGCTTATGTGCTTGGCGCATCACGCAGCTACCCGATCATGCAGCTGGACCTGAAAGAAAACATCCAGAACGCGACGAATGGCAAGGTCTACGTCAAGCTTGCTCCAGGTGGTCAGTTGGGTGCCGGTGGCAGCCTTGTGCAAAAGGTCCAGGGCGGAACAATTCAGGCGGCTCAACACTCCGTTTCGAACTTTGCGCCCTTTGCACCTGCAACGGACCTGATCAACCTGCCCTACTTCTGCGGTTCCAATCAGCGTTTCACCAACCTTGTAAACTCCGATGCATGGAAAGCCGAAGTAAACCCGAAGATCGCCGAACGTGGTTTCAAACCGCTGTTCTATGTTGTGATCGACCCGCGCGTTGTGGCCATTCGCAAAGGTGGTGCAGGCGCAGTTCTGTCGCCAGGCGATCTGGACGGCATCAAGTTCCGTGTTCCAGGCAGCGCAATGTTGCAGCAGTATTACCGCATGGTTGGCGCCAATCCGACGCCGGTCGCCTGGGGTGAAACACCTTCAGCGATCAAACAGGGCGTTGCCGATGCCCTGGATCCATCCGTCGGTGCGCTTTATGTCTTTGGCTTCAAGGACATTCTGAGTCATGTGACATTTACCCAGGCCGTACCCGACAGCCAGGTCTATTCCTGCAATCTCGAATGGTTCAATTCACTGCCTGCTGACGTGCAGGAAGGCATTGAATTTGCATCCGAAGTTACATCGCAGCAAAACCTTGCGAAGGTTCCGGCAGCACGTGCCTATGCGATGTCGGAACTGTCCAAATCAGGCGTTGAATTCCACAGCCTGACGCAGGACCAGCTTGCTGAATGGAAAAATGCCGGCGGCTACCAGCGCAGCGAGTGGGACAAGTTCAAAGTTGAACTGGCCGGATCGATGGACAACTTCGCCAAACTCGAAGAAGGCGCGAACACACAAAGCCGCTACTACGTACACGACGCCTGATACCCAAAATATTCATCAAGCTACCCGGATGGTTTTGCCATTCGGGTAGCCCAACACACCGCAGGGAGGCGCGTATGTTGCGTGAAATTGACAAGAATCTGGAGAAATGGGCGCTGTTGGTTTTCTACACAATGCTCGTCCTCACCATGGCTGTCGAAGTGATCAGACGCGAAGTATTTTCCTATTCATCGATCTGGGGTGAAGAGGTTGTGCGCTACGCATTCATCTATCTCGCCTGGATCGGGGCTGCTTCGGCAGTCAAGGAACGCGCGCATATTCGCATTGACGTGCTGTTTTACTATGTCGGCCAGCGGGGCAAGGCGCTGCTTTATATCTTCGGTGACCTCGTGATGTTCTTCGTTGCATTGGTTGCACTCTACTACGCATTGGAAACTGTACACGTCAGTTGGAAATTCGGTTCCGTCACCGACGGATTGCGCATCTCAAAAGTCTGGGCTCTGGCCGCTGTGCCAATCGGTTTTGGCCTGATCGCATTTCGTCTCGTTCAATCTTTTCTTCGTGACTTTCGCGACCTGATAAATGGTCGTCCGGTCTTCGAAGGAAACACCCTGTTTGAGTGAGGCTGAACAATGCTCTGGAACACCTTACAAGAACAAACAGTCGAACTTGGTTGGTCCTTCTACGGCCCGGTCCTGATCTTCGTCCTTCTGTGCACGCTCGGCGTGCCGGTCTGGGCGGCCATCGGCAGCTGCGCCATTGGCATGCTGTATTTCTCCGGCGTCTTGCCCATGTCATTGATGGGTGAATCTCTTTTTTCCGGGATCGACGCTTTTGCCCTGACTGCTGTGCCTCTCTTTATCCTGACGGGAGACGCGCTGGTTCGCACCGGCCTGTCGCGCAAATTCCTCGACGTCGCCGAGGCGCTGACCTGTTGGGCGCGCGGCGGGTTCGGTTCAGCGACGGTGCTTGTTTGCGGCATGTTTTCCGCCATTTCCGGATCGGACGCTGCAGGGGCTGCTGCTGTCGGGCGCATGACAATCAACCGGCTGGTGGAAAGCGGATACCCCCGCCCCTACGCCTGTGCCCTGGTGGCTGCGGGTGCCTGTACGGGCATTCTTATTCCGCCGTCGATTGCCTATATCATCATCGGTCTCGTGTTGGGCATATCAGCTTCGACCTTGTTTCAGGCTGCATTGATACCCGGCATTCTGATTTTGGTGTCCATCCTTGTTACCAATATCATCGTCAACCGCAAACACGCCTATGAAGGTGGCGGCCTGATGACATTTGGTGAATGGTCAGGGCAGCTTGTAACGGCCATCAAATCCGGCTGGTACGCCTTCCTTGTCCCCGGCATCATCTTCTATGGCATCTTTTCCGGTCGTCTTACGCCAACCGAAGCGGGTGCGACGGCCGTTATCGTGACCATCATTCTCGGATTCATTCTGGGCACGCTCAAACTGTCGGATTTCCCGTCGATGCTGGTCAGCTCGGCAAAAGTCAACGGCGTGATCCTGCCGATCATCGCCTTTTCACTGCCGCTGGCCGAAGCACTGGCGGTCATGGGTGTTCCGCAGGGTTTCGTCTATGCCGTCACCTCGCTGACTGAAAACTATTATGTGCTGTTGTTGATGATGGTCGGCATCCTGATTGCCGCCGGCTGCGTCATGGAAACAACGCCGAATATCGTGATCCTGGCGCCGATCCTCAAACCGCTGGCTGACAACATCGGCATGAACGAAATCCAGTTCTGCATCATGATGATTACCTCGCTTGGGGTCGGTTTCATCACACCACCGCTGGGACTGAACCTCTTCGTGGTTTCCGGGATAACAGGCGAGTCCATACTCAAGATTGCGGCCCGCGCGGTGCCCTTTGTTTTCTTCATGCTCATTGTGGTCCTGCTGATCGCCTACGTGCCATTGGTTTCCACAGTTCTTCTTCCAGACATCTACAAATAGGACACGATAGATGACCCGAGAATACCTAAAAAAGGCAAGACTGACTTCAGCCAGCGACGCTTCTGACGTGCAGGAAATCGTCAAGACGATTCTGAAGGATATTGAAGCTGGCGGGGACGCGAAAGCGCTGGAATATGCGGCCAAATTCGACAAATACGAAGGCAGTATCGTGTTGTCTGAAAGTGACATCAAGGCCGCAGTCGCGCAGGTTCCGGAAAAGCTGAAACGCGATATCGAATTCAGCCATGCCAACGTCAAAAAGTTTGCGGAAGCCCAGAAGGCGACGCTGAAAGACATCGAGATCGAGATTGTGCCGGGCCTGATTGCCGGACAAAAAACCATCCCGGTAAAATCGGCTGGTTGTTATGTGCCGGGCGGGCGCTACAGCCATATCGCCAGCGCCATCATGACCGTGACCACCGCCAAGGTTGCAGGCTGCGAGAACATTGTTGCCTGTTCACCACCGCGCCCCGGTGTCGGGATTGCACCGGCGATTGTCTACGCGGCTCATATATCAGGCGCTGATACCATTCTTGCGATGGGTGGTGTGCAGGCTATTGCGGCAATGACCTATGGCCTGTTCGGTCTGCCGGAAGCCAATATTCTGGTTGGCCCCGGCAACCAGTTTGTTGCCGAAGCCAAGCGCATTCTGTTCGGACGCGTTGGCATCGACATGATCGCCGGACCAACCGACAGCCTGATTCTTGCCGATGGCTCTGCTGATGCCATGGTGGTTGCCGCTGATCTCGTCGGCCAGGCAGAACATGGCTACAATTCTCCCGTCTGGCTGGTGACGGATGATCGTCCGCTGGCGCAAGAGGTTATGAAACTGGTGCCGGTTCTGATCGACAGCCTGCCGGAGGTGAACCGCGAAAACGCCACTGCCGCCTGGCGGGATTATGCAGAGGTCATTGTATGTGCCGACCGCGAGGAAATGGCCGCGACATCCGATGAATATGCTCCCGAACACCTGACCGTTCAGGCGCAGGATCTGGATTGGTGGTTGAACCGTCTGGCCTGTTACGGCTCGCTGTTTCTGGGCGAGGAAACAACTGTTGCCTATGGTGACAAGGCATCCGGCACCAACCATGTCCTGCCCACATCGGGCGCAGCGAAATACACAGGTGGCCTGTCCGTCCACAAATATATGAAAATCGTGACCTGGCAGCGGGCAACGCGTGAAGGGTCGAAATCCATCGCCGAGGCAACGGCGAGGATCGCCCGGCTTGAAGGCATGGAAGGCCATGCGCGAACAGCGGACATCCGACTGGCAAAATATTTCCCCGACCAAGTGTTTGACCTGACCGCAGATGAGTAATCTATTGCCCCTGACAGAACTTTTTGACTTAACGGGCAAAATCGCCTGTGTGACGGGTGCCAGTTCGGGGCTGGGGCGACGTGCTGCCCTGGTTCTGGCGGCAGCCGGTGCGCAGGTCGTGGGTGTGGCGCGCCGCGCTGACCAGCTTGCTGAATGGGAAGCTGAGTCATCTGGCGAGACCTATTCCATTGTCCATGATCTGGCGGACCGGGCCGGGCTTGCGGATCTGGCACAAAAGATTGTCGACCCCTTCGGGTCGCCGGACATTCTGGTGCATGCCGCCGGGATCAACACACGGCAGACTGCCGATGACGTGACGCCGGAAAGCTGGGATCTGACACTTGACCTCAACCTCGCAGCGCCATTCTTTCTGAGCCAAGATCTTGTCGCGCCAATGAAAACCAAGGGTTGGGGCCGGATCGTCAATTTTGCATCGCTGCAATCCACCCGGGCCTTTCCCGGCGGCTTGTCCTATGGCGCGTCAAAGGCCGGCATCTCCCAACTGACCCGTGCCATGGCGGAGGCCTGGTCGGCCCATGGCATCAATATCAACGCCATCGGACCAGGGTTTTTCCGAACAGAACTGACAGCAGCTGTCTTTTCAAACCCGGAGCGGGCCGCGCGCAACGCTGCGCAAACCTGCATCGGGCGCAACGGCGAACCGCAGGATATCGACGGACCGATACTGTTTCTGTGTTCCGACGCTTCAGCCTATGTCACCGGTCAGACGATCATGATCGACGGAGGGTTCACATCCAAATGAAGGCACTTGTTTACAGCGGGCCAGAGACGCTCGAATATACAAATGTTCCCGACCCCGTTGCGCGCGACGGCGAGGTGATTGTCCGGGTTGAAAGCATTGGCATCTGCGGCTCTGACATGCATGCATTTCTCGGCCATGACGAACGCCGCCCCGCACCACTGATACTTGGTCATGAAGCGGCGGGCATCGTGCAAGGCGGCCAACGCGCCGGTGAACGGGTCACGGTCAACCCTTTGGTGACCTGTGGAACCTGTGCGGCCTGCAAATCGGGGCGCGACAACATTTGCCCAGACCGGCAGATCATCTCGATGGAGCCACGGCAGGGCGGCTTTGCCGAACTTCTAGCCATTCCGCAAAGCAATCTTGTAACAGTTCCCGATCATGTGACACTTGCAAAGGCTGCGCTGGCGGAACCCATCGCCTGTGGCTGGCATGCCGTGCGGGAGGCCCGTCGCATCCTGGTTGAACAGGACACGCCCATGCGCGCCCTTGTTCTGGGCGGCGGTGCGATCGGTCTTGGCGCCGCGCTCAGTCTTGCCGCGCAAGGCATCACGGATGTCATCATTGTCGAGCCGAACAGCCTGCGCCGGGATTTTCTCAAACACAATTGCGGTCAGGATGCGCGCGAGGCCGCAGCGATCGGCGAAGATACGTTTTTCGACATCGTCATTGACGGTGTGGGCTATGCCGAGACGCGGGCCACAGCCTCCGCCCGCGCGCGGCCCGGCGGAGTCATCGCACATATCGGTCTGGGCCAGAGCGAAGGCGGCCTTGATATACGCCGAATGACACTGCAGGAAATTACCTTTATCGGCACCTATACCTATACTGCCGAAGATTTTCGCCAGACAGCACAAGCGATCTTTGACGGGCGTCTGGGCGCCCTCGATTGGACAGAAAGCCGCCCGCTGTCTGACGGATTGGCTGCTTTTGCCGACATACGTGCCGGCAGGACGGCCTCCCCGAAAATTATTCTCAAACCTAACCTGGAAATGGAGACTTGAATGTCTGAAATCCCGCATCTGTTGGTGCATGAACAAGGCGACAGCGTTGGTGTTGTTGTTGTCGAAGGGCTGGAAGCCAACACAGATATGCTTGTGTGTGTCACACACGACAATTCGACCTTTCGGCTGACCGCGCTCGAGGCTGTCCCCATCGGCCACAAGATCGCGCTGAAGGACCTGGCCAAGGGCGACACCGTATTCAAATACGGCGAAGACATCGGCATCATGACTGCCGATGTCAAAAAAGGCCATCACCTGCACACGCAAAATTGCAAAACCAAGCGCTGGTAAGGATAACGACCATGACAGACCTCTCAAAAGTGACGATCCAGGGCTACAGACGCGACAACGGACGTGTTGGTGTACGCAACCACGTGTTGATCCTGCCACTGGATGATATTTCGAACGCAGCCTGTGAAGCTGTTGCAAACAACATCAAGGGCACCCTGGCGATTCCGCACGCCTATGGTCGTTTGCAGTTTGGCATCGACCTTGACGTGCACTTTCGCACCATCATCGGCACCGGGTGCAACCCCAATGTGGCAGCTGTTGTCGTCATCGGCATCGAACCGGGCTGGACGCAAAAGGTCGTCGACGGCATTGCGGCGACCGGAAAGCCTGTTGAGGGCTTCTCGATCGAGCAAAACGGCGATCTGAAAACCATCATGAACGCATCGCGCGCGGCAAAGGACATGGTGCATTATGCATCTGAATTGCAGCGTGAGGAATGTTCGATCAGCGATCTGTGGATCTCGACCAAATGCGGTGAATCCGACACGACAACAGGTCTGGGGTCCTGCCCGACCGTCGGCAATATGTACGACAAGCTGTTGCCGCACGGCATCTATGGCTGCTTTGGCGAAACATCGGAAATTACCGGTGCGGAACATATCTGCAAAAAGCGGGCAATCAACGAAGAGGTTGGCGAGCGCTGGTACAAGATGTGGAAGGCCTATTCGGAAGAGGTGATCTTTGCGAATCAGACAGACGACCTTTCCGATAGCCAGCCAACCAAAGGCAATATCGAAGGCGGCTTGACGACGATTGAGGAAAAGGCGCTCGGCAATCTGGAAAAGATCGGCCGCACCTCACAGTACATCGATATTCTGGAGCCGGCAGAAGCACCGCAATCGGGCAAGGGTCTTTACTTCATGGACTCGTCTTCGGCTGCGGCTGAATGTGTGACATTGATGGCCGCCGGTGGTTACGTTCTGCACACCTTCCCGACGGGTCAGGGCAACGTGATCGGCAATCCGATTGTGCCTGTGATCAAGATCACGGCGAACCCGCGGACAGTGCGCACCATGAGCGAACACGTTGATGTGGACGTTTCGGGCATTCTGCGTCGTGACATGACGATTGATCAGGCCGGCGACGAACTGATCGAAATGATATGCCGCACGGCGAACGGTCGCAACACAGCCGCCGAAGCTCTGGGTCACCGTGAATTTTCGATGACCAAGTACTATCGAAGCGCCTGATTTTCCTTCATGGTGGCCATCTTCAAGGTGGCCACCCTCTCCGAACAATGGAACGTCATGGAAAATGTTGAACGTATCAGCATCGCTGAATGCGAACTGCTGCTCTACCGGGCCTTTCTGACAAGTGGAATCAGTGAGACGGCTGCACGCTCGGTTTCAAGTGCACTGGTTGCCGCCGAGGCCGAAGGGCAATCGGGACACGGATTTTCCCGGGCGGGTGACTATATTGCGCAGATCCGCAGCGGCAAGATCAACCGGAATGCCCGGATCTCGAGCGCGAAAGAAAATGACACGGCCGTCAGGACCAACGCCGACTACGGACTTGCCTATCCCGCTCTTGATGAATCCATTGCGCAGGGTATTCAAACCGCCGGGCAGCATGGCATGGCCCTGATGTCGGTTTTCAATTCCCACCATTGCGGGTCCCTTGCCTATCATGTCGAGAAAGTGGCCGATGCCGGCATGATCGGACTGATGATGGTCAACGGGCCAAAGGCCATTGCACCCTGGGGATCAAACGTGCCGGTTTTTGGTACAAATCCGATCGCCTTTGCCGCTCCACGGCAGGATGCCCCTGCTCTGGTGATCGACCTTTCGCTCTCAAGGGTCGCACGCGGAAAAGTCATGCATGCCAGGAAATCCGGCACCTCCATTCCCCCGGATTGGGCGCTTGATGCCTCCGGTCAGCCGACAACGGACCCTCAGGCGGCACTGGAGGGAACAATGTTGCCCATTGGCGATGCCAAAGGCACATCACTTGCACTGATGGTTGAGATATTGGCAGCCGCCCTTACCGGAAGCCAGTTCAGCCACGAGGCCAGCTCCTTCTTTACCGCAGACGGGCCACCGCCAGCTGTCGGTCAGCTGCTTATTGCCATTGATCCATCCAGACGGCGCGACGGCTTCCTGATGCGTCTTGAAAGCCTGCTTGCGCATATCAGCGCTCTGGAGGGCACACGCCTGCCAGGCGAGCGGCGCCTGAAGGCACGCGACGACGCGCACAAGAATGGGCTGCTGGTGCCCGCACACTATCTGACAGACATCCGCGCGATGCTGGTGACATGATCGCCGCACGCCGGAAAGGAACAAAATGCAACAATTGCAATCAAAGCTTCACGCAATATTTCCCGGCTTTCTTGTCGCTGCCCTTATCGCTCTGGCCGGACAATTCATAGCCGAACACTACGGCGCACCGGCAATGCTCATGGCCTTGCTGTTTGGCATAGCATTGAACTTTCTGTCGGAAGAAGGCCGTTGCGTCGAAGGCATCGCCTTTTCGGCCCGTACGGTCTTGCGTTTCGGGGTTGCCCTGCTGGGACTGCGGATCAGTCTTGGCATGACCCAGGAGCTGGGCTGGCCGATTGTCGGCATGGTCATCGGCGGGGTCATCCTCACCATCGCCTTTGGCATGCTTGTAGGACGGTTCTTTGGATTTCGCCGTCGGTTCTCTTTTTTGTCGGCAGGTGCCGTGGCGATCTGCGGGGCATCGGCGGCAATGGCGATTGCTGCCATCCTGCCCAAGGATGACAAATCCGAACAGCGACTTGTGTTCACGGTTGTAGGCGTAACCCTGCTTTCGACCCTTGCAATGATCCTCTACCCGATCGGCATATCGGATATCGGGATGGATAATCATTCCGCAGGCATCTTTATCGGAGCGACGATCCACGACGTCGCTCAGGTGGTCGGCGCGGGCTTTTCAATTTCCGACGAGGCTGGCGAAGTCGCAACTTTCGTGAAACTGCTCAGGGTCGCCATGCTGGCGCCGATTGTCTTGGTCGCATCGATCGTGGTTCGCGCGACGGGGCGTTCTTCTGATGATCTTTCCAAACGGCCACCTCTGCTGCCGGCCTTTGTCGCTGTATTCATCGTCTTTGCAACCGCCAAATCTTTCGGCCTTGTTCCAGACGAAATCAGCGAAATGGCGGCGACTGTGTCCAGATGGGCTCTTTTGACTGCCATTGCAGGCGTCGGGATGAAAACGTCGCTGCGTGAAACCTTGAAAGTGGGCCTGCCTGCCATCGGGCTGCTGGTCTCGGAAACCGTATTTCTTGCAGCCTTCATTTTCGCTGGCCTGTGGTTTCTTGGGCCGGGGTTTTAGTTGTTTTTACCTATAGGGGTCACTTGACGGCCGCCAGGCGGTCCAGTCGGCCCTATTCGCTTTCCTCGACACGTCTACGCGACAAGGCCTAGAACCTTTCACAAGCCTGACTCTTGAGCAATTTATCCGATCTCCAGATCGAAGACCACTATGTCATCAGCCAGGCCTGTTGCCAGACATTTGATGAGGTCCTCTGCGATCGGCACATGCAGCGGGTGTGAGAGATATTGTTTCAGATCCCCGATACTTTCAAAATCCATGATAATCCCGTGGCGAAAGCCCTTGTCCAGCGCCTCAGGGCTGCAATTCGTGCCAACGTGAACCGATAGCAGCCCCGCAACAGTGCCTTTGAGGTTACAGAAACGCTGCAGCAGAGCATCCAGGATTTTCTCGGGCATTTCGTTGCTGAAACGGAAGATAGCGACGTGACGGATCATACCGAAGCCTTTCTGTCGGCTACCAGCCTCATGTAGAGCGCTGCCACGACCGATAGTGAGATAACCAGGAAGACCGACATCATCGATGCCCGTCCAAGATCGAAAAAACTGAATGCCAGCTTGAACAGATAGACTCCGGCCACAACGGTTTCATTGCCCGGTCCTCCCTGTGTAATGAAAAATGGCAATTCGTAGAGCCGGACAATTTCGATGATCATCAAAAGTCCAACGACCAGAAAAAACGGACGCATCATCGGCAAGATGATGTAGCGCAAGACACGCCGTGCGGGTGCGCCATCGATGCGCGCCGCATCCAGCACATCGCGCGGAATGGTGGTCAGTCCACCCAAAAGAATGATGGCGACAAAGGGTGTCCATTGCCAGACCACGGCAATGACGATAGCGATCAAAGCGGTTGGCATCTCAATTGTCCAATTGATTGGATCGACGCCAAACCATTGAAGCAGAATCGAATTGATGGCGCCAAACCGCGCGTTAAACAGCATCCACCAGACGATACCGGCGACAATCGGGGCAATTGCCGTGGGAATAAGCAGCAGGCTGACAACCAGTGCCCTGCCGGTCTCGATCGAATAGAGTGCCAGCGCCAGTGCAAAACCGAAGACGAGTTGCAGGAAGAGCGCTGCAACAAGGACCATGGCGGTGATCTTCAGCGACCCCAGAAACTGCGGGTCGCTCACCAGGCTGTCAAAATTGTCCAGACCGACAAATTGCGGCGGCAAGGTTGGGTTGGGCGAAAACGCCTGGAAAGCGGTCCACAGCATCCAGACAAGCGGCACAATACCAAGCGCAACCAGTGCGATGATCGAGGGAGCAGCCATGGCCCAGGCAAATCGTTTTTCTCCACGCATGACGTGCTCCTATTTCAAACCGCCGAAGGCAAGGCCCCGGACAAGAAAGCGCTGCATCACACCGGCAAACAGGATTGCCGGAAGAACCGACAGAAGTGATGCGGCGGCGATCTCCCCGTAAAGTTCGGCGATGGCGCTGCGCAACCGCGGCAAGTAGACCGTGATTGTCGCCACATCGTCGCCCGCCAGCTGGTAGGCCAGCACATATTCATTCCAGATGAAAATGAAGGTGAAGACAGCTGCCACCGACAGGCCTGGTTTGAGCACTGGCAGGGCAACACGCACGAAGGCGGTCCAATAGCCGGCACCGTCCACATAGGCAGCTTCTTCCAACTCGGGCGGTGCACTTTCGACGTAGCCCAGCATCAACCAGACCACGATCGGTATGGTGAAGGTTGCATAGAGGATAATCAGCCCCGTATAGGTGTCGAGCAATCCCAGTTGCCTGAACATCAGATACAGCGGAACCACCAGGGCAATGGGTGGCAAAAAACGCTGCGAGAGAATCCACATGGACAGGAATTTTCCGCCGATGCGAAAACGGCCCAGCGCATAGGCGCAGCAGACACCAAAAGCCAATGCAATCACACTCGCCGTCACGGATATGACGAGGCTTGTGCCAAGAAACCCGATGACCGGATCGTTGGTTTGCGTTCCAAACCAGACATAACGAATGTTATCGAGGCTTAGATTTGAAGGCATGAGTGCCGCAGGAAACTGAAAAATATCATCCCGCGGACGAAAGGCGATCAGAATGATCCAATAGACCGGGAAGAGCGCAAAGATCAAAAAGGCGGAAATCACGGCCCAGGGCACGGCTTTGCGGATACGGTTGCGTAGTGCCCGTCGGGATCGAGGCACAGCTCTGGTAACAGCATTCGCGGTTTGAGGATTTCTGGTCATGCGGCACCCAACGTCATCTTGACTGAAACGCCTGCGTCATCGAAGAGATGCACCTGCGCGGCATCAACACCAAGGCTGCGGGCTTCTTCAGGGTCTACATTGCCGCGGCGTCGGTGCTCTGCAATGATGGGATTTCCAGCACACAGACCATGAAGATACGACGTGGGGCCAAGCCGTTCATGCAGTTCCATTTGGAAAGGAACGGTGAAATCCCCCTCTCCCAGCACCAGATCTTCTGGACGAATACCGATCTTCATTGATTGCCCTTGGGAGGATGGATCAACGGCGATTGGGAGAGCGATCTGACTTCCGTCCGAAAGCGCGAGTTTTGATGAATTTACGTCACTATCAAGCAGTGTCGCATCGAGAAAATTGATTTTGGGTGCACCCAGAAAACTTGCGACAAATGTGTTTGCCGGGCGTTCGTACAGATCAAGCGGCGCACCAATCTGCTCAATCAATCCATCTTTCAGAACAACGATGCGGTCTGCCAGGGTCATGGCTTCAACCTGATCATGGGTCACGTAGATCATGGTGGATGCGAGGCGTTTGTGCAGCTTCTCGATTTCCACCCGCATCTCAATGCGCAAATCAGCATCAAGATTGGAAAGCGGTTCGTCAAACAGAAACAATTTTGGATCGCGCACGATTGTGCGCCCCATGGCAACACGCTGCTTCTGACCGCCAGAGAGCTGGTCGGGCCGCCGATCCAGCAGGTGTCCCAATTGCAGGATTTCCGCTGTTGACCTGACCTTGCGTTCGATCTCATCTGCGCTGGCATCTGCCATCTTCAATGGGAAACCCATATTTTGGGCAACTGTCATGTGGGGGTAAAGCGCATAGGATTGAAAGACCATCGCAACGCCGCGCTCAAAGGGCGTATGGTCATTGACCCTTTCACCGTCCAGCCAGATGTCTCCGGATGTCACCTCTTCAAGTCCGGAAACCATGCGCAAAAGTGTAGATTTGCCACATCCGGACGGACCAATGAACACAATGAATTCGCCGTCTTCGATTTCCAGGTCGACACCTTTGATAATATCGACGGAACCAAAGCTCTTACGCAGATTGTTCAATTTGAGCGTCGCCATGTATTTCCTCCATAGTGTCAGGTTCGGCCGGATCGACCCGGCCGAACCCGATGGCTTTATTCGCCGATGTTGAGACCGGCTTTTTTGTAGGAGGCGCGCACCGCGGCCCAGGCTTCCTTCTGCTTGTCCCGGCCGTAGCGATCGGTAATCTGTTGCCAACGGTCGGCCGCACGATTCAATGCATCCTGAGCGCTGCCAGAACCATTTATGAAGGAATGCAATTCGCCCTGGAGCGCATCCATATACTCACCTGTTCCCGGCATGATCATCTCAGGGAAGCCATTGTTGATGACCTTGTCAGCCGCGTCGAGGAACTCCTGTGACGGCGTCAACACCTTGAAGGCGTCCGTGGTGTAGTCAGACTTGAGGTACATGTCCGAACCCGATTGCGCATCGTCCATCGACAATACGCGCCGCTCCGGTGTCAGCAAGGTCTTGATGACTGCCATGCAGGCATCCGGATTTTCCGTGAAGTTGGACACGCCGACAACGCGACCGTAGAACATCGAATTGAAGTTCCGGTAAGTGCCGTTGACGTCATACCCCGGCCATTCGGCATAACCGAATTTTTCCATCTTCTCAGGGCCGCCGGACGATGCGAACCACGAGTTTTCAGCCCAACCAAGGCGTCCGAGATCCATGTACCACAACACCATGGCGACGTCGTCGGAGAACACGGTTTCCATGGTCTGCCCCCAGGACAATGAAGCCGATCCGGGAGGAGCGAAAGCAAGCAATGCCCGCAGGTCATTGGCCGCACGAACGCCGGCTTCACCGTTGAAGGCGGGATTGCAGTCATCATCGAACCAATTGCCCCCGGCGGAAGCCATCATGGGTGCCCATTGCTGTTCAATGAACGGACGATCCCAGGTCGACGTCTGAAAACCGTATCCTGCCTTGCCCGACCCGGCCCAATCCCAGCCGGTGAATATCTCGGCTGCCCGAAGGAACTCTTCCCAAGTGCGCGGAACCGTCAGTTCCTTGCCGAATTTCTCGCGATACCGCGTCTTGGCTTCTTCGTTCTCGAAGGCATCCTTTCGAAAATACATCATCGCAACATCGCCATCGACCGGCACTGCAATTGTCTTGCCGCCCCATTCGCAATAGAGCGACCGATAGGCATCAGATATGTTGTCAAAAAGAGCGGCGGCGTCATGTTTTTCAATGAGGTCATCAAGCGGGCGCAGGTAGCCCGACGATGTCAGGTCGCCGTTGAAGCGAGGAAAATGCATCACAAGATCGTATTTGCCGCCTCCGGAGCGAAGATCCTTGAGTGCATCCTGATAGGATGTTGGATCAGGGCTCTCCAGCAGCTTCATGGAAATACCATAGGTATCTTTCAGGTAGTCTGTATGGTGCGTGTAGATCGGCAGGATCTGACCTGGATGTGACATGATATTGAGTGTCGTGTCATAGGTCTCTGCTGATGCCACATTGGGCATTGCACCCAATACGGCCATGGAGCCAAACGCAGCACTTCCTTGTAAAAAGGTTCTGCGTTTCAGTTGTGTCGTCGTGATCATGCGTACCTCCCTGGATAGTTGATGGGCATCACGCCCTGGTTGCCGGATCTTCCGGCGCAGTTTCAGACCGGCTGGTCTGGATTGCAGATTTCCTTGACCGACTTCTCGACCGCGTCGAGATTGAAAATATTGTCGAGCCAATTTTCCTTGAAAATCATAGGCTTGGCTTTTTCAATTGCATGTATCGCACCATCGGAGAACTTTCCGCCGGGGAACATCTCGAAGGCAATTCCGAGTTCGATCTTGAGATGCCCGAGCATGAAATCCATCGCCGCATCGCGCGGCACGCCCATGGCAATCGCGCGTTCTGTTGCTTCACGCAGCGCAAGAGACAGCGTCGCGCCGACGGTTTCGGACAGGGCCGGCTCCAAAATGGCAACACTTTGCAAAGAGCAGCGATGCGCGCGTGCAACCGGGCTGTAAATGATCTTCGCGACTTCCTCACACAGCGCATAATGCTCTTCAGGCCCCTGGATCAACGCACATACAATGGCCTGGGGTGCATCAACGCCGCCGAAAAAATCCATTTGCGCAGCCACGTCTGGCGTAAAATCGAATAGCGCCGGGTGGCAGGGATGGGTGCAAAAATATGTGACATCTGCACGTTCCGGCATCTCGCCCGCATAGGGTGCGGCGGCATCCAGAACAATCAGTGCGGATCCGGGTTTCACCTGATCGATTATGGTCTTGGCGATCTTGCCAATATGCCGATCGGGAACAGCCAGAATAATGATGTCGGCATCGGTCAGGGCAACATCCAGCTGTGTTGCATCAACCCCGACTTCGTTCTTCAATCGCGCGCGACCAGCCTCGGAAATCTCGACATGATCAACATCGAAACGCGATCCTGCGAGGTTTTTTGCCAGTCGAACGCCCATCTTTCCGCCGGCGCCCAGCAAAACAATCTTGGTCATGTCTTTCTCCTGTCTTTCATGCGGGCAGCAGGCCCGATCACATTTTCACGATCCGGGCAGACGCGCCTAGCGTCGGGCAATCTTTCATTCAAACCAGCGGTCATGAGCGGTAAGCCTCCAAGGCATGCGCCAGCGCTGGATGATTTTTTGCATGTTCGTCGGCATCAATGCCGGCGATGGCGGCATCCCAAGCCTCGCGCAGCCCCTGAACACCTGCTGCCGGGCCGTCAGGATGGGCCATAATGCCGCCGCCTGCCGCATAAATCAGATCGGCTGAGCCAAGCTGGCGATAGGTCTCAGGAGGTTGTACGGCCGATTGCCCGGATGAAAAAACCGGCATGGAAATGCACGGCTTGTGCGCGAAGATCGGCGACAGGAGCGACCTTGCAGATTGCATGACGCTCTCGTCACTTTCACTGAACTTGTTGCTCAATCCGTTCACATGCATGTGGTCGGAGCCCGCCAATCTCCAGAATTTTGACCAGGCGACGTAGGACCAGCCAAGCATCGGGTGGCGGGAGAGATAGCCCCAGCCGTTGCGATGACCATGAATCGGCAGCTGGGTGTGCCTTCCCAAACCGATCATGGCGGAGAGCCCAACGGAATTGAGGCTTGCCATTACGCAGGTGCCGCCCCGCGCCAGAACAAGATCGTGGCGTCGGCGCATGTCATCTGTTTCACCGGTAATATTGAAGGCGAACATCACCTTCTTGCCGGTCTTGTCCGCATGATCGTTGATGACTCTCATCACCGCCTCGACCCGCTCATCGAAAGGACAATTGGGACCATTGGCCTGCAATTCGTCATCCTTGATGAAGTCTATTCCCGCCTCTGCCAACAGACCGACGAGCGCTGCTGTTTCCTGCGACCCAAACCCGACACTGGGCTTGACGATGGTTCCGATCAGCGGGCCGCGATTAACCCCGGTCAGCCGACGCGTGCCTTCTATGGCGAATTTCGGACCGGGATAGACCGCGGCAAAGGCATCCGGCAGCCGGATATCAAGGATACGGAGACCCGAGAATTCCCTGAGCTCAAATAGGTTGCCCGAAACGGTTGCCATCAGATTTATCAGGTCCGGCCCAATATTGGCGAGTGGCCATGACAGCGTGACCCTTGCGTGGGTGACCTGGCCGCCAGATATCTCGATTGCACCGGGGAGCGACGGCGCCGCCACTGTTTCAATAATCTCCAGTCGCTCGATTCGCGCTGCCGAACGCTGTTTCAGTTCAGGTGTCTCTCCTGGAATTTTGACAAATGTCCCCGACGACTGTTCGCCGGCCATGACCTCGGCAGCCTTCTGTGGCGAAATGGGTGTTTCAATCAGATAGTCAGCTTCAAACCGCTCATTGCTCATGGCCGGTCCTCTCGCCAGGACCGCATGTCGATCGTTTCGCCACGCTCGGCCGATTGATAGGCTGCCAGCGCAAGTTTCAGCGTTTGAAGATTGTCCACCCCCGATGGCTGCGGTTGGGCCTTGCCATGCATCACCGCGGCGGCATGCTGCTGAAAGGAGACCACGCTTTGCTGGGTGGTGTGCCAGGGTTTCTGGCCCCAGATCGGTACGTCCGGTTCAGCATTCGAAAGCTCCCTGACGCCATCACGGTGCAGGGTGATGCCGAATTCACGGTCGAGTTCGAGCGTGCCCTGATCGCCTTCAACAAGTGCAGCGGTGCGCGGGAAAGGTTCCGGCGCATAGTGGGAAGAAAAAGAACAATCACAAATGCTTGTAACGCCACTGTCGTGCTGAAGCAGCGCTGTGAAGGAATCTTCACCGCGCACAGCGCAATTCAGCCTCTGCGTCGCGCAAGAGAGCAAAGCCACGTCGCCCATGAAATGCCGCGCCAGGTCAAACAGATGCAGACCCACATCCATGATTGCGAAACGCTCGATTTCGGCCAGATAGGGCTGATTGACGTAATTGTCATAGCCGTGCCGAAACGAAAACCGTGCAAAATGCGGTGTTCCGATCTTTCCGGCATCCACCATCTCTTTCATCTGTTGGAAAGCGCGCTGCCAGCGAAAGTTTTCATGAATGATGAGGTTTGTCCCCAAGGCGAGACAGTGATCGACCATTGCTTGTGCATCAGCAATGGTCTCGGCAAACGGCTTTTGACAAATCACCGTTGCAACATGCGGCGCGCAGATTTCCACCAGAACACGATGCGATCCGACCGTTGTCGCGATATCGACAAAGTCCAGTGATTCATCGGCTATCATCTCTTGCGCACTGAGGTATCGCTTCTCAATACCAAAGCGGATTGCCGTGGCTTCCAGACGCGTCTCATCGATATCACAAAGAGCAATAATTTCGGCGTCTTGCATCCCTGACCAGGCATGCAGATGATTTTCTGCAAAAAAACCACAGCCGATCAGCGCACCACGTTTCATCGGTGTGTTCATGCGTGCGCCCCCAACGTTACACGCGCGCCGGCACCCGGTTGCAATCGGGCTCCAGGCGAAGGTGATGACGCTGTTTCACAAGAACCGGTGGCGCCAAGGGACCATGCCGCGTCTGAGACTGCATTTGTGCTTTTTGGCCCTTCTCGCGAAAGAGTGTGGACACAACCTGCGTCAGTCGCCGCGCTACGGGTTCTTGCTCGCAATATTCGCAAAAACCCAACGCTCGCGGGCGCAAATTCCGTGACGTAATCAGCCAATCGGACCTCCCAAAACCTACATATTATGTTATACTCATTATACCAGTTTAAAAGTCAATAGCCTGCTGCTGCAAATTTCTTCGCGCGGCGATTTTGGAGAGGTTTGTCCTTGATGTGAGGGATTTGATGGCTGCCCCCGCAGTCGGCCCTCGTCCACTCTATCGGACGCGTCTGCAGGCTTTTTGGGTCATCAGACAAGCAGCGTTACGACGTCCTGCCAGTGGTAACAAAAGACCAGACAGCTGCCGATCGCGAGACGAGGAAAGGCATTGAATTCAAAGGAAAATGGCCGGATGATTTTACCCCGGCGTCGCCGTCCGGTGCCCGGGGTGGATTGCGCTTTGGTAAGTTGCCAGCCTCGCCTGGCCAGCGACCTAAATCACCTCGGTACGATGCTCAAATCAAAGGCGAACGAGCCTAGGCATCGTCGTCTGAAAATTCTGGGGATACGGCGGGCAGATTTGATTGATGATAAAGCTCATTGGCGCGAATCAAATGTTCTTTCATTGCCGTCACCGCAGCGTCGCCATCACCTTTGTCGATCGCATCGACAATGTCGCCGTGCTCTTGAAGAGTCAGCGCTTCGAGACCGGGAGAACGCACCAAATCAAGATGAAATGCACGCAGCCAGTTGAACATTGCATGCGACATGGCTTCGAAAATGGGATTTCCGGAGATTTTCGCAATGCTCTGGTGCAGGGTGCCATCAAGTTCCAGGAACATGGCTGGATTGGTCCGCGCCGCCTTTTGCAGCTTCAGAATGCGCCGCAACTCGGCCACGTCACTCTTGGTGCGCCGCATGGCTGCGATGCGCGTGATCTCCGCCTCCAATGTCGCGCGCGCCTCCTTGAGATACCCCATGGAAGACGCAGAATGCGTCAGCAGATGTTGCATGGATATGCTCATCTGATCGGCAAGTGATTGAATGGTCGGCGCCGCAATCCTTGGCCGTTCTCCATGGCGGATTTTTACAAGGCCCATGCGCTGCAGGTTTTGCATGGCTTCACGAATTGCCGGACGGCCGACCTGATACATGCTCATGAGTTCGCGCTCTGATGGCATTGCGTCCCCAGGCACTCGTCCTTCTGATCTGATCAGAAAGAGAAGACGCTCTTCGACTTCCTGTGATAATTTGCGGGGACGTATGGCATTTGGTTTGCGCGTCATAGCACCCAATTACCAACTTTTCCGGGATTTCGCCACAACATTGTGAACGCTCGCCCCATCCGGGCAGCTGTATTTTTCGCTTGCGCCATCATTCACTCCTATCAGGAAATTGCGGTTTCAAGACCCGGTACAGATAGGTCAACATGGCGCGTATTGAAGACCACCACGCCGAAACCGTTCATGCTGCCTCGCCCATCCACAACAACCACTTGTCGGCACTCTGACGGCGCTCCATTGCTGCCTTGCGTATTCGGCAAAGTTCGTTGCATGGCTTGCAGGCTCCGCCGCCTTCCCATATTTGTTGCATGGTGTAGAAAATTTTTTCGACAGGTTGCATTGGATCAGACATGTTGAACACATTCGGTCAGGATATCTGGACGGCGGATGGTTCCGACGTCGCAGTGATCGGATTTCATTATCCCACCCGTATGGCCATCATCCGGCTGGCTGACGGAGGCCTTTTCATCTGGTCCCCGATCGCCCTGTCAGAAAAGCTTCGCATGCAGGTGGATGCCCTGGGGCCGGTGCGTCACATCATAGCGCCAAATTCACTGCATCACCTGTCAATTGCTGACTGGAAGCGCGCCTATCCGGATGCCCGCGTCTATGCACCGCCTGGATTGCGCAAAAAGCGCCAGGATATTGCCTTTGACGGTGACCTGGAAAATGCGCCCGATCCGCATTGGGCTGGCGATATCGATCAGGTGATTGTGCCGGGAAACCTCATCACGACCGAGGTGGTGTTTTTTCACATCAAAAGCGGCACGGTGCTTTTTACCGATCTGCTCCAGCAATTCCCCCCTGATGCGCATTCGGGCTGGCGCGGCATCGTGGCAAAGCTGGACCTGATGGTTGCGCCCGAACCGTCTGTGCCGCGAAAATTCCGTGTCGCCTTTGTCAACCGCCGCGCCGCCCGTGCTGCGATCCAGCACATTCTGGCATGGCCAGCCAAGTCAGTGGTCATGGCCCATGGAACTCCGGTCAAAGAAGGCGCCAAAGCCTTTCTGGCACGGGCCTTCGTCTGGCTTACCGGGTGATGCGGGCCCATTGGCAATTTTGAACAGCAGCAGACTTCATATCGGGCGGTTCAAAGCGGATTGTCTCAACGGCGGTGCCGCGCCGCAGCAAGATGGCAGAATCAATCGACCCGCACATCCGTGTTCACCTGAAACCGGGCCGGGTCGAAAATTGCGGATGACACTTCGATCAAGCGGTCATCGGCGTCATGGAGTCTGGCCAGAATCTGCAAGACCGGATCACCTTGCCGCAGACCCATGGCAGCGGCGGCCTCTTTCGGGCAGGCAATGGCCAGCACGCTCTGGTTGACCCGGGCCACAGAGGTGCCAAAGGCTTTTTCAATCACCTGAAAGACGGAACTGAACGCATCTCCCAGTGCCGGTTCAATGCCGGCATAGCGACCGGTGACATAGATCTGCGACCAGTTGAATGCCGTCTCCTTGCCATCAATCTTACGGGTACCGGTTATCTCCAGCCAATGACCGGTTTCGCTCTTGAGACCCTCAAGCAGATCAATCTCTCCGTCGGCAACGACCCGCGTCTGGCTGACATCCAGAAACGTATCGCGGCCCAGGCTCAAGACTTCGCGCAGACCACTTGTCACCATCTGGAAACGCGATTGCGGACTGTTTGAAATAATATGCGTGCCGGCCCGCTTTTTACGCTGCAGCACACCCTTTCGTTCCAGCCCGTCGAAGGCAAGACGCAGGGTTGAACGGCTGATGCCCAATTGCGCAGCAAGGTCCTTTTCCGGCGGCAACCGGTCTCCAACCTGCCAATCCCCCGTTTGAATGCGATCGAGGATATCGTCTTCGACACGTTCATGAAGGGTGAGCGTCATTGCAGGGTTCCTGGCAGCCAAAGCACGATTTCGGGCACGAGGGTTATCAATAGGGCAAAACCCAGAAGCACAAGGAAAAAAGGCAGAGCCGCGCGCGCAATGGCACCGATGGTTTCCCCGGTCTGGGATTGAATGACGAAGAGATTGAAGCCGATGGGCGGGGTGATCTGCGATATCTCGACGGTCACCACAACAAAGACGCCGAACCAGATCGGGTCAAAACCGGCTGCCGTGATGAGCGGCAGCGTGACGGGCAGCGTCATCACGATGATCGACGTGCCATCAAGAAACATTCCAATGATCACATAGAACACCAGAAGCACACAGATCAGCGCAAAGGGCGAAAGGCCAAGAGCCGCGATCTCGGTGGCAATTGCCTTGGGAATCCCCAAAAAGCCGAAGGCTGCGTTCAACAGTGCTGCGCCAATGATGATCAGCCCGATCATCGAGGTTGTGCGCACGGCGCGGCGTCCCGCATCCACCATGCCCCGGACAGTAAACTCACCAGTGAAAACGGCAATCAACAGGGCACCTAAAACACCAACAGCCGCCAGTTCAGTGGGGCTGGCAAGTCCGAGATAGAGCGAGGCCATGATGCCGATAATCAAGATTGCAATCGGCCCGATCTGACGAAGCCCCTGGAGCTTCTCGGCAAAGGTTGAAACATCCTGTTTGGGCTGTGATCGGGTGACGATCTGGTGGATGGCAATGTAACCGGAATAGCACAGCGCCAGAAGAACGCCGGGAACAACCCCCGCGACAAACAGCTCAAGAATCGATTGGCCTGCCACAACACCATAGATGATCATGATGATCGAAGGCGGAATCAAAAAACCCAGCGTGCCTGCTCCGGCCAGAGATCCCATCGCCAGACTGCGGTTGTAACCGCGTGCTGCAAGCTCCGGTAATGTCACCTTGCCGACGATGGCTGTCGTCGCCGCCGATGATCCCGAGACGGCTGCAAAGAGCGTTGATCCGGCCACATTCACATGGAGAAGACCGCCGGGGAGCCGCCCGACCCAGGGCGCAAGACCGGAAAACAAAGAACGTCCCAGACGGGCCGACACCAATATTTCGCTCATCAGGATGAACAACGGCAGAGACAGAAGCTCCAAAGACGTCGTCGATCCCCAGATCACCTTGCCGGCATAGATCTCCATGGGAATATTGGGTTTGAAAACAGACAGGAGGATATAGCCGGTGGCAAAGAGCGACAGGCCGATCCACACCGAGGATCCCAGCAGCACGACAAAGAGCAAAACGGCAACAAGGGCGATATCAAACATCAGCGACCTCCTCCGGTGCGGCATCGGCACCTGAAAGTGTCGGTTCGCGTCCCGTCAGCAATCGGATCAGGCGCGCAAGAAAATCAAACCACAATTGCAGGGCGCCAAGCACCAGCACGGCCTGCGGAATATAGAGCGGCGTACTGACAATGGTGGGCGAGACCAACCCGCGATCAAAGGACGTCGAGAGCGCATTGAACAATGCAAAACCGATAAGGGCGACGATGATCAATGCGATCCCATTGGCAATGATATCCAGAGCCAGCCTCAAGCGAAGCGGCACGGCTTCCAGAATCAACGACACCCGCACATGGGTTGCGGTGCGAATCGCCCGCCCCGATGCCAGCAGAAAAACCGAGGCCATGGCAAAGGCGCTGAACTCCCAGGAGTAGGCAAGGCTCTGGCCAAAGAAGCCACGCGCCACAACTTCGGCAAGCATCAGACCACAGAAGCCGAAAAGCAAAAGAACCGCAAAGCCTTCCAGCAAACGGGACGAACGATCAACCGTATTGAGAAACCTGTCCATGCTTTGATGGTGGCCGGATCGCGTCAACACGATCCAGCCACACTTTCCTATTTGCCGAGCTTGGCCGCGTAGGCATCAATGAGCGGCTTGGCATCGGGGTTTTTCTCGATGTAGGCGGCCCACATGGCCTTGCCTGCCTCAGCCGATTTGGCCTTCAGGGAATCATCTGCGCTCGTGACGATCATCCCGTTTTCTTTCAGAATGTCGACCTTGCCACTGTCTTCAGCCGCAGACACCGCCCAGAACTCAGGCTGCATTTTGGCGGCCAGTCCTTCGATCGTTGCGCGCTCGTCGTCTGTCAGCGCGTTCCATGCATCCAGATTGACCGTGACGGCATCCGTCGATGTCGACCAGTTGAGAGGATTGAAGTGACTTGTGAATTGCCACAATTTGCCGTCAACACCCGATGAAGAGGATGTTGCTGCGCCGTCAATGGTGCCTGCAGCTGCAGCTGCGGCGACATCACCCCACGGCATTTCCAATGGTGCTGCGCCGAGGTTTTTCAAAAACTCGAAACTGGCGGCATTGAAGGCACGAATGCGCTTGCCGGACATATCGTCGGCGCTGACAATCGCCGACTTGGTGTAAACACCCGGGCTCGGCCAAGGCACATAATAGAGGATTTTCTGATTGTGCCTGGCTGCGATCTCGTCAAAGGTCGGACCGGCAACGTCTAGAAAAGCCTTCATTTCGTCCTGACCCTGAATAAGATAAGGCAGAGTATCGATTGAAAGCAGCGGCTCTTCACCGGCCTGCAGGAACAACAGCATGTCTGCCATCTGCACAATGCCATTTTCAACGGCAGAGAGTTTTTCAGAAATCTTGACGCCGATCTCACCACTCAGGTGAACCGTGATATCGACCGAACCATTGGTTTCCTCACGCACGGCATCAGCAAATGCGATGGCGGTCTTGGCCTGGAAATTGGTTGCGGGCCAGGCTGTTGACAGGTCCCATTTGGTTTCGGCCTGTGCAGCCGCGCCGCTCATGGCAAGGGCTATGCCTGCCACTGCGATTTTGCTCATATAGTTCATCTTACTGTTCCTTCCTGTTTTGACTGTTATATTTATAGAGTTTGCTGCCTTGATCCTCACTGACCAGCGCCTCGGCAATATCGCGTTTGATCAGGTCTGCCGCCCTGAGTCCGGGGTCTCCAAACCCACCACCACCCGGCGTTCTGAGGATCAGTCTTTCTCCCGGTGGAATTTCATAATTACCCTTGTCGTCTATCACCGTCCCATCCGTGATCTCGACGCGACCGGGCGCACCCGGCAACCCGCCATCACGCCCGGCCGGGCCGATTTTCAGCCGCTCGAATGCCGCTGCCGACAGTTTGAGGGTTTCCCGGTTGCGGGCGCCGATCTCCACACGCTGGCCCAATCCACCGCGATAGCGACCAGCACCGCCCGTATCCGTGGCAAATTCCTTGCTGTGGTAAATCACCGGTGCGGCGCTCTCGGCGATTTCGATGGGAACCGATCCAACGCCTGAAGGAAAAGCCGTTGTCGACAGGCCATCGGCACCGGGCCGTGCGCCCATGCCACCAAGTGCAACATTGAGTGACGAAAAGGGCGTGTCTCCGTGTCCGGAAAGAGAGATGGTCCACAGCGCGCCAGAGCTTTCCGCCAGTACCTTGCCGCGAAGCGCCTGGGACAGGCAGCCCTGCATGAGTTCCGGCAAGGCCTGCCCAATCACATGGCGTGCCGTCACCGGAGAAGGACGCTCGGCGCTGACAATCAAACCGGGCGGCGCCGTGATCTTGATGGCTTCCAGCGCAGCGGCATTGTTCGGCACATGGCCCGCCAGCAATGCCCGAATGCCAAAGGCCGCATAGGCAATGGAATAGTTGAGCGGACAATTGATGCCGCGGTCTATGGAGGGAGATGAACCGGCCAGATCCACATGAATTTGATGATCTGAAATCACCATATTGGCTTTCAGGACGATGGGGCTGTCATAGCCGTCCAGCTCCAGTTGATTGCTGAATGTGCCATTGGGCACCTCGGCCAGGGCGGCAGCCATTCCGGCGCGTGATCGCTCGAATATGAAATCAGCGATATCCTCAAGAGAGGAATAATTGAATTCCTGCATCAGGGCGATCAGCCGTTCGGCGCCGGTGTCGTTGCAACTCAACAGCGAAAGAATGTCGCCGCGCGCTTCCTTGGGGATGCGCGAGTTGATGCCGATAATGCCAAGGATGTCCTCATTCAGAGCACCTTGCCTGCGCAATTTGCTGACAGGAATGACCACACCTTCTTCAAAGACAGTGCGCCCTTCCGCAGACCAACCAAGCCCTCCGACATCGACAACATGGCTGGTGGAGGCAAGGTAGCCGACGATCTTTCCATCGAGGAAGGCGGGCGTGACCACAACAAAATCGAAAACATGCCCGGCGCCAAGCCAGGGATCATTGGTGACAAGCGCATCACCGGGCTGCAAGGTGTCGGCGGGAATGCGCCCCAACATGGCCCGAACGGATTCGGCCATTGTGTTCACATGGCCGGGGGTGCCGGTCACGGCCTGCGCCAACATGGCCCCATGGGCGTCAAACACACCTGCCGAAAGATCACCTGCCTCGCGCACGATCGTCCCAAAGGCCACCCGCATCAAAACGTTGGCCTGCTCTTCGCACACTGAAATGAGCCTGTTCCATATGACATTCAGCGCGATGATCTGGCGATCCGTGACCGCATGTTTTTTTGTTGGCTGGCTCATCCGGGTTGCACCCTTTCCAGGATCAGGTGCCCACTGGCCAGCTTGTGGCAGGACCAGCCTTTGCGAATGAGCGTTGTCGTCTGGCTTTCCGTTATGATCGCTGGCCCCGGAACCGTTTCTCCGGGCATCCATTGATCGCGTGAGACTGTATGGAAAGGTATGAATGCCTCACCATCAAGGTCGTAAACCTGGCGATCAGGCGCTTCTGATCTGTCCGCAGTGTCCCCTTGCTCAATGCTCAAGGCAGAAGATTTCAAATGGGCGGTGGCTGTCACGCTGAAAGAGAAAAATTCAACATCGATTTCACGCATGGTAAATTTGTAGAGGCTCCTGTAGGCCGCATGAAATCGCTCCTCGAGATTTGCCAGTTGCGGCGCAAAAGGGGCGTCGGCATCAAAATCCAGCCGCACTTCCTGCCCCTGCCCCGCATAGCGCAATTCGGCATGGGCGGTGATTTCGATGGCCTCGGGATCGGCGATGGCGGCAATCACCGACCGCGTTTCGTCTCTGGCCTCGACCACAGCGGCTTCAACCGCCTGTGCATCGAGTTTTGACACAGGCTGCATGACGGATCGCGCCAATTCGAAGGAAACCGGCGCATGCAGAAAACCGACAGCCGAACCAACGCCGGCATTGTGCGGAACGATGATCCGGTCGATGGACAGTTTTTCCGCAATGCGTGCGGCATGCAATGCACCGCCGCCGCCGGAGACCAAGAGATCGAACCGGGAAATGTCCTTGCCAAGTTCCAGACCATGCACCCGGGCCGCATTGGCCATGATCTCGTCAGCCATTTCAACAACACCTGACGCTGCGCTTTCAGCCGATGTCAAACCGAGCGGTGCTGCAAGCTGTTCCTCGATTGCTGCAACGGAGAGATTTGGGTCGAGCGTGATCGAACCGCCGGAAAACCCTTCGGGCGATACATTCCCCAAAACGATATGCGCATCGGTAAGAGTCGCTTTTGTGCCGCCCAATTGGTAAGCGCAGGGTCCGGGAGAAGCCCCTGCGCTCTTTGGCCCCACCGTCAGACGCGACAGGGCATCGACCTTGGCAATCGATCCGCCACCGGCGCCGATTTCGACAAGTTCAATCGTCGGAACGCGAACCGGCAGACCACTGCCCTTGATGTCGCGCCAGGCCCGCGCGACCTCGAATTTTCGGGTTGTCTGCGGTATGGCGTTTTCCAGAAAACAGATTTTTGCGGTGGTGCCGCCAATATCCAGTGCAAGGGTCTGGGCGGATCCAATTTCCCGGGCAACATGCGCGGCCAGAGCAACGCCGCCGGCCGGCCCAGATTCAACCAGCCTGATGGGGGTCTTCATCGCCTGGTCGAGGGTTGTCAAACCACCGCCTGACAGCATCATCAAAAAGGAGCCCGAAAAGCCCTGATCGCTCAGTGCCTTGCTGAATCCCGCCAGATAACGTGACATCAGGGGCCGCACATAGGCGTTGGCGCAAACGGTCGAAAACCGATCATACTCGCGTGCTTCCGGTGACACCTGGGCGCTCAGGCAAATGGTGACATCATCACCGAGCTTTTGTGCAAGACGCTCTGCAACCAGCACCTCGTGGGCTGGATTCACATAGGCATGCAGGAAACCGATGGCCACAGCTTCGACATTCCGGGCGATCAGATCATCGGCAATGGCGTCGATCTGGCGCAATGCAGGCCCACGCAGGACGTCGCCGTTCGTCAAAATCCGTTCGTCCAGGGTCAAACGCATGTCGCGCGAAACGAGCGGCTGGGGCAATTCGATGTTGAGGTCATACTGGTCAAAGCGCTTCTCATTGCGCATTTCCAGAATATCCCTGAAGCCGGCTGTTGTCACAAAACCAACGCGCGCACCCTTGCGCTCAATCAGCGCATTGGTTGCCAATGTTGTGCCGTGAATAATGGAATCCACATCCGCCAGAACGACATTTTCCCGCGCCAACAGCTCTGTGATGCCCCCCATCGCACCGGCCTCAGGCCTGGCAGGCGTGGTGAGCACCTTGTGGGTGGCGTGACGTCCATTTGCCTCAAGAACAATGTCCGTGAATGTTCCGCCAATATCGATGGAAAGTCTGGTCATAAAAAATAAAGTACGGACTTAATTGGCAATGTCAATCCACTCCTTGCACCCCGCTACAGCGGGTCTGATGGCGATTGTGGAAAAGAAAACTGACGTCTTGGAAAAATTTGCGGGAAAATAACGGCGCAACCAGAAACAATTTGTAACGTTTTTACAGTGGGTTATTAGATATAGGCACTCTGGGCGGGCGTTTATGAGCTGCCTGCGGTTATCTTTGATCAGCAACCTGCAGCGCCTGTGCGCACCACCATGGAGAGCGCAATGATCACCTCCTTGGATCTGCCCTTCTCAAAAGAAATCCGCGTCGGCATTCTGGCCTTGACGGCCGTGCTTGCAATCGCCCTCGTGGGCAGCAACGCAATCGCCGATGACAGCGGCCTGCCCGATTCGGGTTTTGAAATCGTCGACGGGCGCACGACCATTCTGATCACTGATCCGCAAAATGATTTTCTGAGCCCAGATGGCGCGTCGCCTGGGGCGTTGCGGGCAAGAATGTCGATGCCAATGATACGGTCGCGCATATTGATCAATTGTTCGCCGCGGCAAAACGCACCGGCATGCCGGTGTTTGTTTCACCGCACTTCAAAGCCTCACCTCTGACCGCTTTGCCTGTAAAACACCAATATCGCGCCTGATGGAAACTGAGCTCAAAGCCTGCTTACCCGGCATCGCGGGCGCTTATGCACAAAGCCATGAAAAGCCCGCCAGCCGCCATCAGTGTCCCCATCAATCCCCCATTAGTCCCGGGGCCAGTCTGGCATCCTTCCAGGTACGATGCGTTCTGCGTTCACCTGCACCCATCGATTGTCGACGTATCTAGCTACCATATTAGAATATCAGCAACACATTATATCAGTTGACAACATGATTAATGTACAGGATGCTGAGTCCGGTGTCAGCCCTTAACCACAAGGGAATGAATCTTTGGGAGGAGAGAAAACCATGAATTTTCGCAGATCACTTATCAGTTCCGTGGCAGGCATTTGCCTGATGAGCGGAGCGGCCCATGCCGAGAATCTGACCGTCTGGTCGCTGAATTACTCGTCGGACGCACAGGTTTCAGCGCTGGACGCAAGTGTGGTGGCGTTCGAAAAAACCCATCCGGATGTGAACGTTGAATTTGTCAAACGCGGAACCGACGAACATAAGACCGCGCTGCGCGTGGCGTCCGGTTCGGATACCGGCCCCGACGTTTATGTGCTGTGGGCGGGTCTTGGTCTGGGCGGTGAATATGTACAGGCCGGACTCAGCACCGATTTGACGCCATATTTTGAAAAATATGGCTGGGCAGATCGCCTGACTGTTCCCTCTCAAGCCTTTGTCGAAGCCTTTGCCGATGGCAAACACGGCATGCCCTATCGCTTCTCGGGTGAGGCTGTCTATTACAACATGGACCTGTTCAAGAAGGCCGGTATCGACAGTGAGCCGCAGACCTATGAGGAATTGAAAGCAGCTGCCGTCAAACTCAAGGAAGCCGGAATCGCAGCCTTTACGTTCGGCGGCACTGTCAATTGGCACGTCATGCGCCTGATGGACGTTCTTCTGGAAACCACCTGTGGTGTTGAGAAGCACGACGCGCTGATGTCCATGGAAGCCGACTGGGCAACCGAACCCTGCGCCGTCGAAGCTTTCACCGAAATGAAATGGTGGGCTGACGACTACATTCTGGCGCCATTCATGGGTATCGACCACAAGCAGGCTGCAACATTGTGGTATGCCGAACGCGCTGCGATGATGCTCGAAGGTGACTGGATGGTGAACGCCATCAACGAGAGCACCGACATCTCGAAATATGGCATCTTCCCGTTCCCCACTGGCACAGATCGTCTCTACGGTTTCGCGGAATACATGTATATCTCGACCAAAGCCAAGAACAAGGAATTGGCCGCCGAGTTTCTGGACATGTTCTCGTCAACAGAATTCCAGACACAGATCGTCGGTGCCTTTGGAGCTTTGTCGGTGAACAAAAGTGTCAAATTGAGCGATGACGCGCTTGATCTTCACAAGCAGTGGATCGAAATCTTTGACAATGCCGGTGGCACATTTGTCAATGGCGACCAGGCATTCCCGCTTGATGTGACAACCGAGTATTTCCGGGTGATCAACGAACTGGCTTCCAACAACATGGATCCCCAGACCGCTGCGGATACGATGGCCAAGTTTATCGCCTCCAATCGATAGAGCGATACGCACAACCTTCTGCGGCGCAGCTTTGGCGCCGCAGAAGGATCCATGCAGATTCACACTGTTTTATTGCACCCACCCAAATTCAAATCATCGCGGGCACCATGTTCAAGCTGAACCTATTTCAATCGGCCAGATCTCAAGCACTCATTCTGTTGATTCCCGCCTTTGGTGTTTACACGCTTTTTGCCATCTGGCCGCTGATCGATGTGGTGATACTCAGCTTCCAGGAATGGAACGGCATCAGCGCGGATCGCAAATGGGTCGGGTGGGAGAATTACAATTACATTTTCAACAATGATCCGGTTTTTTGGGTTTCACTGAAGAATACGGTGATCTGGACCATACTCTCCATTGTCTTCCCGCCACTGGTTGGGCTGCTGCTGGCGATCGGCCTCAATCAGAAACTGTTTGGACGGGCAAGCCTCAGGGCGATCTATTACCTTCCGGTCATTATTGCGCCGATTGCCGTGGCGACCATGTGGCGCTGGATGTATGATCCGTTCTTCGGCCTGTTCACCCAGATACTGACCGATATGGGGCTCGGATTTCTGGCACGCGACTGGCTGGGGGATCGCAATATCGCGCTCTACTCAATGTTTGTTGCCTATGTCTGGCAACACGTCGGATTTTCAATGGTGCTCTTTCTGGCCGGCTTGCAGGGTGTTCAGTCAACGTTGATCGATGCAGCGCGCATTGATGGCGCCAGCCGGTTTGAAATCTTCAGATATGTCACCTTGCCGGCATTGAGCCCGACGATCACCATTGTTCTGGTGCTTTCGACGATTTCATCGCTGCGGGCATTCGATATCGTTTACGGCATGACCGGTGGCGGGCCGGCCCAGTCCACCCAGATGCTGGCCATGTGGGCGTTCACCCAATCCATGCAGATCTTTGATTTTGGCCGCGGCTCGGCTGTCTCTGTCGTGCTTCTGGTGATCACCCTGGCAATTGTCATTCCCTATATGCGCTGGTCGCAAGCCCGCGAGGAGGCTGTGAAATGACAATAGTCGACGCTCAAACCGCCCCGTTTTCAAGTCTGCCGAAGCGCCGGGACCCGGTTCTTATCGGCCTGTGGATCTCGCTGGTTATTGTGGCGATCATCTGGCTGGCGCCGATTGTCTTCATCACGTTCACGGCGATGAAATCCAATCCGGAGGTTTTGAACTCCGCCGCCTTCGCACCGCCCGAGAAGATCGTCTGGGAAAATTTTACAAAAGCGTGGGTAAAGGGCAATTTCAACGAAACATTCGTCAACAGCACGGTGATCACCTTCATCAAGGTGCCGCTTGGACTGCTCATTTCCGCCATGGCGGCCTATGCGCTGGCGCAGATTCAAATGGGCTGGAACAAATTCCTGCTGATCTTTGTGCTTTTTGGCGCCATGATCCCGTTCCAGGTGATGCTGGCGCCGTTGTTTACCCTGGTCAATTCGCTCAGTCTGATCGACACCTATCCGGGCGTCATCCTTCCCTATCTGGCCTTTGGTGTGCCCTATCAGGTGTTCATTCTGCATGGATTTTTCAAAGCCATACCAAAGGAACTGACAGAAGCAGCGCTCATAGATGGCGCGTCACACGTCACCATCTTTCGCAGGATATTCCTGCCGGTTTCACTGCCGGTGCTGGCCGCCCTGCTGATTTTGGACTTTGTGGCAACGTGGAACGAATTCGCCATGGCGCTGGTCTTGCTGCAGGACAAACATATGTGGACCTTGCCGCTGGGCCTGATGTCCTTCCAGGGCCAGTTTTCTGACAATTATGGTCAGCTCAACGCCGCAATCGTCATGACGGTGCTGCCCGCAACAATCGTTTACCTGATCTTTCAACGGTATTTCGTCTCAGGCCTGACGTCCGGCGCGGTCAAAGGCTGAGCTGCATTCATGAACAATTTTAAGGAGAATACACAATGAGCACGCAAAAAGTGGCGGTATGGGACATCTTCGAATTCAGCGCGCAGGGCCCTGAAGATGGCAATCCCTTTATAGATGTAAGCTTCGCAGCGCAGTTCAAACTGGGCAACCGCACCGTCGACGTGCCAGGATTCTATGATGGTGAAGGCACCTACCGGGTGCGCTTTTGCCCCGATACGCAAGGCGAATGGACGTTCACCACCGTGTCGGATACCGCAGCGCTGAACGCCCAGAGTGGAAGCCTCTCCGTCACCCCAGCCCGCGACGGTGTGCATGGCCCGGTGCGGGTGCGCAACCGGTTCCACTTCGCCCATGCGGACGGAACCGCCTACAAGCCCTTTGGCACAACCTGCTATGCCTGGACGCATCAGACAGAGGCTATGCAGGAAGAAACCCTTGAGACCCTTTCAAAAACCGGTTTCAACAAAATTCGCATGGCCGTCTTTCCCAAACACTATCCCTACAACACCAATCCGGCGCTGCATCCGGTTTTTGAAAAGATTGGAGACGGCGAAGCCGAGATGGACTTCGACCGCCCCAATCCAGCGGCCTTCCGCCATTTCGAAACCCAGATCGGCAGATTGGCTGAAATGGGAATCGAGGCCGACGTCATCCTTTTCCACCCCTATGACCGGTGGGGTTACGCGGATATGACACAAGAGCAGGACTGTCGTTTCCTGGCCTATCTTGCGGCACGTATTTCAGCCTATCGCAACGTCTGGTGGTCGCTGGCCAACGAGTACGACTTTCTGATGGACACCAAGCCCATGGATCTGTGGCACAGGTTCTGCCACGTGCTGGAAGAAAACGACCACATGCATCACCTGATGTCGATCCACAATGGTGATCCGGCCAAGAACTACAACCACCGTTTGCCATGGATTACCCATGTGTGCATTCAGCATTGGGACGTCAAGCAGACCCCATTGTGGCGCGCGGACTATGGCAAGCCGGTGATCAACGATGAACCCGAATATGAGGGAACGCTCTATCAAAGCTGGGGCAATATCTCAGCTGAAGAACTGGTACACCGGTTCTGGATCACGACGCTGCGCGGCGGCTATGCCGGACACGGCGAAACCTTTGAAGATCCTGATGATCTGATCTGGTGGGCCAAGGGCGGCAAGTTGCACGGCGAATCGTGGAAGCGGATCAAATGGCTGCGCGCCTTGCTCGACGCGGATGTCGAACACGGAATTGAACCGATCGGCAATTACTACGGCTATCCCTGGAGCCGGATTTCCGGCGGCATCGATGGCGCGGACGGTGTACGCTTCATCTATTTCGGGGAACATCAGCCGGTTCGCTGGACAAGCGGTCTGCCAAATGATGGCGGCCAGTATGATGTCGACCTGATCGACACCTGGAACATGACCATTGAGCCTGCCAAGATTATCGAGGCGCATGTTGTTCCCACCACCCGCCATGGCACGCTCATTCGCGGCGGCAAGGCAGAGGCTGACTTCGGCGTCGCGCTTCCGGGACGGCCGCGGCTGGCCCTGCGGGTACGTCGTCGGAAAACGTGAGGAAACCTCTATGGCAAATGTGGAAATTTCAGCTGTTCGCAAATCCTACGGCGCACTGGAAGTTGTGCATGGCGTCGATATCGACATCAAGGATGGCGAATTCGTCATTCTTGTCGGGCCATCAGGGTGTGGAAAATCAACACTTTTGAGGATGATTGCAGGGCTTGAGGAGATCAGTGACGGCGCGGTTTCCATCGGGGGACGTGTCGTCAACAACCTGACACCGAAAGAACGCAATATCGCAATGGTGTTCCAGAACTACGCGCTGTACCCGCAAATGACCGTGGCGCAGAACATGGGTTTTTCCCTGGAGATTTCCGGAAAATCGAAAGCCGAGATCAGCTCCAAGGTTAACAGCACCGCCGAAATTCTCGGTCTGACACCGCTCTTGGAACGCAAGCCGTCTCAGCTATCGGGCGGTCAACGGCAACGGGTGGCCATGGGGCGGGCCATCGTGCGTGATCCTGCCGTGTTCCTGTTTGACGAACCCTTGTCCAATCTCGACGCCAACCTGCGTGTTCAGATGCGTGCAGAGATCAAGGCATTGCATCAAAGACTGGGAACGACCATCGTCTATGTTACCCACGATCAGATTGAGGCGATGACGATGGCGGACCGGATCGTCGTTCTGCGTGGCGGTGTTGTCGAGCAGATGGGCACACCGATGGACCTGTATGACAGCCCGGCAAATATGTTTGTCGCAGGTTTTCTCGGTTCCCCGTCGATGAATTTCCTGAAGGGGCGCCTGGCGGCAGATGGCAGTCCCGGCCTCACGCTCGAAGATGGCAGTGAAGTCAAGTTGCAGCATAGTCCGCAGGGCACATCAAATCAGGCAATCGTCCTGGGCATCAGGCCTCAGGACATCGCAGTTGACCCTGTCAACGGCACGCCCGCCGTCATCAAGGTAATGGAACCGACGGGTGCCGACACGCATGTTCTGGTGGAATTGGCAGGCCAGGATCTCGTCGCGGTGTTGCCGCCACGCCTCAAAACGACAGTTGGTGAGACAATACCCCTCAGCTTTGCTTCGCCCAATGTTCATTTTTTCGATGCGGCCAGCGAAGCCAACATCCCATGCGATCCAAAGAGTGAGCACGATCAATGAGCAAAGATGTCAATGCGGTTTCCCGCGTCCGCATGCACAGGAACGGACCAGAATTATCCGGCGTCATCTGGGGCTCAATGCGGATGCAATCCCAGTTTTCCAGCCTTGGACAACTGACAGAACATCTCAACTGGCTGCATGAGCAAGGCATAACCACGCTTGATACGGCAAGTGTCTATGGTCACCCCGATCCGTTTTCGGTTGAAGAAGAATTGGGCGAAGCGATTGCCAGGGCAGGTCGCGACAAATTTGAAATTGTCACGAAATGCGGGATCCAGCGGATTTCCCGGCTCAGGCCCGAAAACCGCGTTCGCCATTTCGATTTCAGCGCAAAGGAAATCCGAAATTCGACCGAACGCTCTCTGCGCAAACTCGGTATTGACGAGATCGACCTGATGCTGCTGCACCGGCCGGACTATCTGATGGACCCGGATGAGACGGCAGGAGCGCTCGACGCGCTTATCGCGGAGGGCAAGATACGCCACGTCGGCGTTTCCAATTTGTCTGTATCGCGTATCGACCTCATAGCCTCGCGTCTGAAGGCGCCCGTCACCACCAATCAGATTGAATTCTCCCCGCTTCATCTTGATCCGATTTCCGACGGCACGCTGGATCATGCCCTCAGGGAGGGTTACAAACCGATGATCTGGTCGCCGGTCGGCGGCGGGCGCCTTTTGAAAAGCGACGACGAACAGATTGCTGCATTGCGATCCTTGCTGGCGGAAACAGCACAGACCTACGGGCTTGCCGGACCGGCTGAAGCTGCCATTGCATTCATTGCACGTCATCCAGCCGGCGGTGTACCCATTGTCGGATCGGGCAAGCGCGACCGCATTGCCGGCGCCATCAAGGCAGCCAATACCGAGCTTGATCGTCAGGACTGGTACGCGATCGTGGCAAAAACCAATCCGTCACTGTTTTTGTAAATCCGCAGGGCCAGGTCAATGGCCCCGCCAGAAACAAGCTTATGACTATTCCTGCGTCATGATTGGCAGGAAGACGTCGGTGACAGCCTCATGCTCAGGCACCAGCCTCATGCTCAGGCACATCCGGATAGAAGCAGATCCGCTGGACGAAAATCGGGTCGTCGCGCAATTCATGGCCGCTGGCTGGCAACCATTCGCCATAGAGATAGGAAATCGCCGGTCTCAGATTGTCGCCGGAGCCAACCATGCGTACACGGGCGCAGGTCCCGGCTGGTATCGTTCCGGCGACAACCCCCGCATCGTTATCGGCTATCTTTCCATTTGTCTGTGCACAAATGTCCAGCCTGTATTCATCGGCAGGCGTTTCATCGGGATTACTGTGAAAAATATTGAACGTCGCGCTTTGCGCTGGCGAAAGACCCTCAGCGCGGCGCCAGGCGATAAATTGACGAATTGTATCGCCGACCAAGGCAGGGTCACCCCTATGGGATTTGATGGCAACAGGGGTCTCGGGGAACTCCAGTATCTCGACATCATCGGCTGAAAACTTTGGTGACATATGATTGCTCCTTATCTCGTTGAGTGGTTCATGGGCCTGATGCCAGGGCCCCCAAAGCGGCTTTTGTTTTGCCGCACTGGGGCTTTGATCCATGTGCTGGCGGAAGGCCCGGGAAAAAGCCTCAGGCCCCTCAAAGCCGCTGTCCAGCGCAACAGAGAGAACGGAATCCTGTGTTCGAAACGCCATCCTGTAGGAGGCTCGTTTCATCCGCAGGAGCTGAATGTAGCGATGAACACTGCTTTTGAAGATTGCGGAGAATTGTCTCTGAAAATGGTATTTTGAAAAGGCGGCAACCCCGGCAAGGTCCTCGACGGCCAATCGGTCATCCAGATGTTCATCGATATAACGCAGAACCAATTGCATTCTCGCATGATATTGACTGTCAGACTGTGACGACATGAAAACCTCCCTGGCACCGGTGATCATAGGGACCACCATTCTTGAAAACCTGATCCATAGTGCTCAATTGCACCCGAAACCGCAGTTTTTCATCATGCGCAAGACCATGTTTGCCAAAGCAGCAATCTTGAAAGTTGCAACCCGGTTTCAACTGGAAGCGGCCATACAAAGCGCTCATTGTAGCTGCCTGCATTTGCGCGAGGTGGCTTGGCAGGTCAACGCGCAACTCTCTGCCTACACAATGGTCATTGCTTCAACAGCTGATTCTGCAGTGGGCCATGTTGCGGCCTCGGGCCGGTCTGTCTCCCCCAAGCCAGGATCTGCCACCCTTGCAGTCATGAAATCAACGGTAGCCTCCAGCCAATCTTGACTCATGTTACGCAAAGGACATATGTCCGCCAGGATACGGGATCGAATGAATGTGACCACCAATGAAACTGCTCAAGCCCCGCATAGATCTGATCCCGTCGTATGTTGATGCGCTCAAGAAGGGATGGTCACCTGACAACTTGAGACCAGAAGCGTCGCAAGAACAGCTTTCAAAAATCTCCAAAGACGCAGCAATCTTTGTCTCTGACTTGGATGACCCTACTGCGAAGGCGGGGCCAATAAAACTACCGGATGGGTCTGAAGTCCCGCGTCTGCCAAGTATTCGGCGCTGGCTTTGGGATAACGAATTTTGCGGCCACATTGGTTTGCGTTGGAAACCCGGGACCGAAGACTTGCCGGCGACCTGTTCTGGTCACATTGGCTATTCAGTGGTGCCTTGGAGACAGAAGGAAGGCTTGGCAACCGCTGCACTGGTTGCAATTTTGCTAGAGGCGAAAGCTATTGGCTTGAAACACCTGGATATTACGACCAGCCCCGAAAACCCCGCCTCAATTCGGGTTATTGAAAAATCTGGTGGATTGTTTGTAAGGCGCTATACCGCCGAAAAGGCCCTCGGCGGCCATGCAACACTGCTGTTTCGAATCCTCCTGGCTGAGTGAGAACAGAGCGCATATTGCCAAGTCGGGATCATGCGGCCAATCAATCGATTGTTCAGACCGTCAAGGTTATGGCAGGTGGGCCTGAACATCATGTATGACCGCCCACAGGAACCGAACAGTCCCAAAGTCTTGCCCTTCAGTATTTTCCCGTGTTCACTTCATGGTCGTGGGCAGATACAGAACGATCGCCGGAAAAGCGACCAGAATGATCAGCCGCAAAACATCTGCAGCGACAAAGGGCAGGACTCCACGGAAAATGGTCTGCAGGCTGATCTTGCGCGCGATGGAATTGATCACAAAGACATTCATGCCCACAGGTGGCGTTATCAGGCCGAGTTCAACGGTCATGACGATGATGACACCAAACCAGATCGGGTCAAAGCCAAGCTGCAGGATCACCGGAAAAACAATCGGAACCAGCAGGATGATCATCGCCATTGCGTCCAGGATGCAGCCCATCAGCAGGAAAAACAAAAGGATCAGCGACAGGGTGCCATAGGTTCCCAGATCGAGACCGACCAGCCAGGCGGTGATTTTTTGCGGCGATTGCGTGACAGCAAGAAAGTAACCAAACAGGATGGCGCCGATCAGGATCGTATAGATGGCAACGGAGGTGCGCAGCGCCTCGATCAGGCTTTCCAGAAGGCGCGAAGCGTTGAGGCGGCCACGCAGAATGCCAATCAAGGCGGTCAGAAATGATCCGACGGCGGCAGCTTCCGTTGCTGTTGCAAGGCCGAAATAGATGCTGCCGATAATGGCAATGAAAAGCAGAAGAATAGCCCAGACACCGCTGAGAGAGCGGATGGCTTCGCCGAGATCAAAGCGCTCTCCGGCGGGCAGATGTTTCGCATAGGCAATGCGCACGGTGAACATATACATCAGGATTGCCAGGATGCCGGGAAGAACCCCTGCAATGAACAGTTTGCCGACATCCTGCTCGGTGATGAATGCATAGACAGCCAGCACAACCGACGGCGGAATGAGAATGCCCAAAGTGCCGCCGGCGGCGATCACGCCCGTGGCAATATCATCGCGATAGCCGACACGCTGCATTTCAGGCAGGGCGATCTTGGTCATGGTGGCAGCCGTTGCCACTGAGGAACCGCAGATTGCGGCGAAACCAGCACAGGCGCCGATCGTCGACAGAGCCATGCCACCGCGAAAGGAGCCAAACCACGCCTGGCCGGTGCGGAACAGCTCTTTGGACATGCCCGAATTGGTGGCCAGCACGCCCATCAGCACGAAGAAGGGAATCAGTGTCAGATTGAAATCGGTAATGGTGCGGATCGGCGATTGCGCCAGAAGATTGAATGCCGGCCCCCAGCCCACCACGGCGCCGAAGCCGCCAACGCCTACCAAGCCCATGGCAATGCCCACAGGCACCCGCAGGATCATCATGGCAAACAGCACCACAAAGCCCGAGACGGCGATTAGATCAGCATTGGCCATGGTCAGCTTTGTCCTGCATGCGGCGGTTCGTCCGCGACGTCAATGGATTCAAAATGATCGAGGCTGGTGCGCCCCGTTGCCACAAGGATCAGCCGGGCAAGGACCGTCAATATGCTGACCGCCACGCCTGCCCAGATCAGCGCCATGATGGGCCAGGCGGGCAAGCGCAGGTCCATCGTCGCCTCGCCGCTTTTGGCTGCGCTGAGAACGCGGTCCAGCATTTTCCAGGCCAGCAGGCAGGTGAAGAGCAAAAGCACGGCCCAGGCAAATGTATCGATCCAGCGCCGGGCCTTAGCTGGCATGATCTCGGAGATGATATCGACTTTGATATGCGAGCCGCGATAGCCGACACTTGCAAAACCCCACATGATCGCGGCGCCAATGAGCAGCCGGGACATATCGAATGCATCGGGGATCGGGAAGGAAAACAGATACCGACCGATCGCGGAGACGACCACGACAATGGTGATCACCCCCATGAGCACACCGGCCACCTTTTCGATGGTCAGTGAAATGGCCTCGAGAATTGTTTGCAGTCTGTCCATGTCACAAAAGCGGCAGCGCGGGCAAAACCTGCCCGCGCCGCCTGTCCAAGGAGTTCAAGGCATCAGAAGTGGGCGTTATGCCTGTTCAGCGCGTCATTATAGTCCTTGTAGGTCGCCTCGGCATCAACACCGGCTGCCGTTGCATCGGCTTTCCACTGATCGACCAGCGGCGCAGCAGCTGCCTGCCACAGGGCCACCTGCTCCGGTGTCGGCACATTGATCGTATGCTCATCCGAATCGATCATTTTCTGCCGGCCTGAGGCTTCATTGGCAGCCCAGCCCGTAGAGAATTTTTTCGACCATTCCGGCGTGCAGTGATCATCGAGGATGGCGCGCAGATCTTCCGGCATCCCTTCATAGGTTGCCTTGTTGATCAGCAGCAGTTGCGCAGACACATAGAAAGGCATGTCCAGATGCTGTTTCGTTTCGCTGTCGATCCCGAAAATATAGATCGAATTCCACGGGAAGGTAATCGCATCGGCAGCACCATTGGCAATTGCCTCACGGGCTGCAGGCGCCGGCACCTGAACGGATGCGCCGCCCAGCTCACTGACGAAGCGCGACATGGTGGCATGCGCCGGGCGCACGTTCAGACCGCGCAGGTCTTCCGGCACCAGGATCTGTTTCTTGGAATGAATGGTGCCCGGGTCATGCGGATTGGCCAGACAGAATTTCACGTCCGACATCTCTTTTTCAGCAATCGGAGCATACCACTCATGCAGAGCCATGGCGCCCTCAACGGCATTGTTCATGTGAAAGGGCACTTCCAGCAGGCTGTAGATCGGAAAACGACCCGCCTGATAACCGGGATTCACATAGGCGATATCAGCAATGCCATCACGGGCCATGTCATAGTGGTCCGGCGCCTTGCCAAGCTGCTGAGCAGGGTAAATCGTAACCCCAATCCGCCCGCCCGAGGCCTCCTTCAATGATTCCACCCATGGTTCGATTCCGAGTGTCTGGATGGGATGCGTCGGCGGCACCCAATGGGCCAGCCGCAAGTTGACTTCCTGCGCCATTGCCGATCCCGCGAACAGAGCCATCAAAGCGGCCCCGGTCATAATTTTTCTGATTGTCATGTCGTCCTCCCGTTGGTTTACACTGAACTGCCGACCTTATCCGGTTTGAACCGCATGCCCGGCAGGACGGAATTATACCAAGGCATATCCTCCCTGCTGCCTTGCAAATTTCAGTCCCCGGCAGTTCTCACTCGTCGCCACATTACGCAATGCGCGCCATTTGTCCAGACATAACAAATGCATCGCAGCAACTGTTATCTGCATATCAAGGGCTTGCATTGCGATTTACAAATCAATTGATTTGTGAGACCTGAAGGTGGCACGATGCACGGTCATAGCCAGGTCTTTCGGCTGGGCCTGTGCGGGCAGCCTGCAAGGAATATCCGCGAAGTGCCTCAAAGAGCATCCCCACTGGCACCATTCAGACACGGAACGTTTCGAACGCTCTGGATGGCCACACTGGCGTCCAATCTTGGTGGTTTGATTCAGGCCGTCGCCGCTGCCTGGATCATGCTGGTGATATCCGATTCACACCAGATGGTTGCGCTCGTCCAGGCATCCTCGGTTCTGCCCATCATGCTGTTCTCATTGATTGCCGGCGCGCTGGCCGACAGCGTCGACAGGCGCCGCATCATGCTGGCGGCGCAGATCTTCATGCTGGTGGCCTCTGTGGGGCTCACCATTTTTGCATTTCTCGACCTGCTGTCGCCATGGCTGCTGTTGAGTTTCACTTTTTCCATAGGCTGCGGCACGGCTCTGCACATGCCCTCATGGCAGGCATCGATGGGCGATATCGTTCCCAGGGAAGACCTGCCATCGGCTGTGGCCCTCAACAGCATGGGCTTCAACCTCATGCGCAGCGTTGGTCCGGCAATCGGTGGTATCATCGTTGCCGTCTCCGGGGCGGCGACAGCTTTTGCCATCAATGCGGGCAGTTATATTTTTCTGATCTTTGCACTGTTGCGCTGGCAACCGCCCCGTTCGCCGCGCACCCTGCCCCGCGAGGCCATAGGCCGGGCGATATCCGTTGGACTGCGCTACGTTACCATGTCACCCAATCTGCTGAAGGTGATGCTGCGCGGCCTGCTGTTCGGGTTTGGTGCCATAGCGGTGCTGGCACTGCTTCCCATTGTGGCCCGCGACCTGCTGCAGGGCGGGCCCCTGACGTTCGGTATCCTGCTTGGATGTTTCGGGCTGGGTGCCATCGGCGGCGCTCTGATGAACACGCGCCTGCGGGAACGTTTCAACAATGAGGCCATCGTGCGCGGTGCGTCGGTGACCTTTGCACTGTGCGCCCTGACACTCGCCCTCAGCCCTGACGTCTGGTTGAGTTGTGCGGTTCTGCTGCTTGCTGGCAGTTGCTGGGTCGTGTCACTTTCGCTGTTCAATGTAACAGTGCAATTGTCAACGCCGCGCTGGGTGGTTGGGCGCGCCATGTCGTTCTATCAGACCGCAACGTTTGGTGGCATGGCGTCGGGAAGCTGGATATGGGGAATGATTGCCGAATCCAATGGGGCCGACCGAGCGCTGATGGTAGCAGCGGCGGTTCTGGTGGCCAGCGCGCTGATTGGCCTATATCTTTCCCTGCCGGAATTCAGCGTGCTCAATCTGGATCCCCACGACCGCTTCAATGAACCGGAACTCCGGCTGGATCTGACCTCGCGCAGCGGCCCGATCATGGTCATGGTGGATTATGAAATCGCCCAACAGGACGTACATGATTTTCTGGCCGTCATGACGCAATGGCGGCGCAGCCGTATTCGCGATGGCGTGCAACAATGGGTCTTGCTGCGCGATCTGGAAAACCCGGATATCTGGGTCGAGAGCTACCATGTACCGACCTGGGTGGAATATGTACGCCACAACCAGCGCCGTACAAAGGCAGATGCAGAGATTTACGCCAGGATCATTGCGCTGCACCGGGGCCCGGACAGGCCGCGTGTCCATCGCATGATCGAACGCCCAACCGTGCCCGCCAGTGACGACACCCCGATCAAGACGCATCCCGAAATCCATTAGAACCAAAGACGCTTGGAATTGGTCGGTGATGCTTTCAAGGATAGGAAAGCAATCAGCCAATCGGATCGGAAACCCAGCAATTTCAGAATAATCATATGAGGAGAAAGACATGAAAGTAGCTCTTGTCGGTGCAACCGGAAAAGCCGGATCGCGCGTGCTCAACGAGTTGGTCAATCGCGGACATCAGGTGACCGGCATCGTCCGGCATCCAGAAAACGTGCCGAAACTGGATGGCGTTACGGCCGTCGGGACCGATGGCAGCCGTGAATCCCTGGCCGGCGCGATCAAAGGTCATGATGCCGTTGTTTCATCGGTGCGGTTCATCGAACTAGAACCAGAGGTGATCGTTTCGGCCGTCAAGGATTCCGGCGTCAAACGCTATGTGGTGGTCGGCGGCGCGGGCAGTCTGTTGCATGCGGATGGAACTGAAGAGATCCAAAGCCTTCCTGAACCCTTCAAGCCCAATTCGCTCAAGGGCTCGGAGTTGCTGGAGCTATTGAAAAAAACCGATGCGCTCGACTGGACGTTCATCTCACCCTCGCGCCTGTTCAGACCGGGCGAGAGAACCGGGAGATTCCGCTACGGCAAGGACCACCTGCTCATCGATGAAGAGGGCAACAGCAAAATCTCGTTTGAAGATTTCGCGCTGGCACTGGTCGATGAACTGGAACAGCCAAGATACATCAGACAGCGTTTCACTGTTGGATACTGATGATGGTTGACCGGTAACAGGCGCAGCCTGTCGATCGGGCGCAGTCTGGCTATGTCTGCGTTGATGTCATGGCCCAATGGCTGCCTTTCATGGAACACTGAGCGCGCGGGCGACGAGATCATCGGCGTCAGCGTCTCTTTGGAAGCCAAGGCGGTCCGCCGTTTCGGTAACCAATTGCGGAAATGCCCCGAAGAGGGAAATGAGTTCGTCATTTGGTGCATAGGTGATGCGCGACCGGCTTTCCGGGTACTTTCGAAAGAGCGCAGCGACAAGTTCTTCAAAAGACAGGCGCAGGGCCGGCAGCGTGAATGCCCGCTCATTGCCCAGTTCCCGCGCCGACAGGAACGCCGCATGGCTGAAGTTGCTGCTGACCGTGTCAACCGATGTCAACCAGGTGGTCGATTGCGGCGCCACCGGCAATTCAATATCCTCACCGCGCTTCACGGCATAAAAACCCTGCTCATGAAGGCGGTTTTCAAACGGGCGTCAGCACCGTCGCGCGCCATCACGCCCGAGGGGCGAATTGCCACGCCATCGAGCCATCCGCAGCGCTGAAAGTTTGACAGGGCGATTTCCATCATCAGCTTTTGCGCGCCATAGACCATGGTCGGCCCGAATGGTGTGCAATCATCGACGATAGCAGGCAACGGTTCCGCATAGACAGCAATTGTCGAGGCAAAGACCAACCGTGTGTCAGGTCGTGTCTGACGCAAATATTCGAACAGATCGAGTGTTGCATCGACATTGATCTGCCGTGAAAGATCATAATTGGCCTCGGCCGCACCGCCCAGAATAGCGGCAAGCAGGATGACTTTGTCAGCCCCGTCGACCACTTTTCTGCGGATGCGCGGATCGGCAAAACTTCCCCAAACAGTTTCTATGCGATGATCATCAGGCACAGGGAAATCGGCGGAATCCATCAGGGAAACGCAACGCACATCGCGGTTCTGCAGGATTTTTCGCGTCAATGCGGTGCCAATGAACCCGCCCGCGCCGATGATCGCGACTTTCATTATTTTGCCTTCAAGCTTCTTATTTGGTCATTTGACCAATTTGGACTAATCTTAATATTGTGCCATTGCAACACTTCACAGCGCCTTAAACGATTCAATTCCCTGCCCTTGCGGAAACGGTTGACACCATGGCATCCGCCAGCCAAACGGGCGCAGGACGCCATGACCGGGATCCTGTTATGCATGCGCATCATGCGTGTTTGGTCGGTTGTGAAAATGACGTGGAAAATTGATATGTTTACATTTGCAGGAGTTTCATGTGGCTAAATGGCTGAAGGAAGGTGCTGAGGCATCAGGTGTTGCGGAGATCGACAGAAATGTGCGGGACGTTGTTGAAAAAACACTTGCCGACATCGAAAAGCGCGGTGACGATGCCGTGCGCGAACTCTCCAGGAAATTTGACAAATGGGACCGCGAAGATTTCCGCCTGACGCAGGACGAGATCGACCAATGTCTTGACCAACTGACAGCCCGCGACATTCGCGACATTGAATTTGCCCAACAGCAAGTGCGCAATTTTGCACAGGTTCAACGATCAGCCCTGCAGGATGTCGAGGTCGAAACCCTGCCGGGTGTCATCCTCGGTCACAAGAACATACCCGTTCAGTCGGCCGGCTGTTACGTGCCGGGAGGCAAATACCCGATGCTGGCATCGGCGCATATGTCGGTGATCACCGCCAAGGTTGCCGGTGTTCCCCGCGTCGCCACCTGCGCCCCACCGTTCAATGGCGCTCCGGCAAGCGCCATCGTCGCGGCACAGCACATGGCCGGAGCCGACGAGATCTATGCCCTTGGCGGCATTCAGGCTATCGGAGCCATGGCCCTTGGCACGCAAAGCATCCAGCCGGTCGACCTGTTGATTGGTCCCGGCAATGCATTTGTCGCTGAAGCCAAACGGCAATTGTTCGGACGTGTCGGGATCGACCTTTTTGCAGGACCGACCGAAACATTGGTGATTGCCGACGAGACGGTTGACGGAGAATTATGCGCCACAGACCTGCTCGGCCAGGCGGAACACGGGCCGGACAGTCCCGCGATCCTGCTGACCACCTCGGAAAAACTGGCAAAAGAAACGATGGCCGAGGTTCAACGCCTGCTGGACATTCTTCCCACGGCGGAACACGCCCGCAAGGCATGGGAAACCTATGGTCAGGTGATCGTCGCCGATGATCACGACGACATGTTGAAACTTGCAAACGACATTGCCTCCGAACATGTGCAGGTGATGACCGATCGCGATGACTGGTACCTGGAAAACATGGTCAATTATGGCGCCCTGTTTTTGGGACCGCGCACCAATGTCGCCTATGGCGACAAGGCCATTGGTACAAACCACACGCTGCCGACAAAAAAGGCTGCGCGCTATACCGGTGGCCTTTGGGTCGGCAAATTTCTCAAAACCTGCACCTACCAGAAGGTGCTGACGGATGAAGCAAGTGCCCATGTCGGGCGCTATTGTTCGCGGCTGTGTGCGCTGGAAGGTTTTGCCGGCCATGGCGAGCAGGCGAATGTGCGGGTTCGCCGCTATGGCGGTGACAATGTTCCCTATGCGGGTATTGCCGAGGAACCCACCGACAATTGATCTTCCTGGCAAAGGGCTGTGATATCTGGAGGCAGGCAAATCGGAGCGGATTTCCTGTTTCCAGTCCCCTTGCTGGCGCGCCTCGGATTGGCTTGCACAGCCAAACAAAAGCGGGCACGAAAGCCAAACGATGCAGTTTTTGACGGTGCCTTTGACCACATTGATTTGCAGGCAACGCAATATTGTCTATACATATAACTGACAATACCTATTCAATTCCCTGCAGCCAGGCCGATCACAGATATGACAAAAACAGTCGGACTCCCCTCCTCTGCTGAGCCGCCCTCTTTGCCTGTGACACGAACCAATGGCGATCTGACCAAGGAAAAAATTCTGAAAGCGGCGGAAGTTCTTTTCGGAGAGAACGGCTTTGATATGGTATCGCTGCGTGACATCACCGGAAAAGCTGATGTGACGCTTGCTTTGGCCAGCTATCATTTCAATACCAAAGAAAATCTTTTCAGACAGGTTATTTCCCGCCGAGCCAAGACATTGAACACGCTGCGCAGGCAAAGGCTGGCGAAACTGCAGGAAGACAATGATCTGACGCTTCGCGCAATCCTTGATGCCTTCATGGAGCCGCTGTTTCATCAAATGCGGTCCAGTGACGAAGGCTGGCCATCCTATGTGATGCTTCTGTCCAAGCTCGGACAATCAAACAGATGGATCGAAATCCTGCGGGAAAACTTCGATGAGACGGCAACCCTGTTCATTGGTGAATTACGCAGGATACTTCCAAAAGCCAGCGAGGAAGACCTGCTGCGCACATTTTCACTGGTCCTGCATTTGATGCTGGTGGGTGTCAGCAATAACCAGCGTCTGGATACACTGTCGAACGGGAACTTCCGCGCTGATGACCTCGACAAGACCTATGATGTGCTTTTGCGCTTTGCCGTTGCCGGTATGGAAAGCATCAGAAACTGACACCTTCATGAAGCAGTGTGCGAACGCATGTTACCGTCCACAAAACGCATCATGCAAAACCATTTGACGGCGCAAAGCCGGTTCACTCACCCAGGCGGAACATGTTCAGCGGCAGAAGGTGGGGCTGGCCAGTCTCATCGCTTTGCGCAAATGGTGCTTCGGTATAGAGTTCAAAGGGAAACCATTTCCAGTCTTTTGCCCATGTCCAGCAACCGTGCTTGTGGTAGACATCCGCGACCGTGTTCGAGAAACGCTTATCAACAGGCACCTGAAAATATTTCACTTCTTCATTGTGAAAATAGGTCATCGCCAGCGGCAAAGCCCGCTCTGAGCAATAGTTCGACATCCACTGTTTGAAGCCCATTTCCTTGCGCAAATGTTCGACGACCCTGTAGACCTGAAGATGATCTTCATGTCCGTATTCACCCCAGGGGTTATGGGTAAACACATTCATGTCGGGCGTCAGTATGGTCTTGAGCCTGTCATAAATGAGATTGTAATTCTTCTTGTAACTGGTCTCGATACCTTCCGCAGGGGCATCGCTTTTGCCGATCACCCGTTTGACTTGCTGCTTGAGATCACGCAGCGTGGCTTCGAACCCCAGCTCAATGCCAAAATCACCAATTTTGGGATTATCCCAATCGGCGCAACCATTGGTGGCCGCTTCCGGCACTTTCAAGGAAATGACATTGTCACGCGGGTAGTCTTGCAGAACAGCGTTTCGGGCTTGCCCAACATCAGGTTGCGGCCAGAAATCCTCGTAGACAAGAACGATCTGATCGACATCTCGAAGAATGCCGCCAAACCATAATAATTCATCATCTGGATGTGCCGCAATAATGATGGAATTCTTCAAGATACCGTTGTGTTTCATTGCCCCTCCACACGTATATCAGACCGCTTGTTCAGCCTCCAGACCATGACCCGTTTTGCCATTCGTCCAATCAGGCTTCCCGCGCTCAAATACGTATATATCGTTGTAGCCGCAGTGCCAAACTTACGTTTGAATGGCTCGTCACCAATGGTGAAGTCAAAGCAGACTCCCCCACGCTCTGTCCAGTCACTCATGATACCATCATACATCATTAGTCCAGGTGAATAATGACTAAAATTGTCATAATCACAGCCGATAAGCAGATAGTGGAAGCGCCCTTCAAGAATAACACCAAACAGGATGCCGGCATCTTTGCCACCCGCCTTGAGCAGCCAGGTACTGGCCAGTCCAGTGGTGGCGCCCTTTTGTGCAACGTCGATATAAAAACGCAGAACGAATTCCTGTTGAATGGGATCCTTTTCGAACCGTCCGGCCCGCAGCGAGGCAAGTCTGGTCAGGGCGCGTTGAATCTCCGCAGGATCGTGCAGCTCCTCCAGGCTGGCCGAATGGTCCCGGTGCAATTTTCGCCTCTTGCGATCGATCATTTTGCGCATTGAGCCATTCAATGCGCTTTTGCGCCAGTCCTCATAGGGCTTCCGGAGCACCGACGCATGGGCGGAAAATCCAAGTGAAATGGGATCAGTTCCGGTAACAAGCTTGAATTTTCTGCAATCTTCTTCACGAACCGGGCGCATGCGCAACAGGTCAAAACGGGGCAAGGCAGTTGTCAATTTTCTGCGCAGCAAAGGGTCGTTTTCGAGATCCTGCCAAAATGCGGGCAGGCCAACCGGAACGACATAATCGCTGACACCAAGATCCGCTGTCTCCAGCAGTCTGAGGCCAAATTTCCGTCGCACAATCAGCGGCAGAACAAATTGCAAAACGCCATCGCCCCGGCTGCGGACCACCAGAAAATGCGGCCTGGCGCCGCGATTTGGCGCAATTATCCGATAGAAGGCGTCAAGCCAGATGGGCTGCTGATAAACATGGGCATCGGCCGCATCGACAAGGGCAGAATATTCATCGCTCAGGAAAGCAAAGTCTGGAGCCAGCTCGATGCTGTATTTTGCGCTGATTGTTGATGCCATGGATGATTATATCTGCCGGCTGCAGGCTGTCCGGTTTCAAGATTGCAGGCACGGATTCCCATGCATTCGAACAGGTAGTCTAGCGGGGAGAAGTTAAAGACTGGCAAAGCAGCCTGTTGATTTACACCAAAATCGCTGACAGCGTCACAGCTTTTGGGCGGCCAAGAGCAAATCGGAAATTCAATTCCTGAAGATTTCTGCAGACTTGTCCAGCAATTGCCCGGCATAGGCAGCGGCGGCACCGGTTGATTGTTTGTAAAGGGCATAATTGGACGCAATTTTCAGTATTTTCTCCGCAAACTCCCTGTCGGAGGTGGCGGATTCCGCGTTGCCATGAGACAGCAATTCCTGCATGGCCATTCCGCGGCTGTGGACAATGGGCTTCAAAGCAAACACGCCGTCCATGATGATACCCGAACCGCTATAGCGGTAGCGTTTCGTGTCGTAGGGCAAAAGCAGAATATCGACATCCATAAGAAGTATTCGAAAGCTTTCTTTTGACATGCCGCTTTCCAGATATTGTATGGTCACATTGGCATTGCGGACAGCACTCAGGCGGCTTGCGAGCTCAATCATCAGTCGGCGCATTCGTTTTGATCTGACGGCCTGATAGACGATCCGGATTTTTTGTTTGCCGTTGCCTTGCAGAGCCAATTGCCGCAAATGTTTCAAGATGCCGGCAATGCGGTAGCTCCCCTTTTCTGCCCGTTGGCGGCCCAATACGCCAACCTTGATCTCATCATCAGAACGGTGTGGCGGATTCGCGTGATCCACCTCATCAGCAAAGATGGTACACGGCAGGTTGAACTGACCTGCAATCGCCAATCCATGGTGTTCTTCCAGACGCTGGCGAAGCTCAGGGGTTTCCGTATGCAAAGACAACCGGCCGGCCCGGCAACAGGCGTGCAGGCGCTCCATGAATGACGCAGGAAAACCCGAAACCACATCCTCACTCAGGAGGCGCAATATGGCTCTGGGCGCTTGCGCGTCTTCCAACTGCTCATAAAATGCGACCAGAACAGCAATCTCGTCGGGACCGGCAGACGGAACAATCAGCAAATCAGTCGAGCCTGCTTCGAAACGCCGGACGGCAGCAGACAAAGCCTCCACGTAGGAAAGATACCGCTCCGGGACAGAGGGTTTGCTGCTACCAATTTCTTTATTGCTGTCGTGGGGCTTTTTGTTTTGCAAATTTCCTGCGCCGGATTTTGCAAGCAGAGGAAACACCGGATAAATCTCGACACCGGTCATCTGGTCTGCCAGCGCAAAGTCGATACGGGTCAGCACAATTATCCGATCATCCGGCAACATCATGTCGAGAGCGGAAATCTGGGTATGTTCATGCCCATCAAGCGACGAAAGCTGCGGCTGCACAAGGAGTATTTTTCTAGCTGTCACTGGGTCACTTTTCTTCGAATCCCGGAAAGGAAAATCTCTCATGGGAGTTCATACCCGAGGGGCCCTGTAACAAAAGATGACGTTTGTTTGCTATCTGCCAATAACATTCTTTTGCAAAGGAATTCTTCAGCATGAAACATGGGACCGTCCCAGATATATTTCACAATGAAAGAGAACAGGAAATTCGCCTGTGCAGGGACGTTGTTATCCATCCATACGAAGGCAGGCAATCCCATATGAAATGGTTACACAATACGCTTGGAAAGCGCAACATTTGGAAGGATGTCGCGGTCCATCAAATTTCCTTGCGTCCACAGCTTTGATTGCCGCCCGCATACGCGCATTGAACCACCTTTTGCCAAAGCGATGGCAAGCGGAAATGGTACAAGTGACAAAAGCTTGCAAGGCAACAAAAGCGAACGACAGATTTTCCAGGACGGGACGCCCGTCTCGACAATAGATCGTCTGGTCTCGACTATTGCCTTTCAAATTGGGATATTCGCAAACTGACTGCAAAAGTATTAAATCTCGCGAATCATACAGGGGTATTCCATGAAACGAATGGGAATGATGATCGGCATCAAAGCGGATAAAATTGCCGAATATAAGCGATTGCATGCCAATGCCTGGCCGGATGTGCTGGCAAAAATTTCTGAATGCAATATACGCAATTACTCAATCTTTCTGCGCGAACCGGAAAACATCCTGTTCGGTTACTGGGAATACCACGGGCAGGATTTTGCGCAGGACGCCGCGAAAATAGCGGCAGACCCGACAACCAGAGAATGGTGGAAGCTGACGGACCCCTGTCAAATTCCACTGGAGAGTAGAGCCGAAGGCGAGCAATGGTCCATGATGGAGGAAGTGTTTCACAATGACTGAAAACAAACGACTGGCAGGGAAAAAAGCCCTGATAACTGCGGCGGGCCAGGGAATTGGCAGGGCTAGCGTAGAGGCCTATATTCGCGAAGGCGCGCAAGTCTATGCCGCAGACATCAATGAAAAATCCCTTGCCGAACTGGCGGAACTGGATGGTGTCACTGCTCTGCACCTTGATGTCACCGACCCACAGGCCATTGATCTGGCTCTGGAACAGACCGGCACGCTCGACATTCTGTTCAACTGCGCAGGATTTGTGCATTCGGGCTCGATCCTGGAATGCAGTGAGGAAGATTGGGACTTTGCATTCACATTGAATGCGCGGGCGACCTTTCGTCTGTGTAAAAGGGTCATTCCGGCCATGCTGGAAAATGGCGGTGGCTCCATCATCAACATGTCATCTCTGGCATCATCGCTGAAAGGTGTGCCCAATCGCTTCGTCTATACGGCATCCAAGGCAGCCGTGATCGGAATTACAAAATCCATAGCAGCCGACTTCATGACGCAGGGTTTGCGCTGTAATGCCATATGCCCGGGGACTGTCGACAGCCCGTCGCTTCATGAGCGATTGCGCGCCAGTGGCGATTACGAAAAGGCCAAGAAGGAATTTATCGCGCGGCAACCGATGGGGCGGGTCGGCAAGGCAGAGGAAATTGCAGCGCTGGCGGTTTATCTGGGCAGTGACGAAAGCGCTTTCACCACCGGACAGACACACATAATCGATGGCGGCTGGGCCACCTGACCTGGGCCACATGATATGGGCCACATGACAATGAAACCGAAGAAAACAGGGACAAAAATATGAAACTTTTACGTTTTGGCAAAGCTGGACAGGAAAAACCCGGCATTCTCGACAGTGACGGCAACATGAGAGATCTGTCGGCGCATCTGGCTGATATTTCCGGTGATGCCTTGAGTGACGAAGCACTGGGCCAATTGGCCAAGATCGACCTGACAACTTTGCCGCTGGTGAAGGGCAACCCACGCCTTGGACCCTGTGTAGCAGGTGTTGGCAAATTCATCTGCATTGGTCTGAATTATTCCGACCACGCGGCCGAATCCGGCATGGACGTCCCCCCTGAACCCGTGGTGTTTTTCAAGGCGACCTCTGCAATCTGCGGTCCCAACGATGATGTCGAAATTCCGAGGAATTCAACGGCCACCGACTGGGAAGTCGAACTGGGTGTGGTGATTGGCAAAGAGGCAAAATATATCAGTGAAGCTGATGCCCTTGATCACGTCGCCGGTTATTGCGTTATCAACGATCTTTCGGAGCGCGACTTCCAGTTGAAACGTTCCGGCCAGTGGGTAAAAGGCAAATCGGCTGATACATTTGGACCGATTGGCCCCTGGCTGGTGACCCGTGACGAGGTTCCTGATCCACAGGACCTGTCTATGTATCTGGACGTCAACGGCAAGCGATACCAGGACGGCACGACAAAAACGATGGTCTATGGTGTTGCCCACGTGGTTGCCTACCTGTCACAGTTCATGAGCCTGCAACCCGGTGACGTGATTTCCACGGGCACACCGCCCGGTGTCGGCATGGGTCAAAAGCCAGATCCCATCTATCTCAAAGCCGGTGACCGGATGGAACTTGGCATTACCGGTCTGGGCACGCAGGTTCAGACAACCATAAAGGCTTGAGGGACCACTTCCCAGCCAAACGTTCTGAAAGCACCTGCCTTTTCGCCACTGTGCGCGAAGGCAGGTCCGTTTCCACGATGAAACAGAACAGGGCTGGTGGCGCAATACGCATTGGGGAGGTTGGGCGCCTTGACAGCGACCGGCACCAACGCGAAAGTAAGGGTCCTGATGGCATAGAGACAAGGATTGCCTTGTGCCTTTCCACTATTCAAACGATGGTTTGGCCCGCTTTGGCTGCACGACGTTGAAAAGCATTTGAGGCCAATCATGTCGCATACAAATGTACCGCCGCATTGTGCACCGCCGCCAGCGCGCCATGGCGGCAGCATCCTTGCAGACCAATTGGCTCTGCTCGGCGTCCAGAAAGTCTTTTGTGTTCCGGGTGAAAGTTTTCTGGCGTTGCTCGACGGGCTCCATGATCAACGCGACACCATAGAGGTCATTACCTGCAGGCATGAGGCCGGTGCGTCGAACATGGCCGATGCCTATGCCAAATTGACAGGCAAGCCTGGCATTTGTGCGGTTACACGCGGTCCCGGGGCAACCAATGCGTCGAATGGCATCCACACCGCATTCCAGGATTCTACTCCATTGATCCTGCTTATCGGCCAGGTCAGCCGAGATGCGCGTGACCGCGAGGCTTTCCAGGAAATCGATTACAGCAAAATGTTTGGCGACATGGCCAAATGGGTGGCGCAGATTGATGACGTCAGGCGCATTCCGGAATATATTTCAAGAGCATGGCACGTGGCGCAGGCCGGGCGTCCCGGCCCCGTGGTCCTGGCTCTGCCGGAAGACGTGCTGTCCGACCTTGCAGAGATACCTCATCTGCGCCCGCAACCGGTGACAAAAGCTTCACCGACAGTTGAAGCCATCATGGAACTTGGTGCCCTGATCGAAAAGGCAGAGCGCCCTTTGCTGGTTGTTGGCGGTCCATCGTGGAGTGCCCAAAGTGCCAGTGAGGCCATGGACTTTGCCAGTCGAACCGGGCTGCCGGTTGCCACGTCCTTCCGTTGTCAGGATTATGTGGACAACAGACACGAAAATTATGTCGGCGTCATCGGTATCGGGCCGATCCCAGAATTGCGCCAACGCATCATGGAAGACGTCGATCTGTTGATTGGCGTCGGCCCACGCTTTGGCGAGATGACGACACAGGGCTATTCGCTGCTTGATATTCCCAATCCGCAGATGCGCTTTGTGCATGTGCACCCCGGCGCCGACGAACTTAACACCGTCTATGCCGCAGACCTGGCGGTCACCTCGGCACCCGATACCTTCTGGCAAGCAACCCACGCCATCGGAAACGGCAATGGCGTGACGAAATGGGCACAATGGCGCGCGCAGCAGCGCTCCGATTATGAAGCCTTTTCTGTTCCAGTGGACGGACCAGGCAGGCTCAACATGTCTGAAATTGTCGGTCATCTTTCCACGACCCTGCCCGATGATGCCATTTTTGCCAATGGAGCCGGTAACAATACGGGCTGGGTTCACCGGTTTCACCAATATCGCGGGTACCGCACGCAGCTGGCACCCACCAGCGGCTCGATGGGCTATGGCGTTCCTGCCGCAATTGCCGCGAGTCTTGCAGAACCTGATCGCGCAGTCGTGTGCATATCAGGCGACGGGTGCTTCCTGATGACCGCGCAGGAGTTGGCGACAGCAAAAAAATATGCAACAAAAGTGATCTTCATGGTCGTCAACAACAGCATGTATGGCACCATTCGCATGCATCAGGAACGACATTTCCCCGGGCGGATCATCGCAACGGAACTGACAAATCCGGACTTTGTGGCCTATGCCAATGCGTTCGGCATTGCAGCCGAGAAAGTGGAGACAACCGATGCGTTCCCGGCGGCATTGCAGCGCGCACGCGATTCAAATAGCAACTATCTCATCGAACTGATTGTCGATCCCGAAGCACTGACGCCAACGCAGACATTGTCGGCAGCCCGTGCTCAGGGTGAAGCGCAGCAGTCCTGACGCGGTCAGGTCATAATCAAGAAAGAAGAAAACGGATGATTGATCTCTATACCTGGACCACTCCCAATGGCCGCAAGGTTTCGATCCTGCTTGAAGAGTTGGGCGTCGACTACAAAGTTTTCCCGATCAATATCGCTCAGGGCGAGCAACACGCACCAGACTTTCTTGCCATCAGCCCAAACAACCGTATCCCGGCGATTGTCGACCACGACAATGGATTGAGCCTGATGGAGACCGGCGCGATCATGCTTTATCTGGCAGAGAAATATGACCGGTTCATGCCGACCGACCCGCGGGCAAAGGCCACGGCAATCGAATGGCTGATGTGGCAGATGGGAGGCCTTGGTCCGATGCTTGGCCAGGTTCACCACTTTGTCCACTACAACCCGGACAAATCCGAATATTCGAGCGAACGTTACAGTACGGAAGCCCACCGTCTCTACGGCGTTCTGGAAAAACGCCTTGCAGGCCGTGACTATATCGTTGACGACTATTCCATCGTCGACATGGCCTGCTGGCCCTGGATCTCTCGCTATGAGTGGCAGAAGATCGACCTGGCGCAATATCCCAATGTGCGCGCCTGGTACAAGCGGATCCTGCAGCGCGAAGCTGTACAAAGGGGCTACCATGTCCCGAAAAACGTCGGTGAGATTCCGGCCGGCTGAACTGACTGCAGCGACTTAGAGCATATCCCGAGGCGCAATTGCGCCTCGGCAACCAACCACAAGAGCGGCGCGATTGTGTCCTGCCATCATGGCTTCATCGAGCGAATGCCCTGCCAGCAATGCCGCAAGGAAGCCGCCGTTGAAGCTGTCGCCTGCAGCGGTCGTATCCACAACTTCTGTTGCCGGTGCAAACAGCAGTGAAGGATTGACAGGTGCATTGATCGGGATAGGGCCTTTGGCGCCGCGTTTCAAGGCCCCGGTGCGGACACCGCAGGCTTCGATGCGGGCCAGCACGGATGCTTCATCCGCATCGCCGAAAAGCGCCATCTCATCATCTATGGACGGTAGAGCAATATCACACAGACGCCAGGCCGCAGACACGACGTCCCGAGCGATATCCTCATTGTCCCAAAGACGCGGCCGGTAGTTGGAGTCAAAGGCGAAAACGCCGCCCCTGCCACGAAACGATCTGATCCAGTCAAACAGCGCCGTGCGAATGGCTGGTGGCAGAATGGCAAGCGTGATGGCCGACAGATAGATCACATCGAAGCCTTCCAGCATTGAAAAATCCGCAGCCGGACCCTTTTGAAACAGAGCACGCGCTGCCGAGTTTTCTCGCCAATAGGCAAAGGTACGCTCGCCATGATCGTCGGTATTGATGGCATAGATGCCCGGCAGACGGTCATCGACACGCTGCAATCGGTCGGTGGAAATATCCTCGGCTTCAATAAAATTCGCCATGCGGTCCGACATCGTGTCCGTGCCGATGGCGGATACGAATGCAACGTCGTGGGCACCCCTTATTTCACGAACCAGATAGATCGCCGTATTCAGCGTATCACCGGCAAACCCGACCTGTGCACTTGTCCCGGCAGTGTCCAGCGCCAATTCCACCATGGCCTCCCCGACACAGGCGATACGACAATGTGTGTTGCTCATTGATGCTGTCCCTCATGGTCACCCGATACCCTCTGGTTGGTAGAGCGTTTTTTCACCAAATGGAACCATTTGATGGCCGGATTCCTGTTCACTCTGGCCGATTCATTCTGGCCCGATTCACTGTCTTCGAATTATTTTTGAGAGTAAGGCGCAAAAGCCGGACAAAGGCACTGATCGGTCCATTATCCCCACCCTTGTAACAAATCGTTACTCTTCATGACCTTGGGCACAGGGGCCACGCCGCAACCGGAAATCCCCAATAAACTGCGTTTCGCTGCTGATCTGTTGGCTCGGGATCCTGTCGATTCAACCAAACGCCAAGGCTTGCCCCTTGCATCGCCCGCTTGGAAAATGCACTCATTGCCCGTTCATGCGGTTGTAGCGACCGCGCAGTACAACAGGACCCAAGCATGCATCCGACAAACAACCGTATCGCCGATCTCGTTCCGGAAGTCAGAACCTGGCGTCGCTGGCTTCACCAGAATCCCGAACTGCAATTCGACCTTCCAAAAACCTCCCGCTACATTGCCGACCAGCTTGGGACAATGGATATAGACGAGATTCACGAGAATATTGCTCAAACGGGCATTGTCGCCATTATCAAGGGAACCGGCGACGGTCCGACAATCGCATTGCGTGCCGATATGGATGCGCTTCCGATGGATGAATATTCAACAGATGAGCACGCGTCCCAAACACCAGGGGCCATGCATGCCTGTGGTCATGACGGCCATAGCGCCATGCTGCTGGGAGCGGCGAAATATCTGGCGGAAACCCGCAATTTCTCAGGAACTGTCGTCTTGATCTTTCAGCCGGCAGAAGAAGGCGGCACAGGCGCAAAGGCCATGATGGATACCGGCCTGTTTGAGCGCTTCGGCATCGACGAGGTCTATGGCATGCACAACATGCCGAACCTGCCCGTCGGCCAATTCGGACTTCGCAGCGGACCGGTTCTGGCGGCAACGGATTTTTTCTACGTGGAAATCGAGGGCGTCGGCGGCCACGCGTCACGACCGCATAAATGCAACGACCCGCTGGTGGCAGCCAATGCAATCTACAATGGTTTCCAGTCCATCATAACGCGCAATGTCGACCCCATCAGGAATGGTCTCATTTCCATTACAGCCATGCAGTCGGGCGAGGCCAACAATGTCATTCCCCAGACAGCGACACTGAAAGGCACCGTGCGCAATCTGCACGAAGATACGCGTGACACCATCGAACGCCGCATGGGTGAAATCGTTGAGGGTGTCGCAAGCACCTATGGCGTGCAGGCCAAACTGACCTATGACAGGCTTTGTCCGGTCACCGTCAACCATGACGAACAATTCAATTATGCCGCACTGGCAGCCGAACGGATTGTCGGAACAGACAACGTGGATCGTGAGCAACCGACCCGCCTTGGCGGCGAGGATTTTTCCTACATGCTGCAGGAAAAGCCCGGCGCCATCATCTTTGTCGGCAATGGCAGCACAGCCGGACTGCATCATCCCGAATATGATTTCAACGACGAGGCCCTGCCCTATGGCATCGCATTCTGGACAAATATCATCGAAGACCGGTTGCCTGTCTCGAAATAAATGACAGCGGGCGCAATGCCGTAATCTGGTCGACGGAACATCGTGGGAAAGCCCAAACCAAACAATAACTTTTCTGCGGTCTGGCTCTACGCTCTTGCCAGCGGATTGTGCATCCTTATGATGCAGGTACCTCGGCAATATTGAGTTCCATGAACATTGATGGGTTACACTGAATGGGCTGATATTGTGAGGAAATTTTGATCCTTCGCGTTGCCTGTCCGGAAATCTCGTTCACAATTTTCCGCAAACGCGCCAACTGATGTGGAGATGCGCAATGGCGCCCATTTTGGAAATTGAAGACCTGAAGAAACTGGCGCGGCGGCGCGTTCCAAAGATGTTTTTTGATTATGCCGATTCCGGGTCCTGGACGGAAAGCACCTATCGGGCCAATGAGAGCGACTTTGCGCAGATCAAGCTGCGGCAGCGGGTTGCCGTCGACATGACCAACCGGACGCTGGCGACCAAAATGATCGGCCAGGATGTGTCCATGCCGATGGCGCTGGCCCCAACCGGCCTTTGCGGCATGCAGCATGCTGACGGCGAAATCCTTGCTGCCCAGGCCTGCGAAAAATTCGGCGTGCCCTTCACGCTTTCGACCATGAGCATCTGCTCCATTGAAGATGTTGCGGAAAACACCTCGAAGCCCTTCTGGTTTCAGCTCTATGTGATGCGTGATCGGGAATTTGCCAACAGCCTGATCGATCGTGCGAAAGCTGCCGGTTGCTCTGCGCTCGTTCTGACACTTGATCTGCAAATCCTCGGCCAGCGGCACAAGGATTTGCGCAATGGGCTGAGCGCACCACCCAAATTCACCCCGAAACATATCTGGCAGATGGCCACGGCACCCGCATGGTGCATGTCCATGGCGCAGACAAAACGACGCACATTCCGCAACATCGTCGGCCACGCCAAGGGCATATCGGATCTGTCTTCATTGGGCGCATGGACCAACGAACAGTTTGACCCGAAACTGTCCTGGGATGATGTCAAATGGATCAAGGACCGTTGGGGTGGCCCGCTTATCCTGAAGGGTATTCTCGACAAGGAAGACGCGGTCAAATCCCTTGAATGCGGCGCTGATGCCATTGTCGTATCAAACCATGGCGGACGGCAGCTTGACGGCGCGTCATCGGCAATCGCCATGCTGCCCGAAATTGTTGAAGCGGTCGGAGACAAGATCGAGGTGCATGTCGACGGCGGAATCCGCTCCGGACAGGATGTCCTGAAAGCCATGTGCCTGGGAGCCAAGGGCACCTATATTGGTCGTCCTTACCTCTATGCGCTGGGCGCGATGGGTCGCGAGGGCGTAGACAGGATGTTTGAAATCATGCGCAACGAAATGGACGTCACCATGGCGCTATGCGGCGAGCGGGATGTTCATAATCTGGACCGTTCCAATCTGCGCTCGGTTTTCGGCGAACGGGTGGAATAATTCACAGCAAGTGATCCAGGGCCAGACGTGCCATCACGACACGTCTGGCCCTAGGATCACTTCTTGTGGGCCATCTCGTTCAATTGCATCCGCAGGAATTCGCCGGTTCCGGTGTAGTGGTCGATCAACCGTTCGACCGCCAGATCCGCGTCTCGCGCAAGGGCTGCTTCGCAGATCATGGCATGTTCCTGTGCCACATTGCGCGATGGGTAGGCGACGGTTCCCGCCAGGTTGCGGTAGCGAATATTGAGATCATAGAGCTGCTCGCAATAACCAATGAGAAAACCCGAACCACAGGCTGACAAGAGCGACATGTGAAACAGCTTGTGGGCTATTTCCCATTGCGGGCTTGCCCGGTCAGACGCCTTGCCGGAACGCGGCGTTTTGGTCAAACGGTGATGGGCGAGCAACACGTCCTCTTCCCATGTGGCCAGACCGGAAGCAATGGATTCCCGCAGCGCCCGGTCTTCCAGCCAGCAGCGGGTCCGCAGCAGCTCTTCAAAGGCGCTGACGGAAATGTCCGAAACACGAAATCCCCTTTGATCAAGCCTCTCCACCAGCCCTTCGGAGGTCAGCATGCTCAAGGCTTCGCGGACCGGACTGGCACCGACGTCGTAGCGATCACGCAGCAATTCGATCTTGAGCTTCTGCCCGGGCTGCAGGTCGCCTTTCAAGATATCGCCGCGCAAACGCTCGAACAATTGCGCGGTGATCGAAGAACTGCCGGTTGTGCCATTGTCCGGTTTTGCCGCTACATCAATAGGCATATTCAGGTCACCTCGCCGGGAGGGTGCTTGGCGGCGGCATCAACCGGTCCGTCAAACTCATGCATATGGGCTTCGCGCAATGTGTTCTTTTGCACTTTTCCCATGGTGTTGCGCGGCAGCGCATCAACAAAATAGCAGATCCTTGGCAATTTGAATTTGGCAAGATTTTCGCCCAGTGCCTGCCTGACTGCATCACTGGTCAGCGTGCTGTTTTTGTCGGCCACGATGACAGCAATGATGCCCTCTCCGAAATCGGCATGCGGCACACCGATGACGGCACTTTCAACAACGCCGTCCATGTCGTCGATTTCCGATTCAATCTCCTTGGGATAGACATTCAGACCACCGGTGATGATGAGATCCTTGCCGCGCCCGACAATGACGAGATAGCCGTCTTCATCCATCATGCCGAGGTCGCCGGTGATGAAATAGCCGTCTGCGCGAAATTCTTCCCTGGTCTTTTCGGGCATCCGCCAATAACCGGAAAAAACGTTTGGACCGCGCACTTCAACCATACCCACTTCCCCCGCTTGCAAAGGCTGACCGCTCTCCGGTTGGGTGATGCGAATGTCGGTTCCCGGCAAGGCGAAGCCAACCGTACCGGGTTTGCGTTTCCCATCATAAGGATTGGAGGAATTCATGTTGGTTTCGGTCATGCCATAGCGCTCGAGAATGGCCTTGCCCGTGCGTTCGCTGAACTGGCGGTGAGTCTCGGCAAGCAATGGCGCAGAACCCGAAATGAACAGCCGCATGTTTGCGGCCTGCTGGCGGGTCAGGCGGGGATTGGACAGAAGCCTGGTATAGAAGGTGGGAACCCCCATCAGGACAGTTGAGGTTGGCATGGCATCCAGAACCGCATCCGGATCATAGGCTTTGAAAAAACGCATCGATGCGCCGGACAGCAAGACCACATTGGTCGCGACGAAAAGCCCGTGCGTATGGAAGATCGGCAATGCGTGGATCAATACATCCCGCGCGGTGAAACGCCAGATGTCGCAAAGCACCGTGGCGTTGGACAGCAGGTTTCCATGGCTCAGCATCGCCCCCTTGGAGCGGCCGGTGGTGCCTGATGTGTAGAGAATTGCGGCCAGATCATCTGCGGTCCGCGCGACGTTTTCAAAGCTTGTGGCAAGCGACGAGGCCTGTCGGGTCAGTGAATGCGGCCCCTCCAGGTCAAGGGTCATGACCTGTGCGCCAGTGGTCTTTGCCGCCAATTCCTGCATGGGCGCGATGGCATCAGCATCGACGATGATCAGGGACGGTTCGGCATTCTCGACAAAATAGCTGATTTCGCTCATCGTATAGGCGGTGTTGAGCGGTTGATAGACACAGCCTGCACGAATGACGGCGAGATAGAAAAGCAAGGCCTCAACGCTCTTGACCGCCTGTACCGTTACCCGATCACCGGGTTTCAGACCCATATCAATCAGCGCATTGGCATATTGCGCAGACCGATCGAGCATATCACCATAGGTCACCACGCCATCCCCTTCATAGATGAAGGGGTTTGAGCGATCCTCAATGGCTGCGCAAAAGCCGTCAAACAGCGCGTTGGTTTTCGTCATGTGCTCTATCTTTCAGGCCAATCTGCAGCCCGGTTTCCATCCCTGATTGCGCTCAATGCTCGAAGGTGCCCGACAGATGTCAGTTACGCGTCTGGCCTGTACCCTGATAGCATCAAAAGGACCCGGCTTCTATTTGCTTGTTTCTTCACTCAGCACGAAATCAAAATCAACCTTGAAATAGGGCGTTGCGATCTTGTCCTTGGCTTCAAAAATATCGGGAATGCGTGTCGTGTCGTTTTGTTCGACATATTCCATGATAAGATCTTCGCGCACGCCAAAGACCGCATCCTCGTCCAGATAGGGGTCATCGCTTGGGAAAACCTCGGTAACCAGTGAGCGGTAGCCGGGTGCCTTGATGATAAAATGCAGATGCGAGGGACGCCAGGCGTGACGGCCCGTGGCTCGCAGCAATTCTCCGACCGGCCCGTCATCGGGCACCGAATAGGGCGAAGGCCTGACCGTTGTCAGTGCATAGGCGCCATCATCACGGACGTTGATGCTGGCGCGCAGATTATATTCCGGCTGGGCGCCATCCTGATTGGAATAGAGACCGTTTTCAGCTGTCTGCCACAATTCTATCACTGCGCCTGCTATCGGCTTGCCCTGCGTATCGCGCACCTTTCCCTCAACGATGACCGTGGCCCCGTCATTGTCACGTTTGAGGTCGCCCCCGAAGGGCAGGTCAGGCGCACCAAGAATATGAAAGGGTCCCAATACGCTTGATGACGTGGCCTCCGGCCTGGAATTGACCATGTCGACCAGTGACGAAATGCCCAGCACATCGGAAAACAGCACAAATTCGTTGCGTTCCGGTGTGGTGATTTCACCGGCCTTGGTCAGCAATTCAATGGCCTTGCGCCATTCATCATGGGTCAGCTCGGTTTCCCTGATGCTGTCATGCAGATGCCCGACGAGGTTTTCGAGGACAAAACGCAGCCGCGGTGACGTCTCGGCTCCGCAATAATCAAGAAAAGTTTGGGTCAGCGTATCCTTGGTCACGTTGCGCATGACAATCTCCTATCAGTTCAGAAGTATGGTTGTGATACCGGGAAAGCGGATGAGTATGATCAGAATAACCAGCATGACGGCTGCAAAGGGCAAGGCGCCAAGGAAAACGTCTTTCAGGCTGATCCGGTCATCATCCAGCGTGGCCTTGATGACAAAACAGGAAATTCCCAGCGGCGGTGTCAACAATCCGATTTCAGCGCCGATCACTGTGACGATGCCGAACCAGATCAGGCTGAGCCCCATCGGTTCGATGATATCGATGAACAGCGGAACGACAATCAGAATGATGGATGCGGTATCCAGCAATGTTCCCAGAAACAGCATCAGGATCACATAGGCGACCATGATCCAGAAAAAGCTGAGCTCGTGGGCATCGAGGAAACCCTGCAATTCGTTGGGCAGGTCAACATAGCCCAGCATGCGACTGTAGAGCGATGCCGTGGTGATCAGGAACAGGATGCTGGCGGTGATATGTCCGGTTTCCAGCAGCGCTTCCCAAAACGACCGGCCCGAAATGCAACGACGCACCAGCGCAATCACCAAAGCCGTCAGCGAGCCGGCAGCACCGGCCTCAACCGGGGTCAGCCAGCCCGTATAGATGCCACCCAGGACGATGAAGATGAGGATGGCGATCGGAGCGCTCTTGCCGATGATCTGCCACCAGCTCAAAAGGTCCTCGGCAGGCATTTCGATGATCCTGCCGCCGACAAACCGCGGAAAATACTTCGCCATGATGGCAATGGCGGCAATATAGGCGAGCGCCAGCAGAATGCCGGGCAGGATGCCGGCAATGAACATGTCACCGACGGAGACCTCCGCCACGAAGGAATAGATGATCAGCATGGCACTGGGTGGAATGATCATGCCGAGAACCGAAGAGCCAGCGACAACGCCCACCGCAAAACGTTTGTTGTAATCAAGCCGCAGCATTTCCGGCACAGACACACGCGTGAACACAGAGGCGGAAGCAATGGATGATCCGGTCACGGCGGCAAAGACGGCATTGGCCCCCACTGTGGCCATGCCGATCCCGCCGCGAATGCGGCGAAACACCTGGTTCATGACCTGGTAAATTTCCGTACCCAGTCCTGCCTTGGCGACCAGCAATCCCATGAAGGTAAAGAGCGGTATGGTCGCAAATTCGTATTCCGTTACGCTGTCACCGATGGACTGGCGCAGGAAATTGATGGCCAGGATCGGCCGATCACTGACAATCCAGATCGTTACGAATGAAACGCTGGCAAGCGCCACGGGGATATAGACGCCGAGATAGATCATTGCGACAATGGCAAGGACCGACAGAAATCCGATTTCGACGGGGCTCATTTGTGGCTTTCCTCAGCGTCAGGTGTCAAGCCGCCAACCTCGATGGAAACCGGCTCGGCCACTGTGTCATCAGGGCCGGAAATGACCTTGAACAGGAACAGCAGTGCGCAGAAGGCCGTGCTGCCGGTTATGGCGATATTGGCAGGCCACCAGGGCACGGTGAAGACACCCAGCGTGCCGAAATAGTCGCAACGGGAGGTGGCCTCGAAAAAATCGACCCACAGGTTGCCCGTTGGGGCGGGGCCAAAATCCGGTTGGGTGAAATAGTGACAGGATTCAAAAGATTCAACGAATTCGGGGAATGTTGCATAGACAATCATCACCATGACGATGCAGGCCAGCAGATCAATCGCTCTAGAAAGCAGATTGGCCGCCCTGGGATAGCTGCCGCCGATCACCGTGAGAAAACCGTCGGAGCGCATCAGACGATTGACGCGCACCACATCGGGCAGTTGCAGGAAGACAATCAGAATCATCGAGAAGATGACGATTTCGACCACCCCCAGAAAGGGCGCGTGGAAGACCCCACGCGCCACAACGTCGATATTCATGACGATAACAAGAAGCAGAACCGTCAGGGTTCCCAAGGCATTGGCACCGATGGCCACTGCCTTGACCAGCCCTGAGAGCCGTTGAACGACCCGCCGTGTAGCGTTTTCTGTGTGCATGACAGGCCGCCCGTTATCTTACTTCGTCCAGTCACGCACGGGCACAGCGCCCGCTGTTTTCAGCTTGTCCATATAGGAGCCGAGCATGGCTGTACCCGGAGCGCCTTTCTTGTCGAGTGACGCGGCCCATTCCTGCGCGATATTGGGCATGGCGTCCGCCCAGGCAGCGCGCTGGTCCTGTGGCAAAACGACGACAGTTCCGCCGGCTGCCTTGAAGGCATCCAGGGATGAGGCAGCGCGGTCCATGGCCACATTGGCAACCTGATCGCGATATTCCACTGCTACCGTTTCCAACACGCGCTTGACGGCATCGGGCAACTTGTCCCAGACGTCCTTGTTGATGGTGACCGTCTTGGAATTCACGGCGCCCAGATCAACCTTCAACATATGCGGGGCGACCTCGTAAATCTTGTAGGTCATGGCCGCTTCCGGCCACAGCATGGCAGCTTCCACCACACCGGTCTGCAGCATGTTGTAGAAATTCGGCAGACCACCGCGCACCCCTGCAGCATCCTTGAGACCTTCAAGGTAACGCAGGTTGTAGCCGGCTCCGGCTATTTTCAGGCCGGTCAGATCATCAAGCGAAGTGACCGGTTCCTTGGAAAAGATTTCGTAGCTGTCAAGCACGACACCGGTCGCCAGATAAACCTGGCCTTCATCTGCAAATTCGGCCTGCATCTGCGGGTATTCCCTGGCAATCTCATCAACAGCCTTGGCAACCACCCGCGCATCTGAAGACACCATTGGGGTTGCGGCCGCGATGGCCTGGCTTGGCAGTGCCGAATTGTGGAAAATCGTGGTGACGATGCCGATATCACCCAGCCCCAGCTTGATGCCTTCGAGAACACCCCGTGGCTTGACGATCTGTCCGCCGTAGGCCTGCTGCCATTCAATCTTGTAATCGCCGGTGCGCGCCAGTTCTTCGTCCACTCGGGGAATGAAGAAACTCGAGAACTCCTTGACCCACATGGACCGGTCCGGATAGCCGTCAATGGCGATCATCTTGATCGTCTCGGTTGCCTTGGCCGGCAGGACCGCACCACACAGGGTGGCACCCATCATTGCTGCGGCTGTCAGCAAAGTTCTGCGTAATATTTTGCTCATCTTTTCCTCCATTGTGACGATCAACCTCCCGTTGACCGGTGTCGGCATTGAACGCTAGGGCGCCAATTGCCAGATCTCTTCGATTTCGGTTCCCGCTGCAGTAAACAATTTTGAAAGCGGGCAAAATTTGTGAACCTCTGCAGCCACTTGCTGCAGGGCATCATGCGACGCATTGCCGTGGGCTGTGATCGTCAATTCGATCCTGCGAAACGGCACCTCGATTTCCGCTTCGAGCGTTACACCGCGCCGGTCAAAAGTGCATTTTGCCGCTATGTCGAGATGTCCGATATCAACGCCAAGACTGTCAGCGCATTTGTGCCCGATGACATTTGTGCAGCCGATCAGAGCGGCAACCGCTGTTTCTGTCGGGGTTGGCCCCGCATTGGTGCCACCGCGTTCTGTCGGTTCATCAATGGAAAAAGTCAGATCGCGAAGGCTGATGTCGGCGCGCGCATGGGTCGGGCACGCCGCGGCCGCCCGCATCGTCACCTCTGTTTTCATCTTGATGGCCATGGTTTTTGCTCCTCAGGCAAACTTGCAAACATCTTCAAAAGCGAAACGCGGCAGCTTTTGAAACAGGGCCGTCTCGTCGGCATAACCCAGATTGCACAGGAAATTTGATCGCAAGGTGGTGCCTTCGAAAAACTCCTGATCGACAATTGCGTTGGAAAAGCCGGACATGGCGCCCACATCAAGGCCCAAAGCCCGCGCTGCGATCATCAGATAAGCGCCCTGCAAGGTTCCGTTGCGAAAGGCCGTATCCTGGATATGGGCTGTTTTTCCTTCAAACAGGTGACGCCGATCCTCATGGGGAAACAGGAAGGGAAGTTCGCGCCAGAAATCCAGGTCATGGGCAATGATCACGGTGACCGGCGCCGAGGCCATCTTGCTCAGATTGGCAGGTTTGAGCGATTTGGCCAGCTTCTCGCGCCCCTCACTGGTGCGCACGAAAATGAACCGTGCCGGCGAACAATTCATGCTGGTGGCGCCCATGGCGACAATGTCATAGATGGCGCGAAGCTGTGCGTCGGTGACGGGCCTGTCTGTCCAGGCATAATGGGACCGGGCACCTGACAGGATCAGCTTGATCTCGTCCTCTCCCAGATGCGATACGCGTTTGCGCAAGGCACGGATCTCGTCCTGTGCTTCGCTGCGCAATCGTTCAAGTTCCGCACCGGTTGGTGCGATTGAAGCCGGTTTTGTCATTGCCCGCCTCCCTGTTTGGCGGCGTCCTGTTCGCTGATGATCGGGTTGGTGCAGATTCCAATGCCTTCAATTTCGACCTCAATGGTATCACCGGGGAACATGAAGACCGGCGGCGTGCGCGCATGGCCGACGCCGGGCGGTGTGCCCATGGCAATCATGTCGCCAGGTTCCAGCGTCGCGAATTCCGACACGATTGCGATGGTCTTGGCCACCGGCCACATCATGTCGGAGGTTTTGGCCGTCTGCATCACCGTGCCATTGAGCCGCGACTCGATTTTCAGCCCGCTCGCACCTGACGGCAATTCATCGGCCGTCACGACTGTTGGTCCCAGTGCGCCGGTGGCGTCGAAATTCTTGCCAGGCGTCCATTGGTGGGTCTTTCTCTGGTAGTCACGTATCGATCCGTCATTGAAGACCGTGTAACCAAAGACGTGATCAAGCGCTGCTTCCTCGCTGATGTGACGACCACCCTTGCCGATCACCACCATCAGTTCCACTTCGTAGTCCAGCCGATCCGAGCAGTCCGGTTTGACCATCGGGGCACCGGCTGCCAGCATCGAACTTGACATGCGGATGAACATGGCCGGATAGGTCGGAATGTCGTAGCCGCCTTCCTTGACGTGATCGACATAGTTCAGACCGAGGCAGAGGATCTTGCCGAAACGGTTGAGAGGCAATGCAGGTGTGAGAGAACCGACGGGCACACTGGCCCCGGTCCTTGCAGCATCACACAGGGCGCCGACCTGATTTTCGTCAGCCTCGATGATCGCAGCTATATCCGTGCCGGAAAATCCGTCCTGACCGGTCAAACGAAAGGCGTCACCGCCGTCAACAACGTAGAGTGCGGTACCATGTCCGCCATTTTGCCCATCGCGGGCCACCATAAAACGCATTGCAAACCTCCATGCTCAATTCAAAATAATCAACATTTTCTTGTATTGTCAATTTTTATCGATATTTTATTTGTATTGGCCGAGGAGGAGTTTCAGATGCCGAAATGGAATGACTATGTTGAACAATCGCGGGCGCGCGGTTCCCTTGCTGCGGAATTTTTTGTTGTGCGCACCACGCCCATCGCGCCGCCGGATACGATGCAGGATATTCTGCCGCGCCATCTGGCCTACCAGCTGAAAATGCAGGATGCCCACAAGCTGGTGTTTGCCGGCCCCCTGTCGGATGAAAGCTGCGAGCAGATGATGGGCGAAGGCATGATCATCTATCGTGCCGCGTCAATTGAGGAGGCGCGCGCCTATGCGGATGCCGATCCGATGCACAGCGAAGGCGGGCGCAGCTATACGATCCGGCGCTGGCTGATCAATGAGGGGCATATTCCCGATGAACTCAGGCCGCTGCTGGACAATTGAACCCGTCCGCTTGCCGTTGATTATCACTGGTGGGATAGACGAAATGGCGCATCGGCATACAGGATCGGCCGGGAGAAAACCCGGCCGTCCGATCTCAATCCGGTCTGGCAGAATTACTCCGCTTCGTCAGCCGGAGCGGCGTTCAACTGGCCGTAGTTCTTTTCGCCGATACTGTTGAGCAGATCGAGCTGGGTTTCCAGGAAGTCGATATGACCTTCCTCGTCTGTCAGCAGTTCCTCGAACAGCGCCTTGGTGACATAGTCACCCGCATCACGGCAAATCTCATAGGACTTTTTATAGGATGCACATGCGTCCTGCTCACCGGCCAAATCCGATTCCAGAACTTCCTTGATGTTCTGGCCAATGCGCAACGGTGCGACGCTTTGAAGATTGGGGTGACCACCCAGAAAAATGACACGCTCAATCAGGCGATCAGCATGTTGCATTTCCTCGATTGATTCAGCCTTTTCCTTCTGCGCGAGCTTCTTGTAGCCCCAATCGTCCAACAGACGATAATGCACCCAATATTGATTGACTGCACCAAGCTCCAAAAAAATAGCTTCGTTAAGCCGCTCTATTACCGCTTTGTCGCCTTTCATTAAATTCCCCTGCATAATGGTTGCGCAATTCAAGCAACTTCAGCCGATGAGGAATTCGATCCTCCTCCGGCCAGTTGAAGCGCGTGTGGTACTCATCCGTGGTTCGGATGATAATGTCTACCACATTGGGGAAACAACGACAGCATTTTCCACGCTTTTCCATAGCGTGATACAACTTTACCGGGACAATCAATTGCCAGCAATCTTCATCCAGCATCGTATTGATCGCCTGGATGACCTCTTTTTCAGTAATAATATTACAGTGGCACGTAATCATTTTATCCAACCGCAAAGCGAAGCAAAGTTGAGGGACAAACAGCACGGCGCTGCGTCCGGAGTTTCATTCACCATGGATTAAATGACTCTGAATGGAGCGAATGTCAAATGAAATATGGAAATAACTCAATGATAACAATACTTTAGAATTATTCTAAACTGTTGCTCCTACTTCTCTGTGAGCTCGTAAAGACATGAAGATCAACAGAAATGATATCAAAATGAGCCTTGTCTCTTCCTATTGTGTAAGTTCGCAAAAATTCTTTGTATCGGATAGGGAGCTAATTAAAATAATCCCGCGGCAGTCCAACCCGTCTAAAAATATTTGCTCTCCAATGGCAACAGACGGCGCATCTCGCGTTCAGCTAAAAATTGAGGAAATGATTGTTGAATAAGAGGCACTCAATCTTTTTGTTAAATCAAAAAAATGTTCTCTCAAAGTGCCATGGGCCTTTCTGGCGTTCAGAAGTGCCGCACGTCGTTCAGTTGGATTACTATGGGCTTTAGCAAAGTTCCGCAAAGTATGAAGCTCCTTTAAAGGCGCTACAATTTTCATCGCTTTTGCGTCTGTTATCCCCGACAACGAAAGACCCATTTCCATGATCTTTAGTGAGCCCCAGTTTTTTTCAAAGGACCCACCGTTTTTTTTAATGATTTCTCGTAGGCCCTTTACAAGGAAGCCCTCGGTCAAAAGATGGTCGAGGGCTAGGATTTCGTTACCCCATTCTGACGCGGAGTCAGTGGCAGGATAGTGCACCGCATCAATTATCTCGCTGCCACGAGGCTTCCACCAGGCTGGAGGTTTTTTGTCCAAATTTCGAACAATATCTTTCAGGTCTAGCAGTGGGTCATCCGTGGTGGAAAATTTACCTAGAATATCAGTCTGAAAAGCTCTATCCGAGATATTGGCTTTTGGCGGTTCATTAAATGATTTCCAATAAAGCTGTTCTTCATATGGAAGATCGGCCAGATAGCCAACATAGGTGTGCACTTGGCCTGCGTCATTAATATCATAGGTCGTTAAATGCCAAGAGCCACGACAGCTGATGCTCCGATCTTCAAAAGTGTATTTTTCAGGGTCGGATTTGTATTTGAGTAAAACGTCAGATCGGAAAAACGCTGGAGAAACTTCCCAAGGCAAATCCGATTTCGTAAAATAATTCACGATGAAATCCGGACCACAAGAGGTCTCCACCAATGCGTTGTCATTTTTTCGATCGATTATCATAAAAGATGCATATTGCCTCGTGCTTTCATTTTCTTCCGCTTTCCATTCTTCAACCAGATCATCCTGCGTCAAGTTGGATCTTAAGATTATTTGACCCTTGGCGTAGCTGGCATGACTGGGCATCTTTCCGTACCGGAAAAATAAGTTTTTGGCCTCGAATGTGTCCTCTTTCGTGTCTTCCCATCCTGCAAAATTTCCGCTTGCAAATCGTGTGAAGTCAAAATGAGCAAATAAACTGGAGCTGGTTAATGCCATGTAGGTGGCTAGTTCATGTTGACGGATCGTCACGGCGCGCACTTGTTGCCATGGATCGTGGTTCACATCGCGATAAACCGAAATCACATCCTCTATGTCACCTTTACGATCCAAACGGCAGTAAGCACTTCGTTCGTCCATGTAATGTAAGGCAAGCGCATGCACCAGCTTTTGGCTCAGCTCAATCGGTGGATCAAAATCCTTAACATCATCAAATGACCTAATAAAAATCAGTTTTTCACTACCAACTAAAGATTTGCACCCTGGATTACTCAAGGGCGGCTCTAGATTGACCCTATGCCCCTCACCGCCTCCATACACTTTTTGAATGCTCCATGCATCGGCTAGAAAAACATGCGCTAGATAGAGATCTTCGTGATCAGGATGCTGGATGACCTTATTCGATGTCAGCACCGAGTGAAAATGCAAATGAGGGCCCGAAGCAAACAACAGGATTTCGTCAGAAGCAAAATTCCCCTTTAGAAAATCGATTCCTTGTACAGCGTTTTCCAGCCATAATTCGCTATTCACTTCAGGCTTCCGGGCGAGAGGAAGAAGTGCATCGAGAATTCGGGACCGCACTAGTAATCCTTTCTAACCAATATTTGCACTTACAATTCTTAATTAAAAAAATTATTCAAATTCCAGTAACTAGAAGGGGCGGCGTCCTCAACGCTCTGATCCAACAATGATCTACCCAATCCCGTAAACTGCCGCCTAATGCGCCACTGGCCCAAGGCCTTATACTAGAATGAGGAACTCGTCACTCTAGGTTTATTTAGGTACACCCATTGTCATAATCTCAAGTTTTCCGAACATCTGCAAGGATCAATTTACCACCATTTTTTAAATGTTTCGAATACCTGGGCGATAGAGGAAGAAACTTTCAATATTTCACAAGTCCACCCTTGCACAATCCCCTACAACGCATGAATGCTGACCTCCTCACCGCAGACCTCGCGGGCAATGTCCACGACATGCTGGTGATGGGTGAGATAGATGGCCTGGCCTGTTTGCCCGATCCGATGCATCAGACCACAGGCCGCGCGGGTGCGTTGTTCGTCGAAGGTTTCAAACACATCGTCGCAGAAGAACGGCAGGACCGTCCCGTTGGACGCCATCTGTTCATAGGCGGCGGCGCGTAGCGCCAGGTAAAGCTGGAACCGTGTTCCCTTGGACATGGCGGAGGCTTCCTTTGCCACCTGATCGGAGGCCTGAATGGCCATAAGCATTTCGGCACCGGCGCCAGGCTGCGTCGTCAGGGCGCCATAGGCGCCATTGGTGAGGTCACTGAATGCCTTTTCGGTCGCCGCCATCATGCCGCTGCGATGACTGTCGCGGTAACGGCGGATGGCCCGATCTGCCAGCATGTGGCCAAACCGCCCCTCCAGATATTTCAGGAGCGCCGCCTCCATTTCAGCCTCGATCGTGCGTTTGCGTGCTGTCAGAGCCGCTATATCGCTGTCACCAATCACTGCGTTCAAGGCAAGTCCGGCAGCCGTGCGCTCCTCGATGGCCTTGTCGAGTGCCTGCTCAACCCGGCTGATCTCGGTATCGATCTCCTGCAGATCCGCCGCGGCCTGCTGGCCTGTCATCGCGGCCAGTGCTGCTTCAGCCTGCTGTCTTGTTGTCATATTCAGCACGGACAGAAGCTCTTGCGTCATGACCTTTGCCTTCGCCCGCAAGTCGATCGCTCTGGTTGCCGTTTTCACAGCCTCTCGCAGATCCTCCAGTGTTGCGGTCTTGATCTCGGGATCAAAACCGGCGGCCAGATCGCGGACTTGTGCATCGATTGCCTGCAGCGCAGCATCGCTTGCTTCGAGATCATCTTTCTCCGACTGAATGCGCGAAACCAGAGCGGCAAGGTCTGTCTCAATGCGCAATGCCGCTGACACCTCGGCCTCACAGGCGGCGAAAACAGCCAGGGGATCGCTTTCCGCTGAAACATCCTCAATGAACCCGAGCGCGCCGATCCCGGCTTCAAAAAGCGCCAGATCATGCTCCATGCCTTCAATCTGCCGGCGAACTCCAGTCTTGCGTTCATTGATCTCGCGCAGGGCGCGCAAAGTTGGCAGGGCATCCAACAGGTCGATCTGCGCCGTCACATCGGGCAGATGCTGTGCAATATAGACATCCCACGCCTGACGGGCCGCGGAACGCTTTGCTTCAGATTGCGCTAGCCGGGCTTCGCGGCGTTCCACTTCCGCCGCCTCCCGGACGAGATCAGCCTCGGCCATTTTTATGTTGCGCTGTTCTTCATCGTATTGTGCCATGCGCACCCGCGCCATGGCGACAAGCGCCTCCAGCTCTGCGTCCGGTTCGCCAAGCTCTTTTGCAAGCGCGTCCTTCAGGTCGCTGGCCCTTTGAAACAGGGGGGCATGTTCATCGTGGATTGCAGCGCAAATTGCTTTCGTCTGTTGCGCGTCCTCAACCTGCTGAACCCAATGGCTCAATTCATCAGCCATAAGGCTTTCAGGCAAAGCGCAGGTCTGCAAAAGATCGACAAGTTGTTCATGCAGGCGCGCTGCCTGTGCCTTTGCATCCTCATGCGCCTTGCTGGCCGTCTCAAAGTCCTGACGCGCTTCGATCTCGGCGCGAATGGCCTGTCGATGATCAGCGATTTCCCGGGCCTGCCCTTCCCTTATGCTGCGTTTGTCATCATCGGCATGCATGGCCGTCTCAAACCGGTCAGCCGTCTCGTCAACAAGCGCAGCACGATGCGCCGCCCAAAACGCATCGCGCTGACGGCGGGTTTCAGCCGCTGCCGCATCACTGATCAGCTCCGGCAATGCACTGCTGACTTCCACAACACGCTTTGCCTCGCCCCATTTCTTTTCCATCGCGACAAGCTGGTCTTGCGACAATGTCCGCTTCTCTTCCGCTTTGACGATCTGCCCAGCCAGGGCCTTGGCCTGAGCAGCTGTCACGGCAAGCAAGGGCACATCATCAAATGTCTTGTCGAGCCGGGTAAGGCCTTGAAGTTTTGACGTCAATTGCCGGTTGTTCAGCGCCAGTTCCTGGCGCGCAGCGGTCACTTTCTCAAGCAGAAGATCGCCATTGTAACGCGCCATGAGCGCACTCAGTTCCGGTCCAACGCTTGCGGCGGCCTCAACGGTCCTTTGAGCTTTGCTCGCCTCCTCGAATTTCTCTGCCGCAGCCTGGGCTTCTTTCCTGTCCGTCTCCAATGTCCTTTCGGCATCCAGCAACAGGTTGCGATGCAGTTCAAGGGCCGCCAATTGTGCTTCACCAAGGACAAAACGCGTGGGGTCGTCTGCGACATCAATGCCCAGATCCGACAGGCGACGGGCCATCTCCTTCAACTCATCGGCCATTTGCGCCTGGCGCTTTGGCAGGTCGAATTGCGCCGTTTCTACTCTGCTCTTCAGCACCTTGAGGGCATCCAGCGGCTTGGCCCAGGCAAGGGCGCCGGGCCTTGGAACCAGCGTCTGGCGCTTTTCCTCCAATGCCTCCAGTTCTTTGGCGGCGCGATCACGCGCAGCAACCAATCCGACGCGCCGGGAAAGCATGTTCACCAGGGTTTCAGGATCGATATCCAGCGCGTCCGGATAGTGTGCAATCGGTTCGAGCTCGGCTTCGGTGTCACACAGTGCGCGCGCCAGAGGGTGGGCCTTGATGATCGCTTCCAATTGCACCCGGGTCAAAGACAGCGTCTTCTTTTGTTGGCGCAATTCGGCTTCAGTTTCGCCGGCCCGATCGCGTGCATCGCGCAGGCCGCGATAGTCGGACGCGCTAACATCGTGATCCCTGATTTCCCTGCTCACTTGATCGTGCTGGCGTTTGAGTTCTGCGAAGAGGGATTTGCTGCCGCCTTTTCGATAGATGGCGAGCGTCATTTCCTCAACCTTGTCGAGGATCTCGGACAGATCGCTGACCCCGGCAGCCGCTGAGAACAGCAGCCTTCCAATATCGCCTTTGCTTTTGGTGATCTCTTCGCCACCCACCTCGATCGTTTCGTCATCAAGGCACAGGAGTTTGCGGTAGTCTTCCATCGACAGGCCGCCCAGCGCCGATTGCAGCAGGGTCTCCGGCACCACGTCGCCTGTGGCATCCAGCAGATTGGCATTGCGCGTGGACAGGCGGGTCAGGCCATGGTCCGCGTCATTGATCTCAAGTGTCCCGCCGACACAAAGATTGGCGCGTTGATGCTTGAACCCATAGGGATCTCTGGCGGGAAAGCCATACAGCAGCCGCAGGTACCCCTCCATTGTCGTGGTCTTGCCCGCCTCGTTGGCGCCATAGACGATGTGGAAGTCGGAGCCCTTCGCATGCCTGTCACCAAAATCGATGCTCTGGTCGGTGAAATGACCGAAACGCGCCAGATCCAGTTTGCGCAGGCGCATCATGTGCCCTGCCCCCGCATTTGTGCGGCCATCGACAGGATAGCGTCCTCTTTCAAACGGGCCAGCAGAGCGTCTTGCGCCGCGACATCCGGGACAAGTTCACGCCGACGGTCAGCCGGAAGCTGCGACAATATCTGTTCCAGTTCAGATTGCGCGTCCGCCGCAAACCCCTCCTCCAGACTGATAGCCTCCATCAGTTGCTGCACATCGCGCAAGGCATTCACACCGTCCGGTGACACGACGTTCGGCTCTGTCAGATCAATGGAGAGTTTTTCGATCCACAGGTCGCCAGCCTCCTGCGCCAGGCCCCCCAATATCTCGGCCCAATAGTCTGCGTCGCGCCGCATATGCCAGGCATAGGGTGTTTCTCCACACAATCGCAGCCGCAGAATTGCGGAGCCTGCTTCCGCCTCTGCACGCAAGGCCTCTCGCAGATGGGCGCGGATCGTGTCATTGCCTTCCAGACCATCCAGCGCGCAGATGACCTCACGGAACTCGATAACAGAGGTCGAGACTTCGCTTACCTTTATGCTGCCGTCGGAAATGGTCAGCAATGATGCCGATTTTGGCCCGGCCTCACCGATGTCGCGGCCTTGCGGCATGCCAGGCATGACAATCCAGGGTGATTGAGAGTGCACCTGGCGTTTGTGCACATGTCCCAGAGCCCAATAGTCGAAACCGGATGCGGTCAGTTCCGCCACCGAGCAAGGCGCATAACGGTCATGGCCCGCGGCACCGCCCAGCGACGTGTGCATCATGGCAATATTGATCGCCGAAGGCTGCGGGCTGGAATATTTCGGCAGCAGGCTGTCGGGCGCGTGTTTGTCGCGGAAACTCACGCCGTGAATATAGATTTCTTCGTCGCCCAATCGGACCTTGCCGCCACGCCCGTCAAATACATGCACATTGTCCGGCAGCGCGATCTCGCCGGAGATGGGATTTTCCGCATCATGATTGCCCTTGATGTAGAAGACCCGGATGCCCGCATCCCCCAATCGATCCATCTGGGTTGCAAGATAGGCCGCCGTCTTGGCGCTGCGTTCCTGTCCATCGTAAAGATCGCCAGCGATCAGCAGGGCATGGACGTCCTCATCAATGCAATAGCGCACCATGGTCTCGAGCGCCGCCCGGCTGGCGGTTCGAATCTGCGCTTCAAGACGCGGATCTTTCATCGCCAGACTGCGCAGCGGCGAATCCAGGTGAAGATCTGCGGTATGCAATATACGTATGGTCATTAAGCCTCAAATCCTGCAGATGACCGCGACTGGTTCACCCAACGGCGTCAAGATCTATCACTGTTTTCCAAGTCATGGCACGGGTAAATCTCTTTGATTTCAAAAGAATATACCGGTCAGTGCCGTTCAAATTCAATAGAGACCACACAACAAGTCGCTTGCCGGCAAATGGAATGATTGCAGCGCGATCATCAGTTGCGGGCTCCAATATGGCCTGATATTGCGTGGATATGCTGATCAAGGCCATCGACATCAAGGAACAGACCATGAGATTGACAGACTTCAAAGCCCTGACCTTCGATTGCTACGGCACACTTATCGATTGGGAATCGGGCATGGTGGAAGGGTTGAAGCCGCTGACCGCAAGGGTGGATCGCGGCCTGTCGCGCGACGATATTCTGCAGGCCCATGCCCGCCATGAATCATCACAACAGGCGTGGACACCGGGAAAACGCTATAGTGAACTCTTGTCGATTGTCTACAAGCGGCTGGCCGAGGAATGGGGCGTGTCCAGCAGCCTGGAAGAAAGTGCTGCTTATGGACGATCCGTCAAAGACTGGCCAGCATTCCCCGACAGCGCAGACGCCCTGCAATATTTGAAAAAACATTACAAACTGGTGATCTTGTCAAACGTCGACAATGAGAGCTTTGCCGGCAGCAACCAGCGCCTGGGCGTGGAATTTGACGCCATCTATACGGCTGAGGATGTCGGCTCCTACAAACCATCCGATCGCAATTTCGACTATATGCTGGACAAGCTGAAAGCCCATGGCGTTGAAAAACAGGATATCCTGCACACGGCGGAAAGCATGTTCCACGACCATGTCCCCGGTAAACGCCATGGTCTGGCATCCTGCTGGATCTATCGTCGCCACGACAAGGATGGCTTCGGCGCAACCATGAACCCGGGCAACCTGCCTGATGTCAATTTCCGATTCAATTCGATGGCTGATCTGGTGAAAGCCCACCAGCAAGCCTTGCGCGCCTGAACCGTTGGGCACAAGTAAAACGGTTTATACAATGGCAGGATCGATCAAGCTCGACAGAATTGACATCAATATTCTGGCTCGATTGCAGGAAAATGCAAGGCTGACAAATGTCACCCTTGCCGAACTGGTCGGGCTGTCGCCCAGCCCTTGCCTGCAACGGGTCAAACGATTGGAAAAGGCAGGCTATATCGCCAGCTACAAAGCACAAGTCTGCCTTTCCAGGCTTGCTGAAACGGTGACTGTCTTTACGGAAGTGACGTTGAACGACCACCGTCGCGAGGATTTTGTCAAATTCGAAGCGAAATCCGCAAATGCAATTCACTGCAGGAATGTCATCTCGTCAGCGGAGGCTATGACTACCTGCTGAAATTCGTCGCCCGCAGCGTCTCGCATTACCAATCGATCATCGAGACCATATTCGACCGCAACATCGGCGTTGACAAATATTTCAGCTACATAGTGATCAAATCGGTCATCGCGCGCGACAGCGTTCCGGTAAAGGCCATACTTTCAGACGGCGAAATCCACAGTTCAGGAGAGACGAAGTGAACAAGCCACAGATAAGCTATGACGATTTTGCAAGAATCGAGATGCGCGTTGGCGAGATCGTCGATGTCCAACCCTTCCCAAGGGCACGCAATCCTTCATACAAAATCGCCGTTGATTTTGGCGACCTGGGCACCAAATGGTCCAGCGGCCAGTTCACCAGCTATCAGCCGGAGCAATTGCTGGGAAAGCAGGTCGTTTGTGTGGTGAATATGCCGCCGCGCAATATAGCAGGCTTCCAATCTGAGATTCTGATCATGGGCGCGCACAACGACAACAAGGACGTCATCCTTCTCCAACCGGAGGCCGACGTTGTGCGGGGTGGAGAGGTCTTTTGACAAATAGTGGCACAAAAGCCTTCGGCAAACCCGTCACTGACGCCCTGACATTGGAAAAATTCTCCGATCTCAGCGCCGTGGTTGCCGGCACCACCGATCGACAGATCATCTGGAAGGCAACAGACCGCATTCTGTCAGAGCTGATTGGCCACAAGCTTTTTTCTGTTCTCGAATATGACCATAAAAACGGGCTGCTTCGCCGGTGCTATTCGAGCCGGCCCGATTCCTATCCGGTCGGCGGCACCAAGAAAATGAAATCGACCCCCTGGGGCAGGCAGGTTCTGATGGAGGGCCGTCATTTTCTGGGTACTAATGCCGCCGATATCCGCTGGGCCTTTCCGGACCACGGCGTCCTGCTTGCCATGGGATTGCAGTCCGCCCTCAACCTGCCGATGCGATCAGCGGGCAGCACGTTGGGCACGCTGAATCTGCTGGATGGTTCCGGGCACTATCGCCAGGACCACCTGATCATCGACAGGCAGATTGCTGACATTCTCGTGCCGTCCTTCGCCCTTGCCGACCATTGATGCGGTAAAGCAACAGGCCGCCAACCCCCTTCACATCACACAAGCTCTGCCCGCACGATGGCCGCGCCATCGGCCATGAATGATCCTGATCTGAGAGTTGGCGAGATATTCAGGGGTGCCATGCCTTTTGTCTTTGCCATGCTCGTGGCATTGGTTATTATTGCCATCTTCCCGTCAATCGCCACATGGTTGGCGCGTCTCTGACCAAACAGGACCTTTTCATGAAATCTCTGCTTTTTGTACCCGGCAGCCTCCGGGCCGCTTCATCATCCCGTGCAACCGCCCGCGCACTGATTGCCCGCCTGGACGGCAAGGCTGAAACAGTGACTGCCGATACGGGCGTGCTGCCTCACTACAATGCCGACATCTCGGATGATCCAAAGGTTGAGGCATGGATTGCGCAGGTTGCGGCTGCAGATGGCGTCGTCTTCGTCACGCCAGAATATAATTACAGTGTTCCCGGCGTGTTGAAAAATGCCATCGATTGGGCATCGCGCCCGGCCTATGCATCAGTCTTCAAGGACAAGCCCTGCTTCATCGTCAGCGTCTCAGGCGGCCCGCTTGGCGGCGTGCGCGCCCAGGGACATTTGAAGTATATTCTCAGTGGCATGCTGTCGCGGCCTTTCGCCGACAAGGAAATTCTGGTCACAAGCGCCAATAGCAAGGTGGAAGACGGCATGCTGACCGATGCAGCCATCCTGGATTTTGCTGAAGAATCGCTGACACGGTTCATCCAAACCCTGTAGAAAAGCTCCGGCCAAGTCGCCATTCGCAACAGGCGAAACGGCAATTGGCCCGCAGCACAAAATCGCGTCACACCATCTTCAGGCGTTTTCATTGAAGGTGGTGTGATGCATTCTTGAGAACGATGGAATAGTGTCGGAATTCGGCTCCGACGAAACACGGCGCATGCAATACAGGATGCCTATATGTCAGGCGCGACAATGATTGAAGGCGACTACGACTATATCATTGTCGGTGCAGGTCCGGCAGGTTGCGTTCTGGCCAACCGTTTGTCAGCCGATCCGCAAACGCGCGTTTTGCTGCTGGAGGCCGGCAAGCATGACAATTACCACTGGATCCATATTCCCGTCGGCTATCTCTACTGCATCGGCAATCCGCGCACCGACTGGATGATGAAAACGGCTCCGGAGCCGGGGCTGAACGGTCGTTCCCTGCTTTATCCGCGCGGCAAGGTTCTGGGTGGCTGCACATCCATCAATGGCATGATCTACATGCGCGGTCAGGCAGCCGATTACGACGGCTGGCGCCAGATGGGAAACAGGGGATGGGGCTGGGATGATGTTCTGCCCTATTTCCGCAAGACTGAAGACCATTATCTGGGCACAAGCGATCAGCATGGCAGCGGCGGCGAGTGGAAAGTCAGCAAGCAGCGTGTGAACTGGGATATCCTGCGCGCCTTTCAAAGGGCTGCGGAAGAGTTCGGCATTCATCCAACCGATGATTTCAACAGCGGCACGAACGAAGGATCCGGCTTTTTCGAGGTCAATCAGAACAAGGGCGTGCGCTGGAACGCCGCCAAGGCATTTCTCAAGCCTGTCCGCAACCGGGCCAACCTGCGGGTCATCACCGAGGCGCATACGGACCACATCCTGCTGAACGGCAAGCGCGCCGAGGGTGTGTGCTTTCGCAAGGATGGTCAGTCCCACGAAGTGCGGGCGCGGCGTGAAGTCCTGCTGACCGCCGGGGCGATCAATTCACCAAAAATACTGGAGCTTTCGGGCATCGGGCGTGCGGATGTGCTTGCTTCCCTCGGCATTCCGGTTGTGCATGCGATGGCCGGCGTTGGTGAAAACCTGCAGGATCACCTGCAACTCAGAACGGTCTACGGCGTATCCAATGCCCTGACCTTGAATCAGAAGGCCAACAGCCTCATTGGCAAGCTCGCCATGGGGCTGGAATATGCGCTGCGCCGATCGGGCCCGCTGTCGATGGCCCCCAGCCAGCTGGGCATGTTTTCGCGCAGTGACGACTCCCGCGAGACACCGGACCTTGAATATCACGTGCAGCCCCTGAGCACGGACAAGCTAGGGGACCCGCTGCATCCCTATCCGGCGATTACCGTTTCCGTGTGCAATCTGCGCCCTGAAAGCGTTGGAAGCACCCATTCCACCTCAATAGATTGCGATGTGCAGCCCGATATCCGGTTGAATTATCTGACAGCAGAAAGCGACAGGATCGTCGCGCTGAAATCCATTGCTCAGGTACGCAAGATCATGCAGGCCGAAGCCCTGAAGCAATACAGCCCCAAGGAGCTTCTACCGGGTCCAACCGTTACCAGTGACACGGATCTGCACCACGCGATCGGCAACATCGCGACGACCATTTTCCACCCCATCGGCACCTGCAAGATGGGGCAGGATGACCGTGCAGTCGTCAATGACAGATTGCAGGTGCACGGCCTCGACGGCCTGCGTATTGTTGATGCGTCGATCATGCCGAAAATTGTTTCCGGCAACACCGCCTCACCGGTCGTCATGATTGCTGAAAAGGCAGCCGAGATGATTATGGAAGGGCACAAGACACAATGATGGGGTGTTGAAACCAGCCATGTGTCAATCGCTGACGCCCTGCAGTTGATCCGCGTAACGCATCACGGCATGGCGCAGGCAGGTTCTGCTGGTGTTGCGCAGGGGCATGAAGGATTTTCCCGTCAGTCGGCAATGTCTGCGCAGGCTGGTTCTGGTGACAGGATCAATGCAGCTTAACGGACAAAGCACACAATCGGCATGCGGCAGAACCACATCCGTTGCGCCCGCGCCAAGACATTCTTCGGCATCGGCGAGGATAATGCCTGCACCGAAGAGCGATGCCACCTCCTCGAGATGAGCCGGCATCGTTCCATTGGTGATGCAAAGCAGGTTTTTGCCATCCAGCGACTGTTTTTTGATCTTGATTCCGGACCGCGTGCGCGCCGGCGTCTTTGAACTGGAGGGAAGCTCGACCTCGAACTGCTCTTTCCGGGCGTCCCCATGGCCCGCATCTTTCCAATCGCGCTGCTCAATCGACATCCTGCTAATCCTTGCAATAAAGCCTTGTTGTCCCATTCAGCGGCGACCCGGCGTAAATTCGAGAGGCACGGTAAAGACCCAGCTTTTGCGTCTGGCTTCTGCTGGTATCTTGGGAAAAGGGGCGGCCCGACGCACCGTTGCAAGCGCTGCGTCATCGAGAACCTTTGAGCCTGAACCGCGCGCCACGCGCAAATTGGTGATGCCACCGGATCTGGTCACACTGAAACGAACCACGGTTGTTCCGCGGATTTTCCTTGAACGCGCCTTCTTTGGATAACGCAGCGCACGCCGCAATTTACGCCTGACGATTCCGGGATAATTTGACACCTTGGCATTGCCGGCCGAGCCCTGTTTACCGCCCTTTGCATTTGTCCCGGCAGATCGCGCCGTGCCTGTTTTGCCTCCATCTGCCTGACCGGCCTTGCCACTCTTTTTATTGTTTCCCTTGTTGCCTTTTTGGTCCGCTTTTTTTGCAGGCTTGACGACCTTCTTCTTTTTCTCCTGCGGCTTGACCTTCGTAACCTTTTCTTGCGCCTTGAGTGGTTCCGGCTCTTTTGCTTTGACCAATTTCGGGCTCTCGACCGGCTTCACCGCAGTTGGCTTCAAGGTTTCCACCGCCTTTGGTTCCGGTGCCTTTACGACGTCCTGTGGTTTGCTGGTCAAAGGCTTTGCTGTTTGCGGACTGACGGCCTTTGCTTCCGAGACGGATTGTTCGCGGGGACTGGTGGATTCCACCGGGTCTGCTGCCGTAGGTTTTTGCATGGGTGACGGCTGCAAGGGAACTGCCGGTTGCGCCGTCGCAGCGCTGCCCTTGGGGCTATCGACCTTTGCCGCAGCGATGATTGGCTTTGCAGTCTCGGCAAGCGGGATCTGCGCTGCCATTGCCTGGACGCTGGCCTTGGCAAGATCCTTTGGTGTCTCAGTCGGCTTGTGCACGGATGCCTGCACCGGCTGCACTGCAGCAGCTGCGCTTGCAACGATCGTCTGGGGCGTTTGCCCGGCAATGACCATATCCTGGCTGGCATTGCCGAGCAGGCTGATCTGTGCCTGTGCGCTGCCCTCCTCCTGGATGGGGTCCTGTGCATCACGCAGCGCGAAGTCGGCAGCGCCATGGATTGCCAAAGACGCCATCGTTGCAATGGCCAGATGCCACCAGCGCAAGCTCATGGCGTTTTCCTTTCAGTAATAATGGTGATCTTGCCCGCACCGGCATTTTTCAACTGGTCAATGACAGCGATCAATCCGGTTGCCGGCAGCTTTCCATCCGCAGCGATCTTCACCGACAGGCCGACCTCCTGTGTCGCATCGGGGTCTCCTTTATCACTGTCTGTGCCGATACCCTGTTCACGCGCCAGCGCAATGTAGGATTGCGGCGTCACCGACTTGCCCTGAAATCTCAAGGCACCCTCCTCGGTGATGAACAGGGCATGGGGCGGCTCGGCGGGATCTGCATCGCTGGATTTGATCAGGTCAACGTCATTGTCCAGAGGCGGTGCGATCGTTCCGGCGATCAGGAAAAAGATCAACATCAGAAATACGATGTTGATCAGCGCAATGGTATTTTCCCTTGGTGGCTTTACGGCTGGGCGTGGCAATTTTTTCATGGTTCAGCCCGCCACCGATATGGCCAGTTCGGTATTTTTTGCCAGATTCTCAAGAGCGTCAATCAAAGCCTGTGAGGTCACTTCATCGCGAACCAGCAGAACGGCTGTCTTGGCGCCGGCTTCTTGCAGTCGGGCTATTTCCTGCATGGCGTCCACATCGCTCAAGGCCGCGCCGTTGACCTTCCAGTCACCGTCCTTTCCCAGGCGGATAAAAACGTCCGGCAGATTGTCGGCGGTCATCGATTGGCCACCGCGTCCGGCGACAATGTCAACCTCGGCAAATCGGGTAAAAGTCGATGACAGCATGAAGAACAGCAGAAGAAGAAAAATGACGTCGATCAGCGACGTCAAAGACAACCTGCGGCGCCTCACCATGGGCTGGTCAATAAGCGGCATGGCCAATCCGTTCCCCGAGTTGAACCACCTGCTTTTCGCCATTCTCGGAGGCTTTCGCCGCCAGAATGCTCTGCTGGGACATCAATTTGGTCGTCATGGTTTCAATGGCGATGCGCTCATTTTCAATGCGACTTTCAAACCAGGTCAGAACCAGCGAGACCGGCATGGCGACAGCCAGCCCGGTGGCCGTCGTCAGCAGGGCCACCCAGATGCCCCCCGCAAGGATCGACGGGTCAACGGAATTGCCCGCCTGCTGCAGCGTCTGAAACGCTTCAATCATGCCAATGACAGTGCCGAAAAGTCCCAGCAGAGGGGCAATCTGTGCAATGGCATCCAGCGCACGCAACCCCCTTTGCAAACCATAGATTCGGGTGACAGCAACACGCCCGACTTCTTCTTCGACGACGTGTCTTGGCACGCCGGCCTGCGCGCCGAGACGAATGGCGACACCCAATACGGATGCCACGGCAGAACGATCGCGATCAAGGACGGCAAGAGCGGCGGGCGTATCGCCATGCGACCAGAGCATCCAGGCCTGTTGCACCTGATTGCGCCGTCCTACTTTCTGAACTGCAAACTGAAAGAGTTTCATCAGGATGATCGCAAGAGCCAGGACGGACAGGACCATCAGGATTGCTACGACGGGACCGCCCAGCTTTACCAGCGAGGCTGTTGTCAAAAACAGATTATCAAACATCAATCAGGATCCAGTTTCATTCATGCGGAGTGTTTGCGGTACTTTCGATGGGCCTCTGGCGAAGCAATGATCAGGTACCGAACTCAACAGACAGGGGGGTTGATGTTTTCAGCTCTTGCAAGCATGCGCGGCTTGGCTGGCCCTCTGCCTCGCAACTGGCCGTGTCATTGACGAGGACACGCGATATGTCGGGACAGGACGCACCATCCAGTTCAAATTGACGGACCCGGGTCTTGCCCACCGTCAAGGAGCTGAAATCGAGGATCAGCATACGGTCAACCCGTCCGGTTTTACCGAACAAAACAATTTCGAAAGCCACTTTCTCCAGAGGTTTTTCAAAACCGTTCTTGACCATGAAGGTTGCCAGACAGCCCGTATCCGTGGCTGCAAGATTGTTGAGTTCGAGTGACAGTTGCCCTTTATCTGCGGCTTCCTGCGAAGCGGCGGGTGCCGCCGCTCCACAGAATGTCAGGAATGCCAATCCAAGGCATGCGGGAAAATGTAGTTTGCTTTTTTTCATGACCATCCAAACTGTTTGACAAGCGTGAATTTGAAAGATCGCCCACTGCTGGGGTAGCCTTCGAGATATTCGTCGTATTGTTCGTCGAAAATGTTATCGACGCGGAACTGCGTCTCCCAACCGACGAGTGGACCTTCGACCGGTGCCCAGTTGAAATAGGCAGAATGGGTATCGAAGGCAGCGGTTGTTGGCCTGGTAACCGTGTCGTTCTGGGCGGCGACAAGACGACTGGTCCAACCAAAATTAATGCCATGCTCAGGCAGGCGTTTGCCCAGCGTGAAGAAGAATTCGTCCGGTGCTACGGTGTTGAGAGAACCGCCATCGGATTTGTTCTCGCCGCGGGCAAAGGCATATCCGGCATTGGCGTAGAAAGCGTCCGAATCGTAGGACAGTTCGACTTCTGCACCGTAAATAACAGCATGACCGGTGTTGGTGAAACGCGGACTTGCGATGCGTCCTCCGTCCTCGATCAGGTTTGTGATGTCATTATAGTAGGCCGTTGTCTTGAGCTGAACACCGTCACCATCGGCGAGGAGATCATAGCCGGACAGAGCAAAGCCGATCTCGAAATTGTTGGATTTTTCCTTTTCCAGCCCCATGTAATTGACCGGGCCTGAAACGCTGTCATAGATTTCATCGAGGCCCGGCATCCGTTCCGTATGAGCGATGGAGCCGAAGACGGAAAAGTCATCTGTCACCTTGTAAAGGGCGGCAATTTTCGGTGAGAAAGCCAAATCATCGACATTCGGTATACCTGCAGGCTGGGTCGAATTTTCATCGGCATTCAACAGCTGATAGTCAAGCCGTGCCCCGGTGATAACAGTCAACCGCTCATCCCAGATGAATTCGTTCTGAACAAAAAATCCAGACTGAAATTCGTTGCCTTCGGGATGCGTGGATGAATCCGAGCCATCGCGTGTGCGTATCAGATAGGCCGTCTGATTGCCGACGGTCAGATAGTTTTCGAACGTCTCGCCGATGTAATCAAACGTATTGTCCACATTGACCTGATAGGTTTCATAGCCGTAGTCGGAATTGTTGTAGGCAGAACCGCCGCCAACCAATGTCTGATCATTGAATGTGTCCGAATAGGAGGCCTGAATATTCAGGTCCAGAAAGGGATTGTCAGCCGCCTCGTTCTGATAGGCAATGATCGCCGTCTTGTCGGTGACGACGCGCTTGTCTATCGGGCCGAAGACCTGGGATCCACCATTGATCTTGTTGTATTCCTGATCATTTTCCGATGCCGTGTACTGCTGATAGGAGACCCGCAGTTCCTGCTCAAGATTTTCACCGAAATGGAAGGTGCCCTTGGCCAGACCATTGGGTGAATCCATCTCCATGCCGACCATTTCACTGCCGTCGCCCGTGGTGTAATTGCCGGCTCTGCGATAATTTCCCGACAACAGAAACTCAGCATTTTCATTGAACCTGTGGGCGAATATCGCCGCGCCGAGCATGTTTTCACCGTTGGTCTCATAGCCACCCTTCAAACGCACGACGGTGTTGAGATCATCCGACAGAAAGTCAGACGCGTCCTTGGTGGTGAAATTGACGACGCCGCCAAGCGCCCCGGCGCCATAGAGCGTCGAGGACGCCGGCCCGCGCAGGATTTCCACTTTTTTGTAAAGCTCAGGATCGGTGAAAATCCCACCCATCCGGTATTGCTCGAAATACTTGTTGACCCCATCGACGTTCAGGATGATCCGGCCCTTTTCTGCCGAACTCTCAGAGCCGCCGATACCGCGCATGTTAAAGCCCTGGCCCAAAGCCCCTGCCCCGCCGGTGGCATTGACCCCTGCAACATTGTCCACAATGTCGGTGATTTCCGTCGCCTGAAGATTGTCGATATCGGCCTGATCAACGATTGAAACGGCCTGCGGCGTATCGATGGCCACCTTTTCAACGCCTGCACCGACGACCAGACGATCAAGGGCCGTGGCACGGCCTTTCTTTTGCACGTCGCTGGTGGTTTCTTCGCTTGCGTTGCTGGCTTCTTCATTTGCGGTGTTTACCGCGTCCTGCGCCATGACGACCGCGATGCCGGTGGACAGGATAAATGCAGCACTTCCCAACAACAACGCTGCTCTGTGACCAACCAAACTCATCTGATTTTCTCCATAATTATCGGCTGAGCTGGCTGGCAGAATTGCGTGCTGGCTGATTTGAACTGAGGCGGAGGATTTTTGAAAATTGCCAGTCAATGAAACTTGACAATTTGTCTCCGGTATTGCACTCACTAATTAACATGATTGTTTATGTCAAGTTAGTTGAAGCGTTTTTCCACGCTCGAAAGTTAGCAATCAGAAACACTGGAAGACGATATCGAAAGGTCAGTTTCGCGTGCAAGGACAGATGAGCAGCACTGAAAAGATTTCACTCGAACCCAATGGTCCCCAGGCGGACGATTCGAGTGCCTCAAGAGAACCCGGAATCAGAACTCTGAAAAGTGACGACCTGTTCGAAGGTGCAAAAGAACTGGGCATCGAACATCAGGGTCTGTTCTACAGGCTTAAAATCACCCGTCAGGGCAAACTCGTTTTGAACAAATAGGTATCTTTATGAACAGCATCGCAGAATTAGCAGAACAGTCATCCATGCCGACAATGGGTCCCTCCCCGGAGGCGATACGGCAGGCGCGGATCGACAATCCGAAGATGCGTGAACGCGAACTTGCCAGTCAATTGGGAATTTCGGAAGGACAATTTGTGGCCGCCTGGTGCGGCATCACAGCGACCAGGATAGAGCCGCGGGTCAACGAAATCCTCAGCAGTCTTGAAGCCCTGGGAGAGGTCATGGCACTGACCCGCAATGAGAGTGCCGTTCATGAAAAAATCGGCGTCTATGACAAAGTCCGCACCAGCGAACGTGGCGCGATTGTGCTGGGTGAAGACATCGACCTGCGCATTTTTCACAAGGCCTGGGTACATGGGTTTTGTGTTGAAAAACCGGACGGTGAAAACACCAAACGCAGCCTGCAGTTCTTTAACGAGGCAGGCGTTGCAGTCCACAAGGTTCACTTGCGACCGGCTTCTGATGTTGATGCATTTGATCGATTGGTTGCCAGTCTCAAAAGTGAGGATCAATCCCAAAGCATAACGATTGTTCCACCCGAGACCGAAGTGATTGCCGCGCCTGTGCTCAGCGCAGCTGAAAAAGCTGATCTGCGCGAACGATGGGCGGCCATGACCGATGTTCACCAGTTCATGGGTATCCTGCGTAAATTCGGCCTGACAAGACACCAGGCCGTCACCACCATCGACGATACATTTGCCTGGCGCATTGAAACCGACAGCCTCGTTGCAATGTTGAATCTGGCGGTCAGCGAAGAAATCCCCATCATGTGTTTTATCAGCAGCCCGGGCTGTGTTCAGATTCATTCGGGACCAATCCACGACATCAAGCCCATGGGTCCCTGGATCAATATACTTGATCCAAAATTTCACATGCACCTGCGGCTTGATCACATCCATGAGCTATGGGCGGTTCGCAAACCGACCAAGGATGGTCATGTCACCTCGATGGAAGCCTACGACAGGAATCATCAACTGATCATCCAGTTTTTTGGCAAGCGCCACGAGGGCGAGGTTGAGCGTGATGACTGGCGCCTTGTGATGGAAAGCCTGCCAAAGGTGCGGCAGCCCGCACCGGCCTGAGCAGGCAACTGAATTTCATAGCTATCGATATGCACTGGAGACGATCATGATCACGCAAACGCTTGCGCGCGGAGCAAATACCCTCGTACGGGCAACAGCTGTTGCCGCAATACTATTTGGCTTTTCCTTTACTGCCGGGGCAGTTGCTGCTGATGGCGGAATTGTCGCCATAGGCGGCTCCATCACCGAGATTGTTTACGCGCTGGGTGAGGAAGACCAGTTGATTGCCCGGGACACCACCAGCCTGTTCCCGCCCGAAGCCCTCAAATTGCCGGATGTCGGTTACATCAGGGCCCTGTCTCCGGAAGGCGTCCTTTCGGTCAATCCGAAAATGATACTCACCCTGGAGGGCGCCGGTCCGCCGGAAGCGCTCGACGTTTTGCAAAAGTCCGGCCTGACAATCATCACCGTACCGGAAAACTATAACCGCGCGGGTATTGTGGAAAAAATCCGCATTGTCGGCAAAGCCCTGGGGGTCGAGGAAAAGGCTGAACAGCTGGCACAGCAGGTGGAAGCGGACCTGGACGCGGTCCAGAAAGATGCCGCCTCGCATAGGCAATCCAGTCGCGTTCTTTTCGTGCTGAGCCTTCAGGGCGGCAAGGTCATGGCTGCCGGCACCGGGACAAGCGCTGCAGGCATTATTGAAATGGCTGGCGGCGAAAATGCCATCTCCGGGGTCGCCGGCTACAAACAGATTTCCGACGAGGCTGTGATAAATGCCGCTCCGGATGTGATCTTGCTGATTGATCGCAACAGCAATCATTCCACGGATGATGATTCGGTCCTGACCCATGCCGCACTGGGATCAACACCGGCAGCAAAGGCCGGGAAAGTGGTGCGGATGAACAGCCTTTATCTGCTCGGCTTCGGCCCCAGAACCGCCGAGGCTGTCCGCGAGCTTTCCAATGCAATCTCCGGCAAGGCACACTGATTGATGCTGCAAACCCTGTCCACGGCCACTCGTTTGTCTGCAAATCGCGACAACACCATGGGTGACCGGTCGTTGAAGGCACGCCTGACGCTTGTCGGGCTTGCCGGTCTGCTGGCCGTAACCTCTGTTCTCAGCCTGGCAACAGGGGCCTCTGACGCCTCCCTGCTGGCGGTTATCCAGTTCTGGATAGCGCCTTTGACCGGCAGTGAGATTGAACTGAGCATTCGCGATTCCATCATCATCCATGACATAAGGCTGCCGCGCATGGTTCTTGGCATATTGGTCGGGGCGAGCCTTGCCGTGTGCGGGGCGACAATGCAGGGCCTGTTTCGCAACCCTTTGGCCGATCCCGGTATTGTCGGGGTATCATCGGGAGCAGCGCTCGGGGCGGTGACGATGATTGTATTGGGGTCTTCAACGCTTGCGCCCATTGCCGATTTCCTGGGTGTCTTTGCCCTGCCGTTGACGGCCTTTGCCGGCGCCCTGATCACGACCCTGCTGCTCTACCGGGTGTCGACGCAAAATGGCAAAACCTCCGTTGCAACCATGTTGCTGGCGGGAATTGCCCTGGGGGCGCTTGCCCTGGCGCTGACAGGTATTCTGATTTTCATGGCCGATGACCAGCAGCTGCGTGACCTGACCTTCTGGAACATGGGATCGCTTGCGGGGGCCACATGGGTCAAGATTCTGGCAGCCGCACCAATCATCATTGTGGTGCTGCTGACCGTACCCTTTCTGGCCGGCGGATTGAACGCCATGACGCTGGGCGAAGCAACCGCCCGACACATCGGCATTCCTGTCCAGGGTTTGAAGGCCTGCTCGATACTGGTGGTGGCTGCCGCAACCGGCGCCAGTGTCGCCGTCAGTGGCGGGATCGGATTTGTGGGTATTGTCGTGCCGCACCTGTTGCGCCTGCTGATCGGACCGGATCATCGCTATCTGCTGCCTGCATCGGCTTTGCTGGGCGCCAGTCTGCTGCTTGTCGCAGATGCGATTGCCCGCACCATTGTCGCACCGGCCGAATTGCCCATCGGTATCATTACAGCACTCGTCGGCGCACCCTTCTTCCTGTGGATCCTGCTCAGCCGTCGCGGTTTTCTCGATCTTTGAAAGGTCCATTGTAGCGCTATGATAGAAGTCAAGAACGGTTCGGTGCACATCGGCAAAAAACCGATCCTGTCGGGGGTTGCATTCAATGCACTGCCTGGTGCGATCACAGCAATCATAGGCCCCAATGGCAGCGGCAAGACCACTTTGCTCAAAGCCATTTCCGGCGATCTGCCCTATGGCGGTTCAATCCGGGTGCATGGCCGGGAAATCAACGCGCTGAAGCCCTGGGAAATGGCTGCCATGCGGGCTGTTCTGCCGCAAAGTTCGAGTCTGTCATTTCCCTTTACCATTCGGGAGGTAGTGCGCCTCGGGCTGACGGCAGGACGCACGGGTGCATCACGCGGCCAAATGGACGATATCGTCGAGGAAGCTTTGGCGCGTGTTGATCTGCAGGGCTTTTCCGGACGCTTCTATCAGGAACTTTCAGGCGGGGAGCAGCAACGGGTCCAATTGGCGCGGGTCCTTTGTCAGGTGTGGCATCCCGTCGTGGATGAGATGCCACGCTACCTATTCCTCGATGAACCGATATCGAGCCTCGACATTCGCCATCAGCTGGTCATTCTGGACATTGCCCGGGACTTTGCCCAACGCGGCGGCGGTGTGCTGGCTATTTTGCACGACCTGAACCTGACAGCCATGTATGCAGATAACATCCTTGTCATGCACCAGGGACAGGTTCGGGATTTTGGTCCCCCCAACGCTGTCTTGAAAAATGACTTGCTGCAAAGCGTTTTTGAATGCAGTCGGTAACCGCAGACAAAATCCTCTCGCCGAACGTGTAATGTCGCTATGGTGCTTGCCTTCTCGGCAATATCTCTGTCTATTGCGCGCTTATTTGCAGGACAGGGCGGTCGAACGCATACAGCAAATCGGGTGGTGATTTGAAGAGTGGCAAGGAAGACCTTTACCGGGATCTCAAAAGACGCGTCATAACGCTCGAACTCGAGCCAGGGGCGAATTTGGATGAAATGCAGTTGAGCCGGGAATACGGTATTTCCCGTACGCCTCTGCGTGATGTGTTCCGCCATCTGGCCGGCGAGGGATATCTCGTCATTGAAAGCAATCGCGGCGCCTGTGTATCTCCCATGTCGCACAAGACTTTGCGTGATTTTTTCCTGGCAGCGCCCATGATGTATGCCGCCATCGGCCGTTTGGCTGCACGCAATGCAAAACCGCATCAAATCGGCGAGCTGAAAATTTTTCAGAAGGAATTCGCGGCAGCCGTGAGGGCTGGTTCCACCATCGATCTGGCCATTTACAACAATCAGTTTCACCATTTGATTGGCGAAATGGCAGACAATGAATTCCTCAAGCCGAGCTATGAACGGTTGTTGATTGACCATGCCCGCATCGCAAACACCTATTATCAGGCCAAGAATCCTGCACTGCAGAGAAATCTGATTATCGCCGGTGAGCAGCACCTACAGATGATCGAGGCTTTCCGGCAGCATGACGAACAGCGCTCGGAAGAACTGGCCTACGAACATTGGATCCTTTCCCGCAAACTCATCATGCCCTCGATCGCGCCGCAAGGCCTGTCGATCGGCCTCGAAATCCCGCAGCAAACGGATGGACAAGTTCCAATGCGCCTGTACTGATTCCTGGGTTTCCGGTCAGGCCGTTGCGGTGGAGGAACATTAATTTACGATCGCATCCGCGATCCATTGGCATCAAACAATGGGTGGGATTGCAGTCTGGCAGTGATATTTTCTCCCAATATTTCGATCTGCCAGCCTGCGCTGGTCTCCGCCTTTTCGCGCGGCACATACCCCATCGCGACGGAAACATGCGCAGCATGGGCATAGCCACCTGATGTCACCCAGCCACAGACATGACCATCCAGGCTGATGGGCTCGTCACCAATGACATCGGCGTCCGTGGCGTCCACGACAAATGTGCACAGGTGCATGGCGCCACCGTCCTGTCTTTCGGCAATTGCCGCAGCCTTGCCCATGAAATCTGCCGGTTTGTCATAGGCAACAAAACGATCAAGACCTGTTTCGCAGGGCCCGTAGAGTGGCCGGTACTCGCGCGCCCATCCGCCAAATCCCTTTTCCAGCCGCAACGCATTGAGCGCGCGCAATCCGAACAGCCTGATACCGAACCCGGCACCGGCGTCCATCAGTTCGTTGAACACATGACGCTGCAATTCCGGTTTCATCCAGATTTCATAGCCCAGATCACCGGTGAACGAGACGCGGCCGACAAGGGCTTCGGCCATGCCGATATCCATCCGCGCAAAGTGCATGAAGCGGAAGGCTTCGGCGCTCACATCTGTCTGTGTGACGTTCTGCAATACCTGACGTGCCTGTGGCCCGGCAATCGACAGGCCCACAAGATTGCCGCCATAGGCTTCAATTTCGACCGAACCATCATCCGGCAGATGCTGTTCAAACCAGCGCATGTGATAATCTTCAGCGATGCCCGATCCGGCAAGAAACCATTCGTTGTCGCTCAATCGGGCGAGCGTGAAATCACCGATCAGCTTGCCGTCCTGTTTGAGCATCGGCGCCAGCGTCATGCGCCCTTGCCCGGGAAGGCGGCAGGCAAGAAGCCGGTCCAGCCAGTCGGTGCTTCCGGCACCGGTGATGCGGTATTTTGCAAAACCGGATATTTCCATCAGCCCGACGCCATCGCGCACCGCCCTGGCTTCCGCCCCGACATGCTCGAAATCGGTCGAGCGGCGCCAGGAAAACCTGTCTTCCACGCCTTGCGGCGCAAACCACAGGGGCACTTCCAGCCCATGGGCCGCGCCAAATTGCGCGCCAGCGGCTTTCAGCTCTCCGTGAATCGGCGTCGTGCGCAGGCCTCTGGCGGCCTTCAGTTCCTCATTGGGAAACCGTATCGAAAACCGCCGCGCATAGTTCTCGCGCACCCTGGCATTGGTATAGGCCATGGTGGCAAAATCGCCATAGCGGGCAATGTCCATGGCAAAGACATCGAAGCCCGGATCATCATGGATCATCCAGTTTGCCAGAGCCAGGCCGACGCCTCCACCTTGTGAAAACCCAGCCATCACGGCACAGGCAGACCAGAAACCGCGCAGACCGCGCACCGGACCGACCAAAGGGTTGCCATCAGACGAAAACGTGAAGGGGCCATTGATGATCTGTTTGATGCCGACATTGTTGAAAGCGGGGAAATGCCGGAAGCCGACTTCCAGCTCGGGAATGATCCGGTCGATGTCAGGTTCCAGCAATTCGTGTCCGAAAGACCAGGGTGTTTCGCGTTCACTCCAGGGGCGGCAATCCTTCTCATAGGTGCCCATCAGCATGCCCTTGCGTTCCTGCCGCAAATAGAGTTCACCATCGAAATCGACGGCGTGGAGCATTTCCTTCCCCGTGGCCTGGTTGAAATCGGACACCTCATCCATGTCTTCGGTGATCAGATACATGTGCTCCATCGCCAGCACGGGCAGCTCCAGACCGACCATGCGACCCACCTCCCGCGCCCAAAGACCACCGGCATTGACGATATGCTCGGCGATGATTTCACCGGCATTGGTCATCACCCGCCAATGGCCATCCGGTCGCTGCACGAGGTCTTCAACCTTTGTATGGGTGTATATTTCGGCGCCGCCCATCTTGGCGGATTTCGCATAGGCATGGGTTGTGCCATAGGGGTCCAGATGGCCTTCCACCTCATCGTAAAGGGCACCGACAAATTGATCCGGATCCAGCAAAGGCATCAGATCGTGGGCTTCGCGCGGCGAAATGATCTCTGCCTCAAGCCCGGTGATCTTTCCTTTGGCGACGATGGATTTGAGCCAGTCAAAACGCGCCTGGGTGGCAGCCAACATGACCCCACCCGTCATGTGCAGACCGATATCCTGCCCCGAAAGCGCTTCTATCTCGCGGTAGAGATCAATCGTATATTTTTGCAGTTTCGCAACATTGGGATCCCCGTTAATCGTGTGCATGCCGCCGGCCGCATGCCATGTTGAACCGGACGTGAGCTCAGACCGCTCAACAAGAACCACATCACGCCAGCCGAAGCGGGTCAGATGATAGAGAACCGAACATCCGACGACACCACCGCCAATGACCACGACCTTTGCATGTGATTTCATCTGTTCACTTTCGATTACCGGCTTGTTGCATCTGCCGGGCGGTTATTCTTCGCGACCAAGCGCTTTCAGCCGTGCATGGAGGTCCGTACACATGGGCAGGCCCTCCTGCAGGGCAAAAACATAGGCATGGGTGAAATAAAAACAGGCCTGATCCATCTCACCGGCCTGTTCACTGATGCTTGCAGCCCTATGATAGAGTTCGGCCAATCGACCGCCCTCGGCTCTGTCGTGGGCATCCAGCAAGGCTACGTTCAAATTTTCCGCGTTCACCATCAGACCGGTTCTTTGTCCTGCAGCGAAGCAGCAAACTGGTCAGCCACCCAATGGTGAAAAAGATGGGTCGCACTGTCCATGACCGGAGAGAATCGTCCGCCATCAAATTGCGCCCCGTGCCGTCCCCTTTGCATGCCTTCCACCACAAAAACATCTTCTGCAAACACCGTCTTCCAGAGTTCGGCATTGGCGGCGCGCATATCGCAGCGGTCTGCCTCGGTCGTATCGCCGGTGGCGTAATAAAGCTGCACGTGCTCGATGGTCTTTTCCTGGGTCACCGGCTGCAGGATGATGGCGAAGGCATGATCACGGTGCACACCCAGCAGGACATTGGGATAAAGCGCAATATATTCCGCACCGGCCTGCCATTTTTCACCAAGGCCCTCAAAATCCGGAAAAGGCGCGCGCCCCTCATCGATCATTGGCCGGTAGACGCGGGTGCCCTGCCCTGAGAATCGCCCTGGCTGTTCGATGTTGTAATGGTCTTCCAGCCGGGAATAGCTGTTGAGACCGGGATGAACCCAGGGAAGATGATAGCTTTCACAATAGTTTTCGACCGCCAGCTTCCAATTGGTATCAAGCTCCAGGCGGAACGCACTTTCCTCGCCGCCGGGATGCAAGGGCTGATCGAATTCGGCCCAGCGCGCCTTCAGGTCTGCGGCGTAATCGTCAAACTCCGGTGCATCGCCAGACAGATTGACGAAAAGGATATCGCGCCAGACATGGCAGCGAATGGGAAACAGCCCCAAGGTGCTGCGATCAATATCCTCGTGGATATTCTTTCCCGGTCCGCCCACATGGGGGGTGGTTTTCAAGGCGCCGTCATGATCGTAACACCAGGAATGATAGGGACAGCGGATCGCGCCACGCAGTCTGCCTTTTTGCTCCATCAGGATCATGCCACGGTGGCGGCAGGTGTTCTGGAAAACCCGCACCATGCCGTCGCGTCCATGCACCACCAACAGGGGCTGCCCAAGCAGATCAACGGGCATGGCATCGCCGGGTTCGGGCACATCCTTGCAAAAACCGATCGCCGTCCAGTTCCGAAAGAAGACGGCTGTTTTTTCCTGCTCGAACAGGTTCGGGTCCACATAGAATTCATTGGCAAGACCCTGCGCCTGATGGACGGGTCTCATGACACGCTCCAGATCAACCGGCTGAACAAAACCCATCACACCCTCCATGAGAACGCATTCTGTTTGCATTCATGACGCACAAACCGGGTATCGATCAATTCGGAATCAATTCGCTTTCAGGTGAGTATAATTCACCTGAAAACTCACACCGCCTGCACCAGCCAGTCGCGCACCAGCGCAAGGGACGAATCAGGTTCTTTCTTGCTGCTCCAGGAGAGATAAAAGGCCCCCGGCGGCGTCACGCGAAAGCCGGGCAGCACAACCAGCCTTTGTGCTGACAGATATCGATCAATCAGCCGCTGCCATCCAAGAGCGATGCCGGCGCCCTGTTCTGCCGCCTGCAGTGCAATGGTATAATTGTTGAATTTCGGGCCGATTATCCGCGGCGCATCGACGCCGCATTCGGCAAACCATCCCCTCCAACCCAACCAGCCGGTATCCAGGCCTTCCAGTTGCAGCAAAGGTTGCGCCAGCAGATCTTCACAGCTCTGCACCACATGGTTTTCGGCAAATTCCGGGCTGCAAACCGGCACGACCGTATCGGAAAACAGTTTGACCGAATGTTCTCCATCGCGCCGACCAGACCCGTATCGCACGACCAGATCCACATCCGTACGGGCGAGATCGAAGGGCGTGTCGGAAACCCGGTGGTTAAGACGCACATCGGGATGTGCCTGCAGGAAACGCCCCATCCTCGGCATCAGCCAAAGGCCTGCAACGGCCGTGGTTGCGCCGATGGTGATCGTTGGCTCGGATGCGCCGGAACTGATCATGTCGATGGAGGAGGCCATCTGTGCAAAGGATGAGGCCAGAACGAAGTGAAGCTCTTCACCGGCCTGCGTCAGCTCCACGCCCCTGTGGATACGTTTGAACAGGGGTTTGCCGACTTCACTTTCCAGTGCCTTGATCTGGTGACTGACAGCGCCAGGTGTGACGTTGAGTTCCGAGGCGGCCTGTTTGAGGCTCAGATGGCGGGCCGTGGCCTCGAACACGGCCAGGCTGGTCAGAGATGGCAGACCGTAATAGCGCTTGCTCACAATAGCTCCCGAAAGCTGACATCCGGCCCTGGCCCGGCAATTGGCGCGCAGTTCCGTCGCTCTTCAGGTTGGCGTTCGAATTGCCCAGCGTCAATGTCTTTTGGACAGGCGCAGAAGTTTTTCTAAAGCGTGGCAGCATTCTGGTCGCGGGTGACCAGTTGAAAACTGTTGCCCGGGTGAACCAGCCGGACGTGGGTCACCGCCTTGTCCGACAACCATGTTGTCCGCTCTATGATGAAGACCGGTTCGACTGGCGCCAGTTTCAAATGGTCGTCATCTTCCGGTGTGGGCTGTGCGGCGCGAAAAACATGTTCCGCATTTGTATAGGGGACCTGCTGCAACAGCCATTCATTGGGGCTGATTGCATCAAAGCTTTCCTGCCGCGCCAGGGGCACGGTGCCCAAGGCAATCCAGCGGTCTTCCAGTTGATAGGGTTTGCCATCGGCAAAATGCAGGCTAAGGATATGCAGAGCAGTTTCCTCCGGCCCGATGGCCAGTTCGGCCTGAACCTTTTGTGGCGCAGTCACTTCTTCCCGGCTGATCAGCAGATATTTGTAATTCCCACCACGCTTTTCGATCTCATGGCGAACGATCGGGATCTGGACATGCGCGTTGCGTGTCAGACGCTGGATAACCCGCGTTCCGGCCTTGCGCCGCCGCTCGAGAAGCCCGCCATCGGCAAGCGCCTGCATCGCCCGGTTGACCGTCACCCGCGTGCAGCCAAATTCAAGTGCCAGATCCGCCTCTGCAGGAATCAGGCCGCCCTGCGGCCACTCACCGCTCTTGATACGCTCCAGCAGAATATTGTGAATGTCCTTGTAGCTGCGCATGCCGATAGTGATCCCGTCACAGAAGATTGGTCAGTTCGCGAAGCACACCACGATAGTGATGCACAATCGAATCGCGCTGCCGGTGGCGGCCATTTTGCACACAATGACGCCCCGCCGACCAGACGTCCGTTACAAGCCGGTCATTGCCGGAAAAAATCCAGCCATCAAGAAGCTGTCTTTGCGACAATCCACACAGATGAATGCCCTGCGTATCAATGGCGACCAGATCAGCCCAATTTCCGACTTGCAGAGCGCCACTGTTGCGCTGCAGGGCCTGCGCACCGCCCGCGGCAGCCTTCGTGTAGAGCAAGTGCCCCGTCGACAGATCGTTCGACGCCATGATGTTGCGGGCCCTGTGCGACAGCCGCTGACTGTATTCCAGCTGCCGCAATTCCTCAGACAGGGAAATGCGAATATTGGAATCCGAACCGATGGCGAAGGTGCCCCCTGCCGCGAGGAATTCCTGCCCGTTGAATATGCCATCGCCGAGATTGGCCTCGGTGATCGGACACAGGCCGGCAACGGCGCCCGATTGCGCCAGCCCCCTGGTCTCCGTGTCGTTCATCTGGGTGGTGTGGATCAGGCACCAGCGCGGATCGATACCCACCTCATCCAGCAGATATTCAACCGGACGGGCGCCCAGCCAGGCCTTGACGTCTTCGACTTCCCTGACCTGTTCGGCTGCATGAATATGGATTGGCCCCTGCTTAAAGCGTGAGGCGATCTGTTTGAGGTGTTGCGGGTCCATGGCTCGCAGGGAATGGGGCGCGACACCGATTGCGCTGTCGGGCGCAAGATGGTTCATGGCCTTTTTGGCGGCTTCAAAAAGCCGTGTGAAGTCCTCCAGATCATTGCCAAAGCGCAATTGTCCACCGTGCAATGGCGCTTTACCGGCGCCACCATAGGAATAGAGAACCGGCAGATGGGTCAGGCCAATGCCGGACAGCTGGCTGGCTGCAAAGATGCGTTCAGACAATTCGGCACGATTGTCATAGGCGCGCCCGCCGGGCTGGTGGTGCACATAGTGAAACTCGCCGACGGCGGCATAACCCGCCTCCAGCATCTCCACATAGACAAGGGCGGCAATCGCCTCGATGTGATCCGGGGTGAGCACATCCAGAAAACGATACATCAGCCTTCGCCAGGTCCAGAAATCATCGTGTTTGGCAGAGCGGTATTCCGTCATGCCCGACATGGCCCGCTGGAACGCGTGGCTGTGCACATTGCACAGGGCGGGCAGCAGCAGCCTTGACTGCAGGTTCAGATCGGATGGCTGCGGCGTGCTGTACGGCGTCACGCTGGCGATGACACCGGCTTCATCCACGACGATCCGCACGTTCCTGGCCCAGCCATCGGGAAGAAGGGCCTGTTCAGCAAAAAGCGGCGTCATGCCCACTCCATTTCGTTGACAATAATTTATTATGAATATACATAATAACGGAAGAAAGCAAAAGCCGAAAGCAGATGATCCATGACTGGATTTATCCTCCAGAACGCCCAAATTGCCACCATGACAAAGGGCGGGGCCGACTATGGCCTCATCGAACAGGGCGCGATTGTCGTTGTGGACGGCAGCATATCCTGGCTGGGTTCCGCACCTGACATTCCGCAAACTTTCAGCCATTTGCCGATTGAGGATGTGGACGGGCGGTTGATCACCCCTGCCCTGATCGACTGTCACACCCATATCGTCGCCGGTGGCAACCGCGCCCGAGAATTCGAAATGCGCTTGCAGGGCGCTTCCTATGAGGACATCGCCCGCGCCGGTGGTGGCATCAACGCGACAGTGACAGCAACACGCAGCGCCAGCAACGCCGCATTGCTGGCCTCGGCGCTTGCCCGGGTCGATCAACTCATTGCCGAAGGTGCAGCGACAATCGAGGTCAAATCCGGCTACGGCCTGGATTGCGAGACCGAATTGCGCATGCTGCGCACGGCGCGCGCCATTTCAAAACAACGCAATATTCGCATTCGCACCAGTTTTCTCGGCGCACACGCCATTCCGGCAGACTATGCGGACAGGCCGGACGCCTATATTGATGATGTGTGCATTCCCACCCTTGAGGTCGCCTTTCGCGAAGGTCTGGTCGACGCGGTTGACGGATTTTGCGAGGGCATCGCCTTTTCTCCGGCGCAGATCAGGCGGGTCTTCGAAAGGGCCCGCAGCCTCGGCCTGCCGATCAAATTGCATGCGGAACAACTCTCCAATCTCGGCGGCGCCAAAATGGCCGCTGAATTGGGCGCATTGTCGGTCGACCACCTTGAATATCTGGATGAAGAAGGTGTCATCGCGCTCAGCAATGCCGGCACTGTCGCTGTCCTGCTGCCTGGCGCATTTTACACATTGCGCGAGACACAGAAGCCACCGGTGGACCTCTTCAGGCAGTACGGCGTCGACATGGCGCTTGCCACAGATTGCAACCCCGGATCATCGCCGCTCAGCTCACTGCTCCTGAGCATGAATATGGCGTGCACCTTGTTCCGCCTTACGCCGCAAGAGGCTTTGGCAGGCGTGACGCGGAATGCGGCACGGGCACTGGGGCTGGCGCATGTCGGCACCATTGAGACTGGAAAAAGCGCCGAACTTGCACTGTGGGATGTCACCCACCCGGCGGAACTCGCCTACCGAATGGGGTTCAACCCTCTCACGCGCCGCATCGTCGGGAGCCTTTGATGACTGCCATCACCCTGACACCCGGCACCATGTCGCTGGCGCAGCTTGAATCCATCTACTGGAACGAACCGGACATCAGGGTTGATCCGGCCTGCCGCCCAGGCATTGATGCCGCTGCGGCCATCATTGCCGAAGTCGTCGCCGGAGATGCCGCCGTCTATGGGGTCAACACAGGCTTTGGCAAACTGGCAAGCGTCAAGATTGCCCCCACAGATGCAGCCACCTTGCAACGCAACCTCATCCTTTCGCATTGCTGCGGGGTCGGCGCCCCGGTTCCCGAACGCACCGTGCGCATGATGATGGTGCTGAAACTGCTTTCGCTTTGTCGTGGTGCTTCAGGGGTGCGTTTCGAACTGGTCACCTTGCTGGAGCAGATGCTGGCCCGCAATGTCATTCCCGTCATTCCCGCTCAAGGATCCGTTGGTGCCTCCGGTGACCTGGCGCCGCTTGCCCATATGACTGCGGTCATTATCGGAGAGGGCGAAGCCGTTCACGAAGGCCAGACCCTGCCGGGACGCGCAGCTCTGGAGGCCGCCGGGCTGGAACCGATTGCGCTGGGCCCGAAGGAAGGGCTGGCATTCATCAACGGCACGCAATTTTCCACCGCCTATGCGCTTGGCGAATTGTTCGAAACCTGGCGCTGCGCTGAAAATGCGCTGCTGATTAGCGCTCTTTCGACCGATGCAATCATGGGGTCCACCGCCCCCATGCGGCCTGAAATCCACGCCTTGCGCGGTCACCGCGGCCAGATCGAAGCAGCAAGCGCCATAAGGGCCCTGATGGAAGGTTCTGCCATTCGCGAAAGTCACCGTGAGGGCGATACCCGTGTGCAGGATCCCTATTGCATCCGCTGCCAGCCGCAGGTCACCGGTGCCTGTATCGACCTGTTGCGTCAGGTTGGCACGACGCTCGAAATCGAGGCCAATGCGGTGACAGACAATCCGCTGGTCATCGTCGAAACGGGAGATGTGATCTCCGGGGGCAATTTCCACGCAGAACCCGTCGCTTTTGCCGCCGATCAGATCGCACTTGCCATTGCCGAGATCGGCGCCATCTCGCAGCGTCGCATTGCGCTGATGGTTGATCCGACATTGAGTTTCGACCTGCCGCCCTTCCTGACTCCAAAGCCCGGCCTCAATTCGGGTCTGATGATTGCCGAAGTCACCAGCGCTGCGCTGATGAGCGAAAACAAGCAGCGCGCCAACCCCTGCTCGACCGACAGCACGCCGACCAGCGCCAATCAGGAAGATCATGTTTCCATGGCGGCGCATGGCGCCCGCCGTCTGGCCGACATGAATGACAATCTCGGTCGCATATTGGGGATCGAGATGCTGTGCGCCGCGCAGGGCATCCACTTTCGCGCGCCGTTGAAAACCAGCGCAGCGCTTGCCCGGGTGATGGATGTCTATCGACAGGACATCGCTGTTCTCACAGATGATCGCTATATGGCAGGCGATCTGGAAAAATCGGCCGAGCTGGTGCGCACCCGCACTTTGGTCAACGCCAGCGGCATTCAGCTGATACCGCCGCTGGGCGCAGAAAGGTACGTGTCACCATGAACCCGGTGGAGATTGCGCGTGGCAATAGTCCTGTCATTCTGGGCTTGCCCCATACGGGCCTTGCTGTGCCTGAAGCCATTTTTGCGCGGCTCAACGAGACAGGCAAAGCGCTGACGGATACGGACTGGCATATCCACCGACTCTATCAGGGCCTGCTGCCCGATGTGACGACTGTGCGCGCCACATTTCATCGAACCGTCATCGATGCCAACAGGGACCCATCGGGCAAGAGCCTTTATCCGGGCCAGAATACGACGTCGCTCTGCCCGCTGACGGATTTCGACAACAGGCCGCTCTACCATGATGACATGGAGCCTGACGCCGCGGAAATAGAAGCGCGTCGCGTTGCTTTTCACGCGCCCTATCATGCAGCCCTCGCCGCAGAAATCGAACGGGTGCGCGACCTGCATGGCATTGCCATCCTCTATGATTGCCATTCGATCCGCTCCGTTGCGCCTTTTCTGTTTGAGGGCATCCTGCCCAATTTCAACATCGGCACCAATGAGAGCACGACCTGCGCCCCGGCGCTGGAGGACATTGTCGCCCGGATCTGCCGCCAGGCAGAGGGTTACAGCCTCGTGGTGAATGGTCGCTTCAAGGGCGGATGGACAACCCGTCACTACGGCAGACCAGAGCGAGGCGTGCATGCAATCCAGATGGAACTGACGCAAAAATCCCATCTGGCCAGCGAAACCCATCCGTTTGAACTGGATGCCGCAAAGGCAAAAAAACTGCGACGGCATCTGTCCGATATCCTTGTGTCGATTGAGCGATGGGCACTGGATCAGGCGTCACAGACACATCCCGAAACGCCAAAGGCTCACAGATCATGACCAACCCACGGCACAACACCCGCGACATTTACCCACCAACCGGCAGCGACCTGAATGCCAAATCCTGGCTGACCGAGGCGCCGCTGCGCATGCTGATGAACAATCTGCATCCGGACGTGGCGGAAAACCCGCATGAACTGATCGTCTATGGCGGCATCGGCCGGGCTGCACGCAATTGGCAGGCCTTTGACCAGATTGTCGCCAGCTTGAAATCGCTGGAAGACAATGAAACCCTGCTGGTGCAATCGGGAAAGCCGGTCGGCATCTTCAGGACCCATGCGGACGCGCCGCGTGTGCTGATCGCCAATTCCAACCTCGTGCCCCATTGGGCCAATTGGGACCATTTCAACGAACTCGATAGAAGAGGCCTGATGATGTATGGCCAGATGACCGCCGGGTCATGGATCTATATCGGCAGTCAGGGCATTGTGCAGGGCACCTATGAAACCTTTGTGGAAGCGGGCCGTCAGCACTATGGCGGCAACCTTACCGGCAGATGGATCCTGACCGGCGGCCTTGGCGGCATGGGCGGCGCCCAGCCCCTGGCGGCAACCATGGCCGGAGCCTGCTGCCTTGCCGTTGAATGTGATCCGGAACGGATCGATATGCGGCTGCGCACCGGCTATGTCGATGAAAAGACCGAAAGCCTGGATGACGCACTGGCGATGATCACGCGCTGGACGCAAGCAGGCGAAGCCAAATCTGTCGGCCTTCTGGGCAATGCCGCCGATGTCCTTCCCGAACTGGTTCGAAAGGACATCAGGCCTGACATGGTCACCGACCAGACCTCCGCCCATGATCCGGTCAATGGTTACCTTCCGCAGGGCTGGTCCCTGGCGCAGTGGACAGCCATGCGCGAGAGCGATCCCAAATCGGTGGAAGCGGCCGCGAGGGCCTCGATGAAAATTCACGTGGCGGCGATGGTCGCCTTTCACAAGGCGGGCATTCCGACCTTTGACTACGGCAACAATATCCGTCAGGTCGCGCGGGATGAAGGACTTGAAGAGGCCTTCGTCTTTCCGGGTTTTGTTCCCGCCTATATCAGGCCGCTGTTTTGCCGCGGCGTCGGCCCTTTCCGCTGGGCCGCCCTTTCCGGCGATCCGGAGGATATCTACAAGACCGATCGCAAGGTCAAGGAACTGATCCCGGACGATCCCCACCTGCACAATTGGCTCGATATGGCCCGCGAACGCATTTCCTTTCAGGGACTGCCATCCCGCATATGCTGGGTGGGTCTCGGCCAGCGTGACAAGCTGGGTCTCGCCTTCAATGAAATGGTCAGAACCGGAGAGTTGTCAGCGCCGGTGGTGATTGGCCGCGATCACCTCGATTCAGGTTCGGTCGCGTCCCCCAACCGCGAAACCGAGGCGATGAAAGATAGTTCGGATGCGGTGTCCGACTGGCCCTTGCTCAACGCCATGCTCAATTGTGCATCGGGCGCCACATGGGTCAGCCTGCACCATGGCGGCGGTGTCGGGATGGGTTTTTCGCAACATGCCGGCATGGTCATCTGCTGCGACGGAACAGATGCCGCCGCCGCGCGCATCGCCCGCGTTCTGTGGAACGATCCGGCCTCCGGTGTCATGCGCCACGCGGATGCCGGCTACGAAATTGCGCTGGATTGCGCCCGCGAAAACAACCTGCGCCTGCCGGGTATTCTGGGCAATTGACGGGCTGTTTCATCCTTCGAAAGCAATTGCCATTGTGATTCAACAAACGCTTGCAAAGGATTGATTTTGGAATCTTATGGTTGCATCGAATGACTTGATTTCCGGTATACCAGGCACAAAGTGATTTACCGGGAAAATGAATCCGAATTTCAATCTATCCGGTTGTTATTACATTGATTTGCGGCATGACGGGTTGAGTTTTCGAGGCCCTGCCCATTTGGGTGAATCAACAAGAGAATCCATCCCCTTGAATTTGCGGCATTTCTTGCCCCGAAATCCGCTTGACTTGCGCAGCGATCCGGCTACGACCGCCATCCAAGCAAACGCTTTTCGAAGAAGCCGATCACGGCGCTGACGGTCACGCCCATGACGGACAGTATGACGACGCCGGCAAACAGGCGCTCCAGATCATAGAGAGAACCGGCCTGCAATATATAGGCGCCAATGCCGTATTCCGCGCCCAGCATTTCTGCGGCGACCAGCAGGATAATGGCAATCGCCAGTGATACGCGCAGCCCGGACAGGATGCCGGGCATGGCGCCTGGCAGCACAATCTTGGTGACAATGGAAAACCATGAAAGGGAAAAACTCTGCCCCATGCGGATCAGTGAGCGGTCGACATTGTCGACAGCGCCGAAGGTGGAGACCACGGTGGGTGTGAATGTGCCAAAGGCGATCAAGGCATATTTGGAGGTTTCATCGATGCCGAACCAGATGACAAAAAGTGGCAGAAGGGCAATTTTGGGAACGGGGAAAATGGCGGAGATCAGTGGCACCAGCCCGGCGCGAATATAGGAGAAAAGACCGATCAGGATTCCGACGCCGATGCCCAGCGACGCACCAAGCGTGGCGCCGACAAGCAACCGCGACACGGAGGGCAGGACGTGTTTCCACAACAGGCCGCTTGTCCACAGTTCAACAAAGGTCCAACCGACGTCGGAGGGACGCGGCATGGTCAGGTTGGAAATGAAACCGGAACGGGTGCCCGCCTCCAGAACCAGTATCAGCGTGACAAAAACCGACAGGCCAACCCATTTGATGTGTATGGGTGAAAAGCCGCCGCCACGAAAGGCGACCGGTTTTGTCTGCTTGGCTTGCACGCTGTCAGACATTGATCAGTTCCTTGTCGGCCGCCAACGCCTCTTCGCGCATCAGGTTCCACAAATACTTTTGTGTCTGTTCCAGATCGGCGTCGCCGAGTTCACGTTCGGCAAGCGGCTTGTCGACCGCGACCACTTCGCGGATGCGTCCGGGGCGACGCGACAGAACCACGATAAAGTGACCGAGCCTGACGGCCTCATGAAGATTGTGGGTGACATAGACGGCGGTGAAGGGTTCGCGGGTCCAAAGGCTGACAAGATCATCCATCAGCAATTCGCGGGTCTGGCTGTCGAGGGCTGACAGTGGCTCATCCATCAGCATGACGGCGGGATTGACTGCCAGTGCTCTGGAAATCGCCACACGCTGTTTCATGCCACCGGACAATTGTTTCGGCAGCGCCTTGCGAAATTCAGTCAGCTTGGTTCTGGCAAGCACATCGGAAATGATGGCATCGGCCTGTTTGCCCCGGATACCATGATCCTCGAGCACCAGGCTGATATTGCCCTCAACCGTGCGCCAGGGCAGTAGTGCAAAGTCCTGAAAAACGAAGGTGAGCGGGTTGAGGCTTTCCGCCGGGGGCTCGCCGATCTGCAGAACACGGCCCGTGGTCGGCTGTTCAAGACCGCCTATCAGCCGCAATAACGTTGATTTTCCGCATCCCGATGGTCCAACGCTGCAGACGCGCTTTCCGGCCGGAATCTCAAGGTCCATTCCCTGCATGACCTCCATGTCTCCATAGGAGTGGCCGATATTCTCAAGACGCAGGTCCATGCCGGTTCCGCTGATTTTCTGCTGAAGTAGAAGAAGGGCAGGCGAGACCGCCTGCCCTGCACAGATTACTTGGCTTTGACGTAAGACCCATCGACCAGGGTGTCATAGGTAATCGAATCCTTGACCAGGTCTTCTGCCTTGAACCAGTCCAGCTGATCCTTGATCGACGCCACATTCATCGCGGCATCAGCATTGATGCGCATGGCGCCATTGATGATGCTTGGCGCGGCCTTCTCGTAAGGACGGTCCGCATAGACATATTTGTGAACCAGTTTCACCATGTCTTCCGCCCCGTCATCGCCAGCCGTCTTGTCGACAAGAGCCGCGTTGAAGTCAGCGGCTCCTCTGGAGAATGCCGTCAAAAAGGCTTGCGTCTGTTCGCGTTCATTGGCGGCATTGCCGGCTGACGTGAACACCGTGGTCACCTGGTAGTTATCCACATAGTCGGCAACATCACCGATGATATGAACAGCACCGCTGGCAGCCAGTGGCTTGGCAATATGCGGCACGATGGACCAGGCATCCACCTGGCCGGATTTGATCGCACCGATGATGGCACCGGTTTTCTGCAGGGGTACAAATTTCAGCGTGATGCCTTCCTTGGCGGCGATCTTGGCGCCCATGTAATGGAAAGACGATCCAGCCTGGGTAATGGCAAAGGACCTGCCGTCCAGCTTCGAGGGGTCGGTGACGCCGGATTTGAAGGCGGCGTCCGAGACCAGGATCTTCTGGCCATCAATGCCCTTTTCTTCCGATAGCGCCCCGCCAACGACCTTGGCAGCACCCTTTTCAGCCAGAGAAATCAGGCCACCCGAAATTGCCGTCACCGCATAATCAACATCACCGGAGGCAACCGCGATGGCCATGGGCTGCGCGGCATCGAAAAAGACAAATTCGACATCAAGGCCGGCGTCGTCAAAATAGCCCCGCTCAAAGGCAACAAAACTGGCGGCATGGCTGGTAAATCGCAGGGCGCCAACCTTGATTTTTGTCTTGGCCTGGGCCGGCAGAGCAATCAGCGCCGATGCAGCAACGCCTGCCATCAAGCCTATCGTTTGTCTTCTGTTGATTTTCGTCATGGTTTCCTCCGGTTTGAATGATCGCGAACACGGTCCGCTGGAATTGAATTCTGGTCTCGGTTTGAGACAGTTCTTGAATAACCGCTGCTTTTCCTTGTTTGCAGCCACGCACCACCTGTCGCAAGAAATTGCGCGGACATGGGCTACCTGATTGTTGCGACGATTTCGAAAAGGACTGACCTGTCATGATATGTGTGGACGATCAGCATGACCACAGCCTCCCCATCGCTAGCCAATGCAGGAAGATTGTGATCGTCCATCTATCCTGAAAATTGCACTGGATTCTTAGGCCAGCGCCGTAATGGAAGTCAATAGTTGCTCTGGTCGAGGACCGACGCCGCCGCAAAGCACGCCACCTGTCTGTGCGTTCAATACAATGCAGCGGATGAACTTGATACAGGTCAAGCGACGACCAGCCAAACAGAGCTATCGTTATTCCCATACACACATTCCGGATTTACCCGGTAACCAAGGAGTGAAAATGCGACACAACGAGCCCGTTTCTCATATCATGTCCACTGAGACAGTGACCGCCCATATCGCTCAAAAGCCCAGCGAGGTTTACCGGTTGCTGACGGAAAATTCGATCCATCACGTTCCGGTCGTCAATGGCAAAAAACTGGTCGGGATGATCAGTTCTTCAGACATGATGAAGCTCAGCCTTGATGCCTATGGCACGCCGGATGCGGCCAATGCGGAATATCTGGATTCACAGTTTTCCATCGACAAGATCATGTCGACCGATCTGAATACGATCAAGGCTGACGACGCGATCCGATCGGCTGCTGAAAAGCTGAGCGAAGGAGGGCACCATTCTCTGGCCGTCGTGGACAATGATGGCGATCTGGTCGGCATCGTGACAACAACGGACCTCGTCAAATATCTGCTTGCGCAATACTGATCAAAACGGGTGCCTTTGCGCCCGTTTGACAAAATCCGCTTGAAACAAACATGTTGTCGGTTGCCACAATCGACAACATGTTTTTTTTGTTTAGTTTCCATTTTCGGCAAGGGACTGCCTGGCCCAAGTTCAGTTGCTTCGTTGCGATGTGGCCCCTGTCAACATAACAGGCAATTTGGCCGAGCTATGCGGCGTCTAGAAGATTTCCAGTTTCACGTCATGCCCTGTGGCACGCAACGTATAAAGTTCATCTCCGTTACAATTTTGGCAATGGACCAGTTCGGCATTTGACAAGCCAGCTGGATTGAGATGCAGACCATTGTTCAAACGAATCTGAAAACAGGTCAGATTCTTCATCGACAGCGAGAGGCTGTTGCGCGCGAAGCGTACGCCAACTTCATTGTCCAGATGCGATTTGACAATTGGCAAAGCCGCTCTGGTCGCAACGAATTGCAGCCAGGGGAATTCTGAACGCGTGAATTCCATCCAGGTCTGAAACGCATAAAAGAGTCCGTCTTCCTGACCAGGCCCCGTTTGTCGCCAGGGCTTGGAGTCCGGATTGCGGTGGTAGAGCATTTCCGGATAATTGCCCGGCGTTTCATATACATCATCGGCATGGATGAAATGGGTCCACACACCCATATTGGCGATTTGCGAAACCATGGCAAAACGCTGCTTGTCCGTGCACTCGTATCCCCATGTTGCGCGCGGCATGCAAAAAAGCCGGCTGTTCCATGGTTCGGGTCCAAACTCCCTATCTGCGCCATCTTCAAAATCGCCCGATAGATAAAGTCCACAAATAACCTGCAATCCCGGTATCGCCTCACTGATCGCCCTTGCGCCTGCAGCATCATAGATGTTGTTGGGTGGCACATAGGTTGCCGGCAACGGGCCTAAATCATCGCGTTTCCAGTGTTCAACGACAGCTTTCAGGGCACTGACCATTGCAGCCTTGTCTCGCCACTTTTCGAGCGTCAGTTCTGAGTGGTTGTAACCATGCAATCCCAGCTCACCCTTGCGCGCGGCATTCCAAGCCGTATGGGTCTTGTATGAAACAGGCGCGCCGTCGATTTCGATCTTCTGCTCATGCCAATTGTCAAATTCAAAGGGTGGTTCTCCTACACCCGCATAATCAAAAATGGGCAGACAGGTGTATGTCAGGCCAAAATCTTCCGCTAATGCCGTCATGTCGGGCAACCAGATTTGGTGGAAGAAATTAACGGGATGCAGGTCGCCATAATCCGGCACCTTCAGGCCAGCACAATCCGGTTCGCAAGGCGGTGGAAAATCGTCAACCTGGATCGTCGCGACATTGGCGATTGGCAAAACAGACATTTGCTGCACGCACATCAGCGACTGCACAATCAAGCCTCGCATCGTTTTTTCCGCCAAGACTGCCGAGTTCCAGTAGATCACGCTTCCCTTTCCGAAGCGCAAGAACCAGGCCAGCGGGCGACCATGACCAGAGGTTGCGATAACCTGCGCCTGTGAACCCGGTTCAAAATCATAAGGTTCATGGCCAGATACGTCGTTCGAGGATAGTTGAATCTCTTGAAATCCTGGAAAAATGTCCGTCGTAAAGTGCAAACCTTCCACTTGAGAGGAAAAAAAGGCCGGCCAATCCTTCCCATCTGGAACACCAAGCAAATCGGCCAGACCGACGTTCCATCCGCGGTAGATAACGGCTAACCCACCACCCTGGGAAACGTAACTGCGAATGACGGCCACCTGACGGTTGTCAAGATTGAACAGATATTCTGCACAAAACAGCAATGAACTGAACCGCGTCAGGTCAGGCCATTCTTCTTTGTGAGAGAAATCGAGGCTCTCAAACTCCAAACGCGCATAATCCAAGGCCTTTACCGCGTTTTCATAGGCACTGACAGCGTAGGTGTCTGTCGAATCGTGAAGCAACAAAATACGCTGTTCACAAAACACATCCGGCCTGGTAGCCGGGGATGGGCGGGGCCTGCCCCAAACTCTGGAGAACATGAGCACTCTCTCCAATTGCACTGCCTCGCTCAGCACAGAATATCAAAGACAACCGCGAACTGCCATTTGCGCCTTTTGCGAAGCTCCTATACGATTTTCATCAATGGCTCCGGTTTAGGGACACTGTAACTCTCTCGGCTGAACTTGTCTTCAGACACTGTCTCCCGGAACACCGGCCCCATTTGCTACTGAGCGTTTTGAATGCGTGGGGCAAGAAATGATCGACAAGCCGCCGTCAAATGATCCTGTCAGTCAAGCGCGCGCGCTTCTGAAACGCCCGCTGCGCATTCTTCTGTGTCCGGATCAACCCAATTGGGCGTTTGACCACATAGCCGACAATATCATCCGCTTTGCGCCGGATTATCTGGACATCAGCAAATATTTCATGATGTCAGGCAGAAACCGCAATTTGACAAGGCTCTATCAGGTCATCGCTTCGGAACAGATTGATCTGGTTCATGTTTTCTGGCGAGAGGACCTTTTTGAATTTCTGAGACCTGAGGCCATGCTGTCAGCAGCCCACCAGATGGGCGTCGATTTCACCGATATCGTTGAAATTATCGGCACCCGCGCACTGACAACATCAGTTTACGACCACCTGCACCTTTCACATGAAGCGCTGTTCGAGCGGACGACCTCTTTTCATCTGATCGATGCCTATTCGGTCTCGTCCCGAAAGCTGCAGAATATCTATGCATCTGCACCCGATCTTCCGCCTCCTGATTGCGTGATAACAGATGGCGTGGATCTTGACCTGTTCTATCCGGGCGACCAGGTTCAGTGCGAACGTGTCCAACCGGTTATCGGATGGGTGGGCAACAGCAAATGGGGCAAACATCAAGGTGGTGATCCCAAGGGCTACCATCGGCTTTTCACGCCTGCGCTGGAATATCTGAAAAATGCCGGCGTGCCCGCGATCGCAAATGTTGCCGATCCACAGGTCAAGCACATCCCTTTTCATGAAATGCCGCAGTTCTATCGCAAGATTGATATTCTGGCCTGCACCTCATCAATGGAGGGAACGCCCAACCCGGTTTTGGAGGCCATGGCCTGTGGCGTACCGGTCGTCTCGACGGATGTCGGCATTGTCCCGGAACTCTTCGGCCCCCTGCAATCGCGGTACATTCTGAAAAACCCCGATCCCGAAGCATTTGCCCTGTCTCTGAAAAACATACTGACCAATGAAAATGAATATCAGGCGCTTTGCATGGAGAACCGCGAAAGGATCAGCAATTGGTCCTGGCAAAAGCGGGTAGAGCCATGGTGGCCATTCTGGTTGTCCGCCTGTGAACAGGCAAGGAAACCGCGATTGGCACGTCGGCGGGCCTTTGCCCTGGCGCAAGACTGTATGAGGTACATGCATTCCAGCGATCCGCGGCCCAGACCGGGATTTGCAAATGATTTTTTTCGCCGTATTCTCGACATTGGATAGGGGAGAACTCAGAGAAAGGTTAACAAAAGGTTAATTTTTATAGAAACCCCCGTGGGCATGGTGTAGATTTATAGCGCTTACAGTCTTTTTTCGACTGGCCGAGGGGGCTTTTCATATAGATATATAGAGGAGAACAGGTTTGCCATTATCAACCAATAATCATGCCAGGATTTCTCAGGAACTTTCAAGCCTTTTGAAGGGTGGTGATTTTGGTCGCGCTTTTCTGGCTGGCGCAGACAGGTCCGCCAACGGAAAAAAGATAATTCTGAAAATTCATGCGCCACGCAACGCTATGTCTCGGCAGCAATCGAGGAAATTATCTTCTTACCTGTTGTCCAACAATCGATCCGTCCGCTGCAAGGTTACAAGACACAGCGTGCGCACGCTGGAACGCGCCCGTAGCCTTGAGGCATTCGTGTCGCCCTTCATGCATGATGAAATTCTGTTTGATCCCACCGGGGTCTTTGACCGGGCGAGCAAACTGGTTCGGTTTGCCCATGAGATGCGGCGTGTTTTTGGCCATAGTGTCAAAAAACTGCTCTGGGACAGCCGGACGGGGACTTTATTCACGGTCCTTGATCGTGATCGTTTTCCGAAAGATGCATCATCCGGGCACCCGCACATGCTGGTGTCCGAGCCGCTGATCCGGACCATTCTGCGGGGAACCTGCGACAGGGACGCAACCGATTTCATTTCCAAGGTTCGGGTCTGCTTTTCCGACCCGGGCTTCGACGCCACACCCATTGACAATCGGTCGCTGCTGGCTGGTCGCGGCATTCTGGACCATATTGCGAAGAAGGCCAATGTGTCAGCTGTTGCCGCTTTTCTCGGCTTCGGCACGGTCGCAGCGGCTCACGCAGACGACGCGGCCAATAGCAAACCGGCCGTTTCCGCTCCCAATGCCGAAATGGCAATCATGGGCGGCGTTCTGGATGACGAGGGAACCTTTGTTACGGAAGGTGCCTTTACCATGCCGTTGGGGGAGCGATATGGCGCCCGCCTGGATGGAACATTGGGCGCGCATGACGGCGACTTTTTCGGAGGCGGCGCGCTGCATGTATTCTGGCGCAATCCCGACATGGGCCTGCTCGGTTTCGCTGCCGGTTTTGTGCAAACAGAATCCGGCAATCTGTTCGGAGATTCAAATGGAACCGGTTTGATTGCAGCGGAAGGCGAATACTATCTGGAACAGGTGACATTCTCAGGTCTGACCGGTTACCAGTTTTCCGAGGGCCAGGGAAATGATGGTTTCATGGGACGACTGGATTTCGAATGGTACCTGAACGATGACCTCTTGCTGACGAGTGGCGCCGAAACGAATCCGGATCATGATTTCATCGGTCGGGTCGGCGTGGAATACAGGCCGGGCTTTGCGGCTCTGCCGGGACTGTCCCTGTTTGCAGAAGGGGCATTTGGTGATCGGGATTTTTACCGCGCCTATGGTGGCATCCGGTTCTATTTCGGCGGTTCGGAAACACTCAAAGACCGGCATCGTCACGACACATTCCGGTCGCACCTGCTGCCGACGCGTATGGCCGATAGTGCTCTGAGTTATGGTGACTAAACCACATTGTCAAAATGCAATGTGGACTATCCATAAGCGTTCTACGCTATTAATTCAGGCGCATATTTCTCGATCCGCGCCTGACACAGCGCCCCGGCATGGCGCATCAGTACATCCATTTCGATGGATGAAAGACGGGTCAGGTTGGTGCCGATCAGCGAGGCGAAATGTGCGTCGCCCGGATGCAGTTCTCCCTCGGCGCTGTCAATCGAGAACCACAGGGGCTTGGGTCCCTGCCCGGCCTTGTGCCCGAGGCTGAGACGCTCGAATTGCAATCCGCGCACCTGTTCCATCAGGATGTTGATGGCTTCTTTCAGGACAATGGAGCCGGATTCCGTTGGGTCCGGATTATTGGCAAAGGGCTTGCCGCCGTCGCTGACCAGCGCGTAGTCCAGATTGTTGCGTTTGACCCGCATCAGCGGATTGACGCCGAGATTGTCATAGACACCGCCATCGGTCAGCGTGACATAGTCCACCTGATCGCTGGGAAAGTCGCCCTCCTCCAGTCGCAACGGCGGGAAGACGGGCGGGAATGCCGATGAAGCGGCCACCGCGGCACTGATCCTGATCTTCGAGCCATCCGCCTGTCCCAGTTCATGTTCCCCCAGTTCCGTGGCGCCATTGCCGCCGGCCACGAAAAAAAACATATTGCCGGTCGCCAGATTGGTGGCGTTCAGATAGATGCGCGGCCCCTTTTTCAAAGTGGACAGTTTCTTTTTGCCGAAAAGGTCGCGGTCATAGGTCTTGGCCAGTTCATCCAGCCGTGAAGAAAAGGGGCTCAGCAAACCGCCGAGCACGGATGACACGGCAATCGATTTGGTGCGAAGATAGGTTTCCAGCCGCTCGAGGGTGTCGTCCTTGCCCCAGTTGGCGCACAGAAAGGCGCCCGCAATGCTGCCACCGCTGACACAGGAAAGCAGGTCAATCTTGCCCAGGAGTTTCAGCTCATCGAGTTTCTTGAAAACACCCAGATGATAGGCGGCGGCACGAAAGCCGCCGCCGGAAAGCGCCAGTCCAAGGCGTTTGTCCTCACCGTTGATTTTGACAGACATCGCGTTTCTCCTTTGCAGGCAGGGACCTAATCGTCCAGCACAGTCAATTCAAAGTAGAGATCGGTGCATTTGACCCGCTCATCGTTCATGAAGCCGTCCCAGTCGGACTGGGACACGTTGTCAGGTTTTTCAGGCGCGTCTTCATCCGTCTGGAATACGCGGCCCCGAGCCTTTTTGATGAGTTCCTTCTTGATGGGAGGAAGCGGATGATTCCAGCGTGCCTTGTCAAGCGCCCAACGATTGTGCGCGGTGATAAAGGCGGTGAATTCCGCTTCATAGGGCCCTCGCCCCATCCAGCCAAGGTTTGGATAGGCGTCCTCCGCGCTGCCTTTGAGCGTTGCATTGTGACTGCCGTGGTGGCCAACCTTGTAGACGACGGTGCGGCCCAGAATATCCCTGGCAGTCTGCGTCTTGCCGTCGACGACAAACACATCATCATCCCATGACTTCCAATTGCCGAGCTGGGCATCACCGGCGAACAGAAGCACCTTGCCGGTTTTCGTCAATTCAATGGCCAGAACGAGGCTGGTGTTGTTGATGCCGCGATTCAGTTTGAGCGCAAAGGTTTCCGCCGAATAGAGCCATTCTTCATCGATGCGTCTCCAGGAAGCAGCGGCAGGCGCTTCGAAATCATCATCCGGATTGCCCGTCTCGCCTTCACCATAGTTGCGGCTGAAAAATCCGTCATGCTTCAAGGGCTCCAGAGCCGTATCCTTCGGCAGGCTGAATGTTGGGTCGAAGGGCATTTCGGCCTCCGGCTGTTCCTTACCGGCAATCACGCTTGCCGCCCTGCCCGCAGCGCCATTGGCGCGGTTTGCACCGGCGGCAAAAAAGGAAAGCGATGTCGCCATGCCGTGACCTGGAAACCCCTCGCTGCCCTTGGGGTCTTCATCGGACAGAAGATCCACATTTCTGGGCGGACCCAGCGGAAAGACACGGATACCTGCCGCCTCTCCCAACGACAGGACTTTTTCGTGTGGATTGATGAAACGCAGCCGGTTTCCCGCACGTTTCTTGATCAGGGACATGGCCTTTTTGTTTTTTGACTTGAGTGGATCGGAGGCCGCTCCGAAAACCGCCGGAATATTCAGGCTGGAGAGGATGGCATTATCGGCATCGTCTGCGTCATCGTCGTCATTGCCCAGTTCCAGTGCCAGCAATTCGTCGATCCGCTCGAGGGCATCCGATGCACCGGCGTTTCCATCTGCGGCCAGCTTCAGGGCGCGGCGCGCACCCAGCAGCCCGAGAAGCTGATCCTTGTGCCGTTTGCGCAATTCCTGCGCATATTCATCATGCGGATCCTCGGTCCAGGCAAACCAGGCCTCGGCGAATTCGAAATCCTTGAACTTGCCCAGAGCGTTGACATGATCCTGATGCTCGTGGGTAATCACCACGATATCGATCTTCTTGCCGGTCGCAGCGGCAATGTCCTTGACGATGCGATTGGCATCAACCTTCTTGCCTTTTCTGGTAATTTGCGATCCCGGCTTGTAACCGCAGTCGATCAGCATATAGACCGGCTTTCCACCGCCTTCACGCGGAAAAGCCAATAGAAAACAATCGCCATGTCCCTGACGGTACATTCTGATCCTGGCGCCTGATTTTGGGGCTGTCATCAAGGGCATTGGTCTTAATCCTCATGCTGGTCGTGCAGGAGGGCAAAAGGTTCATCGCGCATGGTCGTGGATGCCAGCCCCATGGTTGCCGGACTGGTGATCGCGAACTCGTTGAGATTGGGCAGATTGTCGCCGGTCAGATAGCGTCGCATGCGCTCCAGTTCACTGTCGGCGACAATGGTGCCGGCCGTCCTCATGACCCAGCGGATTTCCTTGTTTTCCGGGTTGATCAGAAAGGTACAGCCGGCCCGATAGGTAAAATCGCCATGCTCATCGCGTGACAGAGGCTTTCTCGTGCGATCCATCTTCTTTTGCTTTTCAGGATCCAGATAGCCTCTTCTGCGCTGAAGAACCTCGACAACAAGGAAATTCTGCTCGCCGAATTCATCCGTCTTGAGAACGATCGGGCGCACCGAATGCACTTCGATCGTCGGTTCGTTTTTCCTGTTGCGATAGACCGTGGCGGGCGCCTTGTGGTCGTCAATGACCAGACCCAGCGTGCCGACGACCTCGCGTTCATTGTCCTGCATCAGCCAGCGCCAGATGAAGTATCCATTGGCTTTCATCTGCTTCCACAGATCAAAGCGGTCCTGCCGCAGATCCAGCGCCTCGAAAGACTTGCGTTTGGTTCGGCTGACATCACGCAGCAGCATTTCATCGGTCCCGCTGCCGTCGGGACCGGCGTCCAGAAAACCGTCAAGGCTTTGCTGCGCCATCATCCGCCCCTTGGTGCCCACCACCTGAATGGATTCGGCATGAACCGCCTCATTGTCGGCGAGCGCCTTTGCCCGCGCAAAGGCTTCGGCAAACCCAGGCCAGCGCAGACTTTCAATGGACATGCTCCTGGTGCCGTGCGGGTAGATACCCCAGGCACGAAAGCTTTCAACAAAGGCTACACGATAACCGCATTCATCGACCGGATTGATGTCCAGATCGGCGGTGATGATGGCGCGCAGAAAATCGCCGAAGGTTATGTCGACAGGCGGACAATAATCGATTGCACGAATGCACATGCGCAAAATATGCGCCGCAGTTTCGCGCGCTTCTCGGGCCAGGCGGTTGACCAGATCGGGATGGATGTCGCCATCCGGCAGGACACCGGTGCCCTGCGTTGAAATGCGAAAAAGGTCGTCCACCCGTTCGGCATAGACCAGGTTGAAAGCCTTGAAAACCGCAGCCACAAGATAGGATCCGCGTTTGTGCGGCTCGGTTTCCCGGTCGAGTGCAAAAGGATCGGGCTCGCGAATTTTCCATTGGCCAGTTTGCCGATCGCATTGCCCCAGCGCATCACGCAGCGACGAACCATGCCCGGTGGCACGCCCAAATTGTCCGGCCAATTGTGCAAGCATGGTTTCGCTGGAAAGGTCGCCCCGCGTATTGGCAATTTCCCGCTCGAGAATTCCCGCATAGGAAAAACGCTGAAACAGCGCCACCAGATCGGCGAAGGCTTCATGGAAGGCATGGACATCCGGGTTGCTTGGCTCATTGAAGCGCGGATGAATTCCGTCCAGCAGCGCGTGTGTCACCTCGTGGGCGATAATATCATGCGACAGGCAGGTAAACACCGTCGTGCCCGGCGTGTTCTCGCTGTCTTTGGCCGTCACCGGGAAATAGCCGAAGAGCAAGGATTTCTTGGCCGGACTGTAATAGGCATTGCGCGCTCTGAGGGCATGCGGATAGATCCGCAGCCGCCGCACAAATTGCGCCACATATTTGTCACCGATGACAATGTGATTGGACCAGAAGATCGGCCTGCCAAAAGCCTGAACAAAGCGGTGGATGGTGGCCATGGTCACCGCATAGACCATTTGCTGATGAAATTGCGGGTCGGCCTCTGAAGGCGCCAATCCGTCGCTTGCCAGCAGGCGTGGATCATTGAGATCAACCGGTACGTAAAACACCGAACTGGCCGGATCATAGTCGATCACCTCGACATATTCGCCAACAGGGCCAGGCTTGAGGGAGCTTTTACGCTCCTTGACATCCTCATGTGAAAGCGCCTCGATATCGGCGTGGGTGGAACTGGCTGAGACGGCTTTGCCGCCGAGATAGGATTCCCATGGAATATCGATGGTGATTTCATTGATTTCGCGTGTACTGATGCGCGAGGCAAGGCTGGGGTCGACCGAGTACACCCGAAGCCGGCGCGTCAAATTCAGATCAAAATGTGAACCAAACGTATTCGCAGTCATAAAGAAGCCCTCAATGATTGTTTCAACCACGACCGTCTTCACACGCATAGGATGCCGTATAAACACCCGGAAAACAACCTGAAATCATCTGCGAACCATGAGGCCGAAGCGGCTTGCCCGGCGGGTGATCCTTCTCACGACACCCGCGAGCAACCGGTTTTCTATCGACATGTCCGCTACAAGCGCTGGAAACATCAACGCCCGCATTTTGGACGGCCCGCGGAAAATGTGATAGGAAGCGTGCATAAAACAACGGTTCCTATCGGGCTATTCATGCCAGACCACGGTTCGGACAACAGCAATAAGGCGATCGAAACTGTCGTGTTGGGTCTTTCCTGTGCCAGCGCTTCGGTGACCTTCAGCATATTGGATGTGCTTGCCTCGGTGGGGCGTGACTGGCAGATGCTGCATGGTCACCCAGCGCGCCCACCGGCCTTTCATCCCCGATTGCTTTCCGTCGATGGCGAAGCCTATCACGATCCGAACGGGCGCATGATCGTTCCCGATGGCGGGCTTGACGATTGCCCGCATCCCGACCTGATCATCATCACGGATTTCCATATCGATCCCACCGGCCCGCCACCCAATGATTTTGGCCTTTATGCACAATGGGTCCGCTCTGCCCACAGTCACGGCGCGACGGTGGCATCCGTCTGCTCGGGCGCAATTCTGCTGGCCGAGGCCGGTTTGCTGGACGATACAGACGCCACAACCCATTGGGGCTACTTCGATACGTTCAGACAGCGTTATCCCAAGGTCAAATTGCGACGCGAACGCATATTGGTGCCTTCAGGCGAGGGCCACCGGGTCATCACCGCAGGCGGGGCATCGGCCTGGGCCGATCTGCTGCTGTACCTGATCGAGCATTTTGTCGATCCGGAAGAAGCCCGCCGCATTGCCCGGGTCTATCTGTTGCAAACCCACAATGACGGCCAATTGCATTACGGCTCCCTGATGGCCGGGCGACAGCACGAAGACCGTCTGGTGGCAGACGCGCAAATCTGGCTGGCTGACAATTACAAGTCTGCCAATCCGGTGGCCACAATGGCTGAGCGCAGCGGCCGCTCCGAACGCAGTTTCCTGCGTCGTTTCCGCCGCGCCACCGGGCAATCGCCAGTGGAATACCTGCAGACATTGCGCATCGAAGAGGCAAAGCAGATGCTGGAAGCCACCGATATGCCAATCGATGATATTGCCCTGGAGGTCGGCTATGCGGAAGGCTCGAGTTTTCGCCGTCTGTTTCGCAAACAGGTCGGCATGACGGCATCCGCCTATCGCCGGCAAAGGGTTCCGGCTCCCGGGGCCTACAGGAATTGACGCACCAACCCAAAGCACGCCATACCTGATCTTCACCTTTCCGATAAGAATGTCAGTGCCCAGCACGCGAATACAACCAGAGGACCCGGAATGCAGCTTCCAGAACCCACACTTGAACTTTTCTGCAATGTGATCGTCGAACTTGGACCCATCCGCGAATTGGGTGAAGGGCGTGCCGGGAAACGACGCATCATCCCGATCCTTGGCGGCAAGGTTTCGGGGCCCTATCTGTCGGGGAAAGTCGTCAATGTGGGCGCCGACTGGCAAACCATCTTTGCATCAGGGCTTGCCCAGCTGGACGCTCGCTATCCCATTGAAACCGACGACGGCGCGCTGATCGAGGTCATCAATTTTGGCCACAGACACGGGCCCGAAGATGTGATCAAGCGATTGGCAGCAGGTGAGCCCTGCGCGCCGGAAGACTATTACATGCGCAGCATGGCGCGCTTCGAAACGGGTGATCCGCGGTATGCCTGGATAAACAACATGATATTTTTAGGGACAGGCGCGCGCGAGAAGGCAAGCGTCATTCTGGATTTCTATCTGGTCCGCTGACGGTTTGGATATTGCCTGATCAAAGGCTGAACCAGCAAAACCCATTGGTTGCTGATCCGGTCATACCTCCGTTTGTTTGGCCCAAGCGCTTGAGGCCAATTGCAAGGCCCATTGCGCTCCGCGATGGGCCAGATCCCACGCGAGCGTCGAACAAGCCAACTAACCTTCACAGCGAATTGCCTACACTGGCAATGAAGTGCACACGGCCTCCAGCGACTTCATTGTCCGCCATCAAAGCTGCCAATTTTTGCGAACCGCCTCGCCTGAAATGCGGCGTGAAAAGCATCCCGCGAAACGGATTCACGCTGGTTTCACGGTGCCTGAATAATCTCGCTTTTATCCAAGCCGGATGAATGGTTCAAGCCAGAGCCCTAAGCAGCGAAGCATCCCGCTTGCATCCTGATTGTCTGCAAGGCGGGGATGAAACATCTTGGTATCGCTGCTGATCCACGGTGAAGGTACAATGAGCGATATCAAACCAGCACTCGAAGCGGCACTCGAAGCGGCACTCGAAGCGGCACTCGAAGCGGCACTGGGAAAATCGATCGATCAGGTCTGCCCAAACAATTTCCACGACCACAAACAGAACCATTGCGCCCACTTTGTCAGTCACATGACGGGCCTGGATTTCTCTTTCAACTGCGTTGACTTCAAGGGTGGCAACAAGCAACCCGGGAATGTCCGCGTGCATGAAATTTTTGCCCGGTGCCCAAAGGTGGGCATGTTCAACGACGCTGACAAATCCCTGACACAACTCCTTTTCGTGACGCGGCAGAACAATGTTGATCTGTCCTCGAAAAAAATGGGCAATATTCCGCAAAAGCATATTGGCATCTACTGCGACGGCAGCATCTATCACTATTCCAACACACCGGACAAAGTGGTGAAATGGTCACCGCAGAAATTTCTGGATACTTTTCAGGCGGTCTATTCGGGCCATCAGGCGCTTTTTTTCGGCACCATCCCCGGTTCTGATCTGTTGCTGAATATACAGCCGACGGGCACGCCTGTTGTCCGCGGCATTGCGTTCAGTCTGGAAAAACGCAATCGCGACTGGTTTTCCAGAACGCTATCGGGAAATCACCAAAACGAGTTTCTGGTGGGCCGCGAGGTGAACAATCCATCAAAAAAATATCACGGCATCTATATTCCGGTGAACCAGTACTACGGCGTGAAATATCAGGCCGATGACCATGTCGATCAGATCGACCATTGGGCCCATATTATCGATGTAACGGCCCATTGCGAAAGTCAAAGCTTCATGAACCTGCCCAATACCTATGACAGGGCCAAATTCACCTTCGGCTTCTATCAGCTTGCCGCACACACGCCTCGGGACAACCTCATCCTGCTTTTCCGCGCCTTCCTCAAACTCCCCAACGCCCGGGATTATTTCCCCGAACTCACAATGCACAATGATCGGCTGCACCGGATAGACAGCGATGGCGGCCTCACCGATCTGGAAGAGGTCTTCGACAATCAACTGCAACTCTTCATGAATTTTCTCAATCCCCGGCGCAAGCTGATTGATGAACAGGAAATATTGCACGTGGCGCGGCTTATGCACTGGACCGCACACGACCCGGACTGCAGAGCGGCGCAGGTGCGGGTATCGGCTGACATCCTGCAACACAAGATGACCCGGCGTTATCATCCCTGGTATGACCTGAATGGTCAGGAAGATACAATCTGCGCGATTATTGCAGATATCCATCACCATGGGCGGGCCAGCAAGGATACGGTGAGCAAGGCTTTGAAAAAGCCGAACAGGGAAAAGGCGCTGCTGACGGTCAACCACCAAAAATACAAGGATCGCAATGAGAGACTCGCTGCGAAAATCCATGCGATGAAGAGCAAGAATGTTCTGGGACACAAGGTCTATGATGCCGCCAACAACGAATTCATCGACAAGTGATGGCGATCACTTGCGCAACAAGAGGTTGCGTTTCAAAGCCCCTGATCTACGATGGCTGACCTGTTGCCGATCAACTGAAAATATACACGGACGGTTTCGGTTCAACCAAAAATAACACTGCGCATAAAAGTAATCTCCAGACGACGCATCATGACAGACACTTCAGTCTGGCGCACAGGAATTGGTGATACGACAATGTTTGCTGTTACAACACGCCCACAGTTGCTTTTGAAATTTGCTGCCGGTGCGAAACCGCGCAGCCAGAGGGGTCAACTCGCGATTGGGTCCACCAATCTTGGCCTGACGCTTGAACCTCTGAACAAGCAGGTTGCAGGCCCTGGGTTTTCCATGCGCCGTGCCGGCAGATGGTGGCTTGCGAGCGTGGATATGGGCTCCATGGGCATGGAAGCGCCACCGGTCAATGCCTGGGATCTGTGTCACCAGATTGTTGAAAATGGCGGCCGGGTGGGTGATGCAATGATTGAATTTGCCGAACCGGACCTGTCGCAGCAATGGATGATGGATGACAGGAGCGCCGCAGGGCTGGGATTTGGCGGCAGCGATGATCCGCACCGTCCCAATGATCCGCAGAACCCGGCCTATAATACCCTGCCGGATGATGACTGGTTTCGCGACGCGCGCCATTCCCAGTTGGATCTGGCCAGGCAGGCGAGCGGCAATCCGGCCGACGATGAGCGGGTGCGCATTGCCCATTTTGACACCGGCTATGACCCGGCCCATGCAACATTGCCGCGCCACATGGATTTCAATCTGCAACGCAATTTTATCGACCGTGATCATCCCAATGATGCCCGCGACCGCACCGATGGTTTTTTTACCAATGTGGGGCACGGCACGGGCACTTTGGGTATTCTTGCCGGCAAGGCCTGGGGCACCCATGGAATTTCAAAACATGACCTGGGCGGCGCGCCCTTTGCCCGTGTGGTGCCGGTCCGGGTGGCCAATTCCGTTGTCCTGTTTCGCACCAGCGCCATCGCCCAGGCTTTCGAATATGTAAACAGCCTTGCAAACAAGCCTTCCAGCCGCATCGATATCGTCACCATGAGCATGGGTGGTCTGGCCAGCCAGGCCTGGGCCGAAGCGATCAATCGTGCCTATGATCGGGGCATTTTCATTGTCACGGCAGCGGGCAACAATTACGCCAATTTGCCGACCCGGTTTCTGGTCTACCCGGCCAGGTTCAACCGCGTTGTCGGCGCCTGCGGTGTGCAGGGTCGCACCCATGGCAATAGGCTTGATCCCTATGCCGACCTGAGTGCGGATCTGATGTCCGGCAACTATGGGCCCGACAGCCGGGTGGATGAGGCGATGGCAGCCTTTACGCCGAATGTCCCCTGGGCGCGCATTCACAGCGGTGACAAGGTGGACTTCGATGGTGGAGGCACCTCTGCGGCAACACCGCAAATCGCAGCGGCGGCGGCGAACTGGATTCAGAAAAACCGCAAGACACTGGAAAAATATCCGCGCAAATGGATGCGCGTCGAAGCCGTCCGCCACGCCCTGTTTGGCAGTGCCGGTTCCTGGAGCGGACATGAAGCGGAGGTCCGCAAATATTACGGGCGGGGCATTCTGCAGTCCAATGATGCTCTGGGCATTGCCCCGCCGCAAAGCAGCGCCCTGAAGAAAGCCAAGAAGGACAGTGCCTGGTTTGCACTGATACGCGGCATAGGTGGATTGGGCATTGCCGGTGAGCAGGCAACGCTTTTTGACAACATGCTTGCGCTGGAAATCCAGCAGGCATCGCAGTCATCGGCTGCTCTCGGCGATGCGATTGAAGACATCGCGCAGATCAAGGAACCCGCAAAACGCCTGAAAGTTCTGAAGGAAGCCCTGTGTGAGCAGAAGGGACTATCAAAAGGTGTTCGCAAATGGCTGGACCTGAATGCAACGCCTGCCGCCGTCCCGACGGCCGCACCCGATCCGGATTCCGACTATTACGCACGCCGCCGCATCGAAAGCGCCAAAAATCCGCCCGTTGACCAGCCGACCATCCGACGCCTGCGGGTATATACCACTGATCCGGCAGCCAATGCATCGACGCGGACCAAACCCCTGGCCCATACCGTCATCAACCTGCCCTGGCGCGACGTCGCGGTCGGACCGGTCAATGAATATTTCGAAATCGTCGACTACGATCCCGCCAGCAAGGCGTTTTATGCGCCTGTCGACCTTAACAATTCAAGCCTGCTGGCATCCGATGGTCTGACCCCATCGGAATCGGATCCACGATTTCATCAGCAGATGGTGTTTGCCGTGGCCAGCAAGACCGTGTGCCATTTTGAAGAAGCCCTTGGAAGGCCATCCCTGTGGTCGGCGCGGCACGTGCGGATCGGCAACAGTTTCCATGAACAATTTGTTCAGCGGCTGCGGATTTATCCCCATGCCATGCGCGAAGCCAATGCCTATTACAGCCCGATGAAAAAGGCGCTGCTGTTCGGCTATTTCGCCGAGGCGGAAAACGCACCCGCCGGCATTGCGCCGGGATCGACCGTGTTTTCCTGCCTGTCCTACGACATCATTGCCCATGAGACATCGCACGCGCTGCTGGACGGATTGCACCGGCGTTATGCCGAAACGTCAAATCCGGATTCACGCGCCTTCCATGAGGCCTTCTCCGACCTCGTGGCGCTGTTCCAGCATTTCACCCACGACACTGCCCTGCGAAGCAGTATAGGCAGAACACGGCCGGGCCGTGAATCCTTCGATGCAAATCTCACCGGTCTTGCCCGGCAGTTCGGTCTGGCGACAGGCATGCATGGTGCGCTGCGCTCGGCCCTTGGCACCAACAGGGATGGCGATCTCATGACCATTCAAAATACTTCCAGTGAGGCCCATGATCGCGGCGCTGTTCTCGTTGCAGCCATGTTTGATGCCTTTCTGGACATCTATCATCGCCGCAGTGCCGATCTCCTGCGCATTGCCACGCAGGGAAGCGGCATATTGCCCGATGGCGACATGCATCCGGACCTGGTCAACCGTCTGGCCCGTGAAGCGGCAAAAACCGCCGGGCATCTTTTGCGCATGACGATCAGGGCGCTGGATTATTGTCCGCCGGTCAGCATCACTTTGGGTGAATATCTACGGGCTCTGATTACCTCGGACTTCGATCTTGTGCCCGATGACCCCTATGAATACCGCACGGCCATCGTTTTCGCCTTTCGCCAAAGGGGCATCCATCCGCACGGCGTCAAGAGTATTTCAGCCGACAGCCTGAGATGGTATCCGCCGGAAATCGATGAAGCGCTGAAGGATGAATTGCGCCGTATCTTCCGCGATATGGACAAGGTGGTCGGCTTTCGTGACTGGAAACTCGAAACCCAGCGCAGCAAGGCCTTCGAAATCTCCAACAAAGCCGCCAGACATCTGGCGATCGAGCTGCGCGCCCTCCTGGAATCGCGCCCCTTCGGGGAAGAAGAAGCAAGGCGCCTCGGCTTCACAATGGAGACCCGCACCTCAGAGGAGATCCTCGGAAAGACGCGCGATATCACGCGCTTTGAGGTGCATTCTGTCCGGCCCGCAAGACGCGCCACGACGGTGGGCCAGGAGCGCCTGGATCTGGTGATCGAAATTACGCAGAAGTGCAAAGTACCGGGCGAAGGCGGTTCCTATCGCGGCGGCGCCACCTGGATTGTCGACGCCGAAACCGGAACCATCCGCTATATCATTTACAAACGGGTTTCCAATGGCCAGCGTATCCAGCAGGAACATGACTTCCGCCAGTCGCTGCGGCGTGGCCCGAGCTTCAACTATTATGGTGGCCCTGCAAACCCATCGGAACCCTTTGCGCTTGTCCACCGGGGACATGGGGAGGATGCATTATGAGCCCGTCCTACAGAGCGCGCATTCGTATGTATCGCCAGGGCATCGGCGATTGCCTGCTGGTTCAATTGCCGCGCGATGACAGCGACCAGCCCTTCCGGATTGTCATCGATTGCGGGGTCGTTTTGGGGACACCTGATGCAACCAACATCATGCACCGCGTCGTTGACAGTCTGCAACGGGCGACGGGCGGTGACCCGGAAACCAAAACACCCGGGATCATAGATCTTCTGGTGATTACCCATGAGCATTGGGATCACGTCTCGGCATTCAACCAGGTGCCGGACTGGAAAGAGCGGTTTGTGGTCAAGGGAGCCTGGGCAGGCTGGACGGAGAACCCCCGGGATGAGCAGGCCAGGAGCCTCGACAAAGCCAAGAGCATGGCGCTGCGTGCGCTGACAAATGCATCCGCCAGCTTTGGCACCGCCGATACCCAGGAAGCGGCGACTGTCAACGAAATGCTTGCTTTCTTTGGTGTCGGGCCCTTGGCGGATCAGGAAGCATTTGGTGTTCGGGCCACCACAAGGGATGGACGCGACAAGGCCCTGGCCCTGGCCGGCGACAGACTTGAGTTCCTCGATCCCGGTGGTGAACCCAGACGCCTGGAAGGCGTCGACAAGGCACGGGTCTTCATTCTGGGGCCGCCGCGTAACAGGAAGCTTCTGAAAAAGGCGGCACCGACCGGCAGCGCACCCGAGACCTATGGATTTGGCGCGGACGAAGGCGGCATGATCGGCGTCCATACGCTGAATGCAGCCTTGCTGGATGGAACGGGCGGCCCGTTTTCACCGGCGTTTGAGATCCCGGCGCCTGAAGCGGAGACTATCGTTTTCTTTCAGGAGCATTATCTGAATGCAAAAGAAGCGCCCCCTACGGTCAAGGCAGATGACGCGATTGAAGAAGATGATCAGGCAGAAGCTGTCGACAAGATCCTCGGTGACGCAAGCTGGCGAAAAATAGATCATGAATGGGCAGGCGTGGCATCCGATCTTGCCATGAAACTGGATTCGGCAACCAATAATACATCCCTTGCCTTTGCTATCGAACTAGAACCGGACGGAGACGTCCTGTTGTTTCCTGCCGACGCGCAAGTGGGAAACTGGCTTTCCTGGCACGATGTTGAATGGTCGGGTCTGGGCAAGGACAAGCGTGCAAAAGACCTGCTTGCGCGCACCTGTTTCTACAAGGTGGGCCATCACGGCAGCCACAATGCCACCCTGAAGGAAAGGGGCCTGGAAATGATGGAGCATCCCGGCCTGATCGCCATGGTGCCGGTCAACCGCGCGGTTGCGGTAAAGAAAAAATGGACGGAAATGCCGCTGGAAGAATTGATGGAGGCACTGTCGGAAAAGACCAGAGGCCGCCTGCTTTGCGCCGATGACGACAGCTTTCCGAAAAAGCCAAAAGGCGTGAAAAAGGCCGTCTGGGATGCCTTCACCAAAAAAGTTTCAACCACAGCCCCCGGTGAGCCAGAAGATAATTTGTATTTCGAGGTGGAAATCTGACCCATAGCGTGAATGGATATGGATGTTAATGCGATCCAAGACCGAAGAGAAACGCCGCGCGTTGCTGTCGGGTATACGGTTTGTTTTGGGACGGATTGCAATTGTCGCAATTGTCGTGCTGGCTTTCCTGTGGCTGACCAAGGGACCAGACGTTGCATCTGAAGGAACCGCAGGCGCTGGACAACCAAACCTGGCAATCAAAGAAGGCCCAAAGGACAAAATCAACACGATCGATAACTGATAATCCATTTTGCAGATCATCTGATCGGAACCGTTGCATGTTGACGCCATGACCGAGCATCGAATCCTGAAGGGACAATGCATGTGCGGCGCCGTTCGTTATGAAGTGGCGGACGCATTTTCCTATGCGATGAATTGCCATTGTGCCAAATGCCGGCAGACAACCGGCTCGGCCTTCAAACCCATGGGCGGGATCGAGACCGATCAATTGCGGATCGTCGCAGGCCCAGACAAGCTTCTCATCTTCGGCAATGGGCTTGCAAAGGACATTCACGGCAGGACCTGTGGATCGCTGCTCTATTCGCTTGTCCGCGAGGGGCACTATGTTCACGTTCCGCTGGGAACCCTTGTTGATGATCCGACCATCCGCCCGACGCACCACATCTTTGTCGGCTCCAAGGCCCCGTGGTTTGAAATCACCGACAATCTGCCGCAATTTGACGGGTTCGATTGAGGCCTCACCGCAGACATCCTCCAAATGCATACTGACAGGCCAACCTGCAGAAAAATCAACTAGGCCTGATGACCTATTTGGACCGATTGTGTCCGGTCCGCATCTGACGCGGCCTGACCTGTCCATGGCAGAAGATTTCCATGCGAGCCCCCTCCCGAAATTTCCGCTCGCAAAAGGAGACACCATGTTTGATACATCACGACGAAAATTGTTTGGCGCCGGTTTGCTGGGCGCTGGTGCGGTGCTGAGCGGCGTTGGCCTTCGCGCTTCTGCTTTGGAGCTCAACACCAGGGGCCGGATATTGTTGAACGGCATGCAGGACCTTCCCAAAGGGCTGATCGAGGCCACGCGGTTTCCGCTGATCGATGCCATTCACGGTCGGCGTTCGCGGCGGTTTGCCCGCGGTGCCTCGATCCCGGACGGGCCATTGGCCTATACGTCGAAACACAAGCCTGCGCCCTTGTCTGAAATGGAACAGATGCTGCTGCTGACGACGGTTGGCGGCAATACGGGCTGGTCAAACCTCATTCCCTATAATCGTTCCTATGTTCCCAAAATGCCCAACTATGCGGGTGCCGCAGGCGGACGGAGCTTTCCTTCGGCAGCGGGTTTTCACACGAGCGAGATCTTCTTTACCGACGATCATGGAAGCTATTTTTTCCCGACGCGCGACATGGCGGGCCATGCGACGAAAACCGCAGAGGGACAAACTGACCTGCAAGCCTACTTGGAGACGCACAAGGCCCGCATCATCAAACTGGCCGACGGACGGCTGAATACGCCTGCATCACCGCAACACATGGAAATGCACAATGAATGGTGTGCCAATGTGCCCGGCAGCACGCTGGTCATTCCGGTGGCCGATCTCGCACAGCACATGCTGCTGGTGATGTGCTACCTGGTGCAGAATGGCACCTGCCTCTATGATGACGTGACCGGGCAGCCGATCCCCGGGATGGAGAAATACACATCCATCGTCGATGTGGAAAACCCCTATCCGCTGTCCTATGTCGAACAATTAGGCCTTACGGAAGTCACGGTGGAACTGTCGACCGCCTGTTATGCCGGCGCCCTGATGCTGCAGGCCATGGGCCTTGGCGGATGGATGTATGAGGGCATCAACCCGTTCAGCGTTCTGGGCGCCAGCGGCGACCCGGACGTGCCCGGCCTCGGCTTTCGCTTCGACATGATACCCGGACAGCCCCTGCCTCATGTCACCGGCCTTGAGGGCGTTTTCGAAGGCCATTGCCCGCCGCATTTCAAGGATATGCGCGCTGCGGTCGAATCCGTCGTCCTGCGCAAGTTCGGCGCCAATGGGCCCTTCAATGCCGCGACCGATGGCCCCTACAGGAACAAGGACGAAACCGCTCGCGCGGTATTGGCGCTTGTTGCGGGTGATACATGCTG
>JARGOF010000085.1 GCA_029212415.1 Rhizobiaceae bacterium | reverse complement strand
CAATAATCCCAATTTGGGAATCCCGAATCTGACATTAGGCGACAAGCGCTAGCGGTCACCATGCGTCACAATTGGATCAATCGGCCCCAGCGGGCCGCCGACGGCAATCTCGACCGCACGGGCGGCGGCCAGTAAGGCTACTTCGCCGCGGGGTTTTCCGATCAGTTGCAGCCCGACAGGCAAGCCGCGCGGTCCGAGGCCAACGGGCACAGAAATCGCCGGCAATCCCGTGACCGTCGCGAGATAGGCGAACCGCAGCCATCCCAGATAATCGGCAAAATTCTGCCCGCCGATGGTTCGCACCCATTCTTCGCTTTGCGGATGCGGCAGACATCCGACTGTCGGGCATGCCAGCACATCAAACGTATCAAACATCTGCACCATATTGGCGTAAAGCGCAGACCTGCCAAGGTTCGCGCCCGTGATCTCATGCATGGTCAAAGCTTCGCCGCTGGCGAAATTATCCTCCAGCACCTCTTTGAAATGCGCCCGCACGGACGGTTGTATGCCGCGTGCCATGGTCGCCCACATCAAGCCCCTGAGCGTGCGATAGGTCGCATCCAGCCCGGTCAGATCGGGACAATGCTGTTCGACAATGGCCCCTTGACCTTCCATCAGGGCAAGAACGCCGCGCAGGTGATCCTCCACCTCACCATCAACCGGCGCGAAGCCATTCAAATCGGCCGTGAACGCGATCCGCAATTTGCCGTCAGCACGGTGAACGGCGTCCTGAAACGATACGTCCGGCGCCGGGAAAGATGTTGGAAAGCGCGGATCAAACCCCGCCATCGCATCCAGAAACAGGGCGCAATCGCGCACCGAACGCGCCATCGGTCCCTGGGCCCCTTCGATCATGAAGGCGTTGTCGCGCGAGCCGCCGCTGACACGGCCAGGGCTTGGTCGCAGACCCACGATACCGCAGAATGATGCAGGCGTTCGCAGGCTCCCACCGTGATCGGACCCATGGCTCAGCCATGTTTCGCCTGTCGCAAGCGACGCGGCTGCGCCGCCTGATGATCCTCCGGCATTGAGACTTGTATTCCATGGATTGCGCGTTGGACCGAACACATCATTGAACGTATTGGCTCCGGCCCCAAATTCCGGCGTGTTGGTCTTTCCGACAACCAGCCCACCGCGCGCTTCAAGCCGCTCGACCAGCAGGTCGCTTTCCGCAGGAATATGGTCGCTGAAACCCATCGTGCCATAGGTAGTTCGCACGCCCGCAACAGGGGTCAGGTCCTTGATACCAATCGGCAAACCGGCCAGCCAGCCGCAGTGACCGGCTTGGGTCCCATCCACAGCTTTGGCCGCCTCATAGGCACGCTCGCGACAGACCGTCGGGGTTGCATTGATCAACGGGCCAACCACTTCAATCCGGGCAAAACTCACATCCAGAAGCTCTTTGGGGGAAACCTCTTTGTGCTTGAGCAGGTCCACCACTTCAAATGCCTGCAGGCGCGACAGGTCGGAACCGGTGAAATCTGGATATTTTGTTGCAGACATGAATTTCCAATCCTTCAGTATAGTGCAGCCAATGGCGCGTCATGCAGGCCAGTTTGGTTTGGGGCACGCAGATGGCAACCGTGCCCCGCAAGACTAGGTCAGCACCCAAAAACATGCCAGCCAAGAGTTCATTCAGGTGCCCTGCCCAAACAGAAACCGCGACAGAAGGGGCATGGCTATCATTTCACCCTTCGCCAAAATCGAATGACCATCGCCCGCGCGTTGTCTCACAAAGAGCAACCGTTTAAAGTAAGCACCCACACCAGACACAAACCAACATTTCCAAAGGAGACCGGGATGCGCTCTATCCCTGACGTGACACTGAATGACGGCCAGACGATGCCGCAACTTGGTTTTGGTTGCTGGAGCTTGAGCCAGGAGGAAACAACGCCGGCCATCCTGAGTGCATTCAAGCTGGGCTATCGGCTGATTGACGGGGCCTTCATCTATGGCAATGAAGCACAAATGGGCGAAGCACTGCGCGCCTCGGGCCTCAATCGTGATGAGGTCTTCCTGACGACCAAGGTCTGGAATGCCGATCATGGCAGCGCCAAAACACGTGCCTCGGTTGAGCGCAGCCTGAAGACGATCGGCGTGGATCAGCTCAATCTCGTTTTGATTCACTGGCCCGCGCCCATGAAGGATCTCTATGTCGAAACCTGGCAGACCCTGATCGACCTGAAAAAAGAAGGTCTCATCCGTTCCATCGGGGTGTCGAACTTCAATGCGGACCATCTCGAGCGTATCATCGATGAGACCGGCGAGGTTCCGGTGCTCAACCAGATCGAAATCAACCCCGGCCTGCAGCAAAATGCGCTTCGCGCCGCCTGCGCAGCCAAGGGCGTTGTGGTTCAGGCCTGGACACCCCTGGGAAAAGGCAGAAGTTTTGACGCTGCGCCCATCAGGGACGCCGCTGAGCGCAGCGGCAAGAGCCCGGCACAAGTGATTCTGCGTTGGCACATGCAACTCGGCAACGCCACCATTCCGCGCTCGGCAAACCCCGCCCGGCAGGCCGACAATCTCAATATCTTTGATTTTGAGCTGACAGCCGATGAAATGGCCGCGATCGCCACACTCGATGAAGGTTTTCGCACGGGCCCGGACCCGTCGGTTTTCGGGGCCGACTAAGGCACAGATATTGGAGGCGGAGAGCGAAGTCCTGTCCGTCTCCCTATACACAATGTTCAATTCGGAAAGGA
>JARGOF010000062.1 GCA_029212415.1 Rhizobiaceae bacterium | reverse complement strand
TGAAAGCTTCATTCCATCAGTGAATACAGATGGTTAGGAATTCTTCACGGACGACGATTTATCCGAAAACCGGTTCCCACTTTTCGGAACTCGCTTTAGCTTCCAAGCATCCAGTTGAGGGCGGTGCGCCAGTCAATCATCCGTATCGGCGTGCCATGGCTGCCGGTTTCGAAAAGCACAAAGCGAATGGGGTACGGATCTTTCGAGGCATCCCTGATCCGGTGGAACAAGGCCTGCTGGTTGCGCCAGTCATAGACCGTATCGCCACTGCCATGGGCAATCAGCACGGGAACCCTGGCTTGAAAAGCAGCGCTTTTCATAAAGCTGTCGTCACCAGAGCCTCCCAGAATGATCAGGCCTGCAAGGCTGGATGAAATACCCGGATCATTGCTGCCCTGCCAACACAGAATGCTGCCCATTGACCCGCAGGCCAGTATCACCGGCGCGCCAGGTGACGTTTGGCGTATATAGGTGACCAGGGTCTTGAGATGATTGAGACCAACAGCGTCAAAGCTCGGAATGGTGGGCGCAAAATAGACGCCCCCATTCTTGACCGCGAGGTTTTTCAGTCGGTTGAAATTACCGCCAAATGTCCAGTCCTTGACGCCAAGGCGGCGGTCGCCGCCACGGCCATGAACAAAAATCACCGCAAAACGCGCCTTTTTGCGAAACCCGACTTCATAGGCTTCAACAGTGATGTCCGGCGCCTTGATATTGAGTGCGCGTTGCCTGCGTTTGGCACCAAGGGAAACATATTTTCCCTTTACCCGAAGTTCGGGAATTTCATCGCGCTGATGAATGTCACGGGCTTTCTGGTAGTCAATCCTGATAAAGGCACCGTCATCCCTGTTTTCCAGCACCCCCGGATAGGCAAACAACTTGTCCTTATAGGCACGCAATTGCACTGATTCGGCGCCAGTCGCCGTCGATACGGTCGCAAAGGCGGCGAAGAAAATGAATAACAGTCGAATCCGAGAGGCTATGTGCAAGTGACTTTCCCATCATTATCGTCGAATCGATGACCAAGCATCCACCCTAGCAACAATTTTCCCGAACAATAGATGACAGGTCCAAAATCTTCCAGTAACGTGAGGTGGTCTATTGGTGTTCGCGAGAACATCGAAAATCATCTGCGGGAGAGGACGTTGGTGTATAAACACCGTGTCGCCGAAGGGGAAAATGCCCATAATCTCTCAGGCAAAAGGACCGTAGAATGACAGACACTCTGGAAAGTCGGAACAGCCGTTCCGCGCCGAAGGTGTAAGCGTAACAGGATTTTTTCCGGCTGCGCGAGTCTCTCAGGCTCCAGACAGAGGGGCGCTTGAATCCACGTATAAACGTGGATAATGCGCACTTGTGTCTGGAGATGAAATGGCGAAACAACTACCGCTCAACGCAATGCATGTCGCTGCAGGTGCCCGCTTTGGGGCCTTTGCCGGCTATGATATGCCGATCACCTATCCGCTCGGTGTGATGAAAGAACATCTTCATACCCGCGCAGAGGCCGGTCTGTTCGATATTTCACATATGTCCCATATCGAGATCACCGGGCCGGAAAGCCCCAACCTTGTTTCGCGCGCCTGCCCCTATCATGCGGTACAGCAGCAACAGGGAACCGGCCGATATACCTATATGCTCAATGAGCAAGGCGGGATGATCGACGATCTGATCGTCAGCCGGCTTGGGCCAGAGCGTTTCCTGGTGGTTGCAAATGGCGCCTGCGCAGACAAGGATCTTGCCCATCTTGTTGCATTGGCAGGCGATTTCAACGCCAGGGTCCAACACATACCGCGCGTTTTTCTGGCACTGCAGGGACCGAAATCAGCCATGGTTCTTGCCAGATTGATTCCTGCGTCCGGCGGACTGACCTTCATGCAGGTTATGGAGCTTGACGACGGCACATTCCTGTCCCGCTCAGGCTATACTGGAGAAGACGGATTTGAAATCGGACTGTCCCCGGAAAAAGCCGAAGATTTTGCCAAAGCGCTTTTGCAGGACCCACATGTTGAATGGATCGGCCTTGGCGCTCGCGACAGTCTGCGCATCGAGGCAGGCCTTCCCCTCTACGGACAGGATATGGATGAAAAAACCGATCCGGTTCTTGCGGGACTGCTTTGGGCTATTCCAAAAGAATTGAGAGGTGGTGGTGATTATATCGGCGCGTCCGCGCTTGCAGAGATCGCCACCCGTGGGGTCAGTCACAAACATGTCGGTTTGAAACCTGACGGGAAGGCACCTGTCAGAGGCGGTGCACTGCTTTTTGCTGGCGAGGCACCGGATTCGCCGCAGATTGGCATCGTCACCTCCGGCGGTTTTGGCCCCTCTTGCGGCCATCCTGTCGCCATGGGCCGGGTGATTCAATCCGCCGCTCTTGCAGGAAATCAGATCTATGCCGATGTACGCGGCCGAAGGCTGGCCTGCACCATTCACAAACTTCCCTTTGTTCCACGCAATTATTATCGAGGAGACTGACCATGGCTTCAACATTTTACACGGAAGATCACGAGTGGGTTCGTGTCGACGGCAATGAGGCCGTTGTGGGCATAACCAATCATGCTCAAGAGCAGCTCGGTGATCTTGTTTTTGTCGAGTTGCCGGAAGCGGGCCGAAAAGTCGCCCGGGGCGAGGCCATGATTGTCGTTGAATCGGTCAAGGCGGCTTCAGACGTCTATGCGCCGGTCGATGGAGAAATTCTGGCGGTCAATGATGCGCTCGAGGGCTCTCCTGGTCTGGTCAACGAAGCAGCTGAAGGGGATGGATGGCTTGTCAGAATGAAACTGGATGATGCCACGCAACTTGAAACACTGTTGGATGAAGCCGCTTACGCAGCTCTGGTGGGATAACGAGGATCAGCATGTTGGTACAAACACCCTCAGCCGAAGACAAAATTGAACCGAAAATCAGACCCTTTGTGTCGCGTCACATAGGACCGTCGCCGGCCGATGTCAGCGCCATGCTTTCCGTTATTGGCCTTCCGTCAGTCGATGCGCTCATCGACCAGACGATTCCCAAAGCCATTCGTTTTGATGGTCAACTCGACCTGCCGGAACCCGCAGATGAACATGAGGCCCTTGCCGAATTGGCGGCAAGGATTGACCAGAATATTGAAGCCCGGTCATTCCTTGGTCAGGGCTATTATGGCTGTCATGTTCCGGCGGTCATTCAGCGCAACATGTTTGAAAATCCGGCCTGGTATACTGCCTATACGCCCTATCAACCGGAAATCAGCCAGGGCCGACTGGAGATGCTGTTCAATTTCCAGACATTGGTCAGTGAACTGGCCGGTCTGCCGATTGCAAATGCGTCTCTTCTTGATGAGGCGACTGCGGTGGCTGAAGCAGCGGGCATGGCCTACCGGCACCACCGCATGAAACGCCATTCAATCTGCATTGCAAACGCGCTGCATCCGCAATCGCGCGCTGTTCTCGAAACGCGTATGGCCCCGCTTGATATCAAAATTGCTGACGGTGATTTTGGCGAGGATACAGCCGCCATCATCTTTTCCTGGCCTGATACACTCGGGCGGTTTGAGGATCCCTCCGCAATCGTGGAGAAGGCCAGGCAGATTGGTGCCCTTGTTATCGTGGTAACGGATCCACTGGCGCTCACGGTGCTTGATGCACCGGGAAACTGGGGCGCCGATATCGTGATCGGTTCTGCCCAGCGCTATGGCGTACCGATGGGTTTCGGTGGGCCCCACGCCGCCTATATTGCCGTCTCTGACACATTGACGCGCATCATGCCCGGCCGACTGGTGGGCGAATCCATCGATGCCAATGGCAATCCCGCCTACCGGCTTGCCTTGCAGACGCGTGAGCAACATATCCGGCGCGACAAGGCCACCTCCAATATTTGTACCGCGCAAGCGCTGCTCGCCAATATGGCCGCAGCCTATGCGATCTGGCATGGACCAGAAGGGCTGCAGGCCATTGCCCGCACCATTTCAGATTTTGCCTGCAGGTTCGCCCATAGCGTTGAAGCTGGCGGATACAAGCTCGCCGGTGGCTCATTCTTCGACACAGTCGCCATCGAGGTCACGGGGCAGGCAGACAGGATTTGCCGCGACGCGCAATCGGCCGGATATCTGATTCGGCAGGTCAGTGACGATATGGTTGTTGTCGCTTTCGATGAAACGTCAACCGAGGAAGACCTGAAAGCGCTATGCGCAATATTTGCCATAACAAACGACGGTGCACCCTGCCCTTCCAGACTGCCTCAGCAGCAGCGCCGGACTGCATTTCTGACGCAGGCGATCTTTCACTCCGTCAGTTCCGAAACGGACATGATGCGCTATCTGCGCAGACTGGCCGACAAGGATCTTGCTCTCGATCGTACGATGATCCCTCTTGGCTCCTGCACGATGAAACTGAATGCAGCAGCCGAAATGATGCCCGTCAGTTGGGGGAAAATAGCCAATATCCACCCCTTCGCACCCGACAGCCATACAATCGGCTATCGGCAGATGATCGCGGATCTGGAGCATTGGCTCTGTGAGATTACCGGGTTTTCCGCGGTGAGCCTGCAGCCAAATGCCGGCAGCCAGGGTGAGTTCGCCGGCCTCACAGCCATTCGACAATATCACGCCTCCAGAGGCGAAAAACACAGGGATCTTTGCCTTATTCCTGCCTCTGCACATGGGACCAATCCCGCAAGCGCATCCATGTGCGGGCTACGTATTGTCGTTGTCAAATGCACGCAAGCCGGGGATGTGGATCTCGATGACCTGAGACTGAAGGTTACGCAACACAGCGACAAACTCGCCGCTCTGATGATCACCTATCCCTCCACGCATGGAGTGTTTGAGCAGGAGATCAAGGAAATATGCACTGCGGTCCATGAGCACGGAGGCCAGGTCTACTTCGACGGCGCCAACCTCAATGCGATGGTCGGACTTGCCCGACCATTCGATATTGGAGCCGACGTGTGCCATATGAATCTGCACAAAACATTCTGTATCCCGCATGGCGGAGGCGGCCCGGGTGTCGGACCGATAGGTGTTGCAAAACACCTCATGCCATTTCTACCCGGCAATCCCCTTGTGTCAGACAGTGGCGCTGTCGCGGCCACAGTTTATGGCAGCGCATCAATCCTGCCGATTTCCTGGATGTATATTCGCATGATGGGAACGGAAGGCCTGAAAAAAGCGTCGGAAATGGCGATCCTTTCGGCCAACTATATGGCGGCTCGCCTGGAAGAAAATTTCCATATTCTCTATCGCGGCAAAAACGGCAGGGTGGCGCATGAATGTATCCTGGACACGCGACCGTTCAAGGACAGCGCAGGTGTTCAGGTCGAGGATGTGGCAAAGCGGCTGATCGACTACGGTTTCCACGCCCCCACAATGTCATGGCCGGTGGCCGGCACCTTGATGGTCGAACCGACGGAATCCGAACCTCTGGGTGAACTGGATCGGTTTTGCGATGCAATGATTTCAATTCACGGAGAAATCATGCGCATCGCAGATGGTGAATGGAGCCGGGAAGACAATCCGCTCGTACATGCACCCCATACCGCCGAACATGCCATAGCGGGGAACTGGAAACACGGCTACGAGGCTATGCTGGCTGTCGCACCTGGCGGCGCGCAGACGTTGCCTGGCAAATACTGGCCGCCGGTTGCACGGGTCGACAATGTCTATGGAGACAGAAACCTTGTTTGCGCCTGTCCACCCATAGAACAGTTCGCCGATTGAGCGCCAGTCCTGTTGCCTGCCCATTTGCGGACTGAATCCATAAGGGGGAAGGAGATCAGGTATCGGCTGCTTTGGCCGCCAGCAGATCAATAATGACATCAGCAGATATTTCTGCTGGTGCTCGTTGCGTCCGCATGACGGCGCGCACTTTTTCAAACTCCATCAATATCTGATGACGTTCTGTTGTCTCCTGCATCAATCGTTCCAGGCGACGCGCGATCAGTCCGGGGCGAAGGCTCTCATTGATATATTCATTGATAGCCGGATAATCAGCTATGAGGTTGGGAAGCGCAACGGACCAGACGGTTACGCGCTTGATGATCAGGTTGGCCAGAAAGTCAAGTTTGTAGGCTGAAACACAGGGAATTTTTCCAAGTGCAAGTTCCAACAAGACCGTTCCTGAGGCAGCCAATGCTGCATCGGCGCGCGCAAAGGCCTGCCACTTTTCTTCATCCGTCGCAGTCACCTCAACCGGTACAGACCAAGAGGCGGCAGCAGAACGCACCTCTGCCTCCAAACGTGGTAGCGTTGGAATGTGAAACCTTACACCGGGCATGCGTTCTGCCAGAAGATGCGCTGTCTCTGCAAATGCCGGCAGCAGACGTTTGAGCTCGCCGCGCCGTGAACCCGGCATGATCAGACACAAGGGTGCAGGAGCAATGGTACCATCGTCGTTCTCCTTCGCTGCAGAAGGCTTTAACGCCTGCAAATTGGAAACGTCCTGAAGTGCCGCATCGCCTGCCAACCGGTGCCCGACATAGGTCAGCGGAGGGCCACCCTAACGCGCGACAAGCTCTGCCTCGAAAGGAAAAACCGACAGAACATGGTCAATGTAGCCTGTCATTGCTGGCGCGCGTTCCGGTTTCCATGCCCATACAGTCGGGCAGACATAATTGACAATCAGCACATTCGGCATCGCCTTGCGAATATTTCTGGCGACCCGGTGGGTAAAGGCCGGACTGTCTATAATGACCAGAACATCAGGTTGCGCAGCAATAATCGCCCGTGTCGTTCGACGAATATGCATGATCAATTTGGGCAATTGGGCAACGATGGCGCTGATGCCGATGATGGACAGGTCATGGTAATCAAACAGGGATTTAAGGCCGGCAGCCTTCATGGCATCGCCACCAACGCCGACCAACTCAAGGGGATGTTCCACGTGCATTCCCAGTGCCGCAATCAGGTCAGCTCCAAGCAGATCGCCCGATGGCTCTCCGGCGATGATGGCCAGTTTCAGTTTTTGCCGCGCCTTGGTCATGGATCAACCCCGTTACCCGGTGGAAGATCGACTTGGGTGCGATCAATACCCCATACGAACAGACCCAGCCTGTCAGCTCTCTCAATGACATCTTCGCGATCAAGAACAAATGACCTGCCAGCTTCAACTGCAACGCCGGAAAGATTGGCCAGATAGGCGTTTTGGATGGTATCGGGCCCGATGGAGGGCAAATCAACCCTTTCATCCTGCTGCGGTTTGCACAATTTGACCAGAACGCCTTTGCGTGTTTTGGAAATGCGACCCGCCTTTCGCATGGCAGCAACACGCTCCAGCATGCTGTCTGTACCTTCGGCGCCCTCAAGCGCTACGATGCGGCCACCGACAGCGACAGCACCCTGCCCGACATCAAGTTGGCCCAGAGCAATTGCACCGGCACAGGCGGCTTCCATATTCTGAATATCTGCCTTGCCGGGTTTTTTCGCAGACAAGGGCCCCGTTCTGGCCAAAAGGTCGGGGACTATTTCCTGAGCGCCGACAACCCGGCAACCCGCTTTTTCTATCACTGAAATAACTGCACGCAGAAGCTTGTCATCTCCTGCGCTCAAAACCGCGCGGACAATACCTGGAAAGAGAGGCAGCAGTCTGAATGGGGAGCGTATGTCAGCGATCTCAGGGCGACGGTTGACAGCACCGGACAGGATGACACGGCCAATATTCTTTTCCTTCAAAAGACCGAGTATCGTCGCTGCATCGCCCACACCGGCAAAAGCGTGATCAAATTCCGGCGAAATGTCGAAAACCTCGCCTTTCAGACCGATGATGAACGGTTCATCATTGGCGGCGCGTGCTGCCCGGGCAATATTCAATGGCAAAGCACCCCGCCCGGCAATAATGGCCAGACGCCCTTTTCCTTCAGGCCGTTGACCATGCTTTTTCATCAGGACTAGGCCCTCTTTTCCCTGGCTGCGGATGCCAGGCCGCGATGACTTTCTGCGTCCATGAAGGAAAAAAGATCAGTCAGGGCTGGAATGGTATCATATTCGCTTCTGGCCTGAGCGAGGTTTTCGCGCACCGTACCTGAACCATGAAATATCTGCTTGAACGCTCTTCTGACCGTATGAATTTGCGCCTTGTCCATTCCGGACCTGGACATGCCGATGACATTCAGGCCACCCAGAATACCCGGATTGCCATTGAGCATACCGAAGGGAATGACATCCAGACTACAGGTTGCCAATCCGCCAATAAAGGCATGATGCCCGATACGACAGAACTGATGAACCGCTGCACCGCCACCCAGTATAACTCTGTCGCCGACAGTGACATGACCACCCAACATCACATTGTTGGACAGGATAACGTGGTCTCCAATGCGGCAATCATGCGCCACGTGAGAATAGGCCAGAAACAGCGAATGGCTGCCGACAATTGTCTTGCCACCGGCGTCAGGCATGCCGGTATGCATTGTTACGCCTTCACGAATAACACAGTCCGAGCCCACCAGAAGTTCGGTCTTCTCGCCCTTGTAATGAACATTTTGGGGTTCTGATCCAAGGATTGCACCCGAAAATATTGTATTTCTCGGTCCAATCGTCGTTTTACCCGTGATCACCACATGGCTTTTCAGCTCTGAATCTGCATCCAAAGTGACATCGGGACCAATATGGCAAAAGGGGCCAATAATGACATTTTCGCCGATTTTCGCGCCATCTTCTACGATAGATGAGGAATGTACGTTGGCAGATGCCGCGATCATTATCAGTTACCTTCCTCGGGAATCAGCATCGCGCCAATAACGGCTTCTGCGACCTTGTTTCCATCGACAAATGCGTCGCATTGAAATTTCCAGATTGTTCCACGTTGCTTCAATTTCTTGACGTGATATTCAACCCGATCGCCGGGGACAACGGGCTTTCTGAAACGGGCATCGTCTATCGTCATGAAATAGACAAGGTTGGATTTGGCGGTCTGGGTACGACAACATATGGCACCAGCTGTTTGCGCCATTCCCTCAATCAGGAGGACACCGGGCATCACAGGCTTCTGCGGAAAATGTCCGGTAAAATGCGGTTCATTGGCCGTTACATTCTTGATGCCGATCGCAGAATTATCACTGTCGATTTCAATGATCTTATCGATCAGCAGGAACGGGTACCGATGCGGCAACAGTTCCATTATTTCAAGAAGTTCAACGGATTCCAGCACATGGTTTGTATCACTGTTCATCTGCAGTGCCCTTATTGCCTCTTTTTCCAAACGCCCTTGCATTCATCTCGGCGACATCTCTCAAAAAGCCGCGCATCGGACGGGCAGGAATGCCGCCCCATCGTGCACCGGCCGGGACATCACCCGCCACGGCACTTTTTGCCGCAATCTGAGCACCGTCACCAATCGTCAAATGCCCGTTTACCCCGACATCGCCGCCGAGCATCACCCCATCACCAATTGTCGCACTGCCGGCAATGCCGACCTGGCTTACAATAATACAGAATCGACCGATCGTGACGTTATGACCAATCTGTACGAGATTATCAATTTTGGTCCCTTCACCGATGACCGTATCGTCAAGAGCGCCTCTGTCGATCGTTGTATTGGCGCCGATTTCCACATGATCCTGAATGATGACCCGGCCGATTTGAACGATTTTAACCAATCCGGTCTTCGAAGGGACATAACCAAAGCCATCCTGGCCAATACAGGCACCAGGATGAATGATGACGTTGTTACCGATCAAGGCGTTCTGCAGCGTTACATTTGCAGCAATATGACACTTGCGACCTATACGGCAGCCAGGCCCGATAACCACACCCGGTCCAATGACCGTGCCTGAACCGATTTTTGCCCCCGCACCAATCGTGGCTCCGGCTTCGACTGTTACATCATCATTTTCCAACTGCGAATCAGCATGAATGCTTGCCATTCGAGACACTTTTTCAGCGTCGTTGATGATCCGGGGAACTTGCGCTTCAGGGTAAAGAAGAGCGGCAGCTTTGGCAAAAGCAAGTTGCGGCGTTTTCGAAAGCAGCGCAATACAGTCTGAAGGTATCAGCGAAACAAGGTTTTGAGGACAAATGATTGCCGTCGCTTTGACGTCGCCAAGCAGGTCAGCGTGCTTCTTCGAGGTGATGAAGGTTACATCACCTGGTGCGCAATGCGACAGCGGCGCAATACCCGTTACAACACGAGTTCCAGATTCCATGTCGGACAGTTCAGCATCAATCGCGCCGGCCAGTGCGGCCAGCGTTATTCCGTCATGTCGTGAGAAAAATCTGCCATCTTCCATACCGATAAAAATTCAGGGCCTGTCACAAAAGGACAGACCCCGCCATTTCTCGGCGACTGCGGCGCTCAAGGCGCCGAAACCGACCAATTGTATCATGCCTAAAACCGTCCGGATGTTCCGAAACGGAAGACTTGTGTTTCGTCAAACTCTTCCTTGACAACAGGGAAGCCCAGATCGAACCGCAATGGGCCGAATGGGGAAGCCCAGATCAGACTGCCGCCCACTGATGCGCGCCATTCCATGTTGAGGCCGTCAACATTAGCACCACCTTCGTTCAAAAGACCGCTACCATAGAGCGTTGCCGCATCCGCGAAGACAGCACCACGAAGACCGAAGTCACGCGGCACGATTGGTATGGGGAAACCGATTTCGGCCGTTGCATTGAAATAGGTTGTACCGCCGAGCGCATCGCCATATTGGTCACGGGGACCAATACCCTGTGACTTGAAGCCACGAATGGTCTCTCCGCCGACAAACAGTTGGTCAAAGACCCGCAAATCACCGGAGGTTGGCGTCACATATCCGCCACCGGCGCTCAGCATACCAACCACATCTCCGTAGTCGGAGATTGATCTATAGTAGCTACCCTTACCGGTGACCTTTGCAAATTGAGCGTCACCACCCAACCCGGCAAATTCAGCGGTCATACGCGCAAAAATACCTTCGCGTGGCATGCTGCGATCATCAATCGTGTCGTAGATCAATGTACCCGAGACCGACGACTTGACCCAGGGACTGGTGTCAATGGCATCCTGAATAGGCGCCGATACGGGGTTAGCCGTCTTCTGGTTGTAATCTTCCTGACTGTAATTATAGGCAAATACAGTCCTCAGACGATCCGAAATCGGCGCTGCGACACGCAGAACGACCGAAGTTGTTTCAATGTCGTAATTGTCCTGCGAGGTGTCTTCTGTCTTTGCAATATCAAAGCCGGCAGCCAGACGGTAACCAAGGAAATAGGGCTCAGTGAATGACAGGGTGTAATTCCTGGTCTCCACGCCGCCACCGACAGCCACCTTGATATATTGACCGCGACCAAGGAAGTTGCGCTCGGAAATCGCGATTTCCGCTGTTGCTCCCGACGAACCAGTCGAATAGCCGGCACCGATCGAAAACTCACCCGTGGATTGGTCACGAACATCAACAACAACGATGACACGATCCGGTTCCGATCCCGGTGATGTGGAAATATTGACCGCCTTGAAGTAACCAAGCTGCTCGAGCCGTTTCTTCGCACGACGAACCAGCACCTGATTGTAGGCATCACCTTCACTCAGATCGAACTCACGACGAATGACGTAATCGGAGGTTCTTGTATTGCCCCGGATTTCAATGCGCTCGATATAGGCGCGCTGTCCCTGGTCGATCAGATAGGTGACTGAAATCGTTCTATTGGCGAAATCGCGATTGCCGCGCGGCGTAACCTGCGCAAAGGGATAACCTTCACCGGCAGCAGCTTCCGAAATCGCAACCAGCGAATTCTCGACCTTCTCAGCACTGTAGACAGCACCGGTACGACTCTCGACATGACGTCTCACAGCTTCAGGGTCAATGCCTGTGACAGTGCTGTCGATTTCAATATCGCCAAAGGTATAGCGCTCACCCTCATCAAGGGTAATCGTGATGACATAATCATCGCCCGAAGAATCCAGTTCGGCAGATGATGAAATAATCCGGAAATCGGCATAACCACGGTTGTAGTAGAACCGACGCAGAAGCTCTTCATCCGCTCTCAGCTTGTCCGGATCATAAATATCCTTGCGCGACAGGAACGCCAAAAGACCAGACCGCTTTGTCGCGATGACATCGGACAGACGCCCATTTGAATAGGCTTTGTTTCCGACAAAATTGATCGAGGAAATCTTGGTGCGATCGCCTTCAGTAATCTCGAAGGCAATATTCACCCGGCCGCCGGCAAGATTGATGACCTGCGTCGTTACGGTCGCATCGCCACGACCAATACGATCATAGGCATCACGGATGGACTGAATATCAAATTCGACAGTCGTTTCGCTGTAGGGTCCCAGAGGTTTGGTCTGAACGATCCCTTCGAGCTGCTTGTCCTTGATCTTCTTGTTGCCGTTGAAGACAATCTGATTGACGACCAGATATTCATCAACCGAAACAATCAAACGGCTTCCCTGTTGATTGATGCGCACGTCGGAAAACAATCCGGTCGCAAACAGGCGTTTGATTGATTCATCAATGTCGGAATTATTGAAACTCTTGCCGGGAGAAATCGTGATGTTGCCCCGCACCGTTGCAGCATCAACCCGCTGATTTCCACGCACATCAATAACACTGACGACTGCAGCCTGCGCCACTGTCGATGCAGCAATAAGAGCAACCCCTGCCCCACTCACAGCAACACACGTGGACAATGCCAGCGCGGAAACTGCGCCAATAAACTTTGAACCGGCCTTCATTGGCTTTTGTACCCTTTATATCTCGACGTCCCCAACCGAACAAACAGGCGATTCCTGCCTACACGCTTTTTTACAGTGTTTTCAGCCACAAGCAAGCCATTGAGTTAATTTCTATTTACTATCCAGCAATTAGTGACTAATCCGCAACGAACCGTGTGTAACTATGGCTAACAGTTTGTTACCAATAGCGTTTATCGGCACATTTGTTTTTTGCCAAAGATCTCTATCCGAACCAGGGCGACACATCATTCCAGGTCGCAAAAACCATCAGCATCAAGACCAGACTCATACCCACCTTAAAGGCAATTTCCTGAACGCGCTCACCAACAGGTTTGCCGCGGATGATCTCAATAGCATAGAAGACAAGATGTCCGCCATCAAGAACCGGTACCGGCAATAAATTCAAAAAACCGATGGATACAGACAGAACTGCCGCCAACTGCAGCAGCGCCCCTACCCCCAGCGTCGCCACCTGCCCGGAAATCTGGGCAACTTTTATGGGACCTCCCAGCTGATCGGGTTTTTCACGTCCAACAAGGATGTTTCCGATATAGCCGACCGTTCGCGCCACAATATACCAACTGGATTTTACACCTTCGACAAGAGACTCTGCGGGGTTGAGTTCCAGTCGTCTGAAATTGCCTACGGTCTCATCAGTGCCGACACCGATCAGGCCAACTTCCATCTTGTTGCCGAACTGATCGGTAATTTCGGAGCGGCGCGGCGTGATGGCGACCTCCACGGGGCGACCATCACGGTCGACCGTCAGACGCATTTCCACCTCTGGGCGCGGCGTCACGTAGCGACGCACATCTTCAAACTCCACCATGGGGTTGCCATCAATTGCCGTGATGATATCGCCCGGCAACAATCCGGCCTGTTCAGCGGCGCTGTCTGGCTGAACAAGCGCCACGACCGGATCCGCAACAGGTTTTCCATAAATGCTGAACATGACGGCGAAGACCATGATGGCCAATAGAAAATTGGCAATAGGCCCGGCAGCAACCGTCGCGGCGCGTTTCCAGACATTGGCTCCAGGGAACGATCGGGACAGTTCGGCCTGATCCATGGCGTCCACCTGCGCAAAATCAGGCGCACTTGCTGCATTTTCGTCGCCGAAAAACTTCACATATCCGCCCAGAGGAATGGCTGACAGGCGCCAGCGCGTTCCGTGCGTATCATTGAAACCGACCAGTTCGGGACCAAACCCGATCGAGAAAGTCATTACCCGGATTCCGCACCAACGTCCGACCAGATAATGCCCCATTTCATGCACGAATACTACCAGAGTAAGCACAATCAAAAACGGCAACATGATGCCAATGAGAAAATCATAAACCGAAACCAAAATTTCCATGTGCGTAAATCCGTTCCTCTCAGAACATTCAAGGCCCTAGCAATTGCAGGGCAATACCATTGTCGATGCCACCTGAAACAAATGCGCTTCCGGGCAATGCAACACCTACCAGATAGGCTGTGAAAGCTGCAAATGTAATGCTGTCCATCCGGTCCATGACACCACCGTGCCCTGGAATGATATTACCGGAGTCCTTGACGCCAAAACGCCTTTTGATGCTGGATTCAAACAGGTCGCCCAATTGCCCTGCGACAGACAACAGAGCAGCAAGACCAACAATCCAGATGAGATTGGCTTGAGTCAGCATGGCGGCTGCGACCACCCCTGCCAATATACCACCCATCAATCCACTTACAAAGCCCGACCACGTCTTTTTGGGGGAGATTGAAGGAGCGAGTTTCGGACCGCCAAAGTGGCGCCCTCCAAAAAACGCGAAAACGTCGGTTGACCAGATGATCGCGAAGATAAAAATCAAAAGGGCAAAGCCATAGCCGCCGCCGGAATTACGCAATTCAGTAAAAGCGACGCCAAAAAAACCGGCATAAATCAGCCCGAAAGCCGGCCACAGGTCTCGTCTGCTCGCCAGACGAACAATGGCGGTCAGGCCAGCCCCCACGGCAACGACAGCAACGCCATAGGATGCCATCCCCGCCAAAATACAAAGACTGGTTGCCGCAATTGTGACCGCGCCAAGGATCCATACAATGTTGCCAAAGTCCTTCAAGCCGACAATACGGAACCACTCAAAAAACAAAAGGGCCATGATCACGATGGAAAGTATCTGAAAGGCAAGACCACCAAACCAGGTCAGCGCGAGTACCAGAACACCAAGGACGACGCCGGATATGGTCCTGACCAAGACTTCACTTTGCATCAGGAACCCAATGCCAGATCAGGTTCACCGATATTGCCGTAACGTCTGTCGCGGCCTTGATAGATCTGCAGGGCTTCGACAAATGTGTCATGATTGAAATCCGGCCACAGGCAGGGCATGAAAACCAGTTCGGCATAGGCTGCCTGCCACAACAGAAAATTCGACATGCGCTGTTCACCGCTGGTTCTGATAATCAGGTCAGGATCCGGAATGTCACGGGTATCAAGCGCTTCGGCCAAGGTCGCTTCTGTTATTTCATCAGTACGAATTTCACCGTCGGCAACACGCGAAGCGATGGAGCGCGCAGCGCGAATGATATCGTCACGCCCGCCGTAATTGAACGCGATAATGAGTTCCAGTGCATCATTATCCTTCGTCAGGTCTTCTGCCTCGGTCAGCAGAGACAGAATGTCCGGTTTCAGCGATATACGATCACCGATGATACGCACCCGCACTTTTTCACGGTGCAATTCCGCCAGATCTCTTCGGATAAAGAATTTTAAAAGCCCCATGAGATCATTGACCTCATCTTCCGGGCGTCTCCAGTTTTCAGAAGAGAAGGCAAACAGAGTCAGATATTTGACACCCAATTTACCGGCCGAACGCACAGCCTCACGCACGGCCTCAACGCCCTTGCGATGACCGGATGTCCTTGTCTGACCGCGTTGTTTGGCCCATCGGCCGTTGCCATCCATAATAATGGCGACATGTTGTGGCGTGTTCAATCGCCAGCCTCCGCTAACCACGAGAGATCGTGTCAGAAATGCTGTAAAGCATGACTAGACCTGCATGATTTCAATTTCTTTCTCACTGAGAAGACGATCCACCTCAGAAATCATTTCATCTGTCATTTTTTGGACTTTCTCTGACTGAGAGTGACTCTCGTCCTTGCCCAAGACACCATCTTTTTCAGCTTTTTTCAGCTTGTCCATGCCGTCACGACGCACATGGCGAATAGCCACACGACCATTTTCGGCATAGGTATGCGCCACCTTGACCAGAGACTTGCGCCGCTCTTCATTGAGTTCGGGAAGCGGAATGCGCAAATTTGCACCGTCGGTCACCGGGTTCAAGCCGAGATTGGATTCCCTGATGGCCTTTTCAACAGCGCCCACCATGGATTTATCCCAAACTGAAACCATCAGCATGCGGGATTCTGGCACCGTTATGTTGGCAACCTGATTGAGCGGCATTTTGCTGCCATAAGCATCCACTGAAACGGGATCAAGGATGTTTGCTGATGCTCTACCTGTTCGCAAGGCGGCAATATCCGTTTTGAAGGCCGCAACTGCGCCATCCATGCGATTTTTCAAATCAGTAAAATCTGCACCATCACTCATGGTGGAATACTCCCAATCAACTGCAGGCCGAAAATCTGTCGCCTGCATTCATATAAACTGTTTCGTGTTTTTACCGTGCCGAAATCGCAGTCAATCCGTTTGGCTCATGCCTATCCATATCACACATCCTGATTTTGGTTTTGGGTGATACGCACTCTTAACACACACGGCAAACACAGGCAGACAAATACAGAATTACCGGGGAAATTCAAATATTTTCCCGGGAATGCCGCAGATCAACTGTCGTCAACAAGCGTTGCACGCCCTCTGCCTTTGAGTATTTCAGCAAAGCCGCCCTTTTCATGAATGGAAAAGACGATGATGGGAATCGAGTTTTCCCGCGCCAGGGCAACTGCTGCAACATCCATGACCGCCAGCCCCTTGTTCAACACTTCGTCATGGGTCAGGTTGTCAAATCGTTCGGCGTCCGGAAACTCTTTCGGGTCGGCTGAATAGATACCATCCACCTGTGTGCCCTTGAAAATCGCTTCTGCACCCATTTCGGCGGCCCGCAGAGCAGCAGCTGAGTCTGTCGTGAAAAACGGATTGCCCGTGCCGCCGGCAAAGATGACAACCCGCCCTTTTTTCAGATGATGTAATGCAGCGCGTTGCGAAAAGCTCTGACAGATTTCCGGCATCGCTATGGCGGAAAGCACCTCCGTGGCTACGCCCAGCTTTCTCAGCGAGGTCGCCAGAGCCAGTGCATTGATGATCGTTGCCAGCATGCCCATATGGTCACCGGTGACACGATCGCCGCCCTTTGAGGCAACTGCAACACCACGAAATATGTTGCCACCACCCACGACGACACCAACTTCAACACCCATGGTCCGCGCTTCGGCAATATCGGATGCGATGCGATCGGCAACGGCAACATCAATCCCGAACCCCTGCTCGCCCATCAGGGCTTCACCTGATGCTTTCAATAAAACACGCTTGTAGATGGGCTTTTGAGTCATGGCTGGTTCCGCGTCCTGATTATGAATGCCGGATACACGAAGGGCACCGCGTTGTCACGCGATGCCCTTGCATTTTAACCGATTTATGTCCGTTCAGCTTTTTGCAACCGCTGCCACTTCTGCTGCGAAGTCGCTCTCTTCCTTCTCGACACCTTCACCGAGCTGGAAACGCACAAATCCCTCAACCGAGATGGGTGCACCGGCGCTGGCTTCGGCTTCCTTGACGGCAGCCTCGACAGTGAGGTCCGGATTGACCACAAAACTCTGGGACAGAAGCGCCACTTCCTCAAAGAATTTGCGCATGCGCCCTTCAACCATTTTTTCAACAATGTTTTCAGGCTTGCCGGATTCGCGTGCTTGTTCAGAGAAAATTGCCCGCTCACGATCAGCAACGTCCTTATCGACCTGTGACGAGGTCACGGCCAATGGATTTGTCGCGGCTATGTGCATGGCGATTTGCCTGCCGATGGCAGAAAGCGCATCAGCATTGCCTGCCGATTTCAAAGCGACCAGAACGCCCATTTTGCCAAGACCATCAGCGGCGGCATTATGGATATAGCTGGCAACAATGCCTTCATCGACACTGAGCATGGCTGTGCGGCGCAGATTCATATTTTCGCCAATAGTGGCAATCGCATCGGTGATGACACCGGCAACCGACTTGTCGCTTTTCGGATAGGCTGCAGCGGCCACGGCCTCAACAGAACCATCGGTTCCCAGCGCTACAGATGCGACGTCACTGACCAATTGCTGAAAAGCCTCGTTGCGTGCGACGAAATCGGTTTCCGAGTTGACCTCAACGACGACGGCCTTGTTGCCATCAGCAGCAACGCCAATCAAACCTTCAGCCGCTGTGCGACCTGATTTCTTGTCCGCCTTCGCGATGCCCTTTGAACGCAGCCAGTCGATGGATGCTTCAATGTCACCATTGTTTTCCATCAACGCTTTTTTGCAGTCCATCATGCCCGCGCCGGACTTTTCGCGCAGCTCTTTAACCTGAGATGCAGAAATACTCATAATTGCCTCTTGCAAGAATGCGGCACAGAAAACCGACCTGTGCCTCGTTAACTTGATTTTCGAATATCGAACATGCGCCATGTGCAATACACATGACGCATGCGCACAATCAGGAAGCGGGCGTTTCGTCCGTCGACTTGACTTCTGCTTCAGCGGGAACATCCGCAACAACAGCTTCTGCGGCCGGTGCTTCAGCCGGTGTGGCCTCCACTGGGGCAGCTTCTACTGGTGCAGCTTCTATTGCCAGTTCAACCGGTGCTTCGGCAGAAGCTCCAATATCGACGCCAGAGGCGCCCTGCTGACGTGCAATTCCATCGAGAGCTGCTTTGGCGACAAGATCACAATAGAGCGAAATTGCGCGGGCAGCATCGTCATTGCCTGGAATCGGGAAATCAATCGGATCCGGATCACAGTTCGAATCGACAATGGCAACAACCGGAATTCCAAGACGCTTGGCTTCCAGAATTGCAATCGATTCCTTGTTGGTATCGATGATGAACATCAGATCCGGTGTACCGCCCATGTCGCGGATACCACCCAAAGCGCGTTCGAGTTTGTCACGCTCACGTTCGAGATTGAGGCGTTCCTTCTTGGTGAACCCCTGCGCTTCGGCAGCCAGCAGTTCATCAAGTTTGCGCAAGCGCTGAATGGAATGCGAAATGGTCTTCCAGTTTGTCATCATGCCGCCAAGCCAGCGGGCATTGACGTAGTATTGAGCCGAACGTCTTGCCGCGTCGGCAACAAGCTCTGATGCCTGGCGTTTTGTGCCGACAAACAGCACCCGTCCGCCGTTGGCAACCGTGTCGCTTACAAGCTGCAAGGCCTGTGACAACATCGGCACTGTCTGGCCAAGGTCAATAATATGTACGTTGTTACGATCACCGAAAATGTATTTTTTCATTTTCGGGTTCCAGCGGTGAGTCTGGTGACCAAAGTGAACACCAGCCTCTAGTAGCTGGCGCATGCTGAAATCAGGCAAAGCCATGCCCTGTCTCCTTTTCCGGTTGTACCTCCGTGAAGCGTCAGCAGTTTGACTGCCACCGGCGGGACCTTCCGGATTTCTCCCGGTCGAACCCAAGCTTCACGTGTGGAATGAGGCGGTCCATACAGGTGCATGAACCAAAGATCAAGCCATATCCTCGGACAACAGCCAAAGGGCATGGGTTTTGACACCAACAGCACGCTGTACCAACGCACCTGTCGGGCTGTTTATCCCAGAAAAGCTGAGAGCAAAAGGAAGATCATGGCCGATAGCAAGGCGGCAGCGGGCACTGTGATTACCCATGCTGCAACGATCGTCATGAAATGCGACCGCCGCACCAGCTTGCGGCGCCGGAGTTCGGCCTTGTTGACGGGAACCTGCGTGCCGTCCTTGTTGATCTTGTGCGCATTGACATAACGACGTCTACGCTCCGATCTTCCCGTATACCATTCGCGGAAAAATCCAACGCCAAAGACCGCGCCCACGGCAATATGGGTTGAACTGACCGGCAGTCCCAGTCCGGATGCAATGATCACGGTTATCGCTGCGGAAAGTGATACACAGAAGGCGCGCATCGGATTGAGCTTGGTTATCTGCTGACCCACCATGCGTATCAATTTTGGGCCGAACAGCAGCAGACCAAAGGAAATTCCGAAGGCCCCGATGACCATGACCCAGAGAGGAATGGTGACATTCGCAGCGATTTCTCCGGCACCGGCTGTATGCACAATCGCGGCAAGAGGCCCCACCGCATTGGCCACATCATTGGCTCCATGAGCAAAAGACAACAGTGCTGCAGAACAGATCAAGGGAATGGCAAACAATTTGCGCAAAGACTGATTTCTGTTTTCCATGCCCTCAGATTGCCGACGAATAAGCGGACGGAGGATGCCCCACGCTACAATTGCGACGATCATGCCGACAAGAAGTGCCGTCTGCAGGTCAATCTTGACCAGTTTCTTGAGGCCCTTCAGGGCAAGATAGGCCGAAAAGGTTCCGGCCATGATTGCAATAAGGAGCGGCACCCAGCGCCTTGCGGCGGCTATCTTGTCGTCCTGATAGATGATCAGCGTCTTTATCAGCGCCAGGAAGGCGGCAGCGACCAGACCACCCACCAGAGGCGATATGATCCAACTGGCCGCAATACTGGCCATGGTTGGCCAGTTCACACTGGCCAGACCAGCTGCAGCAATACCGGCGCCCATGACGCCTCCGACAACGGAATGCGTGGTTGATACCGGTGCACCAACCCAGGTGGCGATATTGACCCAGACGGCCGATGAGATCAGGGCAGCCAACATGGCCCAGATGAAAATATTGCTGTCTTCAAACCTGCTGGGATCGATGATCCCCTTGGAGATGGTTCCGACAACATCTCCACCGGCGATCAACGCGCCGGCACTTTCAAATATCACTGCGATGACAAGAGCCAGCCCCATCGACATGGCCTTTGAACCAACCGCCGGCCCGACGTTATTGGCAACATCATTCGCACCGATATTGAGCGCCATATAGGCGCCAATGACGGCGGCGGCGATGATGATAAAGGAACCGGGAAGGCCAGTGACAAAGAAGCTGGCAAAAATCAATGCAAGCGCCAGGAATATGGCGGCAAGCCCCAGGCCGACATAACCGCGCGACAGGAACAGCGTTGCCAGTTCAAGTCTGGCAATTTTATCCAGATCCTTGTCGAGCGTCGGCTTGGTGTAGGTAAGCGGTGATTTAGGCAATGGCGACCTGTTCCTCTCGGGGCTTGACAACTCCGGAAGGTGAACCTGAAAAGGTCAACATCAGCGCACCGGGTTTCCCTGCTTAAGCCATTCCGGATGCCCGGATCAAGCAATAGGCCGTCAATGAACGCAAAAAACTATGGACAAAACCTTCTTATCAGGGCCTGGAGCTGCGGTTCCGCGACCAATTCACTTGCCTGCTGTGGACTGAACCATTGGCGTTGGCGCTGATCTTTCTCGGGAAATTCGTCTTCCAGTCGCTCCACCTCAAGCGGATAGACACGAACGATGCATTGCACCGGCAGGCCTCCCCTCAGCCATTTGCGGTATTCAAACGTGCCGACGGGTTGCTGGCCAATCTGACCGACCACGCCGGCTTCCTCATAGGCTTCGCGGGCGGCAGCTCCGGAACCGGACTTCTTTTTCATCGACCATCCCTTGGGCAAAATCCAGCGACCGGTTCCACGGCTTGTGATCAACAATATTTCCTGACCGTGGCCCGTTCTGCGGTAACAAAGGGCCGCATATTGCAGCGGAGCCGGGCGCATGAACATCAGACTCAAATGTTCCGCCACTGAATTCAACTTGTTCATAATCGCAGACAGTCTGGTCATCCAATTCGGTCTCAGAAAACATGATTCGGGAGGTTACAATCCAACGATACAGGGAAGCGACGACAGGAATAAGGCCCTGTCTCATGCGCCTTGGACATATGGCAAGTTTCAAGACCGCGGCCTGTCGACAGGACAATTCAAACTGATGTGGTCAAGGCAGGCGCTGCTGACTGCTCAGCACCGCTCACTCTCAAACGTCTCCAGGGACGAAAGTGTGCCCTTCAGGGAAAATTCGCCATAATCCATGATCAGATCACGCGTCACGCCATTCTCGTACAATTCGAATGATATTTTGTAGAGAGGCGTTCCGTCTTCATTTTTTGATTCATCAAAATAGGCGATGGTTACAGGCCAGGTCGGCTCTTCAGCCAGACTGCCGGCAACTTTGAGTTCTTCCTCGCCGTCATCGGATACCTTTGGGGCACCAACGATGCTGGAGGTGAACATCACCTTTCGGCCCTCATCGGATCCATCAAAAAGCCGCGATTGAAAAAACCGTTCACCGTTCTTGGCCCGCTCAATCAGGGAAATCATCTGTGCTGTGGGAAATTCCGCGTTTTCAAGAACCAGATGGTCGTCCTTTGGTGTCGTCAGATCAACCGCCGTGCCTTCAGCTTCAGCCTTGGCACTCCCGCGAACCTCCAAGTCCAGTTTCTGATTGACATAGGATTTTGTCAGAAACCGGAAGGTACCCTCTTCCAGGTTTTCATAGGTGGTCGTCTGCTGGTCGGTCAGGCGCATCGTCTTGCCGGTATCCAGTTTTGTGACGAAGCGAAAGCCAACCGTATAACCGGCGCAAGGCGACCCATTGAACTCATAAACCATGCGGCCATACATCGATTCAATCCCCGAACGTTCGGAGGATTGTTTCAGTTCAAGATCATAGACCGCCCGATGTGGAATCAGGGCTTCTGCAGCGCCCGCCAGAGCCGGGCCGCAGGATAATGTAACGACGTTGAAAACAACAAAGGCAAGATATGACGAACGCACACGAAATTTCCTTCTGACATTGATGCCGCCATGTTACACGGCATTGCGTCAAAATGGAGAGAATGATTCATTTATTCCGCATGTATTGTTCAATTTCAATTGCGATGAACGCCCACAGGTATCGCTTGACCACACAATGAGCACTGGCCACAGAAATTGGCCCCCTATGAATTGCTGGAGAATTTCATGTCTGAGACGATTGCTGCCCGATTAGCCGCGATGAATATTGTTTTACCGGCAGCGCCTGCACCGGCTGCCAAATATGTGTCCTATGCGCGCGTTGGATCCACCCTTTACGTATCGGGTCAATTGCCAATCAAAGACGGAACACTCGTGACAAAAGGCCATTTGGGTATCGATGTGGATGTTGAAACCGGGCAAAGGGCCGCTGAAATCTGTGCGGTCAATATCCTTGCGCAAGTCAATGCAGCTTTGGATGGCAATTTGGAACGCATCGTGCGCCTTGCCAAAATTCAGGGGTTTGTTGCATCCTCCCCGGATTTCATTGAGCAACATCTGGTGATAAACGGCGCGTCCAACCTGCTTGTCGATGTTCTGGGGGAACGCGGCATGCACGCCCGGGCGGCCGTTGGCATGACATCGCTGCCCATGGGCGCAGCAGTGGAAATTGATGCCATATTCGAGATCAGCGAGGAATAATCTCGTGTCGCGTCATGACTGGATTGCACAAAAACCCGTCGCCCATCGCGGCTATCATGATATGAACCAGCATATCTGGGAAAATTCCCCCAGCGCTTTTGCCCGGGCCGTGCAGCATGGCTTTGCGATCGAATGTGATCTGCAATTGTCGTCGGACAATCAGGCCGTGGTTTTCCATGACTACAAGACCGGCAGGATTTGCGGTGTTGAAGGTGAGGTTCGGGAGATGACGGCCGCTCAACTGACATCCCTGCACATCGGCAATACACAGGATCGGATTCCCACGCTGAAGGATCTGTTGCGGCAGGTCGACGGAAAAGTGGGATTGGTTCTCGAACTCAAAACCCAGAATGGCGAAGATACCAAAATCTTTGCCAAAATAGTTCTGGCGGATCTGCAGGGCTATCAGGGTCATGTCGCCCTGATGTCCTTTGACCGTCACATGATTGAGACCCTGCTTGAATGCCGGACAGAAAGACCGGTTGGTCTGGTGACCTCGGAGGGGTCAGAGTCCGCGCGACAGGACAATGTCTCGGCATTGCAACTTGATCTGAGTTTTGTTTCATTCCACGTCAAAGACTTGCCGAGCAAATTCGTTGCAGATGCGCGAACGAAAGGATTGCCAGTCATTACCTGGACGGTCAATGATGAACAGAGCAGAAAAGCGACCGAAGAATTTGCGGATCAGATGACTTTTGAAGGCTTTGACCCTTCGGCCTTGCCAGCGTAAAATGGAAGCTTAAATAAAGCGAATGCGTGACACACCAAAGACAGACAAAGAGCCTGTGGACCAAAAGGGCCAGGCTGAATTTCTGATCAGAATTGTAAACTCGTTCAAAGATATCAATGAAGATAAATGGTCCTCGCTTCCGGGCACCAGGCGGACAGGCTTAAAAAGCGAATCCTATAATCCCTTTGTCTCCCATGCCTATCTTTCCTCATTGGAAGACGCGGGCTGTGCGACCGCCGAAACCGGCTGGTTGGGACAGCATCTTCTGCTGGAGAGTGAATCTGGTGCACTCTTTGGCGCCCTGCCCTGCTACATGAAAAATCATAGCCAGGGCGAATATGTATTCGACCATGGTTGGGCCGATGCCTTTGAGCGTGCAGGCGGCCATTATTATCCAAAACTGCAATCCTGTGTGCCCTTTACCCCGGCAACAGGGCCACGCCTCTTGGCCACCCGGCAACCCAACCCTCTCGCGGTGCGCGGTGCATTGGTTCAAGGGCTGAAGACGCTGACGGACCGCAATGGCCTGTCCTCGGCCCACGCCACATTTATACCGGCAGACGAAATCTCCATTTTTGCCGATCACGGATACCTTCTTCGCAAGGATCAGCAGTTCCATTTTCACAATCCCGGATACGAACAATACGGTGATTTTCTGGAAACCCTGGCATCACGAAAACGCAAGGCGCTGAAAAAGGAACGCCGAAACGCCGTTGAAAATGACATCACCATCGACTGGCTGACAGGATCTGACCTGACTGAAACCGTCTGGGACACATTCTACACATTCTATGTCGATACCGGCTCGCGAAAATGGGGAAGGCCCTATCTGACCAGGGAATTCTTTTCCCTCATCTCTCAGCGCATGTCGCAGGACATTCTGCTCGTCATGGCAAAGCGCAATGGCCGCTACATTGCCGGCGCGATCAATTTCATCGGCTCCGATACGCTTTATGGCAGGCATTGGGGCTGTGTGGAAGATCACCCGTTCCTGCATTTCGAGGTCTGTTATCACCAGGCCATCGATTTTGCGATTGCCAACGGCCTGAGCACGGTGGAAGCCGGCGCCCAGGGAGAACACAAGCTGTCACGCGGTTATCTGCCTGTCACCACACACTCGGCTCACTACATCACCCATCCTGGCCTCAGAAATGCAGTGGCAGATTACCTGGAACACGAGCGCGATGATGTTGACCGCATGGGCAAAATCCTGCGCCAGCATGGGCCATTCAGAAAGAACCTGGAGAAGTCCTGACCGGTTCAAGAAACTTATTTTTTGCCTATAGACTTTTGCATTTTCTTTCAAAAATAAATCATCTTTCCGTAATGAAAATCATTTGTGGGATTGCATAATTCGCTCTGCCCCAGTGCATCCTTTCTGCTGCCGTGATAGTCATCCGATCCATGATTTACGTTTCATTTCCAAAACTGCCGAACCACTTTCCACGAAAAGTACACTGGCACGGGCAATTGTCCCACCACGTCTATTGGGGGTTAGTGAATCGGCTCGGCCGGCAAAATGTCGAGTTTGTGAAATGGAAGGAAAAAGCCCCGGTCAAAAGTCGCGACCTCTTGGTGACTTGCCTGCCCAACAACAACTATCATCACACAAACAGAATAATTGGTGTCGAGAACGACACACTCATTCCGGCCAGATGGTCGAGCCCAACTTTTGGCAAATTTGGTATAGATGCCCCGGTGGATGATTTGCGTGCGCTCGAACCATTGTTGAAACGCGCCGCTGGGTATTGCGTATTATCCAATGATGTTGCCCTGGGAAAACTGAGATCCGGCGACCCGGAGACCTGTGGCCATGTCGAGCATTTCAAACAGTTGGTAGGTGGCAATTATGTCGTTGCCCCGCATCCGATCGACAAGCAGCGATTCAGACGCATTCCGAAAAAAAAGTTCAACCGCAATGGATTTATGTCACGCCATCGCATGATGGTTTATCACAAGGATTGGCGCAAATCCTCGCAGGCAGCAATCGATCTCTTACTGGAGATGGGCTACCGGCAGGGCCGGGAGTTTAGTGTGGTCAACTGGGTCAACAAGAACAATCCCCTGTCCATGAGGCGGTTTACCAAAAAATACAATATCGTTTTTTCCGGGTCCTATTCGGAAACCGGTCCCGCCAACATACTTGAGTTTCTCACCCAGGGCTTTCTGATTGCCGGACATGAAGACTGGTGGGATGGCTACGGATTCCCGCAAACTGTCTGGAGTTATGATCCGCGTAAAGGACAGAAAATGAAAGAGAACCTGGCCTACCTGCTGGATGATTGCAATGTCCCTGAAATGGAGCATAACAGAGACCGGATACTGGCGGATTATCTGGCGCGTGAAGACAATGAATGGGATTACCTCTGCGACAGATTGGTCGAAGTCATCAGGTGTGCCCAGACTTGACTGTCCTCTCGCCGTCAATTCAGCAATTGAACAGGCTTAGGTTGCGGGGAAATGTCTTTCGAAACTATGAGAAATCAGTGGATAATAGGCACCTAGCACTGACTAATTCTGCTTCCATATGCCCAAATCCGTAACCACCATCATTTTTCAGGAATGTTAATCTGGACCAAGCCATGTGCTATGATATTTTGGATCAACCTTTTCCTATTATTGGCACTGATCACATCGGACTGGACTTGTAAAAACATTTTTGGCTTGAATTTGATGGCTGCGGGTATGGCGGAAAACTTATCTGCGGTCCCCAGTCTTTCTAACTATAACTCGTTCGTGTGATTGTGTAATTTTGTGATTATTGCGGCATATTTGGAACCTCTCTGGCCTGCACCACTTTCAAGACATAACGGTTACATCCACAGCTCTAAAACAATCAAAAGAGCAGAGGGGCCAGACTGCAGATACTGCAGCGCCGGGGATCGTTTCCCGATATTTGAATTGTAAAATTGAACCGATCGTGTCCCGTGGCGTGGTGTAGCTTATTACATCCACGGCATCTCCGGGTTTT
>JARGOF010000010.1:109010-158157 GCA_029212415.1 Rhizobiaceae bacterium | reverse complement strand
CAGAGACCAGAGAAAATGGAACGAAAAAATGGCTTGATCACAACGGATACTCTATCAACTGCGGTCCATGGTCCACGGTGAAGAGAGCTGCCTGCACGAAATAGACCGGCAGGCCGCTGGTCTATTCACAACGATCGCCGTGGCGGATATTGCCGCCATTGCCGACAGACCCTCCCTGCCTCTGGCGCAATTTGTTGCCATGTTATCGGGGTGTACTGTCATCGTCGCCTGCCATCGGCAAGGTCTGGCAGTTGGATTTATCGCCGCTGACCGGGTCGGCGACGATCTCTTTGTCCGCGAACTCTCTGTTGCGCCCGATCATGGTCGCCGTGGTGTCGGATCAGCCCTTTTGCGCGCCATCATCAGCCATGGCCGGCAGAATGCGCTCCGGGCCTGCCTGCTTTCGACGTTTCGTGACGTTGCCTTCAATGCGCCTTTCTACCGCAAACACGGTTTTGCCGAATTGCCCTTGGCTGATGCTTCGCCAGCAATCCGCCAACGCTTCGAAGAGGAAATTCCCGCTGGCATCAGGCCCGGGCTGAGACTGTTAATGATCAATATGTTAGATCAAGACAGCTCAAACAGGGATTGAAAGACATGCGCCGACTGTCTGTGGGATTGCTCGTCATCCTATTGCTTTTGATTGGCAGCGCGACAATGGTGATATTTGGTTCACCCTTTGCCGATTGGCGCCGGGCAAGCGCCGAAGACTATCTGACTGAGATGCTGCATCAGCAGGTGACGGTCAATGGAGACGTTGCTGTCAATATCGGCCGCAATATCAGCATCAAGGCGACCGATGTCATCGTCAAGGATCCGGCGCGACCTGCCGCCAAGGCTCAAAAAATTGACACGATCGGCATTACCTTTGCTGCGGCTTCAGCATTTGCCGGACAAATTGTCGTCAAGGCATTTGCACTTGATGGAGCGCGCCTCGACATATTTGCCGCCGACAGACAGATACCCGACGATGATCTGCTTCAAATCAAGCAAATCAGCAAGTTGCTGTCAGGCTTCCTGAACAACCCGGTCTCCGAAGATTTTGTTCTTCGCAATATGACCATCGACATCCATGATGCGCAATATGGTTGGAATGAAAGCATCACAATCGATCATCTCGACTTTCACAGTGCAGATGATGGAACGGCTATCCAGGTCCTCGGCAAGGGTACATATAATGCGGCCGCTCTGGCGCTGAAGGGCTCCATAGGCGCGGCGAAAGGAACTGCGCAGCGTGCGCTGGCTCTTTCGCTTGATTTTCCCGGCTCAACAATCGGCCTGTCGGGTTCACTCAATACATCGGCTGAGATAGCGGCCATCGATCTGAAGATTGATTCTCAGGCGCAATCCCTTGGCGATCTTCTCGATACCTTGCAATTGGCCCGGGTGATTGAGGGAAAGGGGCATTTCAAGGCGCATGTTTCCGGACCGGTAAACAACTTGCGAGCGCAGATGATCGATGCTGCCGCCACCAGCAAAGACGGCGCTTTGCTGGATTTTTCCGGCCAGGTATCGGATGTCAATGCGCTGCAGGGAATTGATCTGTCTTTTCAAGGAAAATTGCCCGAAAAGATCGCCAGGACACTGGCGCAAAACACGACTTTCGATCTGGGATTGAAGGATTTCAACGGCCGCATAAAGGGCAGCGCCAGCGACTTGAAGCTGGAACAACTGGTCCTTCATACCGATCTTGTAGCCGCCGAACTCAAGGACATCGGCCCGATATCAGTGCGCAGCATTGCAAGAGATCCCAAAGGCAGGCTTGAAGTGCTGGGAATCCATGTCCTGAACGGACCGCCGGATGCACGCACACTGGATATTACAGGCGATATCACCAACCTGCTGCAGTTCAGCGGGATTTCGCTGCAGGGCAAACTCGATATCGAGACTGCGGGTTTTTTCCAAGGGTACAATGCAAAAAAGGCCGCTGAACTCGGACGCTTGCAGGGCACCATGTCCATTGACGACGCCGACGGCAGCCTGGCAATCAAGGCGCTGAAAGCCTCTGTTACCGACAGCAAACTGATCAACATGACCCTTGAGCAAAAGGCGGGTGACGCCGATGCGCACAAGGACATGCGGCTCGATATCAATCTTGCCATTCCGCAGGTCGCAGCCTTTTCTGCCGCACTGGACCAGAAATCGGACTTCAAGGGTCCTCTGACATTTGCAGGCCAGGCCACGCTCGGAAACGGCGAACCGAAGGTCAATGGTCGTGTCACCGCCGGCAAGACGACCGTCTCAGGCACGTTTGAAGGTGTGCTGCGGGACCAGAAACCTCACATCATCGGCACCGTCAGTTCCGACCTGCTGTATTTGCGTGATATGCGGGCACTCTCCGGTCTGCCGCGTCTGCAGATCGGGCGGGAAAACAAGACCGTCGATCTGGAGGCCACATTGTCGCGTGAGATTGGCGCCGACCTGACCTTGAAGGTTGGCAAAATCAGCGGGTCCGGCGAGAGTGTCGGCCAATTGGACGGACGATTGATCTATGCAAACAGGATCGCCAGGCTGGATCCCTTTCGGGTCTCGTTTCTTGGCGGAACGATCCATGCAAATACAACCATCGATTTGACGACAAAGACACCACAGACAAAGTCATCCGGTCGGGTTTCGGAACTGCCGATCGGTAACCTGCTTGGTGCGCTGGAGGTCGCGCAAATGCTCACCGGAAATTTGACCACACGATTTGATATTTCCGGCAGCGGAAGCAGCGTCGACCCATTTTTGAAAACCCTCAGCGGTGAAATCAACGTTGCCCTGCGGGATGGTTCGGTCAAGACCGACCTGATTGATCTGACTGGCCTCAATCTGGTCACATGGCTGGCCACCCGGACCGACAAACACAACGTCAAACTGGTCTGCGCCGACATGCCCTTGCAATTCAAGGACGGCAAAGGCGCAACCAATGCCATGGCCTTTGAAACCGAAAGTGTAAAGGTCGTCGGCAAGGGCACAGTGGATATGCGCAACGATACGATTGATATGGATTTTCAACCGGCCCCGAAACTGAAGCAGCTGGTTGATATCGTGTCGCCATTTCATGTGGGTGGCGCCTTGTCGCACCCGTCCATCACCCTCAAACAGGGTGTCGTTGGACGGGCCGCAGAGGAAATCGCCACATTGCCACTCAATCTCCTGGGATTGCTGACAGCGGGCGACAATAAGGCTGCAACAACCCAGAAACCCTGCATGGTCCCGGCAGTGCACAAAAAGGGCTGAGCAGCCCGATGCGTCACCTTGCCTGGTGCGATTGCAGGCAAATCATTTCACCGCGAGGGTGTGAATGACACAATAGTTGCGAAATGCCGCATATCTGGTACTTCACCTTGTTGGCCACTTTGGCTATGTAACGGTAAATAAGCCTATTGATCGTGGAGACGAGCATGACAAAGAGCAACGTACCGAAGCTTGTAACAGTATTTGGCGGATCCGGATTTGTCGGTCGCCATGTTGTTCGGGCACTGGCACGCCGCGGTTACAATATCCGGGTGGCGGTGCGTCGTCCCGATCTCGCGGGATTTCTGCAGCCAATGGGCAATGTTGGCCAGATCGCCGCAGTTCAGGCAAACCTGCGCAATCGCGCATCGGTGGATCGCGCCGTGCATGGGTCGGATCATGTCATCAATCTGGTTGGTGTGTTGTTTGAAAAGGGCCGCAACAATTTTGACAATGTTCAGGATTTTGGCGCGCGCGCCGTTGCAGAAGCCTGTCGCGCACGCAAGGTCACACTGACGCATGTTTCCGCCATTGGCGCAGACAGTGAGAGCGAATCGCAATATGCCCGCACCAAGGGGCTCGGAGAAGATGCGGTTCGGCACATTTTACCCGATGCAACCATCATTCGCCCATCCATCATTTTTGGTCCGGAAGACGAATTTTTCAACAAATTTGCCGAAATGGCGCGCTTTTCGCCTTTTCTCCCGCTGATTGGCGGTGGGGAAACGCGGTTTCAGCCGGTCTATGTGGCAGATGTTGCCGAAGCCATCGCCAAAAGCGCTGATGGGGTGCTCGAGAGCGGAAAAATATGGGAACTTGGCGGCGCCGAGGTTCTGAGCTTCAAACAGTGCATGGAATTCATGCTGGAGACCATCGCACGCAAACGGGTATTGATCTCGGTTCCCTGGTCTGTGGCAAAATTTCTCGGCAGCGCCCTGTCGCTGATACCTCTGGTGGATCCACCGCTGACGAAGGACCAGGTCATTCTTCTGCAAGAAGACAATCTTGTGTCCGAGGCGGCGCAGAGCGAAGGCCGCACCCTTGCAGGGATGGGCATTGAGGCAACGACACTGGAAGCAATTTTGCCATCCTATCTGGTTCGCTTTCGTCCAGCGGGACAATTTACCAAGGACCAGCCGGCCTGAGCGGCATTTTTGACTTTGTCGCACAGCTTCTGCCGGGCGCCGTCACGCCGCTTCAGGCAATATTGCTGATTGCCGCAAGCTCCCTGACATCCCTGCTGACCGCCTCGGCGGGAATCGGCGGCGGCATGGTGATGATTGCCTTGATGTCTTATGTCGTGCCGGCCGCCGCGCTGATACCGGTTCATGGAGCTGTCCAGTTTGGCTCCAATATCGGCAGAACCGGCGTGCTGCGCCACCATGTGGACTGGGTCCGCTTTGCCGCATTTTCCATCGGCGCCTTCATCGGTGCGGCCGTCGGTGCCGCGATTGCCGTTCGCCTGCCAAACAGCATCCTGCTATCGGGTCTTGGCCTGTTCGTCATCCTGTCTGTCTGGGTACCGCTCAAACGGCTTGCTGCGGTCAAGCACAGCAGTTTTGCGCTGATCGGCGCCATCACCACTTTCCTTGGCATGTTTTTTGGCGCTACAGGCCCGATCAATGCGGCCTTGCTTTCCAACAGTTTCAACAATCGGCAGGTTCTGGTCGGAACGCTCGCAGCCATCATGAGCGCCCAGCACGGCTTCAAAATCATCGGCTTTGCCATTGTGGGGTTTGTTTTCTGGCCCTGGTTGCCGCTGATAGGTGCAATGATCTTGAGCGGGTTTGTCGGAACATTGTGCGGTTCACACATTTTGCACCGCCTGCCTGAGAGGATTTTCCGCAGATTACTGAAAATAGTGCTGACTGTTCTTGCCCTGGACATGATTTATCGCGGTTTGGGCATGTATTTGTAATTTTAACAAATGAAACATTGAAAGTGCGCGAGACACTTGTTAAATGCCCTCACAAATCATTAGGAAATGGCTGCTAGATTGCCGTGATGACCACTGCGTCATCATGCAACAGATGACTGTTGGCGGGATCGTCAGCGTTAAAACAAGAACATACTGAGGGAACTATGACGGAACAGAAGGTGATGGGCCGAACGATTTTTTCATCGTTCATCCTGGCTGGCGCAGTCATTCTTGCCGCGGCTTTTCTGGCGCCAGGTGCCGGACAGAGCAGCGATGTCGCCTGCAACAGCGCCTATGGCATCAATACATGTTCGGTCGAGAACAAGACCCGCTAGACACTCACTCTCCTATCCCTTCAAAATCCATCGTCTTCACCTGAAGTCACGTGGGCTTGGGGTCAAGTGGGCCTGAGTTCATGTGGACCTGGGTCAAGGCCTCATCGCGCCGTTACACGCATGGGCAGCCCACCATCGGGTTGAAGCGTCAGTTTCTGGACCGGCCATGGGTTTGTATCTTGCGTACAATCGAAGCGAAAACGGCGCATTAGAACCCCCAGTGCTATCACGGCCTCCTGCAGCGCAAAGGTCGCGCCGATACATACACGCGGGCCACCCCCGAAGGGCAAATACTGAAACCGCCCGATCGTGCCGCGATTGGCGGGAAGAAAACGCGCCGGCATGAAAGCATCGGGCTGCTGCCACAAAAGCCTGTGGCGATGCAATGTCCAGGGCATGACCAACACCGTCGTCCCGGCGGAAATTTTTGCATCCCCCCACTGATCATCCTTGATGGCCGCCCTGCTGATGGAAGGCGCCGGCGGATAAAGACGCATCGCCTCCTCAAAGGCAGCGCGCGTATAGGGCATGAGATCAAGCCATTTTACCGGATCGGGTTCGGATGCCAGCACCGCATCAATTTCCATCTCGACCCGCTCGCGCTCCTGCGGCGCATTGGCCAGGCAGTAGAGTGTCCAGCCCAGCGCCCGGGCCGTTGTTTCATGGCCGGCGCCGATGAATGTGATGATATTGTCTTCCACCTCGCCACGGGTCAGGCCGCCGGGTTTTTGCTGGCGCAGCAAAAGCGTCAGAAAATCCTCAGGCACGCCCTGCGGATCGCCTGCCATGAGGTCTATGCGCTGCTGAACCGTATCGGATACGATCTTGCGGAAATAGCCCAGCACCCGGTGTCCGCGAATGCGGCTGAGTCGCGGCAGCCATTGCGGCGCCTTGAGCAGGTCGAACGGATCGACCCTGCCCATGGTTTCAAGCAGGCGCTCCACCCGGTGCCCGAAGTCTTCGGTCGAGGCGGAAATCTGGTCTGAAAAAAGCGTCACGGCCAGAATCTGATAGGTCAGCTCAGTCATTTCCTGAGCCATTTCATGAACATCGCCATTGCCGCTGAAACGGCTGGAAAATGTTTCGGTCCGCTTGAGCATCTGCTGCGCGAAACCCTGTGCGTGGCGCGGTGTGAAAACCGGTGCGACAGCCTTGCGCGAGCGCTTCCAGACATCGCCTTCGGCCGTCAGCAGGCCATCGCGCAGGATGGGGCGCAAGACCAGTTGCCTGATTTTTCCCATCTCATAGTTTGATGCATTGTCGACCAGAACATGTTTGATCAGTCCGGGCTCATTGGCAAGCAGCATGCGTTCATTGAACAGAGACGCGAAAATCCATGGTTTGGTGTAAACAAGCTCCCCCCACAATTCGATCGGATTGCGGTGAACAATGCGGATTGCTTCCAGCCGACCGGGCGGTTTTGTGCGCGGCTTTGGGGCGGGCGGTGTAAACGGCTCGACGAATGCATCCATGGCTGAAACCTCTTCTGGTCTTAATATAGGCGCAGATTGGGGCAGACCAATGGTTAATCCATGCTCTGGGGCATTTGCTGCTTGTGCACCGCCGTTGAATAAAGCTAGCGTAAAGTTGGATTTCCCTGTGAAAATCACTATATTTCCGAGATAAAGCGCGCGTGATTCGCCAGGGGATCATGCTGCGGACATTCCTTCAGGAAAGAATACAGCACAATGAGCGACATGCCCGAAAACGAAAGCCCGGCAGCGGCTCCCGAAAACGCGGAATATGGCGCTGATTCCATCAAGGTTCTGAAAGGTCTGGATGCGGTGCGCAAGCGCCCTGGCATGTATATCGGCGATACGGATGACGGCTCCGGCCTGCATCACATGGTTTATGAGGTTGTCGACAACGCCATTGATGAGGCGCTTGCAGGCCATGCGACCCTGGTGACCGTAACACTCAATCCGGACGGCTCCTGCACGGTTACCGACAATGGTCGCGGCATCCCCACCGATATCCATACCGAAGAGGGTATTTCGGCTGCCGAAGTGATCATGACGCAGCTCCATGCCGGCGGAAAATTCGACCAGAATTCCTACAAGATCTCCGGTGGTCTGCATGGTGTTGGCGTGTCCGTGGTCAATGCACTTTCCGTGTCATTGAACCTGACGATCCGCCGCAAGGGTAAAATCCATCAGATGAGTTTCACCCATGGTGTTTCCGATGGACCGCTCAAGACAATTGGTGACGCCGGTGATGAAACAGGAACGGAAGTGACATTTCTGCCGTCCACCGACACCTTCACCATGACAGAATTCGACTATGGCACACTGGAGCACAGGCTGCGTGAACTGGCATTCCTCAATTCAGGTGTGCGTATTCTGCTGACCGACAAGAGGCACTCGGACGTCAAGGAAACCGAGCTGGCCTATGAGGGCGGCATTCAGGCCTTCGTCAAATATCTCGACCGCAACAAAAAGGCGCTGGTTGAAGAGCCCATTGCCATTTCAGGTGAAAAAGACGGCACCACAGTGGACGTCGCCATGTGGTGGAATGACAGTTACCACGAGAATGTCCTGTGTTTTACCAACAATATTCCCCAACGCGATGGCGGCACCCACATGGCCGGGTTCCGCGCCGGCCTGACCCGACAGATCGTCAGCTACGGAGAGCGCTCCGGCCTGACCAAAAAGGAAAAAGTGTCGCTGACCGGCGATGATTGCCGCGAAGGCCTGACCGCCGTGCTTTCGGTGAAAGTGCCCGATCCGAAGTTCTCCTCACAGACCAAGGACAAGCTGGTTTCATCCGAAGTCCGGCCTGTCGTGGAAAGCCTTGTCAATGCCACACTCAGCCAGTGGCTGGAAGAACATCCCAAGGAAGCCAAGATCCTTGTCGGCAAGGTTGTTGAAGCAGCTGCAGCCCGCGAAGCGGCGCGAAAAGCCCGTGAACTGACCCGCCGCAAGGGCGCTCTGGATATTGCATCCCTGCCAGGCAAACTGGCCGATTGTTCCGAACGGGATCCGGCAAAGTCCGAAATATTCCTGGTGGAGGGTGATTCGGCTGGCGGCTCGGCAAAACAGGGACGTTCGCGCGAAAATCAGGCCATCCTGCCACTGCGCGGCAAGATCCTCAATGTGGAGCGGGCACGTTTTGACAAAATGCTTTCCAGTCAGGAAATCGGCACGTTGATCACCGCGCTTGGCACGGGCATCGGCAAGGACGAATTCAACGCGGACAAATTGCGCTACCACAAGATCATCATCATGACCGATGCCGATGTCGATGGCGCCCATATCCGCACTCTGCTGTTGACCTTCTTCTTTCGGCAGATGCCGGAGCTGCTGGAGCGCGGCCACCTCTATATTGCGCAGCCGCCGCTTTATAAGGTTTCACGCGGCAAATCCTCGCAATATCTCAAGGATGAGAAGGCGCTGGAAGAGTATCTGATCGGCAACGGTCTGGAGGAAGCATCACTTGAAACGCAAAATGGCGAAGTGCGTACCGGTGCGGATCTGCGCAGCGTCGTCGGCGATGCATTGAAGCTGCGACAGCTCATTGACGGGCTGCATTCGCGTTACAATCGCGCCATGGTCGAACAGGCTGCCATTGTCGGCGCTCTCAATCTTGAACTGATGAATGACAAGGACAAGGCGCTGGCGAAAGCCACTGAGGTGGCGCAGCGGCTGGATCTGATTTCGGAAGAGACAGAGCAGGGCTGGGAAGGCAGTATCAATGATGACGGCGGGTTGCGCCTGGAGCGCACCGTGCGCGGCGTGAAGGAATCCCATCTGATTGATGCCAGTCTGATCGGATCTGCCGATGCAAGACGTATGGACCAGATGTTCGAGCGGCTGCAGGAAGTCTATGCGGGACCTGCCAAATTGCGGCGCAAGGATGATTTCACAGCGGTAGCAGGCCCGATAACCTTGCTTGATGCGGTTTTTTCCAGTGGTCGCAAGGGTCTGTCCATGCAGCGTTACAAAGGTCTGGGCGAGATGAATGCCGACCAATTGTGGGAAACCACACTTGATCCCAATGATCGCACCCTTCTGCAGGTCAAGGTCAATGACGCCACCGATGCCGACAGCCTGTTTTCCCGCCTGATGGGAGATGAAGTGGAGCCGCGGCGCGATTTCATCCAGGAAAATGCCCTGAATGTCGCCAATCTGGATTTCTGATGGACTGCAGGCAATTGCATAAAACTGCACGGCTCAGGACAGCTTGAAGGATTTCGCGTTTTCAGTTTTCAGCGTTGAGCGCGTTTTGTGCAAAAGCGCTGTTTCCTGAACGTGGTCGATCTCATCCGACTCAATATGAGATCGGCCCCAGTCACCCAACAATCAATCAACGGCCATTGCCGATGACATGACGGGTAGGACCCGATCAATTCCCATTGCGGGTTCCTCCGGCCAATCTTCCAGAACCGGCGCGGCGGGCTTGGTCAGCAATGCCCCTTGACGCGCACTTTCTTGCTCGGCTTGTTCAGGTCCGTGGTGATCCAAGTCCTGATAACTTTGTTACGACCACAATCAGACTCCAGCTGTTTGCAACGTTAGAGTGTCCGGCCTCACGTTTGAGTGATCACTCAATTATTTATTTGAGCAATCGCTCAAAGATACCTATGTGTGTGCCATCGAACACGAAAATCGCGCCTGAAAGGACACACCATGGCAAACTTCCCGATCCACACAATCGAATCCGCCCCCGAAGCCGGTAAGCCACTTCTGGAAACCTCGCTTAAAAACAACGGTCGCATTCCCGGCCTGCATGGCACAATGGCCGACGCGCCACCTTTGCTGGCCGCCTATAATTTTGCCCACCAGCAGTTCATGGCGACCACGCTGACCGATGAAGAGAAAACCGTTGTCTGGCAAACCATCAACGTCGAAAACAACTGCCACTATTGCGTGCCCGCCCACACGGGAATTGCAAAGATGATGAAGGTCGACGATGCCATTACCGAAGCTCTGCGCGACGAGACGCCCCTGCCGACAGCCAAGCTCGAAGCACTGCGCACATTCACTTTGGTGATGCTCCGTGACCGTGGATTCGTGTCTGACGCCGATACCCAGGCATTTCTCGACGCCGGCTTTACTGAAACCAACATCCTCGAAATCATTCTGGGAGCGGCGCAAAAGCTGATGTCCAACTACACCAACCACTTTGCAAAAACCCCTGTCGACCAAGTGTTCCAAAAGTTTGCCTGGCAAAGGAAATCAGCCATCGCCGCTGAATAGCAAATTGCCGGGGTGGGCGACCACTCCGGCAATCCAGCCCCTGCGCGTGGACATCCTTTCGGACCTTGCGGCTTGCCCCTGTCATTTGACCTGAAATTTCGTGTATTTTTTTGGAAAAGCATTGAGTGATCGCTCAAAAACACCATATGGTTGGCATGAAGAGGCTCACCCGTATGCCTGGAAACAGTTTACGTGTTGACGCTGTAGCGCTTGAAAGGCAAGCCGAACACCTATGGAGACATCATGAATAGCAAAGCCGAACCCTTGCGCATCGACATTGTGTCGGATGTGGTCTGCCCCTGGTGTATCGTCGGATACCGCCAGATTGCAAAGGCGCTCGAAGCTACAGGCACCGCCCATGAAGTGCATTGGCATCCATTCGAACTGAACCCGGCCATGCCACCTGAAGGCCAGAACCTGCGCGAGCATATCACCGAGAAATACGGCACGACGCCCGAACAATCCGAACAGAGCCGTGTTCAGTTGGCAGCGCTTGGAACCGAGCTCGGTTTTGACTTTCGCTTTTCAGCAGACTCGCACATGCACAACACCTTCAACACCCATCAGCTTTTGCATTGGGCGGATGGCTTCGGTCGCAAACACGACCTGAAGATGGCGCTTTTCACCGCCCATTTCACCAACGGGCGCAACCTGTCGGATGACAATGTTCTTGCCGATGTGGCATCCGAAATCGGGCTCGACAGAGACGAGGCGCTGGCAGTGCTGGCCGACCAGCGTTTTGCACCGGTGGTGCGCGAAGCCGAGAAATTCTGGACGAGCCAGGGCATTCAGGGCGTCCCGGCGATGGTTTTCAACCGCCGCCACCTTGTCACCGGTGCGCAAGGCGTCGACAATTACACCAGCATCCTCAACCAGCTGGCAGATATGCAGGACTGAGACAATGGTTCGTGCCGCACCCTATGATCGAGAAATCGCACTTGATGCCGCCATGTCCCTGTTCTGGGACAAGGGCTATCATGCGACGTCTCTGAAAGACCTTGAGGCCACGCTTCATATGAAGCCAGGCAGCATTTATGCGGCATTCTGCAGCAAGGAAAACCTGTATCTATTGTCCTTGGAACACTATTTCAAAACCGCGCGCGCCCGGCTGCGCACGCAATTGCAACAGGCATCTTCTCCACTGGCCGGCCTTGGCGAACATTTACGATCCTATGCCCGGCTGTCACAGGGCGACACCGCCCGGCAGGCATGCATGTTGACAAAATCACTGGTGGATACGCGCAGCACGGATCCGGTGATCGCACAAAAGACCCAGGAATATCTTGGTCAAATCCGCAGCGATTTTGCTGCCACCTTTGACCGGGCCAAAGCCCTGGGCGAGTTGCCTGCCGACGCAGACAGCAACCGTTTGGCCAGGCGCTTTCAGGCGAATGTCACGGCTTTGCGGTTCGAATTGCATCAGGGAACACCGCAAGATGAGATCTTGAATCTGGCTGAAGACATGGCCAGAGAGCTTGAGCAATTGCGGATTTAGGCCTCACATTTTCTTAAACGAAGAAGCAGGCCCGTCACAGGGACCTGCCCCAAACACCAACTAGGGAAACCATGATGACTGAGACAACTACCTATGAGCCGCCCAAGGTCTGGACCTGGGACAGCGAGAATGGCGGCAATTGGTCAAAGATCAACCGCCCGATCGCCGGCGCCACGCATGAGGCTGAACTGCCGCGCGGCAAGCATCCGCTGCAGCTTTATTCCCTCGGCACACCCAATGGCCAGAAGGTCACGATCATGCTCGAAGAGCTGTTGGAACTGGGCGAAACCGGTGCGGAATATGACGCCCATCTGATTCGGATCGGCGATGGCGAACAGTTTTCGTCCGGGTTTGTGGCCATCAATCCGAACTCCAAAATCCCCGCACTGTTTGACACGGGTACCGGCAGCCGCGTGTTCGAATCCGGCGCGATCCTCCTGTATCTTGCAGAGAAATTCGGTCATTTCCTGCCAAAGGATGCGGCCCATCGCACGGAAGCCCTGAACTGGCTTTTCTGGTTGCAGGGATCGGCCCCCTATCTGGGCGGCGGTTTCGGCCATTTCTACGCCTATGCACCGGAAAAATTCGAATATCCAATCAACCGCTTCACCATGGAAGTGAAACGCCAGATGGATGTGCTTGACCGGGAATTGGCGCAAAACCGTTTCCTTGGTGGTGACGAATACACAATTGCCGATATGGTCACCTGGCCCTGGTACGGCAATCTTGCGATGGGCGATGCCTATGGGGCAGGGGAATTCCTGCAGGTCGAGTCTTACAAAAACCTGCGCCGCTGGACAGACGACATTCTCGCACGCCCGGCAGTGCAACGCGGTCGCATGGTGAACCGCACCTGGGGACCGCTCGAACAACAGCTCCATGAGCGCCACGACGCCTCGGACTTTGACCTGAAAACACAGGACAAGATAGCGCCGCAGACTGCCGAATAGCCAAAGGGCTTGCCAAGGACGGGCGGGTCAATCCTGCCCGCCTACCGGGGCGTCGGATGGCGGTTTGACCGCAGAGCTGATCATCATATGGTGCCGATCAGCTTTCAGCCAAAGGCCATTGCCGACGTGCAAGAGCATGCAAACCCCTTGCGCATTGTCCTGTTGCTGTCACATAAGAGACATGTTCCTGTTGCGTCGCAGCAAAAAACTGCTAGGCTGCGACGCAATGACACCGCGTTGCACAATTTCACGAGATGACAGCCGACTGCGGCAGCAGGCCGCAACACTTGTTCGGCCTCTCTGCCAAAGGTTCTCCTGATGTTTTACCAGCTTTATGAATTGAATCATGCGGCAATGTCGCCTTGGCGGATTGCCGCCGACGCCATGCGAATGGTCTATACGCACCCTTTGAACCCGATGGCAGAAACGCCTGTCGGGCGCGCCATGTCCGCCGGACTTGAAGTGTTTGAGCGCACGACACGGCGTTATTCCAAGCCCGCATTCGGACTTGACGAGACCACAGTGAATTTCCAGACTATTCCGGTTCGCGAAGAAGTGGTCTGGAAAAAGCCCTTCTGCAACCTTATCCACTTCCATCGCGCTCTGATCAAAGAGCAGCGCAATGATCCCAAAATCCTGGTGGTGGCCCCCATTTCCGGCCATTATGCAACCCTGCTGCGCGGCACTGTGGAAACCCTGTTGCCCAGCGCCGACGTCTATATCACCGACTGGGTCGATGCCCGCATGGTCCCCAAAAGCGACGGTAGCTTCGATCTGGACGATTGTGTCGACTATATTATCGAGATGCTGGACGTGCTGGGCCCGGACACCCATGTGATGGCGGTGTGCCAGCCCTCCGTACCGGTTCTGGCCGCCATCGCCCTGATGGAAACACGTGGCAACCCGAATACGCCGCGCTCCATGACATTGATGGGCGGCCCGATTGATACACGCATCAACCCGACCGCCGTCAACAAGCTGGCCGAAGAAAAGCCGATCGAATGGTTTCGCGACAATGTCATCATGCAGGTGCCCTGGCCCCAGCCGGGTTTCATGCGCGAGGTCTATCCGGGGTTTCTGCAATTGTCCGGCTTCATGTCAATGAATCTCGACAAACATATGACCGCGCAGAAGGACTTCTATCAGCACCTCATTGAAAATGACGGCGATTCGGCTGAGAAACACCGGGAATTCTACGATGAATATCTCGCCGTGATGGATCTGACAGCTGAATTCTATCTGCAGACTGTGGATGTCGTCTTCATCAAACATGCCTTGCCGAAGGGCGAATACATGCACCGCGGCGAACTGGTCGATCCATCGGCCATCCGCAACGTGGCGTTGCTGACCGTGGAAGGCGAGAACGACGATATTTCCGGTGTCGGCCAGACACGGGCAGCACACGATATATGTACACACATTCCAGAAGACATGCGGGCCCATTACATGCAGCCGAAAGTCGGCCATTATGGCGTGTTCAACGGTTCACGGTTCCGCTCCGAGATTGCGCCGCGTATCCTGGACTTCATGGTTACGCACAGCACGGAAACATCACCCGGCAAAAAATCTGCCCCTGCTGCAAAGGCCGGAAAGAACGGTGCACCGGACAAACCACGCCTGGTAAAGTCCGCCTGAACCGAAATGAAACCTTACGTATTTGGTCCAATCGGGTGAAAACCCCGGCCGCAGTGTTGCATGCACTGCGGGGACACTGGTTTCGTGCAGACGATTTCAAGCTTTTCTCGATACAAATATAAATTTATATTTTTCTTTATTATCAATGACTTAAAAAATGTGATGTGTCACATTTCTTGAATCCTGACCATTTACCCCCACATCAAATAGTGTAAGCGGCAATGTCTGCCGTCTGTTTTAACAAGGGGTAATTGATGACCAATACTGCAATGCTGCGTCCGGCATGGACCCCCCTCACGATCGCGATGATGGTTCTTGGCTTTGTCGTATTCTGGCCTCTGGGTCTGGCGATGCTTGCCTATATTATCTGGGGTGATCGGCTTGACGGGTTCAAACGTGATGTCAACCGGGCAACCGATGACGTCTTCTCCGGCTGCAAGCGCGCGACGCGCGGATCAACACATGCACGCACGGGAAATGTGGCCTTTGACGATTGGCGTTCGGCAGAACTGGATCGCCTTGATGAGGAGCGCCGCAAGCTTGAAGAAGCACGCGAAGAATTCGATGACTATGTCCGCGAACTTCGCCGCGCCAAGGATCAGAAGGAATTTGATCGCTTCATGGCCAGACGCAAGGCTGACAAAGATCGGCCAGACGTAATCAATCTTGACTGATACGCCTCCCAGGCACACCACGAAGGTAGACGGCGCCAATTCGGCGCCGTTTCGCGTTTGAGGGTGAACTGCCCTGGCCCTGAACTGCCCTGGCCCTGAACTGCCCGTGAACTGCCCTGGCCCTGAACTGGCCTGACAATACATTTACCAATATTTTTGCCGACAAGAATCACTTAAAGTACGCCCATGTTCGGATTTACAAAAAGCAGCCGGAAACCGGTGCAAAAAATCTCGCGCGGTCGCGACATTGCCGTGGGTGGACGCCGCCTGCCGTTGACCATTCGCGAGAATGTCCGGGCAACACGGATGACCTTGCGCATAGAACCCGGTGGCAAGACGTTGAAAATGTCTGTACCGACCGGAATTTCCGATCAGGAAATCGACCGCTTCTTGCACCGCCACCACGGCTGGCTGACAACGAGGCTCGACAAATTACCGAAGGCGGCGATGATTGCCGAGGGTCATTTTGTGCCGGTGCGAGACATTCCCCATCGCATTGAACGTACCGGCAAATTGCGCGGTATCAGCAAGGCGGAGATGGTGGGCGAGGAATGGGTTTTGAGCATCGGCGGTGCGCCGGAACATCTGGCGCGGCGCGTCGCTGATTACCTGAAAAAACAGGCGCGTGCCGATCTGGAGCCCGCCGTTGACAGACACGCCCGTACAATTGGCAGATCAGTTGCCGCAATCCGCTTCAAGGACACCAAAAGCCGCTGGGGTTCATGTACCTCGGATGGCCAATTGTCCTTCTCGTGGCGCATTGTCATGGCGCCGGATTTTGTCATTGATTATCTCGCGGCCCATGAGGTGGCCCATTTGCAGGAAATGAACCATGGTCCGAAATTCTGGGCGCTGTGCCACTCTCTTTGCGCACGCACCGACGAAGCAAAATCATGGCTGAAACATCATGGCTCGGCACTGCACGCGGTGGATTTCAGCTGATAGAGCCGCAATAAAGGCAGTGCAAAACCTCGACTCTTTTGGCAATTCATGCGACGAGCAGAACATGGATATCAGTGTAAAAATATGCGGGTTGAAAACCGATCGTGCGCTGGAGGCCGCCTTGTCCGGCGGTGCTGCCTATGTCGGCTTCATTTTCTTTCCAAAGAGCCCCCGCCATATTGCGCTTGAGGACGCGTCGAGGTTGTCTGCGCTGGCGCGCGGCCGCGCTCAAAGCGTCGCTGTTTCAGTCAATGCGGATGATTCAATGCTGGAATCCATCGTCACAACGGTTCAGCCGGACATCCTGCAATTGCACGGCAGCGAAAGCCCGGAGAGGCTGGCGGCCATCAAGCGTCGTTTTGGCCTGCCTGTCATCAAGGCTCTGGCCATTCGTGATCGTGCCGATCTTGATCTGGTCGATCCCTATCGCGGTATCGCTGACCGCTTCCTGTTTGATGCAAAGCCGCCCGTCGGATCGGACCTGCCGGGAGGCAATGGTGTGTCTTTTGACTGGACCCTTCTATCGGGGCTTGATAGCGATATTGACTATATGCTCTCCGGTGGGCTTAATGCTGGCAATATCGCAACTGCTCTCAACCAAACCAAAGCCAACAGTATCGACGTTTCTTCCGGCGTGGAAAGTGCCCCCGGAAGCAAGGATATCTCACTGATTGCCGAATTTTTTGAAGCGGTGGCTGCTGCCCGCCAGCGCCTGTCCGCCTGAACATCTGGAGTACCATGTGAACCAGCCCGCAAAAGTCAATTCGTTTCGCTCAGGACCTGATGAAGAAGGCCGTTTCGGCATATTCGGCGGTCGATTTGTAGCAGAAACCCTGATGCCCCTGATCCTTGAACTGCAGGACGCCTGGGACTTTGCCAAAACCGACCCGGCCTATCAGGCGGAACTTGCCGATCTCAACACCCATTATACCGGCCGTCCGAGTCCATTGTATTTTGCCGAACGGCTGACAGAAGACCTTGGCGGCGCCAAGGTCTATTTCAAACGCGATGAGCTCAATCACACCGGCTCGCACAAGATCAACAATTGTCTGGGGCAGATATTGCTGGCGCGCCGCATGGGCAAGACCCGGATCATTGCAGAAACGGGCGCCGGTCAGCATGGTGTCGCCGCGGCCACGGTGGCCGCGCGTTTCGGATTGCCCTGCGTAGTCTATATGGGTGCAACAGACGTGGAACGGCAGTCACCCAACGTGTTTCGCATGAAATTGCTGGGCGCAGAGGTCATTCCGGTCACGGCGGGCCATGGAACGCTCAAGGATGCAATGAATGAAGCCCTGCGCGACTGGGTCACCAATGTGGACGATACCTATTACCTGATCGGCACGGCTGCCGGCCCGCATCCCTATCCCGAAATGGTGCGCGATTTCCAGTCGGTGATCGGCGCAGAAGCAAAAGAACAGATATTGGCCGTCGAGGGGCGTTTGCCGGACCTGCTTGTTGCAGCCGTCGGCGGGGGGTCCAATGCCATTGGCCTGTTCCACCCTTTCCTGGACGATGAGAGCGTTCACATGGTGGGTGTCGAAGCCGGTGGCAAGGGGCTTGATACCAAAGAGCATTGCGCATCACTGACAGCAGGAAGCCCGGGTGTTTTACACGGCAATCGCACCTATCTGCTGCAGGACGGCGACGGGCAGATTGAAGAAGGGCACTCGATTTCTGCCGGTCTTGATTATCCCGGCATCGGACCGGAACATTCCTGGCTGAAGGACAGTGGACGGGTGGAATATGTGCCGATCATGGATCATGAAGCGCTGGAGGCCTTTCAACGCCTGACGCGTCTTGAAGGTATCATACCGGCACTTGAACCGGCCCATGCGCTGGCTGAAGTCATCAAACGGGCACCCAAAATGGGCAAGGACAAGATCATTGTCATGAATCTTTGCGGACGCGGCGACAAGGATGTCTTTACCGCTGCCAAACATCTCGGCGTGGAGTTGTAATCATGACAGCCAGAATGGACCAATGTTTCGCAGCGCTTGCACAGGAAGGCCGCCCGGCGCTTGTCACCTATTTCATGGGCGGAGATCCCGATTATGATACGTCCCTGGCGCTGATGAAGGCCCTGCCGGGTGCGGGTGCGGACATTATTGAACTGGGCATGTGTTTTTCCGACCCGATGGCCGACGGTCCGGCCATTCAGGCTGCCGGATTGCGGGCCCTGAAAAATGGCCAGACCCTGGCCAAGACCCTGCAAATGGCGCGCGATTTTCGCCAAAGCGATGCAAATACGCCGATTGTCATGATGGGCTATTACAATCCGATCTATGTCTATGGCGTGAAGCGTTTCCTTGACGATGCTGCTGCCGCCGGTGTGGATGGCATGATTGTCGTGGACCTGCCGCCGGAGATGGACGACGAATTGTGCATTCCGGCGCTGGAAAAAGGCATCAGTTTCATCCGGTTGGCTACGCCGACAACCGACGACAAGCGATTGCCGAAAGTGCTGCAGAACACCTCGGGTTTTGTCTATTACGTCTCCATGAACGGCATTACCGGCTCGGCCTTGCCTGACACGGACACGGTTGGAGCGGCGGTCAGCCGGATCAAGGCCCATACTGATCTGCCTGTCTGTGTCGGCTTCGGTGTGAAGACCAAAGAACATGCGCAGGCCATAGGCGCCTCTGCCGACGGCGTTGTGGTCGGCACGGCCCTGGTCAATGCGCTCGCCGCTTCTCTGGATGGCAATGATGGTGCAACCCGTGATACTGTTGCAAACGTCTGTGATCTGGTTCGCTCCCTGGCATCAGGCGTGCGGACCGCACGTCTTGCAGCCGCCGAGTAGAATGCCCACATGATACTATTAGAGATGACCTGGAGTTTTATGCCGTGAACTGGATTACCAGCTTTGTGCGTCCGAAAATCAACTCGATGCTTGGGCATCGTGATGTGCCGGACAACCTGTGGATCAAATGTCCGGAAACCGGTGAAATGGTTTTTCATACGGACCTGCAGGAGAACCAGTGGGTCATTCCCACATCCGGTTATCATATGAAAATCTCGGCCAAAAACCGGCTGACCTATCTGTTCGATGATGGCAAGTTCGAGGAGTTGCCGCGTCCACCAGCCGTTCAGGATCCGCTGAAATTCAGGGATTCAAAAAAATATTCCGACCGGTTGCGCGATGTGCGCGCCAAGACCGGCCTGGAGGATTCCATCCTTGCGGGGATCGGCACGGTCAAGGGCCTGCGCCTCGTGGCCTGCGCCCATGATTTCTCCTTCATTGGTGGCTCGCTTGGCATGGCGGCGGGTGAAGCCATTATCCGCGCTTTCGAGATTGCCATCGAGAACAAATGTCCTTTGGTGATGTTTCCGGCCTCCGGTGGGGCGCGCATGCAGGAAGGTATCCTTTCACTGATGCAATTGCCGCGGACAACCGTTGCGGTCGAATTGCTCAAGGAAGCCGGTCTGCCCTATATCGTCGTCCTGACCAATCCGACCACCGGCGGGGTCTCTGCGTCCTATGCGATGCTTGGCGATATCCACATTGCCGAACCCGGTGCGGAAATCTGCTTTGCCGGCAAGCGGGTCATCGAGCAGACCATTCATGAAAAACTGCCCGAAGGCTTTCAAACCTCTGAATATCTGATGGAACACGGTATGGTGGACATGGTTGTCCCCCGTCAGGAACTGCCCGATACGCTGGCACGTCTGCTGAAGATCATGATGAATGAACCGATGCCTGCAAGCAGCGATGTCGCCAAGGATGGGGCCGCGGGCAAACCAGCCAATGTTGCCGAGGGCAAGACAGACAGCGTCAAAGCAAAAACTGCAGCGATCCCCGAGAAAATCACAGCCGATGGATCGGAAGATGGCGATGCAGACAACCGCGGCTGACGAAATTGAACAGTTGATGCGGCTTCACCCGAAGGGATTTGACCTTTCGCTTGATCGCATTCGCGCCCTTCTGGACAGACTTGGAAACCCGCAGGACCGCCTGCCGCCAACCATTCACATCGCCGGGACCAATGGCAAGGGTTCCGCCACGGCCTTTTGCCGGGCCATGCTGGAAGCTGCCGGCCTGAGCGTTCATGTCCATACGTCTCCCCATCTGGTGAACTGGCACGAACGCTTTCGCCTCGGTCAGAAGGGCAAACGCGGGGCGCTTGTCAGCGATGCCGTACTGGTTGATGCCATCCGCCGGGTGGCTGACGCCAATGGTGGTGCTTTCATCACCGTCTTCGAAATTCTGACAGCCGTCACCTTTGTGCTGTTTTCCGAGCACCCGGCCGACGCCGCCATTATCGAGGTGGGCCTTGGCGGACGTTTCGATGCGACCAATGTCATGACACATCCGGCGGTCAGCCTGATCATGCCCATCTCGCTGGATCACCAGGCCTATCTGGGCGACCGGGTGGAGCTTATCGCTGCTGAAAAAGCAGGCATCATCAAACGGGGCACGCCGGTTATTATCGGCTATCAGGAACAGGATGCCGCGCGCGATACCATTTTGGCCACAGCGCAGCGGTTGGGTTGCGACGTCAGCGTCTATGGTCAGGATTTCCATGCGCATGAGGAACACGGCCGTCTTGTCTATCAGGACGAGAGCGGGCTGGATGATCTGCCTTTGCCGCAGCTTTCCGGCAGGCACCAGCTGGCCAATGCGGCCGCTGCCATCAGAGCGCTGAAGGCTGCCGGTTTCGATCTGCCCGTCCAGCATATCGAACAGGGCCTTCAAAGCGCCGAATGGTCGGGGCGCATGCAACATGTCTCCAGCGGGCCGATCATGGATCAGGCACCCGAAGGCGCCGAGATCTGGATTGATGGTGGCCACAACCCGGCTGCCGGGCAGGTCATTGCCGAAATGCTGGCCGAACAGGAGGAAAAGCGACCACGGCCTCTCTTTCTGATCAGCGGGATGATCAACACCAAGGACCCGGTCGGTTATTTTTCCGCCTTTGCGGGCATGGCGCGACACGTCTACACGGTGCCGGTCACCGGCTCGGATGCCGGCATTGACCCGGTGCTACTGGCCGAGGATGCCGCCAGTGCCGGCTTGTCAGCGCAGCCTGCGCTGAACGTTGCTCAGGCCATGCGTTTGATGCGGAAAGATTGGCCGGATCTGGAAGCGCCACCGCGCATTCTGATCGGCGGATCGCTCTATATGATCGGTGATGTTCTGGCCGACAACGGTCTGACGCCGACATAGAGCGCTTCACAAAAAACCGCACCATTTTCAAAATGATGCGGTTTGCATTTCGTCTATTCAAGGTGTCACGGGACACGATCAGCCAATCGCGCTGCCGATCCAGCTGGTCAGCGCTGATTTGGGCGAAGCACCCACTTTGATATCAGCCACTTCACCTTTTTTGAACATGGCAAGCGTCGGAATGGAACGCACGCCATATTGAGCAGCAATATCGGGGTTTTCGTCGATATTGAGCTTGGCGACCTTCAGTTTGCCGGACAGTTCGTTGGAAATTTCTTCCAGGCTGGGTGCAATCATCTTGCAGGGGCCACACCATTCCGCCCAGAAATCAACGACGACCGGTTCTTTGGAATCAAGAACTTCTTGCTTGAAATTGGATGAATCGACCTTAATGGTGGACATTGATGCTGCTCCTTCGCGATGGGTTTGACGGCGTGCAGAATCAGCACGTCACACTATGTTAGTTGATGCTAATATCAGGTAGGCGGACGCAAATTTCAAGGACTGTTTCCTCACTTTGTCGTCAGGCGGTCATTTGTCGCTATTATCCGGGCTGACTATTTGCGCAAAGGCAGCATCGAGAACATCGCTGTCCAGCACTATGAGCAAGGGCGCTTCGGTGAACAACAGGGCGGCCTCGACCGGTAAACCCGGGTAAAGCGGTTGCAACAGGGCGCGATAGAGCGCCAGTTGCGCCCTGTAGCTCTGCGGCACCTGGTCGAGGGTCCGGGGCGGTGGTCGATTGGTCTTGTAGTCGATGATCAGAACACGATCATCAGCCACGACGATGCGGTCTATGCGGGCCGACAATGCCCGTTCTTCACCGGCAACCTGCAGCGTTCCCATCAGTGAAACCTCGGCCTGGCTGCCGGGTGCAAAACACTTTGAAAACTGACTGTCATTGAGTATCGCCAGCACGGATGTGACGACGTCCTGTCGTTCGCTGTCCGACCAATTGCCCACCAACCGTTGAAGATAACGCACGGCGGCAGGCTGCCGCTGCTGCGGATCGACCTGCGGCAGCAATTGCAGCAGGCGATGTATGATGCGTCCACGCTCCAGTGGCTGACTGACGGCAAGGGACGGGTCCAACAGGGGCGAGCGGCCGGAATGAGCGCCGGTTTCGGCTTCGATGATGGCCCCGGCTGCCGAGGGGACCAGTGGGCGTGGCAGGTGCACCGGTCGGGCAAGATGTTTGCGCAAACCGCCCGGCAGGGGCAGTGCTTTGGCCAGCTCGTCTGTTGCACTTTGTACATCAGACGCCGGGTGGGGCTGTGAAACCTCAAAATGCAGGCCCTGCCAGTCCTGACCGCCAGCCTCATAGGTTGCAATGGAACAGGCGGCGTCCTCACCAAGCGCCTGAGCAATCATATTGTGCCAATGCTGATAGGCCGGTTTGTTCAAACCGTGATAACCGCAGACGATCAGCCTGTCGGCGGCGCGGGTCATGCCGACATAGAGCAGGCGGCGGTATTCTTCCTCGGATAATTCAAGTATCCGCGCCTTCAGCTCCTCCGTCGTGGCATTTGCAAAAGGTTTTCCAGGCACCCACAGGATGGCAGGCGGCAGGGGCCCCAGGGTCTTGTCCAGCGGCAATTCCTGCAATTTCGGGACATGCATGGCGTTTGCCGGTTTTCCCCCTGAATCCACCAGGAAGACAATGGGGGCCTCAAGTCCTTTCGACGCATGGACGGTCATGATGCGAATTTCATCGCGGCCCTGTTCGAGTTCCCGCTTGATTTCCGGTGAGCGGGCTTCCAGCGTTGTCAAAAAGGCCTGCAGGCCGGGCAGGCTGGTTCCTTCATGCTCCAGGGCAAAGCTCAGGAATTCATCCAGAATATCGCTCGCTTCACTGCCAAGCCGGGACAGGAACTTATTGCGCCCACCGTCCCTGCCAAGAATCTGCGCGTAGAAGTCGAAAACCGGTTTGCGATCCGCCTGCGCCATGAGGCCGGTCAGATATTCATGCGCCTTGGCCCAATGGGCGCCTTCACTGCCCGCCAGATGGCCGAGGTGGGCAAAAACGCTGGCTTTATCTGCCCGCTCCGCGGCAAGCCGGTAAATATCGTCCTCGCTAAAGTCAAACAAGGGACTCTTGAGCACGGCACAGAGGGAAAGGTCATCCTGGGGAAGCAACATGACCCGGCCAAGGGCCATCAGGTCCTCTATGGCTATATGTTCCACCAGTTTGAGCCGGTCCGCTCCGGCGACCGGTATATGGTTGCGTTTCAATTCCCGCAGCAAGGCACCGACAAAACCATCGCGTTTGCGCACAAGCACCAGAATATCGCCAGCGGTAATGGGGCGCCGTTCTCCCTTTTCGACCAGGGTTTCGCCCTGATCGATCCAATGGCGGATGGTCGCGGCGACACGCCGCGCCAATTGGGCGGGTGGCGCGGATTCCGGCGTGGCGTCAAAGGCTGTTTTCCAGTCGACATGATCGTCCGCCGCCTGTTTGCCGATCATCTCCCAGACATCCACCATGCCGGGCTCACGGTCCCTGTTCGAAGCATGCGCCACGGCGTGATTGCCGGAGGTCAGCCCCTTGCGGTTCTGCTCGGAGGCAAACACCGTGTCGACGGCGGCAAGAATGTCATTTGTCGAGCGGAATGACAGGTGAAGATTGAGTGCGTCAAAATGTTTTTCAGCATCGAAGGCACGTTTTTGCACAATCCGACCCGTCGTCATGAACAGTTCCGGCCTGGCCCCCTGAAAGGAGTAGATGGACTGCTTTTCGTCACCCACGGCAAACAGGGTTCGATTGTCGACACGCGACGTATCGCCGACAAAGAACTCCTCAGCCAGCTTGGCCACCACCGCCCATTGCGCCGGGCTGGTGTCCTGTGCCTCATCGACCAGAATATGGTCAATGCCCTGATCGAGCTTGTAATGAACCCATGGTCCGGCGCCATCGCGCTCAAGCAGATGGGCGGTCCGGCTGACCAGATCGTCAAAATCCAGGCTGCCATTGCGTCTTTTCAGCGCCTCGTAACCCTGGTCAAAGCGGCCCGCCAGTTCAAGGGCTGCCTGCGTGCAGCGCACCATGCGCAAGGTCCGCAAACGGTCCGATGCCATCACCATATGGGCGCCGGCATCCTCAAGTTTTTCCTGTATCCGCGCGACAACAGCATCGATGCCGGCCGTGGCTGCATTCTTGTAGGATCGGCATGTCCCATCCTGTTTCAAAAACAGCTCCAGCAGACCTTCGAAACGAAGCTTCGGATCCGTTTCATGCGCTATTGCTTCCAATCCCGCGGCAAACTTCTTCGGTGTCACGGCCTTTTGCCCGGCTGCCGCATCGCAGTAGAGGGATATGTCATCTGCGTTTAGCGAAGGCAGCGGCCAGACCCGTTCATATATGTCCTCTTCGCTTTCGCCCGGTGACAGCTGCAGGGCCTTGTACAGAACCGTTTCCACCCCACCATATTGTTTGGCGGCGGCCAGAAAATCGCGAATGGGCTGGCGCTTGCGAACAATTTCCGACAGCAGACCGTCGAGCCCCCATTCACCACCCGCTTCCAGCACGATCTCGAAGGCCCGGGTCAGATTTTCATCCGTCCCACTGGCAATAGTGGTCAGCAATGTACGCTGCACTTCATCAAGCAATCGCGCCGTCGCAGCATCATCCATCACTTCAAAATGGCCGGCAACATTGGCTTCCAGCGGAAACTGGTGAAGCACGGCCTCACAGAAGGCATGAATCGTCTGAATTTTCAGCCCCCCCGGCGTTTCCAGTGCACGGGCAAAGAGTTGACGGGCAAAAGCCAGCTGCAGGGCATCAGGCCGTGGATTGCCCAGGGCGATGATTTTTTCCGACAGCGCCGCATCATCCAGCCGCGTCCATTCGGCAAGCCTTTCAAACACCCGGTTGGCCATCTCCGAAGCTGCGGCCTTGGTATAGGTCAGGCAGAGGATGGCCGATGGCCTGCAACCGGCGAGCAACAGGCGGATGACCCGCTGTGACAGCACATGGGTCTTTCCCGAGCCCGCATTGGCCGACACCCAGGCGGAACGGGCCGGATCGGATGCAAGCCCCTGTTGGCGCGTCGTCCAGTCGAGGTCTCGCCCGGCAAATTCATCTGATGATTTGTCGGGCATGCCGGCGGTATCCGAAGGCATCATGTCTCGGCCCCCTCGGCTTCATCGGTATCAGCGGTCGACCATTCGCGCACCCGCGCCAGATGGTCGTAATCATGGCCGTATTTGGCCGTGGGATCGGGAATAATCTGCGAGGCAAAGCCGATTTTGCCGGTTGAAAACGCCGTGACGAGATCTGTCAGCCGCTGGATGGATTCTTCAGCCAGGTCTGCGGCGGACTTGTCTTCTTCCTGACCCTTCACCTTGCCTTCAATCCTGTCAACTTTCAGCACCGGGTCAGGTTTGAGGCGAACATCGGCAAGGCTTGCAGGCTGCATCGGCCCGAGTTCCTCAAACGCCCCGGCCTGCAGGGCGGCGGCCTCCAGTGGCAATTGCGGATCCAGCAAAGTCCAGGCGATTTTGCGGCTTGGCGAGGCCCCGGTCTTATAGTCAAGGATCTCGGCCATGCCCTCCTGTGTCAGGTCAATCCGGTCGGCAATGCCGGACAATATGATACCGGCCTGTGGCAGTTCCAGTTTTGCCCGGCTCTCGGTATAGGTCCGGGTGATGCTGCTGCGGCGGCCACGCTCCCAATCGACAAAGGCACCGGCCACCTTGTCAAAATGGGCACGCCAGACCAAGGTGACGTGATCGGGCAAATCGGCGCCTTCAAAGGCCTTTGCTGCGATCTCTCGCAATTGCGCCAAAGCGTCCGTTGAAGCCGGATCAATCTGCTCGGTGACAAATCGCTCCAAAATGGCGTGGTAGAGCGTGCCCTTTTCTGCAGGCCCCGGATCGCTGGTCAGCGCTTCGGGCGGATCCAGTTTCAGCACGCGTTTTGCATAGATGGCATAGGGGTCGCGCCTGAGGGTGCGAATCTCGCTGAAGGAGTAGCGTTTGGGTTGGCTTGATGATGGTGGTTTGGGCGCGGGACGCGATGCCAAGGGTGTTTCTTCGCCCGCGTCCAGCATCGTTGCCCAATCAAGATAACGGCTGCCACGGGCCCGCAAACGCCCGGTCTCTTGTTTGCCGATGACAGCTGACAGGCGCTGCAGCCAGCGGGACGCCACGGTTGGGGCATTGGCCGAACGGGCGGAACGGCTGAGGATCACGTGCTGAGTGCCAAGGCCCATCTGAAAATCATGGGCGGCAAGACCGATGCGCCGCTCCGGCGGATCAAGACCGATGGCAGTCTTCATCGAACGGGACAAGAACGGGTCACTGGACAGGCTGCCGGGCCAGGTTCCTTCATTCAGGCCGGCAAGCACAAGCGTATCCACCTGTTGCAAGCGTGCCTCCAGAGCGCCCCAGATGAAGATATGCGGGTGTCCACCGCCACGCGGCTTGACCATCTCTCCGGCAACGAGCGCCGGAACCATATTGGCCCACTCCGATGGCAGGCAGCCAAAACCCGAGCGGTTTTCCATGATGGAGCCCAGAAGCGAGGCCAGTTTTTCTCCAGCCTCGTCACCCCACAGTTCAGACAGGCTGCCGATCTCGTCGCGTGCCACAGTCTCAAGCAGAGATGTCGTCAGGTGAACCCATTCGCTGACCGGGCGCTGACCGGGCGTGCCATCATCCGGTGACGCGGAGGGGACTCTTTCCATGAGTGGTTTGAATGCCTGCTCGATATCGACCGCCAGATCACGGGCCAAGGCGATATCAGCTTCGCTGAGGCGCTTTAGCCAATAGGGTGCATGACGTTCCTGCAGGAGACGCTCCTCCAGACGGCGCTCGAAAAGGCTGGAAAGTTCTGCGGCATTTGCATCGGCGGCGCCATCGCGCAAGGCGACCCGCTCGATGATACGCCCTGCCTTTCTTGCCGTACCCGCATCGCGCTGAAAACGCATCAACGGATGCTTCAGCATGGATACAAGGGCCAGCGTGCGTTCTGAACCGAATGCGCTTTGCAACAGCAATTGCAGCAATGTGCCCTGCGGCGTCAAGGCCAGAAAGGCCCCGCCGGAATCATTGGCATCAATACCAAAACGCTGCAATTCGCTGGCCACACGCCGCGCCAGGTTACGGTCCGGCGTCACCAGTGCAATATGCCTTGGCTGGCTGCGATGGGGATCAGAGCCGGAGGCTTGCGCGCCATCGTCGCCTTGCGGTTCTGCGGCGAGACGCATGGCCGCGGCAACAGCCAGCGCCTCTTCGCGCTCGCTCGCCGCTTCGATGAGTTCGACGCCTTCAAAAACATCCCGGATCGTATCGGCATCCGTCTTGTCTTCAGCCCAGAGTGCTGTCGCCTCAGCCGGCATCAGCGCACTCGATACCAATTGGTTGCGGGCGCGCATCGGCGGGGACAATTCCCCCAGTTCATGCACATCGGATCGGTCCGCAGAAAAGCGGCGCAGCAGAACGCTCAATCCATATTGCGGATGGGCGCAACGGGTTGGATCGACACTCTGTGCCAATTCATCTCCACCCACCAGAGCCCAGATACGCGCGTCGAGCGCAACATCCAGACCGGGCAGAACAATGGCACCCTGGTCCAGGCCTGCCACGACTTTCATCAATTCAGCCGTTGCCGGTATCGAACCGGTGGAACCGGCAATGATCACCGGGCCAGCGGGCGGAACCTTGCGCAACCGTTCGGTTTCGGCGTGGAGAACGGCATTTCGATGCGCCGCAGGATCCGAGCTATTGAGTTCAGCCAGCCGCGCCGGCCAGAATATTGTTGCGATTTTCAAGAATTCCAGCGTGAGCTGCCACCAATGGGCATAATCGTCTGCGACCAGCTCCTGCAATGCAGACCAGGGCCTTTTTTCGGTTTCCATGGCTTCCAGCAGGTCGGCCAGGCTGCGGGCCAGCCAGACGGCATCCGCCGGATTTGCCGGTGCTATCAGCCTGTTGTCTCCATGAAAGTCCGCTATGTTTGTCGGCAGGTTCTGCTTCCACACCATGATGAGCTGCGCCAGTTCAAGCAGTCTGCCGGGTCCGCTGATTGGCGGCAGAAGGTCAAGCAGCGCCGGTTGATCTTCTTCAAGGAAGCCTGAATCATCGTCATTTTCACCGAGCGGCCTGATCGTGGGCAAAATGGCGCTTTTGCGATTCAGCAGATCGACAAACTCCGAGCGCAGCGCCCGCGCGGCGCGGCGCGTCGGCACATAGATGGTTGCTCGCGACAGCCCCAGAGGATCATCATCGCGGTGACAAAAACCCTCAACCAATTCTCCATTGCACAGAGATTGCGCCAATTGATGCAAAAAGGGCACGCCTGGCGGTATTGAAAATAGCCGCGAGCCGGTCATGACAGGACAGTCGCTTTCGAGACAAAAGATGATTGATACTCGCGCATGGCCGTTTCAGCCTCGCTGATCGCCTGCGGCGTGCCGACCGTCAGCCAAAGGCCATGCGCAGCGGACGCAAAGAGACGTTTGCCGGCGATGGCCTGATCAAAACAAAGGTTGAGAGAAAACGGCTCTGCGGCCCTGCCATGAAATATTTGCGGATCCACAATGGCCACGCCGGGATAGACGACAGCGTTTGGCGCCCTGGCGTCAAAACGCGTCAGCCTGCCCGCATCGTCGCGATTGAAATCCAGCTTGCCGTTGTGACCAATGAACCGGTCAAGTGTCACCGTCATCAGCAGAAGGTCCATACGGGCGCCATCCCAATCCCTGGCCAGCGACGCCAGGTTTGCAGGCTGGTCAGGGTCTTCCAGCCAGAAGGTATCGGCGTTCAGGAGATAGAACGGCTCGGCTCCAAGCAGGGGGAGCGCCTTGACGATCCCACCGCCCGAATCCATCAATTCTGCGCTCTCATCGGATATGACGACCGTGCAATCAGAGCGTTTTGACAGGTGCTCAATGAGCTGGTCGCCCAGATAATGGACATTGACGACAATATTGTCGACGCCCTCGGCCACCAGCGCATCAATGGCGTAATCAATCATCGCCCTGCCACCCACTTCAACCAGCGGCTTGGGTATGGTGTCGGTGATCGGGCGCATGCGCGTTCCAAGACCGGCTGCAAGGATCATGGCTGATTCGGGCATAGTGCTGCTGGCTCCGCTGGACACTTTGGGCAAACCATCATGATTCGCTCAGAGCAAATCCGATCTTATCGTAGCAGTCACGCAAGGGATACAGAACCGGATGATCAAGCGCGCGGCGCAGATAGGCTTCGATCCGCGGCAAATGCTTCAGATAGGCCGGCTTGCCGTCTCTCTTGTCGAGACGCACGAATATGCCCAGAATCTTGGTGGCACGCTGTGCTTCCATCATCGCCAGCGCCTGTCGGAAAGCAAGAGGATCAAAACCCGGCTCGGCGGCGCGTGCATTCTCATAACGCGCGACCAGTTGGTCGTGCAGTTGCGGCTCGACGCTGACCCGCGCATCCTGAACAAGTGATGCGACATCATAGGCGGCAGGTCCGATCATCGCATCCTGAAAATCGATCAGACCAATTCTTTCAATCCCCGCACAAGCGCCCTGCCACAAAATATTGGGCGAATGAAAATCGCGCAGCACAAGACTTTTTTCTGCTGCCTCAAGACGATCAATAATGTCATTCCAGCAAGCCTGAAACGCATCTTCAATTTCCGCTGAAGGGCCCTTGTGGTGCACCTGCGGGTAATACCATTGCAAAAACAGCGCGACTTCCACCAGCATGGCTTCGCGGTCAAAGGCCGGAATATCATAAGGCACCTCACCCGGCAGGGGTATGGAGGCTGGAATGTCGATGCGATGCAGGGCGACGAGACAATCAATCGCAGCCTCCCAACGCGCCGGGACGGGTTTTCCAGACGCATCCAGCATGGTTTGCCTGCCGAGATCTTCCAGCAGCAAAAAACCGGCATCCATATCGCGGGCAACGATTTCTGGCGTGTGAAACCCCTGACCTTTCAGGAAATCTCCAATCGCAACAAAGGGCCTTACATCCTCGGCAATATGGGCAATTTGCGCATAGCGCCTGCCTCCGGCCATCAATGGGCCAAGCAAACGCTTCGGCGCATTCATCAAAAGACGATCCGGCATCAAAAGACGATCAGGCATCAAAAGGCGATCAGGCATCAAAAGGCGATCCGGGCGGCCCTGCAGTCGGATGGTTTCATAGGTGCGGGTAGAAGCGTCTCCCTGAAAATGACACCGTTGCGCATCGCCATATCCTGCGCCGTCGATAAAGGCACGGGCTGCCAGGGTTCGGTTGATGCGATCCATGACCTCGGGCCCGCCGGAAACATGCGCGCGCCGGCCGCTGCCATCTTCTTCAAGCACGATGGCAATGGCGTTGTCCGGAAGAAATGAGGCGGCACGTTCAGGCCATTCGATCAGCACAGCCCCCTCCTCAAGGGCATCATCCAGACCGAGCTCGATCAATTCATCCGGGTCAGCAATACGGTAGAGATCGAAATGAGCAAGCTTGATGCGCAGTTCATAACTCTGCACAAGGGTAAAGGTGGGGCTTGGAACATCGAGTTGCGGATCATCTGCCACAGAGCGGATGAGCGCTCGGGCCAGAGTGGATTTGCCAACGCCCAGGTCACCGTAAAGAGCCAGGCAATCTCCCCTGGCGATCGCCAGCGCGAGATCCTGGCCGAAGCGCATTGTTGCCTGTTCATCGGCCAGGGCAACGTCAAACGGCAATCCGTTCAAGGCGGCTTACTCTGCCGCCTGCGAGGGAAGATGCGGTTTGGCAGGCAGGCGACAGACCACGCTGGTGCCGCGGCCCTCATCACTGTTCACCGACACGGAGCCATGGTGCAGGCTGACAAAGCTGTCGACAATGGACAGGCCGAGACCGGCACCACTTCGTCGCCCGGCAGCGCTGTGTGATTCGAACCGGTTGAAAACCGATTGCAAGATATCACCGGGGATACCCGGTCCGTCATCACTGACCTCAAAGACAATCTCATCGGCTTCGCGCCGGCAGGACAGCCGCACTGTGCTGCCCTCAGGGGCATAATTGGCCGCATTGCCGAGCAGTTTGAACAGAATCTGCTTGAGGCGTTGTGAATCAGCAACGATGGACCCAACGCTGTCGTCGATCTTCACATCCAGCGAAATGTTGTTTTCCGCAAGCCGACGTTCAATGAGTGAAGATACTTCTTCAATGAGCATGTGCAGGTCCAGATTGCGCATGTCCAGTTCCATGATCCCGGCATCAACCGTGGCCAGATCAAGGATGTCGTTGACGATGGTCAAAAGCAGGGAAGACGATGTGGAAATGTGGTCAACATATTCGGACTGCTGTGTGTTCAACGCACCGATCTGCGGTGTTTTGAGCAGATCGGTAAAGCCGATGATATTGGTCAGCGGCGAACGCAACTCATAGGATACATGCTGGACGAAATTATTCTTCAGTGCATCGGCCTTGCGCAAAGCTTCATTTTTTTCCGTCAGCGCCTTTTCCACACTGGCACGGTCCGTGACATTGACAAAAGTCAGCAGCATCTGCGCATCGGGTAGCGGAACGATTGCATAGTCAAGGACAAGACCACTGTTGAGCTCGAGGCGCCCCTCATGGGTCTGACGCCCTTCGTCATAGCCGGTTATGATTGCTGAAAAATATTCCCAACCATCCGGACCCTCGTGGGATGGTTTGCATATCTCGGCGATTTCATTGACATGGGTGCCTGTCGTGGCGGCTTTCTGCGGGATCGCCCAAATGGCCCGGAATGCCGGATTTGAAAGCCGCAGTTTGCCATCGGCGCCAAACACACACACACCTTCGGCCAGGTAATCGATGGTTTCGCCCTGAACCTTGAGCAAAGTATTGTAGCGTGTCTCGAGATCATATTTCTCCGTCAGATTCTCGAAGACCCAGGTCACCCCGCCACTGGGATGAATATTGGCAAAGACGTTCAATGTCTGTCCGTCGGGCAAATGCCAAAGATGTGGCTGGGAATCCACGGATTGGTAGACGGAGAGGATCGTTTCTTTCCAGTCCCGCCAGGAGGTCGGCTCGGGCAGTTTTCCGGTGGCGCGCAAGCGCTCCAAAAACTCACCGTTGGACGGTTTGGATTCAAGAAATGGCGTGTCGAGTTCCCAGATGTTCTGAAAGGCCTGATTGTAAAACTGCAACCGCTGAGCGCCATCAAAAATGGCAACCGGTGTTGCCAGGTGGTCCAGCGTTTCTGAATGGCTCTTGACTGTGCGCTGAAATTCCGCACGCACCGCTTCCAGTTCGCTGATATCCTGCGCCATACCGGCGGAGCCGGTTGCGCTGGCAGCATCCGTCACTTCAAAAAACGCCCGGTTGCCATGCACAACAGTCGAAACCTTGTCGATGAAGGGCCTGTTGGAAAGCCGCTCCGCCTTGATCCGCTCCCTTGCCTGGGTGCCAAGCAATTCCAGATTTCGTTTTACCACATCGGAACTGTCTTTCGCATCAACCGCATGCGCATAGGATTGGTTGACCCAATTGAGTCGGCCCTCATTGTCACGCAGCCATACCGGCATATCGATCATGTCGAGCAACGCATGCAATGTTTCGGTTGCAGCAACAAGCCGATCTCTGTCGGCTTTCAGGCCGGCAATGTCTGCCCTGGTATTGGTAAGCGCGGCGAAACGCACAAAGGCGCGTCCACCAGACGTGCGGCCCTGCACTTCCAAAAGATGGCCGCGCTGGGTTTCCACTTCGATATCAAAAGCGGTCGCACTGGATCGCAGGGATCCGATCGCATGATCAATGCGTGAGGCGCTCGTCGGTTCGAGCCAGCGCCCAAATGCGAGAAAATCCGCATTGGAAAGCGGTGCACCCGAATGCGGCGGCAGGCTGCCGAGAAACTGAACCGGAGACTGTCCATCCCAGATCACATGGCTACGGTCTTTTTCAATGATCAGCGACCTGTAGCGCGCCAGATCCGCATTTGCATCACTGAGAGTCGCGCGCAACCGCGCATTCTCAGCGGCAATCTTGGCCCGTTCACGAATCATCCAGAATGCCGACATCATCGCAGCTGACACGGCGCCGATAACAAGTGCAAAACTCATGACTTCAAACGAGTTGGTAAACAGGTCGCCGGGCTGTCGGTCTGCCGTGGCTGAACTGTCAGAAAAGCTCTCGAGTATGGATTGCGCCCATGCCGGCGCGGAGCACACGACCAATGCCAGAGGCATCAGCAGAGAAATCGGCGTCAATAGACCCAAAGGGTCCCGCCGGCCCCTGAGCACAGGTGTTTTTGTTCTGTTACGTTCCCCGCACGTTGCTTGACCAACGTCCGCCGATCGAGACGATAATGTCTCCGGCATGTCTTGTTCCTTCTTGCCGCATACTTCCCAAGACAGCCCTGCGAGCGCCCCGTCTGTTTGCCAACGGGTGCGCGAATCAATGAATTTCATAGTAACTTGTATGCGAATCAGGGTGAAGACTTGAACGGCAAAAAAAAGCCGCACTCAAAGTCAAGAGTGCGGCTACCATATCTTGTGGGTAACAGAGTATAAATCAGTACCTATAGTGTTCCGGCTTGTAGGGACCATCGGTCGTGACGCCGATATAGGAGGCCTGTTCTGTTGAAAGTTCGCTCAATCGCGCACCCAGTTTATCCAGATGCAATTTGGCGACCTTTTCATCAAGGTGTTTCGGCAGCACGTAGACTTCATGACCGTATTTGCCCGTATCGCTATAAAGCTCCATCTGCGCCAGCACCTGGTTTGTGAATGACGCCGACATGACAAAGGACGGGTGCCCGGTTGCATTGCCCAGATTGAGCAAGCGGCCCTCGGAAAGCAGGATCATGCGTTTGCCGCCGGGAAATTCGATCATGTCGACCTGCGGCTTGATGTTGTCCCACTTGTAATTGCGCAGGGCCTGAACCTGAATTTCATTGTCGAAATGGCCGATATTGCCAACGATGGCCATATCCTTCATTTCACGCATATGTTCCAGACGGATCACGTCCTTGTTGCCGGTTGTGGAGATGAAGATGTCGCCTGTTGATACGACATCCTCAAGCTGAACCACCTCAAAGCCGTCCATCGCCGCCTGCAGGGCGCAGATCGGATCGATTTCTGTCACCTTGACCCGTGCACCGGCTCCGCGCAGCGACGCTGCCGAGCCCTTGCCAACATCGCCATAGCCGCAAACAACAGCCACTTTGCCTGCCATCATCACATCGGTTGCACGCCGAATACCGTCGACCAGTGATTCCCGACAGCCATATTTGTTGTCGAATTTCGATTTGGTGACCGAATCATTGACGTTGATGGCCGGAAAGGGAAGAAGGCCCTTTTTCTGCAGCTGGTAAAGCCGGTTGACACCCGTGGTGGTTTCTTCCGTTACACCCTTGATCTCATCACGCTGCTTGGTGAAAAAACCCGGTGAAAGCGCCAGCCGTTTGCGGATCTGCGCAAACAGCACCTCTTCTTCTTCTGTTTCCGGATTGCTCAATACATCCTCTCCGGCTTCAGCGCGCGCGCCCAGCAGAATATACATGGTGGCATCGCCACCATCATCGAGGATCAGGTTGGACAAGCCGCCATCCGTCCACTGGAAAATACGATCCGTATAGGTCCAGTATTCTTCCAGGGTTTCGCCCTTGATGGCAAAAACCGGGGTTCCAGTGGCAGCAATGGCCGCCGCCGCGTGATCCTGCGTTGAAAAGATATTGCAGGAAGCCCAACGGACTTCAGCGCCCAGTTCCTGCAGCGTTTCAATCAGCACAGCGGTCTGAATGGTCATATGCAAGGAGCCGGTAATGCGCGCGCCCTTCAGCGGCTTCCTTGCCCCGAATTCTTCGCGACAGGCCATCAGGCCCGGCATTTCTGTTTCAGCAATATTGATTTCCTTGCGGCCGTATGCGGCCTGCGAAATATCTGCGACGATGTAATCTTTATCAGTGCTCATCAAATTCTCCGAATGTGGTTCCAGGCTGCGTGCCTGCGTCCAACAAGGGTCAATACCGGGTTCCCAGGTATCAGATGAGCGCATTTAACAGGCTATGCCGCAAAGGGCAACAGGATATAAAGAAGTCTTTATGTCATATAAAAGCATGCGATGCCCTTGGGGCATATGCAATCCGTGCAAACAATCAGCGTTGTTGTCGGCAAATTTACCAGACGCGGAGGTCAACTGACACTTACGGTGTGACGGTCAGGGCCGTCAGCATTCCTCTCCGAACCGGTCGGTGACCAGTTGGTCCAATGCATCCAGTGCCTTTTCTGCGTCCGGGCCGGATGCGGAAACCATGATGCAGCAACCGGGGCTTGCCGCCAACATCATCAGGCCCATGATCGATGTGCCACCGACACTTGAGCCATCTTTGGTGACCTTGATCTCTGCATCAAAACTTGCGGCGAGCTTGACGAATTTGGCCGAGGCACGGGCGTGCAGGCCGCGCTTGTTGATAATATCAAAGTTGCGCACAAGTGTCCCCGACGACATTTCGGTCATGCGTCACTTTCCACTGAGAAGCCTGCTCGCGACATTGATATATTTGCGGCCGGCGTCCTGCGCTTCTGCAAGTGCCTTTTCCATGTCATTTTCGTTGCGGACACTGGCAAGCTTGATCAACATCGGCAAATTGACCCCGGCAATGACTTCCGTGTGGCCGCTATCCATGACCGAAATCGACAGGTTGGAGGGTGTGCCGCCAAACATGTCCGTCAGGATAATGACACCCTGTCCATCCTCGACCTGGGAAACAGCCTCAATGATATCCATGCGCCGCTGGTCCATGTCATCTTCGGGACCAATGGAAACAGTCTCGAGCAGCTTTTGCGGCCCTACGACATGTTCCAGCGCGTTGCGGAATTCCTCAGCGAGCTTGCCGTGTGTGACAAGCACTAATCCAATCATGTATACCTGCTCCTGCTGCCGGCTTGTGCCAGATAGGCCTGCCCGATCAGAACCTCCACCATTCTGCACCTTGTGCGTCACATTTACCAGCCGGAACGATGTGGACCGAGCGGGAGAACATAGCGATGCAAAGTTAACGCTTAATCGCGCAATGCATGCATTTCAACAGATTTACGGTTGTTTTACAAAAGCAATCGATTTTCATCGAAAGCAGCCAGCAATTCAATCGGGTTTTTCATTTGCCCGGGAACCATGTGAAGCAGGGGCATCGACAGGCCGGGCAAAACGTCTTGACGCTGGTGCAGATCGGGCAACCTATCACCCTGGCCCGCGCTGGCGGTTGAGATGACCAGATGCATTATTGCCCTGTCCATACAGGCAATTTTCATGATTGCCGAACCTCTGATCTCGATGAGGCCGCGTGTCGGCGCCGGCGCAATGGCCATCAGCCGGTTTTCAAGCTGTTCCAAAAACACCTGATCATCTGCAACCAGGGCGGCAAATTTGCCCGCGATCACAGCTGACTGCAGAAAATCCAGCGCCAGCCGGCTCTTGCCGCTTCCCGACGCGCCGATGATCAGCACACCTGTTTCGCCAACAACAAGCGCCGTTGCATGGATGTTTTTTGCTTTATTGCCCAACCTGCAACCCCAATGTTGCGGACCATGTTAAAAAGCGTAACTGTTTTGCAGCGGGGATCATGATTGATGCAACGGCAGGGTGACGATGAAACGCGCGCCCCGACGCTTGCCACTGGTTTCATCGATCATGTTTTCGGCTGTCAACGTGCCGCCATGGGCTTCGATGATCTGCCGGCTGATGGACAGGCCGAGCCCGGAATTCTGCCCAAAGGCCTCACCTTCCGGCCGGTCCGTATAAAAGCGCCTGAAAATATGATCGATATTTTCCGTACTGATGCCCGGACCATTGTCTTCAACAAAGATAAAGCAATCCTCCCTGTTGGCACTGAGACGAAGCGTGATGCGGCCGTCCTTTGCAGGGACAAATGAGCGGGCATTTTCGATCAGATTGGTAATGACCTGACCGATACGCAGGTCATAGCCGTCGACCATGAAGCGCCCCTTGGGTGCGTTGGACGGAACGATCTCCAGTTTCAACTCAACAAATTTGGCCCCCTTGCGGGTCTGACTGGAGATATTGACCATATCTTCGAGCAATTGGCGAAGATCAAGGGGCGAGGCATCCTGGCGCGCCAGTTCGGCATCAAGACGGGACGCATCGGAAATGTCGCTGATCAACCGGTCCAGACGCCGCACATCATGTTGAATGACGTCCATCAGCCGGGTGCGCGAAGCTTCATTTCTGGCCAGAGGCAATGTTTCAACGGCACTGCGCAGGGACGTCAGGGGGTTTTTCAACTCATGGCTGACGTCGGCTGCGAAACTTTCAATGGCATCAATGCGATCATACAGCGCGTTGGTCATGCTGCGCAGCGCCACAGAAAGATTGCCGATCTCGTCCTGGCGGGCAGAAAAATCCGGAATTTCCTCACGCGCACTGATACCTCTGCGCACCCTTTGCGCTGCATCGGCCAGCCGATGCAGGGGATTGGCAATGGTTCCCGCAAGCAGCAGCGACAACAGAATGTTGACCGAGGCTGCGACGATGAAAACCCGCACGATGGCCAGCCGCTCTGCCCGCACGATCTTGTCAATGTCACCGGCCTGTGTCGACAGAAGCAGAACACCCAGCACCGCCCGGAACCGCTGAACAGGGACCGCAACCGATACAATCATTTCACCCTTGTTGGTGGCCCGCACAACGGTGCTGGGCCCGCCTGTCAGCGCGGTCAGCACCTCTTTGTACAAAGAGCCGTCACCACCGGGCTGCTCCTGATACAATGGCAGGTCCGCGCGCTGGATCAGCCGGTTCAGCATAGCCATGAGCTCTTCGGTAAAGGGCAGTTTTTCCTGCTCCAATGGAGGCAAATCATATCGCAGGATTTGTCCGGCTGAATAGAGTTGCTGCGAATCAAGCAGCAGGCTGGCATCACGATCATAGATGCGCGCCCTTGTGCGGGTGGGTGAAATAAGACGACGCAAAACCGGCGCCACCCGTTCCGGGTTGATCGGAAACTCCAGATCCTCGATATCACCGCCCGGTGATACACTTTCGCCGGCCTGCAATTCCAGCAGCTTGGCCGGATCAATGGTAATGCTGTCGGTTTCAACGCTGGCAGAACCGGCAATGGCCGCAGCGATGATTTCGCCCTGTGTCAACAGACTTTCAACGCGCGCATCAATCAGCCCCTCACGGAACTGGTTGAGGTAGAGAATGCCGGAAAGCAGCACGACCAGCGCCGCAAGATTGAGATAGAGGATGCGGCGGGTCAGGCTGGAAAAAATGCTGCGGCTCAGCGTGCGTCGGATCACCAGGAACGGATAGGTCCAGGATCGCGAATCAACGGTCTTTTGCGCCGTGCCGGATTCTTCGCTCACCTGCTTTACCTGGGCCTTTCCATCATGGATATGCGTCGCCATCTTTCAGACCGGACCGGTTTCAATCTTCGCGGAACCGGTAACCGACCCCGTAAAGCGTTTCGATCATATCGAATTCGACATCGACCATCTTGAATTTCTTGCGCAACCGTTTGATGTGACTGTCAATGGTGCGATCGTCCACATAGACCTGCTCGTCATAGGCTGCGTCCATCAAGGAGTCACGGCTTTTGACCACACCGGGGCGTTGGGCAAGCGAATGCAATATGAGAAATTCCGTTACCGTCAGGGTGACCGGCTGGCCCTTCCAGGTGCAGGTATGACGCTCCTGATCCATGACCAGCTGTCCGCGTTCCAGCGACGCACTCTCGATGCTGCCGGGTTTTGGAGAAGAGGATGTCTCGCGGCTTGAAGCCCTGCGCAATATGGCCTTGACGCGTTCAACCAGCAGACGCTGTGAAAACGGCTTGGTGATGAAATCGTCGGCGCCCATTTTCAGGCCGAACAATTCATCAATCTCCTCGTCCTTGGACGTGAGAAAAATCACCGGTGTATCCAGTTTCTGACGCATTCTGCGCAGCAGTTCCATGCCATCCATACGCGGCATCTTGATATCAAGGATGGCAAGATGCGGCGGATGGGCGACCAGACCCTCGAGTGCGGAGACTCCGTCCGTATAGGTCTCGACCCGATATCCTTCCGATTCCAGTGCTATGGAAACCGAGGTGAGGATATTGCGGTCGTCATCGACGAGCGCGATTGTCTGCATAGGTGATTCTCCGTCTAGAAAAGTCCAGGCGCATAAGCTGTAACCGGTTCAACGCCCGCCGAAAAGTCGATCAGGCCTCTCATGGGGCCAAAGGTAGAACAAAATGTGGCACAGATCGACTTGCTTATCATATATCCCACACGCGGCACAGGCGGGCTGCTCGGCCCACACCTCACTGCTGGGCAGTCTCGACGATAATCTAAAACGATTTAAATTTTTAAGGATTTTTTTAAATCGATTAATATCTTGAATTTGTTCAGTTTTCCATGAACACCCAGTTGTATATTTAATTTTCGGTCCCTATGGTCCGGAAAATTTCAAACCAATGAGCCAGAACAACAGGGTGGTTTCAGCCATGCAGAAAACCGGACAGGAAACCGGAAAGCGCAATCTTTCCAAAGGTGTCGATACAGTTGGGCTCAAGGAGCTTCTGCATGTCTATTACAACCTGAATGAAGCAGAACTTTATGAACACGCCCTGGTTCGCGGTGAGGCAGAGCTGACAGCCCATGGCGCGTTGCGCGCCCTGACCGGACAACATACCGGTCGTTCGGCCCAGGATAAATTTGTGGTTTGTGACGACACCACCCGCCCGCAGATCTGGTGGGACAACAACAAATCCATGACCCCGGAGCATTTCGATACGCTGCTGGCCGATTTTCAGGCCTACGCCAAGGGCAAGGAATTGTTTGTCCAGGACCTGATTGGCGGTGCCGAGGAAGCCCAATCACTGCCGTCACGCATCATTACCGAATATGCCTGGCATTCGCTGTTCATTCGCAATCTGCTGATTCTTCCCGAAAGCGACAGGCTTGAGAGCTTCGCCCCGGATCTGACGATCATTGCTTTCCCCGGCTTCAAGGCAGACCCGACACGCCACGGCAGCAGCAGTGAAACAATGATCGCGGTTGATCTGGTGCGCCGGATCGTGCTGATCGGCGGGACTTCCTATGCGGGCGAGATGAAAAAATCCGTTTTCACCGCCTTGAACTACCTTTTGCCGGAACGTGGCGTCATGCCGATGCATTGCTCGGCCAATCAGGGGCCGGACGGGGACACGGCCGTGTTTTTTGGCCTTTCGGGCACCGGCAAGACAACATTGTCCGCCGATCCCAGCCGCACGCTGATCGGTGATGACGAACACGGATGGAGTAAAGAGGGTATCTTCAATTTTGAAGGTGGCTGCTATGCCAAAACCATCCGCCTTTCCCCGGAAGCCGAGCCGGAAATCTATGCCACCACCCAGCGTTTTGGCACCGTTCTGGAAAATGTCGTGCTGAATGATCAACGCATTCCGGATTTCGATGACGATTCCCTGACGGAAAATACGCGCTGCGCCTACCCGATGCATTTCATTCCCAATGCCAGTGCGACCGGGAAGGGCGGGCAACCGCGCAATATCATCATGCTGACAGCCGATGCATTTGGCGTTCTGCCACCCATTGCAAAAATGACACCGGCGCAGGCCATGTATCACTTCCTGTCCGGCTACACGGCAAAGGTTGCCGGAACGGAAAAGGGCGTCACCGAGCCGCAGGCGACGTTCTCGACCTGCTTTGGCGCGCCCTTCATGCCCCGGCACCCGTCGGAATACGGCAATCTGCTGCGCGACCTGATCGCTGAACACAATGTTGATTGCTGGCTGGTCAATACGGGCTGGACAGGCGGTGCCTACGGCACAGGTTCACGCATGCCCATCAAGGCAACACGGGCGCTGCTTTCTGCAGCGCTTGATGGTTCACTCAGCCACGCAGAATTTCGCACCGACCCGAATTTTGGCCTGATGGTGCCCATGGCCGTTGCCGGTGTGGACAGCGCCATTCTTGATCCGCGCTCCACCTGGGCCGACAAACAGGCCTATGATGCGCAGGCAAGACGCCTGGTTGACATGTTCGTGGAAAATTTTGCCAAATTCGAAGAGCATGTCGGCAATGATGTTCTCGGTGCGGCGCCACGCATTGCACAGGCTGCTGAATAATCCATTCACCGAAATGACAAAACCCGCGGAGCGATCTGCGGGTTTTTTGCCTTCAGGCTTTGCCACCGATGCGCGCTGCCATGAGGAAACTTGCGGCGTTCAGACAAACGCTTTAAAAGCGGAGAAATTCTCTTCAAACCCTACCCATCTCAAACCGGGCGCCACCATGGCCAGCGATCCGCTCCCCATCACCCAGTCGATCACCATCGCCGGCTGGGAACTGGTTGAACAATTCGTTCGTGCGTCGGGGCCGGGCGGACAGAATGTCAACAAGGTTTCTTCTTCTGTTCAGCTGCGGTTCGATGCACGCTCCTCGCCATCCTTGCCCGAACGGGTGAAGACCAATCTGGTCGCGCTTGCCGGTCAGCGCATGACGAAGGACGGCGTCATCATCATTGAAGCCGATCGGTTTCGCACCCAGGATCGCAACCGCAAGGATGCGCGAGACCGGTTAAAGGATCTGGTGGCAAAAGCAGCCGCTCCACCGCCGCCCTACAGACGCAAGACCAAACCCACCAAGGGATCGGTTGAACGACGGCTGAAAGCCAAATCCAGCCGCTCGGGCATCAAGAAGCTCCGGGGAAATATTCCACCCGATTAGCACCCTTTGGGTTGCTGATGAAATCAAGGCTCCAGGCACAATGGCAGCAGGACTCCCCGAGGGCATTGCCTATTTTCCGGATTATTTTGACCGGCAGGCCCAATTGGCGCTGGTTGACGACATTCGCGCGGCAATCGGGCAGGCGCCTTTGTTCGTGCCGTGCATGCCGCGCACCGGCAAACCCATGCAGGTGCGCATGAGCAATTGCGGTCCGCTTGGATGGGTTACAGACAAGGCGCATGGCTATCGCTATCAGGCCACCCACCCTGAAACGGGCCTGAACTGGCCACCCATACCCGAGCGTCTCATCGACCTGTGGCAATCGGTTTCCAATTGCCCGCAACAGCCCGAAGCCTGTCTGATCAATTATTACAAGGACACGGCAAAGATGGGCCTTCATCAGGACCGCGATGAAGCAGAATTTGAAGCGCCCGTCGTTTCCGTATCCCTGGGTGATGATTGCCTGTTTCGCATCGGCGAAACCAGCCGGGGTGGCCCGACGCGATCGATGCGTCTGCGCAGTGGTGATGTGATCGTCCTTGGCGGTCCGTCCCGGCTGCGCTTCCACGGTGTGGACCGGATCTACCCTGCGACATCGACCCTGCTGAAGGACGGTGGACGGATCAATCTGACATTGCGGCGCGTGTCGAAAATGAACGTTTAGGAGAAGCCTGTCTCACAGTTTGCGCAGTGCAACCTGCTCAATCAGATGATTGGCGCCCTTGCGCAGGATGAGATCTGCCCGTGGCCGGGTTGGCAGGATATTTTCCCGCAGGTTTTTCAAATTGGTATTTTCCCACAGGCCATTTGCGATCGCCAATGCCGCTTCCTTCGAAACGGAGGAGTGGCGATGGAAGAATGATTGCGGATTCTTGAAGGCGGTATCACGCAACCGCATGAAGCGATCAACATACCATTCGTGAATCTGATCTTCCTGAGCATCAATATAGATCGAGAAATCGAAAAAATCCGAGACAAAGGGAATCATCTGGCCGTTTTCCGGCAAGTCACGGACCTGCAAAACGTTGATGCCCTCAAAGATCAGAATATCCGGCCTGTCGATCGTCACGAATTCTCCTGGAAGGACATCATAGGTCAGATGCGAATAACAGGGCGCTTTCACATCAGGTCTGCCGGCCTTGATGTCCGAGAGAAATTTGAGCACGGCCCCGACATCATAACTTTCAGGGAAACCCTTGCGTTCCATCAAATTGGCCTGCTCCAGCTCCGCATTGGGAAGCAAAAACCCGTCCGTGGTGATCAGATCGACCTTCGGACTGCCCGACCACCGCCGCAAAAGCTCCTTGAGGATACGCGCTGTCGTTGATTTGCCCACCGCCACCGATCCGGCAATGCCGATGATGAACGGTGTCTTGAATTCATTGGGCAGCGCCAGGAATTGTTTTCGCTGATCGAAAAGCATTTTTGACGCTTCGACATGGGCATAGAGCAGGCGTGACAGCGAAAGATAAATACGCCGCACCTCGTCAAGATCAATCGGATCATTGAGCGAGCGCAGCCTGGACACCTCGTCTTCGCTCAGCGTCAGCGGCGTATCGGCACGAAATTCCGCCCAGCGTTCCGCCGAGAAAAACCGGTAAGGTGAATATTCACCGGGTTCAAAATGATTGAGTTCTCTGACCGGTCGGACTTTTCTGGGTTCATTCATGATGATGCGCGACCGGCCTTCTCTGCGAGGCCGGACTGCGCCGTTCGCCGTTCCAGCTCTGCCATGACATCCGACAGGGGAATATCGGCAATGCGAAGAACCACAAGCAAATGGTAGAGCAGGTCCGCTGATTCGGCCGTCAGGCCCTCACGGTTGTCGGTCACTGCAGCAATCGCTGCCTCAACAGCCTCTTCACCCAGCTTTTGGGCGGCTTTTTCCTGGCCTTTGGAAACCAGCCGGGCTGTCCAGGACTCTTCAATGGAAGCCGCAGCCCTTTGGGCAACAATCTTTTCCAGATCTGCAAGTGCAAATTGCGTCATGGGCTTTTCCGTATCATTTCGTTGTCCGCAGCAACAGGCACAATATCAAGTGGGTGCCTGCAGTTGCGTCATTTTTACCGTTCAATGGGTGCAAAAGCGATTGCCACTCTTACAACCTGCGATTCTGTCGCCCGATTTGTCCAAAACCGGTTCCCACTTTTTGGATCTCAGATTTTGCCTGACGCTCGATTTGTCCAAAAACCGGTTCCCACTTTTTGGATCTCGCTTTAATCAAGCCGCATGGCAATTCCCGCGGCGGCCATATGCTCCTTGGCTTCGCGGATCGTGTAGGTGCCAAAATGAAAAATCGATGCGGCCAGCACCGCACTGGCATGGCCGTCGCGCACGCCTTCGACAAGATGGTCCAGATTGCCCACACCGCCCGATGCGATGATCGGCACATGAACAGCGTCGGCAACGGCGCGGGTCAGCGGGATATTGTATCCCATTTTCGTTCCGTCACGGTCCATCGAGGTCAGCATGATTTCGCCGGCACCCAATTCCACGACCTTGCGGGCGAACGCAACGGCATCAATACCGGATGGCGTGCGTCCACCGTGGGTGAAGACTTCCCAGCGATCGGGCTCACCCGGTGCTGACACGGTTTTTGCGTCAATCGACACGACGATGCATTGATTGCCAAACTTGTCGGCCGCCTCTGCCACAAAGGCCGGATTGTTGACGGCCGTGGTATTGATGGACACCTTGTCGGCCCCGGCCAGCAGCAATTTGCGAATGTCGGCTATGGTGCGTACACCGCCGCCGACCGTCAGCGGCATGAAACATTGCTCCGCCGTATGGGCTATGACATCAAAAATCGTATCGCGGTTGTCCGAAGACGCCGTAATATCGAGAAAACACAGTTCGTCGGCCCCCGCCGCATCGTATATTTTTGCCGCTTCGACCGGATCACCGGCATCAATCAGGTCAACAAAGTTGACACCTTTGACCACCCGGCCATCCTTGACATCCAGACAGGGAATAATACGCGCTTTGAGCGTCATATGCGTTGCTCTCCCGCTTCGGCCAGCAGCCGCAGAGCCTCACCGGGATCAATGCGTCCGTCATAGAGCGCCCGGCCGGAAATTGCTCCTTCGAGACCGGCGGCATCCGGCATGGTCATGCGCAGGATATCCGCCATGGACGCCAGACCACCCGAAGCGATGACCGGTATGGCTGTCGCATCGGCCAGTTGCAGGGTGGACTGCCAGTTGATGCCCGCCAGAACACCATCGCGATCAATATCGGTATAGATGATGGCTGCAACACCGGCACCCTCGAAACGCTTTGCCAGCTCCACCACTTCAAGCTGCGACGCCTCGGCCCAGCCTTCAACGGCAACCTTGCCACCCTTGGCATCGATCCCCACGGCAACCTGGCCGGGAAACAGCTTGCAGGCCTGTTTGACAAGATCGGGGTCGCGCACGGCAATGGTGCCCAAAATGACCCGCGCCAGACCCTTATCAAGCCAGGTTTCGATATTTTCGAGCGTGCGAATGCCTCCACCCAATTGGACAGGGTTGGAGGTGGCCTGCAAAATCGCCTCCACGGCGGCGCCATTGACACTTTCGCCGGCGAATGCGCCGTTGAGGTCAACCACATGCAGCCAGTCAAAGCCCTGCTCTTCAAAGGCGCGTGCCTGGTCCGCCGGATCGGCATTGTAGACCGTTGCAGCGTCCATATCACCCAGCTTCAGGCGTACGCATTCACCGTCCTTCAGATCAATGGCTGGAAAAAGTATCATGGTGCCCACTTCAAGAAATTTGCGATCAGCGCCAGACCCAATGCCTGGCTCTTTTCCGGGTGAAACTGTGTGCCCGCACGATTTTCATGGACAACGGCAGCCGTGACCGGCCCGCCATAGTCCGTATGGGCAATCACATCCGCACTGTTGTCAGCCTGCAGGGCGTAGGAATGCACGAAATAGGCATGCAGCCCGTCTTCTCCAGTGCGAATGCCCTCGAACAAGGCATGCGGACGCGTCAACGTCAGGGTATTCCAGCCGATCTGCGGAATTTTCAAATCCGGATCAGCTGGTTCCATCAGTTTGACGTCGCCGTGGATCCAATCGAACCCTTTGGTGACGGTTTTTTCCAGGCCCCGTGTTGCCATCAGCTGCATGCCGACACAGATCCCGAGAAACGGACGGGCCTTTTCTTCCACCGCCAGACGCAGCGCCTGTTCCATACCGTCGACGGCTGCAAGGCCATCGTGACAATCGGCAAAAGCCCCGACGCCCGGCAGCACGACGCGATCGGCTGAGGCCACGACATCCGGCGCGCTGGTCAGCAGGATTTCAGCGTCCAGACCGCTTTCACGTGCGGCGCGCTCAAAGGCCTTGGTGGCCGAGCGCAGATTGCCCGAGCCATAATCGATGATTGCAACACGCATGGCGTTCAGCCCTTGTTCTCATAATCCAGCAGTCCGAGTGCCGGACCGGCATTGGCCGATTGCGCCCCAGTCTGCCCACCGGGAGTCTGCCCACCGGGAGTCTGCCGGCTAGGAGTCTGCCAGCCGGCGGTCTTCTGGCCAAGAGTCTGCCGCGCCAGAAGCGTGGACTCCGGCTTTACCGGCGCTGTTCCAGCCGCTTCGTTGGTTGGCGCGAAATAGATTTCTTCGGCTGTTGCCCGGTTCTGGGCTTCAACAATTGCGCGCAATCTCCAGCCCTGCCGTTCTTTCGAGGCAATGCGCATCGCGTTGCCCTCCAGGGCAATGAACAGGGACAAAAGCATCGAGGCTACGGCAAAGACCGTAACCCAGTCCGGCAGCAGCTGCATGGCCGCCCCCAATCCAATGGATGCCAGAATAACCATGGCAGCGGCGAACCAAAGACGGTGCCACAGGAGCCACAGAAAGGGCAGGATCAGCGCCAGAATGGAAAATCCATCCCGGATGATGACAGCCTCTTCCTCGTTATCATCGGGTACCAGAACGACAAAGCTTGCCATGATCTTTACGCCAAAGTCCCTTTGGTTGATGGAATGCGATCGGCCTGACGTGAATCAATTTCCATGGCCACCCGCAAGGTCCTGGCGACGGCTTTGAAACAGGTTTCGGCAATATGGTGACTGTTGGAACCATAATGGTTGGTGACATGCAAGGTGATGCCGGCATTTTGCGCAAAGGCGTGAAAGAACTCCTGGCACAATTCAGTATCAAAAGTGCCGATTTTTGCAGATGGGAAATCCACCTTCCATACCAGATAGGGTCTGCCGGAGACATCGATGGCCGAACGGGTCAATGTCTCGTCCATGGCCAGGTCCAAAGATGCATAGCGGGTGATGCCGCGGCGCTCACCCAGGGCCCTGGATACGGCAAGGCCGAGCGCGATCCCGGTATCTTCGACGGTATGGTGATCATCAATATGCAGATCGCCCTTGGCCGTTACCGTCATGTCCATCAAGGAATGACGTGACAATTGTTCCAGCATGTGGTCAAAAAAGCCGATGCCGGTGGCAATGTCCGAAACACCACTGCCATCAATATCGATTTTCACCGCGATGTCGGTTTCATTGGTCTTGCGGGATATCTCGCCGCGTCGATCTTGCCTATTATCGACCATTCGGTCTACTCCATGTCATGTTCTGCACGGCTGCATAACAGGGCAAAGACAAAATTTCCACAAAAGCATAAATTTGGCCAAACAATTTGCAAACCGTTCGTTCCGTCTTACATAGGTTTTCTGATCGGCGCATCTGCCAATTGTCAAAGGAACAATATCATGAGCGAGCATGATCCCTACGGTACCATGCATGCAACGACCATTATCACTGTTCGCAAGGGCGATCAGGTGGTGATGGCTGGAGACGGACAGGTCAGCCTTGGACAGACCGTCATGAAAGCCAATGCGCGCAAGGTCAGGCGGATTGGCACCAACAAGGATGGCGGCAATGAAGTGATTGCCGGTTTTGCCGGCGCGACGGCCGATGCCTTTACGCTGCTGGAAAGACTGGAAGCCAAGCTGGAACAATATCCGGGCCAGCTCATGCGGGCCAGCGTGGAGCTTGCCAAGGACTGGCGCACCGATCGCTATCTGCGCAGGCTTGAAGCCATGATGCTTGTGGCTGACCCGACGATCACCCTGGCACTGACCGGAAACGGCGACGTGCTGGAACCCGAACACGGCACAATGGCCATCGGTTCAGGCGGCAATTATGCCTATGCGGCAGCACGTGCCTTGATGGATACCGACAAGAGTGCAGAAGAGATTGCCCGAAGGGCCATGGAAATAGCCGGCGATATCTGTGTCTATACCAATGGCAACATCATTGTTGAGTCCATGGAGAGCACGGCATCGTGAGCCTGACTTCACATGATCTGGACCAAGCTGTTTTCATGGATATCATCACTGAAGAACAGCGTCTGGCATTGCTTGACCTTGCCGGCGAACAGGTGCCGGACGACGTGGAGCCATCGTCGGAAGAAGAAGAGTTTCGTTTCATTTCGGGCTTCAACGACATATTTCTGGCGCTCGGCGTCGTGCTGTTCATTTCCGCTGCGTCATTGGCCGTCAACCTGCTTGACAGCAATTATCTGGGATATGCGCTTGCCGCAGCGGCCATGTGGCTGATCTCGGAGGTTCTGACGGCGCGGTTGCGACGGGCCATTCCGAGCATGCTGGCTGCGGGTGCATTTTTGGTTTTTGCATTGCTGGCCACAGATGGCGCCCTGTCAGGATTGTCGACGCCCGAACAGGCGGAGCCGCTGAATGTCTATCTGCTGGTCATCTCGGCCTGCCTTTGGTCCGCTGTTTATTTCTACCGGTTTCGCCTGCCGTTTTCGATCCTGCTTATCGGCGGGGCGTTTGTCACCCTTGGCTTTCTGATCTGCATGACGGTTGTTGCCGGTATCGGCTCCCTGGAAGACCCTTTCGCAACACCCCTGCTGCCGGCCTTCTATGCATTGATGAGCGGCCTGGTGGTTTTCATTGTCGCCCTGCGGTTCGATCGCTCGGATCCCCAGCGGCATTCGCTGCGCGCCGATTACGGCTTCTGGATGCAT
>JARGOF010000010.1:0-109000 GCA_029212415.1 Rhizobiaceae bacterium | reverse complement strand
CCGCTGATTGTCCACGCCCTGATGTATCTGGTCGCCGGTTTGAACATTGGCGGATTTTCCAGCGTTGGCACCGTCGCGACCGCTCTCATGGTTCTGGCAATCTTTGCCGTGCTGTCGATTGTCGCCCTGATCATCAACCGGCGCGCCATTCTGGTGGCCGCCCTGACCTATCTGGGCGGCGCATTGTGGTACCTGATGTCTCAAAATGACGGTATTGCAGGCAACGCCGAATTGCTGACCATGCTGCTGATTTCACTCTTCGTCATCGGACTTGGTGTTGGCTGGCATCCGATCCGGCGCCTGCTGCTTCAAATTCCGCTGCTCGCCAGCATTGACCAAAACCTCCTTTCAAAACAGGCTTGAATTCCATGACAAACTTTTCGCCCCGGGAGATCGTTTCTGAACTTGACCGCTATATCATCGGTCAAAAAGATGCCAAGCGCGCCGTTTCCATCGCTCTGCGCAACCGCTGGCGCCGTCAGCAATTGTCTGATGACCTGCGTGATGAAGTCATGCCGAAGAATATTCTGATGATCGGGCCGACAGGCGTTGGCAAGACTGAAATTTCCCGCCGTCTGGCCAAATTGGCCGGTGCGCCATTCATCAAGGTCGAAGCCACAAAATTCACCGAGGTCGGCTATGTCGGCCGGGATGTCGAACAGATTATCCGTGATCTGGTTGAAAACGGCATTTCTCTGGTCAAGGAGAAAAAGCGCGAGGAAGTCAAGGCCAAGGCCCATGTGAACGCCGAGGAACGCGTGCTTGATGCGCTGGTCGGCTCTACGGCCTCGCCGGCCACACGGGAATCCTTCCGCGCCAAGCTGCGCGATGGGCTGCTTGATGAGAAGGAAATCGAAGTCGAGATTGCCGATACCGGATCGGGTGCGCCGAATTTCGAAATTCCGGGCATGCCCGGCGCCAATATCGGTGTGCTGAACCTGTCAGACATGCTGGGCAAGGCCATGGGCCAGACCTCGAAAAAGATCAAGACGACGGTCAAGGAATCCTATGCACAGCTGATCAATGACGAATCGGAAAAACTGCTCGATCAGGATCAGATCAACCAGGAAGCCATGCGCATCGCACAAAATGACGGCATCGTTTTTCTCGATGAGATCGACAAGATTGCTGCCCGCGATGGCGGAATGGGCGCCGGCGTCTCACGCGAGGGGGTTCAGCGCGACCTTCTGCCATTGGTCGAAGGCACCACTGTGGCAACCAAATATGGCCCGGTGAAAACCGACCATATCCTGTTTATTGCCTCCGGCGCCTTCCACGTTTCAAAACCCTCCGATCTGCTGCCGGAACTGCAGGGCCGGCTGCCGATCCGTGTGGAACTCAGGGCGCTGACCAAGGAAGATTTCAGGCGCATATTGACCGAAACCGAGGCCAGCCTGATCAGACAATATATCGCGCTCATGGCAACAGAAAAGGTGACGCTTTCCTATACGGAAGATGCCATCGACGCCATTGCCACGATTGCCGTTGATCTCAACAACAGTATCGAAAATATCGGCGCACGGCGGCTGCAGACCGTGATGGAACGGGTTCTTGATGATATTTCCTATGAAGCGCCGGACAAATCCGGCAGCGAATTCGTGATTGACGCGGAATATGTGCGTGAACACGTGGGAGACATTGCCAAGGATGCGGACCTGTCGCGTTACATTCTGTGACTTTTACGCACCGCTGACCGACCGAACTGGCTCCTGAAGGCTTAAAACCGCCCGTCCTTTGAGAAGATGCTCGACATTGCGGGCATTTTTCATAGAGTCGGGGCAGTTTTGTGCGTAAAGGGGGCCAGTTCATGGTACGCCGCCACCTGATACATCTATTCAGTCTATGGATTTGCCTGACGCTGCTTGCCGTGCCGATGGCCGCCAGTCGCGTGCTCGTTGTGCCGGAAGGCAATCGCAACGCTGAACAACCGCGTGTTCCAGGATCTTCGGTCAAACGCACCAAACAGACGAAATCCACCTTCGAGCGCAAATACCAGAAAATCCTGGCCCTGCTGCAAAAAGATGCCAAGCTGCGGGGCAAGATTGCCCGCGCAGCGCAGGCCTATGGTATCAGTCCACTTCATATTGTGGGCGCTCTGGTGGGTGAGCACACCTACAATGTGGATGCCTATGACCGTCTTCAGTCCTATTACGTCAAGGCCCTGTCCTATGCCACCGGTGGCATCAGCTTCGACTATGACGGTGAAGACATCAATGACTTCATACAGCGCAGTCAATTTGCGCAATGTAACGGGCTGTCGGATTCGTTTGAATTGTGGTCCTGCCGGGAAAGTGTATGGGAAGCGAAGTTCCGGAACCGGAATGTAGGGGGAAAGCGGTTTCCCAATGACCGCTTCAGTGCTGTTTTTTTTCAGCCCTTTTATGCCGGTCAGACATTTGGGCTGGGCCAGCTCAATCCGCTCACAGCACTCAAATTGAGCGACATGGTCAGTCGCGTTTCGGGTTATCGAAAATTGTCGCATCAAAAAGGTGACGATGTCTACAAGGCCATCATGAACCCCGATATGACATTGGCCTATGTTGCTGCTGCCCTTCGCAATTCCATCGAGGCCTATCAGGACATTGCCGGATTTGATATTTCCACCAATCCAGGCGTTACGGCAACGCTTTACAATGTCGGCAACCCACAACAGCGCGCCCAGGCGCTTGCCAGAAAAAACCAGCAACGCAGAGCCAAGGGGCTGGCCCCACAATATCCCGAAGAAAATTATTACGGCTGGCTGGTCAATGACAAGCTGGACGATTTGAAACGATTGTTCTGAGCTCCATCAGACGCGCACGGTCTTGGCAGAGCTGCATTCAACCTGTTTGAATTGCCGATATCAGGCGAATATCGTATAGATGATTCGTCTATTCCCAAAAGCGGAGAGCCACCTCAATGCAAGATGCAACAATCAATTGTTCTAATTCGAAGCGAACCTATGAAAAACCGACCGTGGTTCAGCGTTCCAACCTGCTCGCCGTTACAGCGGAACCTTTGGCCATTAGCGGCTCGTCATCCGGTGGCGGTAATGCGTCTGATCGACGGCTGAAGACCCATGTCCGTGCACTGGAGAAAACGGCAAACGGAATACAGCTATACGCTTTCCGCTATTTCTGGAGTGAGCAGACCTTTGTGGGCGTCATGGCGCAGGACCTGCTGGATCAGCCTGAATTTGCGCATGCGGTAATCGTCGGCAAGAATGATTTTTATCGGGTCAATTATGATGCGCTTGGACTGCGCATGGTCACACTGGAAGAATGGGAAGCCACCCCTATGGCTGCCATTGCAGGGCCGGCCCAGGTTCCGCTTGCGGCAATCTCATAATTCAAAAGCATCCAGAACCGCTTGAAGCTTGCGAATATCGTCCGCTCCAAGGTGTTTGATGGACGAGGATAGTCGGTTGGCAAGCGCTGTTGCCTCCGGTGACAGGCCGGATGTGTCGATGGTGACGCGCGGATGAGACAGCGCTGCAAGGCGCTGCAATTCCTCAGCATCATCCCAGATGACATTGAAAAAACCGATGATACGTTGCAAAAGGTCCCAGCTCGGCTGGCCGCGGTGCCCGTGTTCCAGGGCCGACAGATAGGCCGGTGATATGCCTATGGCCTTTGCCATATGTTTTTGCGTGATACCACGCTCGGCCCGCAACCTGCGCATTTCCTCTCCAAAAGGTGTCACCGATCCTGCGCCTTCCGTTTGATCCGGATATAGAGGGCGCCATCACCGCCATGCCCGCGCGCGGCCGGTTCGCAGCCGGATGCCAAGCCGCGGAATTCAGGCAGATGGAGCCATTGTGGAACGGCACGGCGCAAAACCCCTTCACTGCCGAAGGAGGCGCCCTTGCCGGTAATCACCAGAACATGGCGTAGCCCCCGTTGATGGGCGCTGATCAGGAAATTGAGCAACAGATGATGGGCGGCATCCTGGGTGAGCCCATGCAGATCAATGCGGGCCTCCAGCGGCACGCGACCCCTAGCAATCTTTTTGTGGACCGGTTTGTCAATCGGATTGAGGCCATGCTTGCGCGCAGCCGGTTTTGGCACGGATAGGGCAGGAGGATCCGCAGCCTTTTTGGCAACCGGATTTTCGAGGCTCTTCTTTCTGCGGTTTTCAGGGTTGCTTGCCGGCGCGTCATCCAGTGAAAAAAGAGCATCCATACGACCGGGAAAGGCATCTATGGTTTTGGCAACCTGCCCCCACAAAACCCGGTCTTCATCACTGAGCTTTTTTTTGCCTTTGCTCATGAATGCAATCTCTGTGCGGCGGCTTTGGGAACAAGCAGAAAAAACCGCGCTTGATGTTTGATCGCGCCAGCCAGATTTCCAGCTTCCTGTCCCGAGCCGGTAAAAATGTCACCACGGGCCGGGCCGACGATTGCTGACCCGGTATCCTGAGCCAGCATGAGCCTGCGAAAGGGTCCGTTGCCCAGGTGTGTCAGGCTGTCTGCCTGCACATAAATCGGTGTTGCGAATGTGTGGATGAGCCGGTCAACGGCCAGCGAGCGGCCCGCGATCAGCGGAACCTTTGCAGCTGCGACAGGTCCTCTGTCCAGATCCTCGACATCGGCACGACGAAAAAAAATATAGGATCGGTTGTGCCAGAGGATTTCATCGACACGCTGCGGGTTGTCGTGAAGCCAGCGTCTCAGGCTTTGCATGGTGACCTGGCCGGATTGCTGTTCACCCAGATCGATCAGAATCCTGCCAATGGCCGTAAACGGGTGGCCCGTTTTTGCCGCATAGGTGATGCGATGCACCGTTCCATCAGCGTAGTGGAGCCGCGCCGAGCCTTGAATATGCGCAAAAAAGACATCAACCTTGCTGGCAGCCCAGGCGATCTCAAGGCCTTTGCCGGACAGGGCACCCTGATCAATCAGACGTCGATCAGCATATTCGACAATGGCATTTCCCGTCCTCCTGCCAAAGGCGAATGCCGGATCCATCAAGGCGGGCCTGTCTGCTGGATCGATTTTCACCAGATCATCCGGCCTTGCATATAATGGATATTGGAATGCGCCGGTCTGCACGGGTGATACATCGATCTCCGGTTCATAAAAACCGGTCACAAAACCGCTGGTATCACCATCCGGCGTCACAACAACGGGCTGAAAATGGCTTTCAAAGAATGCCCGGGCGTCAGCCGCATTGTTGGGGCGGACGGTCGCAAGGTCATCAAGGGCAGGCTTGAAATCCGACCAGCGCAGTCCAAAAGAGCCTGTGCTGTAAGGTTTGGTCGATTTGACGTGCCGGGCGCAGTCTTGCAGACCGGCGAGGATCTCAACCGGATTATCAAGATACCATCCCGGCAGGTCATCGAAAACAACCGGGTTCAGAGCGGCTACCATGCAACAATCCGATCAGTCTTCGGATTCAGTCGCGATCAGCTTCCAGTTCGGATCTCGTGATCCTGTATCGCGGGCGAATGTCCAAACATCATTGACTTCACCCACACTGTCGGGATCACCGTCAATGACTTCGCCATCCTTGTCATAGGTGGCTGTAATGAGCTCACTGACGATACGCAGCGTTATATGCGCGTCAGAACCCTTCATTTCCGCCTGCACGATATCGGCTTTGTCTATGCCGACGAAGGTGGACTTGATCGTCTCCGAACGGGACTCGCGGTCCTTGATTGCAGAAACAAACCCTTCATAAACCTCTCGGGACAGGAGTGACTTGAGGGTCTTCTTGTCGCCTTCCGCATAGGCCGTGACAATCATCTCATAGGCTGTTCTGGCGCCATTGGCGAAACTCTTCGGATCAAAATCCGGATCAGCCGAAATGACATTGCGAAGGGAGGTGTTGAGTTCCGTTCCCACTGGACTATAGGCATCAGCCGCCGCAAATTTGTCGCTGACTGCCTTGTCACCATCTCTGCGGGGCAAAGTGATGATTTTGCTGTCGTCGTCGCTGTCAGGCGCCTCAAGGTCGCCTTCCCTGGCACTATAGGGATCCATGGGCGGCCGTTCGTTACCGGTCCGTCGGCCAAGCACATTACGCAACTGCAGGAAAATAATCACTGCAGCAACAAAGAAGAAAACCGTTACAAAATCAAAAGAGCCCATTTTTACCTGTTACCAGTACCAAAAAACTGAGTTCAGGGCATGCACCCCCACACACACCATATAGTCTGTTGCTGCCAATCATTCAAATCCTGATTGCAGCTAGTTTCGACTTGTCCTTTTAAGGGAAATTTGCTCCGTTTCGACATATTTCCACTCCAGACCCGTCAAATGGCCCAAAAGCAACCTATATGTTAGTCAATGGGGCAGATGACCGGCTGATCATGCGGCTCAGCCGACTATGCAAACCCTGAATTCAGACAGATATTGGAATTTTTACCTATGCGGTTTTCTTTCGTTCCCCTTTTGCTGCTTCTCATACCCCTGGCGGAAATAGGAACATTCATCGTTGTTGGCGGAGAAATCGGTGTTTTCTGGACATTGGCGATGGTCTTTGCAACCGCCGTTCTGGGAACCATTCTGTTGCGCGTTCAAGGTTTGGGGCTGATGAACAAGATACAGCGGGAAATGGCCGAGGGGCGTGTGCCGGGCCGCGAATTGGTTCATGGGGTGATGATCATGATTGCCGGTGTGCTTCTTCTGACACCTGGATTCATCACCGATACGATCGGATTCCTGCTGTTCGTGCCGGCGATACGCGATGCCGGATGGAGATTGGTCAAAAACAGGATCTCGCAAGTATCCGTCAACGGTTTTGCTCAGGGAGATTTTGCTCAGGGAGGTTTCACGGAAAGCAATTTTTCCCAGAACAATTTTACAGAGCACGGCGTCAAGCGGGGACCGGAACCCGTTGAATCGCCGACAATAGACCTCGACGAAGAGGAGTTTCACCGCGACCCCGATCCCAGTTCACCATGGAACAAGAAATAACGGCACCATGGCCCCGGTCAGATTGCCAAGCCACTCCGATTGCCATGCCACTCCGATTGCCATGCCGCTCCGATTGCCATGCCATGGGGCACCACGATGGCAGAAGGTTTCGCATTCAAAGCGGTTTGGCAGATTTATACGGTGGTTTTCTATTGTAAGGCGCATGATGAAATGTTAGCCCATTGCCGATTAATGGCCGGTTGCGACTGCGACCGTATCAATTCAAGTTTCAAGTAAGGACAGTTTTATGGCTAAAGAGCCCAGCGCAACAACACCAGAGACACCGGCCGCGACAGGCGCAGAAGCAGCCAACGGCAAAGCACCCATGCTGAATGTTCTGGCCCAATACATCAAGGATCTCTCCTTTGAAAATCCCAATGCGCCACAATCTCTGACGCAGCGGGAAAGCGGCCCGGCGATCAGCATCAATGTCAATGTGAACGCCAATCCCCTGACGGGCACGGATTATGATGTTGTCCTGACACTCAATGCCGAAGCCAAGGATGGCGACAAGGTCGTTTTCAATATCGAGCTTGTCTATGGCGGCGTCTTCCGCATCGAAGGTTTTCCGCAGGAGCATATGTTGCCACTGCTGTTTATCGAATGCCCAAGGCTTCTGTTTCCCTTCGCCCGGCAGATTGTCAGTGATTCGACCCGCAATGGCGGCTTCCCGCCACTGATGATCGACCCGATTGATTTCGCCCAGATGTTTGCCCAGCGCATGGCTGAAGAGCAGGCCAAGGCCAAGGTCGAAGCGCCAACCGTCACAAACTGATTATTGATAATTCTTCCAGAGGGCCTTTTCACCGAGGCCCTCTATCAGTTTTGCATGGGCAAGACGTTCATCATCGCTGATCAGAGACGCCAGCGTCTCCGGCCGACTTCCGGTTTTGGCCACAATCCTTTTGCGGCTGGCCGATGTATTGTCTGAATCATCCGATCCAAGGCCAAGGGCCGCCTGGCGGCCACCGTTCATTTCGATATAGACTTCTGCAAGCAGTTCGGCATCCAGCAATGCGCCGTGCCGGGTCCGGTGGGAATTGTCTATGCCATACCGTTTGCAGAGTGCATCAAGTGAGTTGGGGCCCATCGGATGACGTCGTCGCGCCAGCGCCAGCGTATCGACCACCCGGCCAGGATCAATCGGAGGCAGACCCAAACGGGCATATTCGGCATTGAGGAAGCCAATATCGAAATTCGCATTATGGGCAACCAGCAACGCTCCATCGAACAGTTCAGCCATCTCGCCGATTATTTCGCCAAAGGGCGGCTTGTCGTTCAAAAATGCATCCGTAATGCCATGAACGGCCAGGGCTTCAGGATGCACCTTGCAACCCTGCGCATTGATGTAGACGTGAAAGGTGCGGCCGGTGGGGAACTTGTTTTCGAGTTCCAGACCACCAATTTCAATGACCCGGTCACTCTGATTATCAAGCCCGGTCGTTTCCGTATCAAAAATGATCTCACGCATGATTGTCCGTCTGCTCCGTGCTCTGTGCCAGCAATGTATCAATGATCGCATCGACCTGCGCGCGCATCTCGTCCAACGTCCCTGATGTATCAACGACAAAATGGGCACGCTGGCGTTTCTGCTCATCGGGCATCTGGCGCGCGAGGATGGCCGCAAATTTTTCTTCCGTCATTCCCGGTCTTTGCAAGACCCGCGCCTTCTGCTCATCGACATCGCAGGAAACCACCACAACCTTGTCCACCTGATCTTCGCCATTGCCCTCAAACAGCAGCGGAATATCCAGAACAACAAGCTGCCGGTCGGCTTGCCGATGACTTTCCACAAAGCGTTGCCGTTCCAACTCAACGAGCGGATGAACGATGGCTTCAAGTTTCCTGAAGGCCGCTTCATCGTTCATCACAGCCTTTGACAATTGCGCCCGGTCGACAACGTCGTTTTTGACCGTGCCCGGAAACGCAGCCTCGATCAGTGGCGCAGCCTGCCCGCTATAGAGTGCGTGTACTATTTCATCGGCGCTGATGACGGGTATGCCGCGGTCCGCGAACATGGCTCCGGCTGTGGTTTTTCCCATGCCGATCGATCCGGTGAGGCCGAGCACGATCATGTCCTGTTCTCCAGGTCAGCGACAATCAGCTGACGCAGGTCAGCCGTTACGTCCGGGCGGACGCCAAACCATTTCTCAAAACCCGGCACCGCCTGATGCAACAGCATGCCGAGGCCATCGACTGTCTTGAAACCCTGGCTGTCGGCCATTGCCATGATGGGCGTGACAAGCGGCGTGTAGACAATATCGGTCACTATGGCATGACGTGTCATGGGCGAAAAATCGATTTCGGGCACCTCCTGGCCGCCCATTCCCAGCGACGTGGTGTTCACAAACAGGCCGGCACCATCCAGAACAGCGCCCAGTTCGTCCAGTCCATGAGCCTGGATGTTGCCGCCGAAATGATCGGCGATTTCACGGGCCCGCTCCACGGTGCGATTGACAAGAAGGATCCGACTGAAACCACGATTTTGAATGATCTGGACAACGGCGCGGCTGGCACCGCCGGCACCCAGAATGACAGCGGTGTTTTCGCTGTCCCATCCCGGTGCTGCATCATCCAGATTGGCAGCAAATCCATAGCCATCCGTATTGGTTGCCATAACCCTGCCATCCTCGACCCACAGCGTATTGGCCGCACCCAGTTCGCTTGCCAGTTGATCGGCCCTGGTGGCGTGTTCAAAAGCCGCCTGTTTGTGAGGAATGGTCACATTGCCGCCGACAAAATCCGTCGAACCAGAAGCAAGGTCCTGCATGAAACCGGGAAATTCTTCCGGGCTGACTTCAAGACGTTCATAGGTGCCGTCGATTTTGAATTTTTCAAGCCAATGGCGATGGATCATGGGGGATCGGGAATGTCTGACCGGATAACCGGTGACAAAGGCTTTGAGAATGCTAGACATCCAGTGCCTCCAGGGAGCGCAGGGCTGCCAGAAGCGGCAGCATCGGCAGTCCGATTATGGTAAAATAATCACCACGTATCTTTTCAAACAACTGAATGCCTTCACCTTCGAGCTGATAGGCGCCGACGCTGGTCAGGGCCTTGTCACCCACCCGGGCCAGATGCCGACCGATGAATCCCGGATCCAGCCGGCGCATGGTCAGATAGGCTGTTTCAACCTGGCTCCAGCATATTTCTCCATTGCGCGCCAGCGCAATGCCGCTGTTGAGCTGATGGGTCTTGCCCGACAATGTCAAAAGATGTTCGCGGGCGGCCTGCATGTCTGCGGGCTTGTGAAAAACCGCATCACCCAGTGAAAGGGTCTGATCACATCCTATGACAAGGGCACCGGGAAACCGTTCGCTGACGTCCAGCGCCTTGGCCTGCGCCAGAACCAGAGCGATGTCTTCGGGCAGGGCACCGCTTTCGAACAGAGGCGCCTCCGCCACACGCTCATCGATTTCGGCCGCCTGAACCTCAAATGTGATACCGGCATTTTCAAGCAAGGTTTTGCGAAAGGGACTGGCAGAGGCCAAAATCAGATCGGCAGGCATGTATTTTTCCCTGTTGCGCACTATCGTGTGCTCTATCGCGCATTGCCGGCAAGAGCAAGAATGGCGGCGGCGGTTTCCTCAATGGAACGTCTGCTGACATCTATGATGGGCCAGTTCTTGCGGGCGCAGATGTTGCGCGCAAATTTCATCTCCTCGGCAATGGCGACACGATCAACATATTCGTCACCGCTATAGCCCTTGGTTGTCCCCAGAACCCGGCTTTTGCGCACCTGCGCAATCCGTTCAACCGTTGCCACCAGACCTACGATCAAGGGATGGTGTGTCGTGTCGAGGACCTGCGGCAGCGGGACATTGTAGACAATCGGAATATTGATGGTCTTATAGCCGCGGTTTGCCAGATAGATGCTGGTGGGTGTTTTGGATGTCCGGCTGATGCCGACAAGCACAATATCCGCCTCTTCTATATCCTCCGGCAATTGACCGTCATCATGCTCCATGGTGAAATTCAGCGCTTCCATGCGCCGAAAATACTCAGCGTTCAATGAGTGCTGGGCGCCAACGCGGTGTTTGGAAGGGGGACCAAGGAAGGACTGAAACAATCCGATGACCGGTTCAAGCACGGACACACTGGGAATATTCATCTTGCGGCAACGCTCATGGATCATCAGCGACAATTGCGGATCAACCACCGTGTAGAGCACGATTCCCGGTGCGCCATCGATGGTATCAAGCACCGGCTCCAGCTGTTTTTGACTGCGAATTAGCGGGTAAATATGCTCCAAAGCCCGTGTACCGGTGAATTGGGCCGCAGCCGCCCTGCCGACGGTGATCAGCGTTTCACCGGTCGAATCAGAGATCAGATGCAGGTGAAAATAGTTTTTTTTGTCATCCACTGAATACACGGGGTCCTGTTGATAAATGTGAAGAAGATCGATCCAAGCAATCCTGTCTGTCCGAAGCAAGGGATAAGTTGCGACTTTATCCACACGAGGCGAGTCCGGGAGAGGAATCTGCAGCCATTTGTGTGTTTCTGACTATACACATATTATCAATTGTTATGCACAGGTTATCCCCCGATGAGATCTGGTGTCGGCATCGTCCAACATGCGGTAATTATGGATATTTTTCAGTTTTTCTCGTAATTCACAGGCAGATGGCTCATATGGGGCTTGATCGGTTGTGGATTTATCAACCTGTGGAGTTTGCTTGAATTATTTTTAATCCCTGATACCCACCGACTCTAAGAATAAGAAGATTCAAATATCCACCTTATTTATTTATGTATGAAGGAAAAACGGATGTCAGAAGAACGCAAGGTCATGCGGGTGTTGAGTGGTGAAACCGTCTTCCCCCCACCCATCTGGCTGATGCGTCAGGCAGGACGCTATCTGCCGGAGTATCGGGAAACGAGAAAGACAGCAGGGAGCTTTCTGGATCTTTGCTATTCACCGAAACTGGCTATGGAAGTCACGCTGCAACCGATACGAAGATTTGGTTTTGATGCGGCTATCCTGTTCTCCGACATATTGGTGATTCCCGATGCTCTCAAACGCGATGTTCGCTTTGAAGAAGGTCGAGGCCCCTTGATGACGCCCATTGATGCGGCTGGAATAGCGAAGCTGGATGGCAGCAGACTGCTGGAGCACCTTGCGCCGGTGCTGGAGACGGTTTCTCGGGTGAGGCAGGCATTGCCCCATGAAACGACGCTGCTGGGCTTCTGTGGGGCTCCCTGGACCGTGGCGACCTATATGATTGCCGGTCACGGAACGCCTGATCAGGCACCGGCGCGTTTGTTCGCCTATCGCGAACCGGAAGCTTTTGATGCTTTGCTTGATCTGCTTGCCGATCTTTCCGCTGAATATCTTTGTGCGCAGATTGAGGCCGGCGCCGATGCCGTGCAGATATTTGATTCCTGGGCAGGCGTTCTGGGTGAAGTGGAGTTTGAGCGTTTCTGTGTCAAACCCACTGCCAAGATCATCAATCTTGTGCGGCAGCGGCATCCGGCTGCGCGTATCATCGCCTTTGCCAAGGGCGCCGGACTGTTGCTTTCAACCTATCGCCAGAAAGTCGGCGCTGATGCAGTCGGTCTTGATTGGTCGGTTCCCCTGTCATTTGCCAAGGAACTGCAAAAGCAGGGGCCTGTGCAAGGCAATCTCGATCCGATGCGTGTGGTTGCCGGTGGCCGTGCACTGGATGATGGGGTGGATCGCATTCTTCAGGAACTGGGAAATGGACCGCTTGTTTTCAATCTCGGCCACGGCATAACGCCGCAGGCATACCCCGATCATGTGAAACAATTGGTTGAACGGGTACGTTCTGCCTAGCTGCAACGCACTGTGCTGAATCCTGGAGACGCAATGAAAAATCCGGCAACTGACAAACAGATTGCATCATCGGGAAAAAAAGCCTCCGTGCGTGCGCGGCTGGCGGTAATCCTTGTCTGCGCACTGGTGGCCGGCTTGATGGTGTGGAATCCGCCGGCTTTGTATGTGTGGATCAAGGCCATTCATGTCGTTGCCATCATTTCCTGGATGGCCGGGCTGCTTTATCTGCCGAGATTGTTTGTCTATCACAGCGACAGTGCTGTTGGTTCGGATCAATCGGAAACCTTCAAGGTGATGGAATCCAGGCTTTATCATTTCATCATGACGCCTGCCATGCTGATTTCCTGGGTGTTGGGTCTTTGGCTGGCCTATGAGGGTTTCGGATTTTCCGGCTATTGGCTTTGGCTGAAGATTGTTGCCGTTTTTGCTCTGACCGCAACCCATGGCTATTTCGGCAAGTCGGTGCGTTTGATGGGCCAGGATCAGCGTCCAGCCACGGCGCTACACTGGCGCAAGGTCAATGAAATACCCACCGTCTTGATGATTTTCATCGTGATCATGGTGATCGTCAAACCTTTTTGAGGCTTGCTGTTTTCCGGAAAATATGCGACAGGCCTTTTACCGAATGCGTTTTGTAGCGTTTCACGTGAATCGCTCGAACAAAATCCCTTCCCAGCAAACGGTGACGGCTCACGGGCTGTCCATGCATTCCCCACTCGTTGTATCCGACCATATCCCTGAATAGAAATCTGGAAATCCCATGCAGGAAATGAAGCTTCAAGAGCTCAAGAACAAGACGCCAACCGAATTGCTGGAGTTTGCCGGTACGCTGGAGGTCGAAAATCCCAGCACATTGCGCAAGCAGGAGCTGATGTTCGCCATTTTGAAAAAACTGGCTGAGCAGGATATCGAGATCATCGGTTCGGGTGTAGTCGAGATACTTCAGGATGGTTTCGGGTTTTTGCGCTCAGCCGATGCCAATTATCTGCCAGGTCCGGATGATATCTACATTTCACCTTCGCAGATTCGCAGATTTTCGCTGAAAACCGGCGATACGGTCGAGGGACCCATTCGTGGACCGAAGGAAGGTGAGCGCTATTTCGCTCTGCTGAAGGTCAATACGATCAATTTCGATGATCCTGAAAAAATCCGCCACAAAACGCATTTCGACAATCTGACGCCGCTCTATCCCGACGAGCGCTTCAATATGGAATACGAAAACCCCGTATCCAAGGATATGTCGGCACGGGTGATTGATCTTATCGCTCCTCTGGGCAAGGGACAGCGTGGCCTGATTGTCGCGCCGCCGCGGACCGGTAAAACCGTGTTGCTGCAGAATATCGCCCATTCAATCACCACCAACCATCCCGAGTGTTATCTGATCGTTCTGTTGATTGACGAGCGGCCGGAAGAAGTCACGGATATGAAAAGATCGGTCAAGGGTGAGGTCGTTTCATCAACCTTTGATGAGGCAGCTGCGCGCCACGTACAGGTCGCCGAAATGGTGATTGAAAAGGCCAAGCGGTTGGTCGAACACGGCCGTGATGTCGTCATTCTTCTCGATTCGATCACCAGGCTCGGTCGTGCCTATAATACGGTCGTGCCATCATCCGGCAAGGTTTTGACCGGTGGTGTGGACGCCAATGCTCTGCAGCGGCCGAAGCGCTTTTTCGGTGCAGCCAGAAACATTGAAGAGGGCGGTTCCCTGACCATCATTGCAACGGCGCTGATCGATACCGGCAGCCGGATGGATGAGGTTATCTTTGAGGAATTCAAGGGTACCGGCAACTCGGAAATCGTGCTCGACCGCAAGGTAGCCGACAAGAGAATCTACCCATCCATGGATATTCTCAAATCCGGCACACGCAAGGAAGATCTGCTTATTCCGAAACAGGATCTGCAGAAGATATTCGTATTGCGCCGTATTCTTGCCCCGATGGGCACAACGGACGCCATTGAATTCCTTATCGACAAGCTCAAGCAGACCAAGAACAATGCCGAGTTCTTCGATTCGATGAATACCTGATCGGGAACAGATGATCGGGTTTAAGGACGCTCCGCTTTCAAAGCGGCGTCCAGTTCCCTGGCATTGAATATGGGCGGCAGGCACTGTGGCCCATAACATAGATAGGCTGCGGATCCCGTTTGTTTGCCGGTTTCATAAATCGATCTGTCCGGGATAAGGGTTTCGGCGCCCTGATCACTTTCCACGACGATGTCCATACGGGCCGGATCAGGGTTGGTACGGATTGTATCCAGCATATCTTTAGCCGGATTCACCAGCACCAGTTTGACTGGCTGGAGCACGGAATGTATTGCATTGACCCCGCCACTGGCGGCCATGGCGATCGGATTGATCCGTCCCCATAGGCCAGCGGCCATCGTGTTGGCCTTTTCCACGAGATGTTCACTTTGTGAGATTTGTGACAGGCGCGCCAGCGATTCCAGTACCTGAGCGGTTGCTGAAGGCGTGGCATCATCGTGTTCATGCCGGGCACGCAGAAGGATGTCGTTCGTATCGTCTGCCGTATAGAAGTAGCTGCCTTCTCCATCGCTGTAATGGCGATCCAATATATTGACCCAGACCTCTGCCTGGTTAACATAGGACGTGTCGAGCGTGGCCTGATACAGCGATAGGGACGCGTTGATCATCGCGCCGTAGTCACTGGCAAGTGCGGGATAGGTGGTGACACCGCGGCACCAGGCATGGGCAAGACGATTATCGCGCATCATTGATTCGGTTACGAAATCATAAGCGTTACGGGCCATGGTGACCCAATCGGAGCGATCCATGCGGTGGCCGGCTTCTGCCAGCGCCCGAATCAACAGTCCGTTCCAATCAGCAAGGATTTTGTCGTCTCTGTCCGGGCGGATACGGTGGCTTCGCGCATCAAGCAATGTTTTACGGTTTTCTGCCAGGCGTTGTTCTTCGCTCACACCTAGTGGTTCGGGCGTTTTGAGCCTGTTCAATATGTTGCTGTGTTCCCAGTTTCCAGTTTGACTGACATCATAGGTGGTACAGAATAACTCTGCGTCCTTGCCCAATAAGTGATCGATCTCAGCTTTCTGCCAAACGTAGAAGCGTCCCTCTTCCCCCTCGCTGTCGGCATCTAGACTTGAAGCGAATCCGCCACCTTCCATCAACATCTCTCGTTTCAGCCATTCAATCGTTTCTTCGATTCGGTTTCGAAACAATGGTTCACCGGTCTCTTCAAGAGCCCACAGGAGTGCCCGCAACAATTGTGCATTGTCGTAGAGCATCTTCTCGAAGTGAGGTGCAAGCCAGATCGAATCGACGCAATAGCGCGATAGGCCACCGCCCAGATGATCATAGATGCCACCATTGATCAGAACTCTTATCCATTGCAGTGCGGCTTGCCTTGATACCTGTGAGCCAGTGGCACGCCAGTGCCGCCAAAGCGTCTCCAGCATCGACGCATTGGGAAACTTGGGTGATTGGCCAATTCCTCCGTTTACCTGGTCAACAATGGACAGAATGCTTTTGGCCTGTCTGTTCAAAATATCATTGGTGGGCGTATCCGGTGAGGCGTTCACGGCCAGCGTCTTGTCCAGGTGCTCGCGGATGTGGTGGGCATTGCGCGTCACCTTGTCCGGTTCCGATTGATAGACTGCCGATATACTGCGCAGAACCGAGACAAAATCCGGTCGTCCGTAGGTCGGCACGCGTGGAAAATAGGTACCGCCCCAAAATGGCTCACTTTCAGCGTTAAGAAACATGGTTAACGGCCAGCCACCCTGCTCTCCCATAGCATGCAGCGCGGCCATATATATCTGATCTATGTCGCTGCGTTCTTCCCGGTCCACCTTGATGTTGATGAAGAGATCATTCATGACATCGGCGGTCGCCTGGTCTTCAAAACTTTCATGAGCCATGACATGGCACCAGTGACAGGCCGCATAGCCTATGGAAAGAAGAATGGGCTTGCCGGTACGTCTGGCCTCATTTAATGCAGTCTCACCCCAGATTTGCCAATGCACCGGATTGTCCTGATGTTGGCGCAGATAGGGACTGGCTGATTGGCCAAGTACATTTGTCAACGTGTCATTGGTCATGGAACACCAGCCTTGGAGTAATGATTGGAACCGCTAGAACACTATAGAGACACAATTTTTGCCTTGTCGAGTGGTGCCGGCATTGCTGGCGTGGCAGTCATCCGTATTTCCGGCCAAAACGTTCGATTCGGACTCGAAACCATCATAGGCCAGTTGCCGCAACCGCGGCGGGCGGAACTGCGAACAATCCTCGGTTCTGATGATCGGGTACTTGATCGTGGTCTTGTGTTGTATTTTCCTGCTCCGGCCTCCTTCACCGGTGAAGATTGCGCAGAACTCCATGTTCACGGGGGTCGGGCCGTTATCGAATCCGTTTTGCAACGGTTGGCGGATTTGGAAAACTATCGCAGCGCCGAACCGGGAGAATTTACGCGGCGGGCATTTGAAAATGGCAAGATGGACCTCACCGAAGTCGAGGGCCTGGCCGATCTGCTGCAGGCTCAGACCGAAATGCAACGGCGTATGGCGCAGGAACAGACGGCCGGCTCGCTTTCCAAGCAATATGAGATGTGGCGTAATCAGTTGATCAGAGCCCGTGCAATGATTGAAGCGGATTTTGATTTTGCCGATGAGGAGGATGTGCCTGGTTCTGTCGTTGATGTGATATGGTCAGACTTGGTTATCCTATCAAAGGACATAGCTGATCATCTGGACGCAGGCAAAGCCGGCGAGATTATTCGCAATGGATTTCGGGTGGTTTTGATTGGCGCCCCAAACGCAGGAAAATCGAGCCTCCTGAATGCTCTGGCGCAGCGTGACGTTGCCATCGTTTCTGAAGAAAAGGGGACGACGCGTGATATGCTTGAGGTCCAACTCAATATGGATGGATACCCGGTCATTATCCATGATACGGCAGGCATTCGAAAGACTGAAAGCCCAGTTGAAGCAGAAGGCATGAAAAGGGCTCTCGAGGCAGCGGGAAAGGCGGATCTCATTATCCTACTGGTGGATCCCGGGGAAGATCATGCTTTATCCAGCGATCTACCCTTTGGCGTCCCCGTTCTGCGGGTAGGCTCGAAGGCTGATATCAACACAATGGTTGACGCCACACAATTCGACTGTCTGGTATCTGTAAAACAGTCCAATGGGTTGGAATCACTTTTTTCACAACTCAATGTCCATTTAAAGAAAGCCACTTATACCAGCGTAGACGCGCTTCCAAACCGTCAACGCCACAGAGAATATTTGCATCGCTGCGTAAAACACATTGATGAGGCAGTTGAAGGCGATCGCATGCCTCTCGAGTTACGGTCTGAATCACTGAGGAGTGCCAGTGATTCGCTGGGTAGATTAACGGGTCGCATTGATGTTGATGACTTGCTGGATGTTATATTCGGCGAATTTTGTATCGGCAAATAGAACTGACTCACGTGAAACAGGATGAGTGGATCCCTGACTCACGTGAAACTATGCGAGACGTGATGATTCACGTGAAACAGCATCAGAATTATGTGGATTTATGTTATGGAAAACCGGCATGTTTCACGTGAAACAATATTGACTTGACAATATTGGCCACACCAACGAATTGTCACGCATAATCAGGAGCGATTGAAGTCCTTGTCAGAAATATCCAAATTCGACGTCGTCGTGATCGGCGGCGGGCATGCAGGTTGTGAGGCCGCAGCTGCGTCGGCGCGTATGGGTGCCAAAACAGCATTGATCACCCATAAACGCGATACCATCGGTGTTATGTCTTGTAATCCCGCTATCGGCGGCCTTGGTAAAGGCCATCTGGTGCGTGAAGTCGACGCGATGGATGGTTTAATGGGACGGGTCGCAGACGCCTCGGGTATTCAGTTCCGTTTGCTGAACCGGAGTAAGGGGCCGGCCGTCCGTGGGCCGCGGACCCAGGCGGACAGGAAGCTTTATCGCACTGCCATGCAAACCGCAATCGCTGCCACTGAAGGCCTGCACATTGTAGAAGCTGAAGCCGATGATTTGATATTGAAGCAGGGGCGGGTGGTTGCCGTCAAACTGGCGGATGGCCGTTTGATTGAATGTGGCGCTGTTGTTTTGACCACGGGTACCTTTCTGCGCGGCCTGATCCATATTGGACAGAAGCAGATACCTGCAGGGCGGATGGGAGAAAAACCCGCCAATGGTCTATCCAGAACGCTGCTATCTCACGGTTTCATACTTGGAAGGTTGAAGACCGGAACACCGGCCCGTCTGGATACCAACTCAATTGATTGGCAGTCCGTTGGTCGCCAATCGGCTGACAGGGATCCTGTTCCCTTTTCCTTCATGACGTGCAGGATTACTGTTCAACAGATTGATTGCGGTGTTACCCATACAACAGCTGCAACACACAAGATTATCGAGGAAAATATCGGGCTGTCAGCCATGTATTCGGGGCGCATCGAAGGGACGGGCCCGCGTTATTGTCCCTCGATCGAAGATAAGGTTGTTCGGTTTGCTGACCGCGACCAGCACCAGATATTTTTGGAGCCAGAGGGTCTGGATGATATCAATGTCTATCCCAATGGCATATCCACCTCATTGCCTGAAAATGTTCAAAAGGCGTTTATAGCCACTATACCCGGTCTGAAGAACGCCAAGATACTGCAACCTGGCTATGCCATCGAATACGATCATATCGATCCACGAGAACTTCATCCTAGCCTGGAAACGAAAAGAATTGCTGGGCTTTATCTGGCTGGTCAAATCAACGGCACCACTGGATATGAAGAGGCGGCAGCGCAAGGTTTGGTCGCCGGGGTCAATGGAGCTTTGTCTTGTGTCGGATCGGACCCGATGATTTTCAGTCGGGCAGAATCCTATATTGGGGTCATGATCGACGATCTGACAACGAAGGGCGTTACGGAGCCCTATCGCATGTTTACATCACGCGCCGAATATCGTTTGACACTGCGGGCTGACAATGCGGATCTAAGGCTTACACCAAGAGGCATCGCCATGGGATTGGTTAAAGGGGAGCGTAAACAACGGTTTAACGCTTGGCTGGGCGATGTCAATCAACTGCGGGATCAACTGAAATCGCTGCGTATTACACCAAGTGCTGCCCAGAAAAACGGGCTGAAGATCAATTTGGATGGCCAGAGACGATCAGCCTATGAGCTCTTGTCGTATACCGAGAACACTATCGCCAGTCTGTCTTCAGTATGGCCTGAACTTGATTCATTGAACAAAAAAGTGTCGGAACCAATTGAGATTGAAGCTTCCTATGCGGTTTATCTGGATCGGCAATCGCGCGATATTGCCGTTCAGTTGAAAGAGGAGTCACGACTCATTCCTGAGGGCTTTGACTATTTGCCTCTGCCAGGTCTGTCCAATGAACTGAAACAAAAATTGACGCATCAGCGGCCGCGTACGATTGCACACGCCAGCCAGATTGAGGGAATGACACCGGCGGCCGTCACACTAATCCTGGCTCAGCTTCGTCGCTCCGAGAGCGCGGACGCGGAACTGATCTTAAAGAGCCAAAGTGCGTAAATCTGTGTAATACAGCCAAATTACTATCCCTATCGTCATTTTTTGCTCTATAGCCTGATGGAGGGGTATTCGCTTGTGGTCGCCATTTTGCCCCGGGATGTTTTGAGCCGTTAGGAATGCCTACAGTGTCGGAGTTGAACACGCAAAAATTGAATGCGGTCTTTCCTGTTTCACGTGAAACATTGGATCGACTGGAGCATTTTGTTCGGCTGTTCGAAAAATGGTCCAGGGCAATTAATCTTGTCGCTCCATCAACTTTGCCTGATATCTGGAATCGCCATATCCTGGATAGCCTGCAGCTCTACGCGCTCAATTCCGGCGCCAAACATTGGGTTGACCTGGGGAGTGGTGGTGGATTTCCCGGTATCATAACGGCAATTTTGTTGTTGGAAACAGATGGTGGTCATGTTGATCTCATCGAAAGCAATCAGAAAAAGGCAGCCTTCCTGCGTCAGGCGCTTCTGGAAACCGGGGCAAAAGGCGCTGTCCATGCGGTGCGAATTGAAGAAGCGTCGCAAAAACTCAATGGTTACGATGCAATATCCGCTCGAGCAGTGGCCAGTCTTGATGCATTGCTGGCCTATTCCGCCAACTGGATGGCCCAGGGTGCGACGGCTTGGTTCCATAAAGGCCGGGATTATCAAACTGAGATCGAAAAAGCGCGTGGTGGTTGGGACTTTGATCTGGTAAAACATCCGGGAAAGGTGGATGCGGACTCCATTATTCTGGAAATTTCCAATCTCAGCCGTCGCAATTAGCAAACAGGTGGGTGTTTTGTTGGTAAAGCCATGAAAACACCAGAAAACGGGGCACCAAAACATGCATGGTGAGCAAAATAGAATTATCACCGTCGCGAATCAGAAGGGCGGTGTTGGTAAAACAACCACTGCCATCAATCTGGCAACGGCTCTGGCGGCCATTGGTGAACGGGTTCTGATCATCGATCTGGATCCCCAGGGAAATGCCAGTACAGGGCTTGGTATCGCGCGGCAAGATCGTCTGTTGTCTTCCTATCACCTGATGTTGGGCGAAGCAGGTATCGGGGACATTGTGATGAATACCGATGTTCCGAACCTGTCGATCATTCCATCCACTATGGATTTGCTGGGCGTTGAAATGGAGATATCAGATCAAAAAGATCGCGTTTTCAGATTGAAGGCTGCTGTCAATACGCCGGAAGCGCGCTATTTTGACTATATCCTGGTCGATTGTCCGCCTTCACTGAATCTTCTAACGATCAATGCGATGGCCGCCGCCCATTCTGTCCTGGTACCGCTGCAATGCGAGTTCTTTGCGCTTGAAGGTCTCAGTCAGTTGCTTGAGACCGTCGGTCAGGTACGCGCGACGCTCAATCCAACGCTGGATATTCAGGGTATCGTGATGACAATGTATGATTCCCGCAACAATCTGGCGCAGCAGGTGGTCGATGATGTTCGTTCTCACCTCGGTGACAAGGTATATCGGACACTCATTCCAAGAAATGTGCGTGTTTCCGAAGCACCGTCCTATGGCAAGCCAGCGATTTTGTATGATCTTCGTTGTTCAGGGAGCCAAGCCTATCTCAAATTGGCTTCCGAGGTGATTCAGCGCGAGCGGGAACGCAAAGCAGCCTGATAAAAGATGGTTAACGAAATATAAACAAAAAGTTAGTGATGACGACATGAGTGACGACAATTCAAAAAAGAGACTGGGACGCGGTCTGGCAGCGCTCATCGGCGACATGGACCAGCCGCTTGATCCGGAAAACAATGCGCCATCAAAGGCAGATCAATTGGTACCAATTGAATTCGTCAGTCGTAATCCCAACAATCCTCGACGTCAATTTGATGAATCCGACCTGGAAGATCTCGCGCGCTCGATTGTCCAGCACGGTATTGTCCAGCCTGTGGTCGTCAGGCCCCTGGGAAAAGGTCCATTGGGTGAGGCGCGCTATGAAATCATTGCCGGAGAACGGCGCTGGCGTGCGGCGCAACGGGCGGGTCTGGTGGAAATACCCATTCTGGTGCGTGATGTTGATGATCGCACGGCGCTTGAGATCGCCATAGTCGAGAATGTGCAAAGATCGGACCTCAACCCGCTTGATGAGGCGCTCGGCTACGAACAATTGATCGCCGGGCATGGTTATACTCAGAATGATCTCGGTGATATCATCGGGAAAAGTCGGAGCCACGTCGCCAACTCCTTGAGATTGCTGAAACTTCCCGATGCCGTACGCGATATGTTGTCAGGTGGCGAGTTGACGGCCGGCCATGCGCGGGCGATTGCCTCAACAGCCGATCCGGAAAAACATGCCAGGCAGATTGTTGCCAAAGGCATGTCGGTCCGCGATGCCGAACGACTGGCGCAAAGAGAAGCTGAAAATCCATCGGGCAATAGCAATCGTGCGGAGCCCAAGGATACGGATACTTTGGCGCTGGAAAAAATGCTGACCGACAATCTCGGACTGAAGGTAACGATAAACCACAAAGATCGTGGTGGCCAGATCCGGGTGGAATACCGTTCGCTGGAACAACTTGATGAATTGTGCCGTCTGTTGCAGGCTGATCGTTAAGCTTGGCCGTATTATTGCGGTCAAGGCACTGCTTCAATTGCAATTATACAGATTGCATTTGAAGCATGACCCTTACCCTATTGTCGATTGAAGCGCGCGGATCGCACAGCAACCGCAAGCAGGGCTTGCCTTGCAATGCTTTCCTGCAGGGCGGGCTGTTTACGCGTTTCCAAAATGGCGTTTTGCAAGTGTTGCAAGACTTCGCCAGTCGCCTTTCCATTCCAGCCTCGAACCGCTTTTTCAAGAGCCGGTTTGCGACGAAAATGGATGCGGCGGCTATATTCGGCAACGACCTGGGATATCTGTTTGCGCTCACCTTCGATCTGGCCGCGCATGATATCGATCATCTGAAATTGCCTCAGACATGATTGCAGCACCAGAAATATCTGCATCTTGGATGCGATAATACGCGTCACAGCCAGATCAAGCCCGGGCAGATCTCCCGTCAGGATGCTGTCAATCGCTTCATCAACAGACAGTGCAGAGGCATCACCGATGATCGCAAGGACATCGGCTTCATCGATCTGTTCCTTGCCGAGGCAATAGAGGCACAATTTTTGCAATTCACCGCGGCTGGCAAGGCGGTCTCCACCCAGACTGTCAGCCAAATGCTGGCGCGCACCCTTGGTAATGGACAGTTTGGCCTTGCCGAGCTCTTCGTCAATCAGTGTCTGAATGTTGCGACTATCATCACCATAGCAGGGAAGCGCCATGGACGAGCGGCCGGTCTCGACAGCTTTGCGCAGCGCAGAGCCTTTTTTCAGATCACCGGCTTCGATCAGCAATGTGGTGTTTGCAGGAGGGTCGGAGGCAATGGCCTTGACGGTGTCAATGACGGGTTTGTCGTTGCCCACACCACGCAACCAGACGAGCCGGTCTCCGCCGAACATGGCTATGGAATTGACTTCGTCCAGCAGGCGACCGGGATCTTCCCTGATATCGCCAAGTTCGAGCTTTGTGACGTTGAAATCATCAGTCAGATCGACATTGAGTTTCTTCGATACTGCCGTGGCTGTTTCCGAGACCAGGCCACGGTCCGGCCCATAGACCAGAATGGTGCGATATTGCGCATCGGGTCTTTTTACGAATTGAGCAACTTCATGTGCTTTTTTTTGAGCCATGGCCTATCTGGTGAGGATGGAAGCCGTGTCGGCCCGGACAATCTCCGCCAGTTCACGCGCTGCTCTGTTTTCGGCGTCGCGAAGAGCACGCCGGTTGGCAAATTCCTGCGTGGTTTGATCATAAAACGTCACGATGGAGCGTTTGCCGCTGTCAACGACCTGTTTGGTTTCATTGTCCCGCAGCGTGAAGGTCACAGTTGCTGTGTATCGTTGCGCGGTAATGCCGTTGGTCAGCTGTTCACGCAAGACCGAACTGGCCACACCCTGGAGAGAGAACGTCAAGGTGTAGTCCGGGTTGGCAGGTTCGCCCTTGCCACCGGAATAGAGAAAAATCAGATGGTTGCGCAGTTCCTGCTCCACCCGTGTATCCACCGGGTCAACACCAACAGACACCAGCTTCGATTCGGCACCGGACCGACTCGAATAGAGCGGCTTTACCTGGCAGGCCTGCACAGCGAAAAGTCCGAACGCCATCAGCGCGGCCAACACAACATGTCTCATCCGGGTGCTCCCATCATACAACAATATTAACAATCCTCAGCGGGACAACAATGATTTTCCGCGGTGTCTTCCCGTCCAGGGCCGCGTGAACCACTGACAATTCCAAAACGGCCTTTTCCACTGCCACTTGATCGGCATCGCGGGCAATTGTCAATTCGCTCCGCTTCTTTCCGTTGATTTGTACCGGCAGGGTTACAGTGTCCTCGGTGACGAGATCTTCTTCATACTGCGGCCAATCCATTTGCGCCACCAGTGTTCCATTGCCAAGCAACCGATTGCATTCCTCACACAGATGCGGTGTCATCGGCGCCATGATGGCGATCAATATGCCGACGGCATCTCTCAAGGCGCCCAGTGTTGCTGGATCGGATTTGCCCTTGGTGGCCGCCGTCAAAGGCGCAGACAATGTATTGACCAGCTCATGAATGCGGGCAACAGCCTTGTTGAAGGCCAATTTGTCGATGTCCTCACCAACGAGCTTCAGTGTCTTGTGTGCGGCACGGGAAATGGCGGCAGAATCTCCATCCGTGGATGCGCATCCCGCGACGTCTTTCAAGAAAGGTGCTGCCTCGCCAACCAGACGCCAGACCTTCTGAACAAACCGGTGGGCACCTTCCACGCCGGATTCCGTCCAGATCACATCGCGTTCAGGCGGCGAGTCCGACAGCATGAAAAAGCGGGCCGTATCTGCGCCAAATGAATCAATGATGTCATCGGGGTCGACGACATTTTTCTTCGACTTCGACATCTTCTCGATCGCGCCGATTTCAACTTCGTCACCGGTATCGGTCAAGAATGCGCGGCGCTGTCCACCCTGTTCGTCAATGCGTATTTCCGCAGGCGTCAGCCAGCCTTCGGAACCCTTGTATGTTTCATGCACGACCATGCCCTGGGTGAACATGCCCTTGAAGGGCTCCTTCAGATCAAGATGTCCGGTTATCTGCATGGCGCGGGTGAAGAAGCGCGAATAAAGAAGATGAAGGATCGCGTGTTCGACACCGCCGATATATTGGTCCACCGGCAGCCAGGCATTGGCCGCTTTGGGATCCGTCGGCCCATTTTCCCAGGGTGCCGTAAAGCGTGCAAAATACCACGATGAATCGACGAAAGTGTCCATCGTATCGGTTTCACGCAGGGCTTCGCCAGCACATTTGGGACAGGCGACGTGGCGCCAGGTCGGGTGCCGATCCAGCGGATTGCCGGGTTTTTCAAAGTCGATGTCGTTCGGCAGTTCAACCGGCAGGTCCTGTTTGGGGACCGGGACCACACCGCAGGTATCACAATGCACTACGGGAATCGGGCACCCCCAATAGCGCTGGCGTGAGATACCCCAGTCACGCAGACGGTAAACCACCTTGCGTTCACCCAGTGACCGGCCATCCAGATCCATTGCTTCCAGCCGCTGTGCCACGTCAGCAAAAGCATCCTTTGGGGTCTTGCCATCGAGAAAACGCGAGTTGATCATCACGCCATCGTCGACATAGGCCTCTTCGGTGATCCTGAAAGTCGCCTGATCGGCGTCCTCGGGCATGACAACCGGGGTGACCGGAAGGCCGTATTTATTGGCAAAGTCCAAATCGCGCTGATCGCCAGACGGGCAACCGAATATGGCGCCGGTGCCGTAATCCATCAATACAAAATTGGCGACATAGACGGGCAGAACCCAATCGGGATCAAAAGGATGCCGGACCTTGATACCGGTATCAAAGCCTTCCTTTTCCGCGGTTTCAAGAGCTGCAACAGAAGTCCCCATGCGTCTGCATTTTTCACAGAAAGCGGCAAGTTCCGGGTTTTCTCTGGCAGCCTTGACAGCAAGCGGGTGATCGGCGGCGATGGCCATGAAGGATGCGCCGAAAATCGTATCCGGCCGGGTGGTATAGACTTCGAGAAGCTTTTCATTGTCCGGCGCCGTACCCGCAGCAATCTCCCAGCGAATATGCATGCCCTCGGATCGACCGATCCAGTTCTTCTGCATCAACCGGACTTTTTCCGGCCATTGATCAAGCCCATCAAGGGCTTCAAGCAGATCCTGGCTGAAGTCGGTGATTCGGAAAAACCACTGGGTCAGTTCGCGTTGCTCGACCAGAGCTCCGGAACGCCAGCCGCGTCCGTCAATGACCTGTTCATTGGCCAGAACCGTGCGATCCTCAGGATCCCAATTGACCTTGGATTCCTTGCGATAGACCAGATTGCTGTCGAGAAAATCGAGAAACAGGTGCTGCTGCTGCTTGTAATAGGCGACGTCGCATGTGGCGAATTCGCGGGACCAGTCCAGCGACAGACCCATGGATTTGAGCTGACTGCGCATTGTGTCGATGTTTTCATAGGTCCATTTGCGCGGATGGACCTTGTTTTTCATCGCCGCATTTTCAGCAGGCATGCCAAAAGCATCCCAACCCATCGGGTGAAGGACGTTGAAGCCCCTGGCCCGTTTGTAACGTGCAACAACATCGCCCATGGCGTAATTGCGCACGTGTCCCATGTGGATACGCCCGGAGGGATAGGGGAACATTTCCAGCACATAGTATTTTTCTCTGGGATCATCGTTGTTCGTTTCGAACAGCTTTTTGTCGTCCCAGACTTTGCGCCAGCGCGGTTCCGCATCGCGCGGATTGTAACGTTCAATGGCCATCAACAGGAGGTCCGTTGTTATCAGGAAACTTAGCGGCGAGCTTCATCATGAAACCAGCCAAGCGTCAACACTTGGCGGCCCGATTAGGGTCAAAATGACCGGTTTCAATTGCAGCTTCATGTCATATTGTACATATCAGGGACCATGCCGTTCCATCCTGTGTTCATCACGGGTAATGGTCGGTTCGTAATCGAGGCTGCGACAAGGCAGCCCATGGCTGAGCAGGTGAGACAGATGAGCGTTACGGAAAATTTGCATAATGTGCTGGCCGACATTGCCACTGCGGAGAAAGAAGCAGGGCGCTCGCCGGGTTCCGTCACGCTTGTTGCTGTTTCCAAGACCTATGACTTGCCGGCGATTGCTCCGGTAATTTCAGCCGGCCAGCGTGTCTTTGGTGAAAACCGTGTGCAGGAAGCTCAGGGCAAATGGCCGGAGCTGCGTGCCTTGGCGGATGATATCGAACTGCATCTGATCGGACCGCTGCAATCAAACAAGGCCGCAGAGGCCGTCGCGCTGTTTGATGTCATAGAAACGGTGGACCGGGAAAAGATTGCCCGTGCGCTGGCAAATGAAATGAAAAAGCAGGACAGGCACCCGAAACTTTATATCCAGGTCAATACGGGTCTGGAACCGCAAAAGGCGGGTGTCGAACCGAATGCTCTTTTGGCCTTTGTAAAAAAATGTCGCGACGATTTCGGCCTGTCCATCGAAGGACTGATGTGCATCCCGCCGGTTGACGAAAATCCAGGGCCGCATTTTGCGCTTTTGAGGAAACTGGCCGAGGAAGCCGGTATCGACCATCTGTCGATGGGCATGTCGGCTGATTTCCCAATTGCTGTTGCCTTTGGTGCGACCAGTGTGCGGGTAGGCTCGGCGATCTTTGGCAAGCGCGATTATCCTGCAGCCTGACACATTGGTCCATAGTGTCGCATGATTCTATCGACGGATTTACCCGATCCGTGCAGATTGGTTAAAAATAGTGACGTGCCTCAGGCAAACGTGCGTGCTGAGGACAGACGCCAATGTGCTATAAACCGGGAGCAATCGCGGGCAGTCCGGACGGCAGGCATGACAGGTCGGGGCAGCCTTGCAATGGGAGGAGATATGATGGACAGCGGATATCAGGCGATTTACGACGGCTGGAAGGCGGATCCGGAGCTATTCTGGTCGAAGGCTGCCCAGTCCATTGACTGGTTCACACCCTATGACAGGGTCTTTGAGCCGGATTCGGGAGCCTATGGCCGCTGGTTTGCCGGGGCTACAACCAATACCTGTTACAATTGTCTGGACCGGCACGTCGAACGGGGACGCGCGACGCAGCCGGCGATCATCTGTGACAGTCCGATCACCGGTACGCAGAAAACCTACAGCTATGGTGAACTTCTCACCGAGGTCCAGGCGCTGGCCGGGGTGCTTCAGGATCACGGTATTGGCAAGGGTGACCGGGTCATCATCTATATGCCAATGATCGCCGAGGCCATCATGGCGATGCTGGCCTGCGCACGCCTCGGGGCCATTCATTCGGTGGTTTTTGGTGGTTTTGCCGGGCATGAACTGGCGACACGGATTGATGATGCAACGCCCAAGATGATCATTGCTGCCTCCTGCGGCATCGAACCCAACCGGATCGTGCCCTACAAGCCGATGCTGGATGAGGCCATCAGCCTGTCTGTTCACAAACCGGAAAAATGCCTCCTGCTGCAAAGGAAGCAGCACAGGGCCGAGATGATCGACGGACGGGACGTTGACATGGCCCGAGCCATGGATGCTTCAAGGATCGCCGCGCGGGATATTGCCTGCACGCCAGTCAAGGCCGAAGACCCGCTCTATATTCTTTACACATCCGGAACGACCGGCCAGCCCAAGGGTGTTGTGCGCGACAATGGCGGCCATATGGTTGCACTGCACTGGTCGATGAAGGCCATCTATGACATCAATCCGGGAGAGGTTTTCTGGGCAGCGTCCGATGTCGGTTGGGTGGTTGGCCATTCCTATATCGTCTATGGGCCGTTGCTGAACGGCAATACGACAATCGTGTATGAAGGCAAACCGGTGGGAACACCGGATGCCGGTGCGTTCTGGCGGGTCATTTCCGAACATCGCGTGGCGGCGCTGTTTACCGCACCCACGGCCTTCCGGGCCATCAAGAAGGACGATCCCAAGGGGCAGTTCATTGGCAAATATGACCTGTCAGGGTTCAGAACGCTGTTTCTGGCCGGGGAACGCGCCGACCCCGATACAATTGTGTGGGCGCGTGACAAGCTGGGTGTTCCGGTGATCGACCATTGGTGGCAGACGGAAACCGGCTGGACGATCGCCGGCAATCCGGTGGGATTGGGAATGCTGCCGGTCAAGCTGGGTTCGCCCACCGTGGCAATGCCAGGCTATGACATAAGGGTGCTGGACGATGCGGGTCACCCTGTCGCGCGTGGCCAGCTTGGCAATATCGTGATCAAACTGCCCCTGCCGCCGGGGTGCCTGCCAACCCTGTGGAACGCTGATCAGCGCTTTCATGACGCCTATCTGGCAGAATTTCCCGGCTACTACAAAACCGCGGATGCCGGTTATATCGACGAGGACGACTATCTGTTCATCATGGCGCGCACGGATGACATCATCAATGTGGCCGGGCATCGCCTGTCGACCGGCGGCATGGAAGAGGTCATTTCCTACCATCCGGATGTTGCCGAATGCGCCGTGATCGGCATTGCAGATGATCTCAAGGGCCAGGTGCCGCTGGGGCTTGTTGTTCTCAACTCAGGCGTGGAACGCAGCGTGCAGGAAATCGAAGCCGATATCGTCAAGCTTGTTCGTGACCAGATCGGGCCTGTCGCCGCGTTCAAGCTGGCGTTGGCGGTTTCCAGACTGCCCAAGACACGCTCCGGCAAGATCCTGCGTGCAACAGTGCAGAAAATCGCCGATGGCCAAAGCTGGAAAATGCCTGCCACCATTGATGATCCCGCTGTGCTGGATGAAATTGGTGAAGCCCTGAGTGCGCGCGGATTGAAAAAGCCTGATTGGAGCGCGTGATCCGGGTTTGCACATACAGTGTGAACCCGTAGAGAAGATGATTGGACGTTGACCTGTTGGCCCGCACGGTTCAGTGTCCGGCGCTTAATCGTAATATCTGACCGAAGAAGAGTTTGACATGGACGGAAAAATTGCAATCGTTACCGGTGGGGCCAAGGGCATTGGATATGCCATTGCCAAGCGTTACCTGATGGACGGGGCAAAAGTGGTCATTGCCGACCATGATGAAAAGACGGGTGAAAAAAGCTGCAAGGAATTGTCAGAGCTTGGTGAAGTGCGCTTTGCCGCTGTCGATGTTGCCCAGCGACTGGATGTTCGCAATCTGATCGCCACCACGATCGATGCATTCGGCGATATCGACATTCTCGTCAACAATGCCGGAATCGTGCATAGCGCGGATTTTCTGGATATTGAGGAAGCTGATTTTGATCGTGTTCTGGCGGTCAATCTGAAAGGCGGTTTTCTGTGTGGCCAGGCCGTTGCGCGTCATATGGTTGAAAAGGTCAAAAAAGGCGGTGAGCCTGGCTGTATCATCAACATGTCTTCCGTCAATGCCATCTTTGCGCTGGCTGATCAGGTGCCCTATTCAGTCTCGAAAGGCGGAGTCGGGCAATTGACCCGGGTCATGGCCGTTTCGCTCGCACCCTACGGAATTCGCGTCAACGCCATCGGACCGGGATCCATCATGACCGATATGTTGTCATCGGTGGTGAGCGACAAGAATGCGCGCAACAAGATATTGTCACGCACGCCTATGGGGCGCATTGGGGAACCTTCGGAGATCGCGGGAATAGCGGCATTTCTGGCTTCCAAGGACGCCAGCTACATGACCGGCCAGACATTGTTTGCCGATGGTGGACGCCTGCCGCTCAATTATACTGTGCCGGTTGCGGCCGGCTGACCCTGTTCTTTTCGATTCCCATTTGAGTAATCAGCCTGAGGCTCCTGACAGAATGCTGTCAGGAGGGGTGTGCGACAAGACCTTCGTTGTTTAACCACGGAGAAAGTCAATGTCCTCATTCATACCTGAACATGCAACGATCTGGTTCGAGATTCCGGTTACCGATCTGAAGGCCGGTCAGGCGTTTTATAACGCGGTCCTGCAAAGCGAACTTTCCGAGATGACCATGGGACCGAATGTTGTCGCCATCTTTCCCAACAAGGATCCGGCCACCGGTGTTGCAGGCCATATCTATGAGGGAAAACCCGGCGAACCGGGCAAAGGCAGCACGATCCATCTGCCTGTCGCAAAGCCACTGGAAGCGGCGATGGACCGTGTAGTGGAAAATGGCGGCAAGGTGATTTCCGATATTGTCACAATACCGGCTGGCCGCTTTGCCTATTGTCTCGATCCTGACGGCAATTCCATCGGTCTGTTCAACTGACGATGATTGCAATCGTCTGAAGATTCCATCTTCTGTGTGATCCGGGCCCTTCGGTCCGGATACCGCTGCTGACATTTGACTGACATGCGCTGAACAAGCACCGTCTTTCTGTCAGACTGAACGCGGTCTGGATGGTATGCTGTACATACGATTGCAGCCAATAGGGACGAACCGCCGCCCAGAGCCGGCAATTCAGAGAATCAACCATGCGACGTGCAGACCGACTGTTTCAAATCGTGCAATATCTCCGGGGTGGCCGTCTGGTTACGGCTGCCATGCTTGGCGAACGTCTGGAGGTGTCGGAACGAACGATCTATCGGGACATAGCGGATCTTCAATCGACCGGTGTGCCGATCGATGGTGAAGCTGGCGTTGGCTATATCATGCGCCAGGGCTATGATTTACCGCCCCTGATGTTTTCCAGAGATGAGATCGTGGCGCTGGTGACCGGCGCGCGTCTGGCGCGGGCCTGGGGCGGAGCCAGTGTCGCCAGAGCCGCCGAAGAGGCATTGATCAAAATTGAAGCGGTTTTGCCGGACAGTGAAAAAAGCCGAATCTCGAGAACCGAAATTCATGCGCCGGAATTCATGATGTCGCAGGACAATCGCAATCGTTTCGATCTGCTTGAGCGTGCGGCTGACGAGAAAATGATTCTGCAAATCAGTTATCTCGATGTCAACGGGACTGCGACGGGCCGCCGGGTACAGCCACTTGGACTGTGGTTCTGGGGAAAGGTCTGGACCCTTGCCGCCTGGTGTGAGTTGCGCACTGATTTCAGAACATTCCGTCTGGATCGGATTGAAAGCATTCTTGAAACCGGCGAGGCATTCCGGCCGGAACGCGGACGAACGCTGGCCGACTACTATCGGCTGATGGAACGCGGTGAAGGTCGGCATGATCGGGACCAGTGTCCATGACAAAGGTATCGCAATATTGCGGTTGAACTTGTTCACATTGAGTGAAACATTTGACCTTTCGTGAAGCAGAAGGGTTCGGCATCTTGGGACGATCACAATGAAGAAGGTCATTGTCATAGGTGGCGGCATCGTCGGCATATCGACCTCCATCTGGCTTCAGCGGGCCGGTCACAAGGTGACGATCATTGATCGGGGCGTGGCCCTTGATCGCGCCAGTTACGGCAATGGCGGTGTTCTTGCCTCCAGTGCGATCGTTCCGGTCAATGTGCCGGGTCTCATGCGCAAAGCGCCCGGCATGCTGCTGAATCCCGGCCAGCCTCTGTTTGTCAAATGGTCCTATCTGCCGAAACTTGCGCCGTGGCTCATGCGTTATATCAGCCATTGCCGGCCAGAAGAGACCTTGCGCATTGCCGCGGCGCTCAATGCGATCATTGGTGACAGTCTGCAAGATCACCAATTGCTGGCAGGTGGTACGCCGGCCGCGCGGCGTATCAGGCCTTCGGATTATGTGTTCATCTATGATGACAAGGCACATTATGACAGTGATGCATCAAGCTGGTCTGTGCGCCGGTCTTTGGGATTTGAATGGGATGAACTGCAAGGGGAGGCGTGGAAAGCCCATGATCCGGTCTTTTCACCCGACCTGAAATTCGCAGCCTGTTTGAAAAATCACGGCATGATTGACGATCCCGGTGCCTATCTGGCGGACCTGACGGACTATTTTGTCAAACAGGGCGGGCAGGTTCTGAAGGGCGAAGCAGACGATGTTGTTCACGAAAACAGAGCGGTCAGCGGGGTTCGAATCGGAGGTGAAACGATTCCTGCCAATGCGGTTGTCATCGCCGGCGGTGCCTGGTCAGCGGAGCTGACTCGAAAACTTGGTCTGAATATTCCCCTGGAAAGTGAACGGGGTTACCATCTGGAATTATGGGAGCCGAACATGATGCCGCGCGGCCCGGTGATGATTGTCGGTGGAAAATTTGTGGTCACGCCGATGGAGGGCCGTTTGCGTGTGGCGGGAATTGTCGAATTCGGCGGCCTGAAGAAGCCGCCGTCAAAAGCGCCCTTCAGCCTGCTCAGAAACAGCATCCGTGCCGCGCTGCCCGGCTTGACCTGGAAGCGCGAAACCCGATGGATGGGCCACCGTCCGGCACCCGCCGATTCGATACCGCTGATCGGCGAGGTGCCGGGTCTGGCCGGTGCCTATATGGGGTTTGGGCATCATCATGTCGGCCTGACCGGTGGGCCAAGAACGGGCCAATTGCTGGCCCAGCTGATATCCGGCAACCGGCCGAATATCGATCTGTCGCCCTATGCACCGGCCCGATTCGCATGAATTTGCAATTGTGCGCGCCAGTCTGACGGACACAGGGTGCAAAGCTGCACGGAATGGAATTTTCCGCAGAACTTTCAGTAATCGCCGAGTTTCATCCCAGGATTGTATTTTGTTCCCGTAACGGTTTTTATCACCGCCTGGGCGCACTGCATGGACCCTGTCTGCGCATTATAGGCGTAGCAGGGGTCACCATGCAGTTCCCAGCTGTCATCAAGGGCTTTGCTGACCTTGTGGCAGAAGCTGGCATCATCGGGTCCGGTCAGCAGTCTGTATAATCGCATTTACGTGCTCCACAATGGGCCCGGATGGGCCGGGTTTCCGGGCATCGGGCGCTCACTTATTCAGAGGCTTGTGTATAGCAAACCACTTCGAATTCAATCCCGTCATCATCACGAAAGTAGAAACGGCGTCCCGGTTCGTAATCGGCGTGAGAGTGCGGTTCGAAGCCGGCGGCAATGACACGCTCTTCGATCAGATCGAGGTCGTCGACGACGACACCAATGTGATTGAGTCCACCTCGGGTTGAATAGCTGTCCCCATTGGGAGAGGGGGGCGGTCCCATCGCATAGAGCGCGACATAGGATTCATCAGTGCCCACGTGAACACTGGTACCGCCATGGATGGAATCGCCTTTCCAGCGAACATGCCAGCCAAACAGGTTACAAAGGTTGTTGGCTGTCCGGTCCAGATCGGTGACAGTAAAATTGACATGTTCGAGCGTTGTTTGTCCCATGGGTTTCTCCTTGAATTGAACGTTGATTGACAGGTTCATTCAGGCAGTATAATTGCTCAAGTTAACTTGAGGTCAAGGTATTTTTTCAGCCTTGTAAAAGGAGCTTTCGCGATGCGCGCTTCGGACAGATTATCAATCGGTCAGCTGGCAAGCCGCACTGGCCTTTCCGTCTCGGCAATCCGGTTTTACGAAACGCAGGGGCTGATCGCGTCGGAACGCAATGCCGGCGGGCAACGGCGGTTTTTGCGATCGGATATCAGACGGCTGTCCTTTGTCCTGATTGCACAGCAGTTCGGATTTACAATCGAGCAGATCCGAACCCAGTTGCAACTGCTCCCGCAGGAGCGCACGCCCAACAAGGGCGACTGGGAACGCATCAGTCGGAACTTTCGCCAGACGCTCGACGAAAAAATTGAAACATTGACCCGGCTGCGTGACAATCTGGACGGCTGTATCGGCTGCGGTTGCCTGTCGCTCAAGACCTGTGCCCTGTACAATCCGCAGGACCGGGCCCGTTCCGGCGGTGCGGGGCCACGTTATCTGATGGGTGATCGCCCGTAGAGCGTTTCGCTTGCACGAACCTTCAGGTACGCGCTTTGCGAACCAACTTGATCCTGAGCAAAAACAACTGGCAGAGTGAATCTATCAAAGCCTGCCATGCTCCAAAGCCTATATCGAGGTAACGGATTTCTGCTGCAGGGCCGCCTTTGCCAGCAGCTTTTCGGCCTGTTCCAGATGCAGCCGTTCAACCATCTTGCCATCCATCTGGATGACGCCCTTGCCACTGTTTTGCGGCAGCGCAAAAGCTGCGACAATGGCCGAGGCATCGGCAAGAGCTTCGGCGCTTGCTCCAAAGGTGGCATTGGCCGTATCGATCTGTAAGGGATGGATCAATGTCTTGCCGTCAAAGCCCATGGACCTGCCGGTTTCACATTCGCTTCGGTATCCATCGAGGTCACGGAAATTGTTGTAGACACCGTCCAGCACATCCAGTCCGGCAGCGCGCGCTGCAAGTATGATCTGCATGAGCCAGGAGGTTACCAATTGGCGGCCGTCTGAAAGGTCCACACCGGTTTCCTTGGCCAGGTCATTGGTTCCCACGATCAGGCAGTCCAGCCTGCCGCCGGCTTCCATGCCGGTGTCTGCGATGTGTTGGCAATTGACCAGGCCGCGTGGCGTTTCAATCATCGCCCAAAGCCTGGTATGGGCCGCTGCGTTCAGATCATCCAGGGCCTTCTGGACAGTCCGTATGTCAGAAGGGGTCTCAATCTTCGGCAGAAGAATTGCATCCGGCGCACAGGCAGCGGCCATCTCCAGATCATCCATGCCCCAGGCGGAAGACAGAGCATTGATACGGATGATGCAGGCCATATGTGGCGGCCTGCCTGCCCCGAACCAATCCTTTATTGCTTTGCGGGCTGACGGCTTGTCATCAGGACCGATGGCATCTTCCAGATCAAAAATGATGGCATCACAGGCAAGCGTTGCAGCCTTTTGCATGGCACGATGGTTGTTGGCTGGCACATAGAGCGCTGAACGCCGGCTATGAACGCAACGCGTGGCATCCGGCCGGTGAGAGAGTGCCGTTTTGTCCTGCAATTGGTTCATTTTGTGATCATCCCGATGTCGCCTGAAAGCCGGGTCAAGCCGGCAATTCTGTCGCAATTGTAATATCCATTTGCTTGCATTTTGCCAATGCAATCTCCATTTGTAGGTCAACGCCCGGTCAAAGGATCGGGGATTTCAGGCATCAGACATGTCGTTTGATGCCAACAGACAATTCAAGCGGGGGCACTGTAATGCAAAATCTTCGCACACTCATCGTCGGGGTCATTGGTGTGGCCATTGCCGCTTTGACCGTGGTTGTTCTGGCGACCGTCGGGCTGGCGATTGTCGGCTTTGCCGCCGTTGCCGGAGCCATTGGTTTGCTGGTGGCAAAATTCGGTCGCACGTCAAAGGTTCGCAAAAACCGCGATTCACGGGTCTGGAATGATGGGCACGGCACCATAATCGACCTCTAGCTGCGATAATCGTCGCAAGGCTCTTCTTTTTCTGCATGACCTTTGGTAAGTGCATGGCGAAGCCATTGATTGGTCTGACGGCGAAAGACGGACAGACCGTACCCGGCACAAGAACATGAGGTTTTCGCGATGAAGAAATTCTCCAGACACAGCGGCGTTGCGGCGCCACTACCGATCGTCAATGTCGATACCGACATGATCATTCCCAAAGACTACCTGAAGACGATCAAACGGACGGGCCTGGGTACCGGGTTGTTTGCTGAAATGCGTTTCAATGAAGACGGCACCAACAATCCGGACTTCGTTCTCAACAAGCCTGCCTATGAGAAGGCCAGCATACTTGTTGTCGGCGACAATTTCGGTTGCGGCTCCTCTCGCGAACACGCACCATGGGCGTTGGAGGATTATGGAATCCGATGCATCATCTCCACCAGCTTTGCGGATATTTTCTACAACAATTGCTTCAAGAACGGTGTTCTGCCGATTGTTGTCAGTCAGGAAGAGCTGGACCTTCTGATGGACGATGCGTCCCGTGGTGCCAATGCGACGCTTAGCGTTGATCTTGTCGCTCAGGAAATACACGGTCCGGACGGTGGTGTTGTCAAATTTGATATTGACCAGTTCAGGAAGCATTGCATGATCAATGGTCTTGATGACATCGGCCTGACAATGGAAAAAGATCAACATATCAACAAACACGAAAACCAGATGTCAGAGAATCGTCCCTGGCACTAGGTATTTGAGGCATCTGTGCCTCGCCTCCTCTGGCGTCTCAATGGCAACGGAAATTAGAGAGCCGACATGCGCAAATTGATCTCCACCGGCTCGCCAATGGAAAGCGCTGCCGGATACTCCCGTGCCCTGGTTCAGGGCAATTGGTGCTTTGTTTCCGGAACGACCGGCTATGATTATCAATCGATGCAAATGCCCGAAAGCGTTGAAGCACAGACCAGAAATGCGCTTGCAACCATTGAAAATGCACTGACAGAGGCAGGCTTTGCGGTTTCTGATGTCGTCAGAGCGCAATATCTTCTTACGGACGCGGCCGATTCAGGGCGCGTTTTTCCAATTCTTGGAGAGTTTTTTGCGGATATCAGACCAGCGGCAACCATGCTGGTGACCGGATTGATCCGGCCTGAAATGCGTATTGAAATAGAAGTGACTGCCCTGCGGCAGGATGAAACCTCCTAGAGCGCTTCGCAACAACCGACGAAAGCAAGGGACAAAAAATGGCAACGCGTAAACTTTTTCTACTTCCAGGCGACGGTATTGGTCCGGAAGCCATGAACGAAGTCAGAAAGCTCATTGCTTTTATGAATGACGCTCTTGAGGCCGGCTTCGAGACTGACGAAGGTCTTGTTGGCGGCTCAGCCTATGATGCGCACGGCCAGGCCATTTCCGATGCGGACATGGAAAAGGCGATGGCGGCTGATGCTGTTCTGTTTGGCGCCGTTGGTGGTCCGAAATGGGATCATGTTGCCTATGACGTGCGGCCGGAAGCAGGTCTGTTGCGTTTGCGCAAGGACATGCAGCTGTTTGCCAATCTGCGCCCTGCCATCTGCTACCCGGCGCTCGCTTCGGCTTCCTCCCTGCGCCAGGAAGTGGTTGAGGGTCTGGATATTCTGATCGTGCGTGAGCTGACCGGTGGCGTGTATTTCGGTGAGCCAAAGGAAATCATTGATCTTGGCAATGGCCAGAAGCGTGGCATTGATACGCAGGTCTACGACACTTACGAAATTGAGCGCATTGCAAGCGTGGCTTTCGAGCTTGCCAGAACCCGTGGCAACAAGGTCACGTCGATGGAAAAGCGCAATGTGATGAAGTCCGGCGTTCTTTGGAATGAAGTGGTTACGGCGTATCATGCGGCACATTATCCCGATGTCAAACTGGAGCATATGCTGGCCGATGCCGGTGGCATGCAGCTGGTTCGCTGGCCAAAGCAGTTTGACGTGATTGTCACAGACAATCTGTTTGGTGACATGCTTTCTGATGTGGCCGCCATGCTGACAGGTTCGTTGGGCATGCTTCCTTCTGCCTCGCTCGGCGCGCCCGATCCGGTGAGCGGAACACGCAAGGCGCTTTACGAGCCCGTGCACGGTTCTGCGCCTGATATCGCTGGCAAAGGCATGGCCAATCCGATCGCCATGCTGGCGTCTTTTGCCATGTGCCTGCGCTATTCCTTCAATATGGTTGACGAGGCTGAACGGCTTGAAAAAGCCATTGCCAATGTTCTCGACAGCGGCATCCGAACCGCTGATATTGCCAGTGAAGGCGCCGACACGGTCAGCACCGCAGAGATGGGTGACGCCGTTGTAGAGCAATTCCGGACCCTTTCTATCTGACCGGTCGGATTGCGTCTGAATTGACAAAAGCCGCTCGCGCAAAATTGCGGGCGGTTTGAAAAGCGCGGGCTGATGGATCAAGACATGAAGGCTGTGAAATCAGACAGGATGACCAATCGACTGCGTAGCGCTGGTGGTGTGCTTTCCGACCGTTGGCGATCCAATATTGAAACCAGCCGCAGCTTTCTGAAGAACCGTCGGCTGCAGGGCAAAACCGACAATCCCACCCGCGTGCATGGGATACGCTATTTCATTCTTCTCACCATGATTGTGGTGCTTGTTGCAACGGTGCTCGACCTGCCCGTTGGACAATATCGCAATCAGTGGCCATCGTTCATCTTGAACTGGGCGCGTGAACTCACCGATATCGGAAAATCAGGCTGGATATTGGTTCCCACCGGCGTCGTGGTGCTGGTTGCCTATACGCTGGACTGGAGCAGATTTCGCGCACGCACACGTCTGTTGATGGCAAAATGGGTCGCCCTGAGCGCCTATGTATTTCTTGCGGTCGGCGTTTCCGGCCTCATCGCCACGACTCTCAAGCGGGTGATCGGACGGGCCCGGCCCGTTCATTTCGAAGAACTGGGGGCTTTTGCGTTCCGGCCCTTTTCGGCCGATGCCAGCTTCGCCAGTTTTCCATCGGGCCATTCGACTACCATAGGCGCCTTTTGTGCCGCGGTGGCCATCTTCTTCCCCCTGTTGCGCTTTCCAGCTCTGGTTTTGGCTCTCTGGTTGGGCTTCAGTCGTATTCTGGTGGGCGCGCATTATCCCAGTGACGTGATCGCCGGCGTGGCATTTGGTGCCTGGTATGCCTATTTTTCAGCGCTCTTTTTTGCGCGCTACGGCATTATTTTCACCACCGACGCATCCGGATGGCCGGTGCGGCGGCGCGGTTATGAATTGACGAAAATTCTACGCTGGTCGAGGAATTGATTCTCTTTGCCCCTCCTTGGCGCTGCTCTTTCTGTCTGGTGATGATTGACTCCATCCACAGGTCATGTAAATACCGCTGAAACACAGGAAAGAACCATGAAAACGTCGTATTTGACATTCATGAAATGCGTTGCCTCGGCAGGTCCTGCCGAAGGTGCGCTTGCCTGTGCCTTCCCTATCAAAACAACGGCCAAGAAGACGACCAAAACGGTCTGACGTCTCTGGCTTGTCCGCATTCTTCCCGGCCCAGCCGGGGAAGAGGCCCGCGACTGGTCGGCGGGTTGCGCACAGGAAGAGAGACAGGAGAACTTTCAAATGGGATTTAGAATTGCGATCGTCGGCGCCACCGGCAATGTGGGCCGGGAAATGCTTGATATTCTATCGGAACGCGATTTTCCGGTTGATGATGTGGTGGCGCTTGCCTCCAGCCGGTCAGTCGGCAGGGAAGTGTCCTTCGGCGACAAGATGCTGAAGGTCAAAAACCTGGAAAATCATGATTTTTCCAAAACAGATATCTGTCTGATGTCGGCCGGTTCAACGGTTTCGCTGAAATGGTCGCCAAAGATCGGTCAGCAGGGCTGTGTCGTCATCGATAATTCATCGGCCTTTCGCTATCATTCAGATGTGCCGTTGATTGTCCCGGAGGTCAATCCGGATGCCGTTGCAGGGTTTACCAAGAAGAATATCATTGCCAACCCGAATTGCTCGACGGCCCAGCTTGTCGTCGCACTCAAGCCGCTTCACGATTTTGCCGGTATCAAACGGGTTGTCGTGTCGACCTATCAATCGGTTTCCGGTGGCGGCAAGGATGCGATGGACGAATTGTTCAACCAGACCCGCGCCGTCTTCGTGGCTGACCCGATGGAGACAAAAGTCTTCACCAAACGGATCGCCTTCAATGTGATTCCCCATATCGATGACTTCATGGAAGACGGATATACAAAGGAAGAATGGAAGGTTCTGGCCGAAACCAAAAAAATGCTGGATCCGAAAATCAAGGTCACCTGCACCGCCGTGCGGGTTCCGGTCTTTGTCGGTCATTCGGAATCGGTGAACATTGAATTCGAACGGGAAATTTCGGCGGATCAGGCACGCGATATTCTGCGTGAAGCGCCCGGTTGTCTGGTTGTCGACAAGCACGAAGATGGTGGCTACGTCACGCCCTATGAATGTGTCGGTGAAGACGCCACCTATATTTCGCGCATTCGCGAAGATAACACGGTTGAGAACGGTCTCAATCTCTGGGTTGTATCCGACAATCTGCGCAAAGGTGCAGCGCTCAATACCATTCAGATTGCCGAACTGCTATTGGCACGCGGTCTGATCAAGCCAAAAGCTCAGGCTGCCTGAGGGGCAATTTGTTTCCGGCGTGAAGCAGATGCCCAACAGATGTGCACTCAACTTGAAGACAGGCCGGCCTGCCGGCCTGTCTTCCATCTGACTGATCGGGTAAAACTGTCGGTGGATTTCACTGAACAATTGTTGCAAACCGAAAAAGTCAAAACACCCTCCGCAAACGGCTTGTCATCCTGGGCAGGCAGCGCATTATGTCACCATGGCACAATATGGTCTTCGTATTTTAACATCACTTTTTTCCCTGCCGCTGTGGGTCCAGGTCTGGATGCTGCTGATCTTGATTCCGGCGAATGTATCCGGCCTGTTTTTTCTTGAAACCACCAGCGGGCAATGGATCGCCCTGCTCGGCTCCGGCGCACTTGCTGTCAATACAGTTCTTGTGCTGATCAATGGCGGCTTTACCCGGGCGCTGGCATTGCCACACCTGTTGTTCTGGATACCGCTGGAAATGGTTTTGCTGTTTCGCATTTTGCGGGTCGAAATGGATTTTGTTGAATTTTCCCTCACGCTTGCTGTGCTGATCGTCAATGCCATCTCTCTGATTTTTGATGGTCTGGATGCGAAGCGCTGGTACGCCGGTGAAAAGGGCATTATTGGAATGGACGACAAACCGCTTTAAGGTCTGCTGTATAAAAATAGCTGCATTTTTAAACAAGTATAAACCCTTCTATAAGAATATTTCGACATGTATGATTCGTTTGGAATCAGCACAGTGTGTCCATCCATTGAAATTGAGGGTTTGCCGGTGAAAAAGGGTTTTGGGAATCTGTTCTGTTACCTGGGTCTTGGACTGGGCATTCTGATGTTCGGTGTTCCAGCTGCGCAGGCAGCCAAATGCGGCAACACATCAGCGGGCTTTTCAAAGTGGGTCGTTCAGGCCAAAAAGGAAGCGGCGGCCAAGGGTTTCAATCAGCGCACCATCAATGCAACGCTGGGGAATGTTTCCTACCGAAAGAAAACCATTCGGCTGGATCGCAACCAGAAGAGTTTCAGGCTGACGCTTGATCAGTTCATGCGCAAGCGCGGTGCCAATGCCATTGTAGCGAAGGGCAGAAAGCTGAAGCAGCGCAACAGGCAGTTGCTGGCGTCCATTGAAAACCGATATGGCGTGCCGCCGGGGGTGATCCTAGCCATATGGGGCATGGAAACCGGATTTGGTGGATTTCTCGGCAATGAAGATACGATTTCGGCGCTGGCAACCCTTGCCTATGATTGCCGCCGATCGGCATTTTTTACCAATGAGCTTTATGCGGCCATGACGATCGTTCAGCAGGGCCAGATGTCACGCAAGCAAATGCGTGGGGCAGCCCATGGTGAATTGGGCCAGACCCAGTTTCTGCCCTCAAGCTATGTTCGTTTCGCTGTGGACGCTGACCGCGATGGACGCAAGAATCTCATCAGTTCGCGTGCGGATGCCCTGGCATCAACGGCCAATTTTCTGCGCGGACACGGCTGGAAAAAGGGCGCCGGTTATCAGAAGGGTCAAACCAATTACCGGGCCATTCAGGGCTGGAATTCCGCCGGTGTCTACCAGCAGGCTATCGCCATCATAGCCTTGAAGATCGATCAATAGGCGCAGGCTTCGGGCTGAGAGAAACCCGGTTTCTCTCAGCGGTCCGGCCGTTTGAAATCACCGGTCTTGCTGTCCATCAACCACAATTCACCCGATGAAATATCGAACCAGGCGCCATGGATGCGCAGTTTTTTACGCTCTTCCAATATGCTGACGCAGGGGAATGTTCTCAGATTGCTGATCGAATTGCGGATGGAAATCCGTTCAAGCGCTGTCTGACGCTCGCCTTGCGTCAATACGGTGTTGGAGTGCATCTGTTCTGCAACCGGTGCCAGCAGGCTCATCCAGCGGCCAATAAAATCTCCCGGCGATAGCGGCTCTGCATCAATTTCAAGTGCCGCCGCGATACCGCCACAACGTCCATGACCCATGACTACAATATCCCTGACCCGCAGGGACTGAACAGCAAATTCAAGGGCTGCGGAGGTGGAATGAAATTCGCCATCCGGTGCATAGGGTGGCACCAGATTGGCCACATTGCGCACGACAAAAAGCTCACCGGGGCGGCTGTTGAAGATGGTTTCAGGTGCGGCGCGTGAATCACAACAGGCAATGATCAATGTTTCGGGTTTTTGCCCGGTTTCCGCCAGAACGTGGTAGCGATCGCGCTCCAAGTCGTAACTGCTGTCCATAAAGCGTTTGTAACCAGTCAGAAGTCTGTCGGGAAAACTGTTCATTGGATATGTTCACTCGAATTTCTTGGGTGGTGCCAATCTGGTTCAGGATCGCCGGATATGCAACTATTTTGACAGTTTGGCGGGATTGTGCAAATGGCGAATCTGTACCATGGCAAAGGGGCGCGCCAGACTGGATGTCTGGCTTTCCAGGGTCAATTCATCGGCGCCCTGCTTTTTCGTATGGGCCAGGATCTCGAAAACCGAAGCCGTTGCATCCTGCAGCGCCTTTTCATTGCTGTGACCGTTCATGATGTGGGCAAGAAAGATGGCCGCCAACAGGTCACCGGGGCCATTGGGTGGATCGGCGATCTCCCGGTGTTCGGCCATCAGCGCTTCCTTGCCGGCCAAAAACAGGCTTCCGGTGCTGTTTTCCATCATGGCGATTGCTGATGTGACCAGCATACGTTGTGGCCCCAGCGTTGCTGCGGCCCGCATCAGGGCGTTGTTGTCCGGCAGACTGGCGCTGCACAGCCATTCAAGTTCATAGCGGTTTGGCGTCGCAATAGAGGCCAGGGGAATCAGTTGATCACGAATGGCTGTTGCCGTTGCCTCTGGCACATAGAGACCGCCCTTGTCACCAATCACCGGATCGCAAACATAAAGGGCGTCGGGGTTTTTGGCGCGGACAGCTTTGACAAGCCGGGCGATATCAGCTGCCTGTTGCGCATTGCCCAGATAACCGGACAGAACGGCGCCGATCTCGCCCAGCCAGGGTGAACGGCACAAATCGTCGACAATGGCTGAAAAATCCTCCGTCGGCAGCACGGATCGTGTTGAAGCACCATGTCCGGGATGCCAGGGCAGAATGACGGTTGGCAGCGCCCAAACCGGATGCCCCAGAGTTTCCAGTGCAAATACGGCGGCGCGATTGCCCACCGAACCGCGTATGACATGACTGGATATTACCAGAACGGCGCGGTGTTTGCTGCGCACATTGTTATGGGCCATCGCTGTTCCTAGCTATGTTCTTGAAATCGACAAGCCGAAAGAAAAGCGCGCCGAGAGCAATCAGAAAAATACTTTTGTCTTCATTACCTGTCACGCACCACAACACGATGGGGTGGATATTGTCCGGGCGATTGCACACAGGCGCTATCTCAAGCGCCTGGTTTTTCGCCTGAAGTACCCGGCCGTAAACACATCCAGGGGCGTCGTGGTTGCATTTGTCATTCTAGAATCATTTGATGCCTGTGTGAAATGGTTTTCGGGGCCAAAACCTGAACTTGACACCGTCTGCTGCCGATACTCTGGTGTCTGTTGTCGCGCAATCTACCATGCTGTTCCGGTATGGTCATTGAACAGGCTATGGTACCACCGACGACACCCCGCGCAGTTTCCGTTTGCCGCTGGACGATGATCCGATATGATCCAGGCTGAAAATCAAAAAGGCATTTCATGATGACGCTTAATCTTTCAGCTGACCGATCGCGATACGGTCTCGCCGCCGTGCTGCTATCGGCTCTTGTGTTGCTTTCGGGCTGTGGCGTCAACGCCATTCCGACCTATGAGGAGCAGGCCAAGGCGGCCTGGAGTCAGGTGCTGAACCAGTATCAGCGACGTGCGGACCTCATTCCCAATCTGATTGAGACAGTGAAGGGATATGCGGCCCATGAAAAGGATGTGCTGACATCGGTTGTCGAGGCAAGGGCCAAGGCCACGTCGGTTCAGATACCCGCCGATGTCCTGACGGATCCGAAGGCCTTTGAAACGTTCCAGCAAAACCAATCGGAACTCACCTCTGCGCTGAGCAGATTGCTGGCCATATCTGAAAATTATCCGGATTTGAAAGCCAACCAGAATTTTCTTGCCTTGCAGTCACAACTGGAGGGGACGGAAAACCGTATAGCTGTGGCGCGCCGTGATTATATCGAAGCGGTACGTCTCTACAATACGGAGCTGCGGACCGTGCCGGGTCGCTGGTGGGCTGCATTTATCTATTCGGACGCCAGACCCATGCAGACATTCAGTATCGATGCCGAAAGCCGCGCGGTACCCAAGGTGAGCTTTGACTGAAGTCAATTCCATGAACGGCACCATGCACGCGCCCATGAGATCGATGACATTCGGATTTCGGCGCCTGTCAGCGGCTCTCTTGCTGCTTGCCCTTGTCGTCGTCAGTCAGTCTGGCGCCAGGGCGCAGGATTTTCCTGCACTGACGGGACGGGTGGTTGATGAAGCCCATGTCCTGTCTTCCGGGACAAAAGCGCAATTGATTGAACAGCTGGCGGCTTTCGAAGCCAAATCCTCGGATCAGCTTGTGGTTGCGACGGTAAGAAGCACCGGCGAAAGCCCCATAGAGCCCTATGCCAATCAGTTGTTTCGTCATTGGGGTCTGGGGCAGGCCGGAGAAAACAATGGCGTGTTGCTGCTTGTTGCCATTGATGACAGGAAAATGCGCATTGAAGTCGGCTACGGTCTGGAAGGCATTCTGACAGACCTGCTTTCAAGGCTCATAATCGAAAATTCAATGGTCCCGGAATTTCGGGCGGGCAACTATGAGGCGGGCATAAGGCGCGGCGTTGATGACATCATATCCGTTCTTGAGGGCAACGCCGATGAACTGAAGGCCCGCGCCGAGCGCAATGCGGAAAAATCCCTTGGGCAGGACACCTGGGGCAAGGTGGTCTTTGTGCTTTTTGTTTCGTTTTTCGTCAGCATATTCGGCTTTTCCATCCTGGCATCCATATTTGGCAAAAAGCTGGCGCCGGGTCGGTACAAATGGCTCGGCATTGCTGTTTCCTATGGGGGCGGTGCCTCCAGTGGTTCTGCAGGTAGCAGGGGTCGGTCCGGCCGTTCCGGTGGCGGATTTTCCGGTGGCGGTGGATCATCAGGCGGCGGAGGGGCATCCGGAGGATGGTAATTTTCACCCATGAGGAACATAAGCAAATTGCAGCGGCCATCCAGTTGGCGGAGCGGCAGACAAGTGGAGAAATCCATTGTGCCGTCTGTCGCCAGTCAGACAGCTATTTTCTGGCGGCAGGCTTTGTATTTTCAGCCGTCACACTGATGGTGGGCCTGCTGTTTGCCTGGCTGTTTTACTGGTTGTGGATTGATATTGATCTGCGGATCTTTGTCACCGCCCAGTTCATTGCCTATGGGTCCGGGCTGTTGATACTCTATCAGATACCCCGGCTAAGGCTCCTGCTGGTGCCCAAATCCCTGCGCTATCGCCGCGCTCATGCCAATGCGATGCAGCAGTTTTTTGCCCAGAACACCCACCGGACGCAAGCCCGCACCGGGGTGCTTGTCTTTGTTTCACTGGCAGAGCGCTATGCGGAAGTCGTTGCCGATGGTGGCATATCCGACAAGGTGTCGCAGGATCAGTGGAACACCATTGTTGCAGACCTGATCGCGGGTGCCGCCGAGAAGAAGCTGGCCCATGCATTGATCAATGCCGTGGAACAGATCCAGACCATTTTGATCGTGCATTTTCCCCCTTCGGCGGACAATCCCAATGAATTGCCCGATCACGTCATCGAGATATGATGCAACCAAAGGCGTTAGCGCGCCATGGAATGATATTCGTCATTGGGTCGCATGTCAGTGGCGGAGGCCATGCGGTTTGTCATGTTGAAGAAGGATGCCGTGGCACCGATGTCCCAGATATCGCGGTCGTTGAAACCAACCGCGCGCAGGGCTTCACGATCCTGCTCCTCGATCCTGCCGGGTGTTTCGGTCAGTTTTACGGCAAAATCCAGCATTGCCCGCTGACGCTCATCAAGATCGGCAGAGCGATAGTTCATGACCATCTGTTCACCCAGTTTCGGATTGCCGGATAGCTGTCTGACCGCTGCGCCATGGGCAGCAAGGCAGTAAAAACAGCGGTTCACGGACGACACGGCAACGGCAATCATTTCCCGTTCAAGTTTGGACAGGCCTGAATTGCCCAGCATGAGATCATTGTAAAAGGCGCTGAAAGCCTGAAGTTTGACATCGTCAAAGGCATAGGCCAGCAACACATTGGGGATCATGCCGAGTTTTTCCTGGCATTTATCAAAATAGGCTCTGGTTTCCTCTGAAAGCTCCTTGCTCGGTGGCAGATCCAGGGCCGTGGCATTTTTTGCTTGGGTGGTCATGTCATTCTCCGGTGACTGTAGTGATGTTATAAATATTTGCATCACATCGGGCTGTTGTTCTGCTACCATTGAATGCAAGGCTAGGTCGAGTGCCTTAACTTATACCGGGAGAGAGACATGGGCACCCGCCTGCATCCTAAACGTGACAAACAGATCGCCAGAATTGCCGAAATTTTGCGCGGGTCAAAATCCAAATACATAGAGCCGGACCAGTTTTATGGTCATGTCAGTGCCGATGACGTGCTTGCTTTCAGGCCGGAATCGCTGGCTGCCTGCTGCATTCACGCCCATGAACAACTCAGTCAGTGGAACGGCAAGGATGCCATTGTGCAGGTCGGACCGATTGATGGTCCGCTGGGAAGTGTCGATCTTGCCGGGCGTGCTTTAAGCGTTATCACGATCATCGATCGCAACATGCCGTTTTTATATGATTCGATCATGGGCGAAATTGCTGACAGCCACCGGGATATCTGCCTTGCAGCCCATCCGATTCTCAATGTGCTGAGAGCCGATGACAATTCCATCAAGGACATAAGCCTGGCCGTTGCCGGCAAAGAAGATGCAAGCCGGCAAAAGACCAGTTTTATCCAGATTCACGTTTCACTGCTTTCAGAAGCGGAAATCGCCGCCTTGCAGAGCAATCTGATCATGGTTCTGGATCAGGTCCATCGTGCTGTTGCCGATTGGCGGCCGATGCTGACCAAGGTAGACGCCATCGTATCCCAGTTGAAGAATGCCGGTGGCAACCAGCATCTGGCGGAACGCGAAGAAGCGCTGGCCTTTCTTGCCTGGCTGCTGGATGACAATTTTACCTTTCTGGGCATACGCGAATACCACTATCGCGGCAGTGGCAAGGACGCGACAGTCGAGCGTGTCGACGAAACAGGCCTTGGCATCCTGTCCGACCCGGATGTCCGGGTTCTCAGGCGCGGCAGCGATCATGTGACGACAACACCGGAATTGCTGGCTTTCCTGCAGGGACCGGACGTTCTCATTGTTACCAAGGCGAATGTGCGCTCGCTGGTCCATCGTCGAACCTATATGGATTATGTCGGGGTCAAACGTTACGACGAGAGCGGGCGCGTCACCGGCGAATTGCGCATTGTCGGGCTGTTTACATCCAGCGCCTATACGCGCTCCGTGCAACGTATTCCGCTGCTTCGATCCAAAACCCGTGCCGTGGTCGAGAGTTTTGGCTTCGACCAGCACAGCCATTCGGGAAAAATACTGCTGAATGTTCTGGAGAGCTATCCACGCGATGAACTGTTCCAGATCGACGCGCCGATGCTTGCCGGGTTTTGCGAGCAAATTATCGAGTTGAATGACCGGCCGCGTGTGCGTGTTCTGCCACGCATTGATCGTTTTGACCGGTTTGTATCCGTGCTCGTCTATGTGCCGCGCGACCAGTATGATTCGATTGCCCGCGAACGTATCAGCGCCTATCTCAAGGACGTCTTCGAGGCACGGCTGTCAGCCTATTATCCGGCGTTTCCGGAAGGCGGCGTCGCCCGCGTTCACTTCATTATGGGCCGTTCGGCAGGGCGCACGCCGCGCGTTTCGCAGGACGTGCTGGAGCATAATGTTCGCGAGATCGTGGCCCGTTGGGAAGATCGCTTCGCCACTCTGGCCGGTGAAAACAGCCTGTCTCTCCACACATCGCATGCCTATCGGGACAATTTCACACCCGAGCAGGCTGTTGATGACCTGCCGAGCCTTTTGCAATGCAATGCTGACAATCCGATCAGCATCGATTTTTACCAGCGTGCCGGAGAAGCCAGTGAAAATCTGTCGCTGAAGATTTTTCACCACGAGGAACCGGTTTCCCTGTCGCGCCGCGTGCCGCTGCTGGAAAATCTCGGCTTCAGCGTGATCAGCGAACAGACCTTTGATCTGAGCGTCGGCATTGAGGAAACCGAATCCCATGGGGTTGTCGTTCACGATATGGAACTGGTGCAGCGTGAAGGCCGGGCCGTTGATCTGTCACGTCTGGTTAATATGCTGGACGACGCCTTCATGTCGACCTGGTTCGGCGAGATCGACAATGACGGTTTCAATCGACTGGTGATCAATTGCGGCCTGCCGGTGAGGCACGTCACGGTGCTTCGCGCCTATGCGCGTTATCTGCGTCAAACAGGCATTACCTTTTCGCAAGGCTATATTGCCGACACGCTCAATCGATACCCGGACATAGCGTCCAATCTGTTCAATCTCTTCAGCAGCCGTTTTGATCCGGAGATGATTCCCGAGGAGGCTGAAAAGACCTTTGAGGAGACAAGCGCGGCTATCGAAGAGGCTCTGACACGCGTTCCAAGTCTTGATGATGACCGGATTTTGCGTCGCTATGTCAATGTCATATCAAGCACCCTGCGGACAAATTTCTATCACCGGGAAGAAGACGGATCGTTCCGAAGAACACTGGCCTTCAAACTCAATCCGCGTGCTCTCGATGGTCTTCCCGAGCCGCGGCCCTACCGTGAGATTTTCGTCTATGGATCGGAAGTGGAGGGTGTTCATCTGCGCTTTGGGCCGATTGCCCGCGGCGGTCTTCGCTGGTCGGACCGGGCGCAGGATTACCGTACCGAAGTGCTGGGTCTGGTGAAGGCCCAGCAGGTCAAGAATGCCGTCATTGTCCCGGTCGGATCAAAGGGTGGATTCTATCCCAAACAGCTTCCGTCCGGCGGCACGCGTGACGACATATTCAATGCCGGGCGCAATGCCTACAAGACTTTCATCACCGCATTGCTGTCGGTCACGGACAATATAGTCGACGGCAAGGTCGTCTTTCCACAAAGCACCCGTTGCCACGATGGTGAGGACCCCTATTTTGTTGTTGCGGCTGACAAGGGGACAGCGACCTTTTCAGACACGGCCAATGCGATCAGCCAGGCGCACCATTTCTGGCTGGATGATGCCTTTGCCTCCGGTGGTTCGGATGGCTACGACCACAAGAAAATGGGAATCACCGCCCGCGGTGCCTGGGAAGCAGTCAAACGCCATTTCCGGGAAATGGATGTGGATATCCAGAAGAGTGAATTTACCGTCATCGGCGTGGGCGACATGTCGGGGGATGTTTTTGGCAATGGCATGTTGCTGTCGCCAAAAATCAGGCTGGTGGCCGCCTTTGACCATCGCGATATTTTCATTGACCCGGATCCGGTATGCAAAACGTCCTTTGCCGAGCGCAAGCGCATGTTCGCCCTGGGCCGTTCCAGTTGGCAGGATTACGATCAGTCCAAACTGTCGGAAGGGGCGATGATCATTTCCCGTTCGGAAAAATCGGTCACGCTGACAAAACAGGCCGCAGCGGCCATCGGGCTTTCCACACTGAAGGCCTCGCCGCTGGATATCATAACGGCCATTTTGAAATCAGAGGCCGATTTGCTGTGGTTCGGCGGCATCGGCACCTATGTCAAGGAAGCAGGCGAAAGCGATGCGGAGGTTGGCGACCGGGCCAATGATGCGGTGCGCGTCACGGCAGATCAGTTGCGTGTCAAGGTTATTGGTGAAGGCGCCAATCTGGGTGTCACGCAACGCGGACGTATTGCCTTCAACCTGCGTGGGGGCCGAAGCAATTCCGATGCAATCGACAATTCCGCCGGGGTGAATTCGTCTGACGTCGAGGTCAATATCAAGATCGCGCTGGCCAATGCGATGCGCGATGATCGTCTGACGTTGGCAAACCGCAACAAATTGCTGATTTTGATGACGGATGAAGTGGCTGCGCTGGTGTTGCGCAACAATTATCTGCAAACCCTTGCCATCTCTCTTGTCGAACGACGCAGCACCCGTGCCACAGGTGATCTCATTCGGCTGATGGCGCAGCTTGAAGCCCGGGGGCATCTGGACCGGGTGGTTGAGACCTTGCCTGACAATCAGACCCTGGTGGAACGCGTTGCTGCCGGCAAGCCGCTTACCAGAGCTGAAATCGGTGTCCTGCTGTCCTATGCCAAGATTTTCCTTTTTGATGACCTCAGCAGGAGCGCCTTGCTGGATGACGGCTATTTCGAAACTGCGCTTATGGCCTATTTCCCGAAGGGAATGCACAAGGCCCATGGCAAGGATATCAAGGAACATCGATTGCGTCGGGAAATCATTGGAACCTTGCTGGCCAATGATACGATCAATCGGGGCGGACCGACCTTTGTCAGCAAGTTGAGCGACGCCACCGGCATGTTGTCGTCCGATATTGTCAAGACCTATGTCATGGTTCGCGATGGGCTGAACCTGTCGTCACTCTATGATGCAATAGATGAACTGGACAATTTGATACCCGGTGACGTTCAAAAACGATTATACGCCGGTGTCGGGCATGTCATCCTGACGGTATCGCGCTGGGCTTTGAAAACCGGCCTCTACGCGATGAACCTGGAGGCAACGGTCAAGGAACTTCAGACCGCCGTTGGCTCGTTGGAGTCGACGTTGCCATCGCTGCTGCCTGGCTTCATGCAGGAGGAGACAGCGCGACGCTATGCGGAGGGCATCAGCAATGGCATTCCGCCGAAGCTGGCCACACGTTTGTCTCAATTGCCAAGCCTGTCGCTTATTCCCGAGATCATGCAGATTGCGGCGGTTTCCGGCGCCGACCTGAAGAAATCAGCCAAAATATTCTTCGACGTATCCGAATTGTTCCGGATCGGACGTATCGATGTGGCCGCCAATAACGCAAGTGTCTCGGATCATTATGAAGCGCTTGCCATTGCGCGGGGTCTGGATGAAATTACCGCAGCCCGGCGATCGATCACAGCGTCAGCACTGGAAAAGTTCGGATCAGAAGAGGATCCGGTGGCGGGCTGGCATGGGGCTGACCGGATTCGCATCGACCGAACCCAGGAGCGAATCAGTGAATTGATCGAGAGTGGCGACATGAATATTGCGCGCCTGACGGTGGCAGCGGGCATGATGAATGACATCGCAAAGACCAGAAATTAGCGCTGCATGCGGCGGTTGGGGGAATTGACGAATGAGCGTACGGGAAGAGGATGCCGGTGTCGTCGGCGCTGATCGAAAGGGTATATTCGGCTGGATGATGTTTGACTGGGCAGCGCAGCCCTTTCACACATTGATCATTACTTTTGTCTTTGCACCCTATTTTGTCTCGCAGGTGGCGGAAACACCGGTCAAAGGCCAGGAAATATGGGGCTATGCCACCGGCCTTGGCGGCCTGGCAATCGCCTTCATGGCACCAATTCTGGGCGCCATAGCCGATACAACCGGTCCCCGAAAGCCGTGGATCCTGTTCTTTTCGATACTGGGAATTATCGGCTGCTGGCTTTTGTGGTTTTCGCCGCCTGGCAGCGCCAATATTTCGCTGATCATTTTTGCGCTGATCCTGGCGCTGATCGGCATGGAGTTTGCCGCTGTTTTCAACAATGCCATGATGCCTGATCTGGTGCCCCGCTCACGGCTTGGCCGCCTGTCGGGATCGGCCTGGGCGCTGGGATATGTGGGCGGCATTATCTCCCTCATCATTGTTCTGGGTTTCATGGCCGGTGAGCCATCAACGGGCAAGACCCTGCTTGGCATCGTGCCATTGTTTGGTCTGGACAGCGCCACCTATGAAGGCAGCCGCGCATCGGGTCCCTTGACGGCAATCTGGTTCCTGATCTTTGTTCTGCCGATGTTCCTGTTCACGCCTGACATACCGCGTCGGGTGTCGGCAAAGGGGGCTGTCGTGCGCGGTCTGCGCAATCTTGGACAGACATTGCGATCACTGCCCGGCCAAAAGAGCTATTTCTCCTACCTGATATCCAGCATGCTTTATCGCGATGGGCTGAATGCGCTTTATGCCTTTGGCGGTATCTATGCGGCCGGTGTGCTTGGCTGGTCGATTACCCAGATTGGCGTTTTCGGTATTCTGGCAGCTTTGACAGGTGTCATCGGCGCCTATTTCGGCGGGCAGATTGATGATCGTCTTGGACCCAAAAAGGTCGTCTCGACCAGCATTGTCGTGCTGGCTGCCTGTTGCATTGTCATTGTTTCAACGTCACCCAATGAAGTGCTGTTCATGACGGTCGGCAGCGCCGATGCAGCGTCTTCATTGCCCGATATTGTCTTTTATGTTGCGGGTTGTTTCATCGGGGCTGCAGGTGGTGCCCTCCAGGCCGCTTCCAGAACCTTGCTGGTTGATCAGGTTCCATCGGAAAAGGTGACGGAAGCCTTTGGCCTCTATGCCTTGTCAGGCAAGGCGACGACCTTTATCGGGCCATTGCTGATCGCCCAGGCAACAGGTATTTTTGCCAGTCAGCGTCTGGGCATTACACCCGTGATCCTGCTTCTCGTGCTGGGTTTGCTGTTGTTACCCTTTGTCAGCAGCAAACGGGCGGAAAGTGCCGGATCCTGACAGATGACGGGCTCTCGGGCCCATCATCCTTTTCGGTCTTTCTTTCAAGACATGCTCTCTAACTCAACTGAGCGGCCAGGAATTCCTGGGTGCGCTGATGGGCAAGTTCCGCGGCATCGGCATTGTAGAATGTTGGTCGTGCGTCATTGGCAAAGGCATGACCGGTGTCGTAGCGATAAACCTTCAGGCTCTTGAGATAGTGCACCGCCTTGTCAAGCATTTCAGCAGGCACATGGTCATCGTGGATACCAAAATGGCCGAGGACCGGCGCCTTGAGCGGGCTGTCGAGATATTGCGGCAGACGCGTGCCATAGAATGAAACTGCGGCGGAAATATCCAGTTTTTGAGCGGCTCGGATGGCAAGACCGCCACCCCAGCAAAAGCCCATGGCCGCAATCTTGCCGCTGCCGTTGGCAACCAGCATGTCGACCGTTGCAGCGATATCGAGCATCGTCTGGTCGAGATCGGCGGCGAGCATCATGTCGCGCCCCGGCAAAGCATCATTGAAAGGAATTACGGCGCCAGGTTGTTGCCGGTCAAACAGGGCTGGAACGGCAACATTGTAGCCAAGGGCACCATAGCGCGCGGCCAGACCCTTGAGTTGGTCGGTTACGCCAAAGATCTCTTGCAGGATGACCAGACCACCGCGTGGGATGCCGGTGGCGTTCTCTATCCAGCAGTCAAATTCGTGTCCATCTTCAGCGGTTAGCTTGAGGTTCATCGGCAAGTCTCCTGTGTTGTATCGGAACGTATTGCAGTGGACCCTTATAAAGACAATTCGCTGCAGATCTGGTTAATGCGCGGGCGGATGGTTCCGCCCGCACCAATTATCGGGTCAATCGCCGACCTTGATCCCGGCTTCCTTGAAATAGCGCAAGGCGCCGGGATGATAGGGCACCACATTGGCCGGGGCCATTGTTTCCGCCTTGGCCAGTCGGAACAGACCGAAGCTTTTGGTCAGGGCATCCTTGTTTTCGACGATGGCTTTGGTGAGATTATACACCAGATCATCGCTTACATCGCCATTGGTCAGCATCATCCAGGGAATGCGCATGATGGTGGCGGGACCATTTTCCAGACCGAGGATGTTTTCGTTCTGTTTCAGGCTGGCAAGACTGCCTGCGGGCAGAAATTTCTTGAAGGCAGAAGCGCCGGCTTCTGAATTGTCCAGAGAGACATAGCACAATCCGCCCCGCGACTGCAGCTTGACGGCCGCCTGTTTGCCAGCGCCGGCGTTCAGACTGACCAGCGCAATATCAACCAGATTGTCGCCGAGAGCTTCCATGCCGGCAACAAAGCTGCTGACAGGAACCTGCTGGAAATCATCATAGGTCATGCCGCCATTTGCCAGCCCGCCACTGATGTAGAAGGGGATAATGGTCGATGATGTGTATTCGGATGCGATCCGCAGATCGCCTGCGCGCGCTTTGACATCTGCAATGGTCTTCAGACCGAGATCGCACGGTGCCATCAGGCCGGTGGTCAGGGGGAACATCACACCGACCAACCGCAAATTCGCGCTGGCGCGGTCATAATTGCCGGTTCCGGTCAGTGCATAGCCAGCCTCGACGGCATTGGAAAATCCAAAGTCGACTTCGCCGGAACTGATCAGGGGCAGATAGCCCACCAGAGGCTGGGTCCGCGCCGTGATGCCATTTTCATTGGCAATCTTTGCAACCGCCTGGCCTGAATTGAAGGCGATCGTGCCCTGTTGACCGGTGGCGATCGTCACCACCTGGGCTTGCGCGCCGGTCGCGGCCAGTGCAAGGCCGAAAAGTGTTGCGGTGAGCTTGTATCTGAGATGTTTCATGGTTTCCTCCTGTTGAATTGATTATATCGTGCCGCCATTTCCGGCGGTGCCTGCTTTTGTAATTTGCAACATTGCGACAAGTGCGAAGAGACAGACAGCCGCCACGATATGGGGCGTATTGTCAAAGGGCAGAAATCCCAGCGGCAGCGTTGCAAGTCCCAGCAGGATCGCAAGACACCGGACAGCCGTATTCAGCCCTCGTGCCCAAAAACCGACGATGCCTGCCGTCACGCCAAGGATCCCGATCGCCGAAAGCGCCAGGACCAATGCGATATCGGCAGTGCCACTGCGCATCAGCAGCGCGGGTGATGCAACGAAAATGAAGGGCAAAAGGAAGGCAGCCCAGCCAATGCGCATGGCAGCCAGGCCTGTCGCCAGAGCATCTTCCTTGGTGATGGCAGCAGCTGCAAATGCAGCCAGAGCAACCGGTGGTGTGATCATCGACATCATGCCGAAGTAGAGAATGAACAAATGCGCCGCGATCGGCTCAATGCCTGCCTCAACCAGTGAAGGCGCGACCAGGGTTGCCAGCAGGACATAGACACCGGATGTCGGCATGCCCATGCCCAGCACAATGCAGATCAAGGCCGAAATGCCGAGGAGCAGCAGGATGTTGGACCCAACGGCGTCTATCAGCACCAATGTCAGGGCAAAACCAAGTCCGGTGATGTTGAGTACACCGATGACGAAACCGGCGGCTGCCACAATCAGGATAAGGTCGACCATGGCGATACTGGTCTCAACGAAGACACGCCCAAAAGCCGGCAGAGTCAATTTCTGGCCGCGATAGCCACGCAGAAAACCGACCGCGACGATGGCGACAGATGCAATGAGGGCGGATTTCTCAGGGTCCAGACGCCACCAGAACAGGGCGGCGAACAGAATGCCGAAAGGAAAGACGAAGTGCCATCCCTCGGCCAGCACCTGGCGGGTCGTCAAACCATCGGTTTCGGTGGCTTTGATGTGATCACGCCCGGCAATCAGGTCGACCTGGGCAAAAACACTGAAATAGTAAAGCGCAGCGGGCAGCAATGCGGCTGTCGCCACCGTGATGTAGGAAATTTCCAGAAATTCGGCCATCAGGAAGGCCGCGGCGCCCATGATCGGAGGGGTCAACTGGCCACCTGTCGAGGCAACGGCCTCGATGGCGCCGGCATCCTTGCCGGAATAGCCGCCGCGCTTCATCAGGGGGATCGTGATGACACCGGTGGTCACCACGTTTGAAACTGCGCTGCCGGAGATGGAACCGAAGAGTGCTGATCCGACAACGGCAATCTTTGCACTGCCGCCCCTGGCACGCCCGGTGGCGGCCATGGCAAGATCGGTAAAGAATGCGCCGCCACCGGCGGCAAACAGCAATTGTCCGAAAAACACAAACAACAGAACGATGATGGTGCCAACGGCAAGCGGCGTTGAAAAAACAGCGGTCGGATCAAATCCGACATATTGTACCAGCCGTGTCGGGCTCAGCGCCTTGCCGATCAGTCGTCCAGGCGCCAGATCGGCAAACAGCGCATAGACCAGAAAGACCGAAACAATGGAAAACAACATCCAGCCGGCACGCCTGCGAATGCCTTCCATGACGGCCAGGGTGACGACGGCACCGATCATGGTAATCTGCCAGGGCCGATAGGATTGTTCATACAGCAGCCAGGCAAAATCCCATGCGGCATACATCAGGACCGAAAAGGCAATCAGGCCGAAGGCGCCGTCGACCCAGCCGACTTTGGCTTTGAGCGCCCCGGTCGGACCATATTTGAGGAATGTGATGGCCAGCACCAACCCAAGCTGAAAGGCCATATATTGTTGTTTGAGTACCGCCAGACCGATGCGCGTCGGGGCCTCGATGTTCCACAGGATACAGGCAACGCACATGGTCGTCGCAAGAACGGCAATGGCCCATTCGGTGCGCGTACCCTGTCGTTGCTGGTCCGGCATCAACCGGTTTCCTCGGGCCAGTACAACCGCATGGGATTATCAACGAGCAGGGCTTTTTGTTGTGATGGGCTCAGGGCAATACGCGCAATGACATTCACCAGTTCACCATCATCCGGCATGTGCGAGCGCATGTTGGGATGCGGCCAGTCGGTTCCCCACAGAACCCGTGAAGGATAGCGTTCCACCAATTCCCGGCCAAAGGGGATGACATCGTGATAGGGTGGCCCGGCGATCGTCAGACGTTCAGGGCAGGTGACTTTCACCCAGATATTGGGATTCTCGTCCAGCAGTTTCAAAAAGGTCTGAAACCCCGCGCCTTCAACGCCCGCTGCTACATCGGGGCGGCCCATGTGATCGACCACGACGATACCGGGCAGAGATTTCAAAAAGGGAACCAGTTCGGGCAGATCGGCGGCTTCAAAATAGACGACGATGTGCCAACCGAGTTTCACGACCCTTTCGGCTATGGCCTGGAACACTTCCTTTGGGGTCTCGCCGACAAGGCGTTTGACAAAATTGAACCGCACCCCGCGCACGCCGGCATCATCCAGCGCCTGCAATTCGTCGTCGGTGACTTCCGCGCCGACAATCGCCACACCGCGGGCGCGTCCGCCCGAGGCCTGCATGGCGTCGACCATGGCACTGTTGTCGCGCCCATGGCATGTTGCCTGAACAATCACATTGCGGGCAAAACCCAGATGATCGCGCAGGGCAAACAATGTTTCCTTGGGAGCATCGACGGGTGTGTATTTGCGTTCGGGCGCAAAGGGGAAGGTCGCCGCCGGACCAAAAATATGGCAATGGGCATCCACTGATCCCGCCGGTGGCTCAAAACGCGGCACCGATGGTGCTGCGCAAAATGGCAGATAATCCTCACTCATGGGGCAAAGTTACGACCCTCTTTAACATTATACAAATTGATATTCGTGTTGTAATTTATCATTCAAAATGATGGTGAGGTCCCGGGATGCTGCGAAATTTCGACATGAACCTATTTCTGGTTCTGCACACTTTGCTGGAAGAGCGCAGTGTCACAAGGGCTGGAGAACGATTGGGGCGTACGCAATCGGCGATTTCCAACTCGCTCAAACGATTGCGCGATATATTTGATGATCCGCTTTTTGTGCGAATGCCGACAGGTCTCAGCCCGACGCCCAAGGCCATCCAATTGGGGCAGGCATCGGCAGACATCATTCGCATGGCCAATGATTGCCTGGCGCCGGGAATTGCCTTTGATCCGAAAAACAGTGACGCGCGCTTTGTCATCGGGGCACCGGACCGCCTCAGCTTGCCGGTGTTTCTGCCGTTTCTGGAGCGCATCAGACGGGTTGCACCCGGTATTGCGATTGACCTGAGAACAACAGACAGGACCTATGCGCTGCAGTTGATCATGGATCAGGAAATCGATATCGCCCTGGGATGGTTTGACAAGACGCCCCCTCAAGTCAATCAGGTGCATGTTTCCGACGAACAATTTGTTGTACTTTGCCGCCCGGACCATCCAATTCTGGACGGTCCTGAAGATATCGGTTTTGCCACGCTGCTGAGCTATCCCCATCTCGTTGTCAGTTCGGGCGGGGATCGCCGGGCGGCATTTGACGGCGCATTGGCCCGCCGTGGGCTGAGCCGCAATGCAGCGACCTCATTGACAAATTTCACAGTGGTGCCGGAACTTCTCAGGCGCAGCACGCTGATTGGTGTTTTTACCCGCAAGACTGCTGACTACTTTGCCCGCAATCATGGGCTGGCTATGCGGCCTGTGCCATCGGAGATCGAGCCGATTTCCAACAACCTGATCTGGCATCGCCGGTTCGATGCCGACCCCAAGCACCTGTGGTTGCGCAAACAGCTCATCGCCATTTGCAGCTAGGACGCGTCAGGCCTGATCAACACGGTGAGTCCCTATTGCGGATTTTCCTCTAATGCCTGAAATGACGTATTCCGGTCATGACCATGGCTATCCCGGCCTCGTTGGCGGCGCGGATGACATCATCGTCACGCATGGAACCGCCCGGCTGAATCACCGCTGTTGCACCGGCTTCAATGGCAGACAGAAGGCCATCGGCGAAGGGAAAGAAGGCGTCCGAGGCAACCACCGAGCCCTGTGTCAAAGGTGCGGGCAACCCCAGAAGTTCCGCCGCATCCTGGGCCTTGCGGGCGGCAATGCGCGCAGAGTCGACACGGCTCATCTGGCCGGCACCAATGCCGACCGTTGCGCCGTCGCGGGCGTAGACGATGGCGTTGGATTTGACGTGTTTTGCAATGCGGAAAGCAAATTTGAGGTCGCTGAGTTCTTTTGCTGTCGGTGCGCGATCCGTCACAACCTTGAGGTCCAGATCATCCACCATGACGTTGTCGCGTGACTGGACCAAAAGGCCGCCTGCAACGGTTTTGGCGGTCAGGCCCAGAGCGCGCGGATCCGGCAGCGCGCCGGTTGTCAGCAGTCTGAGGTTCTTTTTCGAAGCGATGATGGCCTTTGCCTCGTCCGTGATGTCGGGCGCGATAATGACTTCGGTGAATATCTTGATGATTTCCTCCGCCGCTTCGGCATCCAATGTTGCGTTAAAGGCAATAATGCCACCGAAGGCGGAAACGGAATCACAGGCCAGCGCCTTTTGATAGGCTTGGGCAAGGCTGGAGCCGGTGGCGACACCGCAGGGGTTGGCATGTTTGATGATGGCGCAGGCCGCTTCACCGTCAGATGCAAATTCCCCGATCAGCTCGAATGCGGCATCCGTGTCGTTGATATTGTTATAGGAAAGCTGCTTGCCCTGATGCAGTTTCGCGGTGGCAACACCGGGACGCGTATCGCCCGAAACATAGAATCCTGCACTCTGGTGCGGATTTTCGCCATAGCGCATGACGTCTTTCAAAACACCTGCAACGGATCGATGTCGGGGATGTTCGATGGCCAGTTCGCTGGCAAACCAGTTGGAAATGGCAGAATCATAAGCCGCTGTTCTTGCATAGGCTCTGGCCGCCATATTCTGCCGAAAAGTGTAGCGTGTTGCGCCCTCGTTGGCAGCCAGTTCATCAATCAGGCCGTCATAGTCGCAAGGATCAGTGATGATGGTCACATAGGCATGGTTCTTTGCCGCAGCACGGATCATCGCCGGTCCGCCGATGTCGATATTTTCAACAATCGTCGGATAGTCGCCGCCCGCTGCCATGACGGTCTCAAAGGGATAGAGATTGATGATGGCGATATCAATCGGTCCGATGTCATGGTTTTCCATGGCGCGCGCATGATCGGGGTCGTCGCGAATTGCCAGAAGGCCGCCATGGACAGATGGGTGAAGGGTCTTGACCCGGCCATCCATGATTTCAGGGAATTTGGTCAGATCGGAGACGTCGCACACCGGCAGGCCTGCCGCGTCAATGGCAGCAGCGGTGCCGCCGGTGGAAACAAGTTCAATACCCTGCGCAACAAGAGACCGGGCCAGGTCAACAAGCCCGCTTTTGTCAGAGACAGACAATAGGGCGCGGCGGGGTTTGACGAATTCGGGTGCCGGAATATTTTTTGATGCAACGGCCATTGCTGGATCCTGTTTGATTGATGAGACGATATGCGGTCAGATGACGGTCGGAACGACCATGGCCACCTGTTATGATTGGGGGGGAGCGGCTTTTGCGATGGAGCGAAACAAGGACCAATTTATCTGAGAGGTTTGCGAAACAACAAAGGTAAGCGTTATCTGCAATGATCTGCGGGCACCGGCAAGGTCAGCAAAATATATGTCTTCTTCCACTTCGGGCTTCACATCGGGTGAGTGAAATGTCCAGCTTTCGCCATTTCCTGCCGTCAGCACAATGTCGTTTTTGTAGTTGTAGGAAAGCTTGACCTTCGGGTGGATGTGAAAACGTATGACAGCCGGCGTGTTCTCATTGATCGAAATTTTCTGGTTTGCAGCCTTGGCCAGCCGATCACGGCCATTGACCACATTGCCATCGGCGCTCAGCAGAATGGATCGTTCATGGACGAGACCCAGAATCTTTGCATAGCCATCATGGCGGGCTATGAAACCCTGCCTGCCGGTTGCATCGTCCTTCCGCTCCACATCGACGTTTTTTGGCCCATCGGTCAAAATCGGGCCGAGAAAAGCTGAATTGGAAATGGTCGCAGAGGACCGATCACCAACAATCAATGTTGAATGTGCCGCTGTTGTGCGCGCGAGGTGGGCATATTGCGCATGAAAATAGGACGGCGTGCCGGAGTTGACGATGAATCGCTGACGCCCTGATGACAATTCAAAGGAAAGACAGCCGGCATGGGCGGTGGCTGACAATTCGTCCTGCGGAATGGGTCCGGTGTCTGCAATAATGATCGTGCCCTTGGCGGAAAGCCGCTGATAGTTCATCTGCGGTGTGCTCTTGAGCGGCATGCCGGTTGCTTCGTCGTAGCGCAGGACCGACAGGAGGCGGTCGGCCGGCTGGGCGGTTGCGCCATTGAACAATGCCAGCGAACCATCCGCATGGCGGAAAAACTGCAAGGTCTGAAACATCCGGTCGATAACCGAGACAAGTCCCTTGGGTGGGGTATAACCCAGATTCAAATAGGTTTGACGCAAGGGCAGCAGGTCGGCCAGCAAAATCAACGTGACCTGAGGATTTCTTGAGATGTGGCCGCCATCCGCCAAAATCTGCTTTTCAATCTCGTTGTCCAGTTGGCGGGCTGCTGATTTGATGGCTGCGGGATTTGCCGGCAAGGCCAGAGTGGCCATGGCCAATGCAATGCGCACGCGAAAGCGTTTCTCGCCATCACGCACGGCTGGTGCCACTTTGTGCAGGTAGCGAATCTGCGTCGCCAGACTTTTGACAAACCGCCGATAGAAGTTGCGATCCTGGTTTTTCAGAACAATGGGGGAGTGCGAGAGCCAGGCAATAACCCTTTGCGCGGTGACATCGGGCTCCCAGGCGACCCCGGAGGCGCGGCGGCCGCACTCCTTGATCCATAATTCCGTGAACTTGCGGGCATCGCCATAAGCTTCTGCATCATTGGCGGCCCGCAAATGCCGAAGCCAGCGGAAACTGTGCAATATCTTGTCGAAGCCTACAGATGGGCCTTCAAGGGAAAAGGGTGAATGCCCCCCGGTATCAAGGACCCGGCCGTCAAGCGGAAAGCGGCCCTGGTGTATTTCATGGGCAATATAGGGGTCGGCAATACGCAAATCGGTTGGTGCGACAACGAGCCTGTCGGGTGCCTTGCCCAGAAATGGCCAGGGACCACCACGCCCAATCGCAACCCGGCGTGCACTCCGACGCCAGCATTCCCGCAAATACAATGGCAAAAATTGCCGGAACTCCACCAATACCGCCGCCAATTCTGGTCCCCGCATACCCCTATTCCAAAGGAACTGGATATAGATTCATGTCACGCAAGTGGTTCTGACCTGTCAGCACGTTGCTTTGGGCAGGATATGAATCAATATTCAGTTCCTTTGGTATCATCTGGGGTGCCCTTATAACAGCAATATCACAAGACCTATACACCGGCAGCGACAAAAACAGCGATTATTGCTTATTCATGACGCACCAGTACGCTGGCAAAAAAGCCATCCATGCCCGACCGACGGGCAATTTCATGCGGCAGCATGTCAGGTGTCGTGCGAATATCGCCACGATCTGTGATTGCAGTTTCCAAACCGGGCCAATCTGCTGCCACAACAGGTCTGCGTTTCAGGTTTTTCTCAGAAGCCAGCACGCGTTCCACCATATCTTCGCCCTCCAGAGGGTCGAGCGAACAGTTGGAAAATACAATGATGCCGCCGGGCTTGATCAGGGTTGCCGCATGGCGCAGCATTTTTTCCTGCAGTTCAGAGAGTTTTTCAATATCGGCCAGGCTTTTTGTCCAGGGGATATCCGGGTGTCTTCTGACCGTTCCGGTTGAAGAGCATGGCGCATCCAGCAAGACACCATCATAAAGGGTATCGGGCTGCCATTTGAGAAGATCCGTCTCGACAATGTCGGCCTCGTATCCCAGGCGGGAAAGGTTTTCCGACAAGCGTTTCAGGCGGTTACGCGACAGGTCAACAGCCGAGACCTTCGCACCGGCCAATATCAATTGTGCCGTTTTGCCACCGGGTGCCGCACACAGGTCAGCAATGTTTTTGCCTTCGATGTTTCCAAACAGTTTTGCCGGAATGGACGCGGCCACATCCTGCACCCACCATTGTCCATCAGCAAAGCCCGGCAGGGCGGTGATTGAACCTTCCACCTTGTCAAGGCGAACGGACCCGGTCGGCAATACGATACCGCCCAGCAGTTCGGCCCAGTGTTGCGGGTCGGATTTCACGGTCAGATCAATAGAGGGTTCACAAGCCTGGGCGGCAAGTATCGCCTTTGCCCGCGCGCCATAGGCTGATTGTAGTCTTTGATAGAACCATTGCGGGGCATTGATTGTCGTTGCTTCGATCTGCGGCAACAAACGGGTTTTTTCGCGTACAAGACGGCGCAATACTGCATTGACGAGGGATGCGAAACGCCTGTTGCGCGGGTCGCGATTTGCCTGTTCCACGGCGATGTCAACGGCCGCATGGTCTGGCACCTCCAGATAGATAATCTGCGCTGCCGCAATATTGAGAACATGATTCAATGCGCGCGCACCCGCTGGCAAAGGTTTTTCGACAAGACTGGCCAGAACGGCTTCGATAATTGGCAGATGGCGCAATGTCGCCAGCAAAATGGCGCGCACCAGCCCCTTGTCGGCATCACTCAGACTGCGAAATGCCGGATTGCCGTTTGCTGCATCCAGCAGTCCGTCAAGGGACGTCGCGCGGTCAACGACAGCCGATAATAACTTTGTCGCTGTCTGCCGGGCGTTCAGTCCGGGTTTTGCCTCATTTTGTGACATGCCTGCTTGTTCATTGTTGCCGTGTCTGCGTTGATTCAAGACCAGGGTCCTTTTTGATTGCGTTTGCCCGGATTGCGTCCCCAGGGTGTATTGTCATGTGATCGGGCATCTCTATCGCGGACAGATGCTGCCGGTCTGTTGTTCTGCCCTATACCAGCTTCCATCGCCCGTAGCGCTTCTATTCGCTTTTCAGTTGGTGGATGGGTGGAAAACAACCCGTCCATGCGCAGGCCTGAAAGCGGGTTGATGATGAACATATGCGCAGTTGCAGGGTTTCTTTCGGCGTCTTCATTGATCACATGATTGGCTGAGCTGGCAATTTTTCCAAGAGCCGACGCCAGCCACAGAGGATGCCCGCAAATCTCGGCACCACCGCGATCAGCGGAATATTCCCGCGTTCGACTGATGGCCATTTGCACGATCATGGCGGCCAGAGGGGCCAATATCATCGCCGCCAATGTGCCGATGATACCGGCACCGTCGCGCCGCCCGCCACGGAAGAAAAAGGCAAAATTGGCCAGCATTGAAATCGCGCCTGCCAGGGTTGCGGTGATGGTCATGGTGAGTGTATCGCGATGTTTCACATGTGCCAGCTCATGTGCCATGACCCCGGCAACCTCTTCATGAGACAGCCTTTCGAGAAGGCCGGTTGTTGCTGCGACGGCAGCATTTTCAGGGTTGCGACCGGTCGCAAAGGCATTGGGTTGCTGGTTCTTGATCAGGTAGACTTTTGGCATCGGCAGCTCCGCTCTCTGGGCGAGTTGTCGTACGATGCCGTAATATTCCGGCGCTGATTGTTCCGTGACTTCGACTGCATGATGCATTTTGAGCACCATTTTGTCGGCGTTCCAGTAGGAAAACATATTCATCGCAGCCGCTGCAACCAGCGCGATGAGCATGCCGGTGTTTCCTCCAATCGCGTAGCCAATGGCCATGAACAAAGCAGTCATGACAGCCAAAAGCATTGCAGTTCGAACCATATTCATGGCAAATACTCCAAGAGAATGACCGGTCTTTGACCGGCTTATACCCTTGATATAATGGGTATTGGTAGTTGTTTGTGCAACGTGAATACGGGTTTGGAACAATGATGGATGATCGGTCACGGCAGGCTGCAGTGCGTAAAAATGATGGTGTGACAGATTCCGCAACGTCTGGCGCGCAGGTTCCCGGTCGCAAGCCTGTGGAGGATTTACCACCTGCTGCGCAAAGAGCACTGAGAGAGGCTGAAGCGCGACGGCTGGCGAAAAAAGCGGCTGGTTCGGAGACCAGCGGACCGACGGAAATCGGTGGTCGCGGCGGAAAGGACCCCTCTCGCTTCGGTGACTGGGAGATTGATGGCCGTGCCATTGATTTTTGAACAGGCTGGGATTTTTGAACAGGCCGGGATTTTTGAACAGGCCGGGGTTTTTGAACAGGCCGGGGTTTTTGAACAGGCCGGTTCAGGCGACATAAATATATCAACGCCTGTTTGAAATATCCAATGCTCCATGTTTTTAATGTAAGTAGACTGTGCAATGGGTCTTTTTTAACAATATAGAAGCTATTTTGACCTTATATTTGGCGGGTGATTTGCGCCGGTGAATATAAATTTCCTGAGTATTTTGTTGAAGCAGCTGGTTTTTCGTCATTTCCATGCTCTGATCTGGTTGATTTTCACTGGTATTTATCCTGCAAAAACAATGCAATACGATATTAGATAAAATGCAATCAATCGGTTTAAACCCGTTTCAATTACCTTCAACTAAAACAAGGCAACTGGAATCCGCTTGCAATCTCCAATCAATGGACGATCGGGCTCGGTTCCCTGGGCAGTCAATCTGTTGGGAAGAAAAATATGAAGATTGGAAAACAAGGCAGCATCTGGAAAAAGTTTCAGAGCGACAGGAGCGGGAACTTTGCCATTACCTTTGCTCTTTCTTCTGTTGCGATCTTCTTGTCCGTTGGACTTGCCGTGGACTATTCACAATCGATCGGCAACCGAACACGGGTTACCAACGCACTGGATTCAGCAACACTTGCGACGGCCAGAGCCTTATCGATTGGTGATGTCAGGGAAAGAGACGCCGAGGATTATCTGAAGGTCATATTTGCATCCAATCTGGGAATTGACAGTCTCGAGGATTTGAACAAAAGCAAATTCAGGGTCGAAAACATCAGTATCAACAAGGCCAATCAGACGGTTACTGCGTCGGCTAGTTACGATCAGCAGATGATGTTCATGCCGATCGGGTCGGAAGAGACGCATCTTGCCGTGGCGGGCATATCGGCGGCAAGCTACGGCCAGTCTGAAATTGAAGTCGCCATGGTTCTGGACGTGACCGGCTCAATGGCCGGCTCGCGTATCCGGGCTCTGAAAGAGGCTGCTCAACTGGGCGTGGAGCAATTGTTGGCAGTCAATACCGATGAGGATGAATATGTCCGTGTCAGCCTCGTTCCCTATAGTGATTCGGTCAATGCAGGACCGCTCGCCAAATATGTCTACCCGGATTACAACGAGGCCAAGAGCAACGCTCCGGTCTATGATCCGGACCTCTATTCCGATACCGGTATCGGATATGACGTGGAACCCTTTCAGGAAGATCTTGAGGAATGTAAGACAACAAGGAAAAAGAAAGGCCGTGGAAAGAACAAGCAATGGGTCACCACGACCACCTGCGATCTGCCGGATGATTATGTGGGCAAGGACAATGGCGCCAGTGAGGATGATTGCGCAACGGATCGCAAGGCGCCCAAAAGCGGCACCTCCTTCCAGTATACGGATGCCAACCCCCTTTCCGGGATGATCAGTCGCGATTCGCGCCTTTCCAAGAATGCCTGTACCAATTCGGAAATCGTGCTTCTCACCAGCAATGAGAGCAAACTGAAAAATGCCATTAGCAATCTTTCGACGGGTGGTTGCACGGGTGGCCATATGGGCCTGCAATGGGCCTGGTATACGATCTCCCATAGGTGGGCGGATTTCGTGCCCGCCTCATCGGCTCCGGGAAACAGGGACGAGAATGCCGATCTGACCAAATTCATCATTCTGATGACGGATGGAGAGTTCAACAAAGCCTATGCCGGTACCGATTCACAGGACACAGGCTGCAACCAGAGTTCCCTGTCTGAAACGCATACGGACTATCTGTGCGACGCCATCAAGGCGCAGAAGATCAAGATCTTCACCGTCGGCTTTCAAACCTCAAGGTCCGCCGAGAATCTGCTGAAAAGCTGCGCCACGCCGGATGAAGGTCAACTGACCTATCATTATGAACCCGATACGACGGCTGAACTGGAACAGACGTATGAGGATATCGCCAATACGATCCGTTCCCTGCGCCTGACGCTATAGATTTTGCCGATCGCCAGATTTGGGCCAGTCGCTTGCTGCGGCTGGCCTTTTTGATTCAGCCCTTTACAATTTGTGAAAATGGGCTGCATTTTATACAGGATGCGCGCCACCCGGGCATTTGGCAATCACCTTGGGGAACACAATGGGTTCTGAAAGAAAAGCTGCTGGTCCTGAAGACAAAGCCGCCAAGATGATCAGAACCATTGTCGGGGTTCTGGAGCCGCAATTTGCGGTCCGTCTTTGGTCGGGCGAGCGCATTGGACCCGATACGGGTCCTGTTCTTGTCATCAATGACCCTTTGGCCATCCGGCGGCTGGCGCTTCATCCGCGGTTGGATTCAGTGATTGAATTGTGGATTTCCGGTCAGGTGGATGTCGAGAATGGATCCCTGTTCGATCTGGTCGAGAGGGGCACAAAAACAAAACTCAAACATCGGTTGAAGGAATTGCCCAAATGGCAACTTCTGAAGGACGTGCCTTCCATATTGTTTGGCCGGCGAAGTCCGGATTCAGGCCTTGCCGGTAACAATCCTTTTGATTTCGGCTCCAGCAAAGAGGCCATTGGCCATCATTATGATGTGTCGAATGCGTTTTATCGCCTCTTTCTGGATGAGGGCATGGTCTATACGTGTGGTTATTTCAAAGACTGGGGCAATTCCCTGGATCAGGCGCAGGAAGACAAGCTTGATCACATATGTCGCAAGTTGCGGCTGAAACCCGGTGAACGCCTGCTTGATATCGGCTGCGGCTGGGGATCCATGCTGATCCATGCGGCGCGCCATTATGGCGTTAGCGGTTACGGTGTTTCGCTTTCCGAGGAGCAAACGGCTCTGGCACGCGAGCGGATCAGTGCGGCCGGCCTTGATGACAAGATCAGAATTGACATCAAATCCTATGAGGATGTGACGGGAACATTCGACAAGATCTCCTCCATCGGCATGTTTGAACATGTCGGCAGTGTCAATTACGGAACCTATTTTTCAAAGGTCGCGCGTTTGCTGAAACCCGGCGGCCTTTACATGCATCATGCGATTTCCCGTCGTGCCAAGCGCAGCAAGAAGGCATTCGGCAAAAAAAGCGCGGAACATCTGGCTCTGGTCAAATATATCTTTCCCGGTGGTGAGCTGGACCACCTTGGCATGAGTGTCGAAAATCTTGAAGGATATGGTTTTGAGGTTCACGACGTGGAGAATCTGCGTGAACACTACGGTCGGACCTGCCGTCTTTGGGCTGAGCGTCTACAGGCGCATTTCGATGAGGCGATCAGGGAAGTGGGTGCTCCAAAGGCGCGTCTGTGGCTGCTTTACCTGACCGGCTGCGCCTTGGCTTTTGAGCGCGGGACGGTGCAGATCAATCAGACCCTGGCAAGCAAGCGCGTACGCGGCCCAAGCGGTCTGCCGCCAACCCGTGACGACATCTATAGTAAGCGCACATGAACAAGGGGGCGGTGCCCCCTTGAAAATTTCGATCAATGAAAAATACGGGTAGATTCTATTTCAGATTCTGCCGGTTTTCGACCAGATCATCAACAACGCTGGGGTCTGCCAGCGTTGATGTGTCACCAAGCGCGCCGAATTCATTCTCGGCGATTTTGCGCAGGATGCGACGCATGATCTTGCCGGAACGGGTTTTCGGCAATCCGGGTGCGAACTGGATTTTGTCCGGCGAGGCGATCGGGCCGATTTCCTCACGCACATGGGCGACCAGCTCCTTGCGTAATGCGTCACTGCCTTCCACGTCGGCCATCAGGGTCACATAGCAATAGATACCCTGCCCCTTGATATCATGCGGATAGCCGACGACGGCGGCCTCGGACACGGCGGGATGCGACACCAGCGCCGATTCCACTTCAGCCGTGCCCATGCGGTGCCCGGACACATTGATGACATCGTCGACACGGCCGGTGATCCAGTAATATCCGTCTTCATCGCGGCGACATCCGTCACCGGTGAAATATTTTCCCTTGTAGTTTGAAAAATAGGTCTGAATGAACCGTTCATGATCACCATAGACCGTTCGCATCTGGCCTGGCCAGGAGTCGACAATGCACAGATTGCCTTCTGTTGCGCCATCCAGAACAATGCCTTCGGCATCGACAAGCTGGGGTTGAACGCCGAAAAAGGGCCGCGTCGCCGAGCCGGCCTTCAGGTCCGTTGCGCCCGGCAACGGCGCGATCATGATCCCGCCGGTTTCAGTTTGCCACCAGGTATCGACAATCGGGCACCGTTTTTCACCGACGATATTATAGTACCATTCCCAGGCTTCCGGGTTGATCGGTTCCCCGACTGTCCCGAGGGTTCGAAGTGAAGCGCGTGATGTGTCGGCGACATGTTTGTCGCCGGCGCCCATCAGTGCACGGATGGCCGTTGGCGCCGTATAGAAAATATTGACTTCATGTTTGTCGACAACTTGCCAGAAACGTCCTGCATCAGGGTAGTTCGGAACGCCTTCGAACATCAATGTTGTCGCGCCATTGGCGAGCGGCCCATAGACAATATAGGAATGGCCGGTCACCCAGCCGACATCAGCCGTACACCAGTAGATGTCGCCGGGATGGTAATCGAAGACATATTCGTGGGTCATGGCGGCATAAACGAGATAGCCGCCGGTCGTGTGCAATACGCCTTTCGGTTTTCCTGTCGATCCGGACGTGTAGAGAATGAACAGCGGGTCTTCCGCATTCATTTTTTCCGGTGGACAGTCCGGCTTTGCGGCCTGAACGGCCTCATGATACCAGATGTCCCTGTCTTCGACCCAGTCGATCTTGCCACCGGTGCGGCGCACAACCAGAACGTCGCTGACGGTGACGCCATCTTTTTTGGCAATCTCCACAGCGCGGTCGGTATTTGCCTTCAGGGGAATTTTCTTGCCGCCGCGAAGACCTTCATCGGCCGTAATGATGAAGGTCGATTCGCATCCGACAATGCGCCCGGCCAGCGCATCGGGTGAAAAGCCGCCAAAGACGATGGAATGAATGGCGCCGATGCGCGCGCATGCAAGCATTGCATAGGCTGCTTCAACAATCATCGGCATGTAGATTGTGACGCGGTCACCTTTTTTCACGCCCTGCTTCTTCATCACATTGGAGAGACGGCAGACCTGATCATAGAGTTCGTTATAGGTGATTTTCTTGTCATCATAGGGATTGTCACCCTCCCAGATGATGGCCACCTGGTCGCCGCGTTTCTTCAGATGGCGGTCGATGCAATTATAGGCAACATTGGTGATGCCGTCTTCAAACCATTTGATTGATACATCGCCGGAAAAGGAGGTGTTCTTGACCTTGGTATAGGGTTTGAACCAGTCAATGCGCTTGCCGTGCTTGTTCCAGAACTTGTCCGGGTTCTTTATGCTCTGCTCATACCAGTCGAGATAGGTATCATTGTCGATCAGAGCGCGTTTTTTTGCAGCCTTGAGCACCTTGTGGGTTTTTGAGAACATGCGTTCCTCCTTCGCTTGCAATCGTACATCCGCCTTTGCAGGCAATGTGTTGGTCCCTTAATAGCAGGTGTTTTTGTCAGGGCAATTAGACAATGGGCTGTTATTTGGCCTGATGGTTACTTTGATTGCAATTCTTTTCAAACGGCGTTATAGAAACGGCATATTTCCCGGAAAACATGAAAATACCCATTGCCTGCCAGACCGGAGCGGGCGGACAGGAGAAGTTTATCCATGACTCAACAATTGCTTATGCCGAAAGCAACCGCTGTCTGGCTTGTTGATAATACGGCTCTGACATTTGATCAGATTGCACAATTCTGCCAATTGCATGTGCTTGAGGTCAAGGCGATTGCTGATGGAGAATCGGCGCAGGGTATCAAGGGTCTTGATCCGATTCAGACCGGCCAGTTGTCGCGCGATGAAATCGCCAAGGCAGAGGCCGATTCATCGCACAAGCTGAAATTGTCGACCCCCAAGGTGCATGTGCCGGAATTGAAGCGCAGAGGACCGCGTTATACGCCGGTATCCAAGCGACAGGACAGGCCCAATGCCATCTTGTGGCTGGTGCGCAACCATCCGGAACTGCGCGATGCACAGATTTCGCGGCTTGTCGGCACCACCAAATCAACGATTGCACAGATTCGTGATCGCACCCACTGGAATTCCGCCAATCTGACGCCGCTTGATCCGGTCACGCTGGGGTTGTGCACGCAGATTCACCTTGATATCGAGGTTGAAAAGGCTGGCAAGGATCGTCCGGACCAGGTTGTTGTGCGTGAAGACAGCACGTTGCTTCCGACGCGTGAAACCGAGACATTTGCATTCGATACGACCATGCCGGCAAAGAAGAAGGAAGATGTCATCGATGCCGATGCCGTTTTCGCCAAGCTGAATTCGCTGAAAAAAGAAAGATCAGACGAGGAATAGCCGTTGGCTGTCTTTCTTTTCTGATCAAGACTTTGGTGGCACCGGTTTGCGGTGTGAAAATTATCCGGCCGCATTGTTGAAAAACGATGCGGCTTTTTGGTCACAGATTTCCCGGTGTTCTATTTTTCCCAAACCTCATATTTGGATTTCATGTAGGTCACGCCGTCTCGCACGATCTCTTCCAGCACCGTGAGATCAATGTCGGACAATTTGTTTATATAGAGGCAGCTTTTGCCGATCTTGTGCTTGCCGAGGCGTGACAATTTTTCCGACAGGTCGCGGTATCCGGGCATGATATAGACGGACAGGGCTGCTTTGCGCGGGCTGAAGCCGGTGACGAGGAAATCTCCCTGCCTGCCACTTTCGTAACTATAGTGATAACGTCCGTAGCCAATGATGCTGCTGCCCCACATTTGCGGCTCGTAACCTGTGACACGGTGAAACAGCGAAAGCAGGATCTGTGCATCTTCGCGACGGCGCTGATTTTCAATGGTTGCAATGAAATCAGCTGCGCTTGTTGTGGTGGGCTGTGTTTTATTCGGTGATTTTGACAAGGACCATTCCGGAAAAATTCTGTTACCGGCTCATATTGCTGGTTTGCGCGGGCACGTGTTCAGCATCCGTGAGAAAACGCTAGCAGAAATTGGCCGGGTTTTCCACAGCCATCGATGGCTGAGGAAATGGCGATTTTGGAGATCTGATTCAGATCGCTTGACTCGCGGCGGCATTTTTGGAATCTATATAAGAACAAAACAAGAACAATTGGATCGAAGATGCAAAAGACCAGAGTGCTGCAGAGGCTTGAGACATTGCAGGAGGCTGTCGCCAAGATTGACGGGCGCCATGCTTCCTTTGCACGGCGCGCCCGATCGCGCGGGCACAATGACGGCAGCATTGTTGATTTTGACATTGCTGCCATAGATGGTGTTTTTGACGGCGGTTTTCCGGCTTTTGCCCTGCATGAGGTGCGGTGTTCGCTGACCCGTGACATTGGTGCGGCGACGGGGTTTCTGGCGGGCCTTCTGGCCGGATGCATGCAACAGCGACAGGGCCGGATTGTCTGGATCTGTGATCCGGCGTGCCGGCTTGATGGCGGGCAGCTTTTCCCTGCCGGGCTGGCCATGTTCGGGCTTGATCCGGCGCGCCTTGTCGTGGTGCAGCCAGTCGATTTGAAAGCCGCTCTGTGGGCCAGTGACGAGGCGGCAAAATGCCAGGAACTTGCAGGCGTTATCTTCCAGGTGAAGGGCAATCCACGCAACTTTGACATGACGGCGACACGGCGCCTGATGCTCAAGGCACAACAAAACGGGCAATTCATCGCCATTCTGCGGCAGGGTGGTGAGGAGGAGGCCAATGCGGCGGCAACACGCTGGCATGTGCGCGCACAGCCATCCATGGTCGATCCGGATATTCAAAGGGGCATCGGGCTTTTGCGGCTGAACCTTGTCCTTGAACGCAACCGCCATGGTCAAACGGGGCACTGGACCATTGCATGGAACCAGAAAACACACGGTTTTGAACATGCCCCAACGCATTATGTCGATCGCCCTGCCCTGTCTTCCGACCGATCGGATGGCGCGCCGCAAATGGGGCAAGTCATGGCGTTTGAACGGGCGTCCTGACGCCCCGCCCATTGTTGCCATAGCAAAGATCAAGAATGCCATGCGGCTTGTCGCGGTGGATGCATGCGGCCGCGAAGCAGGCCTGCGCATGGACCAGACATTGAGCGATGCGCGGGCTTTGTTTCCGGACCTGGATGTTTTTGATCACGACCCGGCGGCGGACGCTGTTTTGTTATCGGCCATTGCCGCCTGGTGTGATCGCTATACGCCGCTGGTAGCGCTGGACCGGTCTTGCCAGAGCGATGGCAGCGCCGGGGGAAATTGTGCAGGGCTTGTGCTGGATATTACCGGCTGCGCACATCTTTTTGGCGGCGAGGAAGCCATGCTGCTTGACGTGGTTGGCCGATTGCGGGCTGCTGGCCTGATGGCCAGCGCTGCCATTGCCGACACGCCGGGCGCGGCCTGGGCATTTGCCCGTTACAGTGACCGGCAGATCATCACGTCCGGCGATCATCAAAGGCAATTGCTGGACCTGCCTCTGATCAGCCTGCGCCTTGATATGCCGATGCTTGATATGCTCAAGAAACTCGGATTGCGCACCATAGGCTGCATTGCCGGCTTGCCGCGTGCGCCTCTTGCCGCGCGTTTTGGTAATGGCCTTCTGCAGCGCCTTGACCAGGCGCTGGGGCGGCAGGAAGAGGCGATTTCCCCGCGTCTGCCGGTTCCCGAACTGTCTTCGGAGCGGATTTTTGCCGAACCGATCATCCTGCAGGACGATATCGAGCGAACGGTCGGGCAGTTGGCCGGCCATCTCAGGCAGCGCTTCGACGAACGCCAGCTTGGCGCGCGGGCATTGGAACTGAAACTGTTTCGTGTCGACGGTCATGTGGCGTGCGTGCGGGTGCGGGCGGCAAGCCCGGTCTACAGCATTGATCGCATCGTCATGCTGTTTCGTGAACGCATAGCCGGATTCCATGATGATCTGGAAGCAGGCTTCGGGTTTGACCTTGTGCGGCTGAATGTTCTGGAAAGCGAGGCGCGGCAAAGCGAACAGGGTGATCTGACTGGCGGCTCGATGCGCGGCGAGGGTTTCAGCAACCTTGTCGACAAGCTGGGCGCGCGCCTTGGCACAGACCGGGTGCAGCGTTTTGTGGCCGCCGGCACCCATATTCCCGAGCGCAGCTTCGGGCTTTTGCCGGAAGCCTCCTGCGGTCAGAAAGATGCGGGTGCGCAGGCGGTTTTATGGCGTCAGGACAATCACGGCCATGAGGGCGATGGGCCAGCCGTTTTGACCCGTCCTGTCATCCTGTTTGAACGGCCCGAACAGGTTGAGGCAATTGCCGAGGTGCCCGATGGCCCCCCCGTCCGGTTCCGCTGGCGGCGCACGCTCTACAGGATTGAGCGCTCGGAAGGTCCCGAACGCATTGCCTGTGAATGGTGGCGCGATGGGCGCGGTGGTTATAGCCGCGACTATTTTCGTGTCGAGGATGATCAGGGTTATCGTTTCTGGATGTTTCGTCTGGGATTGTTCGAGCGCGAGACCGGCAATCCGAAATGGTTCATGCACGGAGTTTTTGCATGAGCGAGCACATTTCGGGCGCCGATTATGTCGAGCTTGCCGTCACGACGAATTTTTCCTTTCTGCGCGGCGCGTCGCATCCGGAGGAAATGGTTGTCGAGGCAGCCCGTCTTGGTCTGGCCGGGTTGAGTGTAACCGACCGCAATTCCCTTGCCGGCGTCGTCAGGGCCCATATGGCTGCAAAGGAGGCCGGGCTTGCCTTTGCACCGGGATGCCGCCTGGTCTTTGCCGATGGCACACCGGACATTCTTGTCTGGCCGCAGGACCGGGATGCCTATGGCCGTCTGTGTGAATTGCTGACCATCGGCAAGCGCCGGGCGCCGAAGGGAGAATGCCACCTTGCGCTGGATGATCTGCTGGCCCATGGCGATGGCCTGATCATGGCCATTGTACCACCCATGGCGCTGCCCCTTTGTACCCCCGATTGTCTGCAGGTTCTGGCGACGCGCTTTGCCGGGAATGTCTATCTTGCCGCTGCCTGGCGTTATGACGCCTTTGACCAGCGGCGCCTGGTGTCCCTGGCCCGTCTTGCCCGGCACAATCATCTGCCGCTTCTGGCCATTGGCGATGTTCTTTACCACGGACCGCAACGGCGTTTTCTGCAGGATGTGGTGACCTGTATCCGCGAACATCTGACCATTCGTTCCGCCGGCAGGCAGCTGGAACCCAATGCCGAACGCCACCTGCGCAATGCCGTGCAAATGCAACGCCTGTTCAGGGATCATGAATATGCGATTGCCGAATCCGTCAAACTCTTTCGTCGGCTTTGTTTTTCCCTTGATGAGCTGAAATATCAATATCCCGAGGAGCCGACGGGGAGCAAGGCACCACCGCAAGAGACGCTTACACGGCTGACCCATGAAGGATTGCGCAGGCGTTATCCGGATGGTCCGCCGCAAAAGGTCATTGCTTCCATCCATCATGAACTGGGGCTGATCCGCAAGCTGGACTATGCGCCGTATTTTCTGACGGTCTATGACATTGTGCGGTTTGCCCGCGCAAAGGGCATCCTGTGCCAGGGGCGTGGTTCGGCAGCCAATTCAGCGGTTTGCTATTGTCTCGGCGTCACCGAGGTGGATCCGGGAAAGGTTGATCTGCTGTTTGAACGGTTCATCTCCGAAGAACGCAATGAGCCGCCGGATATCGATGTTGATTTCGAACACGAAAGACGCGAAGAGGTCATCCAGTATATCTATGCAAAATACGGGCGGGAACGGGCCGGGCTGGCGGCAACGGTCATTACCTACCGCGGCCGCTCTGCCCTGCGCGAAGTGGGCAAGGTCTTTGAACTGTCCGATGACGTGATTTCCGCCATTTCCGGCACGCGCTGGGGGCATTCCTCTTCCGGACTGGATGAGGAGGATGCGCGCCGCGCCGGACTTGATCCGCATGACAGGCACCTGATGCAGATTCTCGACATGGCGACGCAGATCATCGGTTTTCCGCGTCATCTCTCGCAGCATGTCGGCGGATTCATCATCACCCGTGACCGGCTGAGTTCGGTGGTGCCGATTGAAAATGCCGCCATGGATGATCGCACGATTGTCGAGTGGGACAAGGATGATCTGGAAAGTCTCGGCATTCTCAAGATCGACATATTGGCGCTTGGCATGCTCAGTTGCATCCGCAAGGCGTTTGAATTTCTGGACCGGCATTACGACCGCCGGGAGAGCCTGTCTTCGCTGCCTGATGATGCGGATGTCTACGACATGATCTGCCGGGCCGACACGATCGGCGTTTTCCAGATCGAAAGCCGGGCGCAGATGTCGATGCTGCCGCGGCTGAAGCCGCGCTGCTATTATGATCTTGTCATCGAGGTGGCGATTGTCAGGCCGGGCCCTATCCAGGGTGACATGGTGCACCCCTATTTGCGCCGCAGGCAGGGAAAGGAGCCCGTGTCCTATCCCAAGGAAGAACTGAAGCACGTTTTGGCAAAAACGCTTGGTGTGCCGCTGTTTCAGGAACAGGCGATGAATATCGCCATTGTCGCGGCCAATTTCGAGCCGGGCGAAGCCGACAAGTTGCGCCGGGCCATGGCAACATTTCGCCGGGTCGGCACCATTCATTCCTTCCGCATGAAAATGGTCGAGGGCATGGTGGCCAATGGCTATGAACGCGATTTTGCCGAACATTGTTTCGGCCAGATCGAGGGATTTGGCGAATATGGTTTTCCCGAAAGCCATGCCGCCAGCTTTGCCCTGCTGGTTTATGTTTCCTGCTGGCTGAAATGCCATTATCCCGATGTCTTTTGCGCAGCCATCCTGAATTCCCAGCCGATGGGCTTCTATGCGCCTGCCCAGCTTGTGCGGGACGCGCGCGAACATGGTGTCGAAGTGCGTCCCGTCGACATCAATCAATCCGATTGGCTGTCGGCGCTGGAAACAAGGGACGCGCAGGCTGGTCGGCCAGCCATCGCATCGCGCCATGGCAGCATGGAAAAAATCATGAAAAACACCCATGCGGTGCGGCTGGGCCTGCACCGGATCAAGGGTTTTGGAAAGGACAATGCGGAGCAACTGACGCGGCACAGGGGCGCTGGCTATGACAGCGTTCGTGATCTGTGGATGCGTTCAGGCCTGTCACGCCGCGCCATGGAACTTCTGGCGGATGCCGACGCCTTTTCATCCATCGGTCTTGCTCGCCGCGATGCGCTTTGGGCTGTGCGCGCGCTTGATCCGCTGGGCGCTGCGGAACGCTTGCCGCTTTTTGCGCTTGCCGGTCCTGGCGCCCTGCAAAGGGAAGCCGAGGTCAGCCTGCCCCCCATGCCGCTCGGCGAACAGGTGATCAATGATTACCGCAGCCTGTCCTTTTCACTCAAGGCGCATCCGGTTTCCTTTGTGCGACAGCAATTGAAGCAGGCCGGATACCGGCAGAATGCCGATCTGCAGGATGTGCGTTCCGGTCGTTTTGTCAGCGTGGCAGGCCTGGTGCTGGTGCGCCAGCGGCCCGGCACGGCAAAAGGCGTGGTGTTTGAAACCATCGAAGATGAGAGCGGCGTTGCCAATGTGATTGTCTGGCCGAAAATATTCGAGCGTTATCGCACCATTGTGCTGGGCAGCCGGTTTGTCGGTATACGCGGCACCCTGCAGTCACAGGAAGGGGTCATCCATGTCATTGCCCGCCAGATGGAGGACCTGACGCCCCTTTTGACCAGATTGTCCGATATTGATGGACCGATTGATGGTTTTGCCCGAGCTGATGAGGTGCGGTGTGGATCGATTGATCCGAAGCGCAAAAAGGAACGGGAATCGCGATTGCAGCATCTGATTGAACAGGCGCCGCAAACCCGCCAGATGGGCAGCAAGCTGATTGCTGCTGCCCGTGGCATCCTGCCCAAGGGACGCAATTTTCATTAGAGCATTTTACTGATCGTCTGGCGGCAACGGGCGGGTCAGGATGAAGAGGCTGACAGCCGAAAGAACGACAAGCTGAATAATGATGATCCGGGTTGGGACGCCCAGCAGCAGGCTCGCGGCAAAAACACCGATGATGGAGGCCACGGCCAGCTTTCTGGCGCGCCGCGATATGGCGCCATGGGTCTGCCAGTCATCAATGGGCGGCCCCAGACGCGGATGGCCGACGAGCCAGTCATGCAGCCGTTTGGAGCCGCGGGCAAAACAAAAGGCGGCCAGCAGCAAAAAGGGTGTTGTCGGCAAGAGCGGCAGGAGAATGCCGACAAAGCCCGCCGTTACGCTCAGACAACCGGCCAACAGACAGAACAGCCGCAAAATCCGGGTGTCGACGATCATTGCAATGATCTCGCAATCTCGCAGATTGTATCGAAGGCAATGGTGATATCGGCCTCTTCCATCTCGAATGCCCCGGCAGTAAAGCGGATGACCTGCTTGCCGTCATGGATCGTCTGGGTCAGGTAAATGCGGCCGTCGTCATTGATGGCGTTGACCAGTTGGCGATTGAGCGCATCAAGATCACCGCTGAATCCGGGCGGTGCGTAGCGAAAGGAGAACAGCGACAGAACCGGCTGGGAGGTCAGTTCGAAATCCTCTTCCCCATCCAGTTGGCGTGCCAGGTCTTGCGACCAGGCCACATGGTTGCGGATCATCGTGCGCAGGCCTTCAAGCCCGTAGGCGCGCAGCAGAAACCAGACTTTCAGCGCCCGGAAGCGACGGCCAAGCTGCACCGACCATTCGCTGAAATTGACAAGGCCTTCCTTGCCATGGGTCTTGAGATATTCCGGCTGAATGGCAAGCGTGCGGACCAATGCTTCCGGTTCACGGACAAAATGCGCCGAACATTCCATCGGCGCACCCAGCCATTTGTGGGGGTTGAAGACAATGCTGTCGGCCATTTCAACGCCTTTCCACAACGTGCGGAATTCCGGACAGATCATGGCGGATCCGGCCCAGGCCGCATCCACATGGATATAGAGATCCTCCTTGCGGCCCAGCGCACAGGTTGCCGCCACATCATCCGTGGCGCCAACGGACGTGCCGCCGACACAGACAACAAGACCGGCCGGCAGATAGCCGGCATGGCGATCGGCGGTTATGGCTTCTTGCAGAAGATCGAGCCGCATGGCGCCCTTGTCATCAAGCGGAATATGGACCAGATTGTCCTGTCCCAGCCCGGCAACCCACATGGCCTTGTCGATGGAACTGTGGGTGCCCTTCGATGCATAGACGCGCAGGGTCTTCTGGCCGGCAAGGCCTTTGGTGTTGCCGGTCCACTCCAAAGCGCGCTCGCGCATGGTCAGAACAGCGCAAAGGGTTGTTGAGGACGCCGTATCCTGGAACGTTCCGCTGAATCCCTCCGGCAGGCCGAGGGCCTGGCGCAACCAGTCCATCATCTTGACTTCCAGCTCGGTTGCCGCCGGCGAGGTCTGCCACAGCATGCATTGCGCACCGATCGTATTGGCAAGCTGTTCGGCGATCAGTGCGGCGGGTGCGGCATTGCTTGGAAAATAGGCGAAAAATCGAGGATGTTGCCAATGGGTCATGCCGCCGGGAATGATCCGCTCGAAATCTCCAAAAATGGTTTCCATATCCTGGCCGATTTCCGGCGGCGCAGCATCGATCAGCTGGCCAATATCGCCGGGCTTGACCTGGGCGCGAACGGGTCTTTGGCCGAGGGTCTCCTGATAGTCTGCCGACCAGTCACTGGCGCGGTGTGACCATTTGCGAAAATCGCGCTTGTCCATGATGATAATTCCTGTTGACGGGCGGCGCGACACTACAGCGGATCGTCTTCAAAAAGAACCATCTGATGATGGAAAATCCTCTCATGAGGGCCGTCATCTTTCCTTTGCCCGGCGTGTCTGGCAGCGCGCCCATCAAGCCCGATGATGGCCGAATCGGTCAAAACAACTATTTGATGATCATCTGCCGTAAAGTGCCCACCTCCAAAATGAAGCCAACTGATGGAACATGAGCCATCGTGCCTCTTTCCTGTGCATCCGGCTGGCTTAAACATTTGTTCCTCTGGGCAAGAGCAAGCAAAGACGCGCGATCTGGAAAAATCTCGCGAAAAAAACGTCCCTGGCCGTCATGATGTCGGGAAAGGACTTTCGCATTGCAGCGTGATCACGTTATGCTCGCTTTGAAATCTCCAGTGGATGCAATCTGATGCCTCTGGAATTGGCGTTCCAACAGGCAGATATCCGGCTCGAGCATCATGAGAAATTGGACTTTATCGTCACGTTTGAAGAGTGACCTGATTGAGCTTATCGGGTCCATATATCCGCAACAGGACAGTGAGGTTCTGTTAGCCCAGATCGTTGAGGCCTTCTGGAGCGGTGATCATCTGCCGCGCCGCAAGTCGCGAACCTTGAGTGCGGCACCCTGGAGCGAGAAGGATTCCTACCTGATCGCCTATGGCAACTCCATCGTGGATGGGGAACACAAGCCCCTCGATCTGCTCCATGATTTTCTGCTCGCCAATCTGAAGGGCGTGGTCAATGGTGTGCATATTCTGCCGTTTTTTCCATTCACCTCGGATGACGGTTTTGCCATTACCGACTATCGCACGGTCAACAGCACCCTGGGTGATTGGGAGGACATCAACCGGATTTCACACAATTTCCGACTGATGTCGGATCTGGTGTTGAACCATTGTTCCAGCCAGAGCGCCTGGTTCAACGACTATCTGCAGGGCCATGAACCCTATGATAAGTTTTTCTTTGAAGCGTCACCTGACGATGATCTGTCCGAAGTGGTGCGGCCGCGCGCCCACGCTTTGTTGCGTGCCGTGGAGACGGCCAATGGTCCCCGTCATGTCTGGTGTACTTTCAGCCACGATCAGGTTGATTTCGATTTTTCCAATCCTGAAGTTCTGCTGGAATTCCTGCGTATCATGCGCTTTCACATTGACCAGGGCGTGCGCACCATACGGCTTGATGCCGTGGCCTTCATCTGGAAGGAAATCGGAACGTCCTGTATCCATCTGCCGCAAACCCATGCGATTGTCCGCCTGATGCGGGTTCTGGCCGACTACAGTGATGTGCCGCTGGTGCTGATCACCGAAACCAATGTTCCGAAAAATGAGAACCTGAGCTATTTCGGCAATCGCAACGAAGCCCATGTCATCTACAATTTCTCCTTGCCGCCGCTCATTTTGCAGGCGCTTCTCCATGGCACCTCAAAAACGCTGAATGCCTGGCAGATGACGATGCCGCCGGCGCAGCCCGGTTGCACCTATTTCAATTTCACCGCCTCTCATGACGGCATCGGCTTGCGGCCAGCGGAAGGCCTGCTCACGGACGATGAAATCGACGGGATGATTGATACGGTGAAGGGTTTTGGAGGGTTGGTCAGCATGCGCGAGGCTGCCGGCGGCACAAGCCGGCCCTATGAACTCAATGTGTCGCTGTTCGATGCCCTGTCGGGAACCGTCAAGGGTAAGGATGAATGGAATATCGGCCGGTTCCTGTGCGGGCAGGCCATTGCCATGGCGCTGGAGGGCATCCCGGCCTTCTATATCCACTCCCTGCTTGCGACCCCCAATGATCTGGCCGGTGTGGAAAAAACCAACCATAACCGGGCGATCAACCGACACCGCTGGCACTATCCGGAACTGCTTGAAAAACTCGCGGATCCATCATCGCAGCAGGCGATTGTCTTTGCGCAAATGAAGCAATTGATCGCCATCCGGATCCGCCAGCCGGCCTTTCACCCCAATGCGACGCAATATACATTGCAGTTGGGCGACAGGATGTTCGGCTTCTGGCGGCAGAGCCGTGACCGCTCCCAAAGCATCTTTGCGATTCACAATGTGACAGACGAGGCCGTGAGCATTCCGACCCGTTCACTCAATCTGTTTGACGGGGAAAACTGGAAGGATCTGGTTTCAGGGCAACAATTGCAGGAATTTGGCGGTGACATCACATTTGCACCCTATCAGGTGCGCTGGATAACCAATCAGTAAAGCCTGTCCAGGCTCTCCATGCATTGTTGCAGGCTTCCGCAAGCTGATCTGACGCGGATCAAGGCCTGCGGAAGTGCAGTTCGCAATCAGGCTTTTGTCAAAAAGCCCTATTTCACCATCCAGAGCATGTCGAGCGGATGGCGTTTTTTACCGGCATCCTCGCCGATCAACAGTGAACCGTCGCGCATGGCCAGAATGTTGTCGGGACTGGCTGGAAGGTTCACATCGCAGGATCCATCGGCAATTGTTCTGCCCATGATGTAGGGCTCGATCCGGGTAATGTTGAAATCCGCACCGGTGCGGGCCTGATAGACGCCACCGCAGTCTTCCTTGTCCAGAGCAATAGCGCCGCCATTGGCTTCGTCCTTGACGCCGGTCGCCCAATCCAGGTGACCCCAATCCTTGTCCATCGTCCAGGAGAGACTGGATGCAGCGATAAACACGTCGTTGCCATTGGACGTTACACCTTCCAGCTTGTCCCATTCATTGGTGGCGCCAAGAGCGGCGGCTGCACGCCGGCTTTCGAGAAAGGCCGGGCGATCGTCTTTCAGGGATCCTGTGACACCATCGCCATTGAGATCCTTGCCGGTGCGCCCTTCAGCCCAATTGAAGATATCCTCATTCGAGACGTAGCTGGACTTGCCTTCAACATAATCGGCAATCGTGACATCGTCATAGTCGGCTATCCACCCGGCGATCTGTTCATTATTGGCCTGGCCGAGCATGATCCAGCTGACGTTGAACCCGGCCTTGTGCGGGTCGGATTCCTTGTCCTGTTCCATTTTCGCCGCATAGAGCGTACCGGCGCTCAAATCCCCTTTGACATCAGCGACGAATTTGAACAGGACTCCGCCGGAGGCCGTGTTGTATGTGTCGCCGCCATAGGCGCCTGAATCATCGTCGCTCATATAGACGGTTTTCATATCCGGCATGATCGCTGCTGTTTCATGGCTGAGACGACCAGTGGCATAATGTTTGACCAGTCGCTCCGCATCCGGGGAAGCCGCATTGTCGATTTCAATCATGTAGCCATAGCGATAGGGGTTGGCCATTTTGCCAAGATACTGGCTCATGTTCTTCGGCTTGATATAGGTATTGTCGTTGCCCTTCTGGAAGCTCGCCCGCTCATCGTCATCATGATTGTCCGGATGGTTCCACACGGCCGTGTTGTAGAAAAAATACTCTTCGGCAAGCAGCGGGGTGCCCCAGGGCGTCACCACGCCGGAACACAGCACACTGCCGCCGTCAACGGGGCTCAGGTCGATCATTTTGGAGGAGCTGAGGTCCGATTGCCATTTTCCGTCAATGCGGTTGAGGGTCAGGCGACTGACCGCACTTGCTCCGTCACGGCCGGCACCCTCCCAGCCGGTGTAAAGATAACCCCGGTTGGCGCCAAGTGGAATGAAGCCGTTGAAGTCGGGCGTGTTGGAGACATACATCAGCTTGCCTGACGTATCGTAGACGCCGCCGAGCAGTTGACCTGAACCAAGCGTGTCACCGGCCTTGGCAAATGTCCTGTAGGTGCCACCGGTCGCGTGAACTTCATTGCGCTCGCCGTCTTCTGGCAGGGACAGGCTGCCGCCGGAAAATGTCGCGCTGTCAAATCCGTCCAGATAGCCGATCAATGCAGGTGGTGCGTCGTCACGGAAGGTGTTTTTTCCACCCGGATGCTGGGCGTTGAGAAAGAGGTCACCAATGGCATTGGTGCTCAATCCGGTGACCTCCGCACCTGCCGGCATGGTTGCTATGCGCGTCAGTGTCAGGTCACCGGCCCCTGCCGAACCACTTGCCATCAAGGCAGCGCTCAACAGGAGAGGACAGGTCAATCTGGTTGCATTGTTCATCTGAATTCTCCTTGAGGTTTCAAGCAGCATTCAAACGCATAATTTCATATATTGCAATGTATGAATATAACGAGGCAACTCCCGGGCTAGCTTTGGCCGACTTCCTCCAACCGATCGGTGGCAGGTGGCGGCGTCGGCGATAAGGCGCTGATGCGTGCATAGAGGTCCGGCGTCATTGTGATGTCGCTGGCAGCCAGACTGGGCTTCAATTGTTCGACATTGCGGGCACCGATGATCGGACAGGTAATGGCCGGATTTGCTCCGACCCATGCAATGGCAAGCGATACCGGATGCATGCCTTCGGATCTGGCAAAATCGGAGAATTGACCCGCCACCTCAAAGACCTGTTCATCACCATAGCGCACGGAATAGGCGTCGCTGTCGGTGATCCGTCCGGTTCCGGCCTTGCGGCTGGCGGTATATTTGCCGGTCAGCAGACCGCCGCCGAGCGGACTGTAGGAGATTACGCCGAGGCCTTCTGCTGCAGCCATGGGCAGCAATTCAACCTCGGCCTGTCGTTTGACCAGATTGTACATCGGCTGGATCACGTCAAACCGGGTCCAGTTCTTGCGGTCCGAAATGCCAAGGGCTTTTGACACCTGCCAGGCCGAATAGTTTGAAGCGCCCAGATAAAGCACCTTGCCAGAACGCACCAGATCTTCCAGTGCCCGCAACGTTTCGTCGAGGGGCGTGTTCTTGTCCCATCGATGCATGAACAGAACATCAAGCCGGTCGGTCTTGAGGCGGCGCAGGCTGTCTTCAACCGATCGGGCGATGTGGCGGCGGTTTGCCCCGCGCGCGTTGATATCCTTGCCATCAGGGAAATAGCATTTTGAGGTGATAACCAGTTCATCGCGTTCAGCCTGCATGAACTGGCCGAGCATCTCCTCGGCCTTCCCGCCATTATAGATATTGGCGCAGTCGAAAAAGTTGATGCCTGCGTCCCGGCAGCTTTTGAACAGGGCGGACGCGGCGTTGATATCGGCATCGCCGCCAAAGGACATGGTTCCAAAACACAGTTCGGACACCTTGACGCCGGTGCGGCCCAGAAATTTGTAGTCCATGTTCACTCCTGCTTGTTGGCGATTGCCGCTTCTCGCAGGTATGCACTGGCCCGGACGATTGAGGCCAATGGGCAAGCGAGAACAGAATATCACAGCGTTTGGCCAATGAGACCAGCATAGAATGCTCAGGCAGGTCTTTCAATCGGCTTCGGGCCGGTCCGAAGTGTCGATTTCAAAGGTTCCGGCAGGCTGAGAACCACGATATCCTGCGGCGCATCAAGATCGTCAAGATTGGCAACCTGGAATGTCGGCTGAAGGTTGCCGTCGTAGTGTTTTTCCAATGCTTCGCGATAGGTATTGCCTGCCGCAATCAGTCGGGAGCCCAGCACCTTGTTGTATTTTTCCAGCTTGGCCGAATAATTCACCGCCGATCCGATCACCGTTATTTCGAGCCGGTTTTCCTGACCGACAGCGCCAAAGGCGACCGGTCCGGACGCCAGACCAATGCCGATGCCCTTGTTGCCGATGGCATGCAAAGTCGGTTCTTCGTCAGCCCATTTGTCAACATCGAGCAGGATACGTTCAGCCGCCTGGATGGCGTGAAGCGAACTGGACGCCTGGTCGTTGTCGATGCTGAAGGTGGCCATGATGCCGTCGCCCATGAACTTGTCGATCACACCACCGCATTCCTGAACGATCGGCACGATGCGGCTTTGATAACGCGACAGGGTCTGCATGACATCGGATGCTTCCATGGTGGTTGCCATTTGGGAAAACCCGCGAATGTCGACAAACAGGATTGCCGCATCGCGCTTTTCGCCCTTGCCGGCCTCCAGTCGATCAGCGTTTTCACGGATGCCGCTGGCTATGCTTGTATCAAAAAACCGCGACAGGTCCTTTGCCGCCACCTGCTCCGTGACAGCGGTGACCAGCAGGTTGTTGGAGGCGTTGACCACAAGTGTCAGGACACCGGTCACCAGCAAAATCGACAGCATCTTGTCGATTTCGGCGCCGATCAAGATGGAATTTGATGTCAGATAGTCGACATAGGAGCGGGTCAGCATGTTGTCGCCGGGATCAAACCGGGTGACATAGATGATGACTGCGGCCCAGCCGGCCACCGCCACAAGGCCGGCGGTGATGACAAATCGCGCTTCGAACCGCAGGGCGCGAATGGCGATGAAGATGAAGACGTAAAGCAGGGTGGGGGCTTTCAGTATGAAAGACGCCGGTTGCATGTATTGAATATGGAAGCTGACCATCAGCCCATACAGAAGGCCGAAATCGAACAGGATTGATCCATAGACGGACCAGTGCGGCAAGGGTCGACGAATCGACCAGATCAGACCGATGATACTGATGCCGATATAGGCGCCCAGAACATAGGGCACCGGCGAAAAGGCTTCGTCAGGGCTGGTTTTCGGGCTGATTGTGTAAATGAACGAGAAGGTCACCACGATCGACAGCTGAATCAGGCGCGCCATGATTTCACTGGCGCGTTCGCGCTCGCTCAGCGCTTCGCGTATGCGCCTTGGCAGTTGATCGCGACGGGTAGCGGTGCGGAAATGTTTAAATACGAATTCAATCAGCGCCAAGGTCAATCTCCATCCGGCAGCAGCACCGCCTGACTGGTAAGGGTAATACGCATTGAAGCAACGGCACAATAACAGTTTGCCGAGACATCGATGAACAATTCTCATGAATGCTGCGTGATGCAATATTTATCAGGAGGCTGGAAACCGGTGCTCCGGCATTGGCTGTTCATCGCTGCGCAATTCTCGGCGCCTTTTGGATGGGAGGCGGAGCCTATTGTAGTAGGGCCTTCAAATCTTCAGGTTTGGCAGGCTTGGTACAGCGTCCAGGAGCGTGCGTGTGTATTCATGCGTCGGGTTTGACATGACGCGCTGTGCATCTCCCTCTTCCACGATACGCCCCTTTTTCATCACCAGTATCCGGTCGCACAGGAGGCGCACCACATGCAGGTCGTGACTGACAAAAAGATAGGTTATGCCCAGATCTGCCCGCAAATCGGCAAGCAGATTGAGAACGATGGCCTGAATCGATACGTCAAGGGCTGCCGTGGGCTCATCCAGTATCAGCAGTCTGGGACGTGATGCCAGCGCCCGCGCGATGCCGACGCGGGCGTTTTGCCCACCCGACAATTGATGGGGAAACCGATCCAGCAATTCCACCGGCAGGCCTACCTGACCGGCCAGTTCCTCAGTGCGGCCGTCTGCATTCTCGCGCGTCAGGCGCCTGATGGGATCGGCAATGGACTGGCGCGCCGTAAACCTCGGATTGAGGCTGGCGAGCGCATCCTGGAAGACCATTTGCAGGCTGGTGCGCCGCGGATCGCGGGCAAAACGCGATGCGGGCGTATCGGTCAGCGAACGTCCGTCGAGCAGAATCTCACCGGAGGTCGGATCGGCAAGGCGCATGATCATGGATGAAGTGGTTGATTTGCCACATCCCGATTCACCGACCAGACCGAGCGATTCGCCCGCATGAATGTCGAATGATACGGCATCAACGGCGGTGACCGTGTTCACGCCCTTGCCAAAGGTCTTGCGCAAGTCCCGGACCTGTAAAAGGGGCGCGCCGATTGCCGGCCTTTGCGGTGCCTGTCGTGGTGGATCGACGAGATCACCAATGCCTATGCCACCACGTGGTGTTGCCCGGATGAGCCGTTTTGTATAGGCGTTGGCTGGTGCATGGAACAGGCCGTCGGGTGTTCCCGTTTCCACCACTTCCCCCGATTTCATCACCACGATGCGGTCGCAATAGCGCGCGGCAAGGCCCAGATCGTGGGTGATCAGGATCGAACTCATGCCGCGGCTTCTGGTCAGTTCGGCAATCAGGTCCATGACCACCTTCTGTGTGGTCACATCCAGGCCTGTCGTCGGTTCGTCGGCAATCAGCAAACGTGGATCACATGCCAACGCCAGAGCAATGACAATGCGCTGGCTCATGCCGCCGGACAATTCGAATGGATAGCTGTGATAACGCTTTTCAGGCTGGTTTATATGGACGGCCCGCATCGCCTCGATCGCCGCGCTTTTGGCGCCGCTGGCACTGGTGCGCGCATGACGGCGCAGCACGTCTTCTATCTGATGACCAACCTTGCGGATGGGGTTGAGCGCGGCGCGGGGATTTTGAAACACCATGGATATTTCGCGGCCGCGAATGTCGCGCATTTCCCGGTTGGTGTAACGGTTCAGCTCCATACCGTCGAATTGGATGCGGCCGCTTTCCAATTGTCCGCCCCGGTCAAGAATCTGCATGATGGCATAGGCGCTGACCGATTTGCCGGAGCCGCTCTCGCCGACAATGCCGAGTGTTTCGCCCTTGGCCAGCGAAAACCGGACATCGCGCACGGCTGCAACCTTGCCGCGGCGCGTTGCAAAGGAAACAGCCAGATGATCAACCTCAAGGAACATGGCTACGTCCTCTGCCGGGGGTCGACAATGTCGCGCAGGCCATCGCCCAGAAGATTGAAAGCAAAGACCGTGATCATCAGGGCGAGCCCCGGAAAGAAAGCCAGCCACCATTCACCGGAGACGACGAAATTGGCCCCTTCGGCGACCATGATCCCCCATTCGGGCGTCGGCGGCCTGACCCCCAGGCCGATGAAGGACAGGCCGGCGGCATTGAGAATGGCCCAGCCCATGTTGAGGGAAATCTGCACCATCATCGGCGGCAATGTATTGGGGAAGATATGAAGGGCCAGGATACGCAGATCCGAATTGCCGGAAAGGCGCGCCGCCTGCACAAAGCCGCTGTCGCGGCGTATGCGGACTTCGGCGCGCGCCACTCTTGCGTAGAAGGGCAGGTTGATGATGGCTGTCGCGTAGATGATGTTTTCCACCGTGTTGCCGAGGGCAGCAACAATGCCCATGGCAAGCACAAAGAGCGGGAAGGCCATGATCGTATCGATCAGCCGTCCGGTGACAATATCGATCCAGCCTCCCCAATAGCCGGCGGCAGAGCCCATGGCCGCACCAACGACAAAGGCCAGCGCCACGGCGGCAACCGAAATCATCAGATCGAGGCGGGTTGCGATGATCACCCGCGAAAACAGGTCGCGCCCCAGATTGTCGGTGCCGAACCAATTGTCCAGGGAGGGTGGCATCAATGCCCGGCTGGCATTGGTCTCCAGCGGGTCGAAGGGAATGAGAAGCGGTCCGAAGACAGCCACACCGATGATCAGGGCGAACAGGGCGAAGGCGATCGCGGTGATGGGGTTGTCGCCGATGACATAAACAGCATGGCCAAGCAGGCGCCGGGTCCGTGCAGGGGCGATAGGTGGTGCAACGCTTTGCCGATCAGCCATTCAGGTGGTGCTCCGGGTGCGTGGATCAACGAGCGTATAGACAATATCAATGACCAGATTGAGCGCGACAAAGAGGATGGCCATGGCCAGCACGAAGCCCTGCACGGCAGCATAGTCGGAGACGACAAGGGCCTCCACAGCATAGGAGCCGATACCGGGCCAGGAGAAGACCTTCTCAACCAGAACATTCGCCCCCAGCGTGAAGGAAAACACCATCCCGAGCGTCGTTATGACCGGCAGCATGGCGTTCTGGAAGGCATAGAAATAGACAATCTTGCGCTGGCTCAAACCCGCAGCCTTCGCCGTGCGTATATAGTCCGATGACAGGGCTTCGAGCATTGCGGCGCGGGCCATGCGGGCGATCGGCGCCAGCGTGAAAAGCGCCAGCGTGGATGCAGGCAGGATCAATTGCCGCATAGCGCCGCCCGCTGTCTCGAAATCCCCTGCCATCAGGGCATCGACCACATAAAAACCGGTGACATCCGGGGGTGAGAGATAGACGAAATCAAGCCTGCCCAGCGGTGCCGGAGCCCAGCCAAGCAGGTAATAGAACACATAGATCAGAGCTATCCCGGTAAAGAAGGTTGGCAGTGAGACCCCTGCCGTTACCAATGCCCGGCAGGCATGGTCGATCCAGCTGCCCTGATGGACCGCCGCCGTCACCCCGAGCGGCAGGGCGATGGCGCAGGACAGAAGGAGCGCTGTCAGCGTCAGTTCCAGAGATGCAGGCAGGCGCCGTGCCAGTTCTTCCAGAACCGGCTGCCCGGTTGACAGGCTGTTTCCCAGATCACCCATCAGGAGATCCCGGGCATAATGGAGAAACTGCATTGGAAGAGACAGATCCAGGCCCATGGCGACGCGAATTTGCGCTATCGATTGCTCTGTGGCGGCGGGGCCTGCGAAATAGACAGCGGGATCACCCGGCAGCATGCGGGTCAGCGCAAAACTGACGATCACCACGCCGGCAAGCGCAGGCAATGCCTGCAGCATGCGTGACAGGACCAGTCTGGTACGCTGACCCATGTGCCGTTACGCCTTGAACTTGCGGGCGTCCAACTGGCGGTGGAACCAGTATTCGTACCCCCCCATGTCTCGTGTGCCGACATTGAGTGCGGGTTGGAACAGGGCAATGCGCGGCACTTCATCCCAGACAATTTCGATCATGCGCTTGATCTTTGGCGCATAGTCGGGATGGTCCACTTCCATGTGCAGGGTTTCATTGGTCAATGTCTCAATTTCCTCATTGCGGTAGTTGGAGGAATTGAACAGATGGCCGTCCTGATAGGCCCAGAAGAAATAGTAGCAGGGGTAGTTGAGCCAGCCCCCGAATGTCTCCAGATGCAGGGGAAGCCGCTTTTCGACCAGCGACGCCGTGCGCCAGTTGGCCCCCGGTATTTTCTCGATCGTTGTTCTGATGCCGATCTTGTTCAGATTTTCCTGGATCAGCAGTGCTGTGGGTTCCATCCAGTCCGACTGATCAAGAGCAATTGAAAGCGGCACGTCAAAACCATCTGCGTAGCCGGCTTCCGCCAGCAGCGCCCTGGCCTTGTCCAGATCGGTGGAATAGGGAAATGGCTGCGGCCAGGCGATATCTGATGGCGTGGCTGACGAACCACCCCACATGGGTATGCCCCGGCCATAGGCGGCGGCCTGGAAAACATCCTCATAGGGCACAGCCATCGCTATGGCCTGGCGTACCCGTTTGTCCTTGAAAGGCTCAAAGGCGAGATTGGGGTTCAGGCAATAGATCGAGTTTTCGATGGCTGATGAATCAATGCGCAGGCCCTCGACCCCGGAAAGCTCCTTGGAATCCTTGTTGGGCATGTCGAAATTGACCTGGATATCGCCGCGTTCAAAAAGCGCCCGGCGTGTTGCAGGACTTGGAACTTCGCGCACGATAACCCGTTTGACGGCAGGCGGTGGTCCGGATGTCCAGTTTTCATTGGCGCTATAGACAAGCTGCTGGCCGGGATCCCATCTTTCGACCTTGTAGGCGCCCGAACCTGCGGGGGTGGTGTGCAGATATTCTGTTGCCCATGGATCGTCGGTTGTCGCCTTGCTCTTTGCGACCTTTGAATTGATGATCATGGGAACCGGAACGGCAAGATCTGGCAGGGTCAGTTTTGAGGGCCTGATCAGATTGACCTTGAATGTCAGGTCATCGACCACTTCAAACTGGTCCGGACTTTCCAGTGACCCGGCTTTCATCTGAACGGCAGGAAAACCACCCAATGTGACGGCGCGGTCAAAGGACCATTTGACATCATGGGCCGTGATGGGAGATCCATCATGGAAGAGGCCATGGGGCTTCAGCTTGAAGATGATGGCCTTGCCGTCGGGCGTGACGTCCCAGCTTTCGGCCACTTCCGGCTTGATGACGGAATAGTCATAATAAAGTCCGCCGTCTTCGGTTGTCTTTGTGCCGAAGCTGACGAGACGGTCATAGACATTCACAGCGACCTGATAGCTGGGCCGGTTGGTGCCCTTTCGATGAAGATCCAGACTGTTGATCGTCTGGCCCATGGCCACGACGATCGTGCCGGATGGCGCAGCGCTGGCGGGCAAGGATCGCAGGAACGGCAATGTGGCGGCAGATACAGCCAGGGTGCTCTTGAGAAAATCACGTCTTTCCATGTCATGTCCCTTTCAAAGGTTGCATTTCAATCACGTACTGAAGTCGTCTGGTCCAAAAGGTAGCTGCGCCAGCCGCCGAATGGCGTTATGTCGCGGGCACCGGCAAGGCCGCTGGCCTCGCAGATGAAGCCATTGACGGTCTCGCCGTTTTCAAGCTCCACCGTGCCAATGCCGAGCGGCGACGGAATGCCTTTCATGAAGGAACCGAAGTTGCGCAGGGGCAGCGCCCATATTTCCAGTTCTATGGAGGCCCCGCCTTCATCGCGCATCAGGCCCGGGCGATGAGGTGGTCCGCCGGCCAGGGCATAGAGGCGATAATCGGGCACCGTTCTTGCAGCCTTGATGAAGCGGCCGTCCAGCCGGGTCAGGTCGCCGTTCAGCGGCAGCCCGGACATATGGGCGCCCACCGCCGCGATGGCAATTTCATCGCTTTCAAGCGTCTCGCTGGCCGATGGAGCGGGCGGCAATCGCCACGATGTCGCGCCAAGCTGGCTGCCGGACTGTTGATGCAGAGCGCTGGCAAGGGCGGCAGGTTTTGCATCTTCACCCTTTCCGGCCAGAATGGTGACGCTGCCCGGTCTTCCGTCAGCGCGGTTTGCGACAGGCACTGCAATGCCGCACATATCCAGAAGATTGACGAAATTCGTGTAGGTACCAAGCTGATTGTTGGGCCCGATCGGATCGGCTTCCAGGTCGGCCAAGGTACAGAAGGTCGGTATCGTCGGGACACACAGAAGGTCGACGGATGCCAGTGCCGGCGCAACCCTTCGCTTCAGATCGGCCAGACGATAGGTATCGCGAAAGGCATCGGCGGCGGAAAAGGACTCGGCCTTGCCGATAATGGTCCTTGTGACCGGGAAAATACTCTCCGGACTGGCTTTGAGATAGTCTTCGATGACGGTATAGCGCTCGGCAACCCAGCTGCCGGCATAGAGCAACCCGGCGATTTCATAAAATGGCTCGAAATCGATTTCGACGATACGGCCGCCCAGATCCTCGATGGAACGCAACGCAGCAGAAAATGATTGCGCCTGAATATCATCACCAAAAAAACGGATGCTTTCCTTGCTCGGCACCCCGACAGAGAATTTCTGTGGCAAGGATGCCAGGCCAGGGGCTGCAATCGGCCGGGAAAAGGAATCCGCCGCATCATAGGCGCAGGCCACCTGGAAGACCTGCCAGGCATCTTCCACATCCAGAGCAAAGATCGATACGGTATCAAGGGTTCTGCAGGCCGGAACCACGCCGCTGGCCGACAATGCACCGAGGGTTGGCTTGAGGCCGACGATATTGTTGAGGGCGGCCGGCACCCGGCCGGAACCGGCCGTGTCCGTACCCAGCGAGAAGCTGACAATGCCATGGGCGACCGCAACAGCTGAGCCGCCGCTAGAGCCGCCCGGCACAACCAGCGGATCAATTGCATTTCTCGGCGCCGGATAGGGTGTGCGCACACCCACCAGGCCGGTTGCGAATTGATCGAGGTTGGTCTTGCCGATCAACAGCGCCCCGGCCTGGCGCAGTGCGCTGACCAAAAAGGCATCTTCCTCGGCCACATAGGCGTAGTCCGGGCAGGCGGCGGTGGTGGGTTTGCCTGCGGCGTCAATATTGTCCTTGATCACAAAGGGGATGCCCCACAGCGGTTTGGCCTGTGCATCAAAGGATCCGAGCACCTGAGCCTCGGCCAGTAGTTCCTGTTTGCTGATGAGATGGATAAAAATGCCGGGATCATTGACAGCAGCAATGCGACGATAACATTCGGCAATGATTGCTTGCGCACTGATCCCGCTTTCATAGGCAGAATGGAGAGATGCGATGTCGAAAGGCAGGTCAAGCATTGTCGGTCGTCCCGTCTGTGGTTGTTTCGGGTTCATCCAGTATTTCGATTGGTTTTTCCCATTGGATGAGCACGACGCAGCCTTCGTCTGACCAGACGGAATGCTGTGAACCGGTTGGATTTGCGATCAATGCGCCAGCACGGCTGGCTCCGTTCTCGTCGCTCTGGGCGCCGGACAGGACCAATATGGTTTCAAGACCTGTATGGCGGTGGCGCGGCACGCTTGCGCCCGGTTCATATTTAAGCAGCGCCAGCCGCGGCCAGCCTGCCACCAGTTCACAGATTTCGACGCCGGGACGGAAAGGTTCAAACGGCAGGTCCTGCCAGCCGTTTTCAAGCAAATTGGGAACGAGAAGCGCTTTATTCATGGAAGGCTGCCAATATGTCTGCGGTGTCAGCGGCCCAGCCGACGATGGCGCCCTGGGCGGTCATCATGGTGATGGCCGACTGTTTGAAATGCGGGAAATAGCTTGCGGTGGCATCCTGCGCGAGCAGGCATTCAAAACCCCGGTCATTGGCCTCGCGCATGGTGGTCTGGACGCAGACCTCCGTGGTCACACCGGCAAAAACAAGCTGGGTAATCGCGCGCTGTTGCAAAATCTGCTGAAGATCTGTTGCGTAAAAAGCACCTTTTCCAGGCTTGGCGATCACTATTTCGCCGGCTATGGGCTCAAGGTCCGGGACAATCTCGGCGCCCGGTTCGCCATCGATCAGAATGCGCCCCAGGGGTCCGTGATCACCGATGCGCAGGCTCGGCGTGCCGCGGTTGCGTTTGGCAGGCGGACAATCCGACAGGTCCGGCTGATGGCATTCCCGGGTGTGAATGATGGTCAGCTTCGCCGCGCGAAACCCCTTCAGCAATTGCCGAACGATCGGCACGATCGCCTGACAGGGTGTGATATCATTGCCGAGGGTTTCGCCAAATCCACCGGCCTCGACAAAGTCCCGCTGCATATCGATCACGATGAGCGCTGCCGAGGATGGGTCGAGCAAAAAGGGAAAGGGTGTGGCCTGGACCGGGCGTTGGCCGGTGTCGGTGCGCGCGGCTTGAGGCATGCTCATGGCAATGCTTTCACAAAGCTGCTGCTGTCGGATATGGAACCGAAGACGCCGCCCTGCATTTTGACCATCTTGATCGCGGCGGCATGATTGCCGGGATCCGTCGCTCCGCAACAATCTTCCAAAATGAGGCATTCAAAGCCGCGATCATTGGCCTCGCGCATGGTTGTATGCACACAGACATCCGTGGTGATGCCGGTCAGAACCAGATTGTCTATGCGACGCGTACGCAGAAGCAATTCCAGATCGGTCGCGCAGAAGCTGCCCTTGCCCGGCTTGTCGATGATGGGTTCGCCTGCAAGCGGCGCCAGTTCCGCGATGATCTCCCACCCAGCTTCCCCGCGCACAAGGATTTTGCCGCAGGGGCCCGCATCACCGATGCCGGCGCCAATCTGTTGTGAACGCCAGCGCTTGTTGGCCGGAAGGTCCGACAGGTCCGGCCGGTGTCCCTCGCGGGTATGGATGATGTGATAACCTTTTTCGCGCATGGCCGAGAGTACGGTACTGATGGGTTCGATAGGAGCTCTGGTAAAGCTCAGATCATATCCCATGGCGTCCACATATCCGCCCTCGCCGCAAAAATCGGTCTGCATGTCAATGACGACAAGCGCCGTGTTATCGGGTCTGAGATCTCCATTGAAGGGCCAGGCATAGGGATCTGCAGGAATGGTTGTCATGGTAACGCTGCCTCTGCCCTGATCCGGCGGTCAAATCCTGTCGCTTCAACGAATGTGCCGGGTGATCAGGGTCGCGGTGCCCCCGAGTTTCGTTTCACCAGACGCTCGTTTCAGCATCTGGCCGGACTGTGCACCGCTAGCATTGCATCTGTCTTCTGCTATATTCGCAGCAATGTGCTGCAAAAAATGCAGCACTACGAAAGGTTGCCGCATGAGACACCTCACCACACTTCGCTATGTGGATGCCATTGCGCGGGCAGGATCGATCCGCAAGGCAGCAGAAATGCTGGCTTTGACGTCCACAGCGCTCAACCGCCGCATTCTGGCAATGGAAGACGAACTGGGCGTGCAGATTTTCGAACGGCTGCCGCGCGGTGTGCGCCTGAGCAGTGCGGGCGAAATATTGATCCATCACATCCGCAACCAGATTTCCGATATGGAAAGGGTAAAATCCCAGATTGCGGATTTGTCGGGTGTTCGCCGCGGCACTGTTTCCATTGCCTGCAGTCAGGCGCTGCTGCCGTTTTTCCTGCCGGAACAGATCACCCGCTATCGCCGTGAGCATCCGGGGGTCAATTTTCGGGTACACCTGCGCGACCGGGCAGCAGCCGAGCAGGCGCTTGTGGATCACACGGCTGATCTGGCGCTGGTCTTCGAACCCATCCGCATGGCCGAATTTCATACGATATTGTCCGTGCCCCAGCCGCTATACGCAGTCATGCCCGAAGATCATCCACTGACGGCAGGCGATACGATCCGCCTCAAGGAGTGTCTGCAATATCCTGTGGCTCTGCCAACCCGCAGTTATGGCGTCAGGCACATTATCGATACCGCCCTGATCAACTCCAACCTGCCTTTCGAGGCGGTTGTCGAGTCGGACAGTTTCGAGTTCCTGCGCTCCCATGCCGTTGAGGAGGGCATCATATCGTTTCAGATTCCGATTGGTCTTCCTCAGGCCAATACGGTTCCGGGGGTCGCCATACGGCCGGTGGATGAACGCGATGTTCCCTTGGGCCTTCTCTATATGGGTCAGTTGCGTGACCGCACATTGCCGGTTGCCGTCGCACGATTTGCCGAGCAGGTCGCCAAAGTGCTGGAAGAAAGATATGGCCGCTGAGGGATGCCAGCGGGTCTTTAGTGTCCTAGCCGCATTCCGGACAGACGTTTCCGTCAGCTCAGATGCATCAGAGCCTTGAGATGACTGACAACGCTTCTGGCCAGCGCGCCATGGTCATAGCCGCCTTCCAGCATGGAGAGTATGCGTCCCTGGCTGTGGGTTTCGGCGATCGAACTGAGTTCTGCAGTGATCCAGCCATAATCCGCCTCAACCAGACCAAGCCCGGACATTTCATCCAGAACATGGGCATCAAAGCCCGCTGAAATGAAGAGAAATTCCGGCTTGAATGCGTTCAGAGCCGGAAACCACCGCTCGGCGATTGCGCGGCGAAATGCCGGCCCGGTCGTGCCGCTTGGAAGCGCGACATCAACCAGGTTCTGTGTATCGGAATCAAAGCCCGTATTGGGATAGAACGGGTGCTGGAAACTTGAACAGAACAGGACCCTTTCATCTCTGGCGAAAATATCTTCGGTGCCATTGCCATGATGCACATCGAAATCGACAATGGCGATGCGCTGCAAGCCATAGGTCTCAAGCGCATGGGCAGCGGCAACAGCAATATTGTTGAACAGGCAAAAACCCATGGCCTTGTCATATTCGGCGTGATGGCCGGGTGGACGAATGGCACAGAAAACCGGATTGGCATCACCCTTGACGATCATGTCTACACCCAGAATGCCGGCGCCGGCTGCCCTGCGTGCGGCGGCAAGTGAATGGGGTGTCATGACGGTATCGCCGTCAATTTCAATTGCTCCCACGCTGGGCGCCACGTCAAAAATGCGTCTTACATAGGCCGGGTCGTGCGCCCGTGACAGCTGTTCGACAGTGGCCAGCGGAGCATCATGATGCTCAACGAGCATGTCGAGGCCGCTGGCGATAAGCTGATCATTGATGGCATAAAGGCGTCCTGCATCTTCGGGGTGGTGCTGACCGGCATCATGCATCAGGCAATCGGGGTGTGAGATTATGGCGAGCATTTTTCCTGACCGATCTTTAAAGTTGCCGCTCGACAGCGACAAGTGATGGATCCTCATCCACACGTTTGGTGGTAAATCCGAGCTCGCTCATGAGTTGCAGCATGTCCTTGTTGGTTGAAAGAACCGTTCCTTCCATGACCGAAAGGCCATGGGAACGGGCCGCATCCATGAGAGATTTCATCAGTCTTGTGCCTATGCCGCGATGCTGGTGCCTGTCGGAAACCACGATGGCAAACTCACAACTTCTTTCATCCTGGTTGATGGCATATCGCGCAACGCCCTGCTGCACGGGCTTGCCGGCCTCCTCGGTCAGTGCCACCAGCGCCATCTCACGGTCGTAATCAATCTGGGTAAACCGCGCGAGCATGATCGGCGACAGCTCGTCGAGCGTATACATGAAGCGGAATTGCTTGACCTGACTGGAAAGATCGCGAACGAATTTCTGTTCACTCTCGGCGTCTTCGGGCCGGATCGGCCTGATGGTCAGCACCGTTCCGTCGCCAAGATCAAATGTCTGCACCAGATTGCGCGGGTAAGGCACGATGGCCATATGGTCATAGCGACCCGTATCGGGTTTCTGTTCGCTGACGCGTATGCGTGCATCCATGCCGATGACCCCGTCCGGACCGGCAAAAAGCGGATTGATGTCGAGTTCTTCAATCTCCGGCAGTTCGCAAAGGAGGTCGGAAATCTGCTGCAGGACCTGAACCACCGCATTACGGTCCACGGCAGGCTGGTCACGAAAAGCCGCCAGCAGGCGCGAGACCCGTGTGCGATCAATCAGCCGGTTGGCCAGCACTTCGTTGAGTGGCGGCAGTGATACCGCGCTGTCGCGCAGGACTTCCACCAATGTGCCGCCGGCTCCGAACAGGATGGTTGGGCCGAATACGGCATCGCGGCTGGTGCCGACCAGCAGTTCACGGCCCAGTCTTGTCTGGATCATCGATTCGACCGTGACGCCATGAATCTGCGCGTCTGGCACGGCGGCCTTTGTATTCGTGGTGACCTCCGACCATGCCGCCGCCAGGCCATCGTCGTCCCTGATGTTGAGCCGCACGCCTCCGACATCGGACTTGTGACTGATTCCGGTGGCATTGATTTTTACGGCAACGGGATAGCCAAGGTTTTTTGCAGCAGCGATTGCTTCTGCCAGACTGTTGGCCACCAGGGGCAGGTTGACCGGAATGTCGAACGCCTGGAGGATCTGTTTCGACTCATTGTCCGTGAGCATCGACCGATTGTCGGCAAGGGCTGCCCTGATGATCCGGCGTGCACCGTCGATATCCGGCACATTGTTTTGGGAAAGCGGGTCCGGTGTCTGCAGCGCCAGCTTGCGGTTCTGTGCGTGTCTGGCAAGATGTGAGAAGGCTTCGACGGCCAGTTCCGGCGTATGGAAATCGGCGATGCCGTTTGCACTGAGGATCTGTCGTGCCTCTGCAACGGACGTTTCTCCCATCCAGCAGGCAAGGATCGGCTTTTTGTTGTGGCTTGGCACAGCGTCAACCACGGCGCGGGCCGCTGCGCTTGCATCCGTCATGGCCTGCGGTGTCAGCATGACAAGCACACCATCAAATTGCGGATCTGCGAGGCAGGCGGTAACGGCGCTGGCAAATACCTCCGGCGGGGCGTCACCGAGAATGTCCACCGGATTGGCCTTTGACCAATAGGCCGGCAGTATCGTGTCGAGGGTGCTGAGTGTCTTGGCATCTGGCTGCGGCAGGTCGACATGCAGATCACAGGCCCGGTCTGCAGCCAATACGCCGGCACCACCGCCATTGGTGATGATGCCCAACCGGTTGCCGCTGGCGCGTGTGTTGGAAGAGAGGATCTCTGCTGCCGCAAACAATTGGGCGAAGGAATCAACCCGCACCGCACCGGCACGCTCCAGCACGGCATCAAAAACAGCATCTGAACCGATCAGGGCGCCGGTATGGGTATTGGCTGCTTTCGAACTCTGCGCGTGACGGCCGGCCTTGAGGACCACGACCGGCTTGAGCCGGGCAGCCAGGCGCAGGGAACTGATAAAGGAGCGGGCATGGCGAACCCCCTCGACATAAAGCAGAATTGCTTTGGTTTTGGGGTCTGTGGCAAGGAATTTCAGCGCATCGCCAAAGCCGATGTCGGAGGCATTCCCCATGGAAAACAGCGTGGAGAATCCCAGATGATGCGGCTCGGCCCAATCGGAAATGGCTGAACACAGGGCACCGGATTGTGAAATCAGTGCGAGACCGCCACTTGGTGTGGACGATTTGAGAAATGTGGCATTGAGGTTGAGCCAGGGACGCACCAGCCCTACACAATTGGGGCCCATGAAACGGACATTGCTCTGCCGCGCCGCCTCCATCAATTCGGCGTCCAGTGCCTTGCCCTCGCCGCCCGATTCGCCAAAGCCTGCAGACAGGACAATAGCATTGCGAATGCCCGCCTGACCGCATTGCCGGATAATCCCGGCTGCGCTCGCCGCCGGGGTTGCGATGATTGCCAGATCGACCTTCTCATCAACGTCGGCGATGGAGGAATAGCAATGCCTGTCACCGATTTTGTTGTATTTGGGATTGATCGGAAAGATTGGCCCGTCAAATTCCGCTTCCAGCAGGTTCATATAGACCCTGGAGCCAACCGAGCGACCGGAATCACTGGCGCCAAAGACCGCCAGGGAACGAGGATTGAAGAGATATTCCAAGCGACTGGGGCCCATGCAATCCATCCTGATGTGTTAAAAACCGGCTTCGGCTTGTTTCATAGGAGATCGGACGGCCTTGCGTCTTGATCCGCATCAATCGGGAGGTTTGTTTGACAGGTCTTCCGCAAGGGCCTGATCCCGCCATAAAATCAGAGATGCACTGATCAGCAGCGTTCCGACCATTTCCAGCGTTTCCTCAAGCAGCATTTCTATCTGCCACCAGATGCCGCGGGGCAGGAACTCCATGATCGATTCCAGCACGATTCCACCGGTGACCAGTACAATAAAACCCCATAGCATCAGCGACCGGCTTTTGGGAAAGCGTTTCAGGGTATTGTTCAGCAGCAGGAACATCGTAACCAGGAGAATGATGACAAAGGGCCCTCCCAGGAAAACCCAGGGGTGGGCTTTGAAGTGGTTTACGCTGTCGAGCCCCAGATGGTCGGACAGGATTTCGGGAAGCGTTTCATGGAAACGGGCAATCTCGTCACAGGACATGAAGACAAGCAGCAGGCTGAGCAGCAGGAAAACCGATTTGCTCCATTGTCCAAACCGTTCCGCGGCAAGACTGCATTCGAATGCCACGAGGCCGGCCAGTGCCAGCAGCATGGAGGAATACCATGCCGGGATGTTGCGGTCGAAATCCATGCTGAAAAAGACGCGGATCAGAAAACCTCGATCCCCGACGAAAAGCAACGCAATATTGACAGTGGTCAAAAAGCCGACACCCGCCAACAACCAGAGAAGAATCCTCTGATTCAAAGGGTGTACGTGCTGCAGACGGTCTTGCTGGCTGCGATCCACAGGCGTGGGGATGGGAAACGGTCCATCATTGTTCATTGAAAATAATTCCGTCTTAAAAACATTTTGTTCAATGGCAACATATACTTGTCTGTGTGATCATTCCATAGAGAAGACTGGTGGAATACCAACCCCACGTTTTCAAAGGCCGTCGTTTTGCCGGCAAAATCTGTTTCTCTGCCCTTCAGGCCTGTCGCCCTACTCTGTCCTGCAATTGACTGGCCATTGACCATTTGCCTCGGCAGGGCCGAATGGGGCATATAGATCGTCATGAACCAGGACGACCCATGACGCAGCAATCCTTGCCGTTGAAGGCCTATCCAGCCAGACAGGCCGCCCGGCCAAGCGTGGCAATCATTCTGATTTCAATCACCACGATTGCGATTGGCCTTCTGTTCTTTGTGTCGCTGACCTACTTCAAGTCGCTTGATCGCGAAGCCGCCCAGACGCGCTTGCTGCTCTACAAGCGATCATTGAATGACACGATAGAACGATACCAGCACCTGCCCTTTGTGCTGGCCCGCGACCCACTCGTCAGTGGGGCGTTGAGCGGATCAACGGTTGATGCACTCAATCCGAGGCTGGCAAGCTTTGCCAGGGAAGCCGGGCTGGAAGCCATCTACCTGATGGACCGCAGCGGATTGGTCGTGGCTGCGTCAAACTTTGATAAGGAACAGACATTTGTGGGCCAGAATTACGGGTTCAGGCCCTATTTCAAACAGGCCATATCGGGCATACGCGGCAATTACTTTGGTGTCGGAGTGACCACCGGCCGGCCAGGCTATTTTGTCTCCGAGCCGGTGCGCGATGGGGCTGACGCCATTATCGGGGTTATCGCCATCAAGCTCGATGCCAGCGAATTGCAGCAGACCTGGGAAAATGGCGGTGAAAATGTGCTTGCCACCAATCCGGACGGCATCGTGGTTCTGGCCTCCAATCGCGACTGGCTGTTTCGCACCATCGAACCGGTCTCTCCGGCGCGGTTGAGCACGATCCGGCAGAGCAAGCAATTCGGCGCGATCGCAGTGGAGCCGCTGGCATGGAACAGGCCGGATGGCGCTTCTGTCGAGCTTGGCGAGCGGACCTACATTTATGCGGGATCACAATCGGATCATCTGAACTGGAAATTGCATTATCTTTTAAGCGAAGCCCGTGCCTATGAACGGGCCTGGCTGGCCACCATTGTCTTCGGTTCGGCCATATCGCTGCTGGTGGGTTTTGCTGCCTATCAGCGATCAAAGCGCATTCAGGCTGCCCTGTTGACCTCCCAATCAGACCGGGATCAGTTGCGCGAAGCCAACAGCCGACTGGAAAAGGCCCATTCGGAACTGGCCAGATCCAGCAAATTGGCAGCGCTCGGTCAGATCTCCGCGTCGGTTGTCCATGAACTCGGCCAGCCCATATCGGCGTTTCGCAACTATCTGACGGCGGAAGAACTTGTAGGCAATGGCATATCCCATCCGACATTGGCGAAATTGAACGCCGTGGCCGCCCGCATGGAGAACATCACCAGACAATTGCGCTTCTTTACCAAACCGGGTGATGAAAAAATCCAGCGCGTGATGCTTGGCGATGTCGTGTCAGGTTGTATGGAGCTGATGCAACACGACTTCGAGCTGGCAAAAGTGCAGGTTCGCCAGCATATTGCAGAGCCGGATCTGGCGGTCATGGGCAACAGGCTCAGGCTTGAACAGGTTCTGGTCAACCTGATGCAAAACGGCCTTTACGCTTTGCAGGAGGCATCAGGCGATTGCCTGACCATCAGCGTTTCGCGGTCAGACGATGCGGTCATAATTGCTGTTGAGGACAATGGTTCAGGATTTGGAGAGCGTCAGTTGAATCAGTTGCAGGAACCTTTTCACACGACCCGCGCTTCAGGTGATGGCATGGGGCTTGGCCTGTCGATCGCCACGGGGATCATAAAGGAACATGACGGAACGCTGTCGGCGCAAAGTCTGCCTGGCGGCGGCGCCGTCTTTACCATCCATTTGCCGATAGCGCCGCCTATTGATGAGCCGACGTCATGAATTCCACCTATCGTATCATGGTCATTGATGACGACAAATCGATGCGGGAGTCGCTGAGCCATCTGCTGGAAGCCGCAGGGTTTGAGGTGCAATGTCTTTCCCGGGCAGAAAATATCCTTGCGCGGATGAAAGCGCAGGATACGGAGGTGCTGCTATGCGACGTGCGCATGCCCGGCGTGACCGGTATCGAATTGCTGGGCCAGTTGAAGCCGCAAAGCCGCGTGCCGATTGTGCTGATGTCCGCCCATGGTGATATTCCCATGGCCGTGCATGCCATACAGGAAGGCGCCTACAGTTTTCTGGAAAAACCCTTTGATCCGCGCCGCCTGCTGAAGCTTTTGGAAAATGCTGCGCAATTGCATCGCCTTTCCCTCAATACGCAAAGGCTGCGCGACCGGCTGGCCGACCTGTCGGGACTGGACCGCATCCTGATCGGCAAAACCAGTGCCATTGATGCATTGCGTGGCGAGATCATGGATCTGAGCACAAGCAATGCCAATGTCATGCTGCTGGGTGAAACGGGAACCGGAAAGGAACTGGTGGCGCGGGCGCTGCATGATCTGGGGCCGCGATCGGGTGATCCCTTTGTCGCGCTCAATTGTGCTGCCGTTCCGGTTCCAAAGTTCGAAGAGACCCTGTTTGGCAGCAGGGAAACCGGTGCGGGGCTGCTGGCGCGGGCCGAGGGCGGGACCCTTTTCATCGATGAACTGGGGGCGATCCCGAAGGAGACGCAGGCAAAACTCCTCCGGGTGATCGAGACCCGGCAATATACGCTGGTGGATTCCCGGGAGCTGAAGCAGGCCGATATTCGCATCGTGTCTGCGGGCAATGAGCGTCTCGACGCGATGATCCAGACTGGCGCCTTTCGCGAGGATCTGTTCTTCCGGCTGAACACCATTGTGCTGACCATGCCGCCGCTGCGGGACCGCCGTGATGACATTGCCCTGCTCTACACGCATTATCTCGACATGTTTGCCGCGACCTATGAGACCGTGGCGCCGGTGCTTACCTCCAGCGATATTGCCAGTCTGATTGCCTATGACTGGCCGGGCAATGTCAGGGAGCTGCGCAATGTCTGTGAGCGTCATATTCTGGCGTCACGGCGCGGCGCTGGTTCTGTCCGCGAAGCCCTGCAGGTCAGCGGGCCTGATGTTGCAACGCCGGAGACTTTGCGCGAAGCGGTCGCCGCCTTTGAACGCCAGCTCATCGGCAAGGCACTGGTCAGCCATGACGGCCGGATGGATGATGTTGCCGAGGCCCTGGGGATCGGCAGACGGACGCTGAACGAGAAGATCGTCAAACTGGGTCTGGACAAGGCAACGCTTCTGCAATCGTGAGCCCTGCGGAAATCCGCAGGGTTTTTCTTGGCAATAGGCAATTTCCTTCATAGTATCCTCATGCGTGCTTCCTCTACACCTGCATCAGGTGCCGTGGAGGCGGCGCTCCAAGGAGGATCCAATATGAAAAAACTCACCACGCTCATGGCAGGCGCCGTTTTCGCCCTGTCCGCAACCGGCATGTCCGCAACATCTGCTTTTGCCGAGACCAAGGACTATATTCTCACCACAGCTTCAACCGGCGGCACCTATCATCCCGTCGGCACGGCCATTTCCACTCTGTCAAAAATCAAGCTGCTTCCAAAAGAGGATTTCAGCCTGACCGCAGTCAATTCGGCCGGGTCCGGCGCCAATGTTCAGGCGCTTGGTGCAGGCACCGCTGATTTCGCCATTCTGCAGGGTCTCTATGGTTCCTACGCAGCAACAGGAACGGGCCCGGTCTCGGCGCCTCAGGAAAATCTGCGCTCGATCACGATGCTCTGGCAGAATGTCGAGCAATTCGTCGTGGCCGCTGACAAGGCCAAGACCGGAACGGTCGAAGATCTCAAGGCGCTCAAGGGCATGTCGATGGGCATGGGCAGTCAAAACTCCGGAACGATTGGTTCCAACAAGGTTCTGATGTCGGGTCTTGGTATCGATATCGAGAAGGACTACACATTGGTCTATGCGGGCTATGGACCGACAGTCGATGCCATGGCTAACGGTCAGGTCGTCGGTGCCGGCATTCCTTCCGGCCCACCCACCGGCGCCATTACCAAATTGATGGCGGCCAATGATGGCAAATTTGTCATTCTGGATGTTACCGCCGACGAGGCAAAAGCCATGGATGGCGGCCGTGATCTGTGGACACAATACACGATCAAGGCCGGAACCTATCCGGGCCAGGACAAGGATGTCCAGACGATCGCGCAGCCAAACTTCCTGGCTGTCAATGCGAGCGTTGACGAGGAGCATGTCTATCTGCTCACCAAGACAATCTATGAGAACCTGGGATTTCTGTCGGCCATCCATCCGGCAACAAAGGGCATGGCCGTAGAGGTCGCCACTGCAGGTCTGCCAGTGCCTCTCCACCCGGGCGCTGCACGCTACTACAAGGAAATCGGTCTGGATATTCCGGATCGGTTGATGGCCAAGTAAAAGCCGATCTTTGGTCCAGAACCGCTTCGGCGAAGAGCTGAAGCGGTTTTGCAAAAAGAGGGGCGGAAATTGTTATTTCCGCTTCTCCTTGTGTGCAGAACGGGGAGGATAGCATGAGCGATATCGAACGGGCGGACGCTCTGGATCATCCCGAATGGCTGTCCTGGAATGGGTTGCGCGGCCATCCCTACCGTGCCGCCGTCGCCCTGTTCGCCGTTGTGTTCGGCATCTGGCACATTGCAACAAATGTCTATCTGGTCGAACCGGGACTGTGGCAGAACGCCATTCACTTTGGTGGATTCGCCTTTCTCGCAGCCGTGACCATGCCGGCTTTCGCCAAGCGCGGCCAAACGCGCCTGTCGACCCTGTTGAATGCGATCTACGGCCTGTTGGTCGCCGCATCGGCTCTGTGGATCGCCGGTGCTGAAAATTCGATCTATGAGCGAACGCTGGCGGTGACCGGGCAATCCTGGCAGTTCAGCGCCCTTGACTGGGCTGCGGGCTGCCTGCTGATTTTTGCGGCGCTCGACCTGTCACGGCGGGTCTCCGGTTGGGTCATACCGATCCTCATCATCCTGTCGCTTTCCTATATTCTGTTTTTGGGCGAACATCTTCCCGGCGTTTTCCGGGCAGCCAGCCTGCCGGCCAATGACGTCCTGTTTCGAACCCTCTACAATGATGAAGGCATGTTCGGAATATTGGCGAGCATTTCCTCCTCGAACATTACCCTGTTCATGATTTTCGGCGGCTTTCTGGTGGCATCGGGCGCCAGTGACTTCGTCATTGAAATTTCGAAGGTGGTGGCCGGGCGTGTGCGCGGCGGGGCCGCCTTTGTGGCGGTGCTTTCATCGGCATTGACCGGAACCATCAGCGGTTCGGCCATTGCCAATACGGCGTCGACCGGTGTCATTACCATTCCGCTGATGAAGGCAAATGGTTTCAAGGCGAAATTTGCCGCCGGTGTAGAGGCTGCGGCCTCCACCGGTGGTCAGATCATGCCGCCGATCATGGGTGCGGGCGCCTTCGTCATGGCCAGCTACACCGCCATTCCCTACGCAACCATCGTGTCTGTCTCGGTGGTTCCTGCCATTCTCTATTTCCTCTCCGTAGCGTTCATCGTGCGCATAGAGGCCGTCAAGGATCAGGTCGGTGAGGGTGTTGATCTGGTGGTGGACAAAGGCAAGATGATCTCCGGTGGGCTGGTTTTTGTATTGCCGCTGACTGTCATGATCTGGCTGCTGATGACGGGTGTCACACCCTCCTATGCCGCCTCCTGGGCAATTGCCGCTCTGATCATTGTCTCCTGGTGCACCAGCCTGCTGGCCAGAGTGACCAAGGGGGAATTTTTCAAACCGGTCTCCATGGGCCCGTCAAAAATTGCCGAGGCGCTGCTCGTTGGGGTGCGCTCCTCGATCATGACGGGCATTCTGCTGGTCGCCATCGGCATCATGAACAATGCGATTGTCACAAGCGGCATCGGCAACGGTTTTTCCCTGATGATCGCGCAATGGTCGCAGGGATCGATCGTGCTGGCGATCGTGCTGATCGGTCTGGCGTCTCTGGTGCTGGGCATGGGGCTGCCGGTGACGGCGGCCTATATCATCCTTGCAATTCTGACCGCGCCGGCTCTGGCGGGCATTCTGGCCGATACGATCATTGTCGATCAGCTGGTGGCCGGGATTGTCGATCCGGCCAAATCAGCCATGTTCGCATTGGTGGACCATCCGTTGACGGCGAAGGTTGCCAGCGGCATGACGCGGGACGAGGCCTTGGCGCTGCTGGCGGCCATGCCCTTTGAACTGGCCATCACCATCCGCCCCCTGCTGGTTGATCCGGCCCAGCAGGCCGTGTTCCTTTTGACCGCCCATCTGATCATCTTCTGGCTGAGCCAGGACAGCAATGTCACACCGCCCGTGTGCCTTGCCGCCTTTGCCGCAGCCGGCATTGCCGGTTCCAAGCCGATGGAGACAGGGTTTCAGGCCTGGAAAATCGCCAAAGGCCTCTACATTGTCCCGCTGATGTTTGCCTATACGCCACTGATTTCCGGTGACTGGATGCAAATTCTGCAGGTGGGCTTTTTCGCTCTGTTCGGCATTTACGCCATCAATTCCATCATTCAGCTTTATGCCGAAGGGCCGTTGAGTCTGATCACCGGGCCGATGATGGCCTTTGGCGTTGTCTGCTGCTTCTGGCCGATGCATCTGATTGCCAACCTGATCGGCGCGGCCACGGTCATTTTGGCGATTGTTCTGTCGCAACGCAAATTGCGCGCCCAACAATTGGCCTGAAGCCGGATCAAACGGATCGCATCTTCGGCAAATCAGACGTTGCCTTCCATCGCTCAGTTTGGCGGAAAACCGCTGGAGAACGGCACAGGATGCAGATGCATAAGGCCAAATTGTCTGCTATATTCGCGGCCTTTCAATCAGCATGAAGTGAGCAAAAAATGTCTTATGTGGATGGATTTGTTGCAGCAGTTCCAAATGCCAAAAAGCAGGAATTCATTGAGCACGCCCGGGCGATGGCCGAGATTTTCAAGAAATATGGCGCGACGAAGGTGGTTGAAAACTGGGGAGTTGAGGTCCCTGAGGGTGAGGTCACCTCATTTTCCATGGCGGTGAAAAAACAGGATGACGAGACGGTGGTCTTTTCCTGGGTTCTGTGGCCATCAAAGCAGGCCCATGATGAGGGCTGGGCAAAGATCATGCAAGACGACACGATGGGTCCTGACCATAACCCGATGCCCTATGACGGCAAGCGCATCATTTTTGGCGGGTTTGAAACCGTGCTGGAGGTTTAGCCACGCAAGCGCAGTTGAAGCTCGCGCGTGGTGGCCTAAAGAACCGGACTTTGAAACAGCGTTTTTCCACCCACCGACACGACAACCTCCTGAAGATAGGCGGCCAGGGTTTCGGGGGCGACCTCCATGCCCAGTCCGGGGGTTTCCGGCAGGGCAATCATCCCGTCGTCATCGGG
>JARGOF010000061.1 GCA_029212415.1 Rhizobiaceae bacterium | reverse complement strand
CACAATAATCCCAATTTGGGAATCCCGAATCTGACATTAGGCGACAAGCGCTAGCTGGTGCACTATTTATGTGCGTGTTTCAAACCGGCATCAGGTTCACCACAGATTATCGGGCAATTTTGTTGGCCATGGCGTCACTGAAGTACCTCCTCCAGAGCCCATAGTCTGTCCTGTCCCCATAGAAGAGCATCGCCACAATGGAATGAGGGCACACCCCATAGGCCCAGATCAAAGAGTTCCTGCCGATTGGCCTCGGCTATGGCGCGCCAGCCATCGTCCTCAAGAGCCAATTGCACGTCGCTCCAGACAAGTCCGGCACGCTCGGCAATTGTTCTCAGTCCGCGATCGGTTCCGGCGTTGATTCCCTCGGCCCAGACTCCTTCGAGAAACGAGATCAGATAGGCCTGCGATACCCCTTTGTCTTCCGCCAAGGGCATGAGAGACAGGCCGCGCTCGGTTGGCAGCCCGAGCGGGTCATTGAAACGGCCAAAGGGAACGTCCAGCCGGTGGGCTTCGCGCGCCGCATCATGGACGATGTAAAGCGCCTTTTCGCGTGGCACCGGCAGGCCTCGCATGACCATCGGCAGGACGTAGCGGATGCGCACCGGAGCACCTGCCGATCCTGCGATGTCAAATACGCGCTTTGCCACGATTGCCGAGTAGGGGCTGCGCAGGGATACAAAAAAGTCGATTGGTTTTTCGGGCGCTAATTTGGAGCCGGCTGATTGGGTGCCCTTTGATCTGGCCAGGGGTGCAGGATAGAGCGTCGCGGCTGCCGGGTGTTTGTCGGCACCCAGCGCCTGCAGTCGTTCTTCAAGATAATGCAGGCGATCCAGTCCCCAATAGGATTCTCCGCCGTAGCAGAAAGCCGCACCGAGGTAATGCCCCAATTTCTTGCGCAAATGCGCCGCTTTGACCATGTGCTCTTGGGTGTCTTCATCTTTTGCCATCGGCAAAGGGGGCAGTGACTGCCCGGACCAGAGAGCGGTGGAAACCGCGTCTATCACATCCAAAATGGTGTCACTTTCAACAGCTTGAACGAGCATGGCATTGGCCTTGTCAATCTCCGCCGCATCAGGGTCCTGATCGCAATGCGCAAATGTCAGGCCGTATTTGGGTGCGATAAGGCTGGCGTCCCGTCGGCTATAGGCCTTCAACTTCGCCCGTTGCGGGACCATGGCATCGTCCGGCGCGCCGACAATGTGAACTTTCAGCTCAATGTCATAGCGCTTTTGCAAGGGCTTCAAAGCCCTGGCGGCGAGAAGGCTGTAGGGATCATCCACCTGATGGAAATAGTCCACGCAATGAGGAAGGGCCTGTCTACGGCGCTTTTTCTCTACTTTTGCGCGCCGGGCAGCCGTTCCTTCCTGTGACAGACGCCGTGCCATCACTTTCGATACGAGCGCCTTCTTGAGGTCGTCTTTCAAAGACATTGTTTCGGTGCTCCGACAGGAATTTCTATCGCCATTTTACTTGCCAAATATGCGCATCATCCGCACACCAAATCCCTGAAGCCAGGGGGCGACATAGCGCAGCCGCGGTCTATCGGCTTCGGCAGCCTGAACGATCTTGTTCACGATGGCGCGGGTCGTCTTCTCCTCGAGCATCTTGAACTCCTTGCTTTCGCGTTTTTTCAGACGCGCAATTTGTTCCGGGGAAAAGAACGACTGTTTTTCCATCCATTCATATTTTTTGCCAAGCATGCTCTGGTTGAAACCGGTATGAAACGCACCGGGCTCGATGACCGACACATTGATGCCTTTGCCCAAAGTATCCATTTCCTCTCTCAGACCGGCGGCGGCCGCCGAAAGAGCGAATTTTGTCATGGAGTAGGGCATGAGAAACGGAATGGGTATTCGGCCAGCGACAGAACTGATGAACAATAGGGTGCCGCTTTTCTTCTCGATCATTTTCCGGATCGCAATCTGGCTGATTTCGAGTGTCGCAAAGACATTGACCTCAAACGTGCGGCGCACGCGGTCGATATCGACTTCTGCCAGAGAGCCGGAATCGCCGATGGCTGCATTGTTGATCAGGACGTCGAGGTCGAGTTCAGCAATGATGGCTCGGTCAGCCGCATCCGTGATGTCGAGCTTGAAGGTTTCGATCTTGCCGGCTGATTCTGTGGCAAGTTGTTCAGCCTCATCCATGGAATAGGTGGTGGCAATCACCCTGTGTCCCCGAGCAGCCAGGGCAATTGCACAGTCTCTGCCGATGCCGGTTCCAGCCCCGGTGATCAATATGGTTTTTGTCACTGTTTCCACCCTGCCGCTGTCATGCGGAAATTCCCTGCCGCGCGAAGGGCAGTGGAGCAATCCATTGGCATGATTAGGGCTTTTATGTTGTCATTTGGCAAGGGCTATTAACACTGCAAGGAGATAGAGCGCATGCCTGCACGTGCGATGGTCCATTCACACTGGAGCCAGAGCCGTTGGGGGCAGGCCAGTAGAATGCGTCAGGTTTCGCCTTTGGATGGTTCCTCGTAACGCTTCCAGCCGCTGGCGACGAGGTGATCCTGTGGCAGAAACCGGGTCTTGTATTCCATCTTGCGTGACCCGGCGACCCAATAGCCCAGATAGACGTGCGGCAGTCCCAAAGCCTGGGCTCTGCGGATATGGTCCAGGATCATGTAAGTCCCGAGCGAACGGTCAGAAAGGTCGGGATCGAAGTAGGAATAGACCATGGAGAGCCCATCGCCCATCAGGTCGCTGAGCGCCACGGCAACCAATTGCCCCTTGGCGTTGTTATCGGCTCCCTTGTCGGCGGCTCCCTTGTCGGCGGTTCGGTATTCGATGATTCGGGTTGGAACATGGGTATCTTCCACCATCATCGCATAGTCCAGAACGCTCATTTCCGACATGCCGCCCTCATCATGGCGGGCATCGAGATAGGCGCGAAACATGGAATATTGTTCGCTGGAGGGTTCGGCAGGAAACTCTTGCGATTGGATGTCGCTATTGCGCGCAAGATTCCGTTTCATTGAGCGTGTGGGTTTGAATTCACTGGCCAGGATTCGAACCGAAACGCAGGCTCTGCAGCTTTCGCATGCGGGTCTGTAGGCAATATTCTGCGACCGCCGAAACCCGCCCTGCGTCAGAAGGTCGTTGAGTTCAGGTGCCTTTTCGCCAACCAGATGCGTGAACACCTTGCGCTCAAACTGCCCCGGCAGATAGGGGCAGGGAGAAGGGGCCGTCAGGAAAAACTGTGGCGATTGGACGGCTTGGTTGGTCATTGCGCGGCATGCTGCTCCGTTGTGCCTGAATTATAACCCATAATACCATGGTGCGATAAGCGAAAATGTTATCCAAATGATCAAAACCAGCGGAACCCCCACACGCAGATAGTCGCGAAAACTGTAGTGACCCGGTCCCATCACCAGCAGATTGGTCTGATAGCCGATCGGCGTTGCGAAACTCGCATTGGCGGCAAAGATGACAGCCGCCACGAAGGCCTCGCTGGAGGCGCCAAGACGGGCTGCAACGCCAAGCGCGATCGGCATGAACAAAACAGCCGTGGCATTGTTGCTCAATATGTTCGTGGTGATGGCCATGACAAGAAACAGCACGGACAGAACGACTGGAACCGGCGCTCCGTCAAGCAGGCTGACGGTGGTGTCGGCAATCAGCGCTGCGCCACCTGTACTTTGCAGTGCCGTTGCCATTGCAATGGAGGATCCGACCAGCAGAAACACCTGACGGTCAAAGGCGCGGGCAGCCTGATAGATGGTCAGGCACCCGAAGGCCAGCATCAGCGCAGCGCCGGATATGGCGCTCACCACAATGGGCAGGATTTCGAACGCCGATAGCAGGATGATCGCCAGAAAAATTGAAATGGCGATCACTGCCTTGCGGCTTTGTGGCACCGGCTCGGCCGAATGCTCCAGCAACAGCAGATCGTGGTCGCCGCGCAATTGCATGACCTGCTGCAAATTGCCGCCCAGAAGCAACGTGTCGCCGGGTTCCAGACGAATTTCAGAGAGTGGCATGCGCGCCATGCGGCTTTTGCGCTGGACGCCGAAAACAGAAACGCCGAACCGCGCCCGTATGCCGGAAAGCTGGATTGTTCGTCCGGCAAAGCGCGAACCGGGTGCGATGACCGCTTCCACCAGGTGATAATCGGGGCCGGGCCTCGGGCTTTCTGTCTGGTCCTCTGCGCTATCGCCCTTGTCGCTGCCATCATCGTGATCGGTAACCGCATTGCCGTGCGCCAGTGCCCTTGAAAAGGCTTTGCGCGTGCCGGTCACGACCAGTGTATCACCTGCTGACAAAGTGATGTCTTCAAAGGGTGGCAGTATCGGCACATCGCGGCGGTGCATCAGGCGCGGCGTCAGATCGAGTATTCCAGGAAACATGCCGGAATGTGACTGCAGACCGATAAAGGGATGGCCCGGGGTGATCGGTATCTCGCCGATGAACTGCGCGCCTTGGGTTGAATGACCACGGGTCATGACAGAAGGCCGATCCCGCATCATCATCGGCATGATGAACAGCACATAGAAGCCGCCAATACCCGCCAGCATCAAGCCCATGCCGGTCAGGTCAAAAAAGGAAATGGAGATACCGTTGTCTTCAGCGATGCCCGCGGCAATCAGGTTGGTTGAAGAGCCGAGCAGCGTCGTCATGCCGCCCAGAATACACATGAAGGACAGCGGCATGAAAACCTTGAAGCCGGGATAGTTACGCTGCGCCGCAATGACTGTCAGGATCGGAATGAAGATGACCACAACCGGCGTATTGTTCAAAAAGGCGCTGAGCAGGCCGGCGGCGACGATGACGAAAAAGATGGCGCGGCGGCCACTTGGCCCCCCCAATTTGCCAATAGCCCGCGCCGGACCATCAACCGCATCCGTTGCAAACAGGCCCTGGCCAACAATCAGCAGCGCGATGACGGTGGCAAGAGCCGGATCTGAAAACCCGGCAAGCAGCCGTGCTGGTGTCAGTTCGACGCCAGCTGTGGACGTGAAGGGGACAAGGCCAAAAAGGAACAGAAGCACGGACAGGCTGCCCAGCGACACCGCTTCCATCGATAATTTTTCAGATGCATAGGCAAGGATCGTCGCGCCGATAATGACAAAGGTCGCCAGTAGATGGAATTCCTGCATGCTCAGCCTGATGTTATCCCAAGGAAACGCAATGGGAGTTGCTCAAGCTCAGCATTTTATCTGGCGCAGCGCGCCAGTCAAAGCGGCTTATTGCCCCAATCCGGTCTAATACGACCGGCGCTTTGCCCGGATGGCGACATTCCGGCAACAATATTGCGCAAGACAGAGGCTAGCGATTGATGCGGCGAGCGCGACGCGGGCCTCTCGCCATTGCCATCACAAAGCGACAGGTCGGTTACACGTCGTCGCGCAGGATAACAACGCCGAGCAGCACATCGTGCAACAGTCTCTTGCGGTCCAGGAACAGGCTGACCAGCAAAACCAGAGGCGTGAGAATCACATTGCCTGCCCAGAAAAGAACAGCATGGACCATGGCCAGCATCGGATCCACGCGGGCACCATCCGTCCTGATGATGCGGATGCCGGTGATCTGCATGCCGGGCGTCGCCTGTTTGCTGCCGCCAAGGGTCAGCCCGACATAGGGCAGCGCGACGATGACGAACAATACGGAATACAGCGCCCAGCCCAGTCCAAAACTGAATATGCCAAGAAAAAATATGACAATGGCAACCGGAACGCACAGTGCCAGCACCAGAGCATAGTCGATAAAGAACGCCATGATGCGCCGTGTTCGCACGCCTTCATAACACTTCCAGCTGTCGATATCTGTTGTCATGGGCCGGGCCGTTTGTGTTGTCATCCTATTCCAATCTCCGCAAACGCCACAAGAAGGTCGATGCTGGGCGATAGCTCTCGGGCCTGTTATCAGGCGCCTGATTGCCATCGTTGCACTGCGACCGGGTCGCATTTATCTGGGGATAAAAGCGCCGCAGTTCAAGTGGCCGGGGAGATCTGCTGCATTATTCGCTGGGCGGGCAGGGGAAGTCAGGATCTGTTGAGGATCTGTGCAGCCTCAGGAGCAAAATAGGTCAATATGCCGTCGCAACCGGCACGCTTGAAGGAAAGCAGGCTCTCCATCATGGCCCTTTCACCGTCGATCCAGCCATTTTGGGCCGCAGCCTTGATCATCGAATATTCACCTGACACCTGATAGGCGAAAGTCGGCATTCCAAAGGCTTCCTTCAACCGCCAGATAATGTCGAGATAGGGCATGCCCGGTTTGACCATCAGCATGTCCGCCCCTTCTTCCACATCCAGAGCAGCCTCGCGCACCGCTTCATCGGTGTTGCCCGGGTCGATGTAATAGGTGCGCTTGTCGCCTTTCAGCAGTCCCTGGGTGCCGATGGCCTCGCGGTAGGGGCCATAGAAGCTGGAAGCAAATTTGGTGGCATAGGACATGATGCCCACATCCTGGTGGCCATGGGCATCGAGGGCCTCGCGGATTGCCCCTATGCGACCGTCCATCATGTCGGAAGGCGCGATGATGTCTGCGCCCGCATCGGCCTGCAGAACCGCAGCCTCAGCCAATTGTGCAACCGTTTCGTCGTTGACAATAATGCCGTCACGCAAAATGCCGTCATGACCATGGCTGGTGAAAGGATCCAGCGCAACATCGGTGATCACCCCGATTTCAGGCACTTGCGCCTTGATCATCCGGGTGGCCTGATTGATGAGATTATCGGCCTGAAGAATATTCGATCCGGTCTGATCGCGCATGTCATTGGCGATGTTGGGGAATGTCGCAATGGCTGTTATGCCGAGCTTGGCGGCCTTTTCGACTTCCCGAACGGCCAGATCAGCCGTCATCCTGTCGACACCTGGCATGGCCTCGATCTGTTCCCTGCGATTGTGTCCGGGAATGAGAAAGATTGGCCAGATCAGGTCGTTGACGCTCAGGGTATTTTCCTGAACCAGCCGTCTCGTCCAGTCAGCCTTGCGATTGCGGCGCATGCGCCGTCCGCCGGTAATTTCATCAACTGTCCGTCGGCTCAGCATGGTCTTGTCGAATTGCCGGTTCATAAAAACCTCTGTGGTTCTCGCACCCGCTGTCGCCTTCAACAGGAACAGGGGTTCCCTCTACGCCGCGTGTGACATGATTGCAGAAAAGGTCATAACATGGTGTTGCATCGCTTTCCAAGCGGTCAAACTGTCGCCCTTGCGTTGGGCACATTTGTCCGGTGTCCAACTGTGGGCGACTTGAAACTATTGACCTGAGGCGAGGGGCCTGCTTAGACGATGGAAACGGGGACTGTGTGAAAGGTTTTGCAGAGCATGAATTTCGGTGGCGACGGTGATATTGCGTTCGAAGTGAAGGGCTATGCGGGGATTGTAACCCTGACGCGACCCAAGGCCCTGAACGCGCTCAACAACGCCATGGTGCTGGCCTTGATGGCGGCTCTGGATGATTGGGAAAGTGATCCGGCGGTCCACCATATCGTGATCAAGGCCGAGGGGCGGGCATTTTGCGCAGGCGGCGATCTGCTTGAGCTTTATCGCAACGCTGAAGCGGGCAATCTGAAATACGGATTTTTCCAGGACGAATATCGTCTCAATGCGCGCCTCGGGGTCTATCCAAAACCGGTGATTGCCCTGATCAATGGCATCGTCATGGGCGGCGGTGTCGGCATTTCAGTCCACGGCCGTTACCGGGTCATGACACAAAATTCGGTTTTTGCGATGCCGGAAGTCGGAATCGGATTTTTCCCGGACGTCGGCGGCAGCTTTTTCCTGTCACGTCTGCCGAAAAATGTCGGCATGTTTCTGGCGCTGACAGGGTACCGCATTCGCGCAGGCGACGCTTTCGAATGCGGCTTGGCGACGCATCTGACAGATGCCGATTCGCTGCCGGATCTGGAGCAGGCCCTGGCTGCAGCACCCGATGCGGATGCGCTTTTGGAGAGACAGCCTGCGCCGTCTTCGATTGCCTCCGCTGCGTTGGATCATGATGAAATAGACAGGCTGTTTTGTCATGGTTCGCTCGATGCCATCATCAATGCACTGGATGGCGCGCGTGCGACAAGCGAACTGGCAGCGGCTGCCTACAAGGCGATAGGGGCAGCATCACCAACCAGTCTGGCCGTAACGTTCCGACAGATAAAGGCAGGACGCGACCTCAGCCTCGCCGATTGTCTGCGCATGGAGTATCGTATTCTGGTCAGAATGTTGCAGGGGCGTGAACTTTATGAAGGCATCAGAGCCGTGATCGTTGACAAGACGCAGGACCCGCACTGGCAGCCTGAGACGCTGGCTGAAGTGACGCCAACCGCTCTGGATGCCTATTTCCTGCCGCTTGGCGATGATGAATTGACAAAGGTTGCAGAAGCACAATGAGCGAAATGGGCGATATGGGCACTCCGGGTCTGCCGCACCAGACCACGACCGAATGGGCCTTTGACCTTTTTCAACGGGCTGTTGCTATTTTTTGCATGATCGCCGGTATTCAATATTGGGCTTTGCTGATCGGGCTTTCTGACCACGGGGCATGGCGGTTTGACCTTCTGCCCATCCATTGGAAAATCTCTGCGGCCAGCCTGGCGGTGCTTTGGCCGGTTGCGGGTATAGGCTTGTGGATGCTGGTTTCCTGGGGACCAGTGGTCTGGCTGTTTGCCGCTCTGACCGAATTTTTCATGTACGCGATTTTTTCCGAACTCTATGGGGGACGTTGGCTTCTGGTCCTGACCCATGTGTCCGTGTTGCTTCTGTACGGTGCGTTTCGAGCCGTTCTGTACTTCACACGCAATGCTGACGAAACGGAAGAGTAAGAATTGATTCACTTTGAAATTGCAATTGCTTTAGTAACCTCCTGTTAATGCTGCATTTTAAGTCCAATTTTATACGTGTTCGATAGAGTGGCCTCAAGGTGGAAAACAATAAACCACCAAAACAACAGTGAGGCACGACAATGGAAAACACAAAACGAGTGGACTCGGATCCGCAAGTTGAAGACCGGAGCGCACTGCGTTCTCTCTACATGGAATCCCTGCAGCTGGTAGAGCGGCTTCATCGCCGCCTGCTTGATGTGGTGAAGGACGAATTTGAACGCAATGGCCGCAGCGACATCAACGCCATTCAGGCATTGCTGCTTTTCAATATCGGCAATTCTGAGCTGACAGCCGGTGAATTGCGTTCACGCGGGTACTATCTGGGCTCCAATGTATCCTACAATCTCAAGAAGCTTGTTGATCTTGGTTTCATCAATCATCAGCGCTCGCGTGTCGATCGCCGGTCCGTGCGCATCAGCCTGACTGAAAAAGGTGATGAAGTGGCGTCCATCGTTGCCGGACTTTACGAACGTCACGTTGGCTCCATCGAACAGGTGGGCGGAATCGACCGGGAAGAGTTTCAGAAAATGAACAAGGCTCTGCAGCGCCTCGATCGTTTCTGGAACGACCAGATACTCTATCGCCTGTAAGAAAAGCTCTGAAAATCGGACAGGCGGTTTGCTCCGCCTCGTCCGGCCTTTCTCAGGAGTCAGCCAAGCCTGTTTTGGTTCGCCCTGACTGAATTGCCAGGTGGCCTTTGAATTCCACCCGGCCCGTTGACACACCAGATTTCATATGGTCAGCCTGCACAGCATGTTGGTAAAGTGAATTGGTGTTGCGGCAATGGAATTTCCTGTTTTTGATCTTGGCAGTTTTGAAGACGCCGATAAGGGCCACAAAGAAAAATTGGGGCGCCAGGTCGATGAGATATGCCGTACATCCGGCTTTCTTGCGGTGAAAAACCACGGCATAGCGCCTGATGTGATCAATGCGGCGTGGACCGGCGCACAGGAATTTTTCGATCTGCCGGCAGATGTCAAACTGCGCGCCAAAGCCCCTTATCCCGGCTATCCCTATGGCTATCTTGGCCCGGAGCTGGAAGCGCTCGCCAAATCGCGTGGCATGGATACACCACCGGACCTGAAGGAAAGTTTCAACGGCGGACCTTTGCAAATACCGCAGGGAATGGTTGACGGCGAGGCGCTGAAATTCTGCTATGCGGACACGATCTGGCCCGACGAACCTGCCCGTTTTACAGCCGCCTGGAAGGCCTATTATCAGGCCATGGAAGATCTTGCCGCACGCATCATGCAGGTATTTGCTGTTGCGTTGAAACTTCCCGAGAATTATTTCGACAGCTTTATCGATACGCCAATCAGTGCGCTGCGTGCGTTGAACTATCCCGAGCAATTTGTCGCGCCAAAACCGGGGCAATTGCGGGCTGGCGCACATACGGACTACGGCAGCTTGACGATTCTCCTGCCGCAACCGGGTTCACGCGGGCTTGAAATTCTCTCGCCGGAGCAGGAATGGGTGGCGGTTCCACCGGTCCCGGGTGCCTTTGTCATCAATATCGGCGACCTGATGGCCCGCTGGACCAATGACAGATGGGTGTCGACGTTGCACCGTGTGGTCAATCCACTGCCGGAAGATGGTGGTTTGCAACGACGCCAGAGTTTTGCCTTTTTCCACCAGCCAAACTGGCACGCCAGCATCGAATGTTTGGGGTCCTGCCTTCCGGCAGATGGCGTGGCTCAATATGAACCGGTCTTGTCAGGTCCCTATCTGATGTCCAAGTTCAAGGCGACCACGGTTCCCAAAGCGTCATAATCACAGAATTTTCGTATAGGAATCCTGTCAGACAGGCTTTTCACGGTGGATAATCGTTTCCCCATCGGGGCGAATATCAGTCAAAGTGCCATTGTAGTGGCGCAGAAAACGTTGTTGGTAGGGGTGCTCGCGGCATTTGTCTTCATTGATTTCGATGCCAAGGCCAGGTCTGTCGCTGAATGTCATGTATCCGTCTTTGAACAGAAGATCTTCGTCGCAGATGTCTTTGCGCCATGGCACATCACTCATCATCGTTTCCATGATGAAGACGCCATCCAGAGCGGCAGCCAGATGCATATTCATGGCGTTGGCGACCGGTCCCATCGGATTATGGGGGGCGACCGGTACATAATTGGCCTGGGCAATGGACACGATGGAGCGCATGGCCTCGAAACCACCAACGTGACAGGCATCAGGCTGCAGAATGTCAGCGCCTTCCTGAGCCACGAGATTGAAGAAGCTTGACGGTTCGTAGTAGCGCTCGCCTGTCGCTATGGGCACCGGACTCTGGCGCTTCAGGGACGCAAAGGCGGAGATGGATTCAGGCGGCATCGGTTCCTCGAACCATAAAGGATTGTAGGGTGCCATGGCGTTTGCCGCACGACGCGAAGTCAAGGCGTTGAACCGACCATGTCCTTCAATGATGATGTCGACCGAAGAGGGGACCGCATTGCGAACGGCCTCGATGCAATCCATCGATTGGCCCAGTTCATCGGCGGTCATATCCATATAGCTTGAGCCAAATGGGTCCCATTTGAGGGCGGTATAGCCAAGATCGGCCACCTGTTTGGATTTTTCGGCAAAGTCCTGCGGTGTGCGCGCTCCGGTAAACCACGCATTTGCATAGCAGCGAATATTGTCGCGCGTTTTACCACCCAGAAGCTCGTAAACCGGCACCCCCAGCGCCTTGCCCTTGATATCATAGAGGGCCGATTCGATGCCGCTCAGCGCGCTGCGCAGCACCACACCGGTTCGAAAATAGGTCTGCCGATGCAATTCATTGATGAGACCATTGATTCTGTAGGGGTCTTGCCCCACCAGCAATGGCTTGGCTGTCTCGATCGCCGCCGCGACAGCAGCTTCGGAAAACTCGACCGTTGCTTCTCCCCAGCCGTAAATACCTGAATCGGTCTCGATTTTGACGAGAACCAGATTGGCGCGAAATGCATCGACGATCGCGACGCGGACATCAGTAATTTTCAAGGTCATCAATCCTTCAAGGAGGCAATCAGGTCGTCGCGTGCACTCGTCGAATGCATGCGCGAAATCGCTATGGCGCGGGACACATCGCGGTTCCACAATGCTTCCATCAGAGCGCGATGTTCTTCGGCAATCCCGGCAAGTCGGCCGGCCTGAAAGCCGAACTGGCCGCGAAAGGAGGCGATCAGGTTTTGCCCCATGCGCAAAATCCGCACAGCTTCAGGGTTATCGCCCAATTGATTCAATACATTGTGGAAATCGGCATTGGCTGCGAGCAGGTCTGTGGTGTCATCGCGCCCCACGGCATCTTCAAGCCGCGTTTGAGCAGCCTCGATCTGCTGTCGCGCGCGAAATGTCATGTTGTTGCATGCATGCTCGACCAACAGCGATTCCAGTGCGCCGCGTATATCATAGAGGTTGCGCACGAACTTGGCGTCGACCGTGCGCACGCGTGCGCCCTTGTTGGGGATGATGGTCAGCAGTCCTTCACCATCCAGCGTGCGCAAGGCTTCGCGGATCGGCATGGCGCTGACGGCGTAACGTTCTGCAAGCTCACCGATCTTGATTCGATGCCCGGCTCCGAATGTGCCGCTCAGAATGTCTGCGCGGATTCGGTCGGTGATGCCGTTGGCGGCAAGCCCGGTGCTCGCAAGGATATCGGTCAAATCATCGTCTGGCATCGTCTATCTCTTCCTGATTGTGATATTATTTGATCATATATTTTGACGTTAGACAACCGATCAATATCGTCAGAGCTCTCTCAAAGAGGCGAAAAATGGCTACAAACATAGAATAATGGCCTGTAATGCGTGGATTTCGACCAATTGGTGGTGCTGAATTTCAAAATTTGCACATATTCTACGTTTGACAGGTTGAAAATTATATGATCACATATTTGTTGAATTAGTGATTATAAGATCAATTATCAAAGTTGGGAGAGATACGTGTTTAAAAGAAGAATCCTGGGTGTCGTTGGCGCTCTTGCAGCTGCGGCTGCCATGAATGTGTCCGCACATGCCGCCAGTCTTACCCTGGCCCATCACAATGCGGTGGGTTCGCAGATCAGCAATCGTGGCGAAGCCCTGAAGGCCTGTGTCGAAGGTGCGAATGTCGATCTGGCAATACAGCATTTGCCAGCGGCCCAGTTGGGTACGGCAAAGGAAGTCATCGAACAGGTGATGCTTGGTGCTGTCGACATGTCCATCACCGACACGGCCTATTTGTCCGAAATTCAGCCGGAACTGGCGGCTTTTCAACTGCCTTTCATTTTTCAAGGTTGGGATCATGCCGAGCGTGCGATGGATGGCGACGCGGGCGACCTGCTGAAATCGACCCTGGCAGAAAATCAGAACATGATCGTTCTGGCGACAATGCACAACGGCTTCCGCGACCTTCTGACCGTCGACAAACCGGTGCGTGCGATGGAAGACATGCAGGGTGTGGAGTTTCGTTCGCCACCTTTGCCACTGTGGTTGACGATGTTCGAACGCCTCAATGTGCAGCCGGTGACAGTGCCCTGGAGTGAAGTCTACACGGCCATGCAGACCGGTCTTGTCGACGGACTTGAAACAACCCCGGAAGGGATGGTCAGTTCCAAGACCTATGAAGTCGGAAAATTTGTTACCCGGACCGGCCATATGTATAATCTGACCACATTGGTCATATCGAAGACCGTCTTTGATCGGCTGAACGCAGAGCAGCAGACAGCATTGCAATCCTGTGCCGATGCTTTCCAGAGCGAAGGCAATGTCGAAGTGCGCGCCCTTGCAGAGGAATCGCTCAAGGTCATGCAAGACGCCGGCATCGAGATCATTGAGGTCGACAAGACTCCGTTTCAGGAAGCTCTGAAACCGGCTTGGCCGGAATTGGCACCCAAGGGCAACGTTCAGCCCTTTATCGACGCCATTGGAAACGCCAGCTAGTATTGGGCTGGAGAATCGGGGGAGGGCTTCGTGCGCCGCTTTGAGCTTGCGATATCCGCCACGGTCCAGATCATCACTTCGGTGATGGTCGCGGGCATTCTGGCGATTACCCTTGGGCAGGTCGTGCTGCGCTATGCATTCAGCATCGCCCTGCCTTGGAGCGCCGACGCTGCACAGGTCCTCCTCGTCTATACGGTTATGCTGATCGCCGGCTATGGTGTCGGGAAGGGGAGCCATTTTTCCCTTCCGATGCTGATGAATGCAACACCTGAACGGTGGCGCCAGCCCTTGCGACTTGTCCATTTCATGCTGATTTTGATGTTTGCGGTTACCGTGCTGGTCTTTGGTGTCCGTCTGGGTATTGCGCAAATGGGCACACGCATGCCGGCCCTCGGCATTCCCGTGGGCATGGTCTATATGGCTCTTCCGGCCGGCGCTCTTGTGATGATCAGTTTCTGTATCACCGGATTGCTTTCACAGTCAGCATCAAAGGCCTAGCACATCATGGTTTGGACTGTTGTTCTGGGGGCTGCGCTTCTCGTATCCATCGGCCTGCCCGTTGCCTTTTCCCTCGGCCTGGCTTCCATTGGCGGCATCGTCGTCGGTGGCACTTTGCCTTTGGAAATTGTTGCCCAGCGCATCGTCAATGCAGTCGACAAGTTTCCGCTCCTGGCGGTGCCGCTCTTCGTGCTGGCCGGCGAATTGATGAATACGGGTGGCATCACCGGGCGCATCATTGATTTTGCACGCGGTCTCGTAGGGCACATCAGGGGTGGGCTTGCGCAGGTCAATGTCGTCGCCAGCATTTTTTTTGCAGGCGTCTCCGGCTCTTCCACCGCCGATGCAGCCGCCTTGGGGAAAATCCTCATCCCCTCCATGCGCAAGGAAGGTTTTGACGATGATTTTGCTGTTGCCGTTACAGCGGCCACGGCGACGCTTGGTCCGATCATCCCGCCAAGTGTGGTGATGATCGTTTATGCCTCCATGACCAATCTTTCTATCGGACGGCTCTTTCTTGCAGGCCTGTTGCCAGGCTTGATCATCGGCTTGCTGTTCATGGTGCTGGTCTATATTTTTGCAACGCTGCGCAATTATCCCATTCACCCATGGATTGGTCTGCGTGAGCTTTTCCGCGTGTTTCGCAAGGCCTTCTTTGCGCTGGTTGCACCAGCCATCATAGCCATCGGTATTGTCGGTGGCATTTTCACGGCCACAGAAGCCGGCGCCATCGTTGCCACCTATACGCTGATCCTCGGTCTGATCTATGGTGACTTGACGGTGAAGCGCCTCGGCGAAGTCTTGTGGGCGACGGCCGAGAGCACAGGCGTGATCCTTTTCATGGTCGCCACCGCGTCGGTCGTTGGATGGTTGCTGGCGATAGGCCAGTTCCCGGTTTTTCTTGTCAACACGATCAGCCTGTTCGGCACCGACTATACGGTCATCATGCTGGTGATCATTCTGGTTCTGCTGCTGATCGGCACCGTGCTCGACGGCATGGCGGCGATGATCATTCTGGTTCCTGTTCTCTTTCCGGTTGCCGCCCAACTCGGCATCGACCAGATCCAGTTCGCAACTGTCGTGGTGCTTTGTACCATGATCGGTGCGATCACGCCGCCCGTCGGCATTCTCCTCTACATCAGCTGCCAGGTCGGCGGCGTTCCCTTTTCCGCGCTCGGCTGGACAATCTGGGCTTTTGTCGGTGTCATGGTCGCCGTCACCCTCGGCGTGGCTTTCATTCCTGCTCTCTCACTGTGGTTGCCCTATGCATTCTTCTGACAAGCGGCTTGCCGCGCTCTTTTCCATTAAGGGCAGGACCGCCCTTATAACGGGGGCTGGTGCCGGTATCGGCAAATCCATAGCCATTACCATGGCCCTGGCGGGCGGTGCCCGCGTCGTGATCAATGATCTGCCGGGCAGCACAGCGCATCGCGAACTCGCCGATTGGCTCGTCTCTCAAGGCGCAGACGCCATTGCCATGGATGCGGATGTCTCGGACGAAAGGCAAGTGCTCGATGCCCTGGCAAAGCTTGAAGCGGACATCGGCACCCCGGACATTCTCGTCAACAATGCAGGCATCACGCTACCCAATACGATTGATGAGACAGGGTTTGATGACTGGAACCGGGTTCTGGCTGTTCATCTGGGCGGCACCTTCCTTTTCTCAAAGGCTCTTTTGCCAAAGATGATGGCCCGCAAGAGTGGCTCCATCATCCAGATGAGCTCCGTCGTTGGCCATCAGGGCGCCCTGCGCGGCCATGTCGCCTATGCCACGGCTAAATCCGGGCTGATTGGGTTCACCAAAACCCTGGCGCGCACAGCCGGGCCCTCTGGTGTTCGGGTCAATGCAATTGCACCGGGCATTGTTGATACAGAAATGCTGCGCGCCACGCACGGACCCGAGGGAATTGCCAAACTGACTGAAAGTGTCCCGCTGGGGGCAGTGGCCAGCCCTGATGATATCGCTTCAGTTGCGCTTTTTCTCGCATCAGATGCCGCCCGTCACATCACGGGGGCCACGCTGGACGTCAATGGCGGCATGTTGATGCGATGAGCCTTGGCCTGAGTGAATGTCGGCCCATATCCGACCATCGTTATCTGGCGGCTGAAAGCCCGATCTGGGATGATCGGCGAGGCTGTGCCTTTTTTGTCGACATCAAGGGGCATCTGCTTTGCGCCCATGATCCCGCAACAGGCGCCACGCGCCATTGGCCTGTTGCCGAAGATATCGGTTTCGTTGCACTGACAACCGGTGAGGGGCTTGTCCTTGGGCTTAAATCCGGCCTTTATCTGTTTGATCTGCAAAGCAGTGTGATGACCCGCCTGCCAGTTCTGGACGTGGCCGAAGACGAGCGCCTCAATGACGGCAAGGTTGCGCCTGACGGCTCGCTGTATTTTGGAACCATGGCGCTTGATGCCGCTGCCGGGCGCGGGCGTCTTTTCCGTCTTGCAGCGGATATGAGCCTTGAACTGATCGACAGGGATTATGGCGTACCCAATGGCCCTGCCTTTACGCCTGATGGCGCATTGCTGCATTGCGATACAAGCGTCAATCGCATTCACCAGCTTTGTCGGGACGAGGACGGGTGGCGCCGCGTCAAAACACTCGAAATTCCGGAAAAATATGGCCACCCCGATGGCATAGAGCTCGATCCTGCCGGTAATCTTTGGGCAGGTCTTTGGGGTGGCAGCGGACTTTTAACCATTGCCGCATCATCCGGTCTCATGCAGCACCTGCCTTTGCCGGCCAGCTATGTCACGTCCCTGTGCCCCATAGGAACAGACGCAACCACATTGCTGGTGACATCGGCGCGCACACCCCTATTGCGGGGAGAGCCGCAACGCCAACCCCATGACGGCGCCGTGTTTATCGCCCGCCTGGAAAGCTCATGGCCTGCAAGGTCGTGTCGCTTTGATGTGGACTGGTGATAAACTCGTCTGAACATCATATTTTGCAGAACGATCGACTGCGCGCAGTGATCGCACCGGCGCTCGGTGGCGGGCTCTTGCGTCTGGATGCGCTGGAAGGGTCGCGCGGCTGTCAGCCAATCCTGCGTCCATGGAGCGGCAAGGCCGTCAATCCCGCTGAGCGCGCAATGTTTGTCATGGTGCCCTGGTGCAACAGGATTTCATCTGGCGGTTTTTGGCTGGATGGCAAACATCATGACATCAGGCCCAACCTGGATGATCAGCCGATGCCCATTCACGGCACCGGTTTCATGAAAGTCTGGGACGTCGCGTCGGCGACAAGGGACCGGGTGACTATGCGGCTCGCCGAGGCATCCGTTCCACCCTTCCGGTTTGAAGCAACGCTGGATTATCAATTAGGGAGCAATTTTCTCAAGACCAGCCTGCATCTGGTGCATCAGGGCGCAGCACCTGTGCCCTATGGTCTTGGTTTCCATCCATGGTTTTGCTGGTCTGAGGGCGACCGGTTGCAATTTGACGCCGGTCATTTCGTGGTGGAGAATCAACACCGTCTGCCGGTCGAGATCAGACAGGTCAAAACCGGCGATCACGACGATTTTGTCCTGCCCCGTCAATTGATGGCCGGCCTGTTCAACGGCACCTATCTTGACTGGGACCGTTCCTGTCAAATTTTGCGGACCGACGGGCATCGTGTCCAGATGACAGCCAGCGGCGCTGCAAAACATCTGCATGTGTTCAGCCGCGGCAATGACAGCGGCTTTCTGTGCCTGGAGCCTGTTTCCAATACGGTCGATGCGCTCAATCGCCCGATGCGAGGTGATGCACTTCCGCAAGTCCTCTCGAACAGCGAGATGCTCGAGACCGAAATGGTGATCTCCTGGCAATGAGATCGAACGCCGGCTTTTGAGAGCTGAATTTTCCTTGCTCATGCTCACGCCAATGATGCGGAACCTTTTGCCGACTCATGGATTATTCCACCGTGGAACAGGTTTTCAGGCAGAAACCGGGGTCGCAACGTTTTTCTGCTCTGAGCAATTAGTCGCAATCCGGTCAAAACAGCCTGTTATTTCACCAGAAGGTTCCGTTATATTGGTTTTTAGAACAGTTCCTTAACCTTGAATTGGCCATATTATTATGAAATTCGACAATCCAAGAGTGGCAGCATCGCCAAACCGGACCTGGCGATCTATCCATTTGGTAATCCTATCGCGAAAACGTGACAACCCGATAGGGGTGGGACTGTTATAGTGATGTTTCAATCGAATGGGTTACAGTGTAAAATGGCTGCATAACCCTGAGTCTACGGATACACGGTATTTATTGATGTCAAAGAACAAACTTTCCGAAAATGTATCACGCCGCGCTTTTCTTGGCCGGGCCTTGATGGGTAGCGCTGCGGCAATGGGTGCGGTTGCCTTTGCAGGGGGGGCCGTCGGGCAGACAATTACCAATTCGACCATTGAAAACATCATCAATTCGCCACGCCGCGGAACCTGGGATGATCAGTTTGACGCACGCGGCCTGCGCAGCGCGGTCAAGGTCAGCTCCCATGTGCCGATTCTCAACCCTGAAACGGTCATCTATGTCGAATCGGCCATTGCCGAATACCGAAACATCGTGGCGCGCGGCGGTTGGCCTATCGTGCCTTCATCGCGCAAACTGAGCATCGGTGACAATGATCCGGCGGTTTCGGTCCTGCGTCAGCGGTTGATCATATCGGGTGATCTGGAACGGTCTGCGGGTACATCACAGGCATTCGACACCTATGTTGATGGAGCGGTCAAACGCTTCCAGGCCCGTCATGGCCTTCCTGCTGATGGTGTGCTTGGTCGTCACAGCTATGCGGCGCTCAATGTATCGGCAAACATTCGTCTCGGGCAGTTGGAAACGAATCTTATCCGTCTGCGTTCCATGTCGGGATTCCTCGGCAATCGCTATGTCGTGGTGAATATTCCCGCGGCCGAAATCGAAGCTGTTGAAGGCGACCGGGTTGTTCAGCGCCATACGGCGATTGTCGGCAAGATCAGTCGGCAGACACCGATTTTGAATTCAAAGATTCATGAAGTCATCCTCAATCCCTATTGGACGGCGCCGCGCTCGATCATTCAAAAAGACATCATGCCCTTGATGCGACAGGATCCGACTTATCTGAGCCTCAATGCGATCAGGCTGTTTAACGGCTCGGGTGATGAAGTGGCACCTGAGACCATTGACTGGAATGCCGAAGAGGCGCCGCATCTCATGTTCAGACAGGACCCTGGCAAGATCAACGCCATGTCGTCGACAAAAATCAATTTTGCCAATCCGCACGCTGTTTACATGCACGATACCCCGCAGCAGTCGCTGTTTGGCAAATTGCTGCGTTTTGAAAGCTCAGGCTGTGTGCGCGTTCAGAATGTCCGGGACCTGTCCACCTGGTTGCTGAGGGATACCAATGGCTGGGACCGACAGACCATGGAGCAAGTGATTGCCTCAGGTGTCAGTACACCTGTTCTCCTGCTGGAGCCGGTACCGGTTTATTTCACCTATATTTCGGCCTGGTCAACAAGTGATGGCGTCGTGCAGTTCCGTGATGACATCTATCACCGTGACGGCGTTCAGGAACTGGCACTGCAATAGCCGGCGGGATCATTTCGCCTGATTCTTGACCTCTGATACGAATGGACGATGTGCTGTTATGATGATGGCACGTCGTCTTTTTCTTGAAACTCCCAATGTTTCCCAATCAGGCGCAAACCGGTTGGTTTGTCTTCGCTGCCGGGCCAATGTGATCCGTGCACGCTTGTGTAATTTCCATCACAGCATTATGACACGCCCGTGGCCGCGCAACTGGATAGACACGTGCGCGGTTCGATATTGCCCGAAACAATCCCGGCTTTGCCAAAAGCTGCTCTCACTTCAGGAATAACGACACATGTCCGATCCCATTGCCACCATGGACCAGTCCGCAGATGATTTCTTCAACCGCCCCTTGAGCCAGGCTGATCCTGCACTGTCCGGTGCCATCACCAGCGAGCTTGGCAGACAGCGGCAGGAAATCGAACTGATTGCATCCGAGAACATTGTCTCGCGCGCCGTGCTGGAAGCCCAAGGCTCCATCATGACCAACAAATACGCCGAAGGTTATCCCGGGCGCCGCTACTATGGCGGCTGCCAATATGTGGATATTGCCGAAGAACTGGCGATCGAGCGCGCAAAACAGATGTTTGGCTGTGACTTTGCCAATGTCCAGCCCAATTCCGGCAGCCAGGCCAACCAGGCCGTGATGATGGCGTTGTCGAAGCCCGGTGAGACCATTTTGGGGATGAGCCTTGATGCCGGGGGACACCTGACCCATGGTGCGCGCCCCAACATGTCGGGAAAATGGTTCAATGCCATTCAATATGGTCTCGTCGTGGAAACCGGATTGATTGACTATGATCAGGTGGAAGCATTGGCCCGTGAGCACAAGCCGAAAATCATCATTGCCGGAGGATCGGCCTATTCGCGCGTTATCGATTTTGCACGGTTCCGCGCTATTGCCGATGAGGTGGGCGCGTGGTTCTGGGTCGATATGGCGCATTTTGCCGGCCTTGTTGCAGGTGGCGTTCATCCAAACCCATTCCCGCATGCCCATGTGGCCACCTCCACAACGCATAAAACCCTGCGCGGTCCTCGTGGCGGGCTGGTTCTGACCAGTGACGCCGACATTGCCAAGAAGATCAATTCCGCCGTTTTCCCCGGCTTGCAGGGTGGGCCATTGATGCATGTCATCGCTGCCAAGGCTGTTGCCTTCGGAGAGGCTTTGACACCGGGTTTCGCCGTCTATGCGAAAAAGGTTGCCGAGAATGCAAAGGTTCTGGCGTCAACCCTTGTTGAAGGTGGTCTGGACATCGTCTCCGGTGGCACCGATACCCATCTCATGCTAGTTGATCTGCGGCCAAAAAACCTCACCGGCAAGGCCTCGGAAGCCTCTCTGGAACGCGCCTTTATCACCTGCAACAAAAATGGTGTTCCCAACGACCCGGAAAAGCCGACCATTACGTCCGGCATTCGCCTTGGAACGCCGGCCGGCACGACGCGCGGCTTTGGTCCGGACGAGTTCCGGGAAATCGGCCTGTTGATCATCGAAGTGCTCGATGGATTGCGCAAGGCCAATTCAGAAGAGGGCAATGCAGAAGTGGAACGGTCTGTGAAGAAAAAAGTCATTGCCCTGACGGATCGTTTCCCGATCTATCCAGGTCTTTAAGCTGGGAGCTTGAATGCGTCGAGCAGGCCTTCCGAACCGGGAACGGGACGGCGGGTTTCCAAGCCGCAAACGGTTCTGCTATGAAGCATTGGGAGGCCCTGCCTGAATCGACTGGCTCAGGGCCTTTCATCGGGCCTGCGGGAGAACCCTCTCGGTTTTTCCGCAAGACATTGTTTCAACCAATGAACTGGTTGTCTTAGCCATTCCATGGAACGGTGACACAACCAGCCAACAGATTGCGGGGCCTTGATGCGCTGTCCCTATTGCAGCTCGGAAGACAGTCAGGTGAAGGATTCACGTCCGGCCGAGGATGGAAACACCATTCGCCGCCGAAGAGTCTGCCCCGATTGTGGTGGCCGCTTCACGACCTTTGAACGGGTGCAATTGCGTGATCTGCAAGTCATCAAGAAGACCGGTCGCAAGGTCCCCTTTGACCGCGACAAGCTGATGCGATCCTTCGATATTGCCCTGCGCAAACGCCCGGTGGAGCGTGACCGGGTTGAACGGGCGGTATCCGGCATCGTTCGCCGACTGGAAAGTTCGGGTGAAACCGACGTGCATTCCGACAAGATCGGCCTCATGGTGATCGAGGCGCTGAAAGCCCTCGATGACGTCGCCTTTGTGCGCTACGCGTCTGTCTATCGTGATTTCAGTGATCCGAAAGACTTCGAAAACGTTCTCAATGAACTCAGTGCGCAACTCGACGGTGGCAACCCAGAGGATTGAACAAAGTGGTCGCCTCCAAATTCGATCAGCGCATGATGGCGGCAGCGATCCGCTATTCCTATCGCAATCTCGGACGCACCGGAACCAACCCGTCTGTCGTGACTTTGCTGGTCCAGCATGAGGATGGGGTCCCGGTGATTGTCGGCAGGGGCATTACGGCCATTGGCGGCAGGCCCCATGCCGAGACGGCAGCCATTCTCGAAGCGGGCGAAAGAGCGCGAGGCGCCACCGCCTATGTCACTTTGGAGCCCTGCGCCCACCACGGCAGCACGCCGCCCTGTGCCAAAGCACTGGTGCGGGCAGGGATCAAACGCATTGTCTGCGCAACGACGGATCCTGATACCCGGGTTTCGGGGCGGGGTTTTCAGATTCTGCGGGATGCAGGCATTGAGGTCGAAACGGATGTTCTGGCCGCAAAGGCTCAATACGCCATGGCCGGGTATCTGATGCAGCGCAGAGCCGGGCGACCGCATGTTACGCTGAAGATGGCTCTTTCCAAAGATGCAAGGATCGGTTTGCGCAGCGCAGGTCAGGTGAAAATCACCGGGCCTGAAAGCAACGCCATGGTCCACGTCATGCGGTCAACGAGTGATTTGATATTGATTGGCATCGGCACGGCGCTGGAAGATGATCCGTCACTGACCTGTCGCTTGCCGGGCCTTGAAGATCGCTCTCCGACGCGCCTTGTGCTCGACCGGCATTTGCGATTGCCGCTGGACAGCGCTTTGGTGCGATCTGCGCGGGACATTCCCTTGATCATCGCGACAACACAAATGCCTGACAATGAAGCCTACCGTCGTCTGGCCTCAGCGGGTTGCATGATGATGGCCTGTGAAGAAGATGATACGGGCATTGCCTTGCCGGAATTGCTGGATGATCTGGCCAACCGCGGCTTCAGCGCCATACTGGTCGAAGGCGGTGCCGCCATTGCGCGCTCATTCATCAATGCAGCACTTGTCGATAGAATTGCCCTCTATCAGGGGCCTTGTGAAATAGGCGAGAATGGCATTGATGCGCCTCTGAACCCAGATGAAATGCCAAAGGGTTTTGTGCTGCACAGCACACGGATCTATGGAAAAGACCTTTGTCGCGAATATGAAAGAACCTGCTGATGTTTACCGGAATAGTCACTGACATTGGAACGATCGAATCCGTGACCCCGCTGAATTCGGGTGTGCGTCTGCGCATCGGGACAGCCTATGACCCGGCGAGCATAGATATCGGCGCATCGATCAGTTGTTCGGGGACCTGCCTGACGGTCACCGGATTGCCGCGTGATGGTGATAACAGCCGCTGGTTCGAGGTGGAGGCCTGGGAGGAGGCGCTTCGTCTGACGACCATTGGCCAATGGGATAAGGGTACACGCATCAATCTTGAACGTTCACTGAAGATAGGCGACGAACTGGGCGGGCATCTGGTATCGGGCCATGTGGACGGAATGGCTGTCATCACTGCGGTGGAAGCCGAGGGCGATGCCACGCGGTTCCGGCTGACGGCTCCTGATGAACTTGCGCGTTTTATCGCGCCTAAGGGCTCTGTGGCGCTGGACGGAACCTCATTGACGGTGAACCGGGTTGATGGTGCCACCTTTGATGTGCTGCTGATCCGCCATTCCCTGATGGTGACAACTTGGGCCGACAGGAAGGCTGGTGACCGGCTCAATCTGGAGATAGACCAGATGGCCCGTTATGCCGAGCGGCTGATCGGCTTCACTGCCAGTCAGCAATAATGCCAAACAAAGGTGTTTTGGTGCGGCTGATTGGCCCGTCAAACTGTCTCCTGTACGAAAAGCGCTTGCCAAGATGCGGCGGGCGTGTTTTTACCCCCGCCTGACCATGCACACCTGTCAGATTCAGGCCGGATTGACTGACAGGCTGGGTGTTTTCGAGTTTTGGCGTTATCCTGGTGGAAATTCTTTACAGGAATTCTCAGGAACGCCGTCGTTCCCGAAAGGAATGCAACAATGAGTGACAACAAGACGCCGCATCTGCTGATCGTCGAAGCGCGATTTTACGATGATCTGGCTGATGCTCTGCTTGAGGGTGCCACCGCTGCGCTGAAGGCGGCCGGGTCGACCTGGGACGTGATCACGGTGCCTGGCGCACTTGAAATTCCAGCAGTGATTTCGATGGCGCTGGATGGAATGGACGAAGGCGAAGAGCCCTATGACGGCTTTGTCGCTCTTGGCGCCGTCATTCGCGGCGAAACCTACCATTTTGAAATTGTCGCCAATGAATCAAGCCATGCATTGATGGAACTGGCGATCAGCGAGTCGCTGGCAATCGGCAATGGTATCCTGACGGTTGAAAACAGCGAACAGGCCTGGGCCCGTGCGCGCAAGCATGATGGTCCGGGTGAAAAGGACAAGGGCGGTTTTGCAGCGCGTGCTGCACTGACCATGATCGAAATCAAGCATAAACTGGGCAGTGCAAATTGATGACTGATACATCAGACGAAGGCGTCAAGCCGGCCAATCAACGCGGCGCTGCACGCCTTGCTGCCGTACAGGCGCTCTATCAGATGGATGTTGGCGGCACCGGCGTCCTGGAAGTGGTGTCGGAATATGAGGTGCACAGGCTAGGCAAGGAACTGGACGGTGAACTCTATCGGCAGGCCGATGCCGCGTGGTTTCGCTCCATTGTTTCGGGTGTCGTTGAGCAGCAACTGACGCTCGACCCGCTGATCCGTTCCTCACTGACAGAAGACTGGCCGCTGTCACGTCTCGACTCGACATTGCGGGCCATATTGCGGGCAGGGGCCTATGAACTTGCCAACCGCATGGACGTGCCTGTCGCCGTCATAGTCACGGAATATGTTGATATCGGTCGTGCCTTTTTTGATGAAGACGAACCAAAGCTGATCAATGCTGTGCTCGATCGTATCGCAAGAAAGCTGCGCGGCGAAAAAAAATAATGCGCCCCATAACTTGATTCAATCTCGTTGGTTGATGCTGCAACAGACGGTAATCATTGATCATTTCGTGATTTGATATTTGTGGAATTTGCCTTTGGTCAACGGCGGGTTTGCTGCCGTTGGCGCAGCTTTGGTGTCCTGATGAACTGAGGTGCATTCGCAACGGCCTTGGTAGATTATCTGCTTGCGCGCCTCGGTTCTATCCCTCTACATCGGTGAAGAAGAAGAGCGAAACGCGCCGCCCCTGGAATTGGCTCCTCGGCTGGCGTTATTCGGGTACCGTTCCGCGTGCGTAGGCTTTTGCAACGTTCGCCTATAGGGGAGTTGCGCCATGCAAACGCATGCAAGGGCAGTGGTCATTGGCGGTGGGGTCGTTGGCTGTTCTGTACTTTACCATCTGGCAAAGGCCGGTTGGAAAGACATCGTGTTGATCGAGCGCTCGGAACTCACTTCAGGATCCTCCTGGCATGCGGCCGGCGGCTTTCACACGCTCAATGGCGATCCCAATGTCGCAAAGCTTCAGGCCTACACGGTTTCCCTCTATGACGAGCTTGAAAAGGTTTCGGGACAATCCTGCGGTCTGCACCTGACCGGTGGCGTGATGATGGCCGACAGCGAGGAGCGCATGGATTTTCTGCGCTATACCCACGCCATCGGCCGCTCGCTGGGCATGGAAACCGAAATCATTACGCCTTCAGAGGCCAAGGCGATGTTCCCGCTGATGGACGAGACCAATTTCGTCGGTGCCCTGTGGGATCCGGTGGAGGGCCATCTGGATCCTTCGGGAACCACCCATGCCTACGCCAAAGCGGCGCAGAACCTCGGCGCCCGGATCGAATTGCGCAATCCGGTGACCGATATCACCCAGGATCCGGACGGAACCTGGAATGTGGTCACGCAAAACGGTGTGGTAAAGGCAGAGCATGTCGTCAATGCCGGTGGCCTTTGGGCGCGCGAGATCGGCCGCATGGTCGGCCTTGAATTGCCTGTTCTGGCCATGGAGCACATGTATCTGCTGACCGAGAGCATGCCGGAAGTGCTGGAATTCAATGCGCATTCCGGTCGGGAACTGGTCGGTGTCATTGATTTCAAGGGAGAGATCTATACCCGGCAGGAACGCGAAGGCCTGCTTCTGGGAACCTATGAAAAGGCCTGTGTGCCCTGGTCTCCCAAACAGACCCCCTGGGATTTTGGACACGAATTGCTGCAGCCTGATCTGGATCGTATCGCGCCTTCACTGGAGATCGGGTTCAAACATTTCCCCGCCTTCGGCAATGCCGGTATCAAACAGGTCATCAACGGCCCGTTCACATTCGCACCCGATGGCAATCCACTGGTCGGCCCCGTGCAGGGGCTGACCAATTTCTGGTCGGCCTGCGCCGTCATGGCAGGCTTTTCGCAAGGCGGCGGTGTCGGACTGGTGCTGGCGAACTGGATGGTGGACGGTGACCCGGGTCATGATGTTTTCGGCATGGATGTCGCACGCTACGGGGACTTTACGTCTCTGCGCTATACCAATGCCAAGGTGAGGGAGAACTATTCGCGGCGTTTTTCAATCCGCTTCCCCAATGAGGAACTGCCGGCAGGCAGACCGCAGCAGACCACACCCCTTTATGACATCATGGTGCGTGACAACAATGCCATCATGGGAGACACCTGGGGACTTGAAACACCGCTTTGGTTTGCGCCCGAAGGCTCAAAGGCAGAGGATATTCTATCGTTCCATCGCTCCAATGATTTTGAGCATGTCGGCAATGAAGTGCGGGCCGTTCGTGAGGGCGTTGGCGTCACCGAGATTGCCAATTTTGCAAAATATGAGGTGACAGGTGAGGGGGCGGAAGCCTGGTTGTCATGGCTGATGACCAACAGGATGCCGCCAACAGGCCGTGTGGTCCTGACGCCGATGCTGAATGAAAAAGGCAAGCTGATTGGCGATTTCACCATCGCCAAAGCCGCCGAGAACCGTTTCATGATCTGGGGATCAAGCGGTGCGCAGATCTATCATATGCGTTGGTTTGAACAGCATCTGCCGAAAGACGGTTCCGTGGCCGTTCATCGTTTCGGCCAGACGATGGTCGGTCTGTCCATTGCTGGCCCGAAATCGCGGGCTCTGCTGGAAAAACTGGTTGATGGTGATGTGTCCAATGAAGCCTTTCGTTTCATGGATTACCGCGAGATGGATGTGGCGGGATGCCCCTGCCGGGTCAACCGGATCAGCTATACCGGTGATCTTGGCTATGAAATCTGGATGGAACCCGCCTATCAACGCACGGTCTATCAGGCCATCAAGTCGGAAGGCGCACCGCTGGCCATTGCCGACTTCGGCATGCGGGCACTCCTGTCGATGCGCCTTGAGAAAAACTTCCCGACCTGGTTTGCCGAACTGCGACCGATCTATGGTCCCTATGAGGGGGCGATGGACCGCTTTGTCAAATTGTCAAAGAATGATTTCATCGGGCGTCAATCGGCTGCCGAGGAGCTGGAAAAAGGCCCCAAGGTGCGGCGGGTCTCATTGATCATCGATGCGCAGGACACCGATGTCATGGGCGATGAGCCCATCTGGGCGAACGTCGGAGACAGGGATTATGGCCTGATATCGCCGCCGCACGGCTATGGTGCGCCGCGCTTTGATGCCCATGGGGTGGAATTGCCCAAACCCGATTCGCAGCGGGACGGCGCCTGGCGTGTTGTTGGCTGGGTGACATCGGGTGGCTACGGGCATTATGTGAAAATGTCACTGGCTCAGGGATATCTGCCCGCAGACCTTGCCGAGCGATCCGAAGAGGGCCTGCTGGAGGTCGAAATACTGGGCCATCGTTGCCCCGCCAGAATTGCCGTGGAGCCACCCTTCGATCCAAAGGGTGAGAAAATGCGCGGCTGACAGTCGCAGTAGAAGGCAGATCAGGATTTAGTGTTCGCAGAGAATTGAATTTTACCAACGTCTAATATATCAAACCGGAGTCGGACCGAAGACATGCACCTTCTGAGATGCAAGCGGTCCATGAACCTGACAATGAATGGGCGCGCACAGCCTGTTTGCGGCTGGCGCGATTCGCGCTCCCGCCTGTCGCGCGCTGGTAAAGGGCAAAGATGAGCGATCAAAACACAGCTGCTTCCTCCTCGGTGGATCCTGCCTATGCCCTTACCCGCCGCAATGGCTTCATATTGGCTGCGGCCAATGCTTTTATCGGCGCCTGTGCCCCCATATCCATTTCGCTGGGTGGAATTGTCGGTGATTATCTGCTGGATGAAGACAAATCTCTGGCGACTGCTCCGGTCACCGGTTTCAATGTCGGTGTTGCGCTGGGGGCTTTGCCTGCGGCATGGCTGATGCGACTGGTTGGTCGGCGTTATGGTTTCATGAGTGGTGCGCTGTTCAGCGGGCTTGGCGGGCTGGTTGCCGCAACAGCACTGTTTCAATCGAATTTCTGGCTCTTTGCCTTTGGCCTTCTGATTGTTGGCAT
>JARGOF010000060.1 GCA_029212415.1 Rhizobiaceae bacterium | reverse complement strand
GCGAATGCAACGCCGGCACTGGGTTGTGGATGATGTTTCACGGAGGCTGCAGTCACCTGTCACTCTCTACCTGGGGCCGATGCAGAAGACACCGGTTCGGTGCATTCCATGTTTGCCCCATTGTGCTGCACAATACAGGCGTCTCATATTGAAAGCACTAGTCGTCTTCTTCACCCATCGGTGTCAAGAGCCCCAGCTCTTCCAGATCCATCTGGGTGATGGGATCCTCGTCATCTGTCAGTTCGTCGTCTGCCGGTGGCACGGGCACCCGGAAGTTTGACGGTATGCGCGCGGAAAGCAAACCAGCCCCCTTGAGCTCATCCATCCCCGGCAGATCGCGCAATTCTTCCAGACCAAAATGGTCCAGAAATTCCACTGTCGTGCCATAGGTCACCGGACGACCTGGGGTGCGACGACGTCCCCGCATCCTGATCCAGCCCGATTCCAACAGGACATCCAATGTCCCCCGTGAGGTCGCAACACCTCTGATTTCCTCTATTTCCGCTCTGGTTACGGGTTGATGATAGGCCGTGATGGACAGAACCTCGAGTGCAGCCCGGGACAATTTGCGGACATCCGTCTGATCACGATGAATGAGAAAGGACAGATCTGCGGCCGTTCGGAAAGCCCAATTGTCACCAACGCGAAGCAGATTGACCCCACGAAGCCCATAAAAGCCCGAAAGTCGTTTCATCACCATGCGGACATTGGTGCCATCAGGCAGCTTTTCAGCAATTAGCCGTTCGGAAACCGGTTCAGCTGATGCAAACACCATTGCCTCGGCAATGCGCTCGGCCTCATGCATGGCCCTGATGGCTGCTTCACTTCTATCTGCGGCCTCGGAGTCACCGGGTTCATCGTCGAACGGCACTATTTGCGCCTGTGTGCCTTCAGACATTCTGCTTTACCTCTTGAGCATTCTCGTTTCCGGATCCGGAGCCTTCCTGGGGCTTTCCCCGTCGCAAATAGATGGGCGAGAAAGCCATTTCCTGACGAATTTCAAGCTGCCCTTCCCTGACCAACTCCAGCGTCGCGGCAAAAGAACTGGCAATTGCGGTCGCCCGTTCTTCAGGATCACTCAGATAACGGATGAGGTATTGTTCAAGCGCAGTCCATTCATCAGGCAACTCACCAATAAGGCGCTGTAAAATGACCCGCGCATCACTCAAAGACCAGACGCGGCGTCGGGAAATCGTGACCTCCGAAACCGACTGGCGCTGACGCATTCCAGAATAGGTATTGAGCAAATCGTAAAGGGTCGCGTCAAACTTGGATTTCTTTTCAACGACAACCAGTTCGGGATTGCCCCGTGCAAAGACATCACGGCCCAGTCTGTTCCGGTTGACCAACCGGGTTGCGGCATCTCTCATGGCTTCGAGCCGCTTGAGACGGAACGCCAGTTGAGCCGCCATTTCCTCCCCGCTTGGCTCGTCACTGTCTGCTTTTTGCGGGATCAGCAGTTTGGACTTCAGGAAGGCCAGCCACGCAGCCATGACGAGGTAATCAGCGGCCAGCTCCAGACGCACGCGCCGGGCACGATCAACAAAAACAAGGTATTGCTCGACCAATGCCAGAACTGAAATACGCGCAAGGTCCACCTTCTGGTTCCTGGCCAGATGCAGCAAAAGGTCAAGCGGCCCCTCAAAGCCGTCAATATCGATGACCAGTGCCGGTTCACTCAGGCCGCGATCAACGGAATCAGCGTTTTCCCACAGGCGATCCATCGGTGCTTTTGCCCCGGCCGGTACCGTCTGTTTTTTCAACGCATTCGCCATATAAATCGACCTTTCCGGTCACCCAACGAGAGGTCCATGCTCCGCAAGAAGTTCTGCAAATTCACCACGCAGCGCATGCGCATCCGCATCGTCAACCCTGCCGGTAAGCTTCATGACCCTGTCAGCCCTGTCCGCAGAAACACCCGTGAGGACTGGCGTATGGCCGCAGATCGCCGTCATTTCCGACATGTCACCATTGCAATGCAGAATGACATCGCACCCCGCGCCGAAGATTGCACCAGCCTTTGTTGCGAAATCCCCAGAAAGTGCTTTCATTGAAACATCATCCGACATCAACAGCCCGTCAAAACCGATCTGTTGGCGAATGATTTGCTTGATGATCACAGCCGATGATGTCGCCGGAGCTGTCGCATCCAGCATGGCGTAAACGATATGGGCTGTCATCGCCATGGGCGCATCGCGAAGCGCCCGGAACGGAACGAAGTCACACGCCGTCAATTCTTCCAGTGAGGCATTCACAACAGGCAGATCAAAGTGGGAATCAACCGTTGCACGGCCATGACCGGGCATGTGCTTGATCACCGGCAGGACGCCACCGGCCATCAGGCCATCCATGGTCTGCCTGCCAAGTTCGGCAACGGCAGTCGGATCATTGCAATAGGCTCTGTTCCCAATGGCCTGATGGCCATCCCTGTCAGGCACATCGAGCACCGGCGCGCAATTGACCGATATGCCAAAGCGCGAAAGGTCGAAAGCATGCAGGCGTGCCATGATCCATGCCGCACGCAATCCCTTTTCCCGATCCTGCGCATGCAGGGCGCCAATCTTTGCGGCGGGCGGATAGTTCTGCACCATTGGTGGCTTGATGCGTTGAACCCGACCACCCTCCTGATCGATCAGCACCGGGGCATCCGGTCGGCCGACACTTTGGCGCAATTCACAAATGAGATCAGTGAGTTGGTTCTTTTCGGAAATGTTGCGCGCGAAGAGTATGAAGCCCCACGGTCGCTCAGCACCATAGAAGGCTTTTTCGCTTGCCGTGAGCTTCAATCCGCTGCACCCAAGGATCATTGCTTTTGATTCGGTCATGCAAAATCATACACCGCCCTTAAGCAATACCAAAGGTGAGACCAGTTCTCCCAGAGGAATGGTGCAAGAGAAACAGCTCTTTCAACAGGCGCTTTTCATGCATCACTCAGCAATCTCTCGTTGCTGAGTTACCGTGCGATAAAGCAGCTGCCACCCGCCGATTTATACTGCGCGCACAGATCACTGGCTTCGGATTTCGACCCGGCCAAAATCCGAACACGGTAAAAAACGCCACGGTCGGGAATGACTGCGCGCTGAATATCCACGCCCTTGTCGCCAATGATGGAAGCGTATCGCCGTGACAGGTTCTCATAGGATTTTCGCGCATCTTCTTCAGTTGGCTGCGACGAAATCTGCATCACATAACCACCGGCGTTGGACGTCGTTTCGCTTCCAGCCAGATTGCCGCGCTCGGTCACAGCTTCAACAATATTAACCGGTTGCTCCGCTGGGCGCGAAGATGGAACCGGCGCAACCATTGTGGTGCGCAAATCCGCCCCGGTGCCGCCTACGGTAGCTGCTACATCAGATCCGGCAGCACTGTTTTCGTTGGCTCCGGTTGCAGGCTTGACGTTCGGCAATGGCAAACTGCCCGAATCCTGCAAATTATCATCAATTGCAGGCAGTGCCGTCACTTGGGTTGCACCTGAATCAGAAGCCCCCGCAAGGGAAGAATTCAAGTTGCCCGACAAAGCGGCATCGGTGCCGACTGCCGGGTTTTCAGACCCGCCCGATTGTTGACTAGCAACGTCCTGCGTCGCAGCAGGTGCAGGATCCTCACGCGCAACAATTGTCCCGTCTGGCTTGACAATCAATGTGCGCACTTTGCGCGGAGCAACGGTGTTGGCGGCAACGTCCGCCGCAGCAGGTTCCGTATCCGCTGTCGCTGTCAGTCGGTCTTCGGACTTGCCCAATGGCACAACGTTCACACCCCTGCCCTCGAGCGGCAGCGTATCGGGATCAAGGGTTCTTTGCACGACATCAACCGGTTCTTCGGTTGTGGTGATCAGATTTTGATCCTGCGAAGCTGAGGTATCGTTTCCGGAAACCTTGTCATAGACGGCAAGATCCTGGTTTGGAACAGTTTTTCCACCCGGGTTTTCCGGTTTCACTTTCACCGGATCGCTGTCGGCGACGATAACGCGCGGCCCGTCTGCTGCGCCATCACTGCCAAGACTGCTGTTCCACAGATAGAAACCACCGCCACCGACAATGGCAATACCCAGCACAATAGAAGCCGCAATCAAACCACGGCGTCCTGAATTATCATTGTCAAAATTGTCAAAGGAATCGTAGTCAGGCGGAGCAAGATCATCATCCTGGAATTCGCCCTCGTCGAGGAAGTTTTCCTCGTCGTATTCATTTCCATAATTTTCGTCGCCATCGTCCAGATCGTAATCTGTCGAAAGGGTCTCCCCTGTGTCTCGCTCATCAACGGCGGCTGACGCGCCCATGGCAGCGATTTGCGCACCAAAACCGGCATCATCAGTCTCTTCTGGCAGCATTTCCCTGTCCAGATCCAGATCATCATCGGAAACAGGAGCAGGCTCCTCACCCACTTCATATTGCGGTCCGCTATCGACTGCATATTGCGGCTCTGAGATATCGGCCAGTTCATCCTCCAGAAGAAGGTTGAACTCATCACTTTGCAGAGCACTGTCAAAATCTTCTTCGTCCTGAAATTCTGTCAGTTCAAGCTCAGCCATCGCCTCCGGCAAGGCATCGGACTCGGATATATCCGTTGGATCGAAAGGAATTTCCTCCTCGACCTGTACCGTCTCCTCAGGCTGTTTTTCACTCTCATAGAGGCCGGCGAGAAGAGCGGCGGTAATATCACCTTGAGCGGGAGCAGCCGAGCGTGGTTTTGCGGCGTCAATATCCTGCTGAAGCCTGTCAAAAGCGCCGGCCAGATCCTCGCTCTCCGTCAACGGCACCACAGGCTCGGATACGGCAGCTGGCACGTCATCGGCAACCGGCATTGCCGGTGTGGACGCAGGCGCAGCAGGCGTTTGTCGCGTCGACATTTCGGAAGTTGGTGACACGGGCGCGGGTGGAACCTGTGCCTGAGGAACCGTTGCCTGAGAAACTGGTGCCTGAGAAACTGGTGCCTGAGGAACCGGTGCCTGAGAAACTGCCGACGGCCTGGCTGACGCCTGAGAAACGGGCGTTGGCGAAACCGGTGTCTCTGAACTTGGCGCCCGGTAAACAGGAGCCGGCGCAACCGGTGCTGCGGCAACTCTCGCTTGAGAGACAGGCGACGGCGAATCTGGCGCCGGTGAATTTTGTACCGAAGAACTTGGCGCCGGAGAACTTGGTGCCTGTGAACCTGGTGCCCGAGAACCTGGTGCCGGAGAACCTGGTGCCGAAGTATGTGATGGTGGCGAAACTGGTGCGGGTGCGGGTGCGGGTGCGGGTGGCTCCACACGGCCCTTGCCTTCCAGGGCCGAAAACGCTGCCTGCAACTCTGCTTCTAGGCTTGTTACATTGGGTTCAGGTTGCGCAGACGCATGCGGCCATGCTTCAGATGCATCCGAACGGCCACTTTTCACGGACTGGCTGGATACAGCCGTGCTACCAGGCGTTGTTGCCCGACCATCCCGACGTGCGGCATTCGCATCAATATCCGGCAGTTCCGAAGCTGCCTCATCCAGATTGAAATCGGCAGCGTCATCGCCATCAATTTCAAGCTCACGCATCAGTTCAGCCTCAAGGTCAAACTCCCCATCGGAATTCATGACCTCTGTCTCACTGTCGATCGAATTATCTTTGTCATCATCAAACCCAACGATACGTGCGAGCTCAGAAAACGGATCATCATTTTTCCGGCCGCCCGCCGTCTTCTGATATTTCTCAGGATCGTTACTTTCGGTCATACTGTATACTCACATGCATAGAGCAATTTTACATGCCAGTACAATGTGGGCAAAAGGTGACACTCATCGCATCTCCACAGGCGCGTTCGTTCCCGTAATCGACAAGCCCGATTTCAACACGGTGGCAACCGCCTTTACCAACCCAAGTCTGGCCAAACTCAATTGTAAATTATTATCGTTAATAAACCGCAACTCTTTTGAATCTTTACCTTTATTCCAGTGAGCGTGGAAGGCGCTGGCCAGATCATAGAGGTAGAATGCAATCTTGTGCGGCTCATGCACCGCCGCTGCACTTTCCACAATTCTGGGGAATTCGGCAAGTTTTCCGATCAGTTGCATTTCACTTGCATCACTGATGTGATCAGCGATCGCCTTTGAAAAATCAACCGAATCAATATCAACATCGGGAAATGCCTGTGCCGCCTGTCGAAATACGGAATGACAGCGCGCATGTGCATATTGCACATAGAACACCGGATTGTCCTTGGATTGTTCCGTCACCTTGGCAAAATCAAAATCAAGTGGTTCGGAACTCTTGCGATAAAGCATCATGAACCGAACGGAATCACTTCCGACTTCATCCACAACCTCACGTAGGGTTACAAAATCACCGGATCGTTTCGACATGCGCACCGGTTCGCCCTCACGATAAAGCTTGACCAGTTGACACAGCAGGACGGTGAGCTTCGATTTGCCAGCCGAAACGGCCTTGGCGACCGCCTCCAGCCGTTTGACATAACCACCGTGATCTGCGCCGAGCACATAGATCATTTCCTCGAACCCGCGCTCGAACTTGTCGTGGAAATAGGCCACGTCTGCGGCAAAATAGGTATAGGATCCATCAGACTTGATCAGCGGCCGGTCAATATCATCACCCACATCAGTGGACTTGAACAGGGTTTGCTCACGGTCTTCCCAATCCGTCGGCAATTGTCCCTTGGGCGGTGGCAATGTGCCTTTGTAGACATGGCCCTTGAACGTCAGGTCATTGATTGCCTCACGGATCGCCTTTGCGCCATCGTCATGCAAAGTCCGCTCGGAGAAAAACACATCATGCACAACGTGGAGTGATGCCAGGTCTGCGCGGATCATATCCATCATCGCATCAATGGCCGCATCCTTGACGATCGGCATCCAGTCCGCTTCCGCCATGGAACGCAATTTGATGCCAAACCGCTCGGCCAGGAGTTTGCCGACCGGAACCAGATAGTCTCCTGGATAGAGTCCGGCTGGAATCTCGGATATTTTTTCGCCCAGCGCTTCCCGGTAACGAAGAAATACGGAACGGGCCAGCACATCAATTTGCGAACCGGCATCATTGATATAATATTCCTTGGTAACGTCATAACCGCTGAATGTCAGAAGATTGGCAAGCGTGTCACCGACGACGGCTCCACGACAATGGCCAACATGCATCGGACCAGTGGGATTGGCAGAAACATATTCAACGTTGATTTTGCGACCTTCTCCAATCGTGCTGCGTCCGAAACTGTCGCCGGCTGCAATCATCTGGGACAACGTGCGCTGCCAGAAGACCGCAGACAGCTTCATATTGATGAAACCCGGTCCGGCAACGGACACCGACTCGATATCGGCGTCCCTCTCCAGAATGCGCGAAATATCCTCCGCAAGGGCGCGCGGCGTTGTTCCAAGCAATTTGGCAAGCACCATGGCGGCATTAGTCGCCACATCCCCATGACTGGGATCACGGGGCGGCTCGATTGCCACACGCTCAAAGCTGATGGGGCCATCATGGTTCTGGATCTGATCCAGGGCTTGAAGCGCATCGACAACGCGCTTTTCAAAGTCTTTGAAAAGATTCATAAGTTCCATCCGGGAAACGCCGTACGCGGGAGTGCACCCCTTCGTATCCGGCAAGGTTTTTGCGGTGACTAACGCAATTCAGGTGTGTGGTCAAACATTGCCCGATGCTGTGTGACGGCGAATGTATCCGTCATTCCCGCCAGATAATCGGCTACACGCCGAGCAACCTCGCCACGATCAAGCCCATCCACATCATCAGCCCAGTGCCCGCCCATCAATTGCGGCTGCTCCATATAGGCATGGAAAATATCATTCACGATGGTTGAAGCCTGCTCGCGAACCCGCATGACATCGGCATGGCGATACATGTGTTCATGGAGAAATGATTTTATGCTCCGATCGGCAATCTGCATTGTTTCGGAGAACTGCGCCACAGCCATGCCTGCATGGCGAATGTCGTCCGCGCTATTGGGAGCAATGCGGGACAGGTTTGTCTGTGCTGTTGAAATGACATCCTCAACCATGATCGTTATCTGCCTGCGCATGATTTCATGGGTGGTTCGACTGTCTTCAAGTCCTGGATAAAGATCCCGGACTGTTTTCAGCAAATCATGCAGAAAAGGCACGTTCTCAAGCATTTCAAACGTCAGCAATCCGCTGCGCAATCCATCATCGATATCATGCGTATTGTAGGCGATGTCATCGGCAATGGCCGCCACCTGCGCTTCCAGGCTGGCAAATGTCGCAAGCTCGAGATCCTGCAACTTGCAATAGTCGAGGATCGGTTGTGGCACCGCGGATTTCAGGCCCTTTCCCTCGCAATCGGTCAAGGGACCGTTGTGTTTGGCAAGTCCCTCAAGGCTTTCCCAGGTCAGATTGAGCCCGTCGAACATCGCATAGCGACGCTCCAGTTGCGTGACGATACGCAAGGACTGTGCGTTATGGTCAAAGCCGCCATAATCCCTCATCAAGGCATTGAGGGCATCCTCGCCGGTATGACCAAAAGGCGTATGGCCAAAATCATGGACCAGCGCCACGCCCTCTGCAAGATCCTCATCAAGCTTCAGTGCGCGGGCCAAGGCACGGGCAATCTGGGCAACTTCAATCGTATGTGTCAGTCTGGTGCGGTAGTGATCACCCTCATGGGCGACAAAAACCTGGGTCTTGTGCTTCAAACGACGAAATGCCGTTGTATGAATGATGCGATCCCTGTCACGCTGAAATTCAGATCGTGTGAGACTTGAATTTTCCGGGTAAAGCCTGCCCCTGCTGTGGAAAGGGTTGCTTGCCCATGCGGCGCGCTCACCCGTTCCGAAGCCCAATGCACTTTGATCAACTGTCAATGTTCCGCCTTCCCCGTTGACGCGGCCTGTTGTTGTTCATACCTATAGGACAACAATGTTCAATCGTTATATCTCCGGGCTCATTTCCCGGTCAGGAGGTTTGCATGACACAGACAAGTACAAAGCCCATGAATCAAGTGACCCTGTCCGACGCTGCTGCCAGCCGCATCGCCGATATCCTTGCATCCGAGAGCGGCAAGTCTGCCCTTCGTGTGTCGGTGGAGGGCGGAGGATGCTCCGGCTTTTCCTACAAATTCGATCTTGCCGATGACCCCGATGATGACGATCTGGTCCTGGAAAAGGGCAAAGCCCGCGTCCTGATCGATTCGCTGTCACTGGTTTACATGGGCGGATCCGAGATAGATTTCGTCGACAATCTGCTGGGGCAGTCCTTTCAGATAAACAATCCCAACGCAATAGCGTCCTGTGGCTGTGGAACCAGCTTCACGGTTTAACGGTCGGTTCAATGAAAATAGCCAGTTGGAATATTAACGGGATCAAGGCGCGCCTTGACAATCTTTTGAACTGGCTCGCAGAAAGCCAGCCGGACATCGCCTGCCTTCAGGAGGTCAAGTCGGTCGACGAGAATTTTCCGCGCGAATCGATCGAGGCACTCGGCTATCATGTTGAGACACACGGACAGAAGGGTTTCAACGGTGTCGCCCTGCTGTCAAAAATGCGGCCCGACGAGATCAATCGCGGCCTGCCCATGCTGCCAGGCAGCCAGATAGAAGATGAACAGGCACGTTTCATCGAAGGTGTCTATTCGGTCAAGTCAGGGGTAATCCGGGTCGTCTCACTCTACCTGCCCAATGGCAATCCGGTGGATACGGAAAAGTTCCCCTATAAACTCGAATGGATGGAACGCCTGCAGCATTGGGCGGAAGAACGTTTGTCTCTGGAGGAACCACTGGTTCTGGCTGGCGATTACAATGTCATTCCCGAACCCTATGATTGCCGGGACCCGGCCCAGTGGGAAGGCGACGCGCTCTACCATGAAAAAAGCCGCTCGGCTCTGCGGCGCCTGGAAAATCTCGGCTTCACGGAAACCATTCGAAACACCACGGATGCAGTCAAGGTCTATTCATTCTGGGATTATCAGGCCGGCGCCTGGCCAAAGAACAACGGCATTCGCATTGACCACCTGATGCTGTCACCGGAAGCCGCAAACCGGTTGCAATCTGCAGATATTGAAAAACATGTGCGCGGTTGGGAAAAACCGTCCGACCATGTTCCGGTGATTGCACAACTTGATTTCGAAGCCGCTTGAGAGCAAAACCAGCATTGGCGTCGTAGAGCCTGCCTGGTCCAGTACAGCGATCCCGATTTTCTGAAACAACCGACAGGGACAGACGGGCCTATTCGGCCAGTTCGGCAACAAGTTCCGCGGTTGTCACCTGACGGCAATAGCCTCGAATTGTCGCCAGAGAATGGTCCTGTCGTTCCTGACTGTAGGTCATACAGGCATCACTCACCAATGTGACGAGATACCCCAGATCACAGGCGTCGCGCACAGCGCCTTCCACACATTGGTCAGTGATGAGGCCCGAGATCACCAATTGCCGGACGCCAAGATTGCGCAAAATGTAGTCGATATGGGTCGAAATGAAGACCGATGAAGAGGTTTTGGGCAGGACGATTTCGTCGTCGCCTGGCGCGATTGCATCAAGCACTTTCCCGTCCCAGGATCCCTTGGCAACATTGAAGCCGGTAATCTTGTAGTCCAGGCTTCTGTCACGACCATCCTTTGTCAGGCTTTCAATGGTCGTATACATCACTTCGACACCAGCATCCCTGCAGGCCGCTTGAAGCTTTTGCATATTGGGTAGAGTTTCAGCTTCCAACCTGTTGAAAAACCAACCATATTTCTCTTCAAACTCGGCCTTTGAAATATCCTTGAATTCCCCCCCGTCACGCCGCGCACAGAAATTCTGCACATCGATGTAGAGCAAAGCGGACTGGGCCGGCTCGAGTGGCAGATTACGAGTCAGTTGCATTGTGTTGCTCCATGAAACAGGAAATGAGCTGATACAGGCGTTCTGCCCAGACCGCACTGCCTTCGTTTGTGTCAATGTGATCGTTGCGGATTTCAATCAGACAATGGGGAATTTTGCGCGGTTCCGCACAGACCGGAATGTACCAGTCTGTTGGATCCTCAATGCTATAGGGCTCGTTTTTTCCAATCTTCAATTGTGGAAACATTTCATGACACAGCCCGGCAAGTTGCTCACCCTGGCTGCAATTGTCCCGATAGAGAAAGGCGATATCCCAAGGCCGGTACAGGCCATCCATTTGCGGTGTAAAACTGTGGATTGAATAGGTGAATTCGATATGTCTCTGCGCAATCTGCGACGCGCAAAGTGCCGCATAGGGATCAAAGATGGCGTTTGCACGCTGTTCTCGAGCCCGGTCAGACAGACCGGCGTTACCGGGTATCCGGATGCTATCGCTGATTTCCGGTATTGATTGCGGCGTACCCACAGGGCGATTGCAGTCAATCACCAACCTGCTGTAGCGCTGCAATATCAATGCACACCCAAATCGGCGGGCCAGGTCCCGCGCCACCGCTGCAGCACCAATATCATAGGCTATATGCAGGCGACGCTGATCGTCCGACAGGCCCAGATCTCCAAGTTCATGCGGTATCGCCTGCCCTGCATGTTCACAAACCAGCAACAGCGGGCTGGCGGACCCTTCATTCATCAATTCGATTGGTTCAGGATCGATGCCCTGCCCCGGCAATTCAGCCTCACTCGAATGCTCAACCGTTTTCTCCAAGACAAACTCCGATCAAAATCCCGCATACATTTGTGTATGGAAGGGAAATTATATTGTCAACATCACATATATTGCCTCTATTGACACATTAATTACATTGCCCCTATGCTGACACAATGCAGGGAAAGCCGAGAGCCATACGATGCAGATCAGGCAACGAATTGAAGAACTTGATGCTCATCTCACGCCTGCAGAACGCAAATTGACCTCTGTCTTGTTGGCAGACTATCCCTTTGCCGGCCTTGAACCCATTCACGACCTGTCGCAACGCGCTCATGTCTCCGCTCCCTCCATTTCGCGTTTTGTCAGCAAATTGGGTTTTGCAGGATTTCAGGAATTTCAGCAAAAGCTTGTTCGTGAACTCAAGCAAGGCCAGCAATCGCCCATCGACCTGCGCCAGGGCAGCGCAATTGATGATGATGCGCCACTGGTCTCCTACATAAGCAGGGTTCAAACGCTCAATACGGAATTGATCGAGAGTGTCACACCAGCCCAGTTCGACCGGATCTGCACTGTGCTGGGTGATCCCAAACGCCGCATATTCATGATCGGTGGCCGGATGAGCGATAGTATCGCGTCATTTTTCGCCAAACATCTAAGTCAGATCCGCAGAGATGTTTCTCACATCTCGTCAGACATGGAACAATGGCCGGACTATCTTTTGCGCATGCGCCCGTCGGATATTGTGCTGATCATCGATTTCCGACGCTACCAATCAAGTCTCACGCAATTGTCAGAACGGGCGCGATCCCGCAAAGCCCATACAATCATCATCACCGACAAGTGGATCTCGCCCGCCGCCAAGGGGGCACATGAACTTGTTTCAATTCCCATTGATTCCGGAACGCTCTGGGACAGCTATGTCTCGGCTTTTGCGCTTGTCGAAGCTTTCCTCGTCCCCTTGGCTGAGCGCGATTGGGAAATGACAAAAAACAGAATCGCGGATTGGGACGCTTTGCGCGATAACGAACACGGCGGCTCGCTGATTGGATCTATCGAATGAAAACAGGTGATGAAGACACGCTGGTTTTTGTCGGAACGTCAGATCTGGCAGGTATCGTGCGTGGCAAATCCTTTCCCAAATCAGAGTGGAAGAAAAGATGTGTCAATGGCGTCGGCTGGACGCCAACCAATGTGCAAATCACCTGTTTCGATAGTATTTCGGAAAGCCCGTTTGGAGCCCTGGGCGATCTGGCATTGATCCCGGATCCTCAAACCCGCATTCAGGTGGACATCGCCAATCGCCCTTTGGATTTTGCCCTCGGGAATATTTGCAGTCTGGAAGGCAAACCCTGGGCCTTTTGCACACGATCAGTGGCACAGCGTGCCCTGGAGGACTTTCATCAAACGACACAGGCACATGTTCTGGCTGCATTTGAACATGAATTCCAGATCAAGGGCATGCCACCGCGACCGGGCGATGCCTTTGGTCTGAAGGGGTTTCGCGACGCCCAGAGCTGGGCCGAACCATTGTTGGCAGCTCTGCGCGAGACCGATTGCGCACCCGACACCTTCATGAAGGAATATGGTCCTGCTCAGTATGAACTGACCAACAAGCCCTCACCCGGGATAACAGCGGCTGACAATGCCGTTATCCTGCGGGTACTTGCTGATGACGTTATCCGCGGGTTTGGTGTGAAGCCAAGCTTCTCGCCCATTCTGGATCCGGAGAGTGTCGGCAATGGCGTTCACATCCATTTCAGCTTTCTCGACACTGAGGGTGTGCCGCTGACCTATGATGGCGATAACCCCTACGGCATGAGTACGCTGACGAGACACTTCATCGGTGGCCTGTTGAAATATCTCGATCAGATTTTGGCCATCCTTGCACCCTCGGAAATCAGTTATCTGCGCCTGACCCCGCATCGCTGGAGCGCAGCCTTCAACAATCTGGGATACCGCGACCGTGAAGCGTCGGTCAGGATTTGCCCGGTCTCGTCCAGGGATGAGAAGACCCGGGCAGGTCAGTACAATTTCGAAATACGGGCCGTCGACGCAGCTTGCAGTCCGCATCTTGCCTTTGCAGCCCTGCTTTTTGCCGGCACACAAGGCATCAAAGACAAGATCGAACCACCAGAGCCGACGCAGCAGGATCTGTCTTTGAAAAACACGCAGGAGCTTGCCGAAATGGGATTCAAGCGATTGCCACAGAGCCTGAGCGAGGCCCTCGACCTTTTCAGTGCCTCCGATGTCGTCCGCAACTGGTTCACCGACGAATTTGTAGATGTTTATGTAGCGCACAAGCGCGGAGAACTCGCACAACTTGAAGGCCTCGAATGGTCTGAAAAGTGCGATCGCTACAAAGGCGTTTATTGAAATGCTGCAGATCCAGAACGTTTCGAAGAATTTTGAAGGGGTCAAAGCCGTCGATGACGTGACCTTCACGGTGGAAAACAATGAAATCCACGGACTGATTGGTCCGAACGGGGCAGGCAAGACGACGATGATCAATCTGATCTCCGGGCTCCTGTCCGTCAGCAGCGGTCAAATCATCATCGATGATGTGCCTATTCACAAGATGGCCGCAGAAGCCCGCGCACGGCTTGGCATAGCACGGACGTTTCAGAATCTGCGCCTGTTCCGTAATCTCTCGGTCAGAAGAAATATTGAAGTTGCCGAAATCCATGCACGCGACAAGGGTGCCAGCGATCCTGCTCTGATCGAAGATGCCATTGATCGCTTCGGCCTGCGCAGTTCGCTTGAAGAGGCACCGGGCAGCTTGCCCTACGGGCAGATGCGACGACTGGAGATCGTGCGTGCTCTGGCCCTGCGTCCCAAGGTGTTGATGCTGGACGAACCGGCGGCAGGCATGAACTCTGAAGAAACCGGTGCACTTTTTGAAAACCTGACCTGGCTGCGCGAAAGACATCCGTGCGCCATTGTCCTTATCGAACACGATCTGACATTCATCATGTCTGCTTGCGAGAAGCTGACAGTCATGAATATGGGCAGCCTGTTGGCCTCCGGGTTGCCGCAAGATGTCACGAAAAATCAGGAGGTCATCAATGCCTATCTAGGGCAAGGCAACAAAGACCAACAGGAGCGGAACAAATGAAAAAACGATACATCATAAAAACACTCATGCTTTCCACAGCAATGTCCATGGGATTCATGACGGCGGGAGCGCTGGCTGAAGAGGTGATCAAAATCGGATTGCCGGTGCCTTTGACCGGTGATTTTGCAGCCTATAACGAAGTGGACGGCGCGCGCTGCATGGCCGAGATGATCAACCGCGAAGGCGGTGTCGACGGCAAGAAGTTCGAGTTGCTGATTCAGGACACGGGCTCCGATACGCAGACCGCGATTTCCCTGACCGAGAAATTCCTCGGTGAAGGCATTGTCGCGCTGGGCACCATTCCATTTTCCGATACCATGATTCCTGTGGCGCAGATTGCCGGTGCACAGGGCGTTTCGGTCATTCAATCGCAAAGCACACAGGTCGAAATGCATAGCGGTGTGGTCGACAATTTCCTCACCAATGTCGCGCCCGATCCCTATACAGCCGCCGCTGCAGCGAATTACGCTCTTTCACAGGGCGTCAAGAATGTCGCTATCTTCACCTCTGATGAAGGTGGTTCGTGGTCAGCAAGGACCCCGCAATGGTTTGCCGAAGTGATCGAGGCAAATGGCGGCAAGCTGCAGACGACTTTGAACTACAGTTCCGGCACCACGGACTGGAGCCCGCAAATCGCTGAACTCAAGGCGCTCGATCCCGCACCGGACGCCGTCTATATTTCCTGGGCAATGCCGGATATTGGCATTTTGATCCGGCAGATGCGCTCTGCCGGCCTTGACGCCTGGGTTGTCGGTTCCGACGGCTTCGACGATCCGTCACTAGACGCCCTGGCAGGTGATGACCCGACCGTTCTGGACAAAGTGTTCTTCGGCACTCTGGCTCCTGCGGTACCCGGCAGCCGCATCGACGAATTCCAGAAGCAATGCGCCGAGATAGACATGGAGGTAAGCGGTCTCTTTCCATCGCTTGGTGCTGACATGATCAAGATTGTTGCCTATGGCGTCAAAGCCTCCGGCTCGATCGATCCGGTGGCTATTCGTGAAGCCATCCGCAGCGCCAAGGAAATCCCGGTCATGTCGGTGGAAAGCATCACCTTTGACGGCACAAACAGCTACGCGCTGCGTGAGATTCCGGTTATCGGATTCAAGGATGGCAAACGCGTTGTTCTAAGCCAGGAGATTCCGGCCAATGTGCCAAGCTGGCCATAAGGCGCAATGACAACACCTCCCCCGGGATCAACTCCCGGGGGGAAACCACCTTCGGAATGGAAACCATGCTGCAGATTGAATCGTTGAAGGTATTCCATGGGCCCATTGAGGCCGTGCACGGAATTGACATCAATGTCCCCGAGGGCAAATGTGTGACCCTTCTGGGTACAAATGGAGCCGGCAAGACGTCGACACTGTCGTCGATCACCGGCACGGCCCGCGCGACCGGCACGATCCGCCTTGATGGCAAGGATATTTCACGACTCTCGATCGAAGAGCGTTGCAAACTGGGCATCGCCCTTTCTCCGGAAGGACGGCGCATCTTCGCCAATCTGACCGTTTATGACAATTTGATCATGGGTGGCGCCACCCGCCGCGACAAGAAGCAGCTGGCCGCCGATATCGCCGCATGGTTCGTCCAATTTCCAGTGCTGGGCGAAAGAAGCAGCCAACGGGCTGGAACATTGTCAGGTGGAGAACAGCAGATGCTGGCAATCGCCCGCGCGCTCGTATCAAACCCCCGGATCCTGTTGCTGGATGAACCCTCTCTTGGCCTGGCGCCGCAAATCACGGCAAAAATATTTGAAATCATACGAGACCTGAAAACGCGCGGCATGACAATTTTGCTGGTCGAGCAAAACGCCAGCGCGGCCATCGAGGTCTCAGACTATGTCTATGTGCTGAACACCGGAACAATCTCCAGTCATGGGGATGCCGGCAAATTTGGCGACGGCGCCAAACTGGTTGATGAGCTTACAGGAGTGCACCGCTGATGGATTATGTCATCCAGCAAGTCCTCAATGCGCTGAGTTTTGGAGCGGAATATGCCTTGATCGCATTGGGTCTGGCGATTGTCTTTTCCATCATGGGGCTGGTCAATTTCGCCCATGGTGAGGTAATCGCATTTGGCGGCTACTCCATGATCATTGTCGCCACTCTTTTGACCGCCAATCCATGGGTCTTGATGATTGGCGTCCTTGCCTTCTGCGTTCTGGCCTCTGTCGTTCTGGAGCGCGTTGCGTTCCGAACGGTACGCCGCGCCGATTTGACCACCGGGCTTTTGACCGCATTCGGCGTCAGCATTGTTTTGCAGAACCTGTTTTTGCTGCTTGGCTCCCCGCGCCCGATGGCCGCGACCCAGTTCATCTTTCTTGACCAAACCCTGACATTCGGCAACATCCGTGTATCGTCACTGCAAATCTATGAAACGGGCGCAACCATTATAGCCATTGGTTTGCTGATGCTTTTTCTGCGCAAGACAACGCTTGGTGTCGCCATGCGCGCCGCGGCTCTGGATTTTGAAATGGTGCGTCTGTGCGGTATTCGCGCCAACCGGGTTATCGCCGGTGCCTTCGCCATCTCCGGCCTGCTGGCAGGACTGGCCTGCATCTTCATCATGGCAAGGCGCGGCAGCGTGGCACCCCACATGGGCTTCGACCCGGTTCTCACTGCCTTCGTTGCCTGTGTGATTGGCGGTTTCGGCAGTCTGCCGGGTGCTGTCCTTGGCGGGTTTCTGCTGGGCATTACCGAAGTCGCCGTTCTGGTCCTTCTGCCCCAAAGCTATGGCGGCATGGCACAGGCTGCCGTCTTTACACTCGTTGCACTTATCCTCATCTGGCGACCGGATGGCATCCTGTCGCCCGCTTTGGATAAAGGAGACAAGATCTGATGAACTGGTCCCTCAACAAAAGTCAGCGGGACGGCTTGATCGGCAGCGCCGTTCTCAGCCTCATCATACTGGCGCTTGTCGGTGCCTATTACATCTGGGGTGAGAGTTACCAGGCGCGCATTCTCTATGCCACATTCGTCAACCTCCTGGTGGTCGTCGGTTTGCAGGTCTTCATGGGCAACGCCAATATCACCAGTTTCTCCCACTCGGCCTTCATGGGCATTGCGGCCTATGTCGCCGCCATCTGCGTCACTCCGGCTGCGATGAAGGCAATTTCATTGCCCCTTGCCCCCTGGGGGCTGAATGCCTTTGAATTATCTCCCATCGTCTCCGCGCTTCTTGCTCTCGGCATCACAGGTGTTCTGGGCCTTCTTACCGGCCTGTTCATAGCGCGCCTGACCGGTGTCGGCGTCACCATCGTCAGCATCGCCATTCTTGTCATCGTGCATTCCATTTTTCTGCACAGGACAGACATTTTCAAAGGCAATCAGGCCTTTTTCGGAATCCCAAAGATCTTTGATCTGCCGCATATCACCATCCTGGTTATCGTCGCCATATTCGTGGCGCGGCTGTTTCGCGAGAGCGCACTCGGCGTGCAACTGCGTGCCTGCGCCGATGATGAAGTTGGTGCAAGGGCCATGGGGGTCAACGTTTACCGCATCAGGCTCATTGCCTGGGTCGTGGGCACATTGTTTTTTGCCACAGCCGGCATAGCCTACGCCTTTTTCCTCGGCACGATTTCGGCGCGGCCATTCTATTTCAACTTCGTATTCCTGACCGTCGCCATGCTGATCTTGGGCGGATTGCGCAGTGTGACCGGTGCCGTGTTTGGCACATTGTTGATCACGATCGGCCTGGAAATTGTACGCTGGCTTGAAACGGGCCCGACGCTGCTGTCGATAAAGCTTCCCCAGATGCTTGGCTTGTCAGGCCTGCTCCTCGGGGTGGTCATTGTCGCTGTCATGGCATTTCTACCGAATGGAATCATGGGGAATCGCGAAATCGAAGAGGTCCTCAAACGCAAGTCATAAGAATGGAGTAAATGGCCATGGGCTGCAATCATACGATACACAAGCACGATCATCACTTTGGCTGGGACAATTCTCTTGCACCCGCACTCAGTGTCACGCCGGGCCAGACCATTGCCATCGAAACGATCGATGCATCTGGCGGTCAACTTCACGCAGGCTCGACCCTGGATGATCTGCGCGCGCTGAAATTCGAGCAGGTCAACCCCGTGACCGGCCCAATCCATATTGACGGTGCAGAGCCCGGTGATGCTGTGGCCATCACCTTTCTCGATTTCCACCCCTCAGGCTGGGGCTGGACGGCGAATATTCCGGGATTTGGCCTGCTGGCAGATGACTTCCCCGATCCGGCACTGCACATCTGGAACTATGAAAAGAATTTGAAGCGACCGGCCGCCTTTTCACCCATGGGTCAGGTGGCGCTCAAACCCTTTGTCGGAACCATTGGTCTGGCCCTGGCTGAAACCGGCCTGCATAGCGTCGTTCCGCCCCGTCGCGTTGGCGGCAATCTGGACATTCGCGACAATTGCAAGGGTTCAACGCTCTACCTGCCGGTCGAGGTGACGGGCGGACTGCTTTCACTGGGAGATACCCATGCGGCCCAGGGAGACGGTGAAGTCTGCGGCACGGCTATTGAGAGCCCCATGGATGTTGAAATCAGGATCGACCTGATCAAGAATGCCAACTTCGCCTTTCCGCGCCTTGAAACGGCCGGGCCTGTCACCAATCACATTGATGGACAAGGTTATCGCGTTACCACAGGCATTGGACCTGATCTCATGCAAGCCGCCCGTGACGCCGTGCGACAGATGATCGATTGGATATGCGCCACAAGCAAGATTTCAGCGGTCGACGCCTATATGCTGACAAGTGTTGCCGGTGATCTTCGCATCTCGGAAATCGTCGATATGCCCAATTGGGTGGTTTCGTTCTATTTCCCCAAATCCGTTCTGGATTGAACGCCCTGCGGGATGTGGTCAGTTGCCACCTTTGGTCAGCATGTTTTCCGCCATCGCCATGGCTGTGCGCCGGTCAGCCTCATCGGCTATGGAAAAGGCTTCCTCCTGGATTGACCTGATCCAGTCGCGATCACCGGATCTGGAGCGTTCCAGAGCCACCGTCATATAGGCAAGACCACGCACTGTGTGGCCTTCCTGAAAAATCGTGTCACCAAACAGCGCTGCAGCACCCGGATGACCGGATTTGCGGGCCCTGTTGAGCCATTTCTTGGCCTGACGGGGATTGCGTCTGCCACCCTCGCCGACCCGGACGCTCCAAGCGAAATATGGAACAGACAGGTTGAGGTTTCCTAGCCAGCGGCGTCACACCAAAAGCCGTAGCCAGATCAGTAACCTGCCTGCGTGAACACAGCACTGCCTGGATGACTGTTTGATCCTCGCGACGCCATCGATACCAAATGACAAGGGCACCATCAGTTGTTGATCGCGTCATCAATCGGCACAGCCGGTCGTTTTTCGTCATTATCTGCGTCATCTGCGTCGTTCCGATTGCTTGCACCGACGGGTACGCGCATTGCAAGATAAATTAATCCTGACCAAACCTAAGCAGCGAGAACCAATGAGTGTGTACTTCTACCAACGACCAGATCATCCGGTCACTTCAGTTGTCGATTTTCACACCAGCATTCTCATCGCTGGCCGCCGGAGGGCTTTTCCTCCAGATATTTGCCGACAACGCCTTTTCGTGGCCGATCGCGAATAGGCGACGCATATATTCAGTGTTGAACGGATCCTTGAGGTCGTAAGGAACAACCTCATCGAGGTAAGTAAGGTTGAAATTAACTCCCAATCGCTGCGTCAAAGTATATGTCGCATTGACGGTAGCCCGTGCATGAGTCTTGACCAATGTTGAATAGGCCCTGCCGGCGATCGCCATCGTCGTTGGTCTCACTGTCTCGAACTCCGGTTCCAGCATGCTATTGAGAATGATGTAGAGATCAACATTTTTTGCCCTGACCGGTGGTTTTCCATGGTTCGAAGCCAGAAGGGATTCGGGGGCCGTGAACAATTGTGTGGTAACGCCACCGTCGGAATGCATCTCCTCAAACCGTTTTCCATTCACTGTCACGTCAATCATCACTGGCGGGAATAATGCCGGGATGCTTGCGGAGGCTATGAGTACCTTGCGAAATAGAGCCAGTGCCTGCGGGTGGCCGCTTGCCGCGATTGCACCCATATCCCATATGACGGTTCGTTGTGCATCCAGATTTGTTGTGGCAACAAAAAAGCGACGCCCCTTTGCATGTTCTACCGCGATTTGCTGGAGCATTTCGTGGGTAGCATAGCGTTCCACTAGACTCCGCAATGGTAGGGGATCAGAAAGGGCTGACCCCATAAGCGCAAGGATCGGTCGCGGCCTGAAAAGCGTTTCGGCAATCCCGCTCGTGTACAATTCGACAAGAGCAGGATCGTAGGAAGATCCGAGAAATGCGAATGGCGCAATGAGCGCTCCGGTACTTACACCGCTCACAATATCGAATATTGGCCTGGTTCCTGCCATTGTCCACCCGGTCAGAATCCCGGCGCCAAAAGCGCCCCCAGAACCACCCCCCGAAAGCACCAGATAACTGATCTGGCCAGCTTTCACTGGCAGTATGGGCATGGATTTACGCGGACCAAGCTTGTTTGAAGGACCGTCACCCCAAAATCTGATACCGGTAAAGCCCTGAATCTCAACGGCACTCTGATCCGCTTCTGCAACCGCCGTACGGGGCAGTGTCGCGCATCCATTCATGAAAACCAATAGGATGAGTATGAACAGATCGACACGCAAAGACCCACTCATAGAGATCTTCCTGTCTTTTGGTTGCGCAAAGAACAAACTCATTCAAAAACCTCATGCCTGTGCGGTGGTAATTGGTTTTTCGCCAATAAAAACACTAATGCGTTCGCTAAAGGCAACAAAGCCCATTTATCGCGACACAGTTGACGTCGTGTCGAAGTGCTGGATTCTTTAGAAGAGACGCAAGGATAATCTGCACCAGTCGCCTGCCCGACAGCGGCGCGTTTCATGTCTGAGACGCCGCCCGACCCGCACGAGCAAACCCCAACTCGGCGAGAATTACATAAAGCGCCGGAAGCACCAGCAGCAGCAGCGTGGTCGAGGTCAGGAGCCCGAATACCACCGATATTACCAGCGGCTTGAGCGTCTGTGCCTGGGTCGAGGTTTCGAGCAACAGCGGCGCCATACCGAGGATCGTGGTCGTGACCGACACGAAGATTGGCCGGAATCGCGCCCGCACGGCCAGTCCCGCGGCCTCGGTCACGGTTATCTTGGGACCGACTTTGTCCTTGATCACCTCAATCAGCAAAATGGCGTTGTTTACGACGATCCCGGCCAGCGAGGCCGCTCCCACCAGCGAGGGCATCGAAATATTGTACCCCATGATCGCATGGCCCCAGATCACCCCGAGAAATGCCAGCGGGATGGTCAAAATGACAATCACCGGTTCGACATAGCTGCGGAACTGAAACGACAAAACGAGATATATGCCGACAAGGCCGATCAGAAAACCGACCATGATCGAACTGACGGTTTCTGCGGAATTGGCGGCCTGACCGAGAATTTCGAAGCGCAAACCCGGCGTCACCGCAATCAGATCCGGCAGAAAACCCTTGACCAAATGCGCTGTGATCGCATCGGCATTGCCATAGCGACCATCGACATCGGCCTGCACGGTGACGGTGCGTAAGCCATCCACCTGGGTGATGCTGCCCCAGCCGCGAGCTTCCTTCCAATCGGCAACCGTGGCCAATGGGACTCCCGTGCCATCCGGCAAGGTAATGGTAAAATTTTCCAGATCGGTCCGGCTGTCACGGTCATCCTGTGACAGAATGACCTCGATTTCTCGGGTGATATCGCCCTGCCGCACGTCGACAAGCCGAGTGCCCAGATAAGCCGCGCTGATCTGACCGGCGACATCTGCGGAGGTCAATCCCAAAGGGCGTGCCCCCGGTGCCAATTGAAACCGCAGTTCGGTCTTTCCGGGGCGCATATCAACCATTGTATTGCGCACACCCTCATAGCTTTCCAGCTCGTTCCGCGTGATTGCACCTACCACCAGCAACACATCCAGATCCGGATGCGACAAGCGCAATTCGACGGCGATCCCCTGCGGACCGATGCCGGGTTCGGCCACGATCAACGATATCACGCCGGGCAGCGGTTCAGCCTCTTCGCGCCAGGCTGAAATAATCTCGTCCAATGTCGTGTTTCTAATCTCTGCATTCAGCAGGTCGGCTGAAACTGTGGCCAGGTGTGCTCCGCTTTCGGACGCCGAGACATTGTAATTGAACCGGGAAATCGTGCGCTGAACAAGTGCCTGGCCGTCCGGCTGATCCGGCGAGAATCGTTCACTGACCCGCGCCAACGCCGTTTCGACCTTTTTCACCACGGCTTCTGTCCGGGCCAGCGGTGTGCCCTGGGCGAGCATGATACGTGCTTCCAGCACATCGCCATCGATCTCCGGCATTGCTTCTCGCTTGACCAAACCGCCGGCCATCGCGCCAGCTGTCAGTATCAGGGCACCGATCGAAAGCCCGACCACCACATATCGCCAGCCTATCGCCTGATCGGCAATACGCCCGACCCATCGGTCGCGGAGCACATTGAATCCGGCATCAAATTTCAGGCGGAACCGCGAGGGTGGCTTTGCACTGCCGGACAGTCCCTGCTTGAGATGGTGCGGCAAGATCAAGAAGGCCTCTACCAGACTGGCCGCCAGCGCAGCAAGCAACACCACCGGCAGAACCTCAAGCACTTTGCCAAGATCGCCGGAAAGGAACGAGAGCGGTGCAAAAACAGCAACCGTTGTCAGGAAGGATGAAAGTACGCCCGGCGTAACCGCCATCACACCGCTTGTAACGGAATCGAGATTGTTACCAGTCTCGGCGGCTGCGGTGGCAATGGAATCGGAAATCACAATGGAATCATCCATGACAATGCCGATTGCCATCAGCAAGGCGACCAAGGTTATCATGTTCACCGAAAGCCCAGATAGCGCCATCCAGACAAAAGCGCCGAGAAATGCCACGGGCAATCCCATGGCGACCCAGATCGCGTAGCCTGGACGGAAGAACAGGCTCATCACCAGGATCACCAGCACCAGCCCGATGGCACCGTTGCTGACCAGCATCGCCAACCGATCCCGGATAATCGAGGTCACATCCTGCACCACTTCAACGCGTATCGTCGGCGGCAGTTTGGCATTTTCTTGCCCAACCATCTCCTTGACCGAGTCCAGCGCGCGCAGGGCGTCAGCATTGAGCGATTTGTGCACGCCCAGCAGCATCGCCCGGGTACCGTTGATCTGCGCCCGCTCCTCGGCGGGTCTGTAATGGTCGCTTATCTGCGCGATTTCACCCAGTGTCAGGGTGGCACCGTTGGTCAAAGTCAGCACCGGGATCGCTGCAAGCTCCGGTGCGCTGCGCCGCTCTTCGGTAAAGCGCAGGCTCAGATCCGCCTCCGAGGTTTCAAGTGTACCAAGCGGACGGTCAAGACTTTGTGTGCCGAGAATGCCGGCCAGGGTCTCAGCAGTCAGTCCGTGCTGAGCCATTACAGCACGCGGCACTTCAATACGCAGTTGACGATCTCCGAAACCCGACGTGACGACCCTGGCTACATCTGGAAGGGTCGAGATCCGATCCGAGAGGGCGGAGGCGAAAAGCTCCAGTTCACGCGCCGGAAGTTCGCCCGAAACCGCAACTGATGTTACCAGGTCGGTCCGGTGCAGTTCGCGCACAACCGCAGGGTCGGCGCGTGCAGGAAAACTGTCGATGGCGCCAACTTCCGTGCGCACTTCGTTGACAAAACGCAGCGCGTCGCCCCCTGTTATCAGCGTAGCGACAGCGCGAGCATTGCTGTCCTGGGCAATGCAAACAACTTCTTCCAGCCCATCGACGGACTGCAACGCGTCCCACAGTGGACGACAAATCGCGGTTTCCACGTCCTGCGCTGTGGCGCCACGATAGACGATGGAAATTTCCGCTTCGACGGGGCGAAAATCTGGAAAAGTCTCCCGCTTCAAGGTCGGAAACGCGAACAACCCGGCGGCGATGAAGAGCAGGAGCAGCAGATTCGAGGCCGTCGGATGGGCGGCAAACCAACGAATCATGGTTTTTCCTCGATCGGCAACAGCTTGGCACCAGGAATTGCCGGCGTGATGTCATCAAGCAACAGACGGTCACCCGCTCTCAAGCCATCTGAAATCACCACGAGACCATCCTGCCGAAAAGCCTCGATCACCGGGCGCAATTCAAGCTGATCCTGGGTATCGGCAAGATAGACCTGATCGCCGTGCAGCGCCGTTTCCGGGATGACCACAGAGCCGGCAATGGTACGACCGGTCAGGGTGACCTCGACCTGCATGTTGGGCAACAGCGGCGGACGTAACGGCGGATTGGAATCGCCGTAGGGATCGTCAACTGTAACCACAATGGGTACTGTCCGCGCCCGCGCATCCAGTGTACCCTCGACGCGGGTCAGGGTGGCACCCCACGTTTGTGTGGGGTCGGACACCAGCCGCACCACAACCTCTATCCGGCTGGATGGACCCTTGCGGATCGCTGCCAACGTATCCTCGACCGGTTCGGTCCCGTATAACAGGCGTCGGAACACGGCAAAAGGCAATTGCACGACCACGTCAACCCGGGCCACACCGTCCGCCGTCACCAGCGTCTGACCAACATTGACATATTGAAACCGTTCGACGGTCACCGAGGTGACCCGCACATCATAGGGTGTGATGATGGAGGTATGATCCAGGTCGCGCTGATTTCGGGCTAAAGCAGCTTTGGTGCGGGCGATCTGCGCTGCAAGCGCGGCGCGGCGCGGTGCAATCAGGGCAAGCGTATTTTTCAGTTCAACGACACTGCGCCGGGCCAGAAGCGTTGCACGCTCGGCCTCATCGACGCGGGTCTGCGCCGTCACTCCTTTTGCAAGAAGATCGCGGTTGCGCGAAAGTTCCGTTTCCGACAGTGCCAGTCGTGCTTCTTCCAGATTCAGAATTCGGCTTGTGTTTTGTTCTTCCGCGTCGATCTGCATCGATTCGGAGGCAAAGGCGGCGAGATCTGCTTCCGCCTGAACGATGGCCAGCCGGTAATCGGCCGGATCGATTTCAAGCACTTTGGTGCCGCTGGCAATCACTTTACCGCTGTCCAAATCGGGATGGCGCCAGATCACCTGGCCCTTGACCTCGGATACCGCCGACCAGGATTCTGCCGCGTCCACATCGCCCCAACCACGAGCCACAGGGGCGATGCCGACCGGTTGGAGCGAAACCGTGCGCACCGTTTGGCCCACCAAAGAATCTTCCAATCGTGCTGGCCCCTCCGCCTGACTGATGAAGATGGCGGCAACGACTATTCCCAGCACGACCGGTGGGAGAAACCAGAAAGCGGAACTGCGGTGCAAGAGCGGTCTCCTTTTCAATCAGGTCTCTGTGCGCAGAAACCTCCGGCGTCATTGGTTGAAGCAGTCCGGCTTCAGCTTTGGACGCTTCTGTTTTCAGGCCTCGTGGTTACGCACGCCCAGGCAGCCAGGAACCAGAATGCGAAGCGTATCACGAGTGCAACCATGGTTCGCAATTCCCATTCCTGGCCACCGGCGATGCTTACAAGAAAGCTCGCGAACAGCACGGCCAATGCGACGGCCAGAGCGCTGGCCAGCATCTTGCCGAAACGGCGCCCCTGCAAGATGCCGATTCCAGCGGCGATATAGACGGCGCCTGACAGGAAATTGAACCAAAGCACAAAGGGCACAAACCGCCCCGCCGCGACACGTGCCGCGTCAGGTCCGAACAGCACCATTCCGCCAGACCACAGTGTCAACGCACCAAATGCGATTGCCACTGCACCAATCAGTCGATTGCGTGTCATTTCCGTTACCTCCGACATCGTCGCTTAAAATACGAAAGAGTCAACGCGGCGATACAAAACCACTTTCCGGCACCGTCGCCTCTCGCGGTCTTGTTTTGCCCTGCGTCACTTGCTGACCTGCAGAATCATCCCTTCCGAATTGCGGAAAGAGCCGTCACCGAGATCCTCGAAGCCGGTGCAGGTTTTTCCACGCTTCGGACCTTTTGTCATCATCATGCAGAGCCCATCACCCACAAAAGCCCAAGTGCCTGCGCCAGCGATAAATGCCGCTTTCATCTCCACACTTCCATCGGAATTGTAACGCAGCCGCACGGTCACACCTTTGCGGTGGCCGATCAGATTTTTGTCAACAATCTGATCGGCAATCTGTGCCTGCGTCAACGTTTTGGCCAAGGCTGGAACAGCAGCAAACATGCCCACAGTCAGTAACAAAATACTGGAAAATTTGACGACGTAGCACATTGCGGCATCCCTGAATAAAACAAATTTGGATTTTCTGTTTGCCATATATGTAATAGCTTACTCACTTTGTAAAGCGCGTTTTTCTCCATAAACTGTCAATTTTTTGAATAATCGGTAGGAAAACGGTTTAAAATTCTGAAAAAATCAATTAGAAAGTATGTGGTCACATTTTTTATAGGTCGCTCCAATGCCCCGCGCAAAATATCTACCAACCAAAGAACGACGCAACGAAGCTGTCGAGGCGGTCATAGAGCTTGCTGCTGCAAAAAATCCTGAGGACATCACCACAACAGCCATTGCGGGGCGGATGAAACTCAGTCAGGGCGCTCTGTTCAGACATTTCCCGACCAAGGACGCCATCTGGCGCGATGTGATAAACTGGGTTTCAAATCGCCTATTTGAACGCATCGACAAAGTGGCCGGCGGCGAATCTGATCCGGCCGCCGCGTTGGAGGCAACCTTCATGGCGCATATTGCTTTCGTGGCCGAACACCCGGGTGTGCCGCGAATTTTAATGGGACAACTCCAACGCGCCGGGGCAACTCCGGCCAAGCAGGCGGCGCATGCCCTGACCTCGAATTATACCACCCGGCTCCGCCGCATATTGGCGGCAGGCAGAAGTTCTGGCAAACTGCCGAGCGACCTCGACGAGGCGGCGGCGGCAACCCTTTTTCTCGGCATGATCCAGGGCCTGGTGGTGCAGGCGCTCATCAGCGGCGATCAGGACCAGATGCGGGCCGACGCGCCGCGGGTCTTCGCGATCTACCGCGCAGGCCTCATGCATGATGCCGCGAAGCCAGAGGAGAGAAAATGCATCTGAACGTTCGAAGCACGGCCTTGGGGCAACACCGAGATCAACGCCTTCTCATCGATTGCGGCATGTCACAACATACCGGCATTCGTTCCTATGGCTCGGGGACACGTTCTGGCAATAGGCAATCAACTTCTGCGGCTTGATTGAGGAAGGTTTGATTTCGACGGCTGAGAAAGCTTTGCTGATCCTCGTTGAAACTCTTGGAAAAGATAACCGCGCGACAGGAATACGATCGCTGTCGGCCACCTGAATGCTGTCGTCAGGCACTATTCCGATAACCGCGACCACAGCAGGTTCACAAGGAGACGAAACTGATGTCACGCAAGAATTCCGTCTGGATTATTGTAATCGCGCTTGCTGGGCTGCTGAGCTTCGGTGCCTGGACTGTTCTGCTGAAACCATCTGGTCTGCCACCCGAAGGCTTTGCACGCAGTAACGGCCGGATTGAAGCAGATCTGATCGATATATCGCCGAGGTTGTCGGGACGGGTGGCGGAAATTCGGGTTCGTGAGGGCGATCTGGTACATCATGGTGACGTTTTGGCGATTATGGATACGGCGGAACTGCGCGCCCAACTGGCCCGTTCCGATGCGGCGGTAGCCAGCGCAAAAGCCGGCGTTGGTGTCGCTGCAGCCCATGTGGTCGAAGCCCGTGCTCGGCTGGCCCTGGCGCAAAGTGAGCAGACCCGCGCTGAGACACTGAGCGAGCGCAATGTCGGCTCGCTCCAGAATCGAGAAATTCGGCGCACCGAAACGCAGGTGGCTGAAGCTGCATTGACCGCTGCTCAGGCAACCCAACACGCACAGGAACGCACAGTCGATGCGGAGGCGGCTTCCCGGGCCGAGATTGCGGCGCGCATTGAGGATGCAACGCTTTATGCAAGTGGTGCTGCGCGGATACTATACCGATTGGCGCAACCGGGCGAGGTGTTGGGCAGTGGTGGAAAGATTCTGACGCTTGTCAGCCTCGAAAATGTCTATATGGAATTCTTCCTGCCCGCGAGCGAAGCGCCCCGCGTTCGCCTCGGGGACGAAGCCCGCATCGTGGCCGATATCATGCCCGATATGACAATCCCGGCAACAGTGATATTTGTCTCGCCGCAGGCTCAGTTCACACCCAAACAGGTGGAAACCCTGACTGAGCGCGAAAATCTGATGTTTCGTCTACGCGTGCGAATTCCGCCCGAATGGGTGGCCTCGCGCATCGATCAGGTGAAAACCGGAGTGCGCGGTCTCGCCTGGGTCCGGCTGGCGCGGGCAGACGGCAGTCTGCCTGAATGGCCCGCCGGCTTGACCCCGCCGCTTGCCGCGACGTTGCCCGCGTCTCCAGAACCACGGAAAACGCCATGACCACTCAAAGCAAGCCTGGACAGACCGATCCCGTCGCTCGGCTTGAGCAGGTCGGTCACCAGTTCGGCAAAGTGAAGGCGCTGGACGGCCTGAACCTTGTCGTCCCGGCTGGGCGGATGATCGGGTTGATCGGTCCCGATGGCGTAGGCAAATCGACGCTCATGGGGCTGATCGCCGGCGCAAAACGGATTCAAGAAGGCACAGTCAGGACTCTGGGCGGGAGCATGGCCGATACGCGTCACCGCAATGCCATTGGTGGACGCATCGCCTACATGCCACAAGGGCTGGGGCGCAACCTCTACCATGACCTGTCGTTACGCGAGAATCTGGAATTTTTCGGCAAGCTCTTTGGATTGAACCGGGTCGAACGCACCCGGCGCATCGACCTTCTCACTCGAGCCACTGGGCTGCACCCCTTTTTGGAGCGCCCGGCAGGCAAGCTTTCCGGGGGCATGAAACAGAAGCTCGGCCTATGTTCGGCATTGATCCACGATCCCGATTTCCTGCTTCTGGATGAGCCAACGACAGGAGTCGATCCACTGTCGCGACGTCAGTTCTGGGACCTGATCGACGCAATCCGCGTCGATCGACCTCAGATGAGCGTATTGGTTTCCACCGCCTATATGGAGGAAGCCGCGCGATTTGATCATCTGGTTGCGATGAACGGCGGCCGCGTTCTGGCCAAGGCCAGCCCCGCCGATCTGATGCTACAGACCGCGACTACTTCAGTCGGCGCGGCATATGTTGCGCTGTTGCAGGCGGATGTGGACGCAGTGTCCGACAGCCCCGCCAATACCCATGCCGTCCCATCCAGAGCGGAAACAGCCGCACCGACAGATAAACCTACTCCCCTACCCCCACCCGAGGAACCTGCAATACGGGCACGGAACCTGACCCGACGCTTTGGCGACTTCACCGCCGTTGACAGCGTCAATTTCGACATCGCCCGCGGCGAGATATTCGGCTTTCTCGGCTCCAATGGCTGCGGCAAAACCACCACAATGAAAATACTGACTGGGCTTTTGCCAGCTACCGAAGGCGAGGCATGGATATTCGGCCACCCTGTCGACGCTCAGGACCCGCAAGCCCGCCGCCGCGTCGGTTTTATGTCGCAGGCGTTTTCTCTTTATGGCGAGTTAAGCGTTCGTGAAAACCTGTTGTTACACGCGCGACTGTTTCACTTAGGACGGGCACTTACAAATCAACGCATGTTGGATCTGGTGCCACGTTTTGAACTTGAAGAATATCTCGAACAGCGAGCCGATGCTTTGCCTCTGGGCCTGCGCCAACGGCTTTCATTGGCGGTGGCGGTAATTCATGCGCCCGAAATCCTGATCCTCGATGAACCGACATCCGGCGTCGATCCGCAGGCGCGTGATGATTTCTGGAAGCTTTTGCTCGATCTGTCGCGAAACGATCAGGTCACGATCTTTGTCTCAACCCATTTCATGGACGAGGCAATGCGCTGCGATCGAATTTCGCTGATGCATGCGGGAAAGGTGCTTGTTACAGACAGTCCTGACGCAATCATCGCCTCACGCAAAGCAACGTCGCTGGAAGAAGCATTCATCGCCTATATTTCGGCGAAAATTCCGACTGAACCTGCCAGCGCCACTTCGCTCGTTTCCACATCCCATAGTCTCGACAATGCGAGTGGCTTCAGTCTGCGCCGCTTGTGGGCCTACACCACGCGCGAGGCGATGCAGGTCCGGCGCGATCCGGTGCGGCTTGCCTTTGCCTTTCTGGGCACCGCCATGCTGTTGTTGATCATGTCATTCGGCATTTCGCAGGAGGTGCGCAATATCCCCTTCGCAGCCCTGGATCAGGACCGCAGCGCTGAAAGCCGGGCCTATCTTTCTGCATTTGAAGACTCCCATTGGTTTTTGACCCGAGCGCCGATCCTCGATTCAAATGCGCTGGAACAGCGGATGGCCAGTGGCGAACTGACGCTGGCGTTGCAGATCCCGCCCGGTTTTGGCGCGGATTTGCGGCGCGGTGTCGGGACCGAGGTTGCCGCACGGATTGATGGCGCCGATACC